>NZ_PVTP01000026.1 GCF_003003285.1 Yoonia maritima | reverse complement strand
AGTATTCCACGACAGCGCGAATTGATTTTCCTTCGTGCATCAGGTCGAAGCCTTTGTTGATGTCTTCGAGCTTGAGCTTGTGGGTGATCATTGGGTCGATTTCGATTTTGCCGTTCATGTACCAGTCGACGATCTTTGGCACGTCGGTCCGGCCGCGTGCGCCGCCGAACGCGGTGCCGCGCCAGCTGCGGCCTGTGACCAGTTGGAATGGGCGGGTTGAAATCTCGGCCCCGGCAGGTGCCACGCCAATGATGATGCTTTCGCCCCAACCTTTGTGCGCAGCCTCAAGCGCCGTGCGCATCACACCCACGTTGCCCGTTGCATCAAACGTGTAATCCGCGCCGCCGCCGGTCAGTTCGACCAGATGCGCGACCAGATCGCCTTCGACTTTTGATGGGTTCACGAAATCAGTCATGCCAAAGTGGCGACCCATTTCTGCCTTGCCGTCGTTCATGTCGACGCCAACAATCTGATCCGCCCCAGCAAGGCGCAGGCCTTGCAGCACGTTCAAGCCAATACCGCCCAGACCGAACACAATCGCGCGGCTGCCGATCTCGACCTTGGCGGTATTGATCACTGCGCCGATGCCGGTGGTGACGCCGCAACCGATGTAGCAAATCTTATCAAACGGGGCGTCTTTGCGGACCTTCGCCAACGCGATTTCCGGCACAACCGTGTGGTTCGCGAAGGTCGAACAGCCCATGTAGTGGTGGATCGGCGTGCCATCGAGCATCGAAAACCGGGTCGATCCATCAGGCAACAGACCCGCACCTTGGGTGCTGCGGATCTTTTGGCATAGGTTCGTTTTTGGGTTCAGACAATATTCGCATTCGCGACATTCCGGAGTGTAAAGCGGGATCACGTGATCGCCGACCTCAAGTGTTGTGACGCCCTCGCCGACCTCGATCACAACGCCAGCACCTTCGTGACCCAAGATCGCTGGAAAGATACCTTCGGGATCGTCGCCTGAGCGGGTAAATTCGTCGGTGTGACACAGGCCAGTCGCCTTCACCTCGATCAAAACCTCACCGGCACGCGGCCCTTCGAGGTTCACTTCCATCACTTCAAGTGGCTTGCCAGCTGCAACAGCGACCGCGGCACGTGTACGCATT
>NZ_PVTP01000025.1 GCF_003003285.1 Yoonia maritima | reverse complement strand
ACGCTTGAAATCTTCACTGAAATTTGGCTTCCTCATAACAGCCTCCTTGCCTCAAAATTAGGGAAGAAAGCGTCTACAATACTAGGGGCTATTCAGAGATTACCCTTTAAACGGCGTAGTTTTTTGCGCGCTGCAACTAATCGTTCAGAGAGATAACAATTATCGTTCACTGAATTTATATATCTTTCGGCTTGGGCTAACCTCCTGAAACCGTCTTCACCACGTAATATGGATATCTCAGCTTCTGCTATTTCTGTTAGCGCGCGTTGGATTTGGAGGTCAGCGTTCATTAGGCGCACAAGTTGTGTTAACTCAGATGAGAATGGTGCTGTTTCACCTAATCTGTCTAGATTTCCTGTATCTCCGTATTTTTTCCACTCAGGGTCTAGATCATTTAGACATATAGCTTCATGCCGGTCTACTACTGCACTGTTTTGGTTCGCAAACCCTGCGTTTATGGTTTCCGCAAAGGCGCGTGAAATTTTAAGAGGGTTAGTGCTTTCAATATTTTCGAAATATTTCCGCCGATCCCAACCCGGATCAAACACTCTATTTGCGTGAGGCAAACGAATTTGATTGCCGAGGTGTATCAAGTTAAGGGACAATCTCGAGTTTTCTCGAGTAGGCCGAGCATCTGGCTCCATGGATGATCCCGAAAACGTAAGGAGCTTTTTTATAACATTTTTTTCTCGTTTGTATGGTAAGACGGTGACGTTCTGCTTACCCATCTCTTTTTCCCATCGAGAAAGGATGGTATCGTATTGAAGTTCAGGTGAGGTGCGCAGCGCTTCTAACCGCTTCCTGTTGAATACGGCCCCTGTTCTTGAAATCGTTGAAGCCATGGAAACGATGTAGTCGACCTGAGGACGCAGCCAAATAACGATCTTGAACTCGTCAAAAAAGTTGTCGAGAAACGTTCTCAGTGCTCGTATTTCTTCGGGTAAATCTAGTCGATTGTAGAGCCATTCACTGGAAATTAAACAAGTATTGGATTGTGGCACATTTTCAATTTCCTTCTCAAAGTTATAAAAGGTCTCTTGACTGAAACTTTTGTGATCACTTTCATTTTTAATGTTAAAAAGTTTAAAGCCACGTTCAGGTCGGTTTGCCAACCTACACGCCGTAGCTAAACGAATGTGATGATGTTCCCCTAAAGAGGATGGATAAAAAACCCCATTGTTTTGCAGATTTTGTCTGTTTTGAGAAAGCCATGACTGAGCGCTTGTAGTCCCTGTTTTTGGTGTCCCAATATGTATAATCGCTTTCATAGTACCTACCAGATTTTGCTGATGCATTTGAGCAGGAAAACAGACACTGTCCAATCCCTAAGTTTAAGATATTTTGACTATGTTCCTATGGCCTTACTCGATATTTTACTTTAAGAGCTCTCAAAATCGTTGCACCTTACACGGTAAATTTGTTTGGATCTCTCACGGTTTGATGCCGCTCCTTTGATAACATTTACTGGACCACAGGAGACGAGCTATGGGACTAAAACGAACAGACGAATTCCTCCGAGATGCGAGGCGTCCGCTAAAAAATCCTGTTCCACAATGGACCTGTCCCGCTATTGTTCCGCTCCGATTACTCATTTATGCGGCCTTTCGTTCGAAAGCCAAGGGACTTTTCCAGCCGAGTGCTGAGTGTTTTCTGCGGGCGTTATAGAAGCCATTTATGTAGTTGAAGATTGCCAATTCAGCGGTGCGTCGGGTGGTCCAAGATTGCCGCCAGATCAGCTCCGCCTTAATCGTCTTGAAGAACGTCTCAACTGCGGCGTTGTCAAAACAATTCCCTTTCCCAGACATCGATACTTTGAACCCATGCCTACGCAGGATCTTCTGGTAGTCATGTGAGCAATATTGCGACCCGCGATCCGTGTGATGGATACAACCTTTAGGCGGTTTGCGTAGATTGATCGCCATTTCCAAGGCTCGGATTGCCAGATCGCGCTTCATGCGGTTGCTAACGGCCCAACCGATCACGCGCCTAGAGTGCAGATCAAGGATGACAGCCAGGTACAGCCAACCCTCACGCGTCCACACGTAGCTGATGTCGCCAGCCCATTTCTGGTTTGACTTTTCAGCATTGAAGTCGCGATCCAGCAGGTTTTGCGCGATATTGAACTTGTGGTTGCTGTCTGTAGTCACCTTGTATTTTTTTGACCTTTCGACACAAATGCTGTTCTCACGCATGATGCGACCAACACGACGGTGTCCTACGACAACGCCGACCTCCTTCAATTCTTCGGTCATTCTGGGGCGACCATAACTGCCCAGAGATAAGGCAAACTGTTCTCTTATATGTGCCAGCACCACCAAGTCTTTACGCTGGCTGGTGCTCAACGGCCGGGAACAAAAGGCACGA
>NZ_PVTP01000024.1 GCF_003003285.1 Yoonia maritima | reverse complement strand
ACGGGGCGCCGGACGGGTCAGACGGAAGCGGAGACGCTGAGGGATGGATCGGGGGCGGTAAGAAATTTTGAGGTATTTGAGGCGGGGCGCGCCATTTAGTTAGGGCGCATCTGGTCACTTTTGTCTCTACGCTGTTTGAAATTGATATATCTGAAGAGATATGTGGGCGGTTTGGTTCAGTTCGATGGATCAGACGTCTGTATATCAACGCTCTTAGGCTTCGGTCGATGATAGAGTGTCAGCTTCACTGTTTGAGTGGCTCTTGGTTAACTTTGTTAACTGAAAGCACAACAAACAGAGAAAACGCCATTTGGTTTCAGTAAGGCCAAGTGGTGATGTGCAGAGGTTCGAACGTCAAGGATAGCATCGCAAGATGCTTTCAACTTGAGAGTTTGATCCTGGCTCAGAACGAACGCTGGCGGCAGGCCTAACACATGCAAGTCGAGCGCACTCTTCGGAGTGAGCGGCGGACGGGTTAGTAACGCGTGGGAATATACCCTTCACTACGGAATAGCCTCGGGAAACTGAGAGTAATACCGTATACGCCCTTCGGGGGAAAGATTTATCGGTGAAGGATTAGCCCGCGTAAGATTAGATAGTTGGTGGGGTAATGGCCTACCAAGTCTACGATCTTTAGCTGGTTTGAGAGGATGATCAGCAACACTGGGACTGAGACACGGCCCAGACTCCTACGGGAGGCAGCAGTGGGGAATCTTAGACAATGGGCGCAAGCCTGATCTAGCCATGCCGCGTGAGTGACGAAGGCCTTAGGGTCGTAAAGCTCTTTCGCCAGAGATGATAATGACAGTATCTGGTAAAGAAACCCCGGCTAACTCCGTGCCAGCAGCCGCGGTAATACGGAGGGGGTTAGCGTTGTTCGGAATTACTGGGCGTAAAGCGTACGTAGGCGGATTGGAAAGTTAGAGGTGAAATCCCAGGGCTCAACCCTGGAACTGCCTTTAAAACTATCAGTCTAGAGTTCGAGAGAGGTGAGTGGAATTCCAAGTGTAGAGGTGAAATTCGTAGATATTTGGAGGAACACCAGTGGCGAAGGCGGCTCACTGGCTCGATACTGACGCTGAGGTACGAAAGTGTGGGGAGCAAACAGGATTAGATACCCTGGTAGTCCACACCGTAAACGATGAATGCCAGACGTCAGGGGGCTTGCCCTTTGGTGTCACACCTAACGGATTAAGCATTCCGCCTGGGGAGTACGGTCGCAAGATTAAAACTCAAAGGAATTGACGGGGGCCCGCACAAGCGGTGGAGCATGTGGTTTAATTCGAAGCAACGCGCAGAACCTTACCAACCCTTGACATCCTTGGACCGCCAGAGAGATCTGGTTTTCTCGTAAGAGACCAAGTGACAGGTGCTGCATGGCTGTCGTCAGCTCGTGTCGTGAGATGTTCGGTTAAGTCCGGCAACGAGCGCAACCCACATCCTTAGTTGCCAGCAGTTCGGCTGGGCACTCTAGGGAAACTGCCCGTGATAAGCGGGAGGAAGGTGTGGATGACGTCAAGTCCTCATGGCCCTTACGGGTTGGGCTACACACGTGCTACAATGGCATCTACAGTGAGTTAATCTCCAAAAGATGTCTCAGTTCGGATTGGGGTCTGCAACTCGACCCCATGAAGTCGGAATCGCTAGTAATCGCGTAACAGCATGACGCGGTGAATACGTTCCCGGGCCTTGTACACACCGCCCGTCACACCATGGGAGTTGGTTCTACCCGACGACGCTGCGCTAACCCTTCGGGGAGGCAGGCGGCCACGGTAGGATCAGCGACTGGGGTGAAGTCGTAACAAGGTAGCCGTAGGGGAACCTGCGGCTGGATCACCTCCTTTCTAAGGATGTTCCTAGCAGCATGAACTTGTTCATACTCGTGGAACACTTAGCAGTCGGCAAACAAAGCCGACATATTCAGGCACTTCTTCCTTGGAAGTGACCTAGAGCCAGGCCGTCCTCATATCTCTTCAGTTTTGTTCCACCTGTGTGGAACGCACCTTAAGGGGCGTTAGCTCAGCTGGGAGAGCACCTGCTTTGCAAGCAGGGGGTCATCGGTTCGATCCCGATACGCTCCACCAAGTTGGGTCGGTAGCTCAGGTGGTTAGAGCGCACGCCTGATAAGCGTGAGGTCGGAGGTTCAAGTCCTCCTCGACCCACCAACACCATAAAATACAGTTTGACCGTTAAGCAGCATGGCTGTTTTGCCGTCCAACTGGACGTTACGATCTTTTGATCGTTTGACATCGTAAAGAGAGAAACAACATCAGAATAGATGATGAACCCAAGTAAGGGATCGTCAGCTGACGAGAGGCACCGCAAGGTGTCGTTGATCGTCAAGCAAATCTATTTTGTTCCAAGTCAAGTACACTAACCGGAATGAGAGTAATCTCATTCGAACAGTGTTTGTTGCGAACCAGCGGCAAGCACTGCAATGTATGCATTTTGATTTAGGCCACCTTTGATTTTACAAAAGGGGGTGGCCACAGAAGTAGTCTGACTATTTCTGGATCAAATCAAGCGCGAAAAGGGCGTTTGGTGGATGCCTTGGCAGTAAGAGGCGATGAAAGACGTGATACTCTGCGATAAGCCATGGGGAGCTGAGAATAAGCTTTGATCCATGGATTTCTGAATGGGGCAACCCACCTGATACTTTGTTATTATTGCCCGTAAGGGCAGCTAATAATGAGGTAAAACAGGTATTTGTAAACTGAATACATAGGTTTACAAAAGCAAACCCGGGGAACTGAAACATCTAAGTACCCGGAGGAAAGGAAATCAATAGATACTCCCCTAGTAGCGGCGAGCGAACGGGGACCAGCCGAGCCTTGAGTGTGATTAGAATGGTCTGGAATGGCCAACCATAGTGGGTGACAGTCCCGTATAAGAAGCATGATAGGACGTATTAAGTAGGGCGGAACACGTGAAATTCTGTCTGAACATCGGAGGACCACCTTCGAAGGCTAAGTACTCCTTACTGACCGATAGCGAACCAGTACCGTGAGGGAAAGGTGAAAAGCACCCCGACGAGGGGAGTGAAACAGTACCTGAAACCGAACGCCTACAATCAGTTGGAGGGCCCTTGAGGCCTGACAGCGTACCTTTTGTATAATGGGTCATCGACTTGGTCTACCGAGCAAGCTTAAGCCGTTAGGTGTAGGCGCAGCGAAAGCGAGTCTTAATAGGGCGCATGAGTTCGGTGGATCAGACCCGAAACCGAGTGATCTAGGCATGTCCAGGATGAAGGTAAGGTAACACTTACTGGAGGTCCGAACCCACACCTGTTGAAAAAGGTCGGGATGAGGTGTGCCTAGGGGTGAAAGGCCAATCAAACTCGGAGATAGCTGGTTCTCTGCGAAATCTATTTAGGTAGAGCGTCGGACGAATACCCTCGGGGGTAGAGCACTGAATGGGTAATGGGGGCCCACAGCCTTACTGATCCTAATCAAACTCCGAATACCGAGGAGTAATATCCGGCAGACACACAGCGGGTGCTAACGTCCGTTGTGGAGAGGGAAACAACCCTGACCTACGACTAAGGCCCCTAATTCATGGCTAAGTGGGAAAGCAGGTGGGACGACCAAAACAACCAGGAGGTTGGCTTAGAAGCAGCCATCCTTTAAAGATAGCGTAACAGCTCACTGGTCTAAATAAGTTGTCCTGCGGCGAAGATGTAACGGGGCTCAAGCCATGAGCCGAAGTCTAGGATGCGATTTATCGCATGGTAGCAGAGCGTAGTGTGACATAATTCCATGTCTCCTTAACTTCTTCGGAAGTATTGGAGACGCGGAGTTTTCTGTGAAGCCGGCCTGTGAGGGATCCGGTGGAGAGATCACTAGTGAGAATGATGACATGAGTAGCGACAAAGGGAGTGAGAGACTCCCTCGCCGAAAGTCCAAGGGTTCCTGCTTAAAGCTAATCTGAGCAGGGTAAGCCGACCCCTAAGGCGAGGCCGAAAGGCGTAGTCGATGGGAACCAGGTTAATATTCCTGGGCCATGGAGTGGTGACGGATCTGAGACGTAGTTCATCCTTATCGGATTGAATGGGCTGCTAACAGGTTCCTGGAAATAGCCCTCCTATAAGATCGTACCCTAAACCGACACAGGTGGACTGGTAGAGAATACCAAGGCGCTTGAGAGAACCACATTTAAGGAACTCGGCAAAATACCTCCGTAAGTTCGCGAGAAGGAGGCCCGTTCAGAACGCAAGTTTTGGGCGGGGGCACAAACCAGGGGGTGGCGACTGTTTACTAAAAACACAGGGCTCTGCGAAGTCGCAAGACGACGTATAGGGTCTGACGCCTGCCCGGTGCCTGAAGGTTAAAAGGAGGAGTGCAAGCTCCGAATTGAAGCCCAGGTAAACGGCGGCCGTAACTATAACGGTCCTAAGGTAGCGAAATTCCTTGTCGGGTAAGTTCCGACCTGCACGAATGGCGTAACGACTTCCCCGCTGTCTCAAATGTGGACTCAGCGAAATTGAATTTCCTGTCAAGATGCAGGATACCCGCGGTTAGACGGAAAGACCCCATGCACCTTTACTATAGCTTCGCATTGGCATCAGGCACAGTATGTGCAGGATAGGTGGTAGGCTTTGAAGCGGTGACGCCAGTCATCGTGGAGCCTCCCTTGAGATACCACCCTTATTCTGCTTGATGTCTAACCGCGGCCCGTTATCCGGGTCCGGGACCCTGCGTGGTGGGTAGTTTGACTGGGGCGGTCGCCTCCCAAATTGTAACGGAGGCGCGCGAAGGTTGGCTCAGAGCGGTCGGAAATCGCTCGTTGAGTGCAATGGCAGAAGCCAGCCTGACTGCGAGACTGACAAGTCGAGCAGAGTCGAAAGACGGCCATAGTGATCCGGTGGTCCCGAGTGGAAGGGCCATCGCTCAACGGATAAAAGGTACGCTGGGGATAACAGGCTGATGGTGCCCAAGAGTCCATATCGACGGCACCGTTTGGCACCTCGATGTCGGCTCATCTCATCCTGGGGCTGGAGCAGGTCCCAAGGGTACGGCTGTTCGCCGTTTAAAGAGGTACGTGAGCTGGGTTTAGAACGTCGTGAGACAGTTCGGTCCCTATCTTCCGTGGGTGTAGGATATTTGAGAAGAGTTGCCCCTAGTACGAGAGGACCGGGGTGAACGATCCACTGGTGGATCAGTTGTCGTGCCAACGGCAGTGCTGAGTAGCTATGATCGGACAGGATAACCGCTGAAGGCATCTAAGCGGGAAGCCCCCTTCAAAACAAGATATCCCTGAGAGCCGAGGTAGACCACCTCGTCGATAGGCCAGAGATGTAAGCGCTGTAAGGCGTTCAGTTGACTGGTACTAATGGCTCGATAGGCTTGATTTGATCCAGTAATAGTAAGACTGGAAAAAATCAAAACACATACACACACAATCATCAGTATACGATGAAATGGAACAAAACCTGATGTTATCGGCTAGGATCTCGGTCCCAGCCGGTGTTTCTTTTTTGGTTTGGTGATAATAGCGCGAGCAAAACACCCGATCCCATCCCGAACTCGGCAGTTAAGTGCCGCTGCGCTGATGGTACTGCGTCTTAAGGCGTGGGAGAGTAAGTCATTGCCAAACCTAATAAGAAACACTTCTCTCTATACGATAACAAAAAAGCCCTCTCAAAACACCGCGAGGCACAATAGCGCGGGATGGAGCAGCCCGGTAGCTCGTCAGGCTCATAACCTGAAGGTCGTAGGTTCAAATCCTACTCCCGCAACCAA
>NZ_PVTP01000023.1 GCF_003003285.1 Yoonia maritima | reverse complement strand
CTTTCTCATCTTCCACTCCTCGGTGGCTACGATGAGCAACAAACACTCTCTTAGCAAATTGCACTATTTGAACCCATAAGCGCTGACGTCAGACACCGCAGCCCTAAGTGGGCGGTATTCTAAGGTGCGAATTTTGTGCGTGTTCGGTTAGCGAATGCGACAAGGGTTAGCATAACAGGTACTTCAACCAACACGCCGACAACGGTTGCAAGGGCCGCGCCGGAGTTTAGTCCAAACAGGCTAATCGCGACGGCTACAGCGAGTTCGAAAAAGTTCGACGTACCGATCAGTGCGCAAGGTGCCGCGATGCGATGTGGCACCTTCATCGCAAAGGCTGCGGCATAGGCAATCGCAAAGATACCATAGCTTTGTAGAATGATGGGCACCGCGATCAGCACGATGATGAAAGGTTTTGAGACAATAACTTGGCCCTGTAATCCAAAGAGGATCATGACCGTTACGATCAGTCCAACCACCGAATAGGGTTTCACACGTGCTTGAAACGTTTCGATTGCGGGCTCTGACCCAAGGCGTCGCCGGGTTAAAATTCCAGCGGCAAGCGGCAGCGCGATAAACAGCAGGACCGAAAGGACCAAGGTCGACCAAGGCACGGTGATGTCCGTGACGCCCAGCAAAAAGGCGACGATTGGCGCAAAGGCGACGACCATAATCAGGTCATTCACCGACACCTGTAGCAGCGTATAAGTCGCGTCACCGCGTGTGAGTTGTGACCATACGAACACCATCGCCGTGCATGGCGCAGCGCCTAGCAAAATTAGTCCGGCAATATACTGCATCGCGTCTTCGCGTGGGATCCACGGTGCAAAGATGTGTTGGAAAAACAGCACCGCCAAAGCGGCCATCGTAAAAGGTTTGATTAGCCAATTCACGATAAGCGTAATCAGCAGCCCCCGCGGTTGCTTTGCCACGTCACGCAGGGATCGTGGGTCAACGCCAACCATCATCGGATAGACCATCGCCCAGATCAGCACCGCAACAACCAGATTTACGCTGGCGAATTCGGCCGCTGCTATTGCCCTAACCAAACCAGGGGCGACATTTCCCAAAATGATACCCGCCCCCATCGCCAATGCGATCCAAACGGAGAGGTATTTCTCGAAAATATTCATGCCGCGATCCCTTGTCTTTCACGTGTTCTAAGCTGGGACACACCGACCCAGCTTAAGCCGATCATCAGTGCTGCGGTCGCAAGGCACAGCGCAAGCCCGCCCAATTGATATGTCAGCCCGGACAGTACGGTTCCGACCAGACGGCCTGCCGCGTTCGCCATATAGTAAAATCCCACATCCATTGTGACACGCTTTGCATCCGTGAAATTGAGGATCAAAAATGAATGCAACGCCGAATTCACAGCAAAGATACCGCCGAAAACCAAAAGCCCCAGAACAATTGTTGCGGTCAATACATTGGACGGTTCGGCCGAAACCGATACCAACCCAGCAAGCAATGCCGGCACAACAATCAGCATGGCCACCCAGCGTTTGGCCTGCGCAAGCATCCCTGCCTCTGTCCGCGCGGTTGCATTCAAAATGCGCGGCGCCCAGCCCTGAACGATCCCGTATAGTATTGTCCAGACCGCCATAAAGGTGCCAATCATAAAGAACGCTGTGCGATTTCCGGCTTCGCTGCCGTCAGATAGAACCGCATAGAAATAGATTGGGATACCAACGACAAACCACACATCACGCGCCCCAAACAAAAAGAGCCGCGCAGCGCTGAGCCAGTTGATATTTCGGTTCTTCGAAAACACCTCAGAGAATTTCGCGTCTTTACGCCCAACAGGTAGCCCCGCAGGCATTCCCAAAATAACCCCGATGAGGATGGCAAAAAGAATAGCCGCCATCGTCAACACAGATGGCACGAACCCCAACACTGCCAGCAAAACCGCACCCAGCAAAAAACCGCAGCCTTTGACCGCATTTTTGGACCCGGTTAAAAGAGCGACCCAGCGAAACAGCCCGCCGCCTTCGCTTGGGGCTAAGATCTTCACCGCGCTTTTAGAGCTCATCTTCGCAAGATCTTTTGCGACGCCAGACAATCCCTGCACCAACATGACAAACACCACTGAAAAGCTAACACTCCACAGCGGGTTAAGTTGGGTCAGCGCCAATAGCGCGATGATCTGCAAAGTAAGCCCCGCATAGAGCGTGGACGTCAAACCAAATCGCGCTGCGATCCAACCTGCCGATAGGTTCGTTACGACACCGGCGATTTCATACAGCACAAACAGATATGCAAGTTGAACCGGTGAAAATCCCAATGTGTGGAAATGTAACAGCACCAACATACGAAGTGCACCATCGGTGAGCATGAACGCCCAGTAAGCCGCGGTTACCGTTATATAGGCCGCAAATCCCGTCGGACGCGTCACAGCTTTCCACCGACCATCAAAGCGACATCAGCCAACCGGTGTGCATAGCCGTATTCATTATCATACCATGCGTAGACCTTAAGCTGCGTACCATTGACGACCATTGTTGAGGGCGCATCAATGATAGAGCTGCGTGTATCGTTTGTGTAATCGCATGACACCAAAGGGCGTTCTTCATAGCCTAAAATACCCTGCAATTCGCCCTCGGCAGCGGCTTTGAACAATGCGTTGACCTCTTCAACGCTTGTTTCTCGGGCCATTTCAAATACGCAATCGGTGATAGATGCATTTAGCAGCGGCACGCGAACGGCGTGACCGTTTAACTTACCCGTCAGTTCAGGATAGATCAGCGTAATGGCCGTAGCCGACCCCGTTGTCGTGGGGATAAGGTTCGTCAACGCAGACCGCGCACGGCGCAAATCCTTTGCCGGGCGGTCAACAATTGTTTGCGTGTTGGTCACGTCATGGATTGTCGTGATTGAACCATGTTTAATCCCGATCCCTTCAAGAAGCACCTTTACCACGGGGGCCAGACAGTTCGTTGTGCAGCTCGCAGCTGTTACAATCTGATGGGTGTCGGGATCATAGATATCGTCATTAACCCCGAACACGATATTTGCCGTTGGACCATCCTTAACCGGGGCTGAAACGACAACCTTCTTCACACCCGCAGCGAAATAGGGGGCAAGTGCTGCCTCAGTCTTAAAAGCACCAGTGCAATCAATCACCACATCTACGTCATCTAGCGGCAGTTCATCGAGCTTGCGGGTGCTGGTAACCGGGATGGTTTTCCCGTCGATGGTAATTGCATTTGTGTCCGTTTCAAACGTTGCAGGCCAGCGCCCGTGGATGGAATCGAACTCGAGCAGGTGCGCGTGCATCTCTGGGTCGCCAACGGCATCATTGATAAACGCAATCTCTGCGCCGGTTTCCAGCAACGGGCGTAGCGCAAGTTTACCAATGCGGCCAAGGCCGTTCAGGGCGTAAGTGGTCATAGCGGATTTTTCCTGTTTCACGGCTTATTTGCCAATTTCATCAACATTCTTTTGTAATGTCGCTCGGTCCAACAGTTCAAAAGACAACGCAGTAAATGCTTGGATCCGATTATGCAGCGCACCATAGGTTTGATGGAATGCAAGACGCTTTTCTGCATCGGTTCCCTCTGCTTTAACGGGGTCTGGCATACCCCAATGCCCGGAAACAGGTTGCCCCGGCCACGTTGGACATTCTTCGTTTGCGGCACGATCACAGACGGTAAACACGAAATCCATATTTGGCGCATCAGCGCCCTGAAACTCTGATACGTTTTTAGACCGTAAAGGCGATACATCATGCCCTTTCGATTGCAGCATTTCGACTGCCAGCGGGTTCAAATCAGAGCGATGCATTGTACCTGCAGAATAGGCCGTAAACCGATCCCCCGCCATGTCCCGCAAAATGGTTTCAGCAAAGATCGAACGCGCTGAATTGCCGGTACACACGAATAGGACATTGAATTTGGTAGCGGACGCTGAAGGCATATGCTTGATCATTTCCGAAAATGGAGGTGGACAAAGGTCGGCGCGGCCACGGCAGCAATCGACGAATAGACCCGATACAACTGCGCCCGCTGCCTCTAAGTTGACCGCATATAATAGCCGCGTCTTATCCCGACGCTGCGAAATGAGACCCGCCTGTGTCAAGGCCGACAGGTATACCGACGCAGTGCTTGCCTTAAGACTAAGCGCATCGGCGATCTCACCCGCAGGCAACTCATCCGGGCAGCGCCGCATAAGCAAGCGAAACACGGCCATCCGCTGCGGATGGCTAAGAGTTGCGAGACGTTCTGTGAGTATTGATTCCATATTTCATGGATAGTGGAAATAATACTGACCAGTCAAGGCATTTGTGCCCAATGATAAGCTATGATGCTTG
The DNA here is from genome assembly GCF_003003285.1 of Yoonia maritima. Taxonomy (GTDB): domain Bacteria; phylum Pseudomonadota; class Alphaproteobacteria; order Rhodobacterales; family Rhodobacteraceae; genus Yoonia; species Yoonia maritima. Next base: position 1,496 of record NZ_PVTP01000023.1, on the reverse strand, counting down.
GCGCAAATCCCACTGCTAAGTTTCATAAACTCAAGGTATCTGGGTTTGCCTTCGTCGTTGAGGGCACAGGTTGTCGGCATAGCTTTTCAGCATTCTTACTCTAACGGTGGTTCGCTGAGTGGGCGTGCAGCTGTCACACGGTTGAGTGTGTGTTCGCGAACGCGGCGCGGATTTGATTGCTGCGGCAAGACTTAACCGGCATGCGGGTCAAAAAGCTATCGACAAATGAAAATCTTCTCTTGATCCTCTAGTTGCTTGAGGTTCTATGTAAGGCGGGATGACACTCAAGAGGCTATGATGACTGACAGTTTTTTTATCCCCCACCCCTCTACTCGACTTTGAGGCTAATGCCATTCAAGCTCTAATAGCCAACCGTGGTTGGGCTGGGTTGACGCAAAAGGACCGTATTGGAGCGGCCTATGATTTTGTGCGAACGGACATCGTTTTCGGCTATAACGCCAAAGATGCTCTGCCTGCCTCGCGGGTGCTGGCGGACGGTTATGGTCAGTGTAATACTAAAGGTACGCTGTTTATGGCGCTTTTACGGGCGCTAGGTATTCCGTGCCGTTTTCACGGGTTCACCATAGGCAAGCGACTACAGCGAGGAGTCATTCCAGAGGCTATCTATCCACTGGTTCCTCAAAGTATCATCCACTCTTGGGTCGAGGTTTTGTATGAAGATCAATGGCTCAATCTAGAAGGCTTTATTCTTGACCCGCTGCAACGGTCGTTTCCTGATCGCTCGTCGTTATGCGCGTTTGGTGTGGGAACGGAGACCCTGCAAGCTCCGAGTGTCGATTGGCGCGGAGAGAGCACCTATATTCAACAGACTGGGATTAACCACGATTGCGGTGTTTTTGATGACCCTGACACGTTCTATACAACGCACAGTCAGCTTTCCCGGTTTGCGCGGTTTGTTATACAGCGTTTTTATCCGGCATTGGATGAACCGCAGTGCTAAAAAAGTGAGGGCGGGACAGGTTCCCGCAATTCCTGATGATGATCTAGGTCATGCTGGGGCACTTCCTTAATCCGCCAGTGTTTTGGCTGTTCACTAAGTGCGCGACCATTGGGGGCATTCGCAATGCTCGCAATGGAACTACAAGCGAGATTCGTTACCGATGTGCTTTTGGGCGAGTTACTGTTCGATTCTGGGTGAAATGTAATGAATCTCGGGCTGGGCTTGCCTGCTTGAGTTGAATTGATTCAGGAAGAGCTAGTTTTAGACGTGTCTAGCGTTGGGTTGAATATATGAATGACATGTTGAAAACCATCTAAGTTGCTGTAAATAAATATATTTCTATATAAAACTCAAAAACTTTATGATTTTTTGAAAAAGGGGTTGCGGGTGTTGGGTGATAACCTTAGAACCCCCTTCACCGGCGGCGCTAACAAGCACCGACGGGGCGCCGGACGGGTCAGACGGAAGCGGAGACGCTGAGGGATGGATCGGGGGCGGTAAGAAATTTTGAGGTATTTGAGGCGGGGCGCGCCAT
>NZ_PVTP01000022.1 GCF_003003285.1 Yoonia maritima | reverse complement strand
AGTAATCTGCCGAGAGGGCAGTTCTTTGCGGAGCGAAGCAAATGAGGTTCGCGTTTATTGCAAAGAATAAGGATATGCTGCCTATCAATCGACTGTGTCAAATTATGGACGTTAGCCCTTGTGGCTATCGTGCCTTTTGTTCCCGGCCGTTGAGCACCAGCCAGCGTAAAGACTTGGTGGTGCTGGCACATATAAGAGAACAGTTTGCCTTATCTCTGGGCATCTATATTAGCCGCAGTTGAGACCGTCTTCAAAACAATCAAGGCGGAGCTGGTCTGGCGGCAATCTTGGACCACACGACGCGCCGCTGAATTGGCAATCTTCAACTACACAAATGGCTTCTACAACGCCCGCAGAAAACACTCAGCACTCGGCTGGAAAAGTCCCTTGGCTTTCGAACGAAAGGCCGCATAAATGAGTAATCGGAGCGGCACAAAACCGTGACACGTCCATAACATCCTGCAACATCTCACGATCCAACGTCAGATCAGCGACAATCCGTTTCAAAACGGTTGTTCTCATCCTCCAGATCACGCAACCGGCGCATCTCAGACGGCATCAGCCCCTCATACTTTTTCTTCCAATTGAAATATGTCGCAGGACTAATACCAGACTTACGGCAAATCTCCGCAACCGTCGTGCCCTCATTACCTTGTCTAACGATAAACGCCTTTTGTGCGTCTGTGAATTTGGATGCTTTCATCGCGCCCACTCCTTCTTCCAGCCAGAAAAATAGCAGTCGGAAACTCTAACTCAAAGTGATCCAGTTTTCAGGGGGCAAAGCAAGTGCAAATGTATAAGACTACGTCAGCTTCTGGATAATTTTTGCAGGGACACCAACAGCTGTTGAAAATGCAGGTACGTCTGAAATGACAACGGCATTTGCTCCAACAATACAACCTTGTGCCAAGGTGATTGGTCCGATCAGCTTGGCACCACTATGAATGACCACATCGGCTTCTAACTTCGGAGCGCCTACAATCGGAGACCGCCCTCCCAGAACGACTTGCGGGCCGATCTGGCAATTGGGACCAATTACAGAAAGTTTATTGACGACAACCGCTAAGCCATTGTGGTGGAAATGAACCGTTGGATCAATTTTTGCGCCTGCGGGGAGGTAACACCCGTACACAAGACGAATGATCAATTCGATCACTCGGGCTCCGAGCTTGGTGATTTTATTTCGTTCGAGCTTATGTGCAACATTTTGCAATCGTACAAGCGTTTGCATATCTAATCCTTAACAATTTCAAGCGTCGTGAAGACGGCTTGATCGCGTAGGCTGGAAGCATCTAAAGTGCAGGTGATGGCTGTGGTCATGTTTTTAATGCCAAATTCAGGCGAATAGGGCCGCGGTTCAATAGCAAGAGTTACTGGCTCGCCCTGTGCTGTGAAACTATCGACATTATTAAGAACTGCTGTGACCCGAGCAATCACGTTCCCTATCAGCAAAATTTCCACACCACCTTCATCAGTAATGCGTGCGCTTAAATCCGGGTGCAGATGCCATGCAAGAACCGCTTTGGCATCCTCATTTTTTAATGTCCCAATCAATCGATCACGCACAACATAACCATTTGGAACGTTTAACGCGAGCTTGCGCTCATGCGTCACACCCAACGGCTTATAACCGTTATGGGTGGCTTGAATGCACAGTCCATCAGTAGTCTGCGCCGCCATAGCCGTACGTTTGGATTTGGCCTTGCGCGCCCAATTAAATGCGCCAGAGACTTGGCTTTGGTCTTGCCCGTCCAGCATCAATGTGTTGTGTAAAGCTGTGCCGCGAAAGGCGTCGCGCTCCGCACCTCCAGAATGATACAGATACGTGCCACAATCAACAAAAACTGGCTGCCCATCTAAATGCCACCAAATCGCCAATGCATCGGCATGGCCATGCGCGGCAATTGACAAATAGCCCAAAGGTCCATGATCCATCGCAATCATGCTGTTACGACCTTGAACGTTATGGCGCAGGACTGAATAGCCACCTGCATCAAAAAAACCAGCCCCTGTTGGGCCTTGTTTAACTGTTTCGGCGCGCCCCATCCAGACCTGACGCAAATGTGCCCGATCATGCGGGGGAGCAAGATCCTCGCGGTCAACCGTCGCACACAAAGAGCTTAAAACAAGCGGAACATAATCCTCTTCGCGCGCATCGCCAGATAGGAAAACACGCCCCTGATCGTCGTCACCTATCCGAGGGACATGGCCTGCATCATCCATCATCCAGCGTAAAACACCCGCGGCATCACCAAGGCGTGCAAGGGCTTGTGGTGGCACGGTGTCACCAGATTGTTTGGCAACACAAAGCGCCAAAAGTATCCATTCCAAGGTGAAACACGTGTAGGTTGGCGATTGTTCCGCGCCGACCCCATCCTCATGAATTTGACGCAACACCTCATCCATCAAGTCTGACCATGCGTGTGAAGCCACATTTTGAGCGGCCGGCAAGTTTGGGGCGAGGCGTGCTAAAGTATAACTCGCAGCCAACTCAGAAATCAGGTGGTTGTTTGCAGATGAAAATTTAGATGGATATCTGTTCATCCAAAGCAAATGGGCATTCAAGCTACCCATAACTTTTTGCAAAAATGCAGGTGAAACATTGTCGGGTCCAAGCAACGATAGGAACGCATAAATGTTCACAATCCTCAAGGCCAATTCGATACCTGAAGCCCAGTTAACGCCTGTAAAGGGCGGATTAGCGTCAATCCAACTGTCTAATACTTGTATCGCAAAATCACGTGCCTCGGCATCACCTTCGCTGCGCCAAAGCGCTGCCGCCATTGGCAAAATTTGTAGCCGATTAACTTCCCATGTGTATTTTATGTCACCTTTAGATTTTTCGTGGCGATAATTGATGTCATAACAATAAGGCGCACTGGGCCAGTCGGTTTTGCTAACAGGATCAAAATGCCAGACACGTTCCAACGGCACCGAAGGCCAAGTGCGCCCTAAGAACGTCCAATGGCCGGCCTGAGCCGCAACAATTTGCGCCCGCCAATGAACCGACTGCGTTGCAGCAACTTGCCGTAGGGCCGCATCATCGATGGTAAGCGGCGTAAACACGACCTCAGACACGTCTTGACTGGTCGTCGCAAGACCTTGCCCCAATTTGCGTTTTGCCTGTTCTTGAAATCTATGCAAGATTTCTGGAATCGACATCGACCTCAACCGGTTCACGTACCAAACAAAACGCGAGTTCATCTTAATCACCCTTGTTCTTTTTCAAAACGCTTTGGTACGCCCCAATCAAAGCAGGCACTTGATACGGCCACGCCATTTCAGTTTCGACACGCTTGCGCCCGATCGCGCCCATACGTGCGCGCTTTTCTGGATCTGCCAGCAAATCTGATATTTTATTAGCAAAATCAACGATATCATTAGCTGCAGCATAAAGACTTGAATCCGCAGCCGAGAACCGACCTTCTGTGACATCAAATTGAACCATGGGCTTTTCAAACGCCATGTATTCAAGAATTTTATTCATCGTTGATTTGTCGTTCATCTCGTTAACGCGATCGGGGTTAACGCAGACATCTGCATTGGACAAGACTTCAAACAACTCGTCATCTGGCGCACGGCCAGGGAAGGTCACATAATCAGACAAGCCCATTTCCTTGGCCATTTCTGTAAGCCCATCCAAGCTTGGGCCACCGCCAATCAACACGAACTGAATGTCGGTACGGCCTTGGGTTTGTACGAGGTAAGCAATACTTTCCAAAAGCAAATCTATGCCTTCTTGATCGCCCATGACACCAACATATCCAACAAGAAAATCGCGACCATTATGCCATTTTTTTGTTTCTGGTTGGCGAATGAGACGCGTCAGATCCGGCCCAGAGCGTACGATAAAGACGTCCTCCGGGACCATGCCTCCACGTTCAACCGCAATCTTTTTATAACTTTCGTTCGTCGCGATAGAGACATTTGCAGTTTTAAATGTCCACTTTTCAAAAAGGCGCATCAAGCGCCAAAAGAAATCGCGACGGTTAAACTTGGCCTCATACAGCTCGGGATTGATATCGTGATGATCAAAAATATATTTGATGCCAAACAGTTTAAGCGGCAGGGCGGCGAGAAAAATGAGATCAGGAGGATTACACCCTTGAATAACATCGATACCCTGACGTCGCCAAACTTTCAGCGTCAGGCGCATTTCATGAAACAACGCCGCGCCATACTCCAATAAATAACCGGCCGCACCAGACGCATCCAAAGGCAAGCTGTGGCGATAGACATGAATACCTTCAATCACCTCTTCAGTCGCATCAAAGCCTTTTCCTGTAGGACAAATAACAGAAACCTCTGCCCCGGCCGCCTTTAGCGTCCGGGCCTCCATCCAAACCCGGCGATCGAACGGAACTGGCAGGTTTTCGACAACGATTAGTACTTTACGGCCAGCCAATTCAGTCGGTTTTACGAGGTCAGAAAAATTACTTTCGTGACGCGGGCGAGAGGTTTCTGTATTCAACGCTTTGTCTTTCTTTTGAGTTCGATCCAGCTTGCAAACTATTTGATAGAGCCAGTCTCAACGGTTTTTGGCGCAGTCAAATCCAGCAGCTTTCCGGTGGCATTATTCACGACAACAAGATCCCAATCCCCTGCTTCGGCAACCTCTTTCGAGATGAGCAATTGATCAATAGTTGGCAGATTGGCATAGGCATAGCCAAGGTTTTGACCACGCAATTTTGCAGGATCAAGAGCAGGATCAAATATCTTTAACTCAACGCCAGCACTCAACAATTTTCGTGCAAGATCAACGTTGGGACTTTCGCGCAAATCATCGGTATCTGCCTTAAAGGCCAACCCAGCCATTAAGACAGTTTTACCTTCACCTAGCTCAGACATAACATAATTGAATTGGTGATTTTTATGCGCCTCATTTGAGCGCAGTAAGCTATCCACGAGATGGAGGTTCGCGCCAACGTCATTCGCAATGAACTGCAGGGCGCGTACATCTTTTGGCAAACACGATCCACCGAAAGCTCCGCCGGGACGCGTGTAATATGGTGAGATGTTGAGCTTTGTATCCGAGACAAATATTTCATGCACTTTCGTGGCCGAAATATCCATTTGCTGGCACACGCGACCGACTTCATTGGCGAATGCAACTTTCACCGCATGCCAAGAATTATCAACGAATTTTGTAATTTCCGCCTCTTCAAACCCTGTTAGAAAAGTAGGGGCTTCGATGCCAGCATGCAGCTTATCCATGATATCGGAAGGCTCGCCATCTATAGTGCCAATCACAATTTTTGACGGATGAAAATAATCATTGATTGCCAAAGCTTCTCGCAAAAATTCAGGGTTGTATACCAGTTCAATTTTATCAGAAAAATCTGCCCCGAGCACACTTTCAAAGATAGGGGTAATCAAGTGGCGTAGGGTACCTGGTCGCATGGTAGACCTATACGTGACAGTCAACTTCTCAAGATTAAGATCTGCAGCTGCCTTAGCTATCTGACGAGAGACCTCAATAATGTAGCGCATATCATGTGCCCCATCAGGGCCAGATGGCGTTCCCACGCAAACAATTGCCAAGTCTGCCTCACGCAAAGCTGTTTGTGTATCATTGGTTGCTTTCAAGCTACCAACAGAACGACCCTTTTGCATAAGCTCTTTAAGGCCAGGCTCTTCAAACGGCGGAACGCCATCGTTTACTTCACGATTTTTCGCGTCACTAACATCTACGCCAACAACATCATGACCCTCGCTGGAAATACAACAGGCAGCTGTGAACCCCACATACCCTAAACCAAATATAGCAACCTTCATCATGTTATTCCTCTAACTAGCCTTTGGCACCTTGCCCGCGCGAATAGATGTCTTCGTAGCGAATGATATCATCTTCACCGATGTAAGATCCTGTCTGAACTTCGATCAAAACCATCGGCACTTTTCCGGGGTTTTCCATGCGGTGAACACAGCCCAGTGGTAAGTAAACAGATTGATTTTCCGTAACGAGTTTCACATCATCATCGATGGTGACACGGGCTGTGCCTTCGACAACGATCCAATGCTCAGAGCGGTGAAAGTGGCTTTGCAAAGACAATGCCCCGCCCGGATGTACGTGAATGCGCTTCACTTGGAAACGATCGCCTATAATAAGGCTTTCAAACCACCCCCATGGACGGTGATCTTTTGGAAACGCCGTGGCCTGTGCGGCCCCCTTGGCTTTCAAAGCTGCAACAGCTTCTTTAACGTCTTGCGCCCGCGACATGTCTGCCACCAGCACCGCATCATTCATAGCAATGACCATGATATTTTTCAGACCAATGCCCACGACCTCTAAGTTTTCACTGTCAGAGCGTAAAAGGCTATTTTCACACTCAATAGGAGTGGCATCACCAGAAGTCACAACCCCGTTTTCATCGGGACCAAATTCGCGCCAAATCGCATCCCAACCGCCAAGATCGGACCAACCGGCATCAAAAGGAACCACCGCTAAATTAGCGGCACGTTCCATCACGGCATAATCGATCGAAATATCCTCTGCTTGGGCCCAAGCATCTGGATCAAGCCTTAGAAACCCAAGGTCGGTTTTAGCATTCGTAACAGCATTCATCACAGGGCCAGTCAAATCTAGAGCATGCGCTTCAAACGCCGCGATGATATCTTTGGCTTTGAATAAGAAAATCCCAGCGTTCCACATAAATGTGCCCGCCTCAAACATGTCCTGTGCCCGCGCTTCGTCGGGTTTTTCAACGAATTGTTTTAGATTGACAGCTGTTCCAGACTCATTGGGCTGCGCGGCCAGTTCAAGGTAGCCATAGGCCGTCTCAGCATGGGTCGGCTTGATCCCAAAAGTCACCAGCTTGCCATCCGTAATCGCGGCAAGCCCTTTTGAGACAGCAGAATGAAACGCGGTTATATCAGGCACAACATGATCCGAGGGAGCAACCAACATGATGGCCTCTGGATCGGCGGCGATCAAATGCATCGCAGCTGCCAAAATCGCCGGAGCCGTGTTGCGGCTTTCCGGCTCAATTAAAATCGCTCCTGGGTCAATGCCAACCTCAGCCAATTGTTCCGTCACAATAAAGCGAAAATCGGATCCCGTTAAAATCATAGGAGCTGCGAATGACAAACTGTCAACCGCACCGCTTAATCGCTTTGCAGAAGCTTGAAATAAAGTTTCATTGCCAACCAGTCGCGAAAACTGTTTTGGGTAACTCTTACGTGATACGGGCCAAAGACGCGTCCCAGAACCTCCGCACAGAATAACTGGAGTAATCATTTTAATTAAAGTCTCTTAAGTATTAGGAATACCTTTTACATACAGAGGGCGTTTCATCCCATCAACACCAAAGGGCGAGCGTTGCTAAAATTTCATACATTTGCACAGTATTTATGCCACTCGGTAAAAAATAGCGATATCCGAACAAAACCACGGCAGGTTATCCTCTTTGGATACACATCTTCGCAAACTCAAAAACGCTTGCTCTGCAAAATGCAATCGCGGATATCCTGATACGGCCCAAGCGTTGCCCCGCCGCCCTCAATGACCCGCGCGTACCTGCCAAACGCTAGAAAATCTCAGTCAAACGGCGATAGGAAACGCCAATGGTTTAACGGCAGGACGTCACTAATAGATCATGACCGCAGTCTGCGAACCACTATGTTCATATGATAGAGTGCTGTGATTGGGTCAAAACCCCTCCCCATATGCCCCTGCCATATTTGCCCATTTTTACGTGTAAATAAACACGGCTCGTTTCGACGTCTTTGAGCCAGATAGGTCTTTAGAATTACATATTGGCGTTTAATTTAAATTTAACACCAATTTTTCCATCTGTGACGCCTGATTTAGTTGCTGCGCTGAAGCATCGGCTATCAAAGCTCTAACAGCCGTGCGTATTTTCTAACCACAAAATGTTTCGCATGCTAAACATCATTAAAACGCCCCAAAATGCATTTCATATATTACCTCAATGACATATTCATCTGACATAAATTATTAACAATAACTGCAATGAAAAGTTTTTATTATGGCTCCTTCTTTTGGTACCAGCGGTCTGCGTGGGCTTGTGTCCGAGTTAACCGATGATCTTGTTGCAGATTATGTACATGCGTTTCTGTCCACTTTGGATAGCTGTGAAACACTTTACGTAGGGCGTGATCTGCGCCCCTCTTCTCCTGATATTGCCTCTCTCATTTGTCGCGTTGCTGAACAGGCTGGGGCAGATGTTATCGATTGTGGTGCGCTTGGCACCCCAGCCTTGGCATTGGCGTCAATGGGAGCGTCCGCCGCGGCTATCATGGTCACGGGTAGCCATATTCCTGCGGATCGCAACGGACTTAAATTCTATCTGCCAGATGGTGAAATTTCAAAAGCTGACGAGACTGCGATCAACATGGCCTATGCTAATCGCAAACGCTTTAATGGGACGGGGGGCAGTTATATGGAAAACACCACAGCTGAACCGCGTTATGTTGCGCGTTACATTGGCGCTTTTGGCGCGGCTTCTTTGACTGGGTTACGTATTGGAATTTACCGCCATTCATCTGTCGCGCGTGACACGATGGAACATATTTTCACTGGCCTTGGCGCTGAGATTGTGCCCCTCGCTCATTCCGATAGTTTCATCCCTGTTGATACCGAAGCGGTGGATACTGAGACGCGCAGTGAACTTGCAGACTGGTGCCGCACTCATGGGCTTGATGCGATTGCCTCTACTGATGGTGATGCAGATCGTCCAATGCTGACAGACGCAACCGGCAAGGTCATTCCCGGCGATGTTCTCGGCGTGTTAACTGCGCAGGTGTTGAATGCAAAAGCCGTGGTGACGCCTGTGTCGTCTAACGACATGGTGCGGCGCTTGCCTGATTTCGATGCCGTGCAATTGACCAAGATTGGATCACCTTTTGTGATTGCGGGTATGGAGGCGCTACGCGACAGTCTTCCTGATGTCATCGGATTCGAGGCCAATGGCGGCTTTCTTCTAGGCTTTAATGCAACGATCAACAGTCCGTTGTCTCCTTTACCTACGCGCGACTGCATGCTGCCAATGATTGCTCCGTTATTCGCTGCGAAAGTGGCAGGTCAAAGCCTTGCTGAATTGGTTGCAGGTTTGCCCCCATGCTTTACCGCTGCCGACCGTTTGCAAAATATAGATCGTTCGAAAGCAGACGTATTCTTGTCGCGCTTGATCGAAAACGAACCCATCCGTGCAGCGTTTTTTAGTTCATTTGGGACAATTGCATCAATCGATTTAACCGATGGGTTGCGGATGGATTTTATCAGTGGCGATGTGGTTCATCTGCGCCCCTCAGGCAACGCGCCAGAGTTTCGCATCTACGCGCAGTCTAACTCTGAGGCACGCGCATGGGATGTAGTCGCACAAACCAAAGACGCTGTGGCGGGGCCGTTAATGTAATGCGATCGCAATGAGCAGGTCTTTGAGCGCATCAACACTGTTCAAATTGATAGCTGAGGTTGAAACCACCTCAACAGGCTTAGCCTCTTCAATCTGTACCGGCGCAAAGTCCATGCCATCCAAGTTGGGCACAACAAGCTTGCCCTCCCGAGCCATACGCTGCCAATCTCGGCGCGATCTGGCTATAAATCTGTCTGTTGGATCAAAATCGCAAAGGTTTACATTTTTTGTTTCGTGCCCGAAACAAAATGCCAACGTTTGGCAAAGCGTATTTTTACGGGCGGCGGGCTTTCAGTCTGTCCGTCGTCAGGTTTTTTGGAACCAAAGCGGGCCTAAACTAAGAGAGAGTCTGGCTCATCTGGTTGGTTTGATTATGCGGCGTGTTGGCGGT
>NZ_PVTP01000021.1 GCF_003003285.1 Yoonia maritima | reverse complement strand
CTCGTGCGCGTCGATCTGCGGTCATCAGATGCGCGGCAGCACCGTAGTAGCCGTCATGCTTCGGCATACTTTCATCGCTGAAATGATTGCGCTTATGCGGTGAACAACGCGATCAGTGACGTGTATTGGATGCTTGGCTTTGGCGTCTTTGGTTATTTCATGCGCCACTATGGCTATCCGCTGGGGCCGGTGATCCTTGGGGTGATTTTGTCACGTTTGTTGGACGACAACTGGCGCCGTGCGATTATCTCAGAGCGTGAAGACCTTGGCCGGTTCTTTGGTGGGCTGTTTTCAAGCCCTCTGTCGACGGTACTCTTCGTTGCGGTCGTATTGATCTTTGTCTCGCAGACCCCGCTGTGGACCCGTGCGAAATCCATGATGCGAGGAAAGGCGTGATGAAGGATACGTTTCGTCTAGGCTTGATCGGGGATAATATTTCCCGGTCGCGGTCGCCGTTGCTGCACCGGCTGGCTGGTGATCAAAACAACATTGCTGTTACCTATGACCGGCTGGTTCCTAAGGACCTAAACGAGACATTCCAGCAAACGTTGGCCTATTGCCAGACAGGTGGCTATCGCGGAATTAACGTGACGTACCCCTACAAAGAACGCGTTATGCCGGCCCTGCGGATTAATGACCCGCTGGTGCGGGCAATTGGTGCAGCCAATACCGTTGTTTTCGAAGGCGACGCGGCGGTTGGGCATAACACTGATTATTCAGGTTTCGTGGCCGCCTATCAGCGTGTTCGCCAAGATGTGAAACCGGGTCCGGTTTTGATGATTGGTGCAGGTGGTGTTGGGCGCGCTGTTGCCTTCGGACTTGCAAAACTGGGTGCCGCAGAGCTGCGATTGGTTGATCGCGATACTGCCAAAGCCCAAGCATTGGCCAAAGCCTTAAAGCCTGTCGCCCCCGACATGAAGATATCCATTTCTGATGACGCGTCCGGCGCGGCTGACGGTGCCGAAGGCCTGATAAACTGTACACCGGTTGGCATGGTCGGGTATGATGGGACACCGTTACCGTCAACTGCGATGGCCAATGCAAAATGGGCCTTTGATGCAGTTTACACGCCCGTGAATACCCAGTTTCTTAATGATGCAGCGGCCCAAGGCCTGACTGTCATTTCAGGATGGGAGCTGTTCTTTTTTCAGGGTGTGCATGCTTGGCGCATCTTCTCGGGGCAGACGGTTGATGAAACACGACTACGCGATGATCTTCTTCTTAGTTAGGAACCGTCATGAAAACGTCCATTGCCACCGTATCAGTCCCGGGAAATCTGCGTGAAAAGCTAGAGGCGATCGCCGCAGCCGGGTTCAGTGGCGTTGAGATTTTCGAACAAGACTTCATCGTGGATGATGGCAGCCCAGCCGATGTCGGACGGATGATCCGGGATCATGGGCTTGAGATCACGCTGTTCCAACCGTTCCGCGATTTTGAAGGTCTCCCGGATCCACTGCGCGCCAAAGCGTTTGAACGCGCGCAGCGAAAGTTTGAACTGATGCAGGAACTTGGCACTGACCTAGTGCTGTTTTGTTCATCGGTTCACCCTGCAAATCTGGGTGGGATTGATCGCGCGGCCGATGATTTTGCGGCATTGGGTGAGATCGCGGCAGAGCACGGTATTCGCGTCGGATACGAGGCACTGGCCTGGGGCCGCCACGTGAATGACCATCGTGACGCGTGGGAAATCGTGCGTCGCGCAGATCATCCAAATATCGGCCTGATTCTAGATAGTTTCCACACGCTAGGACGGGGCATTGACCCGGACACTATTCGCCGGATTCCGGGAGATAAGATATTCTTTGTACAGCTCGCCGATGCGCCGCGTATCGAAATGGATTTGCTATATTGGTCGCGGCATTTCCGGAACATGCCTGGCGAAGGCGATCTGGATGTACTGGCGTTTACGCAGGCGGTGATGGCGGCAGGCTATCGCGGGCCGATCAGTCTTGAGATTTTCAACGACCAGTTTCGCGGTGGCAGCGCAAAAAGCGTCGCGCGTGATGGGTATCGGTCTTTGCTGAACCTAATGGACGACGTGCGCCGCGCAGAGCCTACGATATCAGTGGATATTGCCGATTTTCCTGCGCGTGGCGATGTGCAGGGCGTGGCCTTTATCGAATTTGCGTCGCGTGGCGAAGAAGCGCGCGCGCTTGAGGCGCTTTTGCGTGGGCTAGGCTTTGCACAAGTCGGCCAGCATATTTCCAAGGCGCTGACTCTTTGGCAGCAGGGCGACATTCGCATTCTTATCAACGAAGAAACCGCCGACCTTGCCGCGTCTATCTTCCTGACGCATGGGACGAGCATCTATGACATCGGGCTGTCGGTCGGTTCCGCTGCCGACACGGCGGCCCGCGCAAAGGCGCTTGGTGGTAAGCCCTTTGCCCAAGCGCTAAGCCAAGGGCAGATCGAAATCCCGGCGATCCGGGGGCTGGGTGGCAGCGTTTTGCATTTTCTTGACGGATCGCAAGCGCTGTCGGATGTTTGGACCGCCGAATTTAAGCCGGTTGAACAAGCTGATCAGGGCGTTGGGCTGACACGGATTGATCATGTCGCTCAGACCATGACCTATGATGAAATGCTAAGCTGGTCGTTGTTTTACACTTCGCTGTTTGACATGAAAAAAGCAGCAATGGTCGATGTTACCGACCCCGATGGGTTGGTGCGCAGTCAGGCGCTAGAAGGTAAGTCAGACGCATTTCGGATCACGCTAAACGGTGCTGAAAGCCACCGGACTTTTACAGGGTCGTTTCTTGCGGACCGTTTTGGTGCGCCTGTACAGCATGTTGCGTTCGCGACAGATGATATCTTTGCAACAGCGGAGAATTTGGCAAAGGATGGTTTCGTACCGCTACCAATGACAGAAAACTACTATGCTGATCTGGAATCGCGCTTTGATATCCCAACACAGACGCTTGCGGACTTGCGTCGGTACAACATTCTTTATGACCGATACGAAGTTGAAGAGTTCTTTCAATTATATTCAAAACCGTTCGCGGGCGGCATGTTTTTTGAAATCTTAGAACGCAAAAATGGCTACATTGGTTACGGGGCACCAAACGCCCCGTTCCGTATCGCCGCCCAAAAACGTTTGCTCCGCGCTAAGGGCGTGCCTCGAGGGTGACATTGTCCTTAGCCGCGATATGCATCGACGATTTCGGTGATTGCCGACAGCGCTAAGGTATATGAATCGCGCGCTGCCGAAATCACACCAATTGGCCCTTTGATCCGGGAAACGTCCTGTTTGTTGGCGCCCCGAGACAATAGTCGTGCGATACGCTGTTCATGCGTGCGCGCACTGCCCAAAGCGCCGATGTAAAACGGGTTTCCTCGCAGCGCAGCTTCAAGGATGTTTGGTTCCCAGTCGTGGTCGTGAAACAAAACCAAAACGGCAGTCCAAGCATCCAGCTCCAGATCGATACTTACGTCTTGTATGACCAAATGTTTGAAACTTTGACGCTGTGTGCCGCTGACGTAATTGGCCGCTTGTTCGTCCGGAGATAACACATGGTATTCAATATTCATCGCGGCTGCGATTTGCGCAACAGCAGCCAATGGCGGACCAACGCCTGCGATAATTAGTCTGAGTGCTGGGACGTGGGATGCGGAAAAAATTCCATTATCCCAACCCGTGACTTTATGTTGTAGATTCAGCCTGACAAAACCACTGCCCGCAGAAAAGACCAGAGTAACAGCTTGACGCTGCATTAGTCGTTTCAACGCCTCTTTGCATTTTACGTGATCAGGAGAGGGATCTATAAGAATATTAACGGTTCCCCCGCATGGCAAACGCAGATCCATAAATGGGCTTCCCACGCCATAGATCACTTCACGCTGTTTTCCATCATTGATGGCATCGATGGCCTGAACGCATAGATCGGCATCAACACAGCCATGTGAAACGTAGCCGGCCATTTGACCGTCAGCGCGGACTGCGACTAGCGTACCGACGGATCGTGCTGATCCACCCGACACGCCCGTCACCACGCAAAGCGCACAAGAGATTTGCGCGCTCTGGCAGTCCTGAACAAAAGCCAAAATATCCTCGGCATTTTCGAGGAACTGACGGTTTTGCATTTCTAGGCTTCTACCTCATCCACGACTTCCGCGAACTTTTTAAAGAACTTTGATGCCAGCTTTTTCGCGGTGCTTTGGATCAATCGCGAGCCAAGCTGGGCAAGTTTTCCGCCGATTTCAGCTTTGGCGGTGTAGGTAAGGATAGTCGCGCCATCGACTTCTTTCAATGTAACATCAGCGCCGCCCTTGGCGTGGCCTGCAGCCCCACCGTTGCCTTGGCCCGTTAGTGAAAACGCTTCCGGGGCGCCGGATGTGTCAAGCACCACATCGCCTTTGAAACGGGCCTTTACGGGCCCAACCTTCAGCACGACCTTTGCTTCTAGTTCGGTGTCGGAATGTTTGATCAGCTCTTCGCAGCCCGGAATGCATTGCTGCAGTATTTCCGGATCATTTAGCGCCTCGTAGACGCGGGCCATTGGTGCGTTGATCGTGATTTCGTCGTTCAGTTCCAAGGTGTTTTCCTTTTTAACAACATGGGAATTTAATTGAGGCCAAAATGGCGGCCTGTTCTTCGCTAAGAGGGGCAGGTTTGCATCGATGCAACAGCCGGGTCACAATGCGGATCATGGCGTTAGCTCCTCTTGTTGAGTGAGGTTGTCCAAGTCTTTGGGCGTGTCGATGTCTTGGAAAAATGCATGTTGGTCTGTTTCGACAAACTTCACCAAGTCAGGGCTCTGGCGTGTAAACATATAACACCCCGGGTTTCGTTTGTCGGCTAAAAGCCTAGGCATTAGCGCATGAGGGACCACGACGGGGTTGCCCCGATTGTCCTCGCAGATAGGTATGGTGATTTTGGCGGCGCTGTGTTGTGCCAAGAGCCATGACAGATGCTTTGGTGTTAAGCGTGGTTGGTCTCCAAGCACGACCAAGGTGCTTTCCGCTTCGGGGGAGGCGTTTAATCCGCAGGCCACCGATGTTTTTTGACCCTTGGCATAGTTTGGGTTGAACATGAACGAGACTGGCAGGCCGGACAATGCCGCCTTGATCAAATCGCTTTGGTGCCCGGTCACGACTGTAACTGGCGCATCGCAGGTTGCTATGGCGGTCATTACGGACCGCCGGATCATTGGTGTTCCGTCAATTTCGATTAGCAGTTTGTTGGTGTCACCCATGCGGGTCGACATCCCTGCAGCCAAAACAATTGCGGCACAGTTATACATTTGCGTCGCCTTCATCACGTTGGTTTTGCCGGCGAATTTGGGTGAGCTGGGCAAGGATCGACAGCGCGATTTCGTCAGGCGTCACCGCATTGATCGACATCCCGGCAGGTGCATGGATTTTAGCGACCGCCGTTTCAGCGATCCCTTCTTTGATGAGCCGATCTGACAGGGTGTCGAACTTTCGTTGGCTCCCAACGAACGCGATGAATTGCGCGTCGGCATTTAGAGCCGACTTAAGGGAGGCGAGATCGTCCTTGCCCTGTGTTGCGACCACAATCATCCGGGTTTCACCGTCCGTAAGGGGGGTGGGTGCGTCTTCCGCAGCGCCCTCTGCCACCGCCCATTGAAATTGCGTTGCCAGTTTGGCCAGAGATTTGGCGACGGGAGAAACCCCGTAAATCAGCAGCTCGGGCATCGGGAGGATCAGTTCTATAAAGATGTCGACTGAGCCTTTGGATGGGCAGCCATTGACCGCGAATCGCACGCCGTCAACGTCGTCGCCCGGTGTGATGCCTTTCTCGTTCAGTAGGTCGCGCGGGTGCAGCGAAATCAGCTGCGGCGCGCGTTCGGTCATGGCGCGTTTGGTTGCCTTAGCAATTGCACCGCGCACGCAGCCTCCACCAATCCAGCCGTGTAAAATCGCGCCGTCTGCGCCTAGCAGGGCCTTGGCGCCGGGTTTGGCGGCGGTGGCACCCATCGTACGAATGACGGTTGCGATCGCAAAAGGTTCGCCCCGTGCGCGCATGTCCTTGGCCATTTCGGCAATGTCGGCATCTGTTAGCTCGGCTGGGGTCATAGGCGTGTTAGCTCTCGTTCTAGATCGGCCAAATCGGCAAGGCGGTTGGCGGGGCGGAACAGATCAAGGTGGGGCATTGCCGCGACCATGCCGCGGGCGACAGGTTCGTATCCGGCCCATCCTTTTAACGGGTTCAACCAGATGATTTTGCAGCCACGCTTTTTGAGTGTCGCAAGTGCCTCGCCAATTAATTCAGGGGTATCGGTGTCGTAGCCATCAGAAAGGATCAGCACGACAGTCCGACCATCGACAAAACGTCGGGCGTAGGTACGAGAGAACTGCATCAGTGACGCACCGATCTTGGACCCGCCGCCAAAGCCATCGGCAAGGACGGACAAACGCCCCAATGCCCGGATCGCGTCTTTATCACGCAATGCTTCGGCGATACGCACAAGTCGGGTGTGGAATAGATACGCATCACTTGTTGTGTCAGCGCGCATGAGGCCAGCGATGAACGCCAAAAAGACTTGGGCATAGGTGGTCATTGATCCCGACACATCGCAGATCGCGACGATCTTCATCGGGCGGTCGGGACGGCGTTTCTTGAAAAGCTGCAAAGGTTCGCCACCCGTTGATAGGCTTTGCCGTATCACCTTGCGATAATGTATCTGGTCGCCTTTGCGGGCTTGTTTGCGGCGGCGTGATCGGCGGTCACGTAGCGCAGCGCCCAAGCGTTCGGCGATCTTTTGTGCCTGTAGGATATCCTCGGGTTGCACGAGGTCGCGCAGGTCCTTTTTCATAGTCGCCTGTGCGATGCTGGCCATCAGTTTGCCTTCGCCATCGGCTTCGGCGGCACCGTCATCGCCGTCAGGCGTTGTTGGGGCACCGGCGCCGGTATCAGCGTCGGACCCCTTGGCGTTGCGTGAAGAGTGGACGTGGTCGGATGCGGGTGTTTGTGTCGGGATGGTCTTGTGGGCCACCCGACCACCGTTCATCCAAAACGCATCAAATAGGTCATCGAAACGTTCAACATCTTCGGCACATCCACAGCAAATAGCCCGCAGCGCATGGCGCGTTTCGTGTGGTGAGGGGGCGTGGACATGCGTGAGCGCGTGAAGGCCTAGCTCAGTCTCTCCAACGCCCAACCGCATCCCATTATCGCGCAGATGTGCGATGAATCCGCTCATCCTTGCGGCAGGGCCCGGATCTCGGCCCGCAAATTTGGTGACGCGGCTCATGCGGCTTTGCCTGCTAGGCGCTGCGCGACTTCGGTCGTGATGTTGTCGCGGTCGGATTGGGTTTTCAGCAAAGTCGCAAGGCTGGCCTGTAGAACGACGGGATCATGCGTTAGGTCAGCGATGCCAAGCCCCATCAGGGCCGCGGCAAAATCCAACATTTCGGCAATGCCGGGTTTCTTTTCGAGGTCTTCTTTGCGCAGCGATTGCACAAAGGCGATGATCTGACCCGCGAGCGCTTCCTCGATCCCAGCGCAACGCGCGTTCAGGATTGCCAATTCGGTTGCGCGGTCGGGATAGGCCACATGGGCATACAGACAGCGCCGGCGCAGCGCATCAGACAGATCGCGCGTGCCGTTCGCAGTCAGGATAACGATCGGTCGCGTGACCGCATTGATCGTGCCAAGTTCTGGCACCGTTACCTGAAACTCTGAGAGTATTTCGAGCAAGTATGCTTCGAATTCTTCGTCTGCCCGGTCAACCTCATCTATCAACAGAACAGGTGATTTTTCTTGCCTGATCGCCTTGAGTAGGGGGCGTTCGAGCAAGAAATCTTCGGAGAAGATACGTTCTTCGACCTCGCGCCCTGTTTCACCGTCCTCTGCGGCAGCGCGGATCGATAGCAATTGCCGTTGATAGTTCCATTCATAGATCGCCTGCGCGGCATCTAAGCCTTCATAGCATTGTAGGCGGATTAACTGGGTGTCCTGAACCTGTGACAACACACGCGCCACTTCGGTTTTGCCAACGCCAGCGGCGCCTTCCAGCAGCAAAGGGCGGCCCAAGGCAAGTGCCAGATGCACTGCCATAGCGAGATCATCGTCGGCAATATAGCCTTGATCCGCCATAGCGGTTTGCAACGTTTTCCAGTCCATGTCGAATTCCGATCCGTGCAGAGGGTGGCCTTTGGTGGCCACCCCGTTTTGCTTAGTCGTGCAACCCAAGTTGGTTTGCAGCCTGCCAAATCCGCCAGTGGTCGTGCGGCATATTGGTGTGCCGCAGTCCAAAGGCGCGGAAGGCATCCTGTACCGCATTCGAGAAACACGGCACGCCACCAACATGGGGGCTTTCGCCGACGCCCTTTGCCCCAATCGGGTGATGTGGGCTTGGGGTGACGGTATAGTCGGTTTCGTAGTTTGGTACTTCCCATGCGGTTGGCAAGAAGAAGTCCATCAGCGTCCCGGTCTTCACGTTCCCTAGCTTATCATACGCGATTTCTTGACCCAAAGCGACGGCAAGAGCCTCGGTCAGGCCACCGTGTACTTGTCCTTCGATGATCATCGGGTTGATACGTGTGCCGCAGTCATCCAGCGCATAGAAGCGGCGGATTTCAGGAACACCTGTATCAACGTCGATGTCCATCACGCAGACATAGGCCCCAAAGGGGTAGGTCATGTTGGGTGGATCATAATAGCTGACAGCCTCAAGACCTGGTTCAATCCCCGGAATGGCCTGATTATAGGCCGCATAGGCGATTTCTTTCATTGTCTTGAACTTTTCAGGGGCGCCTTTGACCACGAAACGGTCGATGTCGAATTCAACATCATCGTCGTGGACCTCTAGCAGGTAGGCCGCAATCATCTGTGCCTTTGCACGGATTTTGCGCCCGGCCATTGCTGTCGCCGCACCAGCCACAGGGGTGGACCGGGAACCATAAGTGCCCAGCCCATAAGGCGCTGTATCGGTGTCGCCTTCCTCGATAGTGATACTGTCGGCCGAGATGCCGATCTCGCTTGCTAGAATTTGCGCAAATGTGGTCGCGTGACCCTGACCTTGCGAAATTGTCCCAAGCCGTGCAATCGCGGACCCTGTTGGGTGGATACGGATTTCACAGCTATCGAACATACCCATCCCAAGGATATCGCAGTTCTTGACCGGGCCTGCGCCGACGATCTCGGTAAAGAAGCTAAGGCCGACGCCCATTAGCTTGCGGGTTTCACCGCGTTTGAACGCCTCGACCCGCTCGGCCTGCTCTTTGCGCAAACCATCATAATCGACGGTCTTGAGCGCCTTGTCCCAGGCGGTGTGGTAGTCGCCGCTGTCATATTCCCAGCCAAGCGCGGCTGTATATGGGAACTGCTCTTTTTTGATAAAGTTGATACGACGTAGTTCAGCGGCATCCATGTCCAGTTCAATCGCGAGAACCTCGATCATGCGTTCGATGAAATAGACGGCCTCTGTCACACGGAACGAACAGCGATATGAAACGCCGCCCGGTGCCTTGTTAGTGTAGACACCATCGACAGCCAGATAAGCGACCGGGATGTCATAAGATCCGGTGCAAATGTTCATAAAGCCCGCAGGGAACTTTGTCGGGTCCGCACAGGCATCAAAGCCACCGTGGTCGGCTGTCACGTGGCAGTGCAAGCCAGTGATTTTACCGTCCTTGGTCGCAGCAATCTTACCGGTCATCCAATAGTCCCGCGCAAATGCGGTGGACATCAGGTTTTCCATCCGGTCTTCGACCCATTTGACGGGCTTTCCGGTTACGATTGATGCCACGATAGAGCAGACATAGCCGGGGTAGACCCCAACTTTGTTCCCGAAACCACCACCGATGTCAGGGGACACAACGCGGATGTTGTGCTCTTCGATGCCGGACAACAATGACGCAACCGTCCGCACTACGTGTGGGGCTTGGAAAGTGCCCCAAAGGGTTAGCTTACCGTTGACCTTGTCCATCGAAGCAACCGAGCCGCATGTCTCAAGCGGGCAGGGGTGCGTGCGGTGATAATACATGGTTTCTTCTGCCACGACCTCGGCATTGTCCAAAACCTGATTGGTGCCGGTTTCGTCACCTTGTTCCCATGTGAAGATATGGTTGTGGTGTTTGCGTGGGCCATGTGCGCCCTCTGTCTGGCCCGCTAGGTCTTCGCGCAAAACCACGTCGGATTTCAGCGCCTCGAACGGGTCAGTCAGAACGGGAAGTTCCTCGTATTCCACCTCGACCAATTCCACGGCGTCCGCCGCGACATAGCGATCAGAAGCGACGACAAAAGCCACCTCTTGTCCTTGGAACAGGACCTTGCCGTCAGCCAGAACCATCTGTTTGTCACCCGCAAGCGTGGGCATCCAATGTAGGTTCAAAGGCGCAAGGTCTTCGGCGGTCAGAACGGCCACAACGCCGGGTAGGGCCATTGCCGCATCTTTGTTGATCGAAACAACCCTTGCGTGGGCATAGGGCGACCGCACAAAATCACCGTGGAGCATGCCCGGCAACTTAATGTCATCGACATAGTTGCCTTTGCCTTGGGTGAATCGTGCATCCTCGACGCGTTTGCGCGAACAACCCATGCCTTTCAGATTGGCAGAGCGTTCTTCGCGATCTGGTGTCAAATCGTTCATTGCGCGGCCTCCTTTGCAGTGTTGATCTCACTTGCGGCGGCCAGAATGGATTTCACGATGTTCTGGTAGCCAGTGCAGCGGCAGATGTTGCCAGCCATGCCAAAGCGGACTTCTTCCTCGGTTGGGTTTGGATTTTCCTCTAGCAGTTTGGTTGCGCGGATGATCATGCCGGGTGTGCAGAAACCGCACTGCAACCCGTGATGTTCACGAAAGCATTCCTGAAGGACGTGCAGCGCATCAGGTTCACCGATGCCCTCGATTGTAGTGATCTCTGCGCCATTGGCTTGGGCCACGAACATAGTGCAAGATTTCACTGACTTGCCGTTCAGCGTAACCGTGCAGGCCCCGCAGTGGGACGTGTCACAGCCAACGTGTGGGCCTGTGATATCAAGTTTTTCGCGCAGCGCGTAAATCAGCAGCTCGCGTGGTTCAGCAAGAAACTCTTTGTCCTCGCCGTTCACTTTCAATTTGATGTGCATTTTGTCAGTCATGGTTCCCCCCTCAGGCCCGCGACCACGCGCGTTCGATGGCGCGCGTAAGAATGATACCAGCAACGTGGCGTTTGAAGGCGACAGGCCCGCGGTTGTCTTCGGCAGGGTCAATGTCTCCTAGCATCGCAGCGACCGCCGACTTGACCGCAGCTGCGTCGCAGGCGGTGCCGACCAGTGCGTCGCAAGCGGCCTCTGACCATACTGGAACATCGCTGAGGTTTGTCATCGCGACAGAGGCGGATTTGACTGAACCACCGACCTTAACGATCTGAACAGCCGCCGCCGCCGTGGCGTAGTCACCAATTTTGCGCTTTTGCTTTTCATAGGCATAGCCGCCTTGCGGGGTGTCCATGCTGACCGAAACGAGCACTTCGTCGTCTTCGCGGTCGGTCATATAGGCCGCTTCGTAATAGTCGCGCGCGGCAACCGTGCGTTCGCCGTCTGGGCCGATAAGGTGGATTTGCGCATCAAGGCATTGCATCAGGCCGGGCATGTCGTTGCCCGGATCACCATTGGCCACGTTCCCCCCGACCGTGCCCATGTAACGTACCTGTGGATCTGCAATCTGAAGTGCCGCTTCGCGCAGGATTGGCGCAGCAGCGGTCAATCCATCGTGATTGATCAGATCGTGCTGTGTGACCATCGCCCCAATCGTGATCCGGCCCTGATCGACCGAAATGTCGCTAAGTCCGTCGATGTCCTGAAGGTCGATAAGGTGGGGAACTTCCGCCATCCTTAGTTTCATCATTGGGATCAGGCTGTGCCCGCCCGCCATTACACGCGCGTCATCGCCGTGTTCCTGTAATAGGGCTATCACTTCGTCCATTCCCTTTGGACGATAGTAATCGAATGCCGCTGGTATCATGCTGGTCCTCCCCGCCATGAATTAATCTAGCTGGGGGAATGGTTGTATGCGGCCGCATACGCCGCACGTGTTTTTCCTTTAAATAAGCGTATTTTTGCACGAAATGCGAAAGAGGCTACACGAAATCCGCCTGACTATACGCCGAGCACCTCACGCACCTTCTGCAATTGAGAGCGGCTGACGGGAACCTTCGCAAGATTGGCAAGCTCAAAATGACAGACCCCGTTATCTTTGAGTCGTTCAAAACCTTTCACATATGCTGGGTTAATTAAGTAGCTGCGATGGGTTTTGATAAATGGCCCGGTTTTCAATCTTTGTTCAGCTTCGGTGATCGACCAAACGCAAAACAGCTTGCCGGTTTCGGTGTAGAGATGTGTGTAGTGACCCTCGGCCCGAATGGCGGCGACAGTCTTTATGTCAATGAACAACGTACGCCCGTCTTGTTCATATGGAATTTGCTTAGTGATGATCGGTGTCGCTGCAGTCGGTTCTACTGACGGTTTGTCGGCAGGCGAGGGGACATCAGGCTGGGCAGGCGTCAAGAACGTGACGCCAGTCAGCAAGAACGCACCGCATAGGACAAAGCTGCTAAGCACGACACCAACCGCGAGCACTTCGTTACTGACCAAAGGGCCGACTTCCCGCAGGGTTTCAACCGCAACAAAGGACGTTCCCCAGATTGCGATGAAATGCACGGCGAACACCGCAAAGCCAAATACCAAAGTTCCTAGCACGATATTGCGTTGCGTGCGCTTTCCATAGGCGATGGAAAAGGCCGCGATATTCAATGCACATGACGACACGACAGCAAGCGCAAGACCGAGCGGGGTGTAGAGCGCCTGACATAGTTCCATCGCTGACATGCCAAGGTAATGCATCGCCAAAACGCCAATGCCAACAATCGTCCCTGCCAGCACCAACGTAGCTCGCGTCCGTTGCCAGAAATGCAGAATGAGCAAGGCAGTCCCGGCCACAAGAATCGCCACCAGCGCAGAACTAAGCGTCACCGCAGCGTCGTAGTAAAACAAAATTGGCAGTTGCAGGCCCAGCATGGCGACAAAATGCATCGACCATATGCCACCGCCCAACGCGATGGCAGCTAAGACAATCAGTACTTTTCTTTGGGCAACACTGCGCTCTGACAGCCCTTTGGTTAACGAAAATCCGGTAAAGCCCGACATCATCGCAACAAGTAACGATGCAACAACGAGAGCAGGGCTATGAGAAAAATCGAGGATCTGCATTGATCTCATCTAGCTCAAATTGATGCCATCTCGCAAGTTTTGCTTCAAGGACGGACCTAGCGTTTCTTGCCGAGACATTTTTACGAACCAAATACCTCTGTCCGTCGTCAGGTTTTTTGGAACCAAAGCGGGCCTAAACTAAGAGAGAGTCTGGCTCATCTGGTTGGTTTGATTATGCGGCGTGTTGGCGGT
>NZ_PVTP01000020.1 GCF_003003285.1 Yoonia maritima | reverse complement strand
GGATGCTTTCATCGCGCCCACTCCTTCTTCCAGCCAGAAAAATAGCAGTCGGAAACTCTAACTCAAAGTGATCCAGTTTTCAGGGGGCAAAGCACGCGGGATTATCTAGGTCACGCTGCCATTGATCCGCTGATGTTACCCTGGACTGCTCAACCTAATACCTTTGGGTAGTCGATTACCTAAAGAGCCATGATGTGGCCTTTTGGGGCGATATCGGTGTCGTGTCTTTTCTGGAAGTATTGAAACAACGGAGCTCACCGCTTCGCTGGAATGTAATGAAGTCTAAAAGCAGCCGATAAGTCTTCGGTTGGTTGGTAACAGGGATAGTAAGGGATTGGACTGTGCAAGACGTACTTAATGTGCCTGATTGTTCTGCGGTAAATTGTGGAAATTAAATAGGTGTTCGAAATTCTCGTAATTATTCGGAACCAATTTTGCATGTTTGGGTTGTTTAATTATTGTGGCTATAGCTGGACGGTGTAATGTACAATCTCGAGGTTAGCGATCATAGTGGTATTCAGGTTACCGCAAACCACTTTGGTGCTAACTATTTAACGCATATTGATCAGCTCGGCATAGAACACGGTTATGACACTGTTCTAGCGAACTTAAATGTCAGCACTTTACGATTTCCTGGTGGCACTGTTACAGAAACAGCTTTTGATGTTCGTGATTGGGACGCAACATCTTCAAATAGACAGGACGGAACGCCACTTACCCCTGTAAGCGAGTACTTAGATTTTATAAACGACCAAAACCTATCTTCTTCATTTGTTTTGCCGACACGCAATCTATTTATAGGCGAATTAGATGCTTCTCGTTCAGAATTGCGCGCGTTTGATGTCAGCCAGATCGAGGCAACTTTATCATTTGTACGAAAATTACTTTCTCGTAGCGATTCTGATCTTCCAAGCGCGAATATTACGGCCATAGAGCTAGGAAATGAATATTGGGGCAGTGGCAATATGACGTCTGCCGAATATGGCGCACTCGTAAACTACTTGGTGCCGGAAATTCAAAAAGTCATCGATGAACTGAAGCTTGAGGGTGATCTCGTTACCGGCATGGCTGAGCCGGATATTATTGTACAAGTTGGGCAACCATGGGGGGCTGAATTCAAACCTGGGGGCTATTTAGAGAACACCGTGTCTGCCGAAGGCGAGGGCGCAGAGCAGCCGTGGAGCTGGGACGACAAATTGAGTTACACAAATGAACTCATTACGTCGCAACTGAGTGATGCCGCCAAAGGCGCGATCGACGGATTGGTACAGCATTATTACTTTAGAAATAATAGTGGTGACGGATCTCGGTTCGGTGGACAGCCATTTGAGACATCTTCAATGGCTAAAAATTTCGCCAGCTGGACCTTGATTGCGGGGCTAGAAGATCTCGACTTTCATATCACAGAGTGGAATGTGTTTCGGCATGCCTATGACCAAGTTGGTATGCAAGGCGCGTCAAACAATCTGCAACAATTTGAATATATGCTTCGTGCTGGTGTCGATTCTGCGCAGATTTGGGCGGTGCAGCACAATACAACGACGAACCTTTACGATGAAGTAGCAATGCACACTGTGCAGGGCGAGGTGTTCGCTTTGATGTCAGAGGTGTTGGTTGGAGGTGTGCTTGTTGATGATAACTACTTTGGTGAAGAGTTCGAGATATCTGTATTCGAAAATGGTTCGAACACATATATTTATGTCAGCCTAAGAAGCGACGAGGAACAAGTATTTGATCTGAATATTGATGCGCTCATCGGCGAAAATCACCACTTTTCCGAAGATTACGAAATATCAGGAACCCTCGTTGGCGTCGATGTCGAAAGTAGCGATGGGATGCATTTCGTTCAGGGCCAAGGCCTGACTGCTACGCAAATCTACAATGAACATGATGTCGCAGCTGTGGTGACACATTACGACGCAGGTGAACTTTTATCATCCGAAGGCAATGTCTCAATCAATTTTAATCCGTATGAAGTACTGAGGATAGACATCGTCGATATCCGCGAGGCTTTATCGCTAGACGGTACAGCGCAGTCGGAGACGTTATTAGGGTCATCGGGAGATGACATTGTCTCTGGCTTTGAAGGCAACGACTTCATCGACGTGCTTGCGGGGGATGATCGTTTAGATGGTGGCGCTGGCATTGATCGTCTGCTTGGCGGCGCTGGTGAGGATGTTTTTATTTTCAACGAAAACACAGGTTTGGAAATCGTCTATGACTTTGAGGACGGGTCGGATCAGATCGCATTGGTTGGGCTGACATTGGAAGATTTCGATAGTGTGGAGATCTCTGCGTTCGGTTCTCTGGGAACAATTATTCAAGTCGGGAACGACCGCATGATCCTGCGCGGTACGGATGTGGACGACATCACAGTTGATGACTTCATCTTTGAAGAAACCACATTCCTGATCTGAAGGCATATCCAACGTAGCATAAATGGAGACATAAAATTGATTTTTAAACTTAGATGCGCCGGTGCGGTTGGAATGGCCTTAGCTTTGTCTGCATGTGGGGGAAGTGACTCTTCTCCTGTGGTTGGTGAAACCGGTCCTGTCACCTATGTCGATTTTAACGAAATGAGCATCGATGCTCAGACCCTTAGCAGTCAGTATATCGAAACCGACGGTCGGCTTTTGATTGAGCGATCTTCGGCGGAAAACTTACCAACGACAGGCGCTGCGAGTTACTATGGCTTTGTCACCGGTACCTTGGAAGGGCAGGGATTGATCGGCCAGATTGCTGTGACCGCCGATTTTGAGGGTGACGCAATCACCGGAACGGCGTCAAATTTCATCCATGAAACCAACGGTGCCTATTCAGGAACGCTCACCGCCGCCGGCTTGGTTAGAACCGAGGCACATATGGTCATCACGCAATTCTCAGCTACGTTAGAAGGAACGCTTTCGAATGACGGTAATGACTACGTGACTGAAATCGCTCTCGAAGGAGATTTTTTGACCGCAGACCATGCCGCGATAGGGGGGAACGTAGTCGGTTATGTTGGTGACGATTTTCTTGTTGGGGGCTTTGCTGCCGAAAGGTGATTTTTAAAATTGGTAAGTACTGCAAAATTTTGTGGTCAATGCTAGTTGCATGCCCGTCATTAAGGCAGGTCACAACGTCCCCCAAACCACCCCATTCATTCATCATCGTGCGATAACGAGCTCGGCCTTTAGGCCGCCTAGTTTCGCGCTTTTACCAAGGCGTAGAATGCCGCCATGTGTGCGGGCGATGTCAGCAACGATGGATAGTCCAAGACCTACGCCACTGCCTTTGTCTTGATTACGTGCAGGGTCTAGCCGAACAAAGGGGCTGATCGCGTCATCATATTGTTCCACAGGGATGCCGGGCCCATCATCTTCGACCCAGAAACGCACGGCACGGTCGGTCACGCTAACTCCTATTTCTGCGTGACTGCCATAGCGCAATGCGTTGCTAACAAGGTTATCAAGCGCGCGTCGGATAGCCGTAGGGCGAAGTGCCACCAATTCATATTCACCTTCGACATCAGACAGGCCTAAGTCGCGTTTCATCCGTTTGTTGTCTTCAATTATCGCATTGATGATATCGCCTGGGGCAAGTGTTTCTATTTTGTCGCTAGCGTCACTGCGGGCGAAATCTAGAAAAGCGTCAACAAGCCTTTGCATCTCGTCGACGTCGTTGATCAAAGGAGCCGCGTC
Organism: Yoonia maritima; assembly: GCF_003003285.1. Lineage (GTDB taxonomy): Bacteria > Pseudomonadota > Alphaproteobacteria > Rhodobacterales > Rhodobacteraceae > Yoonia > Yoonia maritima. Next base: position 19,143 of record NZ_PVTP01000020.1, on the reverse strand, counting down.
TTCATCATCGATAAATGACAATCCAAGGCGCATGCGTGTCAGTGGAGTACGTAAATCATGGCTGACACCCGATAACATAAGTGTGCGGCTTTGGATCTGACGCTCTAGCCGGTTACGCATATCCAGGAACGCCATGCCAGCGGCACGTACTTCGACCGCACCTGTCGGGGTGAAAGGTGTAATGCGTCCACGTCCATAATCTGTTGCAGCTACCGCCATTCTCTTAATTGGGCGCAGTTGATTGCGTAGAAAAATAAAGGCAACCGCTGTCATCAATGCACCGGTCACAGCCATAATGACAAGGAGCTGATGCGGGTTGGAAGCAGATACACGACGGCGGCTAAATTCCATACGCAGTGGGCCGTGATGGGTTTCAACCCAAACAACGACCAATCTGCGGTCTGCAAGCGAGATAGACAAAATGTCTGGAATACCTTTGCGAATTGTCTCGATCACCGTACTTCCGGTGAAGTCGAGCAACGGTTTGATGTCGTTTGTCGGCACATCAATTGCCGGTAGTGCCGTCCTGATCTGAAGCGGGATACCAATGTCTGTCAGGGCATCTTGGGCATCTGTAATTCCGACTGCCCGGTTTGTATTCTCAATGAGATAACGCAAATCAATGCTTTCAGCACTTGTCATCATGCGTGTCACGCCGTCAAAATGGCGTTGAATGAACACCACAGAGATCAGCAATTGCAGCAGCAGCACTGGCAATATCAGGATCAAGGCGGCGCGCGCGTAAATACCGCGCGGCATATAGTTTTTAAGCCAGCGAAAGAACATAGGCTTACGCTATCCTTCACGTGGCAAAACGGAAAGCTAAGAATGTGATCACAATGTCAGATGAGATCCCGATGGTCGGTAAAGCGATAAAATTGGCGCCAGACCTTCAGCGAATTCTTGCGCCGAATGTCTCACCGATGACCTGCTGGGGGACGAATACATATATAGTAGGCGATCGTGATGTGGTCATCATTGATCCCGGTCCCGATGATCCTGCGCATCTTGCTGCAATTTTGCATGCCCTGAAAGGGCGGCATGTCAGCTGTATACTTGTCACGCACAGCCATATCGACCATTCGGGCCTTGCGTCTCCCCTTAGCGCCGCGACCAATGCGCCAATCGCGGCCTTTGGCGATAGCCGCGCCGGACGGAGCGATGTCATGTCTGACTTGGTCGCGCGGGGATTAGCGACCGGAGGTGAAGGCGTGGACCATTCGTTTACACCCGACCAAACACTTAAGGATGGTGAAAACCTAGATGGCAGTTGGGGCAGGGTGACAGCGGTTCACACGCCGGGGCATATGGCCAATCACATGTGTTTCCATTGGAATGACATAATTTTCACGGGCGACCACGTTATGGGATGGGCTAGTTCGGTTATTTCACCGCCAGACGGCGACTTAACTCAATTTATGCAGTCCTGTAAAAAACTTGCCGTAATACCATGCGCACGATTCCTGTCTGCGCATGGCGCGCCGATCGAAACCCCCGCTGAGCGTCTTGAATGGTTGTTGGCGCATCGCTACGCGCGAGAAGCGCAGATTATTTCTCAGCTAGAGCAGGGCGCGGCAACCATTTCGGAGCTCACAGATTCGCTTTATCGCGGTCTGTCACCCGGGCTACGTGTCATAGCTCAAAGAAATGTCTTCGCGCACGCAATTGATCTGACGCTTCGTGGCCAAATAGTTGCGAAACCTGATTTGCAGTTTGACGCGAAGTATCAACTTTTTAAGGCCCTAAGCGTTGAGAGGAAATGAATGCAAAAAACTATCGAAATGCCTCTAGACGCCACTGAATCACGTTGCTATACGGCCCTCAGTTGTTCCGACGTAGCTCAGCGGTAGAGCAGTTGACTGTTAATCAATTGGTCGTAGGTTCGATCCCTACCGTCGGAGCCAAATCACCCGCAAGGTGTTGATTTACAACAGAAAAAGGTATCCTCAGGGATGCCTTTTCTCGTTTCTGGTCACAACAAATGCACGCCGCTCGTCACAACAAGTGCACATCAAGTGCACAGAGTCCTTACGGAGTCAGAGCATGAAGCAGCACCAACGCACGCGCTATCTGGAGAAACGCGGTGACGGATTTTATTGGCGTCGCAGGCTGCCAAAAATAAGAAACTATCAAACAAACTTATTTCTCACTTTCTCTTTGCGAACCGACATCCCTTCTAACGCAAGGGACCTCGCGGCACGCCTCACCGCGCTGACCACCCTTGCATTCGACTACGCGAAGGGATGCTACGATTTGAAACTGGATATGCTGAGACCGCTCCTGACTGACCTGATCCGGTTTGAAATTGCCGCGTTCGAAAAAGCGCGTCTAAAGATCGACGAAGAGACGACGAAGATGATCCGTCGTTTCATCGATGTATATCGACCAGTTGTCCTCGTCCAAAGTGGTCACGATGCGGACAACGAGCATCTCTTCGTTGGTTCGGAAACTGAACGAAAGGAGCGAGGCGAAAGCGGCAGCTACGCAGCCGGGTTTGGCTATCAGTGCAAAGGCAAACTCTGCCAGAGGTTCAAGAAACACATGGCGAAATACTGCATGATCGACATGGACTTTCAAGTCATGCGTCATATTGCAGGCAAGGTGATCCTGGATATGAACCCGAGCGCGATGAGCCTGGTCCAGGAACTACTCGGGCATAAGAAGTCTGAGACGACCCGTTCTTACTACGCCGAAGTTTGCAAACTGGTTGCCCAAAAGAATTATCTGGCGCTTCTTGACCGTTATACACGTCGGGTACTTACGAACGTTGATTTCCACGCAGAGATTGAGGACCATTTGAAGGGAGGTCAAAAATGAGACCTTCAACACTTTCTATTCCAATGGAAGACTGGCCCGAAGATATCCGTGATCGGTTTCAGCCAGTCTGGGATGCTGCATCGGAAAGTCAGCGCCCGAGACTCTTCATGGGCACCGGGTGCTATGAAGCTCCAATCTCCGATTGCGGACAGATCCGAAACGTAGGCCTCGATCCGGTCAAAAAGAGCAATGTTCTTTGTGTGCACAGACCTCGATCCAGAAATGCCATATGTTGAAGAGCTATGTCTCCTGGCTGATGGTCTGACAGAAGCCCTTTGCGCAACGGGCAGGCTTGTTAAGGATATCTGAATCTATTGAGGTATGGTGGCATAAATGAAAAAGAGGGCTCAAAGCCCCCTTTGATAGCGTCGTTCAATGATCGGATACTATCCCCGCCAAGTCCGAATTGGGCCGCAATCCATGTGAACAAAGTTTGAACCATTATATCGGCCAACACCGCCAGCGTGACAGGCGACAGCTGCGCTGGCCATTTGCGCAGTTGACCGGCTTTGCAGTCTCAGGTCAGCGGCTTGGCCGCGCATGTGGAGCGAATTACGTGCAACGCCAGACGATTGGCTGCGCAACATCGCGTTGGTTTGCGGTGATCTGTAGCCAGACAAAAGAAGGTAGGGTTCACTTGCTTCCATCAGGTTGGAAGCCGCAGCCATAATATCAATGGTGCGCAAATCCATCTGCACTGCTTCACCAGTGCGCCAATCGCGCATGTGGACGTTAATTTCGCGGACAGCCTCAGCGATGTATTCGCCTTCGATCCAATAAATCGTGTCTAAACTTTCGCCAGTACGACCCGAATACATAGAGATTCGTCGGATATCGCCTGCGCCGCGAAGAAATCCGGCTGCGTTCGCATATGTTGGAGTTGCCGCTACTGCCGTCGCCGCAAATGCACCAAGCAAGCCGCGACGTGTGATCCCAGAGGAGTTTTTGTTCGTCATTGAATTGCGCCTGTCCCGTCGCTCAACTGTGCCGCTTTGCGGCTTTTTTCATCGTGTCCCCAGATGTGCACATTTTATGGCACATTTTGATTCGTTCACCAAGGGGTGTTTGCATCGATTTTACCGAATAAAGGGGAAATAAGCGAGAAATAGCGCAGAATATATGCGGGAACCTTACGGGCGCTTGAAAGTTAGGCTGCATTGGCGCAACACCGGATGGGTTGTGACGGCGGCTCGCGGGATTATGAATGGACTTCCTCAAAGTAAGGATATTCATACTCTTATTTAAGTTTATTGCCTATTAGACTAGGTTTAGAACAAGATTTTCTTGGGGGAAGAGTAATGTTGATGAAGAGTATGCCTTTCAGTGCGATAACCGCACGCGTTTGGCTTTTCATGAGTGCGATTGCGGTAATGCTATTTGCGGCTCCGATAGCACAGGCGCAAGTGACAGATTTTCGTCAAGCCGTTGCACAGGCTGCTGCATCTGACGACGATATTGCCGCGTTCTATCGCGAGCGTAACTATGAAGGTATCTGGAGCACAAGCGGTGACCGTCGCCGGCGTAATGCGCTGATGGCAGCGTTCGCGTCCGCCGGTGATCATGGGTTGTCGTCTGCGCGATACGACCCTCAGCCGCTGATGGCGCGCCTACAATCGGCATCAACTGCCAGTGAGCAAGGCAACGTCGAGGTGGAACTCACTCGGATGTTTTTGCAGTACGCACGGGATGTGCAGACCGGTATCCTTGTTCCGTCCCGGGTTGATAGTAATATTCATCGCCAGGTACCCTATCGTTCGCGGCTTGCGACGGCGCGTGCGTTTGTACAGTCCAATCCTGATTCATTCTTGCGTGCACTTCCACCAAGCTCGCCTGAGTATACTCGTTTGATGCGCGAAAAAATCGCGATGGAACGTTTACTTGCTGCGGGTGGCTGGGGGCCAACTGTCCCGGGCGGTAAGCTAGAGGCGGGGAGCAGCGGTAACAGTGTTGTTGCGCTTCGTAACCGTTTGATCGCGATGGGCTTTCTTGAGCGTACCAATACCCAGACTTATGATGCAGCTATCGTAGCGGCGGTACAGCGGTTTCAGCAGGCTCATGGCCTTGCGATTGATGGCACTGCCGGACAGGGCACATTGCGTGAAATCAATGTCGCCCCAGAAACGCGCTTGCAGTCTATCATCGTCGCGATGGAGCGCGAACGCTGGAATAACCGCCCGCGCGGTACACGTCATATTTGGGTGAACCTCACTGATTTTACCGCCAAAATCGTAGATAATGATGTGGTAACATTTGAAACGCGCTCTGTGATCGGTGCGAACCACCGTGACCGCGTCAGCCCTGAATTTTCTGATGTGATGGAGTTCATGGTCATTAACCCAAGCTGGTATGTACCGCGTTCAATCATCACCAAAGAATATCTGCCACAGCTTCAGCAAAACCCAAATGCGGTTAGTCAGCTTCAAATCACTGACTCGCGGGGACGAACAGTCAACCGTGGTGCAGTCGACTTTACGCAATACACCGAAGCAAACTTCCCTTTTTCCATGCGCCAGCCTCCGAGCCGGGGTAATGCTTTGGGTCTTGTGAAGTTTATGTTCCCGAACCGGTACAATATCTATCTACATGATACGCCATCCAAAAGCCTGTTTGGCCGTGAAACACGTGCGTTTAGCCATGGCTGTATTCGGCTCGCGGATCCGTTCGACTTTGCTTATGCGCTGTTGGCACGTCAGGTTTCCAACCCAGAAGAGTTCTTTCAAAGCCGCTTGCGGACTGGCACAGAGCAACGTGTTAACTTGAATGATCCGGTTCCAGTACATTTGGTCTACCGGACAGCTTTCACAAAACCAGAAGGTCATATGCAATATCGCCGTGACGTCTATGGTCGTGATGCACGTATTTGGAACGCACTTTCACGCGAAGGGGTGGCGGTTCGCGCCGTTCGCGGGTAAATCTGACCTCGGAATTTAATCCGAGGGTATGATGGCACATTCAATCAAAGATATCGCAGCGGCGCTCGGGGCTCAGGCCTTTGGCGCCGTTGACATTTTGGTCGATGGGGCGTCTGAACCGGGAACCGCAGGGTGCAGTGATTTGGCCTTAGCGATGACGCCAGCGTACGGCGATGCACTGTCCCAAGGGAATGCGCGGGTCGCTGTTGTCTGGCCCGGCGCCGATTGGAAGGCATTGGGGCTCGAGGCCGCAATTTATGCACCGCGCGCCCGTTTGGCGATGGCCGGTCTGACGCAAATGTTGGACAAGCCAATGTCCGGTTCAGGAGTTAGCGAGCACGCGGTTATCGATCCTTCGGCGCAGATTGGTGAAGGGGTTGTGATTGGCGCTTTTGCAGTCATCGGTGCTGATGCTGTGATCGGGGCAGGGACATGGGTTGCTGATCATGTGAGCATTGGCGTGAACGTGGTTATTGGTAAAGATTGCCATCTACATGCCGGCGTCCGGATACAGCGAAACGTAGTGTTGGGCACGCGCGTCATATTGCAGCCAAACGTCGTGATCGGGGCCGATGGGTTTTCCTTTGTAAGCGTCGAACCATCAAATGTTGAGCTCGCCCGTGAAACACTAGGTAACGTCCCCATGGCGGCGCCTGATGACCCGACATGGCACCGTATCCATTCTTTGGGGAGTGTTGAAATCGGGGATGACGTGGAAATTGGGGCAGGGTCCACTGTCGATGCCGGAACAATCCGGGCAACGCATGTGGGCAAGGGTACCAAAATCGATAATCTGGTGCAGGTTGGGCACAATGTCATTGTTGGTGAACACTGTTTGCTATGCGCCCAAGCTGGCGTTGCAGGGTCGACAGTTATCGGTGATCGCGTTGTCGTCGGGGGGAAGGCTGGCATCGCAGATAACGTTACAATTGGCGCTGATGTCGTGTTGGGCGGTGGCTCTGTCGTGTTGTCAAACGTACCGGCCGGCCGGGTCATGATGGGGTATCCCGCAACAAAAATGAACACGCACCTAGAAAGTTACAAAGCGCTACGTCGGTTGCCACGATTGTTGAACAGTTTGGCAAAGCGTTAAGAAACTGTTTCATTCTTAGGCAAAACGACCTAAATCGCATTAAACAATAACGGATCTCAGACCATGAGCATCAAAGAACAGGTGATCGCAATAATAGCAGAGCAGGCCATGCTTGAACCATCTGACGTTAAGATGGAGCACACGCTTGCAGATTTGGGGATCGATAGCCTTGGCTTAGTCGAAAGCATTTTCGCAATCGAGGAAAGCTTTGACATTACGGTTCCATTCAATGCGAACGATCCAACCGAAAGTGATTTCGACATATCGTCCATCGCGTCGATCGTAGATGCTGTCGATAAGCTTAAAACCGAGCAATCCTCATAATGCGTCGTGTCGTTATTACTGGCGCGGGGACAATGAACCCGCTTGGTACAGATATTGCCAGCACGTTCGAAGCATTCCGCGAAGGTCGCTGTGGCATTGGACCGCTTGACATAAAAGACGTTGATCGCCTGTCCATCCAGATCGGTGGGCAGATTAAAGGCTATGAAGAGGCCAGCCATTTTAACCGCCAACAGCTTGCGCTTTATGATCGCTTTACCCAATTTGCATTGCTTGCCGCGCGTCAGGCCATCAGCCAATCAGGCTTAACGTTCTCTGGCGAGTTGGCTGATAGATCTGGTGTGGTTTTGGGGACCTCTGGTGGTGGGCTTACAACCCAAGATGAAAACTATCGCGCTGTCTATGAAGAAGGGAAAAATCGCGTACACCCGTTCATCGTGCCACGACTGATGAACAATGCGGCCGCAAGCCATGTTTCCATAGAATGGAATTTGCGCGGACCAACGTTCACGGTTGCGACGGCTTGTGCATCGTCCAATCACGCGATGGGACAGGCGTTCAACATGGTTCGTAGCGGTATGTCCAAAGTCATGATCACTGGCGGCTCAGAAGCGATGCTTTGCTTTGGCGGGATAAAAGCCTGGGAAGGTTTACGCGTCATGTCCAAAGACGCCTGCCGCCCGTTTTCAGCTACCCGTAACGGTATGGTCCAAGGTGAAGGCGCTGCGGTCTATGTGTTCGAAGATTATGAGCATGCGGTGGCGCGCGGTGCTGACATACTGTGCGAAGTTGCTGGCTTTGCAATGTCATCTGACGCGTCTGATATCGTTACCCCATCAAAGCAAGGTGCCGCGCGCGCAATCGCAGGGGCAGTAAAAGATGCGGGCGTAGCGTTGGACAGTGTCGGATATATCAACGCACATGGCACTGGAACGGCGGCAAACGACAAAACAGAATGCGCTGCGGTGGCTGATGTCTTTGGCCATCACGCTGATCACCTTATGATGTCCTCGACGAAATCCATGCATGGTCATTTGATCGGTGGAACAGGCGCCGTGGAACTACTTGCCTGTATCATGGCGCTAAAGGACGGCGTGATTGCCCCGACAATTGGCTATGAAGAGGCCGATCCAGAATGCGCAATGGATGTGGTGCCGAATGAAGCACGTGACGCAAAGGTCGACGTTGTGTTGTCCAATGCATTTGCGTTTGGTGGATTGAACGCAGTTCTTGCACTGCGCAACCTAAATTAGGGAATTGCACCCGACCTTACGGTCAGGTGCAATCGATCTTATTCGCTTGGGCCAACTGACCCTTCGTATCCTGCGGTAAAGCCGGTCAGCGATAAATCGAGCATGATTTCTTGGTTTGGATTCGCAGCATGCACAAGGCGAATTGTCGCGCCGGCACCACGTTTAAACTGGTTTATCTCTGCTTCGGTAAAACCAAGCCGCGCGACACAGCCGCCTTGATTGCAAAAGCGAAACGGATAGCTGCGCGCATTTTGCCCATCAACTGCAAGAGTTAACTGTTGGGTCAGCAGTGTTTCAAGTGGAACAACAACTGTTGCGCCGGCTGCGGCGGTTGCTCCCTCTGGCAGACGGAAGAAGTTAAACTCAGCGATTGCGTTGCCTTCGCTGTCGCTTAGCAATTGGTACATATTGCAGGGGTCTGCTTCATCTTCTGGTGCGCGCACACAGCGCATTGCCCAATCACCGAATTCCTGCAGAATGTAGGCTTGTCCGACCGCGGGGCCAGCAGGTTGACCAAGATCAAGATCCGCCGCAGAATCAGTGACTTCTTCGATGGGCGTTTCTACTTCGGCTTCTGTCGCATCTTGGGCGAAAGCTGTTGTTCCTTGCACCAACAAGGCGGCAACAACGATTGATTTAAATGTACTGCGCATAAGATAGGTCCTTTAGCTTTTGAGCCTGCTTATCATGGGCGTTTAGGGCTGTCAGTGGGGGAATGGCCTGTCAAGGCTATGTTCCGCTCACAAATGCGCGTGCTGAAATAGAAAAAGGGCCCCCGAAGGAACCCTTTTCCATTTTTCCCTGCCGGACTTGGCCGACTAATTGTCATGAAAGTTACGCAATGTGACAGGGTGCGTCAATATTAAATAAGAATCGCGTAACCTGAAAAACCGACTGTATTGAACACTATAGAGTTGCGGGGAAAAATAGCTGATGTAACGCAAGGCTGCGTTTGGGCCATGCTTTAGGCTAGCATCAATTGGCTAAGGATGTATTTTGATACAAACTTAAAATGAGGGACGGCAGCATGGCAGATCATATCTTTATCGGTGGCGGCGCACAGGATTACGGCGTGGCGCAAACCATGCTACTTGATAAAGCGAACCGTCACGGTCTGATTGCCGGAGCGACCGGCACAGGTAAAACTGTGACGTTACAAATCATGGCGGAAGAGTTCTCTGCCGCTGGTGTCCCGGTGTTTCTATCTGACGTGAAAGGTGACCTGTCGGGGCTTGCTGCTGCCGGAAGTGCGGATTTCAAATTGCACGAGGCATTTACAAAGCGCGCCAAAACCATCGGCCTTGACCTGCAATACGACAGCTTTCCTGTAACATTTTGGGACTTGTTCGGGGAAAAAGGCCACCCCATTCGCGCGACTGTCGCAGAGATGGGGCCACTGTTGCTGGCGCGTTTGATGGGCCTCACCGATGTTCAAGAAGGCGTATTAAACGTTGCATTCCGCGTAGCCGACGAAGAGGGTCTTCCTCTCTTGGATCTAAAGGATCTGCAGGCGATGCTCGTGTGGGTAGGGCAAAATGCGAAAGAACTTTCGCTGCGCTACGGCAATGTTGCGTCTTCTTCTGTAGGGGCAATTCAGCGCGAGCTGCTGGTGCTCGAAAATCAAGGTGGGTCTGCGTTGTTCGGTGAGCCGGCTCTTGATTTGTCAGACATGATGGGCATCCGAGGTGGTCGCGGAGAGATCAACATTCTTGCCGCAGACCAATTGATGGGCAGCCCGCGCTTGTATGCGACGTTCTTGTTGTGGCTATTGTCAGAGTTGTTCGAAGAACTGCCCGAAGTCGGTAACCCGGATAAACCCAAGCTTGTCTTCTTTTTTGATGAGGCGCATTTGCTATTTGACGATGCACCGAAAGTTCTTGTTGATAAGGTCGAACAGGTCGCGCGTTTGATCCGATCGAAAGGGGTTGGGGTCTATTTCGTCACGCAAAACCCGGGTGATATTCCTGATGATGTCCTGGGTCAGCTTGGTAACCGTGTGCAGCATGCGCTGCGGGCGTTTACGGCCAAAGACCGTAAGGAGCTAAAGACAGCGGCCGAAACCTATCGCGATAACCCGGCGTTTGATACAGCAGAGGCGATCCAAGAAGTCGGCACAGGCGAGGCGGTCACGTCTTTCCTTGACCGAAAGGGGATTCCGCAAGTTGTCGAACGTACCCTGATCCGTCCGCCATCGTCACAGCTGGGCCCAATTGATTATGCCGCGCGCAAGGCGGTAATGAATGCATCGGCCATGGCTGGTAAATACGATACGCCGCTTGATCGTGAAAGTGCACATGAGATGTTGGCGAAAAAGGCAGAGGCTGCGGCCAAAGAAGCCAAGGCCGCCGAAGCAGAAGCGGACGAGAAAGAGCGCGAATTTCGGAATGCGCGCCGCTATGATGGCGGGCTCAACCAAAGCCGTAGCCGTTCGACGTCGCGAAAATCGTCGGGTGGCGGTTTTGGTGGTGCATTGGCGTCTGTCGTCGCCAAAGAGCTTAAGGGTACTACAGGCCGCCGGATTGTTCGTGGAATTTTGGGCAGTTTGTTTAAGGCGCGGTAGTTCTTCGTAGGGTGGATTTCAATCCACCCTCCCTAAATCAAAGCTGTCGAATTTTTAGCGTTGCGATCCGGTTTTCTTCTTTCTTGAGAACCTCAAACCGGAAGCCATGGAACGAAAATACCTGGCCTTCGACGGGGATCATCTGGGCTTCGTGAATTACAAGGCCTGCGACTGTATTTGCTTCGTCGTCTGGTAGGCCCCAGTCATGCGCGCGGTTCAAGTCACGGATCGTCATGCCACCATCAACGATATAAGCACCGTCGGCGGTGGCTTCGATCATATCTTCTTCGTGATCGTCGAATTCATCAGCGATTTCGCCAACAATTTCTTCAAGGATATCTTCAAGGGTAATCAACCCCTGTAATCCACCATATTCGTCAACAACCAATGCAAAGTGGGTTTGTCGTTTTAAAAAGTTACGCATCTGATCGTCTAGCGTGGTCGTTTCCGGAACAAAATACGGCGGCATAGCGACTTTCATCACATCAAACGCGGCGAGGCCTTGGGCGTCTGATCCAGCCAGTAACTTATGCATTGCACGTAGCAAATCTTTGGCGTGGATCACGCCAACAATATTCTCCTGATCGCCGCGATAAAGCGGCAAGCGCGTGTGCGGGCTATCTAGGATTTGCGTCAGCATGTCTTGTGGGCTCTGATCCGCATCGACCATTTGGATGCTAGAACGGTGTAACATGATTTCTTCGACTGCGCGTTCGTTCAGGTCCAACGCACCCAAAATCCGGTCACGATCTTCTTTTTCAACGATCCCTTCTGAATGGCCCAGCTGCAACGCCCCAGCAATTTCTTCGCGTACGGCAAGAATGTTACTGTCGGGGTCAGTTCGCACGCCAAACAGATATAGCACGCCGCGTACTAGGTAACGTACGGCGGCCACCATCGGCGAAAACACCAAAACAACAAGCGCAATGGGGCCAGCGACCTTTGAGGCGACCGTTTCCGGGTAAGTGATAGCAAATGTTTTAGGTAACACTTCGGCAAAGATCAGCACCAGCAATGTCATAATCAGCGTTGCCGCTGCCACGCCGTTTTGACCGAAGATTTTCGTCAGCAGTGCAGTGGCAAGTGACGTCGCTAAGATATTCACAACGTTGTTGCCAAGCAAAACGGAGCCGATCAAGCGCTCACTGTCTTCGGTTACTTGGAGCGCAGTCTGTGCGCCTTTTGAGCCCTTATCGGCTGCTGTGCGCAATTTGCCTCGTGATGCTGCGGTCAACGCCGTTTCCGACCCCGAGAAAAAGCCGGATAGGATAAGTAGGATTAGGATTGCGCCAGCTGTTATCCAAAATGTGGCGTCAGAAGTCAGGGTGTCCATTACGGTCTTTCGGTTTTGCCGGCTTTTGCAAGCGGGTGATGTTCGAGCACCAGCTCTTTTAGTCGTTCATCTAGAACATGTGTATAGATTTCTGTTGTCGCTACGTCCGCATGCCCCAACATTGTCTGAATAGACCGTAAATCTGCGCCGCCAGCCAATAAATGCGTCGCAAATGCGTGGCGCAGTGTGTGCGGTGTTACTTTTTCCGGCGAAACACCGCCAGCCACCGCGAATTCCTTTATCAATCCAAAAAAGCGGTGCCGGGTCAGGTGGCCAAGCTTTCCGCGCGAGGGGAACAGGAATGATGAGGTTGGTTTGCCGTCTTTACGTCCTGCGTCTTCGGCGGCGTCACGTGAAATCAGATAAGCCGCCAATGCTACGCGGGCAGGGGGCGATAGAGGAACAAGACGTTCTTTGCCGCCCTTACCGCGGACCAATAGCATGCGCGGATCACCGCGCGCGGATGACACGGGTAGGCTGACTAATTCGGTTACGCGCATTCCGGTCGCATATAGCAATTCCATCAGGCATGTGTTGCGCAATGCCTCGCGTGGGGTATTGCGTGCAGCGTCTAAAAGACGGTCGACCTCTGCGACATCAAGCGTTTTGGGTAGGCGTTTTGCGCGCCCAGGTCCTTTGATTTGGATTGCGGGGTTATCTTCACGCCATCCTTCTTCGAAGGCGAACCTGTATAGTTGTTTGATCGCTGATAACCGGCGCGCGCGCGTTGCTTTGGATAGCCCTTCGTTTTCGCAATCAATCAAATAGCTTTCCACATGATCGCGGGTTATACTTGAAAAGTGTAAATTTTTATCGGCAAGCCATGCTGCCAAGTTTTGCAAGTCGCGTGCGTAGGCCAACTGTGTGTTCGTTGCCGCATCCAGTTCAGCGGCTTGCGCTTCGAGAAAAACTTGAATCCAGCGTGCCATTGATCGGTTCGTTGCTGTCACGTCGCACGTTCCAAAATCATCAATTGAAGAGCCGCCCTGCGCGCAACGTCTTCTAAGCCGACAGTGCGCATCAATGACAATGCGTCAGTTAATGATCGAAAATCGCCTGCATAGCCATGGTTAAAGATCGCAGTAGTACGCAACAGTGCCTCACCAAGCTTACCGTCATCGACCAAAGTTTGCAGTACAGCAGGCGGTTGGGCACCGTTGAATGCCGCTTGAATAGCGAGCGCAGTTGGGGACGTCACGCGAACTTCTTGGGGGCGCCCACGCGCTAGGGCAATTAAGAATGGGTCATATGACGTGGTTTCTGCGTTGATCGCGACCTCTTCATAGTTGGGGGACAAAAGCCCGACGGTGATCGCAATCGAACGCGCGTCGCCTGACAACTCCGTATCTTGCAGCGCTTGTGTGTAGAGCTTTGAGAATTGAATTTCTGTGCGCGCTTGCTTCATGGCGGCCCAAGCAGCAGGAAGAGTTAGGGCAATCGCATCGGCATCTTGGTTTGTGACCGCGCGGTCAAACCGTTGTACCGCGCGTGCACGATCCCAAACGCCACCAGATGCGGCAGGCGTATGAGCTGTATAAAAGTCCTGTAAGACATTTTCCGAAACTGCCCCATGTCGTGCTAAACGTTCGGCTGCCTCTATCTGAGATTTCCAACCAACCGTTGGGCGTAAATCCGCGTGCGAGAACGCCAGAGGCAGGTCAGCGGTTATCAAACCTTCCCCAATTGCTTCGTGCATACGGAACATCAGCGGACTTATCCGGGCAGGTGGATCAAGCGGCGGTTCGCCTTCGAATATCTCAGGGTCAAGAAAGCGCGTTAGTAGCATTTCTTCGGATTGTGTAATGTCGCCAAGGACGCGGTGGGTGTTCAATGTCAGCGCAGCAGTAGACCAGTCACCGTTCCGCGCAAGGCAGAAAATGCGCGCAGAATACGTCGGTGCGATGGAGGGCTTTTGCCCCATAACATCGCAGGCATCGTTTTCGGTTCCAGTCAGTAGCGCGACGTCAAACCAACGGCGAAACAAGGCGGCGGTATCTGGTTCGGCTTGTTCGATCAGCGCTTTGGCGGGTTCAATTGCACCAAGATCAAGTAGCTTATCAACGCGGGCCAAAAACAACCTGCCGCTGGGGCTGGCGTTAAGCGGTGGGTCTGCCTCAGCGAGGATAAGCACCTTTACGAACTCTTGAATTGCGGGCAGCATTTCAATGCGTTCCGCCATCAATAGCGTGACAAGTGTATCTTCATTGCTAGATGACCAGATGGTCGGCGGTAACCCCGTTACATCAGCCGGCAGCAGGCCAATTGGGTCCTTTGATGGGCGATCAAGCGGCGTCACGGTAACACGTGGCGATGTCGCACCATGGCTAACGGGCGGTTCCATCATCGTAATGTTTGGCTGTACGCTGCGCGAAAGCCAATCTATTGCCGACAAGGGTTCGTCTTGGGCAAATAGGGGCGTGCTTATCGCACAGCAAAAAAGCGCGGCGCGTTTAGTTTGTTTCCAGCGTAACAGGGCGCGTTACCTCGCTTGAAGGGGCCGCAAAATCAGCCGGAAAAAATATCGGTCCGATATAGGCAAACGCGATCAAACCGACGCCTGCCAAAACGAATAAAAACAAAAGTGCCTTGATGAGCCGCAACATTATCTGCCCCGTTCCTCTTTATATGCCTCAGTATGTGGTCTTAATGCCAACTATTGAAGTGTTTATATATGGCCTTTTCCGCAAGATCACGGCATTCATTCATTAATTTTACGTGAGGCGGCATTATGCCGAATGTCGGGGGGCATAATCGAATGACGGACGGACCGGAATATCAGCTGCATCGCACAGTTGTGTTGGTGGGGATGATGGGGTCTGGGAAGTCGGCGATTGGTCGCGCGATGGCCGAACGACTTGGTGTACCGTTTGTTGATAGTGACGCCGCCATCGAGGCCGCAGCCGCCTTGTCTATCGCTGAAATCTTTGAACGCGACGGCGAAGCGTTTTTTCGCGAACGTGAAGCTGAGGTGTTGCGAAGGCTACTGTCTGGCCCGCCGGGCATTGTATCAACCGGTGGCGGCGCGTTCTTGGCCGAAAGAAACCGAACAGCGATCAGTGAGATGGGCGTTGCGCTTTGGCTTGATGCTGATCTCGATACGCTTTGGGATCGGGTGCGTCACAAAGATACGCGGCCGCTGCTACGGACGCCCAATCCCAAACAGACGCTGACGACGATCTACAACGAACGTCGCCCCATTTATGAACACGCCGGTGTTCGTTTGCAGGTTGCACGCGACGCAACCATCGAAGACACAACACAAAGCGCGCTGGACGCGCTGATTTCACGTCCCGACATCATGGAGATCACATAACATGACCGCCACAGTACACGTCGATTTGCCCGGTCGCGAATATGACATCCATATTGGTCCGGGTCTTTTGGAACAGGCTGGTGCCTATGTCGCAGCGCTTGGTGGGCGCAAACATGTTTGTATCCTGACAGATGAAACCGTTGCTGCTCTGCACCTGGCAGAGCTTCAGGCCGGATTAGAGCGGGCAGGGCTCACATCAGAAGCGCTTGCCCTTCCGCCCGGAGAATCAACGAAATGTTGGGCGCAGTTAGAACGTTCTGTTGAGTGGTTACTCGCCCAAAAGGTCGAGCGCGGCGACATCGTGATCGCTTTTGGTGGCGGTGTCATCGGTGACTTGGCTGGCTTTGCGGCAGCGATCATGCGGCGCGGTGTGCGTTTCGTGCAAATCCCAACCACGCTTTTGGCGCAGGTGGATAGCTCAGTTGGCGGAAAGACAGGCATTAACTCTCCGCACGGGAAAAACCTGATTGGCGCGTTTCATCAGCCAAGTCTGGTTCTGGCTGACACCGCGCTATTGGGTACGCTGACTGCACGCGATTTTCTGGCTGGTTATGGCGAAGTCGTCAAATACGGCATGCTCGGCGATGCGGCGTTTTTTGACTGGCTCGAATCCCAAGGGCCAGCATTGGCTGCGGGCGATATGGATGCACGGATTCGCGCGGTGACACGTTCATGCGAGATGAAAGCCGACATCGTGCAACGAGATGAAACCGAACAGGGTGACCGGGCGTTGCTGAACCTTGGTCATACTTTTGGACACGCGCTTGAATCCGCTACGGGTTACTCTGACCGATTGCTGCACGGCGAAGGCGTTGCTATCGGGTGTGCGATGGCGTTTGAACTGTCGGCACGTCTGGGGCTTTGTAGTCAAGAGGACCCTAGCCGCGTGCGTGCGCATTTGCGTGACATGGGTATGAAAGTGGATGTCGCGGATATCCAAGGTGATCTGCCGGATGCCGAAGGGCTCTTGGCCCTGATGGGGCAAGATAAAAAGGTCCTTGATGGCAAGCTGCGCTTTATCTTGGCACGTGGGATTGGGGAGGCTTTTATCACCTCCGATGTCCCCTCAGATCAGGTTCTTGCGGTATTGAACGATGCGCTCGCGTTGAAGCGCGCTCGCACGTAACGGAAGGGCAACGGCAGCTTTAATCGCTGTTGCGTTCTGAACGCGCCTTGTCTAAACGGCGCTCCACCGGTCGCAGCCTACCCGGTCAACAAAACAAGGACTGAAAAATGAAGACGATTGTTATCTGCTCGGGCGGACTGGATTCTGTTTCGCTTACGCATGTGGTTGCCAATGACGGCAACCTTTCTCGGCTGGTGTCCTTTGATTATGGACAGCGCCACCGCAAAGAGCTCGATTATGCGGCAGCATGTGCCGTTCGGTTGGGCGTGCCGCATCACATCATCGATATGCGCCAAATCGGTGCCGCGCTTAGCGGTTCTGCACTGACGGATGATATCGATGTTCCCGACGGCCACTATGCCGAAGAGACCATGAAAATCACAGTGGTGCCGAATCGCAATGCGATTATGCTGACCATTGCTTATGGTATTGCCGCCGCGAACGGTGATGACGCTGTGGCGACAGCGGTTCATGGGGGCGATCACTTTATCTATCCCGATTGCCGACCTGCATTCACCGAAAGTTTTGACCGGATGCAGCGCGCAGCGCTGGACGGTTACGCAGATGTGACGCTGTCAACGCCATTTGTGCACCGATCCAAAGCCGAAATCGTGACCGAAGGTGCACGCGTTGGAACGCCATTTGCCGAAACGTGGTCGTGCTATAAGGGCGGCGAAAAACAGTGCGGGCGCTGCGGAACCTGTGTCGAGCGTCGCGAGGCGTTCCATCTGGCAGGTGTCGAAGACCCGACGGATTACGAAGACCCAGATTTCTGGCAGGCCGCTATTGCGGCGCATGAGGGCAACTGATGTTTCGCATATCGAAGGAGTTTCACTTTTCAGCCTCGCATCAACTGTCGCATCTGCCACAGGATCACCAATGCGCGCGCTTGCATGGTCACAACTATATTGTTGTCGTTGAACTGGCCGCAGCGTCGCTTAACTCGGATGGTTTTGTGCGTGATTATCACGAACTAAAACCGTTGAAGGATTATATCGACGGCACCTTCGATCACCGGCACCTAAATGATGTTCTGGATGGGCCCTCAACTGCCGAAAACATGGCGCATCATTTTTACGAATGGTGCAAAGCACGCTGGCCGGAAGCGTCGGCGGTTAAGGTTTCTGAAACACCGAAAACTTGGGCAGAGTATCGACCATGACACTGCGTATTGCGGAAATATTCGGGCCGACAATTCAGGGCGAGGGCGCGCTGATCGGTGAACCGACCGTATTCATCCGTGCCGGTGGGTGTGATTATCGCTGCGTCTGGTGCGACTCGATGCATGCCGTGGACAGCGCTAATCGGCACGATTGGCACGTCATGGAACCGGTAGAGGTCTGGAAAGAAGTCGCCCAGCTTTCTGGTGGACGGCCACTGACTGTTTCGATTTCTGGCGGCAACCCTGCGATCCAAGACTTTGGGCCAGTGATCGCATTAGGTAAAGCCGACGGTTATAAATTCGCCTGCGAGACACAAGGCTCGATCGCCAAGCCATGGTTCGGCGATCTTGATACACTGGTGCTAAGCCCCAAGCCGCCTTCAAGCGAGGAAACCGTTGACTGGGCCGCATTCGACAAGTGCCTTTCTGCTGCAGAAGGTGGGCCCGAAATAGTCATGAAAATCGTGATCTTTGATGACGAGGATTATGCTTGGGCCAAAGCAGCATCCGAAAAATATCCGTATCTGCCACTGTACTTGCAACCGGGTAATTCAGAGGTCGACCCAAACGAGCCAGTGGACCTAACGGCCACAATCGACCGCCTGCATTGGCTAATTGAAAAGGTGACGGCTGACCGCTGGTTCACCCCTCGGGTTTTGCCACAGTTGCATGTTCTGGTCTGGGGCAACAAACGGGGCGTTTAATCATTCCGATAGGAGAAATCGTATGAGTGACGATATCTATAGCAATCTAAAGCAACTGGGTGGTGCGACGGTTATGCCAGCCACCCCCGAAGAGGCCGAGTTGGAGCGCGTTCCAAATCCGCAAGCCGACGTTGCATATAACGTGCGCTTTACCGCGCCTGAATTCACGTCACTTTGCCCGATGACAGGTCAGCCGGATTTTGCCCATCTTGTCATCGACTATGTGCCCGGTGCGTGGCTGATCGAAAGCAAGTCACTCAAGCTGTTCTTAGGTTCGTTCCGGAATCATGGTGCGTTCCACGAAGATTGCACAGTTTCGATCGCTCGTCGGTTGGCAGAATTTCTTGAGCCGCAATGGCTGCGCATTGGCGGATACTGGTATCCGCGCGGGGGCATCCCAATTGATGTGTTCTGGCAAACGGGTGCGATGCCCGAAGGCGTCTGGATTCCCGATCAAGGCGTTCCACCGTATCGCGGCCGAGGATAGCACGCTCTGTCCGTCGTCAGGTTTTTTGGAACCAAAGCGGGCCTAAACTAAGAGAGAGTCTGGCTCATCTGGTTGGTTTGATTATGCGGCGTGTTGGCGGT
>NZ_PVTP01000019.1 GCF_003003285.1 Yoonia maritima | reverse complement strand
CTTTCTCATCTTCCACTCCTCGGTGGCTACGATGAGCAACAAACACTCTCTTAGCAAATTGCACTATTTGAACCCATAAGCGCTGACGTCAGACAGGGAAAAGGGCGACCTAGCCGAGGGTACATCTTCGCGCTCTGGCAAACTTGTTCACGGCGGTCTGCGATACTTGGAATACTATGAATTCCGGCTGGTGCGCGAAGCATTGGTGGAGCGCGAAGTTTCAATGAATGCGGCGCCACATATCATTTGGCTCATGCGATTTGTGTTACCGCATTCGCCTGATGACCGGCCGGCGTGGCTCGTGCGGTTGGGGCTGTTTTTGTACGATCATTTAGGTGGGCGTAAAAAACTGCCGGGGATGCGGATGCTGAATTTGCGGCGTGATCCCGAAGGCGCGGCCATTTTGGATAAATATAAGCGCGGTTTTGAATATTCAGATTGCTGGCGCGAATTCAAGCCGGAACGTTGGCCTTGTTAAAGGGTCGCATATTATCGTGCCAAAGTTTTGGGAAGGACCTAATGCCTATCTTGTTCAAAACCATGACAAACGCGTGATATTCATTAATCCTTACGAGGGGAATAAAGCGCTGATTGGGACCACTGACATTTCCTACGATGGTCGTGCCGAAGACGTGACCCCTGATGAAAGTGAAATCGAATATCTGATTGCGGTTGTGAACCGCTATTTCAAAGAAAAGCTGCGTCGCGAAGATGTGCTAGAAAGTTTTTCCGGCGTGCGTCCATTGTTAGACGATGGTCAGGGAAACCCGTCCGCGGTGAAACGAGACTACGTGTTTGATTTGGACGAGGTCGATGGCGCTCCGTTGCTAAACATCTTTGGCGGTAAGATTACGACGTTCCGCGAATTGGCGGAGCGGGGGATGCACAAGGTCGCTGATTTTTCCCCACAGATGGGGAAAGATTGGACTGAATCAGTCGCGCTGCCCGGCGGCGGTATTGAAAACGCTGACTATGAGGCATTTTCCGAGAAACTGAAAACGGACTATCCTTGGATGCCCCGAAGCTTGCGTCGCCATTATGGCCGGCTTTACGGCGCGCGCATTCATATGGTTGTTGATGGGGCTGCTTCACGCGATGATTTGGATCAACACTTTGGCGGTGATTTATACGAGGCGGAGGTCAGATACCTTGTTAAACACGAGTGGGCGCAAACTGCCGAAGATGTATTGTGGCGGCGGACGAAACATCGTCTGGATTTGACCGCGGACGAACAGGCCGCGTTTGCCCAGTGGTTTGACGCGTCACTGTCAAAGGCCGCGTGATATGGCTTTGACGTTGTCGTTAAACACGAACCCGCTTGTGAACCGCTTTGCTTAGGCCGATGATCTTATTAATACAGTCGCGCAGCAACTTCACATCCGTGACCTGCAACTGATGCATGAAGTTATAAGTCCAAGCTGGCCAGCGCCTGTTGTTAGCAGGTTGTCGCGGGAAATGGGGCGTGCGCTGCGTCGGACGGGGGTGCGCGTCACCAGCGGAATGACAGGGCCATACGGGCGATTGAATCATTTTGGACATCCTGATCGGGATGTGAGACGCCACTACGTAGATTGGTTTAAAACCTTTGCCGATATTACGGCCGACTTAGGTGGCACGTCGGTTGGTACCCAGTTTGCAATTTTTACTTATAAGGATTTTGATGACCCAAAGTGGTGTGAATATCTGATGCAAATTGCGATCGAATGCTGGGCCGAGGTTGCGGACCACGCCAAGGCGGCAGGTCTATCCTAAGTGTACTGGGAGCCAATGAGCATCGGTCGTGAATTTGGTGCGACGATCGAAAGTTGTTTCGCGCTTCAGGATCGGTTGACTGCAGCCAATATGGCTGTGCCAATGTGGATGATGACTGACATTGATCATGGGGATGTGACCAGTCGCAACTCCAATGATTACGACCCATATGCTTGGGCAATGGCCGTGCCAAAGGTAAGCCCTATTATTCATATCAAACAAAGTCTGCGCGATAAAGGTGGGCACCGTCCCTTTGCTGAAGTGTTTAATGCAAAGGGGAAAGTGCAGCCAAAACAGCTGTTGGCTGCATTTGCACAGGGTGGGGCAGTTAACAACGAGATATGCCTTGAATTGAGTTTCAAAGAGCGTGAGCCTGATGACCGTGAGGTGATATCGCAAATAGCGGAAAGTATTGGGTTTTGGGCGCCACATATCGACACCGGTGTCGAAGATTTGAATGTCTGACGCAGCGAAGAATACGTTGTGGGCTTGCGTTTGCTGCCTATGCGAGGCAAACCAAAAGAGTTCTCAGGGCGGGGTGCAATTCCCTACCGGCGGTGAAAGCCCGCGAGCGCTCATTTTTCCTTCTTCGGGGAATTTGAGGTCAGCAGATCTGGTGTAATTCCAGAGCCGACGGTGAAAGTCCGGATGGAAGAGAACGTACAGAGCAAGGCGCTATGCCTCTTGCGCTGTGCGGCTGCGTCTTGGGATGAACGTATATGGCCCGAGGAGTCGCACGATGACCGAAACACTTAAAATTGCCTATATCAAGGCACGTTGGCACGCTGAGATTGTTGATCAATCGCTGGCTGGATTCTCGGCGCGTATGGATGCCGTGGGCCAGGCTGTGGAAATTAAATTATTTGATGTACCCGGTGCATTTGAAATGCCTCTGTTGGCTAAGAAACTGGGTGAAACGGGTGAGTACGATGCGATTGTATGTGCCGCATTGGTGGTCGATGGCGGTATTTACCGGCATGATTTTGTTGCTCAGGCTGTGGTGGACGGCCTCATGCGCGCGCAGATGGACACCGGTGTTCCAACGTTTTCCGTGTCATTGACGCCGCACAATTTTCAGCCAACCCAGGAACATATGACATTCTTTGGTGAACACTTTGTTCAAAAAGGCTCCGAAGCAGCTGATGCAGTTGGTATGGTTGTAAAGGCGTCACTGTAACAAAAGAGTGGCATAACGCGGATCGCAAAAATAGTTCTTCGATTGATTTCGACCGAAGTCTTGCGATCCGTGCCGCTTGGTTATCCGATTGGTGTATTCCTTATGGTCGCGGTGGCATATGCGTCGGAATAACAAAGGGCGCCGCTAATGCGACGCCATAATTTTCGTTGTCATTTTAATGGGTTGTTAGCCTTAGGGGTTTTGGGCTGTCAAGTTTTCCAAGGCGTCTTCTGTAAATACCCTAAGGCCCAAATCTGCGCGGTAGCCGTGGATCTCGCTCACGTCTAGAGCGCGCATGAACGCAAGGATTTCGGCACTGATGACTTGGCCAGGAACAAGGATTGGAAAGCCGGGTGGGTAGGGGATGATAAAGCTGGCTGAGACGACTTCTCGTCCTGCATCAAGCATATCTTGCAAGGTGCCATCCAGTTCGAAGTAATCGCAGTTCGTGTCGTCATAGCTGAGGTAATAGGCCGTGCGGATGTCGCCCTCTGGGGTTATGTCGTCGGGACGGAACGCATCGTGAAAACGGCTGAAGTCAGGAAGCGGTGGATATTTTTCCATCAGGTTTTCAACCCGCCGTTCAAAGGACAACCGCTCCATCTTTGATGCGTCGTCCAGAAGGTTATCCAGTTCTTTTGCGATCTCGACTAAGACTTCGATCATATAGGCGACCGAAGATCGTGTGGTGCCGATGTTGGTCATAAACAGGACAGTATTTCGCGATGTTTTATTGATTTGGATGCCGTAGCGATCCATCAAAATATCCGTCTTGAAAGTGTCGCCATCCCACCCAGTGCCGCCAACGGATAATGTCACGCGGGTTGCATCAAGAACGAATTCATCATTTTCCCAGCTTTCCCACATATCGGTCCATCCGACGTCACTGTCGAAATAGCTGGTTACGCCGCTTTGACGGTGGGCGTCGGGGATCATGTCGGCTGTGGATAGGACTTTGAAGTATTTTTGCAGCAATGGGTTTGAGCTAATCGCTCGTCGCATTGTCATTGCCGCTTCTAGCTGTCGCTGAACAAATTCGAACCCCTCGAGTTCAACCTGTCTGCGCCCCACATCCAGTGACGCAATAATTTGATAGTTCGGTGATGTCGACGTGTGTGTCATATAGGCTTCGTGGAACGACTGTTCGACCTCGCCTTTGAAATCCTGATCGTGGACGTGGATCATCGACCCTTGGCGCAACGATGTTAGCGTTTTATGCGTTGATTGGGTTGCATAGACGCGTACCCGCGCGTCAGGCGAGGCAAGCAATCTGGTATCAAGTACGCGATCTACGCTTGCGTCTTTTAATTCCTCTTGCTGCGCATCATAGGCGAGACGGTGCGCGTCACTGTCGAACCTTTCGCGCAGGTTATTTGCTGTGCGCATGGCCGTACGCTGACGATAGGTTGGGCTAAAGCGTGCGAATGCAAACCATGCTTCATCCCAAAGGAAAATCAGATCGGGTTTGATGGCAAGGCATTCTTCCATCACTCGTTCGACATTATAGACGATCCCGTCAAAGGTGCAGTTCGTCAGCAGAAGCATACGGACGCGGTCCAGTTTACCTGCTGCTTTCAACGCTAATAACTGTTGTTTGATGCTGCGCAGCGGGACCGCGCCATACATCGAATATTCGTTCAAAGGATAGCTATCGAGGTAAACCACCTCGGCCCCGGCAAGCACCATACCATAGTGATGGGATTTATGGCAGTCGCGATCAACCAGCACGACGTCACCCGGCCGAACAAGCGCCTGCACGACAATCTTGTTACAGGTCGATGTGCCATTTGTCGCAAAAAACGTTTTCTTGGACCCAAACGCACGGCTCGCTAGCTCTTGTGCTTCTTTGATTGGGCCGTGCGGAGCAAGTAGGCTGTCCAACCCACCGGATGTGGCTGAGGTTTCAGCCAGAAAGATGTTTGGCCCGTAAAAGGCCCCCATGTCTTGTATCCAATGGCTGCGGGTAATTGATTTCCCGCGACTGATGGGCATTGCATGGAACACACCGGTTGGCTGTTTAGAGTAATCTACAAGTGCCGTGAAAAAGGGTGTGTTGTTGCGCGCCTCAACGCCGCGAATGACGTTCAGGTGCAGTTCTAAAAAGTCTTCTTGGTTGTAAAAGACCCGGCGGCAAATCCCAAGGTCAAGATTGGCTATGTCTTCTATTGACCGATGGGTAACCAAATAAACATCGAGTTCTGGACGGACCCGCGCGAGCATGCGGCACAATTCTGGGCCTAAGTTTTCGGGGGGAATTGCATCGATTTCTTCTGGGGTACCAGCGCGGTTAAGATAGCTGCGCAGAACTTCGTTGTTTAACTCGGATTTCAGCAACAAACCTGGGCGTATAATGATCGCCTGAATGTTATGATTGAACATCACGGCGATAAGCGCGTCTTCGAGGCTGGGCACAACAACGGCTTCGTAGACGAACGGATCTTCGGGGCGCAGCATGTGCGCGACGTTGTCTTTGAGCCAGCGTTCTTGTTGTTCGCTCACGCTATCGACGACCAAGACCTCAAAGTAAGGTTTGGCCAGCGCGCGTGCTTCGGTCGTTAACAGCGCCTCGTCATCGTGTTCTTCTTGATCGACGCTATCACGCTCTAGCGGGATGCTCCGGCGGCGATAGGCACCGGTGGCAAGCGCACGAGTCACGCGGTGCACCGTAAATGCCAGATCTTCAAAGCTGCTATGCTCTAACTGACGGCGCATTTGATCAAACGCAACCATTCCGGGAAATGCCCAATATGGTTCGATCAGCGCTAATTCTTCGAAAAGTTGCTCTGCCTTTGCGAGGTCATCCGCCAATATTTCGTTTGGGGCACTGCGCCCAAGCGATCCTGTCACCTCGCGCAGCGCGCTCCATTGATCGGTGCGAAGTTGGGTTGGTGAGTAGTAGTCTCTGGCAGATTCCATTTGCCGTTCTCCCGTTTATTACCGGGCGTAACGACAACCCGTGAACCGTAAAGGTTCAGGTTAGCTTACCGTCTGATGTTTTGCCCTATTTAGGCTTATCTGCGGTACAAGAATATGGCCCAACGAATAAGGGTTTGTTGTTAAGTTCGAATTGCTGCGACTACATAGGCGAACCAGGGCTGTTGGCGCGCATATCTGTGCTTTCGACTTCCATTTTATGAACAAAAACGGAAGTGTGGCAGTTGTATAAGTAAAAAAACTCAACATTCAGCCCTTCATATGACCTAATGCTAAGAACTTAAACCTGTTATCGAAAACTGGGCAACCATCCGCGCTGGGGCGGTGTGTTTTCACAATAAGCATCGGTCCTTTTGATGGCTCGGAATTTAAATCTTGATCTAACGGCATCCCTTTGAGAAACGTCCTTTAACATCCTGTTAAAGGAGGCCAGATTGGTCACCTTATCGTTGACCGATCGCTTTGGAGCTTGCTTATGACCATCACCCAACTTGTTACTCATTCTGGCGGCTTCCATGCGGACGAACTGTTGTCGTCGGTTGTGCTGACGCGGCTGTTTCCCAATGCAAAGCTGCTCCGCACGCGTGACCGTGGATTGATTACGCCGGCGGCAGATAAGATCATTTATGATGTAGGGGGCAGCTATGATGCCGAGGCTCAGATATTTGACCACCATCAGCGACCAGGCCCATTGCGTGAAGATGATCAGCCATTCAGTTCGTTTGGACTGATCTGGTCGCATTATGGGCGGGCTTACTTAGCTGCGATGGACGTGCCTGCCGAAGATATCGAAGCGATCCACCTCAAGTTTGATACTAAATTTGTGTTGCCGATTGATTTATTGGATAACGGCGCAATGGAGCCGTCCGTGGCGGGGCCACTGTCGATCCTGACGCTGCCCGCACTATTGGGAAGCCTGAAACCGGTATTCGACGATACATCGCCAACGGCCGATGATGACGCGTTCTTTGAAGCCTTGCCAATTGCGCGTAGCTTTGTTGAGGCCCAGATCAAAAACCTTGCTGCAAAGGCTCGTGCGCAAAGCATTGTTCTGGATGCAATTGCCAAGGCCGGTTCGTCACCAATACTCGAACTACCAATGGGTATGCCGTATCGTTCGGCGCTTGATCTAGCAGAAGCAGATCATATTTTGTTTGTGGTCAATCCTCGTGGCGATGACTGGATGCTGGGCGGCATTAAGTTGTCAAACGACACCTTTGAACAGCGCGCAGATTTGCCTGCTGCATGGGCAGGCCTAACTGACGCGGCATTGGAAGAAGCAAGCGGCGTCAAAGGTGCAAAATTCTGTCATAACGCACGCTTTATCGCGGTTGCTGACACTCGGGATGCGATCCTACAGATGGCTGAAATTGCGGTGAGCCTCGTTGAAACGGAGCCGACCGGTTTAAGTTGAAAACCGGTCGCGCTTTAACGTTGCTTGTTCGATTTGCGTGAGCCTTTGCCGTGCTGCGTCAAGATCACCACCTGACGCGCGAAGTGAGTTACGCCAAATGCGATGCGCAGAACTGGCCGACCAAGGTAGCGTTGCGTGCATCAACCAAGAACGCAACGCTGATGGAAGCTGATCGTAAGCTGCCATCGGGTCACCTTTTCGGGCGCGGCGTTTGAGCGCGCTACGCATGTTATCTTGACGGTTCAGGTGTCCCATCACACGGCCTCTGATGCGTGCCGCCAGGCTGGAAAAGGATCATCCAAGTTTGACCATTCTTGTTTGATTTGGGTTTCTGATTTGTCCATCAGCGCTCCATCTAGTGCCGATGAAATCGCTACCTTATCCATACCTGCCCCGATAAAGACCAACTCTTGCCTGCGATCACCAAATGGTTCTTCCCAGTGCCGCCTTAGGTATGCTGTGGCGTCCGGGTGATTGGGGCGCTGATCATTAGGCACGCTAGCCCACCATTTGCCCATCGGGCGCATGGTGCCAATCGCACCCGCGAGCGAAAATTCGGCGAGCCAATCTGGCCGAGAGGCTACCCAAAAATGCCCCTTTGCGCGAAGCACCCCGGGAAGCGACCCGCTTAGTACGTCATGCACTTTTTGTGGGTGAAAGGGCCGCCGCGCACGATAAACGAAAGAAGATACGCCATATTCTTCAGTTTCTGGAATGTGATCCGCAAAACCGTAAAGCTCCTTTGCCCAAAGGGGGTGTTCGTGCGCCGTCTCGAAGTTGAACAAGCCGGTGTCAAAGATGCGATCCTGCGCGACTCGTCCAAAATCAGTTTCGATGATTTGCGCATCCGGATTTAATGCGGTGACGATTTTACGGGCTGCGTCGCGCTTTTGCGATCCTGCGTCGCTGACCTTGTTTAGAATAACGACATCTGCAAATTCGATTTGATCGACAAGAAGGTCAACCAGCGTCCGGTCGTCTGCATCGCCAAGCTCTTGCCCGCGGTCCCTAAGGAAGTCGCGGCTACCGTAGTCTTTGAGAAGGTTCTCAGCGTCCACAACTGTGACCATTGTGTCTAACCGTGCCACGTCGGATAGGCTTGCGCCGTATTCATCGCGAAATTCAAATGTCGCCGCCACCGGTAACGGTTCTGATACGCCAGTGGATTCAATAAGAAGATAGTCAAATCTCCCCTCGTCCGAGAGACGACGCACCTCTTGCAATAGGTCGTCGCGCAGGGTGCAGCAGATACACCCGTTGGTCATTTCAACTAGCTTTTCTTCTGTATGGCTTAGGTCAGCACCGCCACCGCGGATGAGATCGGCGTCAATGTTCACTTCGGACATGTCATTGACGATGACCGCAACGCGGCGGCCTGCGCGATTGTTAAGCACTGCGTTAAGAAGCGTCGTTTTGCCTGCGCCAAGAAAGCCAGACAGGACTGTGACAGGAAGCCGGTTGTCTGTGATATTCATGCCAGATGTGCACCTTGTTTTATTGATGAATGCCTAAGAATGACCACGCTGGGCGAATTCCCAGCGTGTCATACGACCTGGTGTTAATGCGCCTGCATTTCGGCCGCGATTTCTGCGCCGGTTAAGTCGATCGGGAAATATGTTGGCCAGTTGGTCAGCTCTTCAAGGAGCTCCGCGCGGTCATTGCCCCAGTAAAGGTGATAGTGATCTGCAATACCGGGCGCGATTTTGTGGTCGCTGAACTGGATGAAACCCGGTGCATCTGCGTCACCGCCGACTTTTTCAAAGATAAAGCGCACACCGCGATTACCCGCATCATAGGTTAGCACTTCGTAACCGTCTTCAGCATAGTTAGCTTGGATGGGGTTGCCGCCACGAAAGAAGGTGACAGTGCCGTCTTCGATTAGGATACGGTTCACGTCAGTGGCGTATCCAATATCGTAGTAGGCTTTGTATTCGGATGCGGTCTTTTCACCGTTTTCTGCCTTGTGTTGCATCACGCTGTCCAGGGTGCCGTCTTGCAGCAAAGGATAGACGGATTGCCAGTCGCCCACCCAATCAGACAATTGACGTGAAGCAATCTGATCGTCCGCGAAATATCCCTTATAGATATCATCGGAATCATGCGCGTGGCCGTGGTTATGTGCGGTGTCGTGTGTCGTTTCTGCTGTGGCCGGTACGCCAAGTGTGATCAATGCGCCAAGGCTTATTGCACTGAAATACTTTACGAATGTGAATGGCATCGGTGGTCTCTCTCTTTGTCTGGTGGTTACTTTTGAATCGGTTATGTTATAACGTAACAATCAATCCGCCTGAGTGTAAATAGGTGTATTGTGAAATCGTTTGGTTGCCACTGATCTCTCGAATGAAATTGGCCTGATTGGCGGTCGATCACATGTCTTGCCGATCTTACTTCATGTTCATGAAAGGTAATGCGGTGGTTCGTTTTTTAACGTAAGCCACCATTATGAGCGTAAGTGCACGAGTCACAAAAATTATCGATGATGTAAGAGCAAGCTACTGGTTCATCCCAGCGGTTTTGGTTGTTTGTGCGATGATAGTTGCTCAAGCTTCGATTGTGGTGGACCGCAATCCAGATATTGCTCTATTTAAGCTAAACTTCTTGGCGACAAGCGTAAGCGTCGACGGCGCAAGAGCAGTGCTTTCGGTGATTTCGCAATCTGTTATCGGCGTTGCAGGGGTCATGTTTTCTATCACAATGGTCGCTGTTACTTTTGCGTCAGGGCAGTATGGCCCAAGGTTAATTGGTAACTTCATGCGTGACCGTGGTAACCAGTGGAGCCTTGGAATTCTCATTTCGACCTTTACGTATTCGCTGTTGATTTTACGTGCGGTCCAAAGCCCGCAAGGGATAGATGTCGACATGTTTGTGCCGCAAGTGTCGATATTTATTGCACTGTCACTTGCGCTCGTATCCGTATTTACGGTGATCTATCATGTCCACCACGTCCCAGAAACGATTAGCGTTTCGAACATCATTGCTGCGCTTGGGAAGCGTTTAATCGCAGATTTACAAGGTATGGCCAGCGCGCGTCCCATAGCCGAGGCTGCGACAGAAGACGATCAGCAATACGTCGATATATCAATGCATACCGCAGGATATGTGCACGCAATTGCTGCGGTCCGGCTTGCAGAATTGTCTGCGGATCGAGGCTGGACCGTTCAGGTCCTCGCTGAACCTGGTGCGTTCGTACATTCCGAAGTTCCGATGCTACGGATATGGGGAATTGGGGAATTATCGGACGAGGATCGTTCGGATTTACGGCAATGCGTCGCACTAGGACATAGTAAGACAGAAGATCAGAACGTGCTATTCGTTGTTGAACAACTGGTGGAAATTGTAGGCCGGGCGATGTCGCCGGGCATCAATGACCCCTTCACAGCGATTAGCTGTATGCAATGGTTAGAGGCGGGCGTGTCAGTTGTCGCTAAACACAACGGCGATCTGCGCATAATAGATGAAGATGCAGTAATTGCGGCGCGTATTTCGTTCCACCGTTTGTTAGAGCAGAGTCTGGGAAACTGCGTGCCTTACGTGTGTGGCGATGTACTGGCGCGGGCTGAATTGGAACGTCTGCTCGAACAGCTATGTCGAAATTCATCCGATGAAAATAAGCCGATAGTTCGGGAACTTATATCTAAAACTAGATCGTATTAGTTGCGGCAAGTTTTCGTGCTTCGATCAGTAGGGCATTCCCCGATACCCGTATGCTTTGTGAAAGTAACGGTATTGCGAAGGAACTTTTCAGAGCAAAGCGCGTTAAACTGACAGCCCTGACGCATGTGGGTTCTTGCCTAAAGAATTTTTGATAAAGTGAGATATGCGATGGACGACACACATACGATCAAGAACCTGCTGATCGGCATATTTCTTATTCTGGTATTCGGAGCGGTCTATTTTGCACGTGACATGCTGTTGCCGATTGTCGTCGGTGTCTTGGTCGCCTTGACGCTCAGCCCAATTGTTAGAGGGGGCGCGAGGGTAGGGGTGCCGCAACCTGTATCAGCGTGTTTGCTCATCTTTGGCGCGACGGTCTTGTGTGGCGTTGGTGTTTACGCGCTATCTGGGCCTGCTTCTGAAATTCTTGATAGTGCCCCCGAGGTTGGTGCGGAATTGAAGCGAAAATTGGGTTTCCTATCGGATTCTTTGGCCGCGATGCAGGATGCGACTGACGAAGTCGAGAACCTAGCCAACGGTGATGCCGTTGCTCCAACGGTCGCGATACAGCAACCCAGTTTGCTTGCCTTTGCAGCAGGCAGTG
The DNA here is from genome assembly GCF_003003285.1 of Yoonia maritima. Classification (GTDB taxonomy): domain Bacteria; phylum Pseudomonadota; class Alphaproteobacteria; order Rhodobacterales; family Rhodobacteraceae; genus Yoonia; species Yoonia maritima. The sequence continues at coordinate 15,083 of NZ_PVTP01000019.1, read as the reverse complement.
TTGCAAGCTTCCTATCGCTGGGTTTCGTCGGGATGATACTGGCGTTATTCATTCTCGCGTCTGGTGATTTATTCTATGTAAAGTTGGTTAATGCGCTCCCTAATTTTGCAGATAAAAAACTTGCAGTGAAAACTGTGCGTGATGTAGAGCGCCGGCTTTCGCACTACTTACTAACAATCACATTGATCAATGCCGGGTTGGGGGTGTGTATTGCCGGGGCGCTGTACTGGCTAGGATTGCCGGACGCGGTGTTGTGGGGCGTATTGGCATTTGCGTTGAATTTTATACCCTTCGTTGGGGCGATGATCGGGGTTTTGGCGATCGGTGCCTATAGTATCATAGCATTTGATACCTTGGCGTCTGGTATGGTCGTACCGCTCGTTTATTTGTTTTTAACGTCACTCGAGGGGCAGATCATCACCCCATCGGTTCTTGGTAAACGGCTTGAACTGAACACAGTGTCGGTGTTTCTTGCGGTCATTGTTTGGAGCTGGTTGTGGAACGTGCCGGGCGCGCTGATGGCTGTTCCCTTTTTGGTCGTCACCAAAGTCATTTGTGACAATGTTGAACCATTAAAGGTATTCGGCGATTTCCTGGGGGCGCGCAAAAGATGAATTTCTTTTGATTGTTGCAACGCGATCATGTTCAAGGCTGACGAAAGCATCCTATTTTATGGGGTTTCGTCTAATGCACCTAGCAGCGTTTGCGGTTGCATGATGATGGTCTGGCTGGCGCGTTTGGCAGCTTTGAGCGACCCAACGATGATGTCTGCTGCTGCATGTCCGATATCCCGCCGCAATGTCGTTGACGTTGCTATTAGGCCGGGAAACCCTTGCAGAATACCAAGGCCGTTAAAACCTGACAGCGCGACACGGTCAGGGACGCCCATGCCAGAATGTAGGCAGTAACAAAGCCCCCCGAATGCCACGTCGTCGTTGGAATAATAAATACAATCCAGATCGGGGTTTTCGGTCAGTATTTGTTGAGTTAACGCACGTCCATCGCCGACCGACGACAGGCATTCGCGGGTTAATGAAGCTTCGAAGTTTAGTCCACTTTGGCGCAGCGCGTCTTCAAACCCTTGGCGGCGTCTGCCTGCCCGTAGATCACTTTGTAAATTGCAGCCAATGTATCCAAACCGCTGTCGTCCTTTTTTAAGCAAAGCTTGCGCCATCTCGGTGCCTGCTGCGCGATGTGAAAAGCCTACGATTGAATCAATAGCATCACCATCAGAATCCATAATTTGGACGATCGGAATTCCGGCTTCGGATAGCAGTTGGCGCGTTGGGGCAGATTGATCGACGCCGGTTACAATCATCCCAGCGGGCCGCCATGACAGCATGCGTCCGACAACTTCGTATTCGCGATCCAGGTCGTAGTCTGTAACGCCAAAGGCCGGTTGAAGACCCGTTCCCACCAGCGCGTCGCTGACGCCAGACATAGCCTGAGGAAATACGATGTTCGTTAGGCTGGGTACGACGACCCCAATAATATCAGAGCGTTCGCTGGACAACGATGCGGCTAGGTTGTTGCCAAAATATCCGATTTCTTTTGCTGCTTTGATGACCCGTTCTTTGCTGGCCGCTGATACGTCACGGTCACCGCGCAGCGCCCTAGATGCCGTCATTTTGCTAACGCCAGCGGCGGTCGCAACATCGATAAGAGTTTTCCGTTTTGTCATAACTTCAGCATCAATTACGCGGGCAATAAGATGCCAACTATGTCCATTTCAGCGATCCCAGTAGTGTCTTGAACCGCTAAAAGCAAATCGCAGCGCTGTTGACAGGTCGCATAAACACATGTCACTGGTATCGATACCGGTATCGATACCTGCCGGTGGGGAGTGTGGCAAGAGGCCGATGGTCTAGGTCACGATGCATTAACGGTGGTCAGGTAACTGCACGCCGAAGGGAGGAATTATGAAACTATCTAATATTAGATCCGCAGTGATTGGCGGAGTGGTTGCTGCAACTGCTTTGGTTGGTACCGCTGCTTTTGCGCAAGATCATCAATGGACATTCCAATCCTCAGCGCAGGCTGGCGATAACTTTTTTCCAATTCAGGAAGAATGGGCTGAACGGGTCGGGATTATGTCCGGTGGCCGTATTGAAATCACCGTAGTTCCGGTCGGCACAGTCGTTGCACACAATGAAACGCTGGACGCCGTTGGTGCGGGCATTCTGCAAGGCCACATCACCGACCCATCTTATTTCTCGGGCAAAGACCCGGCGTTTGCGATGCTTGGTAACCTAGTCGGGGCATGGTCTGCGCCGCAGCAAATGTTCAACTACATGAACTACGGCGGCGGGAATGAGCTGTTTAACGAGCTCGTTAATCCATATGGGCTGCAATTTTTGGGCGCTTCTGCGACTGGCGTAGAGGCCTTCTTGTCGACTAAGCCGATCAACGGTGTGGACGACCTAGCGGGTATTAAGATGCGCGCACCTGAAGGAATGGTTCAAGAAGTGTTCGCTGCCGCAGGCGCGTCACCTGTGAACTTGCCTGGATCAGAAGTGTATACGTCGTTGGAAAAAGGTGTGATCGACGCTGCCGACTACACCGTGTTTTCAACGAACCACGCGCAAGGCATGCATGAGTTTGCTAACTATCCACTATATCCGGGTTTCCATTCGATGCCTGTAATCGATGTGTCGGTGAACAAAGACATCTACGACACTTTGTCGGATGACCTTAAAATGATCTTAGAAGTGTCGGTCAGGGATTTTGCACAAGACATGGTTGCTCGGCTTGAAGCTGAAAACGCGATTGCGGTGGCCGAGGCAACGGCTGATCCAGACATTACGATCATCAACTGGTCCGACGAAGAGCGCGCCAAGTTCCGAGGAATTGCCCAGACGCAGTGGGCCAACTGGGCTGGTCGTTCGGAAATGGCTGGCAAAGCGTATGAGAGCGTCAGCGCCTATTTGATCTCAACTGGTTTGCTAGCCGAATAACACAGCACAGCAAGTACATACTTAGAAGGGGCCAAGATTGGCCCCTTCTTATCAGAGATCACGTGAAGGCGTTTGGGGAGGCGACATGTCACAAGACAATCTAGCAGCAATGACGGAAGTCGAAATAGAGGCCCAGCTAGAGGCACTGAAACATGCACATGATGAGGGCAGTGCAGGTGCCCAAACGTCATTGGATCGTAGAATCATTTCTTTTGGTGGCGTATTTAGTTTCCTTTTTGCAATTGCGACGGTGGTGTCGCTTTACGAAATCGTCATGCGGTATTTCTTTAATGCGCCGACGATATGGGTGCATGAAACGGTCATCGCCTTGGTTGCCGTTTGCTATCTTTATGGCGGCATGCAGTGTTTGGCGGCTGACAAGCATATCCGCATTGGATTGATCTATTTTGGTACCAGTGGCGGTACACGCCGCCTGCTCGATTTTGTGAACGCGTTACTGTCTTTGTTTTTTGCGGTCGCCATTGCCTATGCGGCCTACACGATGGTCGAAAAGTCATGGTGGACGCCGCAGGGCGACTTCAGGCTTGAACGCTCTGGCTCTGCTTGGAACCCGATCACGCCTGCGTTGGTCAAAATGGGCCTGTTCATCACGGCGGTGGTTCTATCCGTTCAGTCGCTTGGCCATATCTGGGTCGCGTTCAAAGGCACGGGGCACCGCCATGCCGCTGGTGAGCCAGCGAGTAAGTTCGCTATCATTGGGATCGCGATCATTTTCACGGTGCTCGCGATTGGCGGATACTTTTTGTTCTCCGAAGGGCGTGCACTTGGCATTCAGACGGGTTCTTTGTTGCTGGTTGGCAGCATCATGGTTCTTATTCTGACGGGGATTCCGTTGGCGTTTGTGACCGGCCTCATTGCGATCTTGTTTACGATGGCGTGGTTCGGGACGATGGGCGTGCCGCTTGTTTCAAGCCGCATCTATTCATTCGTTAACGAATACGTGCTGGTTGCAATCCCGATGTTTGTATTGATGGCATCATTGCTTGATCGGTCGGGGATGGCTCGCGATCTTTACGACGCGATGCGGTTAGTGGCTGGGCGGCTCAAGGGTGGCGTTGCTATTCAGACCTTGGTCGCGGCGGTTTTCCTTGCCTCTATCTCTGGGATTATTGGCGGAGAGATTGTTCTACTCGGCCTCATCGCGCTGCCGCAAATGCTGCGGCTTGGATACAACCGTGCGCTTGCTATCGGGACAGTCTGCGCGGGCGGGTCGCTTGGGACGATGATCCCGCCATCGATTGTCCTGATCGTCTATGGTCTAACAGCCAGCGTTTCGATCGGTGATTTGTTCCTTGCGACAGTGACGCCGGGGCTGATGCTCGCGACGTTCTACATTATCTATATCTACACACGCTGTACGCTGGACCCTTCGATGGGGCCGTCTGTTCCACAAGAGGAACTGGACATGCCGCTGGCGGAAAAGCTGAGCAAGATGAAGGGCGTGATTTTACCGGTTGGTGTGGCGTTCACCGTTCTTGGGTCCATTTACGGCGGCGTTGCCTCTGTCACTGAGGCCGCAGCCATGGGCGTGCTTGGCGTGTTTGTCTCGGCATGGATCCGTGGTGAAGTATCTTGGGAGCTTATCACGACCAGCCTTAAACAAACGCTTGAGACTTGCGGCATGATCATCTGGATCGGCCTCGGTGCGGCGGCCCTTGTTGGGGTCTACAACCTGATGGGAGGCAACCGGTTTATCGAAAGTACGATCTTAAACAGCGGCGCATCCCCAATGGTGATTGTACTCATTATGATGGGTATCTTGATCGTGCTTGGCCTGTTCATGGATTGGATCGGAATTGCGCTTTTGACGATGCCAATCTTTGTTCCGATCATCGTGAAACTAGGTATGGACCCAGTTTGGTTTGGCATTCTATTCGCGATGAACATGCAGGTTAGCTATCTGTCACCGCCTTTTGGTCCTGCAGCGTTTTACCTAAAATCTGTTGCGCCCCAAGACATCAGCCTATCCGAGATTTTCCGGGCTTTGCTGCCGTTTATCGCCATCCAGTTATTTGCGCTGACATTGGTGCTATTCTTCCCCGAAATTGCGCTTTGGTTGCCTGAATGGGTGAAGGGAGATTGATATGAAGACGACAAACCTAAAAGTGGCGGCCATAGGGCTTGGGTCAATGGGCTACGGAATAGCGACGTCGGCTTTACGCGGTGGTCACACTGTTTGGGGGGCAGATATCAACACCGATCAGACTAACCGGTTTATCAGTGAAGGTGGTCAAACAACCCCTCTAAGTGATGCCTTGAACACAATAGATGTGGTCATTGTGACAGTTCTAAATGCCGCCCAAACGGAAAGCGTATTGTTTGGAGAAAACGGTGTGGTGGCGGGGTTGCACGAGGGCGCAGCCGTACTTTCTTGTGCAACAGTGCCGCCAGCCTTTGCCAAAGAAATGGCAGCGCGCTGTGAAGCGGCGGGCGTTCACTATTTGGATGCTCCTATTTCAGGTGGCTCCGCCAAAGCCGCGCAAGGAAAGCTGTCTATCATGGCTTCGGGCACGCCTACAGCCTTTGCTAAACTGCAGCCTGTCCTTGATAGCATATCAGAGACAGTGTTTCATCTGGGCGACGAAGCTGGCGCGGGCAGCGCAATGAAAGCGGTCAATCAGCTACTTGCAGGCGTTCACATTGCGGTAATGGCCGAAGCGATGACCTTTGGCATGACCCAAGGTGTCACACCTGACAAGTTCATCGACGTTATCAGTAAATGCGCTGGGACCAGTTGGATGCTCGAGAACCGAGCGCCGCATATCGCAGCGGGGGATTATACGCCGCATAGCTCGGTGAATATTTGGCCAAAGGATCTCGGTATCGTTTTGGACATCGCCAAGGATGCACAGTTCACCGCGCCAATCACTACCGCAGCGCTTGAGCAGTTCGCCGCCGCCGCCGCAATGGGGCTCGGTGCCGAAGACGATGCTGCCGTGGCCAAAGTATATGCGCGAAATGCCGGGCTAACCTTACCCGGTCAGGATTGATAGGCTTAGATAGCCATAAAGGAATACGACATGACGACCGTTTTAGGCTGTATCGCCGATGACTTTACCGGCGCGACAGATTTGGCCGGGCTATTAGCACGAAGCGGAGTAAAGGTTTCGTTGCGGATCGGTGTGCCCAGCGAACCGCCGTCTGAAACCAGCCCGATCGAAGTGATCGCCCTTAAATCACGCACGGCCCCTGTCGCCGAAGCCCTTGCAGAAACCCGTGCGGCGCTTGAATGGTTGCAGCGTGCTGGTGCGACGCGATTTTTCTGGAAGTATTGTTCAACGTTCGACAGCACAGCTGAAGGCAATATTGGCCCAGTCGCCGAGGCGCTGATGGATGACCTAGGTGTCGATCAAACCATTTACTGTCCGGCATTCCCTGAAAATGGGCGCTCCATCTTTATGGGAAATCTCTTTGTTGGAGAACAGCCACTAGCTGAAAGCCCGATGAAAGATCATCCGCTCACTCCGATGCGCGACAGCAATTTGGTGCGGCTATTGGCGCCTCAGGTGACGCGTCCTGTTGGATTGGCTAACAGATTGACCGTTGCGCAAGGGGCAGGCGCGCTGCGCACTAGATTGGAGGAATTGAGGCGCGAAGGTGTGGCCCATGTTGTTGCCGATGCAGTTGCCAACGAAGATTTGGCCGTTATCGCATCTGCCTGTCGCGATATGCCTTTGATGACTGGTGGGTCTGCGGTCGCGATGCCACTGCCAGCGCTGTACCTCGCTGATGGAACGCTCACGGGGGATGCTCCTAAACGAAAGACACCTGATGTGGGGCGCGGAACTGTCGTACTATCTGGGAGTTGCTCTGCCATGACGAACAAGCAGGTTGCTTCCTATATTGCACATGGTGCGCCAACCTATCAGCTGGACCCAATTGAAATTGCAGAGTCCGGTCACGGTGATGTGTTAGCATGGTTAGCTGCCCAAGACCTTTCTAATGCACCGCTTATTTACGCAACAGCAGACCCAAGCCGCGTTAAAGATGCTCAAAGAGCTTTAGGTGCCGCGAGTGCCGGTGCGTTAATCGAAAATACGCTCGCCGCATGTGCCGTCGCAGCCCGCGATGCCGGAGCGCGACGTATCATCGTCGCAGGTGGGGAAACATCAGGCGCGGTGACAAATGCGCTTGGCGTCACCCAACTAGATATCGGGGAAGAGATAGCACCTGGCGTCCCTTGGACGTTCTGTCAGTCAAACGGAAATCAGGTCGCCCTGACCCTAAAATCTGGTAACTTTGGCGCAGAGACATTCTTTTCGGACGCTCAGGAAAAGCTGGACATGCAATGACATCAGAAACGCACCTACGTGAGACAATCTGTTTGCTTGCAAAGTCGATGTTCGACAGGGGGTTAACGGGTGGCAGCACAGGAAACATCTCGGCCCGTACAGAGGACGGTGGGATACTTGTAAGCCCCACTGGCACAAGTTTCGGTCGCCTTGATCCTGCACGGCTTAGCCGGTTTGATCCCAATGGGAATTTGATCGGAGGTGACCCACCGACCAAAGAAATGCCACTGCATGCCGCGTTCTATGATACGCGGTCGACTGCCAATGCGGTTGTTCATTTGCATTCTTGTCATTCGGTCGCGTTGTCGATGTTGCCTGGCGTTGATCCCGACAATTTTTTGCCGCCGCTTACCCCATATGGCATCATGAAACTGGGCAAGGTGAAGCTGCTTCCGTTCTTTATGCCCGGCGACCCTGCAATGGGAGACGCCGTGCGTGGCTTGGCAGGCAAACGTTCTGCTGTAATGCTTGCTAATCACGGCCCGGTGGTCGCAGGCAAGGATGTCGAGGCAGCCTGCAATGCAATCGAAGAGCTGGAAGATACGGCTAAACTGGCCATGATGACTTGGGATATGTCGCCGCGCGGGCTTTCTCCGGATGATGTCCAAGGGTTGATCACGAAATTCAACGTAGAGTGGGAAGCATGAAGTTTTCCGCAAATCTGGGTTTCTTGTGGAATGATCTGCCGCTACCCGATGCGATCAGGGCAGCAAAGGCCGCGGGTTTCGATGCTGTTGAATGCCATTGGCCCTACGATGTTGCGCCGCCGCTTGTGGTTGAAGCGTTGGCTGAAACCGGTTTAAAGATGCTTGGCCTGAATACCCGGCGTGGCAATACTGCTGCGGGTGATAACGGGCTATCCGCAGTTCCGGGTCGCGAAGAAGAAGCGAGCGCTGCAATCGACGAAGCAGTCGCATATGCCGGGGCAATTGACGCCGCCAATATTCACGTCATGGCAGGCAACGCTGTGGGGGATTCTGCGCGCAGCGCGTTCATTGACGCGCTAAGATACGCTTGCGAAAGGGCAGCCCCACATAACATCAATATCTTGATCGAACCGCTAAATCATTATGATGCGCGGGGCTATTTCCTCAAGACCACCGATCAGGCGCTTGGGATCATCAACGATGTGGACGTGCAAAACCTTAAGCTCATGTTTGACTGCTATCATGTGCAATTGATGGAAGGTGATCTGACTCACCGTATCAAAGCGTTGCTTCCGCATATTGGTCACATCCAATTTGCCTCTGTCCCTGATCGCGGGCCGCCTGACCAAGGAGAGATTAACTATCGCCACATTTTTAAAACCATTCATGACCTGCGCTATACGGTCCCACTTGGAGCAGAATACAAACCCATTGGGGCCATCGCGGATAGCCTTGATTGGATCACGTCGTTGCGTGAGCCGATTTAGGCCGGTTTAAAAGCGTCTATCCATCACCCAACCTTTGCCACTTAGGTTGGTATCTGCCATGTTGAATACATGGGGCAGCACCGAATACGCGCCTGCGCTATCGTTGAATGAAACTTGAATATACTGCGATTTTGATGAACCTTCGTGCCCTTCAGCTTTTTCGACACATCGTATTAACAGGCGCTTTATCCGAGGCTTCGGACCGGCTCAATATATCTGTTTCGGCTGCTAGCCGATTACTTTCACAATTGGAAAGCGACGTTGGTCTGACGCTATTTTCGCGCAAACGCCGCCGGCTGGAACTGACCGAAGAAGGACAGCTATTTTTCCGCCAAGTTGCCAACACATTGATTGGAATAGACGAAATTCCGAGGGTGGCGTCTGACATTCGCGGACGCGCCCAAGACTGGTTATCTATTGTCACTGCTGCGCCGATGGCGAATGGCCTTGTGGTGCCTGCTTTGGCGCGATTGTCCGACGATCTTCCGCAGCTACAATGCACCGTCAATGTCGAAAACCGCTTTGATATTGAAAGTAAAGTGTCGGTGCGCGGCTATAACCTTGGGCTGATTTCGCTTCCTGTCGAAAACGCGATCATTGACCTGCAGATCGTTCAATTTTTGCGGTCGCGTCTATGTGTATTGTTGCCCGACACCCACTCGCTTGCGCAGCAAAACGTGGTCTCGGCCAAGGACCTTGCAGATCAGGCATTTGTAACGCTGGCGCCCGGTCAGCGCTGGCGCGATCGGTTAGAGGAATTGATGGGCCGCGCCGGGCATCCGTTTAGCGTAGCATTTGAAACTGGATCAACTGTCGTGACCGTCGAAATGGTTCGTGCAGGTTTGGGTATTACCTTGATCGACCGCGTTTGCGCACCACCATCGCTGGAAAGCGGGTTGGTGTTACGCCCGATTGAAGGCGAACATTGGATAACCTACGCGAGTCTGCACCCGCCCGGCCCACGCGCGCCATTTGCCGAACGCTTTCTTGATGCTGTTTCCGACCACATTGAAGAATTGTGTTCAGCAGAACCCCAGGCGCGCGATCTACTTGAACTCATCTAGGCGTCCGCGGCGGGATTCAGCCGCATGGCAAGTGCACGCGCGACATCGGCGGCTTCCAGTGCAATAAGTTCGCTGTCACCTGTGTATAATGCCGGACTAAGGGCTGCTGAAATTTCATCGGCTGACAAATGCAAGGTGATGTCATCTGCCGTTGCCAAGTCACTTACACAGCCAGCCTCTAGGACGTGATGCACGATATCATGCGCCGCAGCCCGACCCGTCATTGGTGCAAGCGCCATCATCAGGTTTTCTGCGTTAATTGCACCTTTGCTACGCGATAGGTTTTCGGCCATCCGCGCCGGGTTCGGGTTAAGACGCGTTAGCGTTTCCGCAAAGCTCTGGCTCATCCGCCACGCAAGCGGAACAGCGCGGTCTAGTACGGAAGACAGCAGATGGTTCGCCACTGAATCGCCTTCGTGGCTGCTACGCCCTGTTTCCAACGCGGGACTGGCAAGGCCACGTAATTCGGCAGCGAGTGAAATGGTACGAACCACATATTTCGGGTTCACCTTTTGCGGCATCGTTGACGAGCCCACGGTGCCTTTGTCCAGCTGTTCGGTCACTTCGCCAATCTCGTCAGTCATCAATGTATAGACCTCGGTCATGATGCGTTCGACGGTCATCGCAAGCATGGCAAGCTGCACGACATATTCGGCAAACAGATCATTGACTGTCCGGCCAGGTACAAGAAGTTCGCGCAAGCCGAGATCGGCGGCAAGCCTACGGTTTAACGCACGTCCTTGCGCCCCAAAGGCGTGCATCGCACCAAGCCAAAGACGACAAATCCAAGCAACGCACACTTCAGCGCGAATTGGACTGGATGCGTCAGGGCGCCAAAGCCCGCCAAGCCAAATCCAAGGCCCGGATCAGCGCTTATAACGAAATGGCAAACCAGTCTGAAAAAGAAAAAATGGGCCGCGCCCAGATCATTATCCCCAACGGGCCACGCCTCGGGAACAAAGTGATCGAGGTCGAAGACCTTAAAAAGGCGATGGGTGACAAACTGCTCGTCGAGGGGCTGTCATTTGACCTGCCACCAGGCGGCATTGTCGGCGTCATCGGGCCAAACGGCGCGGGTACCCAAATTTGAAGTGCTATACTTATCGCTAATATGCTGCGCACATCTTCCCAAATTATAGCTGTGATCACGCCGACTGCACCGCTAGCGACTTCTAAAAAGGCTACTTTGAACGAAAACGGGGAAGATGTCCCAATGCAGCACGCAGTGCCTCGCCCCAGCCTTCGGAGATGGATAGAAAGTATGGGTCGTCAACTTCAATACGGGATTGCTCGGAGGCTTCAAAACTGTCGAGCTTGTAAGTGTGAAAATCGATTGGCAGCCCGACCGACAAATTTGCTTTGATCGTGGAATCGAATGACACGAGTAGCAGTCGGATGGCGTCGTCAAAGCTCATGTCGGGGTCATAGGCCCGCACTAGGATTGGTTTGCCATACTTCGTTTCACCGATTTGAAAGAATGGCGCGTCATCGGTGACTTCGATGAAGTTGCCTTCTGGGTATATCAGGAAGAGTGTCGGTGCGCCGCCTTTGATCTGACCGCCCAAGATGACAGATGCCCGGAAGGCAGAGCTTGCGTCTTGACCGTCGCCTCCGCTTTCGGCGATGACCTCTTTCAACGTTGAGCCAACAAGCCGTGCGACTTGAAACATAGTTGGCTGTTCTAGGATCGTTGGGTTCCGATCAGAAGGTGCTTTTGATCGCTCTTCTAGAACGCTGACCAGCGCCTGTGTCGTTGCCAAGTTGCCGGCGGTCATGATCGTAATGGCCCGTTCTCCCGGAACACTCCAAGTGAACATCTTCTTGGTTACTGAGAAGTTATCAAGACCCGCATTCGTGCGGGTGTCCGACATAAACACAAGGCCATCGTTTAGTTTTAGGCCAACACAGTAGGTCATTTCTCAGTTCCAAATTTCCGCGGTGACAGATGTTAACCGCAATGGAGTATATTTATTGCTGAATTTGAAGCGACACAATCATGGATTCAGCCGCTTGACCTAAACGCATCCCCGACGTTGGGGCAGCATCGAGTGAATCACAACCAACAGCGATGCGAACATATCTTTCGTCGGGTGAAATGCCGTTTGAGACATCGAAACCGACCCAGCCCAGATCAGGCACATGGGCTTCGGCCCATGCGTGGCTTGCGTCTTGATCAACACGGTCATCCATCAAAAGGTAGCCGCTGATATAGCGGGCTGGGATGCCCGCATGTCGGGCGGCAGATATGAATATCTGCGCGTGATCCTGACAAACGCCGCCTTTTGCGTTCAGTGCCTCTTCTGCTGTTGTGCCAGCCGAAGTTGGGTTCATATTGTAGGGCACTGCCTCCAAAATCGCCCGAGAAAGGGTGTGCAAGCTACTAAGCGTATCCCCATCAGCATCCACAATCTTCGATAGCTTGTGTATACCCGGGCCAGCCATTGTTCGGGGGGTAGGGGTTACGAAATGCCATAATGGTGCAACCCCATATCGTTTGCCGTAGATGCCGTCAGATGAATGGGTCTCAATCTCGCCCGAGACATTGATTACTACTTGGCTGGTCCCTGGTTTAGCTTGGACCAAGAGCGTCTCGTTTCCGTATTGATCACAGAATGCGAGCTCTTTAGAGCCGCCCTCGATATCAATTTTCCAGTTGAGGACTGTCTGGTTTGGATCTGAAGCAGGCGTTAGTCGAACCTGCTGAAGCGCGTATTTGACAGGTTCATCATATTCGTACTGTGTGCTGTGTGTAATCTTCAGTTTCATGCCACCACCTGACTATTCATTGAACCTATAGTCTTGTTCGATTTGAGCCCCGATCGCATTATTGTCCCGGATGAAATCGGTAATGAAATTGTGTAGCCCTTCCTCAAAGATTGACGAAATATCATGGTTCCGCAGTTTATTACGTTGAGCATCAATCAAGTCGTGGCAAGGCATGCGAAACCCATAGTCTTTGGCAAGAAACTCAAGGTTTTCTTCAACGATCCGACTTGAGAAGGTTAGCGATCTGGGAAAGCGAGCATCCAGAATTAAGAAATCCGCGATATTGGAGGAAGTCATGTCACCTTGGTTAAGCCAGCGAAAAGATCGATGCGCCGAAACTGACCGCAAGATCGTTTCCCATTGGACATTATCAAGTGGTGAGCCCACAAAGCTCGCGGATGGCAATAGCGTGTAGTATTTCACATCGATAATACGCGCTGTGTTGTCCGCCCGTTCTAACGCTGTCCCAATCTGGGCAAAATCATAGATGTCGTTTCTTAGCATCGTACCGTGCAGCGCACCGCGCACTAATGCGCTGTGTTTGCGGATTTCCGCAAGAACGGCGGGCAAATCTGTTTCAGCGACGGGTCGTGCCATAATCGCCTTCAACGACATCCAGTTCTCGTTGACCGCTTCCCAGACTTCGGTCGTTAACGCGGTACGGACCATACGCGCGTTTGTCCGTGCTTTTTCTGCGGTCGAAATCACGCTCGACGGGTTGCTGGGGTCACGCAGCAAATAGTCAACAACGTTGGTCGCGACGTACCCATCGTATTTGGCTTCATAACCGGGTTGAACGCCCGCCGTGGTAACCACTGATTTCCATTCGTTTTCGGCGTCATTTGATCGGGTCAACGCAATACGAAATCCAGCTTCAATAAGACGTGCTGTGTTCTCACAGCGCTCAAGAAACCGGAGCATCCAATAAAGGCCGCCAGCTGTTTTTCCAAGCATGCCTAGTCCTCCAAAACCCAAGTGTCTTTTGTCCCGCCACCTTGGCTTGAGTTAACCACCAATGACCCCTCTTTCAGGGCGACCCGCGTCAAACCACCGGGTGTGATATCGATGCTGTTAGGCGACACAAGAACGAAAGGACGCAGGTCAACATGTCGAGGCGCGAGTCCCTTCTTTGCGAAGATCGGGACGGTCGACAATGACAAGGTAGGTTGCGCGATGTAGTTATCGGGGTTCTTGCGCAGCTTAGCTGCAAACGATGCAATCTCGCGCTTGCTTGCCGCCGGCCCGACGAGCATGCCGTAGCCGCCCGAACCGTGGACCTCTTTGACAACCAGATCTGACAGATTATCAAGCACATACTTGAGAGAATCCGGCTCAGAACAGCGCCAAGTTTGAACGTTCTTCAGGATGGCCTGTTCGCCAGTATAGAAGGCTACAATGTCCGGCATGTAGGAATAGATAGCCTTGTCATCAGCAATCCCCGTTCCCGGAGCATTTGCGATGGTGATGTTACCCGCACGATAGACGTCCATTATTCCCGGCACGCCCAACATCGATTCCGGGTTGAAGTTCAGCGGATCAAGATATTCGTCATCGACACGTCGATAAAGAACATCAATGACCTTATAGCCGCGCGTGGTACGCATCGCGATATGGCCGTCAACAACGCGTAGATCGTGACCTTCAACCAGTTCGACACCCATTTGGTCGGCCAAAAATGAATGTTCGAAATAAGCTGAATTGTGAATGCCAGGGGTCAAGATCGCGACTGTCGGCTTATCTTCGCAATTCACTGGTGCCGACGCGGCAAGCGAACGACGCAGGTTCTTTGGATAATTACTAACCGGCTGAACCCTGTTTTGGGTGAACAGCTCTGGGAACATCTGCAACATCGTTTCACGGTTTTCTAACATGTAAGACACGCCCGATGGGGTTCGCGCATTATCTTCCAATACGAAAAAGTCGTCTTCGCCAGTCCGAACAATATCGGTGCCAACAATGTGGGTGTACACGCCACCCGGCGGTGTGAACCCCATCATTTGCGGGAGAAATGCCGCATTGCGCGCGATCAAATCGACAGGGATGATGCCAGCCCGCAAGATTTCTTGGCGATTATAAATGTCATGCAAAAATGCATTGATCGCTCTGACACGCTGCTCAATACCCTTAGAAAGGCGCGACCATTCTCGGTTCGAAATGATCCGTGGGATCAGATCAAATGGTATCAGACGCTCTTGCGCTGCAGCCTGTCCATAGACGTTAAAGGTAATACCAGTACGCCTGAAAAAAGCTTCGGCCTCTTTCGATTTCTTTATGAGCCGATTAGGGTCTTCGTTTGAAAACCACTCTTGATACTTTTGATAGGGCTGCCTGACGCCATCCTCAGCCAAAAGCATTTCATCAAAGTGTTTTTGGTGTTTGTCCATAAGCCTAGCGTACGTGTTTCTAGTCGGCCTGCAACAAGATTACTGATATTGCGTCGGTGGCTGGCATCTTTGATGCTAAGTGACTGCTTTATATGAATAGCCCCTAGTTTCCTAGACACCTTCTTGGTTCACATTTAGCTGTCTGTTTTCGAAGTCGACGGGCGACAGCATTCCGTTTCTGGCATGTT
>NZ_PVTP01000018.1 GCF_003003285.1 Yoonia maritima | reverse complement strand
AGGGCAGCGATCTGCTTGAGGCCCTCCTCGGCGATGGGTGCCACATTGTTATGGGTCAGCTCATAAAGTTTACGTCGTGCATGTGCCCAGCAATACATGCCAGTGGACAGTTCGGTTACGACCGGGTTCATCTCTCAGGATGCGATGTCGGTCTATCGTATTTTCAATGCGGAACTGAAAGCCGCCGTTGAAGCGAAGTACCCATAGTCGAACAAGGTGAAAATTTGTGGGGCTCCTCTGGGCCCCCATCATGCTTCGTCACTGCCAATAGAGGTCCAAGCCGCACCCCTGTGATAGCTGATGGCGGCATCGAGGAAAGCCTGAACCGCCAGGCTTCGGAACTTCACAGGCGGAAAGACTGTATAGATTCCGCCCGCCCTGAGGGACCAGTCCGGCAAGAGTTGGACAAGCTTTCCCGATGCGAGTTCATCCTGCACGAGGAAATCCGGAAGCACCGAATAGCCGCCTCCGGCGCAGATGGAGGAAAGGATAGCCGGTCCGACATTCATGGCGCTTCTTTTGTGCGTTGTAATCGAAACAGAGGCCCTGCCGCGTTCGAATGTAAGTGTCGATTGGTCTGTCAGGGCCTTGTTGGCCACGAAGGCCAAGGGCTCTAAATCCTTTGGCGCGCCAACCCCGCCGGGGGGCACAAGATCCGGGGCGCAAACAACAACTTCACGAAAACTGCCGATCTTGCGGGCGCGGTTACTGGAATCGACCAGCCATCCCACCCGAAAAGCGATATCGTAGTTTTGTTCGACAGGATCAAACTGTTCGTCGCTAAGTGTCAGATCAACCTCAACGCTGGGATACTGCTGCGTAAAATGAGCAACCAATTGAGATAGATGCAGGGTGCCGTAGTCTATCGGCGCGGTTATGCGTAACTTTCCATGCGGCTCCGACGAACCAGCGACAGCAGCTTCAAAGGCTTCGTTTGCCTGATGAAGCGCGGCCTTGGCACGATGGTAGAATTCTTGCCCGACATCTGTTGCACTCAGATGCCGGCTGTTTCGGACCAGCAGGCTTACGCCCAATTCATCTTCCAACGTTAATAACTGCTTGCTGACGACAGCTTTGCTCAGTCCCAGCCGCTCTGCGGCAGCGGTAATGGTGCCCTCTTCAATTACGGCAACGAAGTGGCCCAGACGATTGAGATTGTATCGGCGGTTCTGCATGATTTATTGTCAACCTATTGCTTACACAATGTCAAGTTCAACTCTCTTTTGGTGACGGAATCCATGGCCTAAATTCACAGCATCGCATCAATGCAAACCCGATCAGATTTCGAAGGAGATTCCGATGAACAGACGTGACTTTCTTGCCAGTATTGGCGCCTCAGGTGCCGCAGCAACGTTTCTTTCGCCCAGCAACGCCCTAGCGGCGTCAAGCCTCGACATACAGGACTTTCGCAGCGGTCCCGATGGGTTCTTTCGCGCCCCGGTTCTGGTAACGGGGCCGAGCGAAGCAGTGCTCATCGATGGTGGCTTCAACTATCCTGATGGCCGTGCGCTCGCAGACGCGATTTCTGCAACCGGAAAGACGCTGACGACAATCTACATTAGCCAAAGCGACCCAGACTACTACTTCAGTCTGAAACCGGTTGTTGAACGTTTCCCCGACGCGCAAGTCATTGCAGCAAGCGCAACCCGCGCAGCGATTGACGGCAATATCGCCAAGAAGCTTGAGGCCTGGGGGCCGCAACTCGGAGAGAATGGCCCGCAATCTTTGGAAGACATCATTCTCCCTCAACCCTTTGATGGTTCGTCCTTGTCGGTCGATGGCGAGACGATAGATATCGTCACATCAACCGAACTCGACAATCGACGTTATCTTTGGGTTCCATCCCGTGAGGCGATCATTGGCGGTGTCATGATATTCTCGGGGACTCATGTGTGGGTGGCTGACACCCCAACACCAGAAAGCCGCGCCGCATGGGTAAGAGAGCTGGAAAAAATGCTGGATCGGAACCCCAAGGTGGCGATCGCGGGGCACGCAACAGTGGATGCGCCGTCCGGCGTGGACGCGATCACCTATACGCGCGACTATCTTCTGACATTCGAAGAGGAGCTTGCCAAAGCCACTGACGGAGACGCGCTCATCCAGGCGATGCAGGCACGGTACCCGAATGCCGATATGGGTCTTGCGCTCGATATTGGGGCCAAAGTTGCCAAGGGCGAAATGAGCTGGGGCTAAGCCCGGCCATTAACAACAGAGCGACCAACGTTGTTTGGTCGCTCTGACGCAAAATCAATTCATAGGCAGAAAGGAACATCTCATGTCTAACAAAAGCTTTGTGGTCATTTATGACACCTATTGTGGTTGGTGTTATGGGGCAGCCCCGGTGCTGGACGCTCTGGTATCGAGCGATGCCAAGGTTGAGCTTCTGCACAGGCAGTTGTTTTCAGGTCCAAACGCGCATCGCATGGCTGATGGGTTCGGAAAGCAAGCGGAACGCGTGGATGCCCATATCGAAGAACTCACGGGTCAGCCCTTTAGTCAAGCCTATGTCGAAAATATCCTGCGCTCTAAAAGCGAAGTTCTGAACTCTGAGTTGACCGCACAGGCCGCGGCCCTTGTACATGACAAAGGTGCCGCCGCCGAATTGAAGCTCGCCGCGTGGCTACAGAAATTGCGGTATGTCGACGGCGTATCAGCGGCGGATCGTCCTGCGCTCGTCAAAGCTCTTGTCGCCGAAGGCGTCGCTGAGGCGGAGGCTGAACAACTGGGGACCGCAAGATTGAAGGCAAAGGCAGATGCGGTTTCAGCCAGAGCCGTGACACTGTCGGCGCAATACGGCGCTCAGGGTGTTCCGACAGTTTTGGACATCTCTACAGGCGACGCGCAAATCATCGACGTGTCGCGTTACTACGACGCGCCGGCACAGATCCGGGCACTGACCGCCTAAAGGAATGGCGCTAAAACGGGTGGCGATCACGTTCGGTCGCCCCCCTTCGCCATTTCTTTGATAGTTGTAAATTGCACCAACGCCCCAACCGCCAAAGCCCAGGAGGCAATCATGACCCCCCTTGAGATCGTCAAAAGCACATATGAGAGCGCAACACCGGAACAAAATGCGAGCAACCTAGAGCGTCATATGGCCGCCGATGCCATTTGGACCGAAACCGCAGGGTCTCCCTACGCGGGCACGTTTGTCGGTTTCGCCGAAATCGCTCAGAATGTATTCGCCCGCCTTGGCGGAGAGTGGGCCGACTATAGGTTTGAACCGGAACGCTATCTCGCTGACGATGAAACTGTCGTCGCGATCGGAACTTACACAGGCGTCTATCACGCAACCGGGAAACCGATGAAGGCCCGTGTTGTTCATATCTGGCGGATCGCCAGCGGCAAGATTGCCGCCTTCGAACAGGTCGTCGACAGCAATAAACTCACCGAAGCTATGAACTAATTCACCACCGGCTCAAGGAGATTTCTGATGACGACCGAACAACACGATCACGACAAAGGCTTTCAGCATGACAGGTCACGCTGGCTCTCAAGGCGCGCCGCACTTTCCACCATGGCTGGCGTGGGGGCGGTTTTGGCAACCCCGCAATCCGTACTTGCCGCCTGCATGGCGCTGCCCCCAGAAACAGCAGGACCATTCCCGGCTGATGGGGCACATGGACGCAATGCAAGCGCCATCAATGTTCTTACAAGCGAAGGGGTTATCCGCGAAGACCTACGGACCAGCTTTGCGGGCCTGACACCCGTCGCACAAGGTGCCCCGCTTTCGGTCGAAATCAGGCTGGTTAGGGCAGGTGAAAATTGCACGCCTCTGGCTGGGCACGCCCTTTATCTTTGGCACTGCGACACGGTTGGCTATTATTCCATCTATGATGAGGCCGATCGCAACTACCTTCGTGGCGTCGGAATAACCGATGCCGATGGCGTGGTGCGCTTCACCACCATTATTCCTGGCTGCTACGATGGCAGATGGCCGCACATGCATTTTGAAGTGTTTGACAGCCCCCGGAACATGAACAATGGCCGCGACAGTCTGCTGATCTCGCAATTTGCACTGCCAGAGAACGTCAGCCGCGCCACCTACGAAGCGGACAGCAGATATTCCAACGGCATCAAAAACCTCAATCGCATCAGTCTGAGCCAAGACATTGCGTTCAGAGACAACGCATCTGCCGCGATGGCAGCTCAAACGCTGCAAATGAGCGGATCTCCTACAAGCGGTTTTTCTGGCACCATCACTATCGGGCTCGCTTAAGCGGGTTCGATATAGCCTGAGAACAATCAGACGAACCAAGGACATCCTGACCTAGTGGGGACGCAACCTGCAAGACGTCTGTTTCTTGTCATTGATAAAAAGGCGGCGACGGATCACTCTGACCCGCTTAGCTGACCTCGGGCTGATCAAAATTCTGCACTATCTAACCAATGGCGGCGTTCGAGGAACTGCAACGCAGCATCAACGATCTTGCTAATGACCTGTTTGGGCCGGGCGTGACGAGGAATAGGCCAGCCGCCAGTAGTTAAGATTTGTCAGCGCTGAAACGACCACAAGGCATTTGCCCAAAGGTGGCGTGATCAGACCGATGCACAGATTGAAGCGCAGCACGATACCAAGCTGGATCGAGCTGATGCCTTGCTCCATGGCTTGCGGAGCAAAGAGGGGTATCAGCAGAGTAAGGGCGACGGGCGTGTCCATGAACATGCCCGCGATCAGGAAAATGACCACAAGGAAAAACAGGTATTTCGTACCCGTCAGCCCGAAGGACTCCACCCAATTTGCCAGCGCCTGAGACCAGCCAAGCTGCCCCGCCAAATATCCTCGCCTTTCGCCAGCCGCAAAAAACGCCAACGAGAATAAGAACATCACTATGGTCTGCATACGTGACACCATGGTGGTAAAACATAGGACTGGGCCAACTAGCTCATACATTTGGTTGTCGAGACACTACTTCAAAACGGCGGGGAACCCATCCGACCCAGCCAAAAAGTCCAGAAAACTTCTTACCTTGGCGGGCAGATAACTACGATCAGCGTAAATGGCCTGAATATGCAATTTCGGCCAGGCTACGTTTGGCAACACGGCTTCAAGTCGATCGTCTTTCACGTCGTCTTGGGCGGCCCAGTTCGGAAGCATCGCAAAGCCCATTCCAGCTACAGCTGCTTGATGAAGAATGCTTTCGTTGGAGCTTACCAAAATTGGCCTGAATTTGACATCAATCCCGTCTTCTGCGCCAAACTTGAGCCGCCCGTCCGCAGCAACTTGAGAATACGCAAGCATCGGGGCGTTGTTCAGATCTTCCGGGGTTCCGGGGCGGCCAAAGCGGTCTAAAAAGGAAGGGGCTGCCACGAGCTGAAACGTAACCTCTGCCAGTTTTCGCGCGATCAGCCCGTCGTCCAATTTGAACGCAACGCGCAATGCTAGATCAATACCTTCTTCTACCATGTTAATCTTGCGGCCACTTAGGTCGATATCAAAGGTCACATGCGGATTTTGCTGATGGTAGGTGGTCAGAATTTTCGCAAAGGCCGGATTAGACATCCAAACAGGTAGCGACATTCTGAGCGTACCGCGCGGCGAAAGGCTGTCTGTGGTCAATTGCGCTTCAGCTTCGGTCAGCCCGTCAAGCAAAGGGCGGATTGTTTGCAGATACTGCGCGCCAGCCTCGGTCAGGCTAACGTTCCTGCTATTGCGATTGAGCAAACGCGCACCGACGCGAGTCTCTACATGTTTGACGTGTTTGCTGGTCATCGCAGGGGAGATATGTAGGCGCTCTGCAACGGCCGAGAAGTTTTTGTGCTCTGCAACCTCTACAAAAACACGCAAGCTCAGAAGTGTGTCCATCATCAACTCATAGTAAATGTTGCTTCAATAAATAAACTGATGATGCCGAAATGGGAAATCTTTATTCATGTCCTCATCACAATACGCTTCAACAGCAGATTTATGAAAGAGAACGACATGACAACGATTGACACAAACCCCGTACAATCCAGCAAGGGCTGGAATATTGGCCTCTGGGTCGTCCAAGCCCTGTTGGCTGCGATGTTCCTGATGGCCGGCGCAACAAAGCTGATGTCCGGATCGGCCGAATTGGTTGCGATGGGGATGGGCTGGGCCGAGAACGCCCCCCTCCTTTTGATCAAGTTTATCGGTCTGGCCGAGGTCGCGGGCGCACTTGGCCTTATCCTTCCAGCTGCCACCCGCATTATGCCACAACTGACGAAACTAGCTGCTGTGGGCCTGTGTGTTGTTATGGTTCTGGCTGCCGGTGTGCATATCTTTCGCGGTGAATTCGAAGTCGTTCCAGTGAACGCCGTTTTGTTCGCACTGGCCGCTTTGGTGGTTTGGGGACGCGCGAACAAGGCACCAATCGCTCCACGTGGTTAGTCCATCACGGCTCGCGCTCTGGTGCCTCTTGCCAGAGCGCGTTATTACTCAAAAGGTTGCTTTCGATGCTACATACCCCCCTCCTTGCCAACACTGGCCACCCTACGCAAATTGACCGCCTGTCTTGGGGCATGGTGGAACTCCAGGTGACAGACCTTGATCGTTCGGTCGCTTTCTGGACCTCGGCCTTGGGGCTGGTCGAACGCGAACTTGCATCTCCCGGCATCGCACTTGGTACGAAAGATCGCACACTGATCGTCCTTCGTCCCGGTGCAAACACCCCTGTCGCCGCGCCTTATACGGGCATGTACCACGTCGCGATTGGTGTCCGCAGCCAGGCGGAATTCTCGCGCCTGCTGACCCGCTTGATCCACTTGAATGTTCAAGTAGGCCCGACGGATCACTTGATGGCGAAATCGCTATACTTCCACGATCCCGACGGTCTGGAGATTGAGATTACATATGAGACACCAGAACGGTTTAGCCATTTTGGCGATATGTCTAAGGGCCTGACTTTGTTCGATGTTGATGGTAACCGGCATTCTGGCCGCGGACCGCTTGATGTGAGTGTTGAACTCGCCTTTGCAGCGGGGGCGGACCCTATGACCCCTTTGGCCGGTGACACCTACCTTGCGCATTTGCACTTTAAGGTCGCAGCACTCGGGTCCGCTTTGGATTGGTTCGAGACCCTTGGTTTTGAGCGTCACCTGACGCTGGATAACTGGGGTTTTGCCGATATGGGAGCAGGCCAACCCAATACGCACCGGTTGGCAATGAATATCTGGGCTGGGCCAAATCGCCCACCTAGGCCGCAAAATATGGCTGGATTGGTGCACTACGAGCTGATCTCCAACGTGGACGTCGTCGCCTCCTCTCACCTGCGCCAAGACGGCGATGTCTTTCGCGGCACCGACCCCACAGGTGTCAACGTTACTTTGCGTATAAGTAGATAGGACCACCTAATGCCCCCACAACCTCAATCTTACCGCCCCGCTCAGATCATTTTGCACTGGGTCGTTTTTGCGGCCATCTGGGTGCAGTGGCTTTTTAACGAGCCCATAAAACGCACCATTCACGCAATGCAGATCGGTACCACACCGGCCGGAAATGACATGACGATGGCCTGGGTACATGTGGGATTTGGATCAACGATCTTTCTCGCTGTGTTGGCAAGGCTGTACCTGCGCTACCGCTATGGCACGCCCGGTCACGCCCCCGGCACACCCCCGATGCAGGCCAAGATCGCAACAACTGTTCACTGGGCGCTTTACGGCGCGCTGATCGGTATGGTGATCACGGGCGGGATGACATGGAACGGCGTTGCTGATTTGGGTTACGCGCACCGGCTTTTGAATATGGTGCTCTTTGGTTTGATCACGACACATGCTGCCGCCGCCTTGTTCAACCAGTTCGTGCGCAAAGATGGCACGCTACGGCGGATGATGGTGTCGCGCAAAATCTAACCAAAACGGGGTCCGTCACGATGGCGTGCCCACCATTTGTCAAAGGAAACGAAGATGACGAAGACAATCCTCCTTTACGGCGGTTCTGGCCGCACGGGAACATTTGTGATGCAACAGGCCTTGGCCGCAGGACACAGCGTGCGCGCCTTGGTTCGCAATCCGGCCGTAATATCGCAAACCGACGCCAAACTGACGCTTATCAAAGGCACGCCTGAAGATGCCGATGACGTGGCCGAGGCGATGCAGGGCTGCGACGTGGTTATCAGCACGCTGAATAATGCGCGCGCCTCGGATTCCCCGTTTTCCAAGCTGGTGAACCGGGACTCGCTGTTGAAAGATATCATTGATGTCACTATCGCCGCGATGCACGATCAAGGCCTGCGCCGCATCGTGTCATTGGGGGCCGCAGGGGCGAACGAAAGCTATGACACCGCACCATTATTGATGCGGATGCTCATCAAGTGGTCCAATTTGGGCCATGCCTACCGCGATCACGAAATGGTCGAGGATGCGCTCGCCGCGTCTGGACTGGATTGGACAGTGGGCCGCGCGATGATGCTGGGAAAAAAGGAAGGCACGGCCCCAGTCATCGAAAGCTATGTGGTGGGCGGAGCCAACCAACCTAAGCCCGTGATGCAGATCTCACGAACCTCCGTGGCGCAGTGGCTTATCGAAGCCTTGGATCGCGCAGACCTTCATGGCAAAGCACCGATGATCTCGCAAAAATAAGTCTGGCCCGCCGCGATAGAACTGCGCGGCGGGTTCGTATCACTACGACAAACACCACGCGGCCATTTTCAACTAGTTCGTGCGCAAGGACAGCACGCTGGCACGCATGTTCTCCGCGCTCAAGATGTGAGAATACCGCCCGAGCCGCGGCGAAAACTCATGGCTCAGGCGTATGTTTATACAAGTACATATGACGGGACAAAAAATGCAACGTTTCTTCGCAGCGACCTCACCTTAGCTCACATGGGCAGTGCTTGCCTCCCCCGGGGTCATGATGACTTTCACCGCGTTGACATCCGATGATCCGCGGATTTTCCACCAGCTCGTGCACCCGTCCGGTGAAACCTCCGCACGGTTGTTGGTCGTGCAGATGATGGCAACCCCCTTTGGCGCTGCTGCTCAAGGGATGGCGGGGGCCGCAATGGTTGAAACGCAATCGCCGCTATTTGGGCGTCGCCTCATTTGGCTATGCGTTGCTGCACACGGCGTTCTACCTGCTGGATAAGGCGTCACTGACCACTGTTGTTGATGAATTGCCGCGCCTTTACATTTGGACTGGCTGGGTGGCGTTTATCATCTTCATACCGCTGGCACTGACATCAGTGGATTACTTCGTGCGCAAATTGGGCACATGGTGGAAGTGGCTGCAACGCTGGACCTATGCCGCAGCCGTGTTGACACTGGTACATTGGGCCGCTTTGCATGATTGGAACGGAGCAGCACCCGCTCTGGTTGTAACTTTGCCCCCCTGATCGCGCTTGAGGCCTACCGTGTTTGGTACTGGTATCTGCGGCCACTGCACATAGTGGCATAGCGACTGCATCGACGTCCTGGATCAATATATCAAGGAGAGCGAAGGGGGTTAACCCGCAAGCGACGCTTTCCTCGTCTACTGTTGCAGTCATCAATACGGGATGTAATTGCAAAGCCGAATGTCGCTCGCCGCGGTTCGCAGCCATTCGTACGAGCCGCAGCATCGGTCAAATTAGGGCTCCTTTCGGACCTCAGATGCAACGCAGCATCCGGTGATATACTGCCTTAGTCAACGTCGGGTTGTCGTTGTGGGAGGGCATGGCGGATCGGAGGATCAGTCATGGAAACACCAAACTTACCTGCAATTCGCGCACTTCGCCCTGCATGGAACAAAGGTCACATAGTCGGACAGAAACGGCCACTTAAGCCCAAACACGTTTGGGTAATCAGAGTAAGACTTGAGTTAGCGGAGAACCATCGAGATCTCGCACTCTTCAATATGGCAATCGACAGCAAACTTCGTGGGTGCGATTTGGTAAGGTTGAAGGCCGTCGATGTGATGGCGTCTGGCCAAATCAAGGAGCGCGCCTCTGTCCTGCAAAGCAAGAGGCAGAAACCCGTGCGCTTTGAGATATCCGAAGGCACGAGAGTTTCGGTCGAAAAGTGGATGGAGGATGAGCTAATGGTCGGCTCAGAGTACCTTTGGCCGGTTCGGTTTCACGAGCGCCTTCACATCTCGACGCGGCAGTATGCGCGGATCGTCCGCGACTGGGTCACATCAATCGGCCTAACACCTCTGAACAAATCGAGTGGCGGTAAAGAGCGCCTCGGACGGATTACCAAGAAAGGCGACAGGTACATTCGAAAGCTGCTGATCATCGGAATGACGTCACGCGCGTTGATGGCCCGGAATAAACCAGAAAAGGCAGATATCTGGACTGCAAAAATACTCGCAGAGAAACCGTTCCGGCTTGCAACAGTCGCAATGGCAAACAAATCTGCCCGGGTCATCTGGGCGATGCTTACCAAACGAGAGGAATACCGGCAGCCGATCGCCTGATCGGGTCAACCTGCCCAGAAATGCAAGACGCTTGATGTGATGATGCGAAATGAAGTCAACCAAAAGCCAGGACACTCCGACCAATGTCGCGGCCCCCAGAGGTCGTTTAGCCGATAGGAACCTTGCTTGCGGAACTCATCAGGGCCAGTGGCAATCGCCACGCAAACAGGCCGGACACACGACTGTACTGACGGATGATCGCAACACAAAAAACGCTTGCAATGCAGGAGCCATCCACACAGGTCATTGCCGATGCGGCTGAGCGCTGCGATGCAGCTTCACCAGACTGGGCTTTCGCCGCATTGCCGTAATGGTGATCTACTCGAACTCACACACTGCGGAGGAAGTTGACCTTAGTATGAGCAAAACCAACGACCGTTATCGAAGCAATGTACGCTAAGGTACCTCAGTACGATCGATTTGGATTACTTCGTAATCTGAACTGCTTCGTAACTGTCGGTTGCCCTTGCAAAGCCCGTTATTTTACCTGTTCCGGAAAAACATGGGCCAGCGCTGGGTCAAACGTCCATGACATCTCGTTGCCAGGTATCAAGACTGCATCTTCTGCGATGGACGCAATGCAGTTGCTGCCGTCGCTGACAGCCATGTTCACCACCGTTTCACTCCCAAGGCGTTCAGTCAGCACCACGTTACCTTTCAGCATGCCTTCGCCTTCAGCAGCAGCAGCCAAGTATTGCGGGCGTATGCCTAAGGTTGCCTCTTGTCCCGTGGAGAATGGACGCCCTTTGCGAGGGACTTTAACGCTGGCAAGCGCCGCGCTGGACACCTGCACCCAGTCGTCGCCAAAGTCATCGACTGTGACCTTAAGGAAATTCATCGACGGCGCACCAAGGAACCCCGCCACGAACAGATTGGCGGGTTCGTGGTACAGTTCCATCGGCGCACCGGACTGCATCACCTGCCCGTCCTTGAGCACGACAATCTTGTCGGCCAGCGTCATCGCTTCGACCTGATCGTGGGTGACGTAGATCATCGATGCACCGAGGTCTTGATGCAGCTTGCCGATCTCCATGCGCATATCCATACGCAAGGCCGCGTCGAGGTTTGAAAGCGGTTCGTCAAACAGGAATACCTTGGGATCACGCACGATGGCACGGCCGATGGCAACGCGCTGACGCTGGCCGCCTGACAGTTCAGACGGGCGACGCTCCAGCAGGTGTTCCATCTGCAAGATACGTGCGGCTTCGGCCACCTTCTCGGCCTTTTCGGCTTTACTCACCTTGTTGATGGTCAACCCGAAGGCCACGTTTTCACGCACGGTCATATGTGGGAAGATCGCGTAGGACTGGAACACCATCGCGATCCCACGCTTGGACGGCTCAAGGTCGTTCATCCGTGCACCGTCGATCTCTAGCGTGCCGTCGGTGATATCCTCAAGCCCAGCAATCATGCGTAGCAGCGTGGATTTTCCGCAACCCGACGGGCCGACGAAGACAACGAATTCGCCATCTTCGATGTCTATATCGACGCCCTTGATGACCTCGACGTCGCCATAGCTTTTGCGCACGTCACGAAGTTTAACCGTTGCCATTATTCTGCTGCCTTCAACTGGGGTGGGATGATCAACAGGCCATCGTCGGTAAGTTCGACAGGGTCTGGGTCCATGATGTGTCCGACAAATTCTACGCCTTCAGGCTTGTCTGCAAAGCCAAGGATCACCACGCCGTCATCCGTGTCGACAATACGTGCGGCATAGCGGGTGCACGGGTCTGTCCCGTCAAGGAAACCGGGCGCAATGCGCCATGGGCCGCGGGGACCTTCACCGATCAGGTAATGATTGCCGGTGACGACCGGGCGCAGTTTTGTCTGCTCTTGCGAGTAGTGGTGCGCGGCAGTGCAGAAGAGGCAATACCAGGAGCCGTTCTTTTCGAACACCTGAGGAACTTCAAGTTGGCCGAACCCACCGGTAAAGACCGGCGCCTCAAGCATCCAATCGTATCCATCGGGAGACGTGGCAAAACCGATGCAACCCGCATCGTTGGCTTCTGCGATACCTGGCGCGCGGGCAGTGAAATACATCAGCCAGCCGTCGCCTTCTGGATCGCGCATCACCCATGGATCACGCATGGCGCGGTCATGCCATTCTCCGTTAGAAACGTCGACCTCGTAGTGGTTGGCATTCGGCCCAACCAGGTCAAGGATCAGACCGTCACCGACACGTTTCCAGTTGTGCAAATCGGTCGAGGTCGCGTGCCCGATCCTCTGAGCCAATTGAGGGTCGTTCTTACGGGTGCCCGTATAGTACAGGTGCCAAAGGTCATCGTCGCCGCGCACCACGGACCCGGTCCATGTGGTGTAGTTGTCCCAGCCATCCTCGGACGGTTTGAAGCACGTTCCAAGATAGTCCCAATTCACCAAATCAGTGCTTGTCGCATGGCCATAAGACACATTGAAATGTCTTAGGTCAGGATCGCCAATCGCGTGTGGTGCCTTAAGAAAATAGCCATGGTATTTTTCACCATCGTGAACATACCAACTATCCCAAACGAAATGGTCTTTAAGAGCGAGAACCATGGATCAGCCTTTCACGCCGGTTGAAGCAATCGACGCAATGAACGCGCGTTGCAGTACAAGATAGAAGGCCAGAACAGGGATCGTGATGATCGTCAGATAGGCCATGATTTCCCCCCATGCTGTGCTCAGCTGGAAGAAATATTGAACGCCGACCATGACGGGACGGTAGGCTTCCTGTTGCACGACCATAAGCGGCCACAGGTATTGGTTATACATCGCAAGGAATTTCAGAATCGCGGCGGTTGCCAGAATGGGACCGGACAGCGGCATCACCACACGCAAATAGATCTGCATCCAGCTTGCGCCTTCGACGCGGGACGCTTCGATCAGGTCGCGAGGAAGATCGCGGAAATACTGGACGAACAAGAAGATGGTCAGCCCATCCGCCACCAGCGGGATGATCTGGACGCGGTAGGTGTCCAGCCAGCCGAATGTCAGCCCTTCCATGCCGATCCACGGCAATTTTGACACAAACAGCAGCAGCGGAATGGCAATGGTTTCAAACGGGATGATCAGCGTCGCGATGATAATCGCCAGCGCGACATTTTTGCCTGACCAATTCAGGAACACAAAGGAAAACGCCGCCAAAGAGCATAGCAACAAGGACAAAAAGACCGTCGTCGCCGTCACGAAAAGCGAATTGAACATGAACTGGGCAATCGGCACCCGCGAAAAGGCGTTGTAATAATTGTCGAGACTGATGTCGCCCACCGGTAGGAACGCCCGCAAACTGGATGTGTCGCGCAGCAATTGCAGGTCGGGCTTGAGGCTCGACATGACCATAAACACCAGCGGGAAGATAAAGATCAGGGCAATCAGCGTCAGCACCAGATAGCGCACGGCCAGACGCAGCCCACGATTGTCGGGGTTAATCGTCGCCATTTTATCTCTCCCTTGTGAGATAGCGTTGGATGAGGCTGATGCTTAGGACCAGCAAGAACAGAACAACCGAAATCGCAGACCCGCCAGAGATGTCTTGTTTGCCGTAGCCGCGTTCAACCGCCTGGAACACAATCGTTGTTGTGCTGTCCAACGGTCCGCCGCGCGTCATCACGTCGATCTGCGCAAACAGGGCAAAGGCCTGCATGGTGATCACGATCAGGATCAGCACAGCGGTATTGCGCAGTCCGGGCCATGTGACATAGCGGAACGTCTGAAATTTGCTCGCCCCTTCGATGGAAGAGGCTTCGTATAATGTCGGGCTGATGGTTTGCAGTCCGGACAGCCAGATCACCATATGAAACCCGACAGCCTGCCAGATCGACATGCCCATGATCGCACCCAATGCGGTGTTTTCCGACCCAAGCCAGTCGCGCCCCTCAAAGGTGCCAAATGTGACAAAGCCAAGCACGTTATTCAGCAGCCCGTCATTGCCGTCATAGATGAACCGGAACAGCAGTGACACGACCACAATCGAGACAACAACCGGCATGAAATAGATCGCGCGGTAGACGTTGATCCCGCGCAAGCGCTGGTTGATCAGCAGTGCCAAACACAGCGCTAATCCCGCCTGCACAGGCGCCACCACAAGCACGAACATCAAGGTGTTGCGCAAGGATTTCCAGAACACCACATCGGTCGCCACAACGACCTTGGCGGTCTCGCCCCAATGCCACCGGAACCATTCGCGCATTCCGGCATATTGCGAATAATCGGGATTGTTCCGCGTAAAGGTCCGCACCCGCGGATATTGCGCGTTACCTGCGTCATCACGCACAACCGCGCCTGTGTCATCAACCTCTGGTTCGATGGTCAGGACAGAAATGCTGAGCAAGCGATCGTAGTTGCTAAGCCCCACAAATTCGGTTGGGTTCGGCGAAATCAACCGCTGATTGGTCAGCGACAAATAGAATGCAAAGAAAAAGGGGATCACGATAAACAACATGATCAACCCAAAACCCGGTAAGGCAAAGCCCCAGCCTGCGCGGTTTGATG
Organism: Yoonia maritima; assembly: GCF_003003285.1. Lineage (GTDB taxonomy): Bacteria > Pseudomonadota > Alphaproteobacteria > Rhodobacterales > Rhodobacteraceae > Yoonia > Yoonia maritima. Next base: position 21,449 of record NZ_PVTP01000018.1, on the reverse strand, counting down.
TGGTCAGTTTCGACGCCATTTTTCACTGCTTTCCAGATAGGGATGCGGGGCGATCCATGCCGCCCCGCACATCAGATTTAGTGGCCGTAGCCGCCGTTGCGTTCGATGTCGGCGTTGATTTCATCAACAGCCGCATCAAGCGTATCCGCCACGTCAGCACCGTTCGCGATGTCTGCCAGTGCCTTTTCAAACACTTTCGCGGACACAACGTAGCCCGGTGTGACAGGGCGCAGCGTGGCTTGACCTGCGGATAGACCAAAGAACACTTCCAACGCGCCGCCTTCGGCGTAATTGTCTGTCATCGCAGCAGCGGTTGACGTGGCTGGGATCAAGCCTGTGACGTTCGAGAAATTCGCGAGATATTTGTCTTGCAACGCAAATTCGATGAATGCCGCAGCACCGTCTGCATTTTCAGACGTACCGGACACGCCAAACTGCCATGACGCTGCGCCGATTTTCGGGCCGTTGCCAAAGTCAGGTGCTGGTAGGAAAACAACGTCATCATGCACTTCAAGCGCGGCCAAAGCAGCCCAGTTACCGTTCCATGAGAAAGCGTATTTGCCGTCAACGAAACCGGTGTCACGATCAGCCGGATCTTGCGATGTGCCGGGTGCGTAGCCGTCTGCGAACAGAGACTGCCACCAGTTACCAAATGCGACCGCTTCTTCGCCGTTCAATGCGCCTTCTGCGGTTGCGTATGTAGTGCGATCAACAATATCGCCACCAAATGACTGCAGGAACGGGCTAAACGCATATGGATACCATTCACCAGTCCAAGGCATCCCAAGATCAAAGGCATATTCAAAGTCACCGGATGCTTTGGCAGCGTCCAGTGCGGCCATGAATTCTTCGCCGGTCCATGGGTTGTCAACATCCGGTGTGCGCAGCCCAAGTGCGTCCAGGGTGGACTGGCGCGACATCAGAGCAACGGCCGCATCCCAGAAACCGATGGAATAAAGCTGACCATCCCAATAGCCCTTCGGCCCATCAAGAAATTCCGCAATGGCGGCTTCGTCAATGTTGAGCGGCTGAAGATACCCGGCCCACGCCCAGTTTGGCATCACAGGACCGTCAACGTCCAAAATGTCCGGCAGGTTGCCAGCAAGGGCCGCTGCAACAACAGAGTCGTTGTAAGATTCCTGCGGGAAGCTTTCGACGACAACTTTGTATTCATCCTGACTTGCGTTGAAGTCGTCAATAATCATGTTCAACGCGCCGGATTCGGCTTCGTTGCCAGCACCGTGATACCACAGGCTTAGCTCTGTCTGGGCCGCAGCAACGCTGGCCCAGCTGACGGATGCGACAAGCGCTGCCCCAAAGGTCATTCCTAGTTTCATTTAGTCGTCCTCCCTATTGACGAAAGTCTTGTGATGGGTGTCGGCAATTCCTTCACGGAATTTCCGGGGTTTACGGGGCCACCAACCAAAATTGGCTGTGTGGGTGCGTCTGCGGTGCCCTTGATCATGCCAAGCAGCAGTTCCGTGGCGCGAATACCAATCGCGCCGTAAGGCAGTTCAGCTGACAGCAATGTCGGGTAAAGCGTATCGGTGATCAGGCGGTGGCCGTCATAGCCCGCGACGGACAGGTCAGCGGGCAAAGACACACCACGGCTGCGCAAAATTCCGTAGGCGCGCATCGCCATGCGATCGTTACCGAAACAGATGACGGTCGGCGGTTCAGGCAAACTAAGAACGCGGTCAATCGCATCCCAAAGAAGCTGCACGCCCGCGTCATCGTCCGCGATAGTGACTTCGGCAGGCTCCAAAAGAGACGGATCAAATGCGATATCCGCCGCAGCCAAGGCATCCTTGTACCCCTTCACCCGCAGGCCTGTGGCGACGAGCTGTGTGCTGAGCGAGATATAGGCGATGCGACGGTGCCCTTTTGCGATCAGGCTGTTCACCAAATGCAGCTGCCCTTGATAATCGTTAGGGAGAACCGCCGGCGTACCCTTGTCGTCAAAACAATTGGCCAGAACCATCTTGGTCGATGCGGAAACGGTCGGCAAAGACACCTGCCGATGGTGGTCCGCTGCATAGATAAGACCTTCGACGCGGTGTTCTTCAAACGTGCGGACCAGTTGCGGCACCCGATCCATGCGCCCGCCGGTGTCGGCAATCAACAGGGTCTTGCCGCTGGCCTCCATCGCACGCTGGATACCCTGAACAATATATAGATCGGGCAGACCGGCATTTTCGGACCGGTTCGGGGAGAGTGAAATCGCCCCCGTGATTAGCCCCACCAAACCGGATTTGTTGGACCGCATCGCCCGCGCGGCGGTCGACGGCACATAACCCAATTCAGCAATTGCCTTGTTGACTGCATCTTTTGTTGGTTTCTTGACCGGCGCATCGCCGTTCAACACACGGCTAACGGTTTTTGGCGAAACGCCAGCAACGCGTGCAACATCGTAAATTGTAGCCAAGGTCAGCCCTCCCAGACAACAGCGTCGGGTGATCTAGAATCGCCCAAGCACAATGACACCGATGTCATGACACCGATGTCATTGTGTGTCAATCACCGTAGCTGCACTCTTTCAGAGCCCGAGCTTTCCGCTTTTGAGCTGTAGCACTGACCGAACAAATTCTCTGTGGTCGAGAACCATGCCCAGGTTGGTGCCGATTTCTGCATGCAGGGCGGCAGCGATCTCGTCTGCCTCATGTTCGGTTTGGACGCGGGCCACCGGCAAACCATCCCGCAGCGGTGCCAGCTTCACCTTGTCCTTATCGGCCAAGTGATAGGTGCCCGTGGCGGTGTGAGCGCGCACCAGATAGAGCGTGGCACGGCGTTTGATCTTTGCCCGATCCGTGTCGCGGATCTGGTCTTCGAAGCTGGGCGAATGATCAATCCGGTCGGAAGCCTCAGCCTCGGCGCGCTGCTCTAGGTCCGTACGGATTGTTCGCAGTGTTTTGGTGAGACGTTCCTCGACAGCCTGCATTGTTGGGAGATCGTCGTCGAATTTGATCTGACTGAACGGGATGGTGGTGGTGCTGGGCAAAACGGATTCCTTTCATCGCACAACTCATGCGTTGCGCATTGCTCTCGCGGCCCAAACGGGCTGAGAGGCGTTAAATGAAAGGTTCCGGAACCTTTAGAACATTTAGTGAACTTAGAATCGGGGGCCTGTCAACACCGTGAAATGCACTGATCTACGGGGGGTGATTCCACCCGGCTGAGATCTCGATAGCGCCTTAAGATACTGTAATATAATCATAAAATACGTAAAGCCACCGCATCTTCGTACGCTTCTGGTTTCTTTTTCGTACGCTATAGGTTTTTCTGGCTTTTTGATGTCGGACATCCAACTGCGACTGCCAAGCGGCGAATTTGTTCCCCTCTCCTCGACGGCGACACTGACCCCGGTCGTCAGCCAATCCTCTATCGAACGTCAGGGCGGCACTTTAGCTGTTTCGGTTCAGGCTAACCTTCCGGACGGTGTTGATCTTGGCACTGCCATGGCCCGCGTAGACGAACTCGCCGCACAAACCCTACCCGATGGCATGGGGATCGTTTACACGGGCGAGGCAGCGTCGTTGGGCGATAGCCAGTCAGGCATGTATATGGTGTTCGGCGTGGCCGCTATCGTGGTGTTCCTCGTTCTGGCCGCTCAATTCGAAAGCATCGCAAGCGCGGTCGTTATCATGCTGACTGTGCCCTTCGGCCTTGCGGCCGCACTACTAGCGATTTCGATCACCGGCGGTTCGCTGAACTATTACAGCCAGATCGGGCTGGTCCTGTTGATCGGGGTGATGGCAAAGAACGGCATTCTGATCGTCGAATTTGCCAACCAACTGCGTGAGGCGGGGCAGGACATTGACAGCGCCATTCGCGACGCCCTGCGGCTGCGCATCCGCCCCGTGATGATGACGATGGTGTCCACCGTCTTTGGCGGGTTGCCCCTTGTTTTGTCATCGGGTGCCGGTGCCGAAGCGCGCGTTGCAGTCGGTTGGGTCATCGTCGGAGGGCTTGGCTTTGCCACCGTATTTACCCTGTTCCTGACGCCAGTATTCTACCGCTGGATCACCGTATGGGGTGCAGAGCCGGGTACATCAGCGCGCCGTTTGCACAAAGAGCGGGCACTTCTGACAGCTGCAGAATAGGTTTGAACGGCAGGTTTGCGCCCACTTCAACTGCGAACTAAGGCACTGCACCTACCTATCTGCGCGGGTTTCGACGTAGGGCGTTCCAGTGGCGGCAAGTCCGTTAACGGCGAAGATACATCTTAACGGCATGACCAATCTAAAACAATGACGGTAGCCAGAGTGAAACAGCGGGCACATAGGTCACTAAGATCAACGCCCCCAAGATGGCCAGATAGAACGGCCAAATTGACTTAAGTGCGTCTTCAATTCTGATTTTCCCCACAGCACACCCGACGAACAAGCAAGTTCCAACCGGCGGTGTGCATAGCCCCAAACCTAAGTTCATCAGCATCATGATACCGAATTGGGTTGGATCCATCCCAAGCCCTTTTGCAATCGGCAGGAAGATAGGTGTGCAGATCAGGATCAATGCCGCCATGTCCATGATCATGCCCAAGAGCAATAGAATGACATTGATCATTAACAAGATAATGATCGGGTTATCCGAGATCGTCACAAGTGCGTTGCTCAACCTTTCGGGCACTTGGTAAAGGGCTAACAAATAGGCAAACGAACTTGCGAAAGCTATCAGGATCATGACCATCGCAGTCGTGCGCACCGTTCCTGTTATCGATAGGACGAATGATTTCCAGCTAAGGCTACGATAGAAAAAGGTTGTCAAAAGCAGCGCATATATCGCGCCGAAGGCGCCCGATTCAGTCACCGTAAAGACGCCTGATAAGGTACCCCCGACGATAATCACCGCCGTTAAGAACCCTGGAACCGCGTCACCAGCACTGCGACCAACTTCGCGCCATCCTGGAAACGGTTCAGCAGGGTAGTTGTGTTTGACAGAAAGAACGTAAGCCGCAACAGCAAGGCTCGCGCACATCAACATGCCGGGAATGACACCTGCGAGAAACAGTTTCGATACTGACAACCCGCCGCCAGCGGCAACGGCAAAGATGATCATGTTGTGGCTAGGTGGGATAACGATACCCGCAATCGATGAGGTGACTGTCACATTCACCGCAAAGTCAGGACGGTAGCCGCGCTTTTTCATGACAGGGACAAGGATCGATCCGAGTGCAGAAATATCGGCAACAGCGGAACCCGAAATACCGCCAAATAACATGCTGGAAAAGATGTTCACCATCGCTAGACCACCTTTAAAGTGACCAACCAACGCTGACGCTAGCTTTACCAGACGCTCAGCGATCCCGCCGCGCAACATCAATTCGCCAGCTAAAACGAAAAATGGAATTGCCAAAAGCGAGAATACCGACACCCCAGCGGTTGCGCGCTGGAATGTGATGAGCATCGGAAAGCCTTCATACCAAAAGGCAGAAGCTGCTGCGATACCCATCGCAAACGCAACCGGCACGCCCAGCACCACTCCCACACCGAACACGAGCATCAAAATAGCGAGACCCATCTTAGGACTCCTGCAAATATGGGTTAGGTTTCCATTCGGAGAACGTCGCAATCCGAATGAGGCCGCGGATACCGGCGTTCAAAACGATCAACGCGCCACACAATGTAATGGCAAGCGTTCGAAAGCTTTCCGGAATGTTGAGCATCGGTAGGAACGAGTCCCACCCAAATTTCATAAGCGTGATGCCCGCTATACACATCACAATACCAAATGCCGCAAGAACAAAGTCGATGCTGATAATTACAACTTTCTGTACAACAATAGGCATCAGGTCACGAAATATGGTGACTCCAAGATGTGTTCCCTCTCGGACGCCCGCCGCCGCGCCAAGAAAGGCAATGTAGCATATCAGTAATAGCGCAAGCTGTTCGACCCAGGTCGGTGTAACGTTCAGAACATATCGGCCAAAAACCAACCAACCAAAAGTGATAACAAGTACCACCAACGCCACGGATGCCGTAAAAATGCTGATCCTCTGGATCACATCCAGTACAGTTTCACAGCGCGCTATTAGAGATTTAGAACCGCTCATTCTCGTCTCACTTGAATTTTAGCCTGACAGAAATACGGCCCATGCCTTACATTGACACAGGCCGCTTGGCGTTTCGCAAGTGTTTTAGCTTGCGTCGCGGATCATGTTGACCAAATCAGCAAGGTCTGGATTATCTGCCAGGAACTTTTCGTAAACAGGTGCCATTGCGTCTTGGAATGGGCCTTTGTCTGCGATTGTGTTCACGACTGTGCCGCCCGCCTTTACGATTTCCATGCTTGCGGCTTCACGTGCCTGCCATAGTTCACGCTGAAGAAGTGCGCTGTTGTGACCTGCATCTAACAAGATCTCCTGCTGTTCAGCTGTCAGCTTGTCCCAGGTTGCTTTCGACATGCATAGGCACTCTGGAATGATCAAGTGCTCCGTCAATGAGTAGAAAGGGGCAACCTCATAGTGGCTGGTGGATTCGTATGAGGGTGGGTTATTTTCCGCACCATCGACAACGCCAGTCTGGATTGACTGATACACTTCGGCGAACGCCATGGGTGTCGCGTTACCATCCATCGATTCAACCATCGAAACAAACAAATCATTGCTCATTACGCGAACCTTGAGACCTTCAACGTCTGCTGGAGTGTTGATCGGACGTACAGAGTTATAGAATGACCGCGCACCCGCATCGTACCAACCCAACGGAACGATACCACGCTCAATCATACCCGCGCCGATAGCTTCGCCAACTTCGCCGTCCATCATTTCATACATCGCCGGGATGCTTGGAAAAATGAATGGCAGCGATACAACGTTTGTTTCAGGAATTGATGTTCCCATAGGCCCAAGGCTGAATTCACCAAAGTCGATCACTCCTAGGCGGATTTGTTCGATAGCGTCAGGCTGACTGCCTAAGACACCGTTGTGGAATGTCTTTGCGGTCAGTTCGCCATTGGTGCGTTCGGCAACCTCTGCTGCGAAGGATTCCATCGCAATGGAAACCGGATAATCCTCTACGTGGATATTCCAACCACGAAGTTGTTCTGCCGCAACCGAGGTGGCGGCGAACGCCAGACAGCTACCAATTAGGGCGCCGCGAATTGTAAAAGCCAATGTCATGTAATCCTCCCAGATCCAATTGTTTGCTTGCGTGCTTCCCTAGAACCGTTGGGTTCTCTCCCAACACGCCAACAGGTATACTAGTATACTCGCTAAGTTAACGTGTCAAACAAACCCTTTGCGGCAAGCAGTATTTGGTGTCGTTTTCTTAAGTTTAAGCCGAAAAATAGCGGCTTAAACATGGTTGCAGGCGTTGAACTGTCAAACAGTGCCACGTGGCGGGCGGTCATTTTGCTTTGTGAAGATCATACCGTCCAGCAATTCGCTTAGCTCAGGGCGCGCGGAGGGGCCGTTCGAAATTGAAATCAACAAAATACTGCCATCGGGACGAATCACGAATGTACCTGGTTCTGCGAAACGGCGATCCGTTTCTGTTGGCGAAAGAGGCTCGGTAACGAACAAACCCAACTCTGCCATCTGAGGTTCTGTTAGCCCGTAACCTAGCGCGAAATCCCACCCAAACTCCTGTTGGTCAGCTGCGGCTTTTTCCACTGTATCCGCAGATACGACGGCAATATCAAAGCCCGCAGCAGCCCATTCAGCACGCATATCATTCAGTATGTTGAGGTACTTTTTACAGCGCGGACAATGCTTGCCGCGATACACAATAAACAAAGTCCAGTTGTCTTTGCTACCGCCGACTGTGACCTCTCCGCCACCGAGACGGGGAAACGACATCGGCTTCAGTGTACTTCCGGCAATGGGTTTGGGTGTAGGCATTGTTAACTTCTCCGGTAATTGAATTTGAATGCTATGCGTTTTGCCGTTGCCATTCGTGGAAACGGACAAGCGTGTCAGGATCTGTTGGTGGATATAGGCCGCGGATTGAAACGCCGCGATTAACTTCTTCGAGAACAAAAGCCTCAAACAGTTCCATAGCAACGCTTTCTTCGGCGATTTCGTTTGCAAGGTGACGCGGGATAATCATCACACCATCATCATCGCCCAAAACAATATCGCCCGGATAAACCGCAACACCACCGCATGCGATCGGAAGGCCGATGTCTACGGCATGGTGTTTCGTCAAATTAGTGGGCGCGGAAGGCTTGGCCGCAAACACAGGCATCTGTAGCGCCGATGCCCCGGCCGCATCCCGGATACCTCCGTCGCTTACAACCCCAGCCGCACCGCGTATCTGTAATCGGGTCAACAAAATCGATCCTGCCGACGCGGCCGATGCATCTTGCCTGCAGTCCATTACTAATACAGCCCCTTCAGGGCATTCTTCGACAGCAACGCGTTGTGGATGGTCCGGTTCACGGAACGCATCAAGCGGATCAGTGTCGGGCCGCGCAGGAAGATAGCGCAAGGTATAGGCTGGCCCAACAAGTGTCTGCTTTCCCGGCGCGAGTGCAGAGACACCTTGGACATACGCGTTATGATATCCTCGCTTAAACAAAAGCGTGGCGACTGTTGCCGTACTTGCCTGTGACAAACGCGAAAGCGTTTCAGAGTCGAGCGAAATTGCGTTTTCTGACTGTGGATTAGGCATTCTCATTTCCTTTGACAGACACCGCATCAAACAAAGTGGGATCGATAGGAACAAGCGCACCTTTTCCTTGCACTACTGCCCCCGCCAAACGGCAAGCCAGCGTGATGCTATCATTCAAGGGTGCGTTTTCAGCGATCCCAGCCAAAATGCCGGCGTTAAAACTGTCACCCGCCGCTGTTGTATCAATGACGTGGTTCAATGGCGGCACTGGCATTACCCCGGACATATCACCGTGGCGAAAATGCACAGCATCCGCACCATTCTTGACAACGATGGTGGTCGCCCCGGCCGAGGCGTACCGATCAACGGTGGCGATCGGGTCGTCATCGCCAAACCATTCGGCCTCATCCTCATAGGATGGCAAGGCAATGTCACTCACAGTAGCGCCTTGCATGATCGTCGCGGTCATTTCGGAAGTGCCTGACCACAAACGAGGCCGTAGGTTCGGATCAAAGGCAATTACTTTCCCGCTGGCACGGGCAACTCGCAGCGCATCCAAAAGGATTTCACGTGAAGTCACATCTAAAATAGCCAACGTAATCCCCGAGAAATAGATCAGATCTACTTCGGTCATGGCACGGGCGAGCAATTGCGGGTTGGTTGCCAATTGCCGCGCGGCTGATTGCCCGCGCCAATAGGAAAAACTGCGTTCTCCGTTCTCGAGTGAAATCATATACAGACCAACCGTGCTGTCTGGCACGGACAATACGTAGCTGCTGTCGATACCACTTGTCGCGAATGCCTCACGCATTTGATACGACAGCGGATCAGTCCCAACGGCAGTAAAAAACGACACATCCATATCAGGCCGTAACCGGGCAAGGTACCAAGCGGTGTTAAAAGTATCACCTGCAAAACCGAGATGATAATCATCAGGCTCGGCCGCCGGGGCGAGTTCGGCCATGCATTCGCCAATCGCGAGGACGCGCATAATTTGTATCCTACAGTCTATAAAAAATCGTCGCGGCGCGGCGTAAAGCAATCAACCAACTTGCCCGGTTCAAGGCAAACACATCCGTGCGTTTGCCCCGATGGGATGACAAAGCTATCGCCTGCGCTGACTTCACGCTCTTGATCACCGAGCGTAAATCGGAACCGACCGCTTTCGACATAAGTAGACTGCACATGTGGGTGATCGTGCAAAGCGCCGATGCTGCCCTCCGCTTCAAAACGGAAGGCAACGACCATCAAGTCAGGATGGTCAGACAACACTTGGCGCGTGACGTGTTCTCCGGTTGGAACAATCGGATAGTCAGACATTTTTAGTTCCTTGTCGTGTCGTTAGGAAAACAACATGCCGCCGTTTAGGTCGATGTTTGCACCTGTGATGAAGGCAGAGTCGTTACATGCGAGGAATAGAACAAGGTTCGCAGCATCATCCGTGTGACCTTGGCGCTTGAGCGGCGCTGCGGCTTCGAACCCACGGCGCCCTGCATCAGGTGTGTGGACGTTGTGGAAATCGGTATCGATCATGCCAGGGCACAACGCGTTTACGCGAATATTCGGCCCCAGCTCTTTGGCCAGCCCGCGCGTCATTGTCATGACAGCACCTTTTGCTGTGGCATAGGCAACAGCACCCGGCCCACCGCCGTCACGCCCAGCTTGGCTTGCAAGATTCACAATCGCACCGGATTCCATATGTGCAAGGCACGCCTTGGTGATCATGAACGTGCTGGTCAGGTTCAAGTCCATCACTGCATTCCAGTGATCGATAGGCATATCAGCGATGGTTTTTCTCGCGATCAGACCACCAGCGTTGTTGACCAAGACATCAACGCCGCCAAAGTCAGCAACTGTTTTTGCGACAAGCGCATCAACATCTTCTTGCTTGGTTAGGTCACCTTGCATGGCGAACGCGCGCCCGCCTTGGGCAGTGATTGTTTCAACTGCTTTGTCAGCGCCTTCACTGCTTGAAAAATAGTTAATCGCAACGCTTGCACCTTCTGACGCGAGCTTAAGCGCGACAGCCAATCCGATATCCCGGCCACCACCTGTTACGATCGCTGCTTTACCTTGAAGTTTCATGTTTTTTCCTTTGTTTGTACTGAGACGGTCGGCTGATTGCCGACATCGAATGTTTTAGGAACGACGACCTTAAAGCTGCGGTCGTCGGCATCTGTGAAATAGAGATCACAGTCGTATCCTTGATCATCGAGAAAGCTAAACACGCGGCGCGGTGCGGATTGCGGGTATGGAACCAGCAATGTTGCGATACGGTGGCGAACCGACTTTGGAAAAGTCATCTTAAGGCAGGTGCTGATTGGCAGACCTTCGATCTCGGATGGGTCTACATCAGGAAAACCGGTATATTGCGATAGGGTTGGTGCACCGGACTCTGACCACAAGACCTTGCCGTAAAATCCTGCGCGGTCACCGCTATAGCGGAACGTGCTATCGCCCAGCGCAAGTGGTGCGTTCGCATGAAGCTGCCAATCGATGCTAACGGGTGTATCAGCATCAATACTGTCCACGATGACAAAGTATTCACCATTCACGAAATAGACTTCGCGCTGAACCGATGTAACCTCGGGCGATAGGGTCTGATAGGCCGCCGTCGCATCACCGTGAATGTATATGTGGTCGCCACGATCTTCGGCGATTTCAATGCGACCGGTTGACTGCATCGCGACCGCTTTGTCACGGCCAGCGTACTGCCCTTTACCATCGATCAAGATCGCATTCTTTGAAACGGTTTGACGGCGCCAGTTTTGGTGCATGGTCGAATTAAAGGCGACGTAATGCCCCGACTGGATCGCCAAGTCTTCGCCAAACGCAGACAGGCAGAACGCGTTCTGATCACCGTGGCTGTGGCTGATTGACCCAAACGGCGAAGATTTCATAACAAACTGAATATGCTCATCTGGCTTGTCCATCGCGTGCTGAACGGCAACCCAACCGATCCCCTTGAACCAGCGCATGCCATCTTCAGGGATGGTTGCTTCGACAATTGGAAAGTCAGTGCGATAGACCAATTCGTCAAAATTAAAGTCCCACCATCCCCAGTTATAGAATGCTTTTTCGGTTCCTGGGTTGATGCGCTTGATTTCGTCGTAATACCATTGATACGCACCATCGCCGGTCACGCCGGCAAACTGGCGTAGATTGTAACCGATCTTAACCGCAGGCAGATCGCCCATAGTGCTATCATCGCCAAATGTTGCGCGGCGGGTATCCGGTGCTTTGGTATAAAGCGGCATATCGCCCGTTTTTTGAAAGAATGGGCGTTTATACAGATCAATGCCCGCATACCCCTTAAGAAGGTTCGCTGCATCGATAAGATAGGCCATTCCGGTCATCCAATAATGCGGCCCTTCGGCCCAACCGCCGTCGCTATCACCCCATGGTGTGTAGACCGTGGAAAGAAATTCGATGGCGTAGTTCAACCAACCTTCGGCCTCTGGTTCATCATCAAGAAGCGCGATAGCCGCAGGAATAATGACAGCCGAAACGGCGCGCACCGCGTGGCTATCAAATGGAAACAGATGAATATTCGCGTGCTTGATCACGTGATCCGCTGTTTCGCGCGTCCGCGCCAAAAGCGATGTGCGCACAAGGTCGCGTTCTGCCTCATTCATCTGATCATAGAGCCAGTCATAACCCCAAGCGAGCGCAAGGTTCACGCGAAATGCCCATTCGTCAGTATAGCTGCGTGATGTCGTGCCAGCAGGATCCCAAGCCGCCGCTGACAATAGCCATTCTTTGGCACGTGTCAGCATCGCATCGTCATTCGTAACCTGACCACCGATCGCTAGATGACGGATTGCGTACAGCAGTTCTTGACAGTCGATATAGGTTTGCCGCCAGACCGAAGCGACACGCTTGTGGTCTGGGTAACCAGCCGGTTGCGGCATGATCTCTTGATCCATCCACGGTAAGACCGATTTTTCAAAGAACGTAGCCCAAGTACAATGGTCAGGATCAGCGGAAATATCTTTGCGAAATGCATTCAGACTATCCGATGTCATCCACAAGCGCGGGTGGCTGCGGGTCAGCTTAGCAAACCGTACCTTTCGCGATGAGAGCGGCGTTTCCGGTAGGCCCTCGGTGATAGAGAACGTACGTGTTGTGCTCCACTCCGTCGTTGGCCTGCCCGTCTTTGGATCGCAGACTGCGTACGACCAATGATATTCACCCGGCTTCAAAACGACGTCGGGTGTAAAGAAATTCAGCGGGATACCTGAAAACGTCTGAGTGGCCTGATCCGAAAACGCCGCGTCAGCCGATACGCGCAGCACATACTGCGCTTCATCTTCGATCACAGGCAGCCAAGTAAACCGCGGCGGATTTTCAACGACATGTGTGTCGCGATCTGGCGCGTACTGAATTGTCAGGCGGCCCGCCTTGGGTTCGTCTAGAGGAAGAAGTGTTTGAGCGGGCATCTGATTTCCTTGATTTTCGTGAAGAAAAAGTGAGTGCGGCCAGGCCTTCCCAGCCACACTCGTCGGCTGCTGGAGGATCAGCCGTATTGGCGGGCGTAGGCCGAATTTATGACTTCAATGACCTGTTCATAGCCCATGTCATTGAGCGTCTCGACGTAGGCATCCCAATCTTGCTGAATGTCGCCAGAACCAAGAACCCATGCCTGCTGACGTTCCAACATGTAGGTGCGCAGCGACGGCCAATAGCGATCATAGATTTCTTGTTCATCTTCAGTGAAAGCAACGCCTAGGAACTGATCAACCAAAAGGTCGTGTTGGTCGTATAGTTCAATACCTTTACGCGCCGCGTCTGCAGTCCACTGCCATTCATAACGGTAGTCTTGCCAGTAACCGCGCTGAATCTGCGCACCGACCGCATACATCTGCGCGTTCACAGGTTCACCGCTGTTGAGGACAGCGTCTTTATAGACAGGTTGGCCATCGACCATATCCCATGTTTCACCTTCGACACCAAAGTTGGACAACAGACGCCCCTCTTCGGTGAACCAAAAATCGAAATATTTGATCGTCTCAACAAGGTTTTCGTTGGTATGGCTGATTGCCCATCCGTCAGGTTTGATCGGCGTACGGCGGTGTTCTTCCATACGGACGCCCGACACGGATTCAGGCGGCAAGAACGGCGCAAAGTTAAAGCCTTCAACCTTATCCGCCAGCGCGGCATTGTAGCCAGATGTTGAAGCGAACCAGTCATGGGTGAATCCACCTAGGTTTTCGCTTAGCAAATATTCGCGAGCGGATGAACCACGGGTAAATACCTCTGGGTCGATCAACCCCTCTTCGTACCACTTTGCGACGTTAGCCAACCCATCACGGTAAGCTTCCTGTGCGTAAGGGTGCACAACACGACCGTCATCGTTGACATAGAAATCATGGTACGTGTCTGACCCCGACGAACGCGCATCCCAGAATGTCACGAGCCGAATGACTTCTTCCCAGTTACGGAAGAACGAAGGAACTTCATCTTTGAGGCCGTTACCGTTTGGATCTTGGTCGCGGAAAGCAACCAGAACATCATGCAGTTCATCGACGGTCTGCGGCTGTTCGAGCCCCAGTGTGTCCAACCAATCTTGGCGGATGAAATAGGCCCGACCGTATTTTCCATCTGGCAGATATGGGATGTAATAGTAGTTACCATCATAAGCCGAGATCGCCTCTTGCAGGCCCGGATGTGAATCCCAGAACGCCTGAATATTTGGTGCATGTTCAGCAACCAAATCGTTCAAGGGTACAAACGCGCCTTGAGGACCATATTCGTTAACCGGTTGCTTGATCAGGTGACCGCCAACAATGTCCGGCATATCTCCAGATGCGATAAGCAGGTTCATAGCCTCTGCAGAATCTTTAGTGTTCCGGCCAACCGTCGCCTCGGTCAGAGAAACACCAGTCAGTTCACGCGCCTTTTGCTCGACTGCGTAATCTTCGTTGTAACCCTGCGCACGAGGCCAATGCATATGGATCGACAGTTCCAGCGGTTTATCAACGATCATGAGGTGACCTTCGGCAAAGGCCGGTGTCGTGATAGCCGTTGTCGCCAACATGGCGATAGACAGTGATAGATTTCGCATGATTTCCTCCCTGAATGCGAACGTGGTCATTCCTTCACTCCGCCCAGCAAGATGCCCTTGCTGAAATATTTCTGGAGGAAGGGGTAGATAAGCAGGATTGGAATGATTGAGCAGACGATGATTGCTGCGCTGACAGTTTCGACAGAATAGGGTGCGTTGATCAGCGTCGCGGCAAAGGCTTCATCATCGGTTAATTCAACGATGACGTGGCGCAGGTACACTTGAAGCGGGATTTTGTCTTCGTCCTGCAACAGAACCATCGCCCAAAAGAACCCGTTCCAGCGCGATACGATACAAAACAACGCGACCGTTGCGATGGCGGGTTTCGATAGTGGCGCATAGACTTTCCAAAGGACCTGAAATTCGTTGGCGCCGTCCATCCGCGCTGCCTCTTCAAAGGACTGCGGAATACCTTCAAAGAAGTTGCGCAATAGGATGATGTTGAAGCCGTTAACGGCAAACCCGATGATGATACCGAAATAGCTGTCTAATAGGCCCAGATCACGCATGTTCAGAAAGAACGGAATAAGGCCTGCGTTGAACCACATGGTGAAAGCCACCATTAGGTTCCAGAACCGTCGCCCATAAAGCTGCGGACGTGACAGCGCATAAGCACCAGGAATAATGAACGCGAGGCTCATCAGTGTCCCACCGATGGTGTAGATAAATGTGTTCTTGTAGCTAATCCAAAACTGCGGTTCGCTCAGCACTTGCTTATAGGCTTCGAGAGTAAAGCCAACGGGTGTCAGGATGACGTTACCAGCACGTGCTTCGAACCCGGTGCTCATCGACAATGACGCGATGTAGATGAACGGATACAACGTTGAGATCGTGAACAGCGCGATTAGCACCATGTTGACGATTACAAAAAGCTTATCGCCGCGAGAGTAGAGATTCATATTTGCCATTGCTTCGATCTCCCTACCAAAGTGACGTGCGCGAATAGCGTTTGGAGATGGTGTTCGCGGTCATCACAAGAACGAAGGCGACGAAGGCATTGAACAGTCCCGCTGCGGCGGCGAAATCGTATTGCCCGCCCTGCAGGCCCTGCCGGTAGATATACGTGTTCACAACATCAGCCGTTTCATACGTCGCGGGCTGGTAAAGAAGGATGATCATCTCAAACGAAACTTCGAGGATGTTACCAATGCGGATGATCAACATAATGATGATCGTTGGCATGATAGAAGGGATCGTTATTTTCCACATCATCTGCCAGCGCGAGGCACCATCAACGACAGCGCTTTCATACAGCGTGGGTGAAACCCCAGCGATGGCCGCAAGATAAACGATCGATTGAAAACCTGCTTCTTGCCAAATTCCGGTGCCGATAAAGATCGGACGGAACCATTCCGGCTTTGTCAGGAAGTAAATTGAATCAATGCCAAACCAGCCGAGGAACGTATTGACGATCCCCGCCGAGGGCGAAAATGCCGTCATGACAATACCAGCAATGATCACAGAAGAGATAAAGTGCGGCAGATAGACAATCGTCTGCGCCGTCTTTTTGAAGGTCTGGTTCAGGACTTCGTTGAACATCAACGCCAAGAGAATTGGCATCGGAAAGCCAAAGAGCAGCCCATAAAAGCTGATTATGATCGTGTTCTTCAATGCCCGTAGGAATTGATCGTTATTGAACAGGGTCTCGAAGTGTTCGAACCCAACCCAAGGGCTGCCTGCGACACCGCGGAAAATCGAGTAATCCTTGAACGCAATTTGAAGCCCGTACATGGGCTTGTACAGAAAGACGAGCAGCCAAATAATGGTTGGCAATAGCATCACATAAAGCTGCCATTCCCGTTTTAGGTGGTCTCCCACCCGCACGATACGGCTTGCTTTGCGGTGCCGCTTGGCCTCGCTGGCGTCAAAAACCAGCTCTTCGGTAGTCGGACCAGAGAAGTTGGGATCGTTACTCATTGCTTGAGCACCTGACCGGGCAATGCTTGGCCGGTTTCAGCGTCGAAGACACGGATCAAATCCGGCGCAATCGTGAACCCGGAAATGCCGTCTAAGATAGCCATCTGACCGACAGTTTCGGTACGAATGACGAATGGGTCATCTTGTAAGGTCGCATGGATGAGAGCCTCTGATCCCAGCGTTTCGATTAAATCGACCTCGACGGGAACGCAATTTTCTGTGGTGTTATCCGCGACGGTCACGAACTCTGGCCGAATGCCAAGGATCACCTCTTGGCCGACCGCATTCTGTAGTGCCGAGATTTGAGAGAGCTGCAAAGAGCCTCCGCTAAATGTCGCAACAGGGCCCTGATCTCCGGTTGAGATGGTAGCCTTGACCATATTCATCGGTGGCGAACCTAAAAATCCGGCAACAAAAGTATTTGCGGGGTTCAAGAACAGTTCCATCGGCGTGCCGATCTGTTCAATCCGTCCGTCGTGCATAACAACAATACGATCGGCCAGCGTCATTGCTTCGACCTGATCGTGGGTCACGTAAATTGATGTCGCGCCAAGACGCTTATGCAGGCGCTTTATTTCAGCACGCATCTGAGTGCGAAGCTTGGCGTCCAGGTTCGACAGCGGCTCATCAAACAGGAAAACTTTGGGACGCCGCACGATGGCACGGCCCATCGCCACCCTTTGACGCTGACCACCAGACAGGTCTGCTGGACGGCGTTCGAGATAAGGGGTAAGGCCAAGAATATTGCCAACCTCGTCCACCGATGACGCGATATGTTCTTTGCTTTCCTTGCGAATGCGTAAGCCAAAAGCGATGTTTTCAGCGACGTTAAGATGTGGATAAAGCGCGTAGTTTTGGAAAACCATTGCCACATCTCGATCTTTGGGGGCAACACGGTTCACGTGCCGGCCGTCAATCGCTAGGTCACCACCTGTGATCTCTTCAAGGCCCGCGATCATCCTTAGCGTTGTCGACTTACCGCAACCCGAAGGGCCGACAAGAACAACGAACTCTTGCTCCTGCACTTCTAGATCGATCCCGTGCACCACTTGCAGCGCACCATAGGACTTTACGATACCTTTAAGGCTAACTCCGGACATGGTCCCTCCCCTACATGCACCACCTCCTCGTGATGCACTTGAACCCTGCGGTTGATTCGTCTCCGCCTCAAACTGGTATACTAGTAAATGTTCTGGTATACTAGTCTGAAATGGTATACACCTTAACGAAACCGGCGATATGGTAGAAAAAGTAAGGAACACATGCGCACCTCGATAGCTCGGTCTGGCGCGTCGCGACATGGAATACGCGGCTTGCAGTTACAGTAAGAGATTCAAAGTGCCCGCCCCCTTCCATTTTGCGGCCGGCTATGATCGAGATGCGTGCAAAGATTTGCTGCTTTAAGCGAGCAATGACCTAAAGAATGACAGTTGCGCAGCAAGTTCCTTGTGACGCAGCGCGTGAACACAAGATGGAGACAATGTGATGGGGCAAGCAACCCAACGCGGCGACCGACGAACCAACGTCGATGACATTTTTGACTATCTTCACGAGGAGATCTTGTCGTTAAACCTGCGGCCCGGTGACAAAATCTCGGAAGCCGATATCGCGGCCCAGTTTGGCGTTTCACGCCAGCCCGTGCGTGACGCGTTTAGCCGTCTCGCCAATCTTGACCTTCTGCTGATCCGCCCTCAGCGCGCAACGGAAGTAAGGCGCTTCTCGATGCGAGAGATTGAAAAATCACGCTTTGTGCGAGCTGCTGTCGAAAGCAAAGTCCTGCAAAGAGCAGCTAAATACTGCGATGCGCAAGGTGCTGCACAACTCGATATGGCGCTAGCTCAGCAAGAAAAAGCCATCAGAGATAGGGACTTTGATAGCTTTGGTGCACTTGATTACGAATTTCACAAAACCCTTTGCACAATTGCGCAGGCCGACTTTGCCTTTGATGTCATCATGAGCGAAAAGTCCAAGGTCGATCGCCTTTGTATGCTTGGCCTTGCTAAGGAAGACCGCATGCCCGAACTGGTGGCTGATCATAAGGCAATTGCTGAGGCCGTCAAAAAACATGATCCTGACAGGGCCGTCGAAATTGGAATGCTGCACCTGTCGCGATTGGACGAAACAATTGAGGGAATATCTGCAACCAAGGCGAGCTATTTTGAGCACGCCTATGACTGAGACAGAACAGAAAACAGCAGCACGACATAAACCTAATATATCTGCAAAAATACTCGCAGTTTAGCAGTCACAGGTCGAAAACATCGATGTCGTGGACGAAATCTAGACCTACTGTATCGACCACCTCGGGCCCTAAATCACGTGATATATTCGCGTTAGCGTGGCCGATGACGCTAAAAGCAATCATGCTTCACGGCACCGTCGTGATAGATGCATATCTTGTCGCGGCATTGGGTGAAATATCACTTGCAGCGATGGGCCTTGCTGCCGCCATCGCTGGTTTCGTGCTGGGCGCGATACTCGCGTTTTCCAACGCCATGCAAATTCGTACAGCACAGGCATATGGTACCCGCGACCCAGTCTTTATCAAGTCGGTCCTTGCTTCGGGTATGACGATCAGTGTGGTTGTGGGCTGCATCGGGCTCGCCATCATTTCGATATTTGGCGGCACGGTCGTTGGCATAATGGCACCAACTGGCGAAGTCGCGACCCTTGCCAAAGATTACCTTGCTGTGTTCGCAATCGTCATCCTGGCCGAAGCCATCGGCCAATGCTTGTCGAGCTTTTTCAACGGCTGCGGACGAACCAAAATTTCGCTGTATAGCTTTTGCCTCTCACTGCCGATCAACATCGTGGCAAGCATTGCGTTCATCCATGGTTACTGGGGGTTACCAGCCCTAGGTGTAACCGGAGCGGCGATAGGAAGCGCCATCGCAGCGACAGTCCAAGTTAGCTTTCTGATTTACCAACTGTCACGGCATGACAGCTACCTTCGCAAAATACACGGCTGGCGTCAGACAAATTTCGCGCAGACACTGAAGCGGCATTTGATCTTTGCGTTACCCATTGCCGTGACCTTCTTTAGCGCGACCTTCGCGACCCATATCTGCACGCTAATATATGCAAAGCTGAGCCTGAACGCATTCGCCGCCATGACGCTCATCGCGCCTTGGATCATGGTTGCAGGAACAATCGGGATGCAATGGGCGCAAGCAACTGGCATTATAGTGGCGCAGCTGTTGGGACAGAATGAACAAGAGCAAGTGCTAGATCGCTTCCTTAGCAGCGCATGGCGCGGAGCCTTTATCGCAGCAGCATTTGTCGCTGCGATTTTTCTCATAGTCTGCTTATCAGCCAGTTACCTGTATTCAGATTTGAACACGCAAACGCGGTCATTTCTGCTGAGCTTCCTACCGATCTTGCTCATTTTGCCCTTCCCCAAAGGCTCCAATGCCATTTGCGGAAACACACTTCGTGCAAGCGGCGACACAGTCTATGTGATGCATATTTTTGTCTGGTCACAGTGGCTGTTCCGTGTCCCTGCAACGGCGCTGGCGGTGTTGTACTTTGACCTGTCGGTCATCTGGGTTCTGTCGATCCTGCTATTCGAAGAATGCATCAAATTTCCAGCGTTCCACCGGCGCATTTATCGCGGAGAATGGAAGAGGGCCATAGTATCGGAATGAAATAGGCCAAGGCCGTATAATGAATACGCCACGCCTAGCATCGTTTTTTTCCGCACCCTACAACCACGGCCCGCGAGACTACGATTAACCGTCGATAGGGTTTTAGTAGTAAACTGTCCAATTCAAACTTGCATAAACCTTTCAAAAGCTATTTGCCTACAAAACTGCCATGGTAGATAAACCCGTACTAGGACAAATTAGCCATATCCGAATGTCGTTCCAAAAAACCATCACTTTTGGAACTTTACTCCCAAAGCGGACATTGGTCGGTTGTAGGTAGATGGGAGCTTCGTCCCGCATTTCGGCCGTCCATCGATGCAAAATGCTACACGTAACCGCCAATGTCCGCTTTGGGGATGCTGCCGCGCAGCGTCGAGCTTCAACGCCAAGGTCCGGTTAGGGCCGTCATTGAAGGACTGGCCTAGAGAGCATCGCCTCCGCGCGATCCAACATCCTGGACACTGTGCGAAGGCTTGAGGGATGTGAGAGCTAGAGAAGCGCAGAAATCAAAATAAGCCTCTGAACTATATGCACTAAATCCATAGCGAGCCAAATATCTGCACCAAAAACCGTTTTTTGTCGCAAAAACGGACTTTAGATGTCGAACGTCACTTTTTCGAGAAATTGGCGAGCCGTGGAGGACTCGAACCCCCGACCTGAGAATTAGAAGTTCCCTGCTCTAATCCAGCTGAGCTAACGGCCCGCACCTTGTGCTGAGGGTATTGGATAAATCCCCCAACGTTGTCAACTTGGTAAGCAAGTGGGATGCCTACCATCTAAAAACTGTCCCGTTTCAAATGGATGCCCGCACATGGTAGCATTTAGGGTGCTATTTGTGCTCTGTCCAATTGAGCTACGGGGCCATATCCACCAGCGCTGCTTAGCAGATGACAAAATCAGAGAAAAGCAACAATCATCAGCGGGCACATGCAAACAAGTAAATAGATATCTTGGTGCAGCATAAAAAAACCACTGATGTTATCGGGGGCGTCCAGATCGTTCTTGGCAAAACCACTACTGCTCTCGTATTGGCATGTGCCTTGCAATTAGGGCGCTACGCTAACGAGCCGATGGCTTGTTAGCGTCAAGCCATCAGTTTATGGTGTTTCCAGGTGGCGGGCGAGCGCTAAAGTGTAGCTCAATCAGGTTAAGATAAAGGTTCGAGTCCTCCCGTGGGCGCCTGTCCGTCGTCAGGTTTTTTGGAACCAAAGCGGGCCTAAACTAAGAGAGAGTCTGGCTCATCTGGTTGGTTTGATTATGCGGCGTGTTGGCGGT
>NZ_PVTP01000017.1 GCF_003003285.1 Yoonia maritima | reverse complement strand
AACATGCCAGAAACGGAATGCTGTCGCCCGTCGACTTCGAAAACAGACAGCTAAATGTGAACCAAGAAGGTGTCTAGGAAACTAGGGGCTATTCACCGGTAGGAATCGATTCAGTTGAATTTAAGCTATCTGAACTTGCCGTTTTGCTCATTTTGCCCGCCTCACTGTTAATCAACTACCTTTTCGATGGAAACGTTTGGATCACAAACGCCCTCTGTCTTCATGCTTTTCGACCATACTGAATCAAACTGAGAGACAGCCATAGCGTGAAAATCGGGTGAAGCCGCTTTTGTCGCATGAAGCATCGGACGATTGCGGGCCGGAACTTTGTAAGCGTAAAGCTCTATGGACGCACTGGATTCACCAGCTAGCTTCTCGACCGCCAAGATACTGAATGACATCGCAATATCACATGTCCTAACTTCGACATGATCATACTTTTCTGCTAAGGCCTCAAATAATCGGAGAGCAGAACGGCATTGGTGGCGGTACGCTTCTATATCATCGCTTTCATAAACAACTTCGTTGCAAAGCCTTTCAACCGCATCACTATCTGGGTGGCACACGACTAGTTGAATCGAACATCCCTGCTCGGCAAGTTCTTCGAACAAGCTGCGGTATTCATTTGCCAGCCGAAAAAGCGAGCCACCAGAGATCTTGAGGCTGGTCGAACCAGCCAACCTACCTTCTAGCGGTGGTAAGACCTTCCTTGATCCAACCAGTGAATCAAGTCCCACATTTGTTGGCAGGCTTATCCGATCGCCCAAAACCGTCACGTCGTCGCCGATTTTTTCTATCATATTTCTGTTTTCGCGGTTCACGAACCAACGTTCAGAAAGCAGCGTCGCGGCGATGAGTACATTGACTGCCAAAAGTCCCTGCAAAATGGTCTCTGATGTCAGTTGGTAAAAGCTGGCCGCCGTCGTCAAACCTATGCAAGCAAACAACGTCAGAACCGGAGGACTATCTCTAAGTAAAAATACTATAAAATTACGAAATTTGTGGGTAGTTGTTTCATTTTTCATTCAAGATACTCTTCCTCGAGATGCGATCGTAGATAAGCAGACTGGTTATCGACTTCGGGTCTGTAAGCTCGCCGCTATCAATGGCGGATCGAATTTGGCTGGGCGAAAGGAGGCAAGTTTCCGTAATTTCTTCCTCGGTAGTTGGTACCGGTGATCCTTCGCCTACAATCTCCGTTTCATACAAATGAGCAAATTCGTTCGAAAAATGAGGTGCAGTATAGAATTTCCGAAGGAGGCACGCGCATTTCCCTTTCAATCCTGTTTCTTCGCGAAGTTCTCGCAAAGCAGCGGTTTTTGGATCCTCATCGGCCTCAAGCTTGCCCGCTGGCAATTCAAGTATTTGTAAGCCTGTAGCCACACGATGTTGGCGAACAAATGCAATTTCACTTTGTTCCGTTAGAGCTATACAAATTACTATGTTTGGCCGACCGATGTACTCCAGTCGAACATCTTGATTTTGGATTTTGCGACTTGTCTGGTGGACTGACAGGTGCTTTCCAGAATACTTGAGTATATCATTCATCGGCCTCACCCTTTGCGACACAAAGATACCCTATCCAGTTTTTTTGCCGCTCTACCTCTTTTGTCCTGAAACGGTTCAGAACTTCGAAGCCGGCATCGGACAAGAGTTGCGAGAAAGCATCCTCTGTCCAACTAGACCTAAACCGAAGCATCTTTTTATCGTAGTCTTCTTTGACAAAAAATCCTTCTGAGCCTTCCAATTCGGACGTAGTATTGATGAATATTCGGCCACTTCTGACCAACCAGCGCCGTACTCGTAGTAGTTGTTTCAAAGCAATTTCCTTTGGAAACAAATGGATGAATGCTCCCATGTAGACACCATCAAAGTGGCAATCTGGAAAATCAACATCCTGTACGTCGGCTATGACGACTGACGCGTTGGGTGCCGCTTTTTGTGCAATTGAGGCCATTTTTGGTGATAGCTCGACTGCTATCACTTGATCGCCAACTGAGCCAAGGTGGGCCAATACGCTTCCAGATCCGGGACCCAATTCAAGGAGCCGCTTTGGGCAATCGCGTAAGCCATCGGTTAAGTGGGACGCTAGATCTTGCGGTGGTTCTTGACTTTCCCCGGGCGTTTCAGCCCGATCAATGTACTCTTTTGCAAGGACTTCGTACGCAATTTTATTGATAACAGACGTGATCTTTCCCTTGGTATGCAACGAAAGGGTTAAAATGATCTCTCCTAACGGTGTCCGGGCCTCCGTCACTCGAAATCCTCTGTCTGTTAGATAAGAAAGTAGCGGCTCGTATTTTGGATAAACCGTCACAAAAAGTGTTTCGACGCCTTTTTCCACAAGAAAAAGAAGAACACTCGACAAGAGCTGATCAGCGATGCCCTGGGCGCTTGCTCCTTCAGAAATTTTGAAAGTAGAAAGCTTAGCGCTTAGTGAGGCATCGCCGTGAACCCCCTCACCTAGTTTAATGATCGCAATAGCGACCAACCGGGCATCAGGAGTATTAGCGATCCAAGCTTTTCTGGTTTCCGGTTCTTGGGATACCTTCGCGCACCACTCTTTGAATGTCGGGTAGTCTTGATACAAGCTTGCAAAAAGAGGGTCCGAAAAGTCGATATGCGAGGTTGAAATAGGGGTTATCATTTTTTCTGAATGCTCTCCCCACCGTAGGCGTCGACGTCCTTCCAGATTGCTATAAATATCGTCATGCTATTGCAGCCCTAGGATGAATGAACTCACGGGCTTTACGTCCATATTGGTTGCCTCAATCAACGGTACATTCAGTGACCGACACATAGTCTTTGCTACTGCTATGGAGCGTGACTGATGTTCAAAAATTTCCTGTTTGGACAAGATCGGGCGATCTCTTTTATCATCACTAATCCTGTGCTCCAGAATTCTTGTTGGGTCGGCCGACAGATGCACCATACCGTCTATGTTCAAAGCTTCAAATATGTCGGCACTTAGTTCTTCTAGTCCCAACGGGCCATGAATCACGACATGACCGTCCATGATAATATATCGTTTATTGAGATCTCGCGATTGATGAAATCCTTCTATCAGGAATTGCTGATTTTCATCGATGTCGGCTAGTCGAAGTCGATCGCGATCAGATGACTTAATCGCACTGCCCATTTTGATGAGCGTGCCCGCTGTTAAGTGTTGTATCGGCAGATCTTCGGCCAACTGTCGTGCAAAGGTCGTCTTGCCGACACCAGAAATCCCAACCAATGCGACTATCTGCTGCTTCATACGTCAAACCCCAAATTTGCCCTAGATAATATGTCTTCAAAGGGCTTGCCCTTTATCTCAAAGATCGATTGTGGGAAGCCTCGGATTACCTGCATTTTTTTCAGTTCATCGTATCCTATTGGTGGGTCCACGTAGCCAACGAGTAAATAGTTTATGACCTTTACTGGCTTTGCCGGACTAGCCTGCCAGGCATCTAGTTCTTTTTCGCCATAAACAGATCGCCCACCAGTCTTTAGCATCAGGTCTTTTGTCGATGTTGCCATTGTGACTTCTTCCAGCACGCCTATTGCCGTGATTGCTCGAGAGGGTAGCTCTTTTGAAGTGCTCTTATAGAAGAATAGTATCGATCCTGGTTCTGCTAGCTTGGACGGCGCTCGGCAAAGGTACACCTTCCGGATAGTGTTCCCTGGTCTAGTAGGTGACTCTGCGCGCGAGGCACCTACAAAAAGGTCCGCCTGCTTCGGCTCCCATAAATCAGGATACAGTGTATCGTGATACTCTTCTTGGATTGGAATTCCAAAGCAGCGTACCTGATCTGTGACAAGGAACCGTGGATAGTTCCGACGCGTTGTTTGGAACACTGTTTCAGAATGTTTTGGCACGAGCTTAGATGACCCAAAAGAACGCTCATATATCAACTCGCCGTCTGCTTTGCTGCCAGCCCGCACAAAGCCATAGTATTCTAAGAGTTCGATCAGAGATGTTTGATCTTCAAAAGTGGTGAGATAAGCTAAGTCGTAGGCATTTGACTGTGCAAACCAAAGAACCTGCTTCAGAAGTAGTTCACCCAGCTTCACCCCTCGCATTTCTGGGTGAACCTTGAATGTGCATACTTTGAGTATCCGAGTGGATTTTGTTACCGCGTCGGTATCGTCTCCGGTCTCGTCTTTTCTAACAATTAGGCCAGCGAGGTTCTCATCTTCATAGACGACCCAACATGGACGCCGTTGTTTAATGCACTTGTCATTCCACCAATTGTCAAAGCCCCTATATCCGTCCCTTAAACTATCAAAAAAGCCATCTTCATGATCGATCGTGTGAGCCGCGACTTCAGAAACATGCCTGATGGGAACCTCTTTTGGCTCGTAGGTTTGAACTAGAAGATCTGCGGCGTCACTAATGAACAAGACACGGCGTGCCATATCTGTCGAATGCCTAAGGGCACGTTGGTGCAAACCCTTATCTTGAGTTACGAGGAAATCGACCGCCCCGATTTTTAATGCGTTGAGCAGTGTAGCATCGACCACATCGTTTGGCTTTTTTAGTGTGCCAAAGTCCTGTTCCAGCTCCGTTTCCGTTAGTCCTCGGCGCTTCGAAAGAACCCTATACTTATTTAATTTGCTCACCGATATTTGGCGACGACGTAAATCTTTGTCTCGTGCGATGTCATCCATTGCCGCTGCATGCACAAAAACATCGATCTTATGCTTGGTCGAAAGGCTGAGAAACCTAGCATAAGCTGGATTTACCGCATGGTCGTCCTCAAGACCTATAAGGATGTTCGTATCAATGAGATACGACTGAAGATTCATCCTTGAGAGCCCTTCTTAGGTCACGTTTTGCATATAGGTAAGACTGAGGAGGCTCGAAACCAAACTGCTCTCTCAGCTTTGATAACGGTATTGGATCCGAGAACGTCCGAACGTCGTCAAACAGCAATGCAAAACCAAAATCCCGTCCTTCAAAATACTTGTCAAAATCTGGCTTATCAATAAATGCTGTATCCTCAAATTCGCTCCATATCTGATCAATCGGAAGCTTCAAAACGTCTTTGATTTCCGCCACCCCCACCATAGCACGAACTGGTGAGGTAGAATAAATGTATGCAATTGTACCGCTCGGTGCAGAGACTGGAAACCGGCGGCGTAACTCTACAGTTTTACTGCCTTGGAGTATCTTGTCCGTGTATTTTGGCCGAATAGAGAGAACTACGTCACGCTGTGCTTTGAAGGGTTCATCACCCAAGAGTGGTAGCACCATTTGATCATCGTTACCAAACTCCACGTCAAAGGCGTCTCTTATGCTAAGTGCGAGTGGCGCATCAGCCGGAAAGCTGGCGTCGATGCGCAGAGATGCACCCAGAGCTTCAACATATTTTCGTACAGTCGAAAGATGTACGTCTCCACCCTTTTCGATCTTGGATATGGCCGCTTGCTGCACCTCAAGACGAAGAGCCATCTCCTTCTGGGTTAAGTTTGATAACAACCGCAAACGCCTCAAAGATGGTCCAACGTCCTCTGTTCGGCCCTGTGTGGTGGCTGCAAAGGCCTCAATGATTTTTCCCGACAGTTTGCCCATACTTGATCCCCATTTTCGTTTCGTCGTATGCTAGCTCGACATTCCTTGCAAGGAATATTTCAGTGCGACAGGCATCATTTCCTAGTCGATTATGATGCCGCTCGGGACTTCCGCGAGCTCGAGCAACCGACGGGCTTGTTCTTCTGATAACTCCTTAAGATCCCAGCGGGGCTGTTCCGCTATTAGAACGTCTTCTAGGAGGAATTTGCGGATAATACGTCGTTCGAATGCTGCGTTGTAGAGCATTCTTAGCGTAGAAGTTCGAGCGCTGGTCCGGTAGGCGGTCTTCAGTTCAACTTCTTCAAAAACGCTGTGTTTTTTGCAATAAGCAATGAATTCCGCTTCATTTTCAAAGTCTTTTTTTCTTTTGCTCTCGACGGCCACACAGACAGATGTGGCGACAGACCTAAAGTATGCAGGGCCCTTCTTGTCACAAGTACGGTACATAAAGACAATGTCTCCCGCATTAACTCGAGACAAAGCTACTTTTCCGACATAGATTTTTTCGATCGTGTTGGTATGAGATACGTCACTGACAGTGTCGACGGGATCTGTCACCAGCTTTGAGTCGGGCAGCAATCGCGTATGGTACTCTGGGTAGATTGCAAGAAGCCAACACTTGCGACCTCCCAAACTAAGCCGAGGGTAATTTAGACGGATGTCCGAATGGTCGGTCTGAAGATCCTTTACGAAAACGCATTCCACTCCGCTAACTGAGTCCTTTTGACCCCGCAAAGCAAAGCCATATCTCTCTAGCAGACTTATAAGCTCTTTGTGTTTGGCGAAAACGGTTACATATACGCCTACGCACTCTTCCGCGACGGCATGGTCGAAGGCTTTTTTTATTACTCGTTCACCTGCTTTAGTTCCGGCCGCGTTTATCTTGAGCGTTCCGACTTTAAGCCATCTTCCGGGCCCAAGATTAGGTTCAATGTCTTGGATGGGGCCCTCTTCTATCTTAATATAGAGCATACCCTGTACAGCATTGGAGATTGAATCTTCCAATATGTAGGCTTTTTCAGCCGCCTTCGAAGCAAACCACCTATCAAAACCCACATATCCATCTCGCAGGCTGTCGAAGAATTCGTCTGATACGTCAACATCCCCAAGGGCTTTGTAAACTAAAACTCGATCTGACACTTGGCCTCACTATACATTTTTGGTCTAGAGCTTGGTCCGACCTGTTAAATCTTGTTCGAGTTTGGCGACCAGTCGGCACAATCACAAGGGGAATAATGCCGTCATACACAGCCAAAAGTCGAACTATCTTCAATCAGCTCCAATGAAGGTCACCTCATTGCGCCTGCTAGCTTGTTGTCTCAGCGAAGCCTTGAAATCGTGGTGTGAGCGACACCCAAATCTTTAGCTATAGCGCGGCAGGTATCTCCTGCTGCCAGGCGATCGCGAGCGAGCTGACGTTGGTGCTCCGTAAGTTTTGGCTTGCGTCCAAACTTCACGCCTTTGGCAATCGCGATCTGTCGACCTTCATTCGCACGACGGGTTATGCGTTCTCTTTCGTCTTCAGCTAAGGCTGAAAGAAACGCGAGGATGCCTTTCCCCATTGGGGTGGTGAGATCGAGCCAAGGCTTATCCAAAACGTTAACGGTCGCGGATCGGTCAGCGACACGTTGGATAATTCCGATCCCATCCATCATTGATCTAGTAGCCCGATCCCATTCCGCGATGATCAATACGTCCCCTGCCCCCAAAGCATCGATGGCGCGTTCCAACTGAGGCCGGCCTTTGACGGTCCGACCGGATGCGACTTCACGGAAAATCTTGTCTGCCTTGGCAGTGTTCAGCGCACCGATCTGGCGATCGAGGGATTGCCCCTGACTGGACACTCTGGCGTAACCTATGAGCATACGAAAATCCCAAATAATATGAATACATTATGCACCGGATATATGCACCGCTTCAATTGCATGTTTTCAAGGCTTCAGAAACGTGGTGCAAATATCATGAATTTCGCTACACACACCTAAAGCAGTCGTTGCAGCATTGTGCAGCGAAAGTCTCAAAAGAGCCCAAATTGCGTAATGCTGCAAAAAGTATGAACGACGGCAATGGACGAAAGCGACCGTTCGCTGTGCTTTGCACAAATGCCAAATATGCGGAAAAGCCATCATTTACCGTTCTTTCCTTATAGGTTTTTGGCGACACTCAGAAACTAATGTTGCTTAAGGCCTTTGGATTTATTCACCTCTAAAGCGTTTAAGTTTCGTGCATGTCATGTAATGTCCCTCCCATGCTCAGTTTTTTCACGCACTTCCCCCTAAAGGTTTCACGCACGCATGAAGTTTGCGGCCCAGCTGCGGTGTCATTTGCCTTTGCGTTAGCAGCGCATTGCGGAGGCAGTGTAATGTGGGTTTC
Source organism: Yoonia maritima (assembly GCF_003003285.1). GTDB lineage: Bacteria > Pseudomonadota > Alphaproteobacteria > Rhodobacterales > Rhodobacteraceae > Yoonia > Yoonia maritima. The sequence continues at coordinate 45,189 of NZ_PVTP01000017.1, read as the reverse complement.
TAAGGCTTGGCAGGCTGAACAGATCAATCCCAATGGGTTTAGCGCGTACATGGATCCGCAGAACCTGCTTATCTCCAAAGTTAAAGACCAAGATGACGGACTGGCCGTTGCCGAGGAAAGCCTGCGCTCTGGTGCAGTGTCTTTGACGGTCATCGAACTGACTAAGTCCCTTAGCTTTACCGCAGGGCGGCGGTTGCAACTTGCCGCTGAAACGGGGCGTTCAACTGGATTGTGCATTATCCCCGAAGGCATGGGCAACAATGCAGCCGAGAGCCGTTGGCGATGCAGCCCACTTTTTGACCCGCAGGACTCGACTCTTCAGCGTTGGGAAATTATTAAGAACAAATCGGGAACATTAAGCGCGTGGGATGTGAGATGGGATGCAGAAACGCGTCGTGTCATTGTGGTTTGAAAAACTACCCAGCGAGAGGGTTTTACGCGCGCACCCGACGGATGCGCCATTTGCCCTAACCCACCACCAAAAGAACACCGACCGCATTTATTGTCTGAATACCGAGGCTGAAAAAGCTGGACTGCATCGTGGCATGGGGTTTTCGGATGCGCGGGCATTTTGTCGTGATCTGCAAAGTCGCCCTGCTGATCTGAACGCCGATGAGCGCTTTCTGCATATGCTGGCACGGTGGAGCAAGCGTTATTGCCCTTGGGTTGGCCTTGAAGGGCGTGATGGGTTGAGCCTGAACATCACGGGGTCTGCGCACTTATTTGGTGGTGAGGGCCCCTTGCTGGATGATATGCGCCTCCGCCTTACCCGTTCAGGCATTAGCGCACGAATAGGGCTGGCGGATACGCGTGGTGCCGCATGGGGTATGGCGCATTATGGTGCGGGCGGGGTTTGCACCCAGCCGCGCTTGGCTTCCCTTCCTATTGCAGCTTTGCGTCTCGATGAAAAAGCCTGTGTGGGCTTGCAACGGCTTGGCGTGCGCAGCATCGCTGATTTGGTAGCGTTGCCTCGCGCTACTGTTACCCGCCGTTTTGGGCGCGATGTGCTGTTGCGCCTTGATCAAATGATGGGGGACCAGCCAGAGGATATTTCGCCCCTGCCCGATGCCCCCCATTACGGGGTTCAAATGACACTTCCCGAACCGATTGGTCTTAAAGAAGACGTGATGGCGGGGGCGGAACGGTTGCTGGGCCGTTTGTGTGCCAAGCTTAAGGCGAATGAAAAAGGCGCACGGATATTGCAGCTCACCCTGCGCCGTGTGGATCAGGGAAGTCAGCAGGTTGAACTGCGCCTTGCCCAACCGCTACACGACGCGGCCCGTATCCTGCCTCTGTTTGAACGCGGTGTGGATACTGTTGATGCGGGCTTTGGCATTGATCAGTTGCGCCTTGTCGCCACGCAAATTGAAACTTGTCAGGCCAAGCAGATCAGCCATAGTCGGGGGCGAGAAACTGACAGGTTAGACGACCTCATCACACGAATTGGTGTGCGCATCGGTTTGGAAAATGTTCAGCGGTTTTTACCCGCTGATAGTCACATCCCAGAGCGCAGCTTTATCATTTCACCTGCGGCTTATTCCGCACCGACAAGCAGTTGGGCCACCCCGCAACCACGCCCCATATGTATATTCCCCCCAGAACCCATCACAGCCCACGGCCCACGTCCACCTGCGCGGTTTAAGTGGCGGCGTATGCCCCTAACAACAGGCCGTGCAACGGGGCCAGAACGTATCGCCCCAGAATGGTGGTTGAGCGATGACAACTGGCGTTCCGGCATTCGTGATTACTGGAAAATTGACACACGCGAAGGCCGCCGCCTTTGGCTGTTCTACACACCGCAATCGCCCAATTGGTATGTGCAGGGGATTTTCGCATGAGGTATTCCGAGCTTTGCGTCACCTCAAATTTTACCTTCCTAAAGGGAGCATCCCACCCTGAGGAGTTGATGTTGCGGGCCGCCGAACTGGGGCTGTCTGCTATCGCGATCACGGACCGTAATTCACTGGCGGGTGTTGTGCGGGCCTATTCTGCGTTGAAGGAGCTCAAGCGCGGCGCAACGGAAGCGATCAAAGTGCGATCCAGTCAGCAGATGGATTCCGATACACGAAAACGCGACGGCCCTGCGCTTGAGATACCACGCCCTGAGACAATGCAATTCCCGAAGCTCATTGTCGGGTGTCGTTTGGTGTTGCGCGACAGCCCCGTTGATTGGATCGCCTTGCCGCAAGACCGCGCGGCATATGCGCGTCTGTCCCGTCTTCTGACCCTTGGAAAACGGCGGGCCGAAAAGGGCGACTGCCACCTTGATATGCATGATCTGTTAGACGGATGCGCGGGCATTATCTTGATTGCTTTACCGCAGGGGAATATCCACGCCAAACCAGTGCGTGATCATATCCAAGCTGCGATTCGCAGTTATCCCAACCATGTGTTTCTTGGGGCGGCACCTAGATACAACGGGTCCGATCAAGCCTATCTAAAGTCTTGTGCAGAACTGGCGCGGCGCACCTCGGCGCCGATGGTCGCCGTTGGGGATGTCTTGATGCACCACGCCAATCGTCGCCAGTTGGCGGATGTGCTGACCTGCATGCGCGAACATATCACCATCGACCAGATCGGCACTCATGCTTTGCCCAACGGCGAACGTCGCCTCAAGGGTGCGCAAGACATGGCGCGGATGTTTCGCGACCACCCTGCCGCCATTCAGCGCACGCTTGAGATCACCGCACGGTGCGGGTTTTGTTTGAGTGAGTTGTCGTATGAATACCCAGATGAGATTAGCGACAGTGAAACACCCCAACAGCGCCTGACGCGCCTTGCCTATGAGGGGTTAAAACGGCGCTACCCAAATGGCGCGACTGACAAGGCCATCGCCCAAGTCAAAAAGGAATTGATCCTTGTCGAGAAACTGAAATTCCCTGCCTACTTTCTGACGGTGCATGACATTGTGCAGTTTGCACGCGGCGAAGGCATACTGTGCCAAGGGCGCGGGTCTGCGGCCAATTCGATCCTGTGTTACTTGCTAGGCATTACCGATGTCAGCCCCGAAACCATCACGATGGTTGTTGAACGCTTTGTGTCCGAACATCGTGGCGAACCACCCGACATTGATGTCGATTTTGAACATGAACGCCGCGAAGAGGTGATCCAGCATATCTATGCCAAATACGGACGCCATCGCGCAGGTCTATGCGCCACGGTGATCCATTTCCGATCCCGTGCAGCCATCGGCGAAGTTGGTAAGGTCATGGGCTTGTCGAAAGACGTGACCGCCAATTTGTCGGGGCAAATTTGGGGCCACTCCAACAGCGGCGCCGACCCCGAACGCATCCGCGAACTTGGTCTTGATTTGAACGACAAGCGCCTCGCCCAAACCATACGTTTGATTGGTGAAATCATCGGCTTCCCACGCCATCTGTCTCAACACGTTGGGGGCTTTATCATCACCAAGGGGCGGCTTGATGAACTTTGCCCGATTGAAAATGCGGCGATGGACAACCGCACCATTATTGAGTGGGACAAAGATGATATTGATACGCTTGGTATTCTGAAAGTCGATATCCTCAGCCTTGGAATGCTAACGTGTATTCGTAAAACCTTCGATTTGATTGCAGCGTCGGAAGGCGGCGAACCGCTGAGTATCGCGACTGTGCCGCAAGCGGATACCGCAACCTATGACATGCTATGCGCCGCTGACGCGGTTGGTGTGTTTCAGGTCGAAAGCCGTGCGCAGTTGAACTTCTTGCCCCGCATGAAACCCCGTGAGTTTTATGATCTGGTGATTGAGGTCGCCATCGTGCGCCCCGGCCCGATCCAAGGCGGCATGGTGCATCCCTATATCAACCGTCGCCAAGGCAAAGAAAGCGTGAGCTTCCCGTCCCCCGAACTGGAAAAGGTATTGGGCAAAACGCTGGGTGTGCCGCTGTTTCAGGAACAGGCAATGCAGATTGCAGTTGTTGCGGCGGGGTTCAGCCCCGAAGAGGCCGACCATCTGCGCCGTTCATTGGCGACGTTCCGGCGGATGGGAACAATCAGCACTTTCAAAGACCGCTTTATCGGTGGGATGCTTGAGCGCGGATATGAACCAGATTTTGCTGAACGATGCTTTGGCCAGATCGAGGGGTTTGGTGAATATGGTTTTCCAGAAAGCCATGCCGCCGCCTTTGCACTGCTCGCCTATGTGTCTGCTTGGCTCAAATGCCATCACCCTGCGGCCTTTGCATGCGGGTTGCTGAATTCACAACCGATGGGGTTTTACGCACCGGCCCAGATCGTGCGCGATGTCCGCGAACACAGCGTTGAGACACGGCCGATTTGCGTGAACAACAGCGCATGGGACAATACGCTTGAGCGCCGCTCGGATAGCAGCTTGGCGCTGCGCCTTGGGTTTCGTCAGATCAAAGGGTTTCGCGAAGAAGACGCAGGTTGGATTGTCGCTGCGCGTGGTAATGGCTACCCCGACCCTGAAAGCCTGTGGTTACGGGCGGGCATAGCCCCAAACGTGCTGGAACGGCTGGCCGAGGCCGATGCATTTTCTGACATGGGTTTAGGGCGACGCAATGCGCTGTGGTATGTAAAAGCGATCCGTGGACAGCAGCCTTTGCCCTTGTTCAACGACCCCATCGAAGGCGAAGGCATCTTTGAGCCGCGCGTTGATTTGCCCACCATGAACCTTGGCGAAGAGGTGGTGGAAGACTACGTTTCTATGCGCTTGTCTTTGCGTGCGCACCCGATGGAATTGTTGCGCCCCAACATACCGAACCTCACGACCCACGCCGCCCTTGCCACGGCCCCGCTTGAGCGCACATGCGTTTGCGGCCTTGTGATAACACGCCAGCGTCCCGGCACGGCCTCTGGCGTAGTTTTCCTGACGCTTGAAGATGAAACAGGCGTTTCCAACGTGGTGGTTTGGCGCAAAGTTTACGAACAATACCGCCGTGTTGTCATGGGCGGGCGTCTGTTACGGGTCACGGGGTATCTGCAACGTGAAGGCATCGTCGTGCATTTGGTTGCGCAACATATCGAAGACCTATCGCACCGCCTAAGCGAGCTTGGGCATCCTATGGATGACGCAATCGGGATAACCGAACCCCAAGCTGACGATGCGCCGCGCAAGCCTCGCTATCCCTCGCGTGCCAGGCATCCGCGCGAGCAGGCAAAGCGGCTATTTCCGAGCAGGGATTTTCACTAAAGATATCTTAGATTTTAATGTCACACATTGGATACATAGACGTTGAAGGATACCGCTATCGACTCGTTGTCGACGTTCGCAGTATCTGCACGAAGGTCGGCCTTGGGCCATCTAGCAGACATTTCGAACGACACTTTGAAGGTGAAGTTTGTCCGCGCTGTGTCAGTTCAGACAAGCCGCAGCGAACGGCACGATTTCCTGAACCGATCATTGGTGCAGAACGCGGCGAAGGTCTCAAGAGAGCCCGAAGTAACGGCTGCTGCGATTTGCACGAGTGTCTGGTTCTGCGGGTCTCTATCGCTTATCTGTTTTTCAAGCCTGTTCTGTGAAGTTCGTCCAGAGCAGAAAATTGTATTGATGCGCATTCAGCGATAGGTCTAAATAACATGCCTCAAGAAGTCAGACTTGCAGGTAAGAAGTTGTTTTTGTCACCGCTTCTTACTGGTTCAATCATTTTTGCCTCACAAATATCTCAAGTCCTTGCCGATGAGACTACATTGATTGCGTCACGAACGCTTGACCTCGACGGTGACGGTCTGGCAGAAATTATCGAATTGCGTGGTTACGATGAGCTTAGACTCGATATTAGATCTTCTGACGGTTCAAAAATTCTTGCGTCAGGTGGAGTTGTTGGTTGGCTCAATGAGCCAAGTGATCAGCCGCAACTTGAAATGAATGATGTCGGCTCTTTGACTGTCACATCTGAGCACTTGAACGGGCCAAGTAAGTACCGAGTGAACCTTGTCGTAGCGCACCGTGCTGAGGCATATCGCGTTGTGGGCCTAACGTATGATCAATGGGGTCTTGATTTTGATGATCCTGAAACTGGGGAAATGTTTGGTCAAAGTTGTGAGATGAATTTGCTGACTGGCAATGGTCACACAACATTTCCAGATTTTGGTGATTTGCAGGTTCGGAGCATTGATTTTCCGGTACCGACCTTAGAGGACTGGCGATGGGAAATGCTTGAGGATATTTGTGGAGAAGGTGCCGAATAGGGTTCGGCAAATATCGCTTAGTGCGGTCATTCCAAGTCAAGTTTTGAACGGCAGCAAAGTCCGCGCTGTGTCAGTTCAGACAAGCCGCAGCGAACGGCACGATTTCCTGAACCGATCATTGGTGCAGAACGCGGCGAAGGTCTCAAGAGAGCCCAAATTACCAAACTGCTGCGACGCAGCGAATGCACGCTATTTCATGTGCTACCAAATGAACACGTTGCAGGCCTAGGGGGTCATATAATCTCGTCTTCATCGAACAGTGGGTCATCTGATAGCTGGTCGTTCAAATCTTCGACTGTGCCTTCTGCGACAGACATGGATTTCACACGTGCGAGGTGGAACACAGCGTCACCTTCATTGACGATGGGCAGAACGGCCCGTCCCACGACGATGCCATTGAAAGGCGCGACGATATCTTCTTCGGCTTCGCCGAAGGGGTCAGCGACAACCGCCATGATGTCGCCCTTGGCGACCACATCGCCATCGGCACGGAATGTTCGAAGTAGCCCACCTGCAGGTGCGCGGAGCCATTTGCTGGACATGCAATATTGTGATGCAGCTTTAGGCTTTGCGATGCCTTTTGCCGAAAGCATTCCGACATGCCGCAGCACGCGCAAGATGCCCGCAACGCCAGCCCGTACCGACATTTCGTCAAACCGCAGACCTTCACCCGCTTCATAAAGCAGAACATCCTTGCCAATATCCTTTGCCGCCCCCCGCAATGATCCTTCGCGCAGCGGCGATTGCAGGATCACAGGTGCTCCAAATACTTCGGCCAGTTCTGCAGTATAGGCGTTATCAGGCGAAATGCGCACTTGCGGCAGGTTTGTGCGATGGATCGCAGCCGAATGAAGGTCGATTCCAAGATCACAACGCGCGACGATTTCGTTCAAAAACAGATGTGCCAGCCGCGAAGCGAGCGACCCACCTGGCGTGCCGGGGAACATGCGGTTCAAATCCCGCCGATCAGGAAGATAGCGCGAATGGTTGATGAACCCGAAAGCGTTCACAATCGGGATCACAATAAGCGTACCGCGCAGCGTTTTAAGATTGGGTGCCCGCAAAAGGCGGCGTACGATTTCAACGCCAATCACTTCGTCCCCGTGGATGCCCGCGCTGACAAACACAGTCGGACCATCGGCCTTGCCGTGAATGACATGCACCGACATCGCGACAGGCGTGTGGTCCGACAGAACGCTGACGGGAAGGTCAACGGTCTGCCGTGTGCCTGCAGGGATGCTTTGGCCACCAATTTCAAATGCTGCGCGCCGCGCCATTAGCCTTTACCTTTGGTCTTGGTGTTGCCTTTGGCGGCGCTTTTCTCAAGATACTCGATGATTTTTCCCGCAACGTCCAGACCAGTAGCCTTTTCGACGCCTTCCAGACCCGGGGATGAGTTCACCTCCATAACAACAGGCCCATGGTTTGCGCGCAGCATATCAACACCACAAACATTCAGGCCCATGGATTTTGCAGCGCGAATGGCTGTTGAACGTTCTTCTGGTGAAAGCTTAATCACCTGAGCAGAGCCACCACGGTGCAAGTTCGACCGGAAGTCACCTTCGGCACCTGTGCGTTTCATGGCTGCGATGACTTTGCCGCCGACAACAATGGCGCGAATGTCGGTTCCGCCAGCCTCTTTGATGAATTCCTGCAAAAGAATGTTCGTGCCTGTTGCGCGAAATGCCTCTACCACAGAAGTTGCAGACCGGTTGGTGTCAGCCAAAACCACACCTAGGCCCTGCGTGCCTTCCAACAGCTTAATAACGATAGGTGCACCGCCAGCCAGTTTCAGAACCTCGTCGGTTTGTTTGGGGTCGTGCGCAAAAGTCGTCACAGGAAGGCCGATGCCATCACGGGCAAGCAACTGCATGGAACGCAGCTTGTCTCGGCTACGGCCAATCGCAACGCTTTCGTTCAAAGGATACACACCCATCATTTCAAATTGGCGCAACACGGCTAGGCCATAAAACGTGATAGATGTACCAATGCGGGGGATAACCGCATCAAAACCTTCAAGTTTTTCGCCGTTATAATACATTTCAGGACGCCGCGATGCGATGTTCATATAGCAGCGCAGGGTGTTAATAATGTGGAACTCATGCCCACGTTCTTCAGCGGCCTCTTTCAGGCGTTGGTGTGAATACAGTTTAGCATTGCGTGCCATCATAGCGATTTTCATATCGAAAACCCTTTCTGCCTCTGGGGCGTTGACCTTTAAGAACTGGTCAAGTTTGCGCGGCGTGTATGCACCGCAATGTTATGTTTCTTGAGCGCGGTGCGCCCTATGATCATCGGAAATGTCATGTTGCTGCGATCAGCAAGAGACACTGATATGAGCCAAGATTTATTCGTCAGCTTTAGGCGTGTGCGGATCACAATACGCACCTCGGGAACGCCGCTTGTGTTTTTGATTTCACGTCGATCATAGACGGGGCATTCGGCCCAATGAGTTGGTGCATCGTCGGAAATTTGCGTCTGGAACCGCACCCATTCAATTCCGTCGTTGTCAAAGACTTCGATATGCGTCGCATGCAGCGCGGATGTCCGGGCGCCTGTGTCAATCTTGGCCTTCAATTGCCGGACATCAAGATCTGGAAGATCAAGGTGTTCCATCCATCCAATAACCAGCAGGTCAGGTTTGGGCTTTTTGGTTGCTTTGCTCATCGTTACACCAGCCATGGCATCAAAAGTGTCGCAAGGCTCAGTACGAAAAAGAACCCAGCCATATCAGTTACAGTCGTCAAGAGCGGCCCGCTCGCTACGGCAGGGTCTTGGCCGATCCGTTTGAGTAATAGGGGCACCACGCCGCCAATCGACACGGCCAACATGGTATTCAGTGCAAGGGCCGCACCAATCACGAGCCCAAGCGCAGGGCTTCCCTTCCAAATCCAAGCAACGATGCCAATGAGAATGCCTAAGGCGATCCCGTTGATGACACCAACGCTGATTTCTTTAAGCCATACTTTGAAAGCATCCTTGGGACGCACAAGACCGAGGCTTAGTTCGCGCATGGTGACGCCAACCGCTTGGTTGCCTGAACAGCCGGACATGTCCGATACCATCGGCAAGAACACTGCGATTGCGATGACCGCGAGCAGCGTTTCCTCATAAGCGGAAATCACCGATGCCGCGATCATATTCAGCACAATATTGGCTGAAAGCCATGCTAGCCGCCGCCGTGACCGCAGCCAGGTTGGCATTGACCGTAGTTCGTCCCCGACAACACCTTGCAGTTTGAGGTTCTCGCTTTCGGCACGTTCTAGCAATGCCTGAGAAACGGCATCGCGGCTCACGACACCCAGCACCTTGCCATCATCGCCCACGACCGGCACGCCCAGAAAATCAAACTTGTCGAAAATGTCTCCAAGATCAGATAAAGTCGCGTTCGCTAGTACCGTCTTTGGTTCAACCATAATGGTTGTCAAAAGCGCGGCCCGTTTGGTTGCAAGCAAACCACGCAGCGAAACCACGCCAACCAGACGACCAGTACCGTCAATAATATAAGGGTGCTGGCCGCGATATCGGTCAACATCATCATCGTCTTTGGCAAGCACCTTAATGACGTCGCTGACTGTCATTGTGTCCGCGCATGCGAATACTTCTGACATCATCAGGCCACCAGCAGTGTCATCTTCGTATTCTGACAGCCGGCGGACATCAGCAGCTTCCTCAGCATCCATCTGGCTAAGGATAGCCTCGGCTTCTTCGTGCTCCATGTCGCCGATAAGATCGGCCTGCACGTCAGAATCCAGTTCGTCCATAATTTCGACGGCGCGTTCAGTCTCAAGGCCCTCCATAAGGTCTGCAGCGACTTCATGCGGTGCTTCCTCAATCAGGTTGGCAGCCATTTCGGGTGAGACCAGCGTCAGAACAGAACCGCGTTCTTCTACTGTCAAGTTCAGTAGCTCTCGGAGCGCTTCTGACAGTGAAAGCCGTTCAAGTAGGGAATCCAATTGCACAGCATCGCCAGCCGCTACTGCAGCTTGTAATTCTTCCGACAAGTCGATGTCGATCTCAATAGGGGTGACGTGCTGATTCATTTCGGTTTCTCCATGCGGAGTATTTACATAGGCAAATATTTATTGTCTATAGATGAAAAATGATCACGTATTGGAAATTAAAATGTCTCACTTTCAGGCTGCTGCGCAGCAACTATCTAACCTCTACGCAAAGAGCTTTGGTGGCAAAGAAAGTGGCCGGTTTCGAATGTCATCGAAGCAAGTCAAAGAGTTGTTAGGAAAGAAACGGCTTTATGCTGACGATATCGAACAGCTGACACGCGCCGTCTTGGAGGAAGGCTATGTGCTCATCAATATGGATAGTTTTTTTGTCGTGCTCAGCGCTAATGCGTTTGTAAATTATAGGCGGGTCAGCGGCGAGGCGCTAACGACCGCGATGACAGGGGCAATCTAGGAGGCGCAGCAATCAATTTCTGAAGTACGTCACTGAAGCGGACACTGGAACGGTTGCATCGAGCGGCCGCTCTGTCCCACATCGCGGACACCAGCCCTGCCCGAGATGAAGGTCTGGTTCAAAGCGAGTGAGGAGCATCCTTGCGGCAGGCCTTCAACGTTTGAACGAAGCGCATGCCAGCAGCCAAATTTAGTTCGCTGTTTTGGGCATCAACAAACCTCTGCGCCATTCGCCAATGCCTAAAGATTGCAGCCAGCGATTTACTTAGGCAAACTACAAAAATCGCCATGCTGGCTAGCAAAGCCAAGTCTAGTAAGATCATATTCGACAGATGCTGTGAGACGATAATATGAGCCGCTCGGATCGTCAGAAATAGCATGGCGAGCTTGATTGCTGCAAAGGTGGTTACTTCAAGAAAGTCACCTGTGTCGGATAAGTTCCGAAGGCCAATTTCGTGTATTAATTGCTCATCTGATTTCTGCATTTATCTTTCGGCTCCCGATGTCATCTTACCATTTCGACCCAAATTCTAGCGCTATCGCGGTGTTCTACCCTGCGGTGTTGGCGTCCTTGAAACCATCTCGCGAGGACGGCTCTGCGCTGCGCATTAGAAAGTTCAATTTTTTTGACTTTCAGATATCGATCGACCGCTTCAGTGAAGCTTTCAATGTGTTTTAAATCGTCAACTGAAGGCTCATCCACGATACCAAGAACCAGCCAATTCAGGTCGAGTTCAAAAAAGGTTGCGATCTTGGCGAGTAGCTCGACGCTGAAGCTTCTCTGACCCTTTTCGTAATGATGATATGCCCTCAGCGAGATGCCCAATTCTTGAGCAAGCTCTGCTTGGGTTTTTTCATATTCGTGCCTGACGATGGAAAGGCGCGCACCAATTGCTTCAGCAGAACTGTCGACAATTGGGTTCGTGATGTTTTGCTTCGTTTGCAAGGTAGCTTTAACCTTCACTATGTGCATATTTGTGCACATTGATTCTTGTAATGTGCATGTTGCGCAATGTGCACCGATTGGACAGATCATGTCAAAGCTGGGCGCGTTTGTGAGGATAAAAGAGAATGATCGACGATGGTGAATACTTGAGCCCCAAAGAGTTGGCGGAGCGCGCGGGAGTTACAGTTGCGCTCATCCGGAGATACATGAAGGAGGGAGAACTCGAGTACATTGAACATTCTCCCAAAAACCGGAAAATCAAATACAGTTCATGGCTTGACTTGGTTGCGCGCCGAACACACCCCGTCAAGTGACCCTCGCTAGCCTGTTTGAGCTAAAAGTGCCGAACTGATGCCAACCGATACAATCGGCGCATCGTGATGCTTAACGTCGCTACTGCGCGCCATCAGCGCATATTAGCGCTTGATAACATTATCATTTTATTGATTCGTTGATTCGCGCCTGTTAACTCTTCACTACGAAATCTCGCAATTACTACGAGATGTGGGGGGACCCAATGGCCGTTGACATAGAACAGCACGATGCAATCAAACGTCGTTTACGCGCAAAAAACGTTAGGTTCACTGACATCGCAGCAGAGGTGGGGTGTACAGCAAGTTTGGTGACTATGGTTAGTCAAGGTCACCGGTCCCATGAAGACGTCGAGAACACAATTTCACGTCATCTTCAGGAGCCAAAGGCAACTTTGTGGCCATCCAAGCATTTCGAGGAGGCGCAACAATGACAAAAACTTAGTCCCTAAAGGAAAACGACCCTAGGAGGTGGTACTCCCAAGGCCGCTAAATTCGTTTGGTACGATGCGTCCTGTTTTCCTGAAAATCGTCAAAAAGTCAAGGCTAAGCGTCGGCAATGCTGACGGTTAGTGCCCTTTACTCAATCACAGGAGAAACGCCTTTGGGCGATCAGTCAAACACGGCTGTTCATCAGAGCTATCGGCTCGCCCAACAAACGGCGTCACAAGTCATGAAAAAGAATCAAAACAAATTTATCTATCGCGAACCGCATGCCAGCCGTGCGGCCCGAAAAGTACTAACCCGATCAACGGCCAGCTTGCGCGGCCTGATGGTTGCAATGCTGCCAGCGTATGAATGGCCTAGAGAGATACATTATGAGAGCGCGCTGGAGTACCGGTTTCTATGCCTGATGCTGATAAGACCGGATGTTTTCGATCTGCGTGAGCAAGCACCGGGGATCCGTTATCGAGGGCAAGATAACGCACCCAAAACTCACTTCTTCGATTTCTTGGTGACATTCACAAACGGCGAACGTGTCGCTTTCGCCATCAAACCATTGGATCGTGTGATAAAGCTGGGATTTGTTGCTGAGCTTGAAATCATCCGCAATGCGACCCCCAAGCATTTCGCTGACAAAGTTGTTCTTGTCACGGAACAACAGTTGGACCGAAAGGCTGCGACCGCTGCCGCACGGCAATTGATGCGGAACCGCCCTAGCCTGACGGAGGCTGCAGCATGACCTATCATTTTCGCTTTGGGAAATCCGATATGTTCTGCTTCAGTGGCGTCCAGTACCGACCGATTGAGGTGACCTCGGATTGCGTTATCTTGGAACGCGCCGATGAGCCTGGAATAACAGAGGTCTTCTCACATGAAGAGCTGTTCAGTCTGGTGCAGACGCCTGAGGCAACTTTCCGGCCAGGGTATTTTGACTGGTCGGATCGTAAGCTTCAATCCAGCGTAGCATTCGATGCTTTGTCGGTCCTTGATGACAAAAGGAAACCGCAAGTTCTTTGGCGTCAAGCGATCTGCGACGCCTACATCGACTTTGAAGTTCGAAGGCTCATCAATCGGACCGAGGCCAGCTTTAATGAGATGAAACCCCAACTCGAAGCCGAGGCCTTAAGACGTGATGGCGAAGAATTCCGCAACAAAGGCAAACGTGCAGGCACGGACTTGCGCAAGTTAAAATTTCCATGCTCAAAATCTGTCTTCAATTGGGTTCGAACTTATCAAGATAGTGGGTACGACCCACTCTCGCTCATCCCCAAACGGCACCGCTCTGGCAACCACGGGCTGCGTTGGTGCCATGAGACAGAGGCATGGATATCTCGCGTCATAGAGACCTATGCTGATACACAACGCCCAACAAAAATTGCTGCGATCGACGCGACGATCGCAGCAATTAAAAAGGAAAACGAGCGCCGTCGAAAGACCGATGAACATCCCCTTCATGTTCCATCCGTCCGCGCGGTTCGCGCGCGACTTGCGCAAGCCGATCCATACTACATCCATGCGAAGCGATACGGCATCGCGGCAGCAAACAAGAAATTCACATTGTTTGAGACCGGTGTTGATGTGATTGCACCCATGGAACGTGTTGAAATGGATGAGTGCAAACTGGATATCAAGTCATTACTGGCAGCCACCGGTATACTTGAACACCTTGCTCCAGAACGCCGTGTCGCCTTGGAGCAAGGTCGCCGGTGGATTTGTGTCGCTATCGATTGTGCCACCAAGTCCATTCTAGCCCTGCGCATATCTGAAAACCCTTCGGCGGATGAGGCAATTCGCACGTTGCGAGATGTCTATACTGACAAAACTGCGATAGCGCAGGCTTGCGATTGCGAAAGTACGTGGCATCAATCGGGGCAGATTGGTTTGCTGGCGGTGGATCAGGGTTCGGCATTCGCGTCCGAAGCATTCCAGACCGCAGCGAAATCGCTTGGAATCGTCCTTCAATTTCCACCGGGTGGCCTTCCATGGCTACGAGGTCACATTGAGACATTTTTTCGCACATTGGGTCATCAATTGCTGCCGCTTTTGTCGGGGCGTACATTTTTTAATCCAGTTGAGCGCGGCGATTATCCCTCTGAACAATTGGCATGCCTCAGTGACGATGACTTAATTCAGGTTCTTATCACGTTTGTTGTCGATATTTATCACAACCAGCCCCACGGATCTCTGGGTGGTGAAACGCCGGGCGATTGTTGGGACCGGCTAGTGGCAGTGGAAGGCACGCCATTCACGCCGGACGGGCATGTAATGCGAAAAGCCTTTGGACGGCGGTTTGAAAGGCAGTTGCGCGGCGATGGCGTTCTTTTTGCCCGCACAGGTTATAGCTGTGATGCATTGCGCGAAGCATTTTTGCACTCGCCCGAACGGAAAGTCGAAATCTGTGTCGACACCCGTGATCTCGGCTGGATCTTGGTCAAAGTGGGAGGTGTTTGGCACGCAGCAACAGCGAATGTGTCCGGGTTGGATGGTGTATCCTATGAAGTCCTTAAAGAAGCCTCACGGTCATTGCGTTTGAAATTCCAAAATCAAGCCGAACTCAACTTTCCAATTATACAACGGGCTATTTCTCGGATCTCTGACACAAATCGTGCCGCAATGATCAGGTCGGAACTAACCCCGTTCCATGTGACCGACGATGAGATCAGACGGAATGAAAAGGCCCTCCACTACTCCCTTCGTTCGGCAGAGGAAAAGCTATCATCGGGCGCAATTAGCAGAGATCCGCTCGCCGATGGCTTAGAAATTTCGATGTCTGAAAACCAGCCAGAAGACCCCCTGCCCGCTACTGACCATCAGAAGCCATCACGCAGGTCATCATGGAGGTTTGATGATGGAGAGTGACCTCGGCAATACCGCTGACCGCATCGCGGCCCTGAAGGACCATTTCGTCTGGCATGAACGGTTCGAACCACTGCAAGAGCGGCTATCGCTGCTGATGGAAAAGAGGTTGGCAGACTTGTCCGCCGACCGGATCACCGAGGCGCGCGGTATCGCCCTGTCGGGCGCATCTGGCACCGGTAAGAGTCGTGCAATGACACACCTCATTTCTGGTATTTGGAAGCGGTTTGCGGAACATGACCTGCCCCATGGGGCCATCATAAGCTTGCGAGTGCCATCCCCAGCGACACTAAAATCTGTAGGGCAAATGGTTTTGAGGGCGCTTGGCTACAAACTCTCTGCCGAAAGACAGGCATGGTACATTTGGGATTTGGTCCGTTTTCAACTCCGCGAACGCAAAGTCCTTTTCTTACATCTGGACGAAGCACAGGATCTCAGTTCACGCGGGACCCGCAATGAAATGACCTCGGTTGCCTCCATGTTGAAAACACTGATGACAGATGAGGATTGGCCAGTTGGCATCATTTTATCAGGAACCACTGAACTTGAAGAGATATTAAACCACGACCCGCAACTAGCACGGCGTATGAACACAATCCGCTTCGATCCTATTTCTGCAGGCGCGAATGCAGAAGATGTGCAGGGGTTGCTTGCCGGTTACGCCAAACGGGGCCAAATAAGATTGGCAAGTGATACCGTCGGCATCCCGTTGTCTGAACGCCTGATACATGCCGCAGCGTTTCAATTTGGTTTAGTCATCGAGATCATAATCGAAGCAATCGAGCTAGCTTACGTCCGCGGTGACGAAATTCTCAGTCAACATCATTTCGCACAAACGTACACGGATCGCACCGCATGCGCAGATGCGTTTAACCCATTCATTGTCGATGACTACTACGCAATCGATGCCAGGCGCGTCTTTACCCGGGAGACTGACCGTGACTGAAATTTCTCAACTGCCTCTGACCGTAGAGTTGACCATTGGTGAGAGCGCTATGTCGTTGGCATCTCGGCTTGCACGCCGCAATGGAGTTCCGCGTATGCTCACCTTTTGCTCTGACCTTGGTCTTGACCACAAGGCTCTGGCGAATGGGAACGACAACGAAATCAATCGACTTTCAAGTGTTGCCGGTTGCGATCCAAAGGCAGTTTCATTCTGGACCCCAAAATTCGGAGATGATGGGTATTTTCAGCTTGGAGAGGAGAAGCTTAAATTTACCTCCTTTGATCGCACCCGTGTGCGCGCATGCCCTCGCTGCATCTCCGAAAGCCGTGAAAGACACGGAGAGACCGGCCCTGTTCACCTGGGCATCTGGCAACTTTATAGTATCCGCACCTGCCATCGCCACCTATGCATGTTGGTAGATTTACCGGAGCCTAAAAATCGGTCCGATAATTTCGACTATTCTCGAATTCTTGATCAGAGCATTTCAAAAACTGCCGCTCCGGTACGGCGGGACGATCAAAATTTCGAGCGTTGGCTGTTGGCACGGCTTGAAAACGGTCCGGCCAATAGCTGGCTCGATAGCCTTCCACTCCACGTCGCAACGCAGTTATGCGAAAACTTCGGATTTTTAGTCGCTTTTGGGCCCGAAATTCCACGGTCAAAAATAACGGTAGAGCAGTGGCTCAAAGCAGGCTGCAAGGGATTTGATGTCCTGCAGCACGGCCCCAAAGCATTAACCGATACACTGAAAATGATACAGTTACAGTCCCCAGTAGATGTTAAACAGTACCGAGAACGCTATGGGATCTTCTTCAAGTGGCTACGTGATCGCAATAAGGATCCTGCGTTTGACGACATCCGTAATCTTGTTCGCCCGTTCATCTGGTCGAATTTTCCGGTGCCTGAAGGTGGTGTAGTGTTAGGTGAGGTCTGCCCAAGACAACACGTCTTTACTCCTAGAACTGCCCAGAAAAAGTTTGGGATTAGCCGTTGGAAATTTGAACAGCGCTTGATCGAAACAGGCTTTGCACCAAAGCCCCCTGACGGGAGCCGCCCAGTCTTGCCTGACTATCCCAGTTTGGAGACGATAGAACAGATTGTGCGCGATATCGAGAAGTTACGAGATGCAAAGAGCACCGCAAGCTTTCTGGGCATTGAGCGCGGAACATTACTCATTCTAGTCAAAGCCGGTATATTTCAGGTTGAGCTGAAACTTGACACTAAGGCACCCTATTATGACAGTCGCAAAGTCTCTGCGTTTCTTGCTCAGCTAAGAAAGCAGTGCATCAAAAGTGACGGTTCGATTGATGCTGGCACCGAGCCCTTCTCAAAGGTGGCTGTTAGGTCTCAGTGGGGGCTAGGTGAGCTACTAAAGCTCATACTGTCAGAACGATTAACTCTTCACGCCGACAATCCAAAAACGGCCAAATTCCACGAATTTAGGGTGTCATTTCCTGTGGTGCAAAAAGCAATGGCGCAACAGAATGGGACATTTTGCAGCCTCAGTGACGCTGCAGAAACCCTTGAGATTGACACCAAAACTGTTCGCGCACTGATCAGTTTAGGTTTCATCGACACTGTTTCACGTTCACCTCAAGAAACGCGCCAACGCTGGCAGATCGTATCAAAGAAATCCGTTTCTGAGTTTGACAGAAAGTATATTTCGTTGAAAAAACTCTGTTTGCTAAGGGAAGAAAGCATCCAGTACATGACTAAAGAACTCATCAATGCACGATATTTGCCCCTGCCTCTCGGCCGAAAGACACAACGAATTTTCCGACGATCTGACGTGCTAAAATGAGATAGCACGTCACCTATCACCACTTCGAGATAGAGCCAGCGTTCCGCTGGCTTTTTCTTTGGCGTTAAAAGGAATATTTATGCTGCCGAAAAGGAAACTTGGCTGCGCAATTCAGATTTAGGTCCGTTGATTTCATTGTATTTTAAAGGCTGAAAAAGGAACTATTATGGGTTCCTGATCACCCTTTTTTGTCATTGGAGCGTAACTATGCAAGTTGCGTGTCAACTCAGTAAATGCGCAACAGTCCCCTCTTTCGAAATTTTAAAATCGCGTATAGCCTTTATATCAGACACGTTTGACGTGTTTTGTGTTCATCGGCTGTGAGGTTTGACCCTTGTTATTCGGATACATATCCAAGTGCCCGCATGAAGATATGTCCTGCCTTGTCCTTCAACGCGAGAAACTGATGGCTTATGGCGTGGTCCCAGACCGAATATTTTCCGACACTCGTCAAAAGAAACGCGATAACCAAATTGGTCTGCGCAACTACCTCAAAGCCCTGCGCGCCCAAAGCACATTGATCGTTTTGACGTTGGATCGTTTAGGAGATCACACGCTTGATATCGTTGAGCTCGGTGGTGTTTTCTGCGTCGCGAGACCGGTCTGAACGTCTTATCTGGCCTTGGATCCGACCTTGATTTCTCGTCGAAATCTGGTCGCAAAGCCCTTGAATCTTGAGCGCTTCTTTCTGATTTCCAAAGAGAATGTCACAGCGATAAGATATTGAAAGGCTTAACTCAATCGCGTGCGCGTGGGATCGTTGGAGGTCCGCGATTCAAGCTGTCAAAGAAACAGGTCATACGAGCACAAAAGATTGTGTGCCAGTCGAGAAATCACTGTCAAACAACTTTGCCAAGAACTCGGAATTGGAACTGTAACGCTGTATCGATATGTCGATCCAAACGGCAATTTGCGCGAATATGGTCGACGCGTATTGAATGGATAAGTCGCACGAGCCAAATTTGGCGAAAATTTATAATCACGCAACGCGCTTAGACTAGTTGCAGGCTAAGAGGTGCTTGCCGGTATCCCAAGACGATCAGATTCGATAACGGGAGCGAATTTATCTCTCGGGACATGGGCTTGTGGGCGTATCAGCGCAACGTCACGCTGGACTTCTCACGACCAGGAAAGCCCACTGATAATGCCTTCAACGAAGCCTTCAATGGCCGGTTCCGCGAAGGATCTTTGAACGCGCACTGGCTCATGGCGCTTGAAGATATGGATACACACGTCAAAGTAAGGTACATCACCGAAGCCTCAAAATAGTCGTGTGAGCAGCCCCCAAGTCTTTAGCTATAGCCCTACAGATACACACCATCGAAAGCCGAACGAATTTGTGGAACCCGCCCTCCTCTCAGCCAAGATGGCTTCGCCTGTGCCGACAAGCCCTTTCGCCGCGCGCTCTTGGCCGAGGGAGATCCATTATGAGAGCGCGCTGGAGTACCGGTTTCTATGCCTGATGCTGATAAGATTGGACGTTTTCGATCTGCGTGAGCAAGCTCCCGGAATACCAGCCCTTGGAATCGCTTGTTTAAAGGGTGACAAAGCCAAGGCCTTAAGCCTCGATACCATGACCATCAGGTGAACGCACTAAAACTGCCCTAAGCGCCATTCGCAACCTTGCTATGCGCTGTCTCGCGTGATGAGTTGTCCGTGGAATGTGCGTGTCATGTCTTTGGATTCTGATTGTTCCAACACGTCGACGAGATAATCTGCCATTGCAGTCAGTGGCTGTCTGTAGGTAGTGAGCTTGTAGTTTGGGCTTGCTGCTAATGGAACATCATCAAAGCCTATAACCGCGATGTCTTCAGGTACGCGCAGGCCCAGCTGGTGTCTGATTGCGTCGATCGTGCCGATGGCAAGTGCGTCATTTTCGCAAACGATGATGTCGGGCCGCGTGGTTTCTTGTTGATTGGCGAATTGGTGACCAACCATTTCAGCGGCAATGTTTGCATCGTATGATGGTGCGCTCATTGAGGGTACTGTCTGGTCCGTGTGTTTCAGCCAATGTGCCAGAAATGTTTCCTTGCGCATTAAATGGGCGGAAACTGTGCGCGGCCCCGCAAAATAGAAGGGACGCTTATAGCCGCGATCGAGCACGTATTGGGCTATTTCACGTGTTGCTGCTGCGTCGTCGACCGCAATAGAGATCGTGTTGGGGTTCTCTGATGTGCGTGCAAAGATGATGAGCTTTTGTAGCCTGCGTGCGCCAAGGGCGGCCGCCAGCACTTCGTCGTCAAATTGAATGCCAATGAGAATAGTTGCATCGACGCGCCGCTGGCTGGCGTTCGCAATTGCCGGGCCGGCATCTTCCGCGTTAAGCGTGTTAACGAGCAGCGTATCCCACCCACGCGAGCGCAATGCTCTTGTGAGGCGTTCAAGCATCACCAATTTGTGTGGGTTTGCAAAATCATCCACCAGCAAAGCAACAAGGTTGGACTTGTCGGATGCAAGGGCTGCGGCGCGTAGATCAGGTAGATATCCTAACTGGCTTGCCGCTTGCATGACCTTTTCACGCGTCATTGGTGAAATAGAGGCGTCTTTCTTGAACGCCCGATTTACGGTCCAGCGAGAAACGCCTGCAGCTACGGCCACATCATCGGCAGTCACGTTTTCGGATGCTTCGTTCTTGGGCAAGCCTATTTTCCTTTGTCGATCCCAATCGTTTTAAGATCGTCCTATCCAAATTCATAGCCCTAACGAAAATGACCCATTTTGGGGCCTAGAGGGTTTTTTGCACACGAGTGCAAAAAGAGCTTGCACGCGCGTGCAAGATTGATGCACATTCGCCGCAAGCAGGGATCTGCAATATAGATTCGGGAGGAATACATGCTGAAAGTTGGTTTACTTGGTGCTGGACGCATTGGTCAGGTGCACGCTGTAAATATTGCGGGAAACTCGCGTTCGTCACTTGTTGCGGTTGCAGACGCTCATGCGCCAGCCGCGGCGACGCTGGCCGCGCAATACGGCTGTGAGGCACGCAGTTCCGCCGAGATCGTTAGTGATCCAAACATTGATGCAGTATTGATCGCGACATCAACCGACACGCACGTTGATTTTATCGAAGCCGCCGCGAAAGCGGGCAAAGCTGTGTTATGCGAAAAGCCTGTTGATCTTTCGCTTGAGCGGGCCCAGCAATGTCTGATCGCGACGAAAGACATGGGCAGCCCGATCATGATCGGTTTTAATCGCCGCTTTGACCCTAGTTTTGCAGCGCTACGTGCACAAAGCGCGCGGGGTGAGATCGGTAAATCAGAGCTTTTGTCTTTGACGTCATTTGATCCTGCACCACCGCCTGTGTCGTATATCAAAGTGTCCGGCGGATTGTTCCGGGACATGATGATTCACGATTTCGATATGGCGAATTTTTTGATGGATGATCGCCCGGTTTCCATTCGTGCAGTTGGTACATCTCAGGTGTCTGAAGAGATTGGACTGGCTGGCGATGTCGATACCGCTGTGGTCACGATGACATATGCCGATGGCCGCATTGCTGTCATCAAAAATAGTCGCCGCGCCGTTTACGGTTACGATCAGCGGATCGAACTGCTGGGGTCATATGGGTTGCTTCAGGCACATAATATACTTGAAAATTCTGTCGTAAAATCGACCGTCGAGGGTGTCGTGTCCGGCAAGCCGGTTCACTTCTTCCTTGAACGTTACATGCCTGCCTATGCCGCAGAGTGGGAGGCATTTGTAACGGCAGTCATCGACAAAACCCCGATGCCGATCACGTTGGAAGATGGCGTTGCAGCTCTCGCAATGGCCGAAGCCGCGACTTTGTCCGCACAGACAGGACAGCTCGTCGACGTTTAAGAATTCGAATGTGGCCTGCATCGCAGGCCCCAATGCCTAGCTGAATAGCTAGGTGAAATCCGGCAGGGGGAGCTGCCGACAATCTAAGAACCTTTTAGGGAGGGAAACTATCATGAAAACACTATTGGCAACGGTCGCCGCGACGGCTGCACTTGCAGGTGCAGCGCCGGTTATGGCGCAAGACATCATTGTTGTTGCACACGGTCAGGCAAATGATCCGTTTTGGTCAGTTGTAAAAAACGGCGTTGAAAAAGCTGCGGAACACACCGGCGTAAGCGTCGATTTTCGGTCGCCAGAAACCTTTGATATGGTCGCGATGAGCCAGCTAATTGATGCGGCTGTGAACCAAGAACCTGACGGGCTGGTTGTATCCATCCCAGATGCAGATGCTCTTGGGCCGTCAATTGAGCGCGCTGTCGCTGCGGGCATTCCTGTGATCTCGATGAATTCGGGTTCGGATGTCGCGGCCGAACTTGGCGCGTTGTTGCACGTCGGTCAGTCCGAATATGACGCAGGCGTTGCTGCGGGTGAAAAACTGGCTGCGATGGGCGGGTCCAAAGGTATTTGCGTCAACCAAGAGGTCGGAAATGTCTCGCTTGATCTGCGGTGCCAAGGTTTCGCTGATGGCTTTGGCCAAGAAGTATCCGTTATTCCGACACAAAACGATCCAACAGAAGTGCAGGCCAAAGTACGCGCCGCACTTGAGGCCGACGAAGACGTCGATACCGTTCTTGGTCTAGGTGCATCACTGGTCGGTGAACCCGCTGTTGCTGCCGTAGAGGCACTTGGCCGTAATGATGTGTTGATCGCGTCTTTTGATCTTTCTGCTGGTTTCCTTGAAGCCGTTTCAGAAGGCAAAGCATCCTTTGCAATTGACCAACAGCAATTCCTTCAAGGCTATCTGCCGGTCGTTTTTCTGGCGATGAACGCTGAATACGGTTTGGTTCCTGGCGGTGATGTGCCGTCTGGCCCGAACTTGGTTACTCAGGACGCCGCAGGTCTCGTCATCGAACTGTCTGCCCAAGGCATCCGCTAAACGAAAATTGCGGGCTGCAGAAAATTTGCAGCCCGTTCCTAAGTCTTCAAGGGGGACCGATCACATGCTGGCAAAAGCCAATCCGGGGATCGACGAACGCATCAAATCAGAGCCATTCATGACACGCTTAATGAAGCGCCCGGAGCTGGGTGCCATCGGTGGCGTTATTTTGGTGACAATATTTTTTATGATCACTGCCGACAGCGCAATGTTCACACTGTCAGGAATTATGAACTTTATGACGCCGGCTGCGCAGCTTGGCATTCTTGGAATCGCGGCGGCGATGCTGATGATTGGCGGAGAGTTTGACCTGTCGATTGGATCGATGGTTGCTTTCGCGGGCATGATTTTTGGGGTGTTTACAGTTAACGTCGGGCTCCCTCTTATTTTTGCTATCCCGCTTACACTAGCTTTTGCCGCTTCGATTGGCGCGGTGAATGGAATGATCGTCATTCGGACGGGGTTGCCTTCGTTCATTGTGACACTTGCCAGCCTTTTCATCTTGCGCGGCGCTTCTCTGGTTGGGTTAAAGCTGTTCACTGACGGGTCCACCCAATTACGTGGGGTGCGTGATGCGGTCGAAAACGACTTTTTGACGCCCATTTTTTCAGGCGAGGCATTCGGATTTGTCTTCCGAAAACTAGCCGATATAGGGGTCTTGGAAACGTTCAAATCAGGTCTGCCAAAAGTGCCCGGTGTTCCCGTTGAAATTCTTTGGTTCATCGCGTTTGCCCTTGTTGCCACTTATATCTTGCTGCGTACGTCTGCTGGAAACTGGATCTTTGCCACAGGTGGCGATTCCAATGCAGCACAGAATTCTGGTGTGCCGGTACGTCGGGTCAAAATCTCTCTTTTTATGGTGACTGCTATGGCTGCGGCGCTGGTTGCAATCATCACTGTGATCGACGCCGGATCGACTGATGCGCGGCGCGGGTTCATGAAAGAATTCGAAGCAATCATTACGGCAGTAATCGGTGGCTGTCTTTTGACTGGCGGGTACGGTTCAGCGATTGGTGCGTTTTTTGGCGCTATCATTTTTGGGATGGTGACCATCGGGCTGACCTACACCGACTTTGACCAAGATTGGTTCCAAGTCTTCTTGGGCGGCATGCTGTTGATTGCTGTAGTCTTTAACAATGCCATCCGCAAACGCGTCACCGGGGAGCGCTGATATGACCAATCCTATTATTCATATGGAAGGCATCAAAAAGCACTTTGGAAACGTTATCGCGTTGAATGGTGTCACCTTTGATGTGTTCCCGGGCGAATGCCACTGTCTGCTTGGTGACAATGGCGCTGGGAAATCGACGTTCATCAAAACCATGTCTGGCGTTCACAAGCCAACCGCAGGAACGATCAATTTTGAAGGAAAGCCGCTTTCGTTTAATTCTCCACGTGATGCGATGGAGGCGGGGATTGCGACCGTATTCCAAGACCTTGCAATGATTCCGTTGATGAGCGTGACCCGCAATTTCTTTATGGGCCGCGAACCCACAAAGGGGCGTGGTATTTTAAAGCGGTTCGACATCGACGCAGCAAATGAAATTTGTGTCGAAAAGATGCGCGATATGGGCATCAACTTGCGTGCGCCAGATCAGGCTGTTGGTACGCTTTCTGGCGGCGAACGCCAAACCGTCGCGATTGCACGTGCTGTCCACTTTGGCGCAAAGGTGCTGATCTTAGATGAGCCGACTTCGGCGCTGGGTGTTAGGCAAACGTCGAATGTATTGTCCACAATTGCACGGGTCCGCGAACAAGGCGTTGGTGTCGTATTCATTTCGCACAACGTGCGACATGCGATGGCTGTTGGCGATCGGTTCACAGTGTTGAACCGTGGTCAGACGCTGGGCACCGCATCTAAGGGTAATATCACGCCTGCGGAACTGCAGGACTTGATGGCTGGTGGACAAGAATTGGCCACTCTTGAAGGGTCGCTTGGCGGCACTGTTTAGGTCCCCCCTGCGGGCGGTGGCCAACGTGGCCCCGCCCGCATTTTTTGACCTAACAGCATGAAGAAAGAAAATGCGAATGCTCGGAATGCCAAAGAAATCGTTGGGTGTTGCGCTAGTCGGCACAGGTTTCATGGGGAAATGCCATGCGATGGCATGGAACAATGTCGCTACCGTTTTTGGTGGCGCGCGCCCGCGTTTGGAATTGCTTTGCGATGCAAACATGGCTGGCGCAGAACGCCTTGCCGAACAGTATGGATTTCAACGGGCTACGGATGATTGGCGCGCAGCCGTAACTGACCCTGCTGTTGATGTTGTGTCGATCACCACGCCGAATGGCATGCATCGAGAAATGGCAGAGGCTGCTATTAGTGCAGGTAAACATGTCTGGTTGGAAAAACCGATGGCTTTGCGGTTGGAAGACGCACAGTCGATGGCAGATTTGGCCGCACTGCATCCAAACCAAGTCACGATGCTGGGATACAACTATCTGCGATCGCCGGCATTTCAGACGGCGTTGCAGATCATCGATAACGGTTACATCGGCACACCACACAGCTTTCGCGGTGTGTACGATGAAGACTATTCCGCTGACGAACACCTCCCATGGAGTTGGCGGATGACCCACGAGGCTGGCGGCCTTGGCGCCTTGGGCGACCTTGGCTGCCACCTTGTGAGTCAAATGTTAGCGTTGATGGGGCCGGTCAGTTCTCTAAGTGCGCTGACAAGTATTGTCGTGCCAGAACGCCCTTCTTCTGATGGTCCGAAGCAGGTTGAAAACGAAGATAGCGCGATGGCGATGCTGCGTTTCGCCTCGGGAGCGACCGGGAGCTTTGCAACCTCACGTGTGGCGCGTGGCCGGAAATGCCGGCTTCAGTGGGAAGTTCATGGTAGTGACGGCAGCATCGTTTTTGATCAAGAAAACATGAACGAGCTATGGGTTTGCAGCAAGGGAGAGGCCGGTTTTACCCGGCATCTAACAGGGCCTATGCAGCCGGATTTTGGCGCATTTTGTCCGGCCCCCGGCCATAACTTTGGCTTTAACGAACAAAAGGTCATTGAGGCGCGGGATCTGTTGGTCGCGATTTCAGGCGAAGAAAATAAAGGCCCCGATTTTGTGCAGGGGCTGGGTATTGAACGCATTATTCACGCGATGGCCGGATCAAACGGCCACGTAGTATCACTTGGGTAGAACGATGACGAAACAGCAACTTGATGTAATTACAATTGGTCGCGCAGGCGTCGATCTTTACGGATCTCAGGTCGGCGGCCGGCTCGAGGATATGGGGTCGTTTGATAAATATATCGGCGGTAGCCCTACGAATATGGCCTGCGGAACCGCGCGGCTTGGATTGAAATCCGGACTGATTTCACGTGTCGGTGACGAACATATGGGGCGCTTCATTCTTGAAGAATTAGCGCGGCACGGTGTTTCAATCGAAGGCGTGAAGACGGACCCAGATCGGTTAAGCGCGCTTGTGATTTTAGGTATCCGCGACGAAGAACAGTTTCCTTTGATTTTCTACCGTGAAAATTGCGCTGATATGGCGTTGTGCGAGGATGATATCGATCCAGAGTTTATCGGATCGTCGCGGTCTGTCGTCGCTACGGGAACGCATCTGTCGCACAAACGCACCGAAGCTGCGGTGCTGAAGGCGCTTAAGGTTGCCCGCGAAAAAGGTCTAAAAACGGCGCTCGATATTGATTACAGGCCTAACCTTTGGGGCGTTGCTGGACATGGCGACGGTGAAAATCGTTTCGTCGCCTCCGAGGCCGTCACCGCAAAGCTTCAGGAAACACTGCATTATTTTGACCTGATTGTTGGTACCGAAGAAGAGTTTCATATCGCTGGTGGTTCAACAGATACGCTTGCGGCGCTGCGCGCTGTACGCAAAGTGTCTGATGCGACGCTTGTCTGCAAACGCGGTCCAATGGGTGCAACCGCATTTGAAGGCGATATTCCGGATAGTTTAGATGGTGGACAAACTGGTCCGGGATTCCCAATCGAGGTCTTTAACGTTTTAGGCGCCGGGGATGGTTTCATGAGCGGCCTTCTAAAGGGTTGGCTGGACGGCGAAGATTGGGCGACAGCGCTGAAATATGCCAATGCTTGCGGTGCCTTCGCGGTTAGCCGCCATGGCTGCACACCAGCCTACCCAAGTTGGCAAGAGCTTCAATTCTTTTTCAAACGGGGCATTGTGCGAAAAGATTTGCGCAATGATGCAGAGCTTGAACAAGTCCATTGGGCGACAAATCGACATGGCGACTGGAGCACGGTACGCACCTTTGCTTTCGACCATCGGCTACAGCTTGAAGAAATGGACGGTTATACGCTGCAAAAGGGTGGCGCGTTTAAAAAACTATGTTTGCAAGCTGCCTTACAAGTCCAAGACGGTAAGCCGGGCTATGGCATTTTATGTGACAACCGCATTGGACGCGAGGCATTGCACTCCGCCTCTGGGACGGGGCTTTGGATAGGTCGCCCTACAGAACTGCCCGGTTCACGCCCGATCGAACTTGAGGCCGAACTGGGCGCCGATTGCGGTCAATTTAACCAGTGGGCTCGCGAAAATGTTGTGAAACTACTGGTTTTTTGCCACCCCGACGACGATGCTGAAACCCGCACAAATCAGGAAGCTGTGGTCAAACGATTGTTCACCGCGGCACGGCGTAACAAGCTTGAATTCCTACTCGAGGTGATCCCGTCGAAGGTGGGCGCTGTTGATGACGACAGTACAGCGACCTTAATCCAGCAGTTTTATGACGCAGGTGTCTACCCCGACTGGTGGAAGCTAGAGCCCTTTAAAACCGATGCGGCATGGCAAAACGCAGTAGATGCGATTGATCGAAACGACCCCAATACACGCGGAATTGTGGTTCTTGGCCTTGATGCGCCCGAAGATGAATTAGCTGCAAGTTTCGCAATGGCTGCGAAACAACCTTTGGTTAAGGGGTTTGCTGTTGGTCGCACGATTTTTGGTGATGCAGCCCGTGCGTGGCTGACTGGCAATATGACTGATGCTGAGGCCGTAGATCAGATGGCAACACGTTTCGCCAGACTAAGCCGTGTTTGGGATGAAGCACTTGCAGCGGCGGCTTGGCCAAGCAATGAAGGGTGATGATAAAATGACTGATACGATCCGGTTAACCGCTGCCCAAGCAATGGTGAAATGGCTAAGCGTGCAACACACCGAAACAGGTGAACGCTTTATCGAAGGCATCTGGGCGATCTTTGGTCACGGAAACGTGGCTGGCTTGGGCGAAGCTCTGGAGAAATCGCAAGCCGTATTCCCGACGTGGCGTGGGCAAAATGAACAGACGATGGCGCATGCCGCGATTGCCTATGCAAAGGGTAAAAAGCGCACGCGGGCTATGGCCGTGTCATCATCTATTGGGCCCGGAGCCACAAATATGGTGACGGCGGCTGCGCTCGCGCATGTTAACCGGCTTCCTGTTCTGTTTATTCCCGGTGATGTGTTTGCTAATCGCCGGCCAGACCCGGTGTTGCAGCAGATAGAAGATTTTGATGACGGTACGATAACCGTCAACGACTGCTTTCGGCCTGTGTCACGGTATTTCGATCGCATAACGCGCCCGGAACACTTGCTGACCTGCCTGCCGCGCGCACTTGCGACGATGACCGACCCAGCTACATGCGGTCCCGTGACCCTATCGTTTTGCCAAGACGTACAGGCCGAAGCGCATGACTATCCGGTTGCGTTCTTTGAACCAAAGGTGTGGCGCATCCGGCGTCCTCAACCCGACATGCAAGAGTTGGCAGATATTGCCGCGCTTATTAAAGCTGCGAAAAACCCCGTGATCGTGGCCGGGGGGGGAGTGATCTATTCCCAAGCCGAAGACGCGTTGAGCACGTTCGCGGCCAGACACCAAATTCCCGTAGTAGAAACACAAGCTGGAAAATCGGCGCTGGCGCAAAGTCACCCAATGAATTTTGGTGCATCTGGTGTTGACGGCTCTGCCGCTGCGAATTCTGTGGCGGAAGATGCTGATTTGGTGATTGGGGTCGGCACACGGTTCCAAGATTTCACAACGGGATCTTGGGCGTTGTTTAAACATCCGGACCGCCAACTGGTTTCGATCAACGTTGCTGCATATGACGCGATGAAGCATGGCGCGATCCCACTGATGGCTGATGCAAAAGTTGCGCTTGATCTCTTATCGGATGCCATTGGATCTTATAGAACGTCAAAGCTTGATACTGATGCACGCGTTGCATGGCTTGATGCTGTCACAGCACATTGCTTGCCACGCGATGACAGTTCAGACGGCGACCGCCCTATGGATTGCGAAGTGATCGGCGCAGTACAGCGCGCCACAGGTGAAGACGCCATTGCGATGTGTGCGGCAGGCACGATGCCGGGCGCATTAAAATTGCTTTGGCAACCCAGCCAAGGCGGTTACCATATGGAATACGGCTTTAGCTGCATGGGCTATGAAGTTGCTGGTGCAATGGGCCTGAAGCTCGCCTGCCCAGACCGAGAGGTCATCTGCTTTGTCGGTGACGGTTCGTACATGATGGCGAACTCTGAACTCGCGACTGCTGTAATGCGCAAAATACCGTTCACCGTCATTCTGACAGATAATCGGGGATATGGTTGTATTAATCGGTTGCAGCAGGGGTGCGGTGGCGAAGAATTCAACAATCTTTACAAAGATTGCGCCGTCGAACAGCAGCCAGAGATTAATTATGTGGCCCATGCCGCTGCTATGGGCGCACATGCGGTGAAGGCCAAAGACCTTGTTGATCTTGAACAACAGATTGCGACAGCGCGTTCACGAGACATTCCAACCGTCATTGTGATCGACACTGACCCGACTGTCGGGCCGGGCTTCGGTGATGCCGGTCATTGGTGGGATGTCGCTGTGCCCGAAGCTGGCGATAGCGACAAACAACAAGCCGCATATGAAAACTATCTCCAAAATTTGGCGCTTCAGCGCCTCACGAATTAATAGGCAGAACATGATCCAATTCGGCACAAATCCAATTGCTTGGGCCAATGATGATGACCAAAGTTTGGGCGCGGACATTCCGACCCAGCGCATTCTTGAAGAAGCGGGACATCTGATCGGCTTTGACGGTATCGAAAATGGGCATCGCTGGCCCGACGACCCCGAGGCGCTCAAAAACCTATTAGGCGGCTACGGGCTTCAGTTTATCTCGGGGTGGCATTCGCTGAATTTGCTGGCGCACTCTGTCGAGGACGAAAAAAAAGCAATCCAACCGCATCTGGATAAATTAAAGCACAACGGCTGCAAGGTTTGCATCGTTTGCGAAACGTCCAATTCCGTCCAAGGGCTTGATGCGCCGCTGGCATCACGCCCGATGTTAGATGACGTTGCTATGAATGAATTTGCCGCAAAGGTCGAGGAAATCGCGCAATACTGTGCGGATCAAGGGATATACCTTGTTTATCACCATCACATGGGCACAGTCGTTCAAAGCCCTGATGATATTGATGCGTTTATGGCCGCTGTCGGTCCCGCGACGAAGCTACTGTTCGACGCGGGCCATTGCTATTTCGCGGGGGGAAGCCCCGAAGCCGTGCTGAAAAAACATATCGCCCGCGTGGGGCATTTTCATGCGAAAAACGTGCGTCCCACTTTGCGTGCACGCGTTGAGAATGATGGAATGTCCTTCATGGATGGTGTGCGTGCCGGTGTCTTTACAGTGCCAGGCGACCAAGAAGGCGGTGTCGACTTTACGCCTTTGCTGCGCATATTGGCCGAGAATGAATATGACGGCTGGATCGTCATCGAAGCCGAGCAAGATCCAGATCTGCGTAACCCGCTGATGTACCAAACACTTGGTTTGCACACGCTAAAACGCATTGCGCGTGAAACCGGACTAATCGAAGGAAACAACAATGGCTGATCTTTTAAAACGCCCCTTTGGTGATCATGGAAAGGTGCATCAAATCACGCCCGAAAGCGCAGGCTGGCGGTATGTCGGGTTTGAACTGCTGCGGTTGCGTGCAGGCGAAGATGCGTCCGATGTTACAGGTGAAACCGAAGTCATTATTGTCATGGTCGAAGGTAAGGCAAATATCACTGCCGCCGGACGTGATTGGGGTGAGCTTGGCGACCGCATGAACGTATTCGAAAAATCTCCACCGCATTGCCTTTATGTACCGAACCGCAAAGATTGGGTGCTGAAGGCAACAACCGATTGCACGATTGCAGTTTGTAAGGCACCGGGGAATTCAGGCCATGACGCGCGCAAAATTGGCCCCGACGGAATCACGCTGACCCAGCGCGGCGAGGGATCGAATACCCGTTTCATCAACAACATCGCGATGGAAAATGAAGACTACTGTGACAGCCTGTTGGTAACCGAGGTCTTTACGCCCGCGGGTAATTGGTCGTCATTCCCAAGCCATCGTCACGACGAAGACGATTATCCCCGGATCACCTACCTCGAAGAGACATATTATCATCGCCTTAACCCCGCCGATGGGTTTGGCATCCAGCGGGTTTATACGGATGACCTAAAGCTAGATAAAACAATGGCCGTACATGATCACGACGTTGTCTGCGTGCCACGTGGTCATCACCCATGCGGGGCGCCGCATGGTTTTGAGATGTATTACCTCAATGTTATGGCAGGCCCATTGCGTAAGTGGCGTTTTGTGGCAGCCCCGAATGTTGAACACCTAATGTAAGGCCAGCGTGGTCCAAGGAGAACACGAAATGACGCAACCGTTTCAACTGGCCGTTTGTGCCGAAATGCTGTGGCCTGAAAAAGCGATTGATTGGCGCGCTGCACGCCTGACAGAACGCGGATTAGGGGTGGGATTATGGAACTACCCAGATCATGACCTAACAAAGCTCGCTGCCGTTGGTGCCAACTACACGATCATGAACGGCTATCTTGAGGGACGGTTGGCTGACGACGAGGGAGCAGATATACTGTTGCAATCTGCCTATGAAACGGCTCAAATCGGCAAAAACTTGGGGGTCGACCGTCTGAACCTTCATGGCACCGGGCTTGGTGACGGTGGTATCCCAATCTGGCAGCATGATGTTGTGGATGGCCCTATGTGGTTAAAAGCCCGCGATACGCTCAACCGTATTTGTGACATGGCCGAAGCCGAAGGCGTCGTTTTCACCCTCGAGAATTTGAACGGTCTTGACCACCCCGGTTGCCCGTTTGGTTCGACCGCGGATGTGTTGGCGCTAGTATCGTCAATCAATCGTCCACAGTTGCGCATTAATCTTGATCTTTACCACACACAAATCGGCGAAGGCGATTTGGCCCGCTGGTGCGAAAAATGCCTGCCTTGGATCGGAGAAGTCCAAGTGGCCGATAATCCGGGTCGTTGTGAGCCCGGCACAGGTGAAATCAACTATCACGGTGTGGCCAACGCTCTTGATAAGCTGAGATATAACGGCCCGGTCGGCATGGAAGCATTTGCCTTGGGCGATAGCGACGCTGCTGTGGATGCGTTCGTGAACGCGTTCACACTTCGATAGAGGTTAACGGTCGATCAGCGGTACAACATCAGACGGATGTTGTCCGCAGCGCGTCAAATTGACCAAAGACTATGCCGCTGGCGATCCAGTCCAGCGCCATGGGGATTTCGTGTCGGAATTTTGAACGCCTATTCTCGAAAAACAAACCAAAGATCGCGGGTTCTAGTCTCATCCGCGTCACATTTTTCTCTAAAGAGAGTGAACCTCTCTCCTTTGATTGTTCGAAAAACTAAGGGCCAAGCGTTTGGCGCACTTAATTTCAAACAGTCAAAGGAGACAGAAATGTCTAGTACTTATTCTCAAATGGAATTGAACGAAATGGCCGCAGAATTCGCTGAAATGGATGCTGAATTTGCGGAGTTTGGGCTTGAAGAAATGGACAGTGAACTGTCCGAAGCATTTGCGGAACTTGATGCGGAACTTGATGCTGCAGGCATTAGCGAGCTTGGTTTTGACACGGCGTCGATCGGCGAACTGGCTGACAATGAATTCGACCAACAGTTCATCGGAAAATACCTTTATAACAAAGCCCGCAAGCTGATCGCGACGATTGTCCGTCTCGTGCGCCGCTATGGGAAATGCTCCAAATGCGTTCCGAAGGTTTTGAAAGCAGTGCGTTATTTCAAGGCGAAAAAATACGCATCTGCGATCCGTGCCGCTTACGACGCGTATCGCTGCATCAAGGCATGCACCAAATAAAATTCCGAACTAACGCGCGGCGCTCTATTTGAGCCCGCGCATATTTTTCAGGAGAAGACCATGACCCGCACCTTGATCAGAGACGACCTACAAGACATTGACACATTTTTCAGCGAATTTTCATCTGAAGCATCGACTGATGACCTATCAACAGACGCATCAATCGAATTGCTGATTAATCAGCTCGAAGCCAGTTTTGACACGGCCGAAGCGCTTTCATCAACGCAGCCAGAAGAACCCGAAGACCTGCGTGTTCAGGTCCAAGACCTTGCCCGGCGACTGGAAAGCATCGCAACCGAGCTAGCCCAAATTAATCAACAGTTACAATAGGAGGTAGCCATGCCAGAAGTTGGATCCAAAAAGGACAAAGCTCAAACGCAAAAATACATTTTGGGCAAACCCTCTATCACCCCGGCAAACGTTGACGAAGTGGATCTCGAAAAACTAAGTGTTGAACTTGCCGGAAATGTCGCAGCATTTGCGGCTACGGCAGACGGCGACACCGACAAAACGGCCCCTGCTTTCGAAGTGATGCGCCACCCAGACACGAATGACATCCATACGTTAACTGCAGAACTGACCGAAGAAGGCGCCGATAAGCTGAAAAGCAAATATAAAGGTGCATTGCTTGTTGAACCGGATCATCAGCTTTTCATGCAAACTGCGGAATCTACGTTCGAGATGAGTCAGCTGCCAATTACGGCAGCAAACAGTAGCAACGAACTCAAGATTACATTGAAGGTTGTCGACGAAAATGGCGCACCGGTTGCGAGCGCCCGTGTCGATTTAGCCGGAGAGGTATGGTCAGACCAACAAATGACGAATGCCCAAGGTCGGGTTGCGCTTAAACTATTTGGTGAAACGCTCGACAGTTTGACAGAGCTGCGGATTAAGCCAGCACTGGATCATTGGAGCCGGATCATCCAACAGCCCGCGTTTGCGGCAAAAGAAAACACGGTAACCGTCACCAGCCTACCCGCCAGTTTGGATGCGCCACAGGTAAATCTTTGGGGCAACGATGCGATTGGGAACGTCGAAATGCCTGCGTCAGATCGCATTCGCGTTGCGGTGATAGACAGCGGTTTTGCGGATGGCCACCCTGACGTTGTCGCTGCAGGCGGTCGTGGCTTTGCCGTCGAAGGGAACCCCGAAGAAGACTGGAAAACTGATGACAGTGGGCACGGTACGCATGTCGCTGGAACCATTAGCGCACTGAACAACGGAATAGGGATGCGTGGTGTTGTTGACCGCGTCGATGTTTTCGCCTTGCGTGTCTTTCCCGGTGCAAGCTTTTCAAAGCTCATTGCCGCGATTGACGAAGCTATCGCGCTAAAGGTCGATGTGGTGAACATGTCGTTGGGCGGGGCAAATCAAAGTGACCTACTAC
Organism: Yoonia maritima; assembly: GCF_003003285.1. GTDB lineage: Bacteria > Pseudomonadota > Alphaproteobacteria > Rhodobacterales > Rhodobacteraceae > Yoonia > Yoonia maritima. The sequence goes on along the minus strand of NZ_PVTP01000017.1, from coordinate 10,939 downwards.
AACAACGCATGCAAGCCGCCAGAGAAGCCGGTATATTGTTGGTCGCAGCTGCGGGTAATAGCGGCGGGACTGTCATGTATCCCGCAGCCTACCCCGAAGTGATGGCTGTGTCTGCAATCGGTAAATTTGGGACCTTCCCAGAAGACAGCTTTCATAGCCGCCATGTAACGGACCATGTGACAAGTGACGGGTCCTGTTTCGCCGCGCGTTTCACATGTCGCGGGCAAGAGATCGATGTCTGCGGTCCGGGCGTCGCAATTGTATCGACGCTACCCGGACCTGGCTTTGGCAGCTATGACGGGACATCGATGGCATCACCACATGTCGCCGGCGTCGCCGCAGTTCTGCTTGCTCAGCGACCAGACATTCATGGAATGCCACGCAACGGTGCACGCTCAAACACCCTGTTCCAAGCAGTTCTTGGCAGTTGCCAGTCGCTTGGGCTACCGGCTGAATTGCAAGGGCACGGAATGCCTACTCTGACCGCGGACAATATTAGCGCGCCGCCCTCGGAAGACGGGATGGATGTGATCGCAGATCTTATCAAAAAGGCATTGGACGCTGCAAAGACGATCAAAGAAACGACTTAACTTAGCATTTGACCGTGTTCAAAATGCTCTGACCATCCAGTTTTAACAGCTGCGATGGCCAGAGCAGTTCTATTGCGTGCGCCCGTCTTGCGCATAATTGATTTTAGGTCGCCTTTAATCGTTGTAACAGGAACCTGCAGGCGCATCGCAATTTGTTTATTCTGTTCGCCTTTCAGCAAGTGGCCTAGAATACGCCCCTCGCGCGCTGTTAGTTTCGTCTGAAGTGCGGCGCCATTTACTGAAAATTCGGTTTCCTTTACCAAAGTTTGCAACAGGTCAGCCGCTCCGTCAGGTAAAATCCGCTGACCGTCAGCAACCAGTTTCAAATAATGAGATATCGCATTGACCGGCACAGCCGACGACAAGCATCCCGCGCAGCCAATTTCGAACAGCCGCGTCAGCAACTGCGCGTTATATGACGGTACAATCAGCAGCGACCTAAACGCATGCTGTTTCCGATGATATGCGGCCAGCTCTTGAATAAAGGCCTCGTCGGGTTTTGTGACCTCTAGCACCGCGATATCTATGTCTGGTCGTCGAATATTTGCCTGCGTCATCAAATCTCGTATGGATGTCGCTTGAGCAACGACCGCAAATTCAGAGCGATTTAACTCGGTCATTAAGGCTTGGTTGAAAAAAGAACTTTTAGAAATAATTGCGGTATTAAACATAGCAGGCTCCCCAAAATCATAAGAAGGTTCCTATCGAAAGCCCTGTTAGAAAAACGTGACTGCCACATTAACGCCGCGCATAACGCAGGTATGGAAAGCCGTACTATTCGATTTTCAAAATGAGAGTCTAAAATCGTTCACTAACGCAAGCCGCGGTAACTTATCGCGATGCCTATAAATTATATAACGTTTCACTAACGCCGCCTATTTCACAGTGATTCTGCATTTTGCGAAGAAGTGGATAAGTGCTTTGATACAATCATTTGAAAAACATAAAATTTCAAAAGGTGCTGCGCTGACTTCGCACCTTGGCACAGTTTGTAAAACTGTAGACGATCAGAACCTATGTCGCCCTTCAGAGCATTCAGCCGATGCAGATAAGCGTGACGGCTATTACGCCAAGCTATTCGTAGTTGGCCCCATATCCCTTACTGACGCAACAGGCCAAAACCGCACCCCGCGTAGTAAAAAGGCAGTCGCGCTGCTCGCGTTATTAGCACTCGCGCCCAGACGCCAACGAACCCGGGTATGGCTACGTGATAAACTTTGGAGCGAGAGCGACGAGCGAAAGTCGTCGACCAGTCTACGGCAGGTCATTTTTGAACTTCGCCGTGATTTGGGTGGATTGTTTGACGCAATAATTGCGCTCGACCGCCATACAATCACGCTAAAGGATGACCGGCTATGGATCGATTACATTGCCGTTCAACAGGATGTCTCTCAGATGTCGACCTTGAACATCTCGCCGGACACTACATTGCTAGAAGGGATCGATATTCGCGACGAAGAGTTCGAAAATTGGCTGCTTCTTGAACGACAAACATGGGTAAGAAAGTCTGAACAGTTGATCGCCGCGCGCGACGAAGCACCGGTCAATGTTCCGCAAAAAATTGACACCCGACAGGTCACAGTGCAGCCGACACAGCGAACACTACGTATCTCTGTGGGCATTCTGCCAAACATTCAGCAGGGCTGCGATACAAATACGGCTCATGTTGCTGATAATGTGCTTGAAGGAATAGCCAAGAACCTGTGTGAACTACACCCACTGGACATTTATGACTTTCGTGATTCCTCGGCCCATTCGGATGCTTTGGCAGGTGCGAGCGATACTGATTATTACATTCGCGTCCGAGCGCTCCAAATACGCGAGTCTTTGACGCTGACGTTCTTTTTCTACCAGGCGACACGCATGTCGTTGGAATGGAGCCAGTCTATTCAAACTTCTGTAGCCGATGTGCTGGATTGGGACAGCTACGTTATTTCAGGTTTCGTCACACAGAATGTCGACCGCATATCGAAATCCATAACAGATCAGGCCGGCAACATCGGCACGCATTTAGATCAGTCACAGGTCGCGGGATATACGGCCTTGAACATGATGTTCCGTTTGGACCGCATGGCGCTCAACAATGCCGAACAGCTGCTTTCTTCCACGCGAGACACCCAAAACAGCGCACTATTCTCAGCGCTTCGTGCTTATTCTGCCTCGTTCAAAATTGGTGAAAACCTTGGGATTATTGACGCAACTACTGTCAGCGACACCGTCGAACTCGCGCAAGATGCGCAGAACAAAAACCCATTTAACGCCATATCGCTTGCCTGCTTGGGGCATACGATGGGCTATGTATTTCGCGACCATGCTATGGCTGGTGCGTTAATCGAACGGGCTTTAAACCTGAATCGCAATCAAGCCTTTGTTTGGGACCACTACGCATTACACAAGCTGTATACCGGTGACTACAAAGCAGCCCATAGCGCGGCCCAACGGGCGGTTTATTTGGGCAGTTACAGCCCTATAAGCTATAGCTACGACACAACGCTTGCGATGACCGCGACGATGCTTGGCGATCACCGCAAGGCAATCGTATCCAGTCAAAACGCGCTCAAGAAGCAACCAAAATTTTCGGCTGCCATGCGGTATTTGTTGGTCAATCTTTCAGACACTGGACGCATGACCGAAGCCGCCGATGTTTATCACGACTTGCTGCGTATCGACCCTGACTTTGGAGACCCGAGCGTTCAAAAAGAACGCTTTCGGCTCGGGGAAAACCCGAAAGAAGCAGATTTTCTCGAAGCAATAAAACGATGCTCACATTAGGAGAACACTTTGGATATTCATCAAATTCTGACAAGTAATAGCTTTACGGTCACGCCAACTGGGTTGCGATTGAACGAAGATACTGCACAACCTATGGCCGACTTAGCCACGGCCGCGACTGCCGGCGGGGCGTTGTCACTGCTGGCACTGAACCGCAATCGGAACCGAAACAGGAACCGCAATCGTAATAGAAATCGTAATCGGAATAGAAACCGGTCTCTTGAAACTGTTGTGGGCGGTACGTTGCAGGAACCTTGGAAGGAACGTGAAAAGCTACATTCGCTCATCAATGAATGGAACAACCTACCTATTCCATTGCCGCCTGCCCCCGAACAATTGCGCCGCGAAGCAATTGACCTGCTGACCAAACAACACCTGCTCAAGACAACGCCCGAGCAACTACGTCGAGACGAAATTTTCAGAGAAGCCGAGATTGAGCTATCTGGGTATCTGCGTCCTCTTGGTATCGAAAACGTCGGTGGATACGAGGCAACAGAGCATTTATTCCACCTCGTCTTAGTACTAACTGACGAAATTGGATTACGCTATAAAGACCGTTACCGCGTTCTGCGCCCGAACCAGATCGAACCGCGCCTTCGGCCCGTGTTACCAAACCCACCACATCAGTCGTATCCGTCAAACCACGCGTTTCAGTCATTTTCCATCGCATTTTTGTTTTCGCGAATGCTGCCCGAACATCCGGCAAGCTCGGAGTTATTCAATAGCGCACGAAGGATCGCCGAAAATCGAGAGTGGGCAGGCCTGCACTACGCGTCCGATACCGATGCTGGCTATAGATTGGCGCGCATGGTGACGCCGGTGATGGAGAAAGTGTGCAAAGCCCAAATGCTCTCTGCACTACAAGAGTGGATTTAGAAATGACAAAAATTGAAACACAACTGACTGGTACAGAAATCTATCCTCAGTATGATGCGTTATGGCACCTGAAAACGTTGGGCGTGCTTGGCGAAAACAATGCTCCAAATGGATGGCGCGCGACCCAACAATCCAAACCGACACGGATTGCCGTGATTGATACATCGGCCGCCATTGATCACCCAAATCTTGTCGGGGCGATAAACACCGAACTGTCTTTGGATCTGTTTTCTGCGCGACTGGGTTCATTTCCATATTTGCCAGCAAATCAAGAATCCATCGGTGACTTAGAGCTAAACTGGGCAACGAATATCGCAGACGGATTGCCACATTCCGTTCGCTTATTGGCAGAATTCATTGACCGCCTTTCGCACGGATCGAAACCCCACGCGGATATGGTTCAGCCTTGCGTTTCGCCGTCGTTTTCAAACCATGGAACAAGCATTTCCGGGCTGGTTGGCGCGCGCCCTTGTGTGTCGACCCAGACCTTAACAACGGGTCATGCCATACCAATCGCGCTTCCTTACTCTGGTGTTGATCCGATGTGTGAGATTGTTCAAATCTCTACAAATTTTGATCCCAACCCCGAAGGCCTGATCTTGGCATTTTTGTATGCGGACTTAATCGACGCAGACGTTGTGCTTTTCCCGCGCAATATCGCGGACCCAACGCGCACTGTGCCAGAGCTGGGTGATCACACTGTCGACGGTGTCGCGCTCAATGATCTGGTGCGGCAAGTCTCAAGCGACGTTGACGATAACAATGCTTGGTCTGAACTTGCCCAACTTATTGAAAACGTGTCCCAAGCCCGCCCGGTGGTATGTGCCGCTGGGAATTCGAATGAAGACAACGCAATTTATCCCGCAAATTTGGCATCCGAACACAACGGAATTATTTCTGTCGGTGCAATCAATGCAAAGGGGCATCGCAGCAGCTATTCAGGTAGTCGGAATATTACTGTTTTTGCTCCGAGCAACGACGCCGAAGTCTTTGACCGTAACGAAGTGCGTTTGGACGAACAAAGCCCAGATTACGATCCAACAGGCGTCCCTGCCAATAATAGTAACCACATGTTTTCCAGCTATGATGTGATCAGCACTGACGTGCCCGGCCCTGCCGGTTATTCTGGCAGCCCCTATCAAAGCGCGTCTCTTAACAACACCATGCGCGAATTTGGGTCTTACTTCAGCAGGTTCGGCGGGACATCCGCGGCCTCGGCCCTGATTGCAGGGTTCTTGTCGTTGGCGAAATCCACTGGCCGCAGCACGCTATCGACAGGAGTTGGCGCTAAGACATGGCTGATCGCCCAGTCCCACGAAATTGGCGTAGACGACGAAAAGCTTGCGGTTCCTTGCTGGTCCGGCGAACCAACTTTTCCCGATAAGGTATGATCATATCGGAATGACGCGCGGGGTCTCTTGATGCGTTATTCCCGCGCTCCAAATCCGGGGACAGGGAATATCTCTTCGGTGGGGTGGTTTGCCTTGCCCCACCCGTCGGTGCCATCCGGAAACCAGTAGACGTGTTTGTAACCCAATTCGGTGACCGCGCGCTTCGCAGCGTTCCAAGACATCCAACATTCGCTGAGGCAAAAAAACACCACTGGCGCTTTGGGGTCACTGTTTGTCGCCTGCGCCATCTCGGCTTCGAAATAGCCGACACTGACTTGCGCGAGTTGCCCGTAGCCGACGTTTGGCAACCATATCGCACCGGGTATCGATAATCTGGGCTGTTCGCGCCAGACGGTGTCTTTTGGTAACTCGGCTGGCTTTGGTGCACGCGGCAACACATCGATAAACACCGCATGCCCTGTCAACCACAATGCGTGGGCCACGTCAACATCAACGACTGTCGCACCGGTCAGTGTATTGGGAACCGGCGCGCGGTATTGCTCCATCCGATAGCTATCGGGCTCTGGCACTGTTTCGGCGATGCTTGGCGCTGGTAGCATCAGCAAGAATGCAAATGCTCCTGCGCGCATCATTGTTCCAGTTCCAACAGACCGGTACCCATATCGTTGATGAGAGGGACACCAGCATCACTCAGGATAGTATTGATTTCAGTCTGATTGCGCCGGATGAGCGAATTCAGTTGTCGCTGCCATACCTTTTCACCCTGTCGCACACCCATTGTGATACGAAAGAACAAACGCGGCGGCATCGTTTCTTTGACCAGCGGTGTGACTTGAAGGTCTGGGTAATCGGCCTTGACCAGTGGTCCGGCAATTGGCCCCCAGATCAACGCGCCGTCTATCTCTCCTGTGTTCAGGTCATTCAGCATATCGGGGATCGGGGATTCATGACGCCGGTCGACAACCAGATTGTATGCCCGCGCATCAGCGATCAGCCCATTACGCGCAAGATGTGTCGCAGGGGGCGAACCGGCGACGACGCCCAGATGCAGCCCCTGAAGTCGCGCATCTGACAAAGTGTCGACATCAGCAATCGCGCCATCTCGTTTTGTGACCAGAGTATACGCGGAGGTAAAATAGTGGTTGGTGTTCAACACCATTTCGTGCCCTTGCGCATATCCGATCACAACGTCGCATTTGTTCGCACGCAAAGTATTGCGAATAAAACCCGTGGACATCGGATACCATTCATATTGAACCGGAAGCTCGAGCTGGGCCGCGAAGAGTTCCGCCAGCCTGTTTTCGAACCCATTTTCATCGCGATCAGACATGGGTGCGTTTGCCGGGTCAGCGCAAACCCGAAAGGCCGTCTTGGACACAAGATCAGAGGTTTGCGCCTGAGCAGTTAGACCGCACAGCGCAATACCTATGACCAAAAGGCTTTTAGCCCAAACACGCATTCTCGTCCTCGCGAATTACGTCGGACTTTGCTTCTTTGGCTCCGGGGCGTCCGCGTGGAACGGCCTCGACTCCGCGCGCCTTGAGATAGACGTAGATATCATCAAGGTAGCACATGACATTTGGGTTATCACCAAACGCTGGCATGACCGAGTTTTCGGCAGCGTTGATGCGCTGGCGTCCGTTCACCACGACATCCACAAAATCGTAATAGTCCATTTCGATCGCCGAGTTCTTAAGTGCGGGTGCATAGCTGGACCCTTCGCCTTCTGGCCCGTGACATACGTGGCATTCAGAATGATAGCGACGGAAGCCTGAATAGGTCAGCCAATCAATGGTACCATCCTCAGTAATGTTGAAGGTCGGGATATCTTCTTCGGTATAGTAGCGCCCGTCTTCACTATAGGCGGCGTCGATGTTTGTCATATCGTCTTGGGCGAATGTCGCCTGACCGACTGACATAAGGGCTGCAGTTCCCAGCGTGAGTGCGAAGTTGCGCATTAGTTTCTGACCTCTAAATCTGAGCAAGCGGACCGGCGCAGGCCGTGTGGTTGCGCCGGTCCATGTTCAACTTTGCGTACCTTTAGTCAGGCAGTGCAAAGACTGTCATTTGACCACCAAGAGCGGTGTAATCGCTAAGCGCGGCATAACCACCCACAGCACCAAGACCATCGTTCGGGTTGGTCAGACCAGCCGCTAGACCGATACCAGCCCAGCCCCCAATACCTGACAGGATCGCAACGTATTGCTTTCCGCCTTGGGTATAGGTCATCACGTTACCGATGATGCCTGATGGTGTTTTGAACTTATAAAGCTCTTCACCGGTCGCAGCGTCGACAGCTTTCAGGTAACCTTCCAGTGTACCGTAGAACACCACGTCACCAGCTGTTGCCAGCGCACCAGACCATACAGAGAACTGCTCTGGCAGTGACCAGACGATTTCGCCTGCTGTGTTGTCCCAAGCGATAAAGTTACCCATACCACCGTGGCTGTCAGGAGCAGGATACATCGCAAGCGTCGCACCTACATATGGTTGACCGGCAGTATAGCTCACCCGGAATGGTTCGTAGTCCATGCAAACGTGGTTTGTTGGAACATAGAACAGTTCGGTTTCAGGTGAATAGGCCGCTGGTTGTTGGTCTTTTGAACCAAGAGCCGCAGGACAGATGCCAGTAGAGTTCACATCTTCGCCGTTTTGTTCAGTGGAGTATTCGGCCACAACAGCTGGACGCCCGTAGGTATCAGAGTTGGGGTCCATATCCACACCCGTTGTCCAGTTAACGGCGGGATCGAACTTTTCAGCGACCAGCAGTTCGCCAGTGATACGATCAAGCGTATAACCCAGACCGTTACGGTCGAAGTGTGTCAGCAGCTTGCGCTCAACACCGTCGATCTCTTGGTCGGTCAGGATCATCTCGTTGATGCCATCAAAATCCCACTCATCGTGAGGAGTCATCTGATAGAACCACTTGGCCATGCCTGTGTCAGCATCGCGTGCCATGATGGTCATAGACCAACGGTTGTCACCCGGACGCTGCGCAGGGTTCCATGTGGATGGGTTACCTGTGCCATAGTAGACAAGGTTTTCATCTGGATCATACGAGTACCAGCCCCATGTGGTGCCGCCACCGATTTTCCACTGATCACCTTCCCAAGTATTAAGACCGGAATCGACGCCAACAGGTGTACCCAGATGGGTTGTCATCTCTGGATCAACAAGGATGTCGCTGTCTGGACCCATTGAATAGGCGCGCCACGCTTGGCTGCCGTCCGCAATGTTATACGCTGTCACAGAACCGCGCACACCAAATTCACCACCGGAAATACCAACGATGATCTTGTCACCAACTGGCAGAACTGTTGCGGTGTTGGTTTCACCAACGGCTGCATCACCGTTCATGACGCTCCATTCGACCGCACCGGTGTCTGCATTCAAAGCAACAACAGTGGTATCCGCCTGGTGCAAGAAGATCTTGCCATCCGCATAAGCCACACCACGGTTAACCGTGTCACAGCACATAACCGGAATAACATCTGGGTCTTGCTTGGGTTCGTATTTCCAGATGATCTTGCCTTCATCGGTCAGATCAAGCGCATAGACGATGTTCGGGAAAGGCGTGTGAACATACATCACATCCCCGATCACCAATGGTGAACCCTCGTGGCCACGCAGAACACCTGTCGAGAATGTCCATGCGACCTGCAGATCACCAACGTTGTCTTTATTAATCTGATCCAGTTCCGAATAGCGCTGGTTCGCGTAATCGCCAGTCTGGATAGCCCATTGATTAGGATCATCCATCAAGCTCATCAGCTCATCATTTGCTGACGCCATGACCGTCGAGCTTAGAAGTAAAGCCGCGGCTAAATATTTTGTCTTCCTCATAGTAACCTCCCTAAAGGTATCATTGCTGGATCCGACCATCCCTGCCGTCCAGCGCCCGGATTTCACGGGCCGTTCCCATGGGCATTAATACCGATGGGTATCTCGCATTCAGTCGTCCCTCCTACTCTGAAAATGTCGCCAGATAGGCGATTAGGTTTGCGCGGTCCTCCTCTTTGCGCAAACCGGCGTACGTCATTTTTGTGCCTTCGATGTAGTCGCGTGGCTTGGTCAAAAACGCGTCAAGCGTCTCTGGCACCCACACCAGTTCTTCGGCGGCAGCAAATTCGATCATTGCGGGCGAATAGTCGAAATCTTCGGCAATAGCGGCCGCACGACCAACGATCCCGTTCAACACAGGTCCGGCTTTTGCCTCGGCACCCTCACCAACGGCATGGCAGGCAGCACAGCGGCGAAAGACGCGTTCACCCGCAGCAGCGTCACCAGTTATTTCAAAGGCCACTTCTTCAGCGTGGCTTTCGGCGGATGCACCGCCGGCCATCGCAACACCTGCGACAATCGCTAGCCCTATCAGTGATCTTGTTTTCATGGTCTATCTATTCCTCGTCCCTTTGAAACTAGTAGTCGTGAAGCCGTTCCGCGTGCCAAGTCACGTGATCTTCGGCAAAGCTGGAAACAAAAAAGTAACTGTGATCGTGCCCGTCATGCGTACGCAAAACACAAGGCTGACGGCGACGTGACGCGGCATCTGCAAATGCCTGTGGCCGCAACAAGTCGATGAACTGGTCGTCAGCACCTTGGTCGATCAGAATGTCGCCATGCCAACCAAGTTCAGACATCAGTATTGTAGCATCATATTGGGCCCATGTGGATTCATCGTCGCCCAGATAGGCGCTAAACTGTTTGCGACCCCAGTCAGATTGACTTGGGTTCACGATGGGCGAAAACGCAGAAAGCGACGTAAACAACTTTGGGTTTCTCATTGCGATGATAAGCGCGCCGTGCCCGCCCATTGAATGCCCTGTGATCCCATGCCGGTCGTTGATCGGCAAAGCGCCCTGCAGCAGGCTCCGCAGCTCGCTCACGACATAGTCGTACATCTGAAAGTGCGGCTTCCACGGGCCTTGCGTTGCGTTCACATAGAACCCGGCGCCCATTCCCAAATCATAGGCTTCGTCATCTGCAACACCTTCGCCACGCGGAGACGTATCTGGAAATACCAAAGCAATGCCATGTTCAGCGGCATGTTTCTGAAATCCGCCTTTGGTCATTGCATTATCATGGGTGCAGGTCAGTCCAGACAGATACCAAAGCACCGGAACAGACTGCGTCCGCGCTTGCGGCGGCAGATAGACCGCAAAGGTCATCTCTGTCCCGCACACCGATGACTGGTGTTTGTAGACTGACTGCTGCCCATCAAAGCATTTGTTGCGAGAAACGAGTTCCACGACCTAGTATTCCACGACAGCGCGAATTGATTTTCCTTCGTGCATCAGGTCGAAGCCTTTGTTGATGTCTTCGAGCTTGAGCTTGTGGGTGATCATTGGG
>NZ_PVTP01000016.1 GCF_003003285.1 Yoonia maritima | reverse complement strand
CGGAATTCTGGGGTTCGTTGTGGTGATGCCATTTCGTTTCTCCTTTGAGGCAAAATACCAAGTCAAAGGAGCGGAACAAATCCGCGACAGGTCCAGAACGAGCTGGTCAATCTTTGAATGCAGCTTGTGCACTTCGGCGGCACTCATCTGCTCAGGGGCTGAACCCGGTCGTGTAAATGCGGTCGCCATATTCTCTATCGCCGCTCGATTTTAAGTACCGATCTGAGTTGGATGCACGTCATACTTCTTGGGCAACTCTGCCAGCGTCATGTGATCCACCTCAATGACTGGTTTGAATCTCCGTGACCGCCGCTGTTGGGCGAGGCAGCAGTATGAGGTGCCAAACAGTGCTCATAATGTATCATTCTGAATGCAGTTTTATCAGACTTCCAGTGGTTAAATACTGATTTGCGGAGAATAAAGTTAGTTTCTCCGCAATATATGCGGAGATTATTCTTGTCTTTTGCGGAGATTAAGCACTACAATCTCCGCAAAAAGTGCGGATAAAATGTTTTATATTCATGAACACTCAGACTGGCCAACATTCACATGGGATAAGGCAGCACTAGCGGCGCAGTTGGCCGCTGTGCGCTATCGGCAGGGCAGATTGCTCGGGCGGATGGAGGATTTGGGCTTTGATCTGCGCAATGAGGCGATGTTGCGGACGTTGACCAGTGACGTTGTCAAAAGCAGCGAAATTGAAGGTGAGATGCTTGACAACGACCAAGTACGGTCATCCATTGCAAAACGGTTGGGGATCGATATTAGCGGATTGATCCCAGCTGATCGCAATGTTGATGGTGTGGTCGAGATGATGCTGGACGCCACCCAAGGTTATGACCAACGTCTTGATGCTGAACGGTTGTTTGGCTGGCATGCGGCTCTCTTCCCGAATGGACGCAGTGGCATGCAAAAGATCACTGTGGGCGCTTGGCGGCCCGCAGAGGTAGGACCGATGCAGGTCGTTTCCGGCGCAATAGGGCGCGAGCGTGTTCATTTTGAAGCGCCGCATGCTGACCGGCTTGATGGAGAGATGGCAATATTCCTCGATTGGTTTGCTGCGCCGCCCGAAACGGACCCTGTGATCATTGCCGCGATTGCGCATTTTTGGTTTGTCACGATCCACCCCCTTGAAGATGGAAACGGACGCATTGCACGCGCGATTGCAGATATGGCGCTGGCCCGATCCGAGGCAAGCCCACAGCGGTTCTATAGCATGTCGACTCAGATCCGGCATGAACGCAAGGCCTACTACGACATGCTTGAGAAGACGCAAAAAGGTGGTCTTGATATCACGCCTTGGCTGCACTGGTTTTTACAGTGTCTTGACCGGGCTTTCGATGGAGCCGACGAGATTCTGACGACGGTCTTTGCCAAGGCCCGATTCTGGGAAAAACATGCAAAAGCATCATTGAATGTGCGGCAACAAGAAATACTAAACCGGCTTTTGGACGGATTTGACGGCAAACTGACATCATCCAAGTATGCCAAGATCGCGAAATGCTCTCAGGACACGGCGGGCCGGGACATTCGCGAATTGATCGAGATCGGTGCTTTGCAAAAAGATGAAGCGGGTGGGCGGAGTACGAGCTACTCGTTGGTTGCGGGATAGTGGCACAACGTATGGGCCTGCTTATTGGGTCCATCGCGAACTTCTGCCAGGTGCGAGATGCTCGTCCATGGCAGCGCGAGCGTCGGCTCGAGATCATGGTTGCCAACGATCAGATGCTTCTCGGCGCCGGGCAGTTTTGCGAATAGTTTTTCCAGCCAGTCGCGGTCCTTGGCTCTTTGCCCAAACGCAAAGTCGCCAACGATCCACAAAGCGTCCCTAGGTCCTACCCTCGCCCAAAGGTTCTGCATGAGAACCGCATCCATGTGATTGGCAGACCGAAACGGGCGGTCGCAAAACTGGATGATGTTCTCATGCCCGAAGTGCGGGTCAGCAGTGTACCAATTTGTCATTGTTCGTCTCCGTCGTGCGATGGTGGCGCGGACGACTTTGAACAGGACAACGAGGGTGATGATCTCGGCGAACAGCGCGAAGCCGCCCGCCGTAAATGGGGCGCTAGGTGGGGGTGATATGTTTGCGCGATATGATCATGCGGGCATCATAACGGCTTCTAATGTGTCTGGCTATCCATGATCACAGATCCATATCTGACGCTTCGACTTCTTCGCCTGTCAGGGCCTCGACGATCTGACGATCAAGTTCATGCATGTGTATCCGTCCGAGTTCGTAATCCACCAACGAGAAGCCGATCAGGGTGCTGCCGGGTTCGCCACGATAGGTCAAGGTGAAGCTGGCAAGGCATCCGGGTTTGATCTCCTTGTTACGCGGATGTTCGAAACGGTAGTCCACCTCATTTAGGTAATGTCGCGCGTTGCCGCAGAGTTCATATTCTGTCTGGCGGACACTACCAGTGGCGCTGGTTTCCTCGTGGATTGCCGAGGGCAAAGCAGCCAGATCTGGGATGAAACCGTCCATACTCCATACATAGGTCAGCTTCATGTCCCGACCGTTGATCTCAAATCGGGACGGTGGGCCGTAGGTCTCTTCGATCTGTGCTTTCAGCTCCAGCGGTTCGGGCAGGTCGTCACTTGGCTGGCGGATACTGCGATGGATCGCCATTGGGCGCTGTTCCATTATATCGGATGAGAGTGTGGATGTCAGTTGATCCTGATCCATTTTGGCCAGGCGTCCGTTTACGCCGACATCGCCGTCAGGTGATTGCACTCGAAGCACTTCGCTTTCACTGGTTGAGTCACGCTCACTACGTTCTGCATAGAGTGCCATGACATCGTCCAGCGGATCGCCGGGCTGGAGACCGAGGATCTCGTAAGGGTAGGGGCGCTCAGCAGTCGGGGGCAGAGCGGTAAGGTTATTTTCTGCAATGGCTGATGTTGCCATTGCGACAGACATGACAGCGGCGATTGAGAAACGGATCATGCGGCCGCCCTTGGTAGCGAAGAATGTAATTATGTGCATGCGTAAACCTTCCTCATGAAATTCATAATATACTTCATTATTCATAAAATACTTCATGGTGGCAAGCATATGTTAGCTGCTCAGTCAAATTATGAAAAACGAAGATGATAAAGAGCTTTTGGATGCGTTTAGCAAGACGCTCAGACGGTTGCGTACAGAGGCTGGGCTTTCTCAGGAAGAGCTGGCCCATCGGGCGGGTAAGAGCATCCGCTATGTGTCGTTACTTGAGAGTAGGAAGCATCAGCCGAGCCTCGCAACTCTCAAAAGAATTTGCGATGGGCTAGGCGTGACGATGACAGATTTTATAGCGGAAGTCGAAGCCTGATAAGCTAAATTATGTTAAATGTATATATTTTCCATTGGGTGCTTCAGTAAAATCAGAAGTTTGACGATTCTTAGGCCACTGATGTTATCATAAAAAATCTTAGAGTGCTTTCTGCACTGAGCCGTAGTCGACCCCCCTCCTATGTTCTCGTGGGCGATCAAGGGGACATTTGCAGTACGGGGTGAAATGACACTCTAAGCAAAGCATGTCACACAGGTCGCGAGAGATGCGTCAACCCAGCATGAACTGCTCGGGCTCCACCAGCGCAAAGAGATCGACAAGTTGATACGCTTCCGCCACTTCTTCGACTGGGCTTATTGCAATGTGCCCAAATACAGCACAATTGCGACCAAGACTTGTAGAACGCCAAGCATTCCCTTGTCCCATGTGTCCCGCCAGATCAATTCGGCTTTGATGGTTTTGAAGAAGGTCTCGACGGCGGCGTTATCATAACAATTGCCCTTGCCGCTCATCGATACCTTGAAGCCATGCTGACGCAGGATCTTTTGATAATCGTGCGAACAATATTGGCTGCCACGGTCGATATGATGGATGCCGCCCTTGGACGGTGCCCGGAAGGCGATGGCCATCTTCAACGCTCGGATTGCCAGGTCCCGCTTCATTCGATTGCTCACAGCCCAGCCGATCACGCGCCGAGAATGCAAATCCAAGATCACAGCCAGATAGAGCCAACCTTCGCGTGTCCAGATGTAGGTAATGTCACCAGCCCACTTCTGGTTTGGCTGATCCGCTGAGAAGTTACGATCCAACAAGTTCGGGGCGATGTTGAACTTGTGATTACTGTCTGTCGTAGCCTTATGTTTGCGCGTTCTGACAACAGATATTCCGTTCTGGCCCATCAACCTGCCGACGCGGCGGGCCCGACATTTAAGCCGATCTCTTTCAGTTCTTCCGTCATCCGTGGCCTGCCGTAGCTGCCAAGGCTGAGACGGGATTGCTCTTTGATATGCGCCAGCGTGACTATGTCAGATCGCTGCCTGCGGCTGTACGCTATTACGGATGCCCCGCCGAAGAGGGGGGCGCGGGCAAGACCTTTATGGTTGCTGCAGGGCTGTTCCGCGATGTCGGTATCGCGATCACCTGGCACCCAAGCTGTATCACCCAGATCATTCGCGGCAGTTCTTTGGCCTCATCGCGAATTGATTTCACCTTTCATGGTCGCTCGTTCCACGCCGCCAGCCTACATCTTGGCCGGTCGACCCTGGATGCAGGCAGTATCAAAGCCGCCTATGAATTCGTCGGCTGCACCAAGAGCGAAGACAAAGCCCTGTATGACGTTCTGTTACCCGAAGACCATTCACCGAAATCGCTGGCGGCATCGACCGATGTTGGCGACGTCAGTTGGTGCGTTCCAACGGTGCAAATCTGGGGCGCGAACTATGCGATCGGCACGCCCTTTCACACATGGCAGATGGTCGCCCAGGGCAAGAGCCGTTTGGCCTATCGCGGTATGTTCCACGCCGCCAAAGTCATGGCCATGACTGCCAAAGAAGCCTTTTGCGATCCCGACCTGGTGCGCGAGGCCATGGCCGAGCTGGTGCAACGCGTCGGGACCGGTTATACCACCCTTCTGCCCGCTGACGCGCGTCCCGGTTTTGATTGACATCCAGGGGCCGGACCCGCGCGGGTCCGGGGCGCGAGTGATGGCTTTTATGACAATCTTTCCGACATCCCCGCGCATTTGTGGGTCCAGTGGGCGCAACTGCCGATGCGCGAACTTGACGGAACAGTTGACCTGTAAGGCGGCATGCTAGAGCGAGGTCTTACCCAACTCGAAATCAAATGGAGCAGGCCCATGCGCCGCCCTTTCCTCCGGTTTAATCTTCGTCACTATCTCTATTGCTTTCAATCTTTTACCGACGGCCCTTGCTCATATCGCAACGCACCGATCTGTCGCAGTCGATTGGCGGAAAAGTCCAGAAATGCGCGCAGTTTGGCGGGTGCCTTGCGGCCCAGGGGATGGACCAGGTGCACCGGTATCGGGTGTGGTTCGTCATCTGTCAATACAGCCACAAGGCTACCTTTTCGCAGATCATCTGCAATCTGGTACGACAGCACACGGGCGAGGCCCCATCCTTGTCGCGCGATCGCGATCGCGGCGGCAACGCTATTTACCGTCAATCGCGGGTAAATGCGGACGATTGTCGATTGGTCAGGCCCAAAATGCCATTCCTGCAAGGCGGCGCCTGTTACCACGACACGGTGATGTTTCACCAGATCCGCCGGAACAGACGGATGACCAAAGGCTTCAAGGTAGGCAGGTGCGCCGCACACAACCCGGCGCACTGCACCGACCCGGGTTGCCGAGAGGCCCGAGGCGGGCAATTCGCCAATGCGCAGCGCCACGTCATACCCTTCCTCCACCAGGTTGACGTACCGGTCCACCATCAGCACCTCGGCCGTGATTTCCGGATAGGCCTCGAGAAAGTCAGCGACAAGCGGGGCGACATACATCCGCCCGAACTCTTGCGGACAGGTGATACGAAGCCGGCCCACGGGTGTTGCCGCCGCGCCAGACACCGAGTCTTCTGCAGATTGGAGCTGTGCAAGAATATCGCGCACCTCCTCGGCAAAGCGATGGCCAACATCCGTCAGCCGGACGCGCCGCGTGGTTCTGGTGAACAAACGGGCCCCCAGAGCATCTTCCAGCGTACTGATGGCCCGTGTCGCAGAGGGGGCGCTCAGCCCAAGCGACCGTGCGCCCGCTGTGAAGCTCTTGGTCTTTGCCACAGCGACAAAAACTCTGAGCGCCTGTAGATGATCCATGTGCCGTGCCTTATTGCTTCGTATTCGGTAATAATGAACTTCTGTTTTACGGTATTATTATTCCCTTTGATATCTATTAACTTCTGCCCCAACGGCAATTGCCGTGACATATGACTGACGAGAGGACGACACAATGACTGACGCAGACGCCCGCAATGGCGCTCCCATCACTCTCTATCGAAACCCGAAATCCGGGCATTGCCACCGGGTTGAACTGATGATGGCACTGCTTGATGTCCCGTATGAGACCGTTGATCTCGATATGGAAAACGCTGCGCATAAGGCGCCGGAATACCTGAAAATCAGCCCCTTCGGGCAGGTGCCCGCAATCGACGATAACCACCTGACCCTGAGCGATTCAAACGCCATCCTAACCTATCTGGCGTCCCGCTACGGCGATTTGGACAACTGGGCGGGGCGGTCCCCGATAGAGCGGGCAGAGATACAACGCTGGCTTTCGGTCGCGGCCGGTGAGATTTACCAGGGGCCATGCTCGGCCCGTCTTGTCACATTGTTCGGTGCGCCCTTTGATCATGAAACAGCAAAAGCCAAGGCACATGCTCTCTTTGCAGTGATGGAAGCGCATCTTGAGAAGCGCGACTGGCTCGCTGCGGGGCGTGTCACCCTCGCCGATGTTGCAGGGTATAGCTATATCGCACATGCACCAGAGGGCGGTGTGTCCCTGTCTCCCTATCCGAAGATACAGGCCTGGCTTGCCCGGATCGAAGCGCTGCCCGGTTTCGTTGGCATGGCTCGCTCTCCCGCCCTCGCCTGATTGTGTCAATGCGATCTAATCCGGACATAACGATGACCCGACAGATCAGCCCCTTTCACGCGGGTGAGATTGAAGCGCAGCACCGTGCCGGGGTAGCGGCGCGCGCTTCACAAGGCGGCCGCTTCATTCGCGATCATATGCCCCTGCAACACCGTGATTTCTTTGCCGCGCAACCGTTTCTTGTGGTGGCGGGGTCCGATACGTCAGGCAAGCCTTGGGTGTCGATCCTTGAAGGAAAGGACGGCCCTGTCGCGGCACATACTGAGCGCAGTCTGATATTGGTGGGCCAGCTGGCCGCTAATGATCCGCTGGCGCAGGGCGTCGTGCCGGGGGCACCCATCGGCATACTGGGGATCGAACTGGCGACAAAGCGACGTAACAGAGTGAATGGCCGATTGCGATCCGGCACCGCCGGAGCGCTGGTTCTGGATGTGCAGCAAAGCTTTGGCAACTGCGCGCAGTATATTCATGAACGGACGTTGCGCCGCGTTGACCACTCCCAGCACACCCCCGAACCGGCCTTGGTAACAACCTCGCTCAACGAAGATCAAAAGCAATGGATTGCAGCCGCCGACACATTGTTCATCGGTTCCGGCTTTTCTTCGGGTGCGGGGCACAGCACCGAAGGATTTGATGCCTCACACCGGGGGGGCGAACCGGGCTTTGTCGGCATTGATAGTGACGGCAAGTTGCATATACCCGACTATGCGGGAAACAACTTTTTCAACACCATCGGCAATCTGGTGCGTGATCCAAAAGTTGGCCTGTTGTTTGTAGATTTCGCGACCGGCGGCCTGCTACAGCTGAGCGGTCATGTACAGATTATCTGGGATGGCAGCCAAAGCCATGATCCACAAGCGCGCCGAAAGGTTGTTGTGACGGTGGACAGCGTGGTAGAGCGGCCACAGGCTCTGGCCCTTCGATGGCATACGCCGGATGCGGGCACGATGCAGCTGCTGGTCACGGACAAGGTTGTGGAAAGCCCGGAAATCATGTCGGTCTATCTCGCGCGGCAGGATGGGCATGCAATGGCCGACTTCACGCCGGGCCAGCATCTGCCCCTTGCCCTGAAAGTCCCCGGCCAGCCAGGTCCGGTGCGCCGGAGCTATTCGCTTTCGGGGCCAGCAGATGCAGAGACCTACCGGATCAGCGTCAAGCGCGAGGCGCACGGCATAGCCTCACGGTTCCTGCACGACGTGCTGAAATCCGGCGATATGATCGACGCCAGTTCCCCTTCAGGCGATTTTATCCCACCTGAAGGAGCCGATCCGCTGGTCCTGGTCAGCGCGGGCGTCGGTGTGACGCCGATGCTATCTATCTTGCACGGGGTAGTGGATGCGGCGTCGGGGCGTCCGGTCTGGTTTGTGCACGGCACGCGCAACAGAGATACCCATGCCTTTCGACAAGAGGTTGCGGATTTAGGGCGCCGCGCGAAGAACGTAGCGCAACACCTCTATTATTCTGCGCCCAGCCCGGATGACCAAACGCAGAACGCCCACGTTTCACAGGGGCGCGTCACGGCTGACGCTTTGCTGACCCTTGGCGCAGGACCAAGGGCGCATTACATGATCTGCGGGCCCACCCAGTTTGTCGCTGATCTCAGCGATGGCCTTGAAAGGCTGGGCGTTTCACCTGCGCAGATCCACTACGAAACCTTCGGCCCGGTGGGCTGACCGCGCGGCGATCATCGCGTCTTACGGTTAGAAACGGGCTCACCACATCGGGGATAACATTCGATGCGAGTTGGAGTTTCTTACAGATATGGTCTCTCTGGAGATATGGAAGTTGATAGAAGACATCCGCCACCTAGGAAAATTCGGGTGGCTCGGGCTCGATCTCGGCATTCCCGGCGTCCTGCATTAGCGGCGGGTCTAGAATGAACCACCTTTCGCTGCGGCGCGCATGAACTGGCATGACGCGGACGGAGCTGCCGTTCGCGGTTCACGCACCACTGTCCAGCTTAACCAACCGTTTAACAAATGGTCGTTGTTTGAGAAGGTGGTGCCGGTGCCGCGAAAATCTATCGTCTAGGGCATCCTTACAAATTTTTGTCCTTACGTTTACGTCGCCATAAGAACCAAGCAAACAAATTGATCACGAGTAAACTGCTGACTGACGGCACAATTGCCGCCATACCTGCATCCTGTCCAAAGACAACGCTGACAATAATTTTTAGGACCGTGCCTGCATTGATAAGAGCCAGCCCATACCAAGGGTTTCGCTGCCAGAACGCATAAAAAAACAGCCCCAAAAAAATAATAACCCCAGAAACGAATGCGACGAGGGGCAGCTTGTTGTTGTTAATAAAGAACAACTGCTTTTCCCATTCTAGGTACTCACTAACAGACTGTGGAACTGTGACTGGCGCTTCAAACCAAAATAGGCTGGTCGCCAAGAGGGCCATGAATCCAACGACATGCCACACCCTATGGCGGTAGGCATAAAAAGCCGCTGGGATCACAAATAGCGGGCGTGAATACCAAGAAAACTGGTTCTGATGACGTTCCCAAACCCACGCGCCCATATCTGCACCTGAGAAATAGGCAGCGAAAAAAATGACCGCCGAATACAATAAGATCAGCCCTATAAGCCACAGAACGAGCTGATCTAGTGTTTGACGGCCTGCTGTTTCTGACATGCGTTTGGCTCCAACCGAGGAAAGCTTGTATTGAGAATAAAGTAAGACGACCCACGTGGTCCGACAACCGTTGCCTTTGTTCCCCCCGATCTGGCGGCAAGTGGAAACCCCGTTCATCGCCGAAGTCGATGTAAAAGGTGTTTGGGTCATCAGATTGGTCTCATGATGCGGCGCGTTGTCCGTGACGTAAGCAACGCCTCCTCAATCAATTCTCGTAAGGAATGGACGTGGCTTGGACGATCTTTTGATATATGAGAGTTCTGTCTTCAAACTTGCCGGCCCGGAGCCAATAACGCCCGCGAACGAATTTGCGCTCCAACCTGTCCAAGATCGCGCTGATATCGACATTAGCTGACCCGAGTTCAACTTCGTACGTTCAATCCGCGTTTACGATGTCCTAATTGATGACGACCGAGACGATGGGGATTGCGATAGGTATGCCCGTGTTCGCATCGGAACTTATGACACTCAAGGAGGTTTCAGCTGGCAAAGATCCAACAGAAGCGCAGTTCCGACAGCATTCGGGCGCACCAGTCATGGATGTTCCCTCTTCGCCAGAGCGGTGTTCGTAGATTGGCGAGACTATGTTGGCAACTATGATTTCAAGCGTGTCGATTACTGACCGTGCGCAATGATTATTATGTAAAATGGATGGCAAGTGGATAGATTTTGATTACCTAAAAACCTTGTATTAGCATGTCAATCGCGGTTGTGACTTTCTCAAATTCATCATCGAGATTTCCAATGGCGCTCTTAAGAATGCCAGTTGGCACCGCCGCCATGAACTGAGTGACCATCACGACCGGCCGATCATCGAATTCGAAAACTGGGTTGAGCCTCGTCGCCGGCTTCGGTGCGCTTGATGGTGGCAGCAATGGCACGACAACGCGGGTGTTCAGATCACTCAGCAGATCGGTTTGAACATCCAAAAGATAGCCGTCTCCGGACGGATTGGGAAATACGTCATACTTGGGCATTAGAACTGACGATAACGATCGAGCGGCAAACCAAGCTTCTCGACGTATGAGTTGGAACTCCGAATTGCGGCAGCATTCTCAGCCGTCCACTGTTCCGCTTTAGCTGCAGCAACTGCACTCTGAATCCCGTTCTCAGCCGCTCGAGACAGATTCACCTTCAATGCTTTGGCTTCTGTAAGCAAAGTTACGTCTAAGGACAGATTTGTAGGCTTTCGAGTATGAGAGTTCATGATTCTCCCTCCTAAAAAGAGATTACACCTTAGGAAAATGCGCGTCAATCATGTGCATCGATTATGCGCATGATTGCCAGCCTTATGAAAAAATTGTGACCGTCACGTAGTACTCTTCGCTCCGGGTTAGGGCGTAACATATTGAAAATTATGCGAATTTTATCATGCATCCGGGCACATTTCATTTTGGATTTCCAATCAAGTTACCCTCCCCTGCTGGGAGCAACCCGACTTTCGCTAAGTTAGCGAACATTCCGCGTGCCAATTCGTGAGTTGAGCGGCAGCAGGCTGGGAAAATTGGACCTGTCGCGGTTTGATGCCGCTCCTTTCATAGCACTGACCAGTGGGCTTAGCCGACCACGGCTGCGCCAAAGGGCTGTTCGGGACAGCAAAAAGAAGAACTGAACTCGCCCCGAACGGCGCGACTAAATATAAACCTAGTTGCAGGTCAATTGTTGGCGACAGAATAAATGCGCCGGCCAATGCCAATCCGGTGAAGGCCCCAAGCCCCGCGCGCAGGGCTCCTCCAGGCGAGCTTTTCGCTACGGCGGGGCCAAATGAACCAAGATGAAGCAGAGAAAAGCCTTTCAGTTGTTGGCAAGCATGGTTTTTCAAAACTAAATTTAATTTGCAATGCCTGCTAAGCTTGCGATCCAAGCTAAACCTATCAGGTCATAGCTCTGTCGTTTCCGAATTACTAAGAAAATAAGCGCTACTGGTGCGGCCTTAGAGGGATTGTGATTGGGACAGGCCTATCACGTTACTGGTTAAAGGTTTCCAGACACCACGACCAAACGGTATCCAGCATTGGGCGAGGCCGCTGCGACTTCTTTCGAACAACTTACGCAACTATCGGTAGGTTTCAATACCAAATATTGCCCTAGAAACGGTAGGATTTTGAGTTGATGAACTTTGACGGATTTGGTCCAGTCCGCGAGGCTTGTAATGCATTGTCCAACGATGGTCACCGTGGCAAGGCTCTGCCTTCGTGTATTTTCAGTGTCCGGTAGACAGTGGGCCGTGATACGGAAAACACCTCGGCCAAATCGCTGATGGAATAGTCACCGGTGCCATGCATCCGACAGAGCTCTGAATGCAATTGCCATGTTCAACGCCCGGATCGCCAGATCGCGTTTCATGCGATTGCTAACGGCCCATCCAATCACGCGCCGAGAATGCAGGTCCAAGATCACAGCTAAATACAGCCATCCCTCACGCGTCCAAACATAGCTGATGTCGCCCGCCCATTTCTGGTTTCGCTCGTCTGCTGTGAAGCCCCGATCCAGCAGGTTCGGCGCAATGTTGAACTTGTGGTTGCTGTCGGTCGTCACCTTGTGTTTACGAGTTCTGACAACGGATATGCCGTTCTGGCGCATCAGCCTACCAACGCGTCGGTGCCCGACATCCAGACCAATCTCTTTCAGTTCTTCTGTCATCCGCGGCCTACCATAGCTGCCCAGGCTGAGCCGTGACTGTTCTTTGATATGCGCCAGTGTGACTAAATCAGACCGCTGTCTGCGACTGGCTGACCGGCTTCGAAATGCGCGTAGCTCACGTGTGCTGACGCCAACGACATCACACAGCCGATTGGCTGGGAAGCTGCATCTGTGTTCTTCGACAAACCTAAATCTCATTGCTTTAGGCCCGCAAAGAACTGGGTGGCCTTTTTAAGATTTCCCTCTCCTCCTTCAAGAGGCGGTTCTCCCGTCGAAGTCGATCATTCTCTTGAGCGAGGTCCAAATCTTCTTTGGAAACCATGTTTGTGTCTCGGTGCCCGGTGATCCATTTATTCAGCGTCGACATACCAACACCCAGATCGTCAGCCACCTGCTTACGCGTCAGACCACTGGTCAATGCGATACGCTCCGCATCTTGGCGGAATTCGTCCGTCCGTTTCAGTCCCATAGTTCGTCTCCTTTGGTGCAGTAAATGCTATCAAAGGGGCGGCATCAAACCGTGACAGGTCCACAGGTCCAACAATGTGGACCCTGAGTTTTATTGCGAGCAGTCGCGGGACTATGCTCAGGCAAAGCACAGCTTCCCAATGATGGGCTGGATCACATATTTGTCACAGGAATGTATCGACGATTATGCGCTGGATATGGACCGTATCAGGGCCGTTGCGCAAAAAGTCGAAGAAGTCGGCCCCACCAAAAGCGCGGGCATGTTGTTCCGCATCCAATTCCACGAGGGCCGGGACGACTGGCAAGAGACGCTTCCCGCGATTACACAAATGTGCCTTGAGGCAGATCAACACCGCTACAAGCTGGGAGAGTATCGTGAGCGCCCTCCCGAAGAACGGTCGGTTGATGGATGGCATACATGGCTTTTGCCGGACGAATGGTGGAAGAGCTGAAGCGATGCGGGCGGGTAACATGAAATCAAGGGTTTGTCCGTCACGGTCAACTGCGTGGCATGATCAATTTCAACGCCGTGCTCGGCCATGATTTCCTCAAAATCTCGATATGAGACCCCGTAGCGGATATAAAAAATACCGCCTACAAGATAACCGATTTTGGATAATGGCTGCTTATGATACAATTTAGCCCTCAGCCGGTCTCGACCCCAGTAAGGATATCAATAGTATAGTGTACATCCCTTGCTTTACCGGGGCGTTTTATGCTCCGATACGACGGATTAAAGCTCACGAGAATTTGCATGAAACAGATCGCCTCCGGCAAAAGAGGACGTGTTTATGATCTGGGCGATGGCCAGATTGCAAAATACTACGTCCCTGACGCGCCAGACACCGCTTTAGAGCGCGAAGTCTTGGCTGCCAGGCTGGCCCATGATCACGGCGTGCCCACGCCCAAGGTTCTTAGCGTCGATCGTGACATCGCACAGGGCCGGGTCGTTTTTGAATATGTGTCAGGGGTGGCCGTGTCGTGGTATGTCCTAAAACGACCATGGCGGCTGTTTTGGGCCAGCAGGGAAATGGCGCGTTGTCTGGCCAATCTGCACACCATCCCCGACACACAGACCCCAAATCTGAAAACAGAGATGTGCAAAGAGATCGACAGCCTCTCTTGCCTGACGTCAGACACAAAAAAAGAGATCCTGGATCAGATCAACCAGTTCAGCGGACCCGAAAGGTTGTGTCACTTCGACTATCATTCGAGCAATGTCATGGTGTCAGACGGAGCCTGCGTGGTAATTGATTGGGGCGCTGCGCGGAGTGGGCCTCCTCTCGCGGATCTGACCCAAACCTGCGTAATCAACCGTGTCGATAGCTTTCCCGATGGCACCGGAGCGTTAATGCGGCTGGTGATCCGGGCGTTGCGCTGGCTGCATATTGAACTGTTGATCGCGTTCTACAGCCACTACAGCCAAGACCACAGCTATGCATCGGTCCGGCGCGGCATTCGTGCGTGGCAGCGCCCTATCGCAGCTGCCCGTTTGGCGGATGACATTGCCTATGAACGCACTGCTTTGCTGAGGTTGGTGAACAGCCGGACCTCGTCGCTCTAGATCAGGTTCACAAACGGCGCAAACTCGGGGTCTAGTCGGTACACCCCACCCACTTGGTTCGAAGGGAAGGTTATGGCAAAAACCGCCAGCCCATCGGGTTGCGCCACAATCGGGCCAAACCCTGACCCCTGATACAATATGGGCTGCCCGATCTGCGCTCCTGTGGCCACGTCATAGACGTAGATCAACCCATCGCCCCGCACGCTGACCCCTGACACAAAAAGATAGGCCCCATCTGCTGAAAAACACAGGCTGGGCCTGTAAATGGCCAGAGACCGCATTGGCGGGACATAGGATATCTGAGTGTTGATCCCCACAGGTTGGACCGTGATGTCAGAGGTTCTGACAAAAAATATGCGCCCACCGATAGCCTTTCCCTGAGGCCGCGACCACACAGCCAACAGTGATCCGTTCTGAGACAAGCTCATCGGTCCTGCTTGGTATGAGCTGCCCCCTGATGTCAGCGCCAACGTCGTCGAGGATGTGCCCAAACTCGGGGTCAGGGTGATGTGGCCCAACCCTCCGCTGTCGCTGTGAAAAATGTTTTGCGCTGATACTGCCAGCCCTCGGTCATCCAACGCGGGCACGCTGACTATCGGCGCGGTATAGGTCGACCAATCCTGTGATGTGTCGATGTAATAGATCGCAGGTGTGCCGCTGTTCTTGTAGCTGCTGTACACGACATGGCTGCCGTCGGGCGTGGTGGCGATGGCACCTCCGTCTTGCATGGCGGCATGGGGGATATTTGTGAAATTGGCTGACGCCGCAATGGATGATGATTGCGTGGCAAGCGAGGTCGCATCCAGTTTGACAATATCTTGCGCCAACCCGGTGCTGTCCTGACGCACGACATAGACCATGGTGTTTGTTGGATTGGCCGCGACATTCACAGGGATCAGCCCGTCAGCAAAAGCGGTCTTTGATGTTTCGGCCAAGGTTGCGGTGGAAAACTGATACAGCTGAGCCTGCGCATCTGCACCCAAAGCAGGGGCAAAGACTGATTGCGCATCAGGTGCGGAGCAGACCGTGGAGAGGTGAGAATACCCGCTCGCGGCTACAACCTGATTTGTTGTCCAGACTGCGTTGACCTTGGCATTTGCTACAGGATCGGTTTGAGGCGTCCTGTTGGCGTTGTAGCTGGCCAAATCATATTGGCACAACAACGGCGTTTGCACTGAAACCGGCACGCTTAAAGGCCCTGATGGGTCAAGCTGCGCTTGTCCGCCGTGCTGCACCGAAGAAATCGTGACAGAGGTGGTGTTTTGCGTCTGCCAGTCCAACTCCACCGCCGATGCATCAGGCGCAACACTGACTGCAAAGCTTTTGGTCTTTTGCACCGGGTCTTTATCAACTGTCAGTTCCAGAAACTGGTCGTTGAAACCGGGGAAATTCTTTGTTTGGATAAACGCCACGGATTGTGGGGTGCTCGGGTCAATCGGCAAAGCTGTGCAGATGTTGCGCAGGTAGATGTTCAGAAATGGATCGGCGTTGCTTACGCTGATCGAGGTAAAGACATGTTGATTGGTGGCGGCCGGTCTGACATGCCACACAGGGGCTGTAGCGTCATCGCTGACGTCTACTGTCACCTCCCAGTTCGACGTGGATAACACCCCTTCGCGGTTGGAACTCAGAGAGATATCGATGTTCCGCCCACTGGTTGGGCTAATGTAACCTTGAGATTTAGTTGAGTTATCTGTCAGGGCAAAATTCGGATCGATATTGGACAACGCGTTGGCATAAGGAAACCGGATGGTAAATTCTGGCGATTTGCCGGTGTCAAAGGATTTGATCAACGCTTGAAGTGGGTCGTACCCGGTGTGCGTTTCAGGACGGTTGTTCTGACCTTTGAACGCGAATGACAGCTGAACCGTATTCAAAACAACGCTTTCGGGTTTGATATTGCTGGAAGCGGGTTTGACGCTGGGTTCGATTTTGTTGGTCGATGCAAGACTGTTGGTGGCGCCAGTGATGGTCGCGTCCACCTCTAACGCGCGGTTCGGCCCCATCAATGTTTGATTGTCCGTGCTTGGCACCGCCGTGCAAATCAGCAGATGCTGCGCTTGCAGATCGGCAAATGGGATGGATTGTGACACGACAATCGACCCGTTGACCGCCGTCGTCGGAACGATTGTTGACAAGGTCAACGTCATCATCTCCGTGGGTTTCACGACGATGTCAGCTTTGGGGACAAGTGAGAACGTATAATACGGGTCAGCCGACCCGTTGGGATTGGTCAGCTTGGTTTTGGTCCACGCCGTATCAACCGTGATATTGGCCGCATTGGTGGTCGATATCATCTTGCCTGGAAACTTCAGTGTCATTGTTTCCGTCGTCTTGAACGTCACATCAAAAGCGGTCAGGTTTTTGATCTCTAGCTCAATCGCGTTGGGCGTTGTTGACCCGACATAAATCGTGTTCAGCTGTCCTTTGGTCAATGCCGGGTTTTTCAGGTTAAGTGAGAAATTCGCCATGAGGCCCTACCCGTCTGCGCGTTTCATCAATAACCAGCCATCCACCAGGCTTTGCGGCGTATCTGGAAAGGTCGGGTTGGTCATGTTTTGGGCTCCCGAAATATGGCTGCCTTGTGGGGTCAGAGTTGTCACCCATTCCCATTCAAAGCCAGGCTGAGGCGGAATAGGCAACTCTGGCACTGGTGTGCGGGTCAAAACCGGAGCCGTCAGGAACGTGATTTCGATATCACGTAACACACGATTGAATTGTTCTTCAGGGATTTTGACCGACGACACCGGCAAAACGCCGGTAGTGGCATGCACTGCCGCGCGCGGGTCCATGATAAAGGTCATCACCGACGGCCTGCCGTTCGGCGTGATTTTGACTGGAAAATCGGCGTCATCCTCAGACAACGAGACAATGCCTGCCGATGATGTCAACTCAACTGGGGTGTAGAATTTGGTGAAATCCCCATCGACAAAATACCCCGACAACCCATCGTCAAAATAGGGAAAGCGGTCTTGGTTCGGCAGTTTCACCATCGCGGTACCAACCCGAGTTGGCAGTGTGACATCCGGCAAGCCCGCGTCATTAAAGTTGTCCAAATGATAAGGAATGTATTCTGAACTGGTCAGCGTGAACTGCGGCCCGTTTTCGTTCCATTTAGGATAGGTGCTGTAATCGGACGCGCGGTCGATGTTACCTTTGAGTTCGACCCCAATTTCGGCTTGTGTCACCACCAAAGGTCGCCCGACAAACAAACTCAGATCCGCAGAGTTTTGCAGCGCCTTGGTGATCACGAAGCTTTGGGATTTTTCCAAGACAGCAAGGAACGTGTTGAACTGGGTAGCCGTGGCTCTGGTGGCATCGCCAAACAGGAACTGGGTCAAAACGGAGGTGAACACCGAGTTCGCGCCGGCTGCCTGAAGGTAATCGATCATTGCCTGACGATTGCTGATCGTAACGCTTGTGGTCTTCCCGGGTACCGGGAACCAATGCACCAAAGGTCCGTCCGCCGGGTTGGGTGTGCCCTGCAATCCCAAAGACCCCAAATGCTGACCGTTATGGTCATAAAGCGACACGGAATTGTCCAGATGGTTCGGCCAGAGCCAACCGCAAACAGGCGACACGGCCGGACTGGCATTGCCCGGTTCTGCAAACGGTTTGGCAGACAAAGACGTTTGCGCCCCGATCCAGTCGAAATTCACCCGCGCGGGCTGAACGATGCGCGGCGGCAAATAGACGTCATTGGGGGCCAAGGTGTCCGACATGCTTTCGGCCACATATGTGGGTTCGGGTGCTGTCAAGCTGACATAGCGCCCAAACACATCAACAAGCTGGATTGCTTGCATCGACAATTTTCCCGCCCGCAAAGGGTTGAAATCGACAAATTCGGCGTTGCTTTGTAACGCTAAAGGGTTGGGTGCCAGATCGTTCCAATTGGCGGGCCAATCGGCAGATTGTGCGTGCAGAAACTGTGTTGGCCAGAAATCAGCCGTGGACAACGTGCCTGACGTCCACTTGGTGGGAATATTCACCGGCAATTGCATTTCCTGCACACGTTGCACCAAAGCCGGGTTAAACCCGGACAGACCCTGGCTTAGAATACGCTTACTTTTGTAGGCGTTATATGCGCCGTGGAACAAAGCCTTGGTGTCGTAGTCAGAGGCGCTCTTGTCCGGCGGGAGCTTGGGGTCGTAATCCAGATAGGTCATGCAATATTTCGAAATCTGTTCGCACAGGCTGTAGGTCGCATTCGAAGACATGGCGATCACACCCCGCAAATCAAAGCTGTACGCGCCGTTGCTACCTCCGGTAAAGTTCCCCTTTGACGCCGCCGTGAGATGGTTTTCCACCTCATATGACCCCAATTTGAACTGCTTCATAAAGTTTGCGGGCAGGTTTTCTGCCGCGAGGTCGAATTTGTCAGAAAACGTGTAAGTCGCGTTCCACCAGATAAACAAAGGCAAAAACGGATCGTTGTCAGTGCGCCAGTTATACGCCACGTAGTACGGCAATTTGCCGGTCAGCCCTGTGGGCGCGGGGTTCAGCGCCACGTGACTGTTAGCATCGAATTTGAGCGTTTCATTGCTTTTTGCTGCTGTGGCAAGGTCGTTTTCTGTGACCGGAGACCCTAATTCCGGCGTCAGCAAAACCGCCTCTTGGGCGAGGCTTTGGAACACCGCGCTTAACCCCCGTTGGGTTGGCTTGATTTTGGTTCCGATTGAATTGATCTGAGTAGGATAGTCCGGTGGATGGGTGGCGTTGACAATTTCTGACGGCATCCGACAGGGGATGATATCGGCTTTACCGTTGCGGGTGAACGGTTTCAAAATCGTCTCTCCGCTCGCGTCCTGACCCATCAGGATGACAGGTTCGTTTGGCGCAGAAAACGAATTGGCCGGGGTAGCAACTAATTCGAATTGGCTTTTGATGCGGTCATACAAAGCGGTGTTGTAGATGCTAACCTGTTGCGCACCGGGCAGCCTGTCCAACACCAACTTTGTGGCGGACTGCATGTCGGTGCCAATGTCCCGCCAATCCTGCCCCAACAAGGTCGTGGCAATGGCTGGAAGGTCCGTGGCACCCTGCCCCAACATCGCATTCAAAGCAGCCAAAGCACCGCTGATGTTCGCAGGCGTGGCCGACAAGTCCGCTTGCACGCTGGCCAATGTTTGTGACGCGATTGTCTCTAGCGCGGCCAGCGCCGCTGCAACCTCCACCCCCGTCAGTTTCGCAACTGCAGCGGTCAGATCAGATGCGATTTGGGTCGAATTTTCCTCTGCCTGCATGAGCGTTTGCAAGCAATATTGCATGTAATAGGCCCCAGTGATGTTCCACGGATCACTGGATTGGATCACATAGATATGCGCGCAGGCCAGATAATACCCGGCAAGGCTGGTGTCAGAAACAAACGCCGGTTTTCCCCCGGCCCCGCCATAGGTGTCCAGCAACTCTTTGACGCCTGGAAAACCCGCAGACCCGCTGGCAAATTGTGCCAGCGTCTGCGCGTCAGACGGTTGCAGCGTGTCTTTGAAAGCTGTGGCAGGCGGCAATGGTAAGGGGGCCGGTACGGTTGTAACGGTTGTGTACCCCTTGAACGCCGTCACCAGCGCTTTGATCGACGCCGCGTCGCGCGTGGCCTCTGCCGACAGCGCCTCTACGCCTGTGGTCTGATTGGTCAGATCAGCGGCAAACTCCGCCGCTTTTTTCAACGCTTTGCTAGCGTCCGTCAGGGTTTCAATCGCGTTGTCTACCAGCGTGCTGATCTGGCTTTGTGCCGACGGCGCCGCAGCGGGCACAATTTGTGCCAATTCCAGCAAATCAACCGTTTCACGCAGGCTCGAAAGACCCAAAGGCACCAATTCTTGGGCCGTTGCTTCCGCATTGATCGCCAAATTCACCAGTTCCGACGCAAACCCTCCGGCGGTTGGATTAAAGGATGAAAGAAAGGAATAGGATGCGATGTCGCTGGGCAGGCTGGTATGGGCCGCCGCAGGTAAGGCTATGTTGAAACTGTCCGCAGTGGGCACATAAGCCGATGTTGGCTCGGTCAGGTCAGTGTAATTGCCCGCCGCATAAAGCATCGGAAAGTAATGCAGTATCCCATCCACAACAAAAGACCCGGTCACATCATCGGTCAGGCTTTGCCCCGATCCGCCGAACACGTTGCTCTGAAGTTGCCCTGCATGATAGGACCAGTCGAGGAATAACTGCCGCCGCTGACTGGCGATTTTGTCGCGCGTTTGATCAAACGCACGCTGCGCGGTGTTCAGATCGGCCAGAACTTTTCCCAGATAGGGCGGTAACGGCACTTCGTTGTTGTTGCCCTGCCCTTGGGATTGAGTGCTGTCCTTATCCTGCTGCACCGCCCAAACATAGCCTCCGGGTGCACTTGAGAACCCCGAGGAATGCAAGAACTCTTGTAACTGTCCCACCCCGGCGGCCCCTGAATCCAGCTTGGGCAATTGGTCAAATTGCAACGCGTTCAAAAGCCATTCCGTTTTTTGATCCACTTCGGGCGCGTTGGGATTAAAGAACGGATCTAGCACTGTGCCATTGAGATAGGCTGACAACGCATCCGCAGTGTTCGACCCAATGCTCACTTTGATGCCTTGCTGCGTCGGAGTGCCGGTAGGATAGGTAAGAACCGATCCTGATGACATCTTCCATGTGATGTCGGCCACAAGCCCGCTCATCACGGCCTGTGTTGTCGGGATCGTCGAAGCAGTCAGTCCGGCGTAATCGCTCAGCGACCATTTCAGCTCGGTCGTCATGATCTGTTCAATATACGCCTCGAGGCTGGGTTTGTCGCGGGATGGCAATTGCCCGTAATCTGCGAGCGCTTGTTTCAGCGTGATATTGCAAATGTCCGAAGCCGTGTCGCTGACCCAGCCCACCACGAAATAAGACGCGCTGAATTCGGCATCTGTAGTTAGCTGATTGGGTTTGGTGAAGTAATCCTCCAGAGGATCGTACAGCCCTAGAATATTACCTGAACTCGGCAGATAAGCGGTGAACGTCTCGCCTGATCCATAGGGCGCCTGGAACTGCGATCCCAGATACCCGGGATCTTGGCTGCCAGCGCGTGCCGCAAGGGTCTGCATCCCGGTGTTGGGCTCGCTCCAGGTGTCGGTGATGTGCAGCTTGCGACCCAGCAGGTTGCCTTTGAGGCCTTGAATATCGCTAGAACTGTCCATCCATGGCGCGAGCGAACCGCCCACCGGTGCCGCGCCTGACGCAACAGTGTGCGCATCGCTTTCCAACATCCAAAGCCGGGTATCGGTCGCAGGTTTGCCCGCACCCGGTTTGGCGTTTTTCAGCATACGGATCACCAACCACCGGTTTGGCAGAACCGGAAAACTGATGGCGCCAGTGTCACGATTTTGCGTGCCCTTGGTATAGGCCCGCGGCAAAGACCAGTGCAGATGGATGCCCGGTTGGGTGCCCAGATTGGTCACAGACGAAGAAAAGTTCTCTGCCGCGATCATCCCGCTGCCCGCAGAGCTGGCAACTTTGCCCAGTTCGTCAAACTTATACAGCGCTGTCTTCGCCTCTTGCGAGGTATTGGACGTGACCCTAAGGGCTTCGACATGGATGGGAGTAATAATGGTCATGACTTGGCCGCCGGTGCTTGTTTGTTGATGAAAGAGACAAGACCGACGCCCTGCACCATCTCCATCCCAAAATCAGACGAAACGAGATGGTCAATATATGGCTCGGGCGGGGGGGTATTGCCCGCCCCTGCGGCCTGATAGTACCCCGGCGCCGTGCCGTCTTTTTTCAAAGTCGTGGCCATCCATTCGCTGATCGCGGCCATGTTCAAAACCCGCTCAGACGGGTCGTGAAACGCGTTGTCCATCTGCTTTTGGCTGAGCGCGTTATAAGGCGACTTTTCTTGTTGCCATCCGGCAGTGGGATACCGCAAGTCTTTGATAACATTCGGCGGCGACGCTGTTGGATTGATCTGATCAAATCCGCAATGGATCGCTTCGGCGGGCTGATGGAACACCAGTTCGAACAGCTCACCCTTAAAGATGCCAAACAACACATCATCGGATAATTGTACCAACCGCACGATGTCCAAAGGCACAACTTTGACCTTGGAGTTGAGGTTGTTGTCATAAGGTGACGACCCCGAAGGATAGCCTGCCACATCCATGCTGGGCCAGCCTCTGACCACTTTGGAGCGCAACAAAAACCCCGTCATCACCGGCGTCTGAGCCAACGCAACAGGCGTTGCGACGCCTTGGGTACTGCACATCTTTTGCATTTTGGCATAGGCGCGCGCGGGAAGTTCGCGTTTGGGAATTTGCGACAACTGGGTCTGGCGGAGCATCTGTTTCATCTCAGCCGTCTGCGACCGCGCGGACAACAGGTTGGCATGTTCAGCCTGCTGCGCCAGCCCCAAAGCGTTCTGGCTTTCGAAATGTCGTCCAATACTCATGGCGCCGTCGACCAGAGCATTGACCCAATTGGGATCAATATGGAATTGGCGCAGCGTTTCGGGCGGCAACATCTTACTGTCAGGGAGCAGGTAATTGAACGGGACGCCTACCAAATTTTCCATATTTGTCAGCCAGTTGGCCAAATCGTCTGGCATGGGATCGATGGCTGTAGCCTGTGCCAGTTCGGCCAGACGCGCGGAATACTCACTCATTGTCGCCTCCTGTCTGAGCCGCCATCACAAGGCTGCTGACGGCGGATTGAAGCAGCGTATCGGTCGGAAGGCCACTGCGAGTTTTGGTCAGTTCGTGCAACGCAAAGGAGACTTCGCGCTGTGGCGCGAAAGGCTGCGTCACACTATCCATTTCATAGGCTGCGCGCAGGCTATAGACGCGGCTGCGCTGCCATTGGTAATAGGCCGTCGAAAAACTCTGGTCGTTCAGCGCCATCAACCGCCCCAATTGCCATGCCGCCGCATAAGACGTGTCGTAGAGCCCGACATCGGGGTCGAATTTCAGCAAAGCATCCGCCGAATAGACCATATGCGCCACAGTGCTGTTCTGAACGCCGCCCCCCAAAGGCCCGTCTGCGTCCGCAGGCACGACAAACGGTGCCAAAGGTCCGCGATACCACGACACAGTCTGGATTGGCTCGGCCCCATTGGCGGTCACATCTGGTACGCGGGTCAGATGGTTCATCGGCACATACCCAAGGCTCAACATGGTTTGAACCGTATTTTCAGCCGGCGTTGGTTGCGAATAGCTGGGCGGATTGGGCAGCCGCATCAAGGGGTCGTCCAATGGCGTGCTTTCTGGATCATCCTCGTCCGGCACGCGCTCATTCAAGTGCTCAAGCAGGGTCACAAATTCAAAACTGGTGTCCTGATACGAGGTAAATTCCCACTTGGTCAGCACCACAAGCCGCACAAAACCCTTGGGGTTGGTCTGAATGGTGGATTTGAAATAGCTCGTATCCGCATAGCCACGCAACGCGCATTCCAGATATTCCAACGATACCACCATCGCGGCATTGGCACCTTTGGGGTTTTCACCAGGCGTTGGATTGTCCAGTTCCGATGTCGGCAAAGACTGTGGAAGCCGGTTGGCCATCATTACGGCATATTCGCCCTCCGGGTCGATCACATCACTGTCAGCCAGCGCCTTGTTATCCATCCTGACCGACCGAACATGGGACATCATCCGCAAATCTTGTATCGTCGGGGCCAGTTTCGCGAACAGCCCGACAGGAATATCGATAAAGCTGATGGGATCCGTGCCGTCATAGCCGACACCGGGGTCAAGTTCTGTCCCCGCCGGTTGGGTCTCCCCACTTTCAAACACATAAGAAAACGAGGAGTAACCTTTAGTCGCGGGCATCTTTCCGGGGGCGGCTTTACCCAGAGACCGCACCGTCATTGTGTCGGGTATCAGATCTGCAACCGTGCCCTTTTTCACCATCTGTCGCGGCATCGTGCCATCGAAATCTGACGCGCTCAGCACCATGATAAACAGCCAACTCGCCTTGTCGTCATCATATTTACCGGTGGGATTGGTCGTAGGATAGGCGTGCGTACGTATCTGTGGCTCTTGATGATAATAAGGCGTTCGGATCCACGGCAGCTTTACCGCATTTTTCAAAACGATCTGAGGCAGCGCGGTCGAAAATTCACCCTGTGCCCCTGCGGCGGGATAGATGCTGTGGATGAACCTTGTGGGCAGGGTGTATTTGTCCCCCTCCACCCCGAAGGAATGCGACACAACAGGCAACGCCCCGTTGGTCACCGACGCGCCCTCGTCATCGTCGATCTTTTGCTGGGCTGTGACAGTATATTTGCCCGCGCTCAACCCTGGCAGGCTGTGTTGAACAAACGAAGCACTGACCTGAAACAGGGGCGAGTCATTCGTGGTCACAATGGTCTGTTTTGTGGTCATCTATCTAGTCGCTTTTCGGCTCTGGTGCGGGGCGTGTCGGGTACTGTATTCAGGCGGCAGTCATGTGAACCAGCTCAGCCGGTTGCACGTAGTTCTGAGTGCTCAGTTTAGCGGAATTTTCCAAATTCAGCTGGGCGAACCCTAGGGTATTTAATGCATCGACCGCTGCGCTGCGCGTAGCCTGGGTCGTGGCAAAGGCACTGCCATTCGCCATGTCTTCAAGGATCGTCGTTGGGTTGGAAAACGGTGTCTGATCCTGTACCGGAGCCGTGTCTTGTTCCAAAAACACATTATTGGTCGTAAACACCAAATAGTAATACTGGATATAAGACGTATGGCTGGGGAAATAGAGGTTGGGTAGAAACTCAACCCCGACCACCGTCCCGGTCATCGTGTTGGACCCGTCCGGAACCGGGTTGCTTTCCGATCCCCATAGCGCGGGGGAAACACCCGATTTGATCAGCCGGATCATGACCTCCTTATAGTTGCCGTGTTCGTCTTTTAACGTCGTAATCAACGTGCTGGTCAGCTTGTCCAGTTTTTGTGGCGGGCTGCCGATGACCACGTCAAACCAGCTTGGGTCATTCGTCGCAGGAGCCGGGTCGATGATGTAGGGGTGGTGATCAACCAGTTTGGGGTTGACCTTGAACTGCTGTCGCAGATTGCCTGGCCGCAGGTAATAGGTTTCATCCTTGGACAGGGGCGAGTCATTGTAGCTGATGGCATTTGACGGTGCGCTGCATTGGGCGCGGATCACAAAGTGATTGGCATCGACGACAAAGTCCACGCCCGAAGCCGTTGCCGCAGCCTGATCGCGGGGCAATTTGCCCTTACTCACATCGATCGACACCAGCGTTTTTTCGGAAGTCGTCGCCGAAGGAGCGGCATCGTAAAATGCCACCGGCTCCATCATGGCAAAGGCCTTGATCGGCGCGGCGCGCATCACAGGGGTAGGTGCCTGACTCTCAGTCTTGCTAGGCAGGAAGTTGATAAATTCCTGCCAATTCAGTGTCGGAGCGTCCTGTTTCGAACTGCCGAAGTCAATTGCAAAGGAAATGATCGACAGATCAACAACCGCACGTCCGCCAAAATCCGGGCCCCAAACGTCCAGACCCACACCGACATGGATGGTCATCTTGATCGTGACAAACCCGATATCCAACGCAAATGTCGCACCAAGCACAATCCCGACATGGGCCTGATAGGTAAACGGTTTCCACCCAATCAGGAAATCGGCACTGGCGTGGAACCATGCGGTAATCGGGCCCAGGTCGGCTGTGGCTTTGATGTCGATCCCGGCCATCAAAGCCGTGGGCACCAGCGCGAAATAGCCTTCGCCCTCAATTGTGAGTATGTCGATCTTTGCCTTAAGCGACAGTCGCGGCACATCAGGGTACAGGGCAGGTTTTTGGTAAAACGGGCTGTAGCCGCCGATGGTCAGAACGAAATCACCCGCATGCGGCCCGCCCGTCCAGACATAGAACGCAAACCCGCCACCCAATCGGATGTCTTTGGTTAGGATGAACGACGACGGCGTGATCTCTCCCAATATAGAAATACGATCGTTGGCCGAGGAATAGGAAACAAGGAAATTGATCTGAATATAGGCCAACGGATCGCCGCCCACATCCACAGGTAAGGTCATGCCCGAACTACCGATAACCGCCAGTTGCAGGTCGTTGCCAATCGACACCGACAAGATCGCCGTTGTCTTGATCATCTCATAGGTGGTCACATCCAGACCGGCCGCAAACCAATACTGGCCTTTGCGCTGCGGGAAGAACGTCGCCAGATTTTGCAGCGCCGTCTGCATTTTCTCCAGCTTCTGCGCCGCACTGATACCGCTGAGCTCTGTCATAGACGGAATGCTGTTACCCGACGGGAGCAACGGATAATCCGCCAATTGGTCGATCGTCGGCAAAACAAAATCGCGGTTGACACCAAATCCACCCGACACACCATCGATAAAAAAGCTGGGCGGCCCGCCAATCGGCGCCATCAGATGCACAAACAGAAACAGTGACGGGTCAGAAAGGTCGCCAGAAAAGGCCCCGTAAGCGTCCAAGCCATAAGGCCCGGCTGTGATCGACAATTGTCCCAGCATGTCCAGACTGTCACCGGGAAGGTTCAAAAACCCTCCGGCAATTGTCAGGTTGGGTTTTTCGAGGCTCATAAACAGCCCGTTCAGATGGAAATGTATCTGGGAAATTGGGTCTTTCACTGTGCCGCCGGGTTTCGGAAGCGGGAAGGTGATGCCTAACCCATCTAGATACAAATCCAATCCTGCAAGGGCAAAACCACCATTGAAATAGACGCCAAACACGCCCAGTTCGCCGCCCTCCCCTTTGGGCGGGGTGGAATAGCTTAGCCCGACCTTTTCCAAGGACACAGGGCCGATGGTCTTGTTCAAATCCAGCCACGCAATCGGCGCACTGGTGGTCGTTTGGTCGGCGGCAAACGATTGCGTGCCCTGTGCAGGTGCCGCTGTCGGCGCGCCCAAGCTCATGCTGCCATCGCTATCGTCGCTGCCGAAGCTTTCCCCTGACAATGCCGTCGCTTCGATCACTGCGCTGTCGGTGGAACTCTTGTCCTCATCTTTGGCAAACAGCGCCAAAAGATTGAATTTTGGACCATTTAGTTTGGCTTTGGTGAAATTGGATTTTTTCTCTTCGATCTTGGCCAGATCGGGCAATGAAAACGTCAGTTTTGAACTTTTGGTCGGGAAGGTCGCGTTGGTGTAATAAAACCCCAGCTTATCGATGTTGTATTGCTCAATTCCCGGGATCGACCCGACCAACGGCAGATTGCTCACGTCCATCGGCCCGCCCAAAGCCACCCCAAAGACATACGGCAGAGGCGTTTTGGGCGCCGCAGCGCCCGCCTCATCCTCGCAGACAGACAACGTAACTGCAGTTTTGTCCTTTTTCTCAGCGTCAAAGGTGGTGTCGTTGGTATAGGCGAAATACAGGCTCCAATCTGTATTCCCGCCGACATCTAGGTCAAATTGACCCGCAGCATGGACTTTGGTCGGCTTGCCGGTTGCCTCCGTCGCATCCACGATCATTTTTGACAGTGTGGCATCCCAATTCAGCGCCTGCGGGAATTGGGATGCCACATCCAGCTTCTTACCCAGCAGCACCAGAAAATCCGACAAGCCCGGAGGGTTCTTCCCCGACCAAACCGCGCGCGTCGTTTTGGTGCTGACACCTTTCACGGTGCTATTCGTGAAAGTGAGTGAGAACTTCAGGTCAACCCCGTCTTCACTATATGTCAAAACGGCTGAGATAACTTGTGTCCAAGTATTGGCAGCCTCGTGGGTCAACCCGATAGTCAACACCACCGCTAACCCCGGCTCGGCTGTGTCCTTCAGCGTGACTGTGAACGTATAATTCTTGGATTTTGTATTATACGTCACGGCCAGATTGCTTAGTGTGATCCCGGTCAGCCAATCGGGCAGGTCAACTTGCCCGAAAAGATTGGCGAAATCACTGATCCACGTACCAAAGGGGATCGGATGCGTGTCGGTGGTGCCTTTGAAATCCACCCCGGAATCGGCCTTGGCATTCAGCGCGGCACTCAAGGTTACGGTGACGCCGCCAATCTCCAGCTTGCCTTCGAAATTGCCTTTGTAATCAAACTCGCTCGACTGCGCCAAAGCGGTCGACGTCTTGGGCGTGCGAGACAAGTCAAACGACAGAGACTTGATGCTCAGATGGTTGTCGATCAACACCCATTCGTCCGTCGAAGCCGCCGACAGCTCAAACGTCATGTCCTTAGGTTTCACTGTAAGGTTGGCCTTGGAAAACACGATCTGAGGCGCGGTGTCCGGCACCTCGATCACCCCGTCAAACAGCTGACTGGCAACCGAGGTCAGGTTTAGCTTTTGATCCGGTAGCAACCCGGCTTCGATCACCCAATCCTGATCCGTGGCAGTGTTCTTGATCCGGCAAAACAATGGCGCGGTGGCTATGTTGAACGCACCATAGACCTCTCCGATCACCTTGCGGTCTGCAGGCACATTGGCGTCGGTGATGTCAAAATCCAGCTTGACCTGTTCAACGACAAAATAGTTCGGCAACACCGTCCAAGCATGGGCGGTCTGAACCTTGAAACTGACCTCTTTGATCACATCCGCCGTGGAATCGAACACCACATTCAGCCGGTCGATGTCGATACTGGGCAAGGTCGAAATCGCCGCGGGCAAGCTAGAGGCAAAACTCGTATCGCCTGCTAAAGACAACAGATCGGCAAATGTGTTGACCGTCGCGGTTTGTCCCGGTTGCAGGCCAAATTGCCAAACGGCCGAGTCATCAATCGTTGCATCCAATCTAAGCGGCAACTCTGTCCCACCCAGTTTCAAAGTGCCCTTGATCTGAGCTTCGGTGTGTTTTTCAGATGCCGCGGCAGCGGCTTTGACACCTTTTGCAGCTTGCTGCTTTTCGGTCATCGTAAACGACAAGCCCAGGCCAGGCTCTAAGGTCACACCGGGCGCGATGGGCCAAGCGTCAGACACCGAAAAACCGGTGTTGAAATAGCTTAGATCATCGGTTTTGGCGTTGAACGTTGCCTCTAATCCGGTCATGGCAAAAGATGTCAGCGCAGTTTCCAATTTCGCCGGCAACAGTTCATTCAACGCGCTGCCGCCTAACAACGTGACCACCTGCGCACTGGTCAGGGTTTCGCTGGTGCCACTTGCCACGGTCATCGACCACACGCCGCCGCCTTGATAATCTAGGGTCACTGGCACCGCTGTGCTGGTGTCTAGTTTCAAAGAGGCCCCAAAATGGAACTTGGCCACCGCTCTGGTTTCCGTAATCGTCCCCCAGAACGCCACATCTTCCAGCGTGATCCATGTCAACAAAGGCAAATGCACCGCAGCCCCCGCGCCCAGATCACACGAAATCGTCGCAGTAACCGACGCCCCGTCCAGATTAAACGTTAGGGTGACCACAATCCCGGTATAGTCAAAAACATCGGCTGTTCCTTTCAGCGTGGCGCTGTCCTGTCCGATGATGACTGTGGTCGAGGTGAACTTGACCGAAGTTGATTGCAGCAAAAAGTTGAACACGTTGTCCACAAACGCCAAGTTGAACGTCTGTGGGGTCAGCGTAATGTCGCTGCCACTGGTCGGAAACTTCTTGAATGCGTTGATGATAGTCTGAAACGTGCTCATGGCTTTACCCTAGCGTGACGACAGAAGCAGGCGCGAAATCCGACCCAAGACCCAAGGCCTTTGACAGATCCGTTTTCAACGCATTGGTGCGGGCGATACCCGCAGGGGTGCCCAGAGTTTTGATCTGGGGGGTGATCACGCGGTCGCTGCTTGGCGTGTCCGCGAAATAAGTCGCGCGATTTGGAAAATCCGCAGCCCCTTTGACATCCAGAACCGTTGTGTTGCCGGGATGTTGGGGATCAAGGTACAGCGTGATCGATGCAGGCACCGGGATCACTGTTCCATCGGGTCCCAAAACATCCTGTCCACCGATCTGGTGATACAGCTCTGGCACTTGCAATGTCTGCAGCGCTTTGCCTGCCAGCAAAGGCGATAGCGCGATAAAGGCCGGGTCAGCATTGGTGTCGCTAGCTGTTTTGTAGGCCGTCGCTGCAGCCGATAAATGGCTGCTGACCGTGGTGTCGCAAGCCTTAGTCAGGGTCAAAGAAGACCCCGCGCGCGGCAAGTCCTCGAAAATTTCCTGATACATCGTGGCCAGCAACGCAGGCGAAATCGCAGGCACCGCCACCGCCACATTCGCCGTGCGGGTTACAAAGGCATCTACAGAGCTTTTATCTGCCCCAGTGTAAATCGACTCCCACAAGGTCATACTCGCGGCAAAGCCCTGCACCAAAAACGCGGCCATTTCCGGCAGGCCCAGCACACTGGCGTTGCCGGTGGCATCCGCCGTCCACAATCTGTTGGGCGTCCGCAGATTGACAGTTTGGGTCTCTAACTCCGACCCATTTGCATTCAGCGTCGTAACCTGCGCGGGTTGATACGATCCGTCCACGCCCCCCTGCCCCGGTAGCGCCGAAAAGAGACCTGTATCTTCCAGCCCCGCGACCGACGCAATAAGCGCCGCGCTGGTGTCCGGTGTATAAGGAACAAAGGCCGAGGCCACGATAGCGCTGCTCGACAATCCGGTGATGGAAAACGTGCTACTTACCGCACAGATGGCCCCCATCGTCAGGTGAAACGCGCTGCCGATCGTCGTCACATTCGCATCCGGCTGGATCAACACGTTGGCCGTCAGGCTCGATGTTTGCTGACGTTGCTGGGCAGTCAATGGCGGCGCTGTGAGGCTTTGACGGTACCCATAGGACGTCGCCACCGGCGGCGTGGTCTGAGACGACGGGTTGCGCGGCAAAATCAGTTGCACGGGCAATGGTTGTAACTGCGCAGCCAATGCCTTGTCAGTATTGGCCGCCACCGCTTTGTTGAAAATCTCGGCCAGGGAATTTTGCTGAAAGCTGGTCTTGGTCGCGCGGTTGACCGCATCGGATACACCACAGATCAAACAATCGATCTCAACGTCCCGTGGCTCATAGGTCACCCAGATTGTGTTGCCAAAGCGATTTGGGTCAAACATCGATCCCGCCGACGGAGCGCCAGATACCACCAGCTCAACCTCAAGCTTTTGTTGACCTGTATGACCAAACATACCGCCCATAGGCACGATCTGTTTGATCCCCAGCAGGTGAAACATGCTGTCGAGCTGATCTGCGTACAATGCCTGCAATGCGGCCCGATCGGCATAGAACCGGGTGCACGCGGTTTTTATGTTAGCCACTACCTGCGCCGCCGCAACGTCCAGCGCGGATTTCACAATCGGCTGTGCGGCGAAAAACGTATCCAGATTGGTTTGATACTGCGCCGGAGTAATCGACCCTGTTGCGGAGGTTGGCAGGATGTTGGTCGCGAAATAACTATCATACCCGTCCGGCGCCGGAGCGGAGCCCTTCGCCATCTGGCCCTGAACGGCAGGCTGCACCAGCCGGTCCAACAGGCCAGCTAACATCGACAAAACATCTTCCGCTTGTAGCGCAGCGCTGGCGAAGCCATACGCCTCTGCCCCTAAACCGCCCTGATCGGTGGGTTTGGCAAATGTAGTGACAAGCGCGGTCTGCGCCTCGGTCAGGTAGCTGATATATAATGCCGCTCTTAGCAAATCCGGAGGCGTAACAGCTAAATCCGCCAAACGAGCCGATATGTCAGAATAGTTCATGTTCACCACATCCTGTGGATAAAATTTTATTCCCGATACAGCCTATTTCAATCATCAGCCCTCTATTGATTCCACCTTGAGTTGCAGCTGTATCTCTGATTTTGCCCTGATGTAGCCGACCATAGATCTAGCGCCGAATCCCTCAAGGGAAATAGTGTAACCAGTTATTTTAACTATATTATTTAGAAAATTAGTACAATTTAATCATCAAGCACTTTACAATTGATAATTGAAAGCTAACAATTGAAAACTATTATGGCTAGTATTTTTTAACGCCTTAGGTGTTTCGAGAGACAGATGCGATTTTTAGACTTGGAAGCTGTTGCACGATTTGAAGAAATCAACTCAAGAGTTGGTTTGTCATTACGTGACTCAACCGTTTCTGATGAGTTTGAGATCGCGCAGGGCCAGACAAAGACGCTTACATCGGATGACACATCCGATGTTGTACTCCCGCAAACCACTTTGGAAAGCGTGGCGCATTTTGCCGATATTGCGGCGCTGGCCTATCGTGGTAAGGATCACACTCCGAAATCTTCTTACGTCGTTCCGGACACGGCGCAGATTGATGCATTGGCAGCGGCGGCCGATCAGGGGTTACATGCGCTGTCTTCGGATCAGCGCATGCTGTTGCACAGCGCGCTTTGCGATGTGGTAGCCGACGGCGCAGGCCGCGGCGGCGCTTTGCTTGAAATAGCTGATCGGGTTCTGTTTCCCACTGCCACAAGCCTGTTTGTCACTCCGCGTGTGGTGATCCGCGACGGAGCGCTCTTGCGCTTTACCGGGACTATGCCAGTGCTGGTCAATATCGGGCAGCTTGTAATCGAAGGGGTCGGTTGCTTTGCTAGCCACACCCAGATGATGTTTTTCGCCCAATCCACCGTCATCCAGGCTCAGGACGACCGGGCGCTTACGCTGACATCTTCCGGTCTGCATGTTAATCCCAGTATCAATTTCGTGCCGCCGGATTTGCCTGTTGCATTGACAGGGGACCCAGGGACAAATGGCACCCAGCCCGCCAAGGCGGCCAATGGCAAAAGCCACCAATCCACAACCGGAACTTGCCCTTATGTTTGCGATAAGGCGCCAGGTGATGGCGTCAAAGGGAATCCGGGCGGCACAGGTGTTGTAGGTGCAACAGGCGGCGCAGGCACGAGTATCAACCCGCCATTCCCACTCAACCTCGGAGCGGTGACAGGGGTCGTCACAGTCAATTACGGTGGCGGCAACGGACAGACCGGCGGTACCGGAGGCCCTGGCGGGCCAGGGGGACCGGGCGGCCAACCCGGGGATGCGCCCACAGGCTGTACGGCAAAAACTCAAGGACCAGTAGGTCAAGGCGGACGCGGAGGTCCTGGCGGGCCAGGAGGGCCGGGCGGCTCGGCGCCCCCCGGCCCTTATACGTACAGCGGACAAGGCAGCGTCGAAATCGCATACAACGACGACAATGGCGGCGCTGGTGGCGCAGGCGGTGGGCCGGGCATCGGGACGCCCGCCTATGCCGACGGCGGCAGGGGAACAAAGGGCGCGCCGGGCACAGCCACGAAGTCGGGTCGGCTACACTTTCCCTAACTGAACGAGGCGTTGGAGGATACTATGGATCAAAACGTAATCGACGAGCATTTCCAGGTGGTGAACAAGTATCTCGGCCTTGGCCCTAAGGATTTTACTGCTGGTGCGGACTCACATGTCGACGGGGATAAAGACAGCCAAGAGGTCATTCTCAATAATAGCGGCGACTGCGCGATCAAGGGCCACATACTGAAAACCTATGACCTTAATCAACTGCGCGCAATTGTACTGGCCGATACGTTTTTGAACGCGGCGGACATGCGGACATTGAGCGCGCTATATGACAAAGTCGATCCCGCCCTTTTGACCCTGCTGGCCTCCGGCGATGTGAAACGAGGCTCGGACAAGCTCGACAAACCCGAACTTCTGAAGTTGGCTTCGCTTTATGTGTTTGGCCATTCGACAATTCCCCCCAACGTTCTGGAAACCGCAAACAGGTTGCTGTTCCCGTCCAAAGTCACAGTCTACACTGGAGATACCCTGACAATCGGCCCCGACACTCGGCTGGTGCTCGAAGATAACGACCCGATCATCCTTAACTTCAAACATGTGCGGATGGCAGCTTCGGCCCAAATCGGGGTGTATGGCAAAGCCTCGTTGTTCTTTGGCCAACTCACGGTTCTGCCCCCCGCTAAAGATCACGAAAAAAAGTGTGACACCACGGTCTACATCTCGGGCAGACCATTTGACCC
Organism: Yoonia maritima; assembly: GCF_003003285.1. Classification (GTDB taxonomy): domain Bacteria; phylum Pseudomonadota; class Alphaproteobacteria; order Rhodobacterales; family Rhodobacteraceae; genus Yoonia; species Yoonia maritima. Next base: position 21,723 of record NZ_PVTP01000016.1, on the reverse strand, counting down.
CGACAAGGCCCAAACAGGAGAGCTGGGTGCCACACCCGATGTTGGCGCTGACGGCACGCCGGGCGAACACAAGTTTGACAAAGCCACCGACACCTATATCTGCACCCGTCCTCCCGGCGATGGCGCCCCCGGCGCGGCGGGGCTCGAAGGGGGCAAAGGCATCGAAGGCCAGCCCGGCCGGGCGATCCAGCCCGCCAATATCGACATCTGGTACACCGAAGGTGACCCGACCATTGTTGCCCAGGGCGGATGTGGTCAAAGTGGCGGCGATGGCGGGCCCGGCGGAACAGGGGCGGCAGGTGGTTTAGGCGGCTATGCGCCCTCGGGCTGTATGCCCGCCAAAAATGGCATCTCTGGCCCCGGCGGGCGCGGCGGCGAAGGCGGTGACGGCGGCAATGCCAACCTCATCACCGAACCTGTCCGCGTCGTCAAAAGAAGCGCAAACCTTACGGTCGAGGCGCGCCGTGGCGCGGGTGGTGCAGGCGGACGCGCAGGTCCTGCGGGATACAGCCCTGACGGCAACGGCAGCCTTGGCGCGGCAGGGCGAGGCAAGGACGGACAAGACGGCGCGACACCTTTGGTTTTTACGGTCAGAGATTAAACTTGCAAAAATTTAAACTGCTAACCAATCTGTTCTGTCAGGCAGACCCGGATCTGGCCACTCGGGACTGTCTGGTTTTCCTTAATGCACGCGGCGCTGAAACAGACCGCTATTCTTACGCCCAGCTGCGGGTTTGGACCCAAAGGCTGGCACAGACCTTTATAGAACACGGGCTAATCCGGCGCGAACCCGTTGCAATGATCATCACCCAACAAGCAAGATTCACATTGTGTTTTGCGGGATTGATGCTGGCTGGTGCCGTGCCTGCACCGCTCGCCGGGATCACGCCGCGCGCAGAACACGCCAGTGTCAAACGACTTCTGCGGATCCTGCACGCTGACGCGATAAAGACGCTTGTGGTCGAAAGCGAGCAACACGGGCAAATACAACAACTCTTGGCGCAATCGGGATTGGAGGATGTCAAAGTGCTTGCCCTCGACGATCTGATGGCACAGCCACCGCAACAGGCCTTTGACCTCACAAGCCACCCTGCCCCCGATCCATCGGACGTAGCCTATGTCCAATACACCTCCGGCTCAACCGCGCGCCCCAAAGGCGTGGCTTTAAGCCATGAGAATGTGCTGGCCAATCTGGCCTTTATGGACCGTATTTTTGAACAAACCGGCACCGTGCGTATGTCCTGTTGGTTGCCACTGCACCATGATATGGGGTTGGTCGGCAACCTTCTAAAGGTGCTCTATGGTCAGGGGTTCGGCGTATTTATGCCCCCCAACGCGCTGATGTATAACCCCGCGTTGTGGTTTCAAACCATCCATGACAACCGCGTCAATACTGTGGCCACGCCTGATTTTGCGCTTGGGCTGTGTGCCGATCGGGTTGATCCCGATCCGGGGTGGGATTTGTCCTGCCTGACGCAAATCTTTGTCGGAGCCGAACCCGTCAAACTGGGAACACTGAACACTTTTGCCGACAGGTTCCATGCCTGTGGACTGGCCGCGTCAGCCTTGCGCCCGGTCTACGGCATGGCCGAAGCAAGCCTTTTGGTCGCCGGCGGTGCCCAAGACCTGACCCAGGTCCGAGACCATATCCTGCAACGCCCGCTCGGCGGTGGCGATCACACGCGCGACCTGCTGCCTTATGCCGTGCATGATGGCATCACTGTGGCCATCCGCGATCCTTTGACACAGGACCTATGTCCTGATGACACTATAGGCGAAATTTACCTGACTGGTGACAGCCTTGCGCGCAACTATCTGGACGGGTCAGCGCTGGCCCCAACAGACGCCGGGATGCCAACCGGAGACTTAGGATTGTTACATGACGGCCGCCTCTACATCACAGGCCGCAAGAAAGACGTGGTGATCGTGCGCGGCCTCACCCTGCCGGCCGAAGATATCGAAACGCTTTTGCAGCAAACACTGGGCAAGGTTCTGGGCGGTTTGCCTTCTGTTGCGATATCACGGCACTTTGGCGATGACGAACAACTGTATCTGTTCCAAGAAGCACCGCGCTCTGCGACGGGGGCGGATCTGGCATCGCTGCGCAAACAGATTTCCGCCACGTTGATCGAACATTACGGCTGGGCTCCGGCCCAGATTGTGTTTGTTCCAGCGAAATTTCTACCACGCACCACCAGCAACAAAATCGCGCGCGCGCTATGCATGGAGCAGTACCTAGCGGGAACGTTAAAGACGCTTTCCCCGCGCGCGCCCGAGACGCCGATCACCACGGTGCCGTCAGTCACACCCGTAGATCCAGACGACCCAATTGTGATTGTCGGCATGGCCTGCAATTTCCCCGGAGCTGCGTCTATCGACACCTTTTGGGAAAATCTATGCAACGGCGTGGATTCGATCACCGAAGTGCCGCCTTCACGGTGGGATAATGACCTTTGGTACGACCCCCGCCCCGGTATCCCAGGCAAAACAAACACCAAATGGGGCGGATTTGTCGATGAGCTGGACCTGTTTGACGCAGATTTGTTTGGCATGTCAGCCATCGAAGCCCGTGAGACCGATCCCCAACACCGCATGTTGCTGGAAACCTCGTGGCGGTTGCTAGAATATATGGGCCACAAGAAATCCGATCTGGCCCGGTCAAATACCGGCGTGTACGTGGGCATCAGCGGTGCGGATTACCTGCACGCCAAAATCTCCCTCACTTCGGGGTTGACCAGCCACAACGCTTACACCGGGTTGGGCAATGCCCATTGCATCGCGGCCAACCGGCTGTCGTATTTCTACGACCTCAACGGCCCCAGCATGAGCGTCGACACCGCCTGTTCATCATCTCTCACCGCGTTTAATCTGGCGGTGCAGTCCATGCGGCAGGGCGAATGCGATCAGGCCATCGTGGCAGGCGTGAACACGATGTTCACCCCGGGATCGACCACCGTGCTTAGCCAGTTTGGCATGATGTCCCCCGACGGACGGTGCAAGACCTTTGATGCCAGCGCCAATGGCTATGTCCGCTCTGAAGGCTGCGGCATGGTGATGATCAAACGCAAATCCGCCGCTTTAGCCGCAGGCGACAGGATTTTGGCGCAGGTTTGTGCCGTTGTGTCGGCACAGGACGGCGCAGGCTCGGACCCCGGCGGCGGTATCACCTTTCCCAACGGCGCGGCGCAGCAAGCGTTGATCGCCCGCGCATTGGATCAAAGCGGGCTTTCTGGGGCCGAAATCACCTATGTCGAAAGCCATGGTACGGGCACCACCGCAGGCGACCCGATTGAAGTCGCACAAATCAAACACCATTATGGGCAGATCAATCCGGATGGACCCAAGCGGTGCTGGATGGGTGGGGTTAAAGCCAACATCGGCCATCTGGAATCAGCTGCCGGGATCGCGGGGCTGATCAAAACAGTATTGGTGCTTCAGCACAAACAGATCCCACCGCAAATCCACATTCAGGCTCTCAACCCCAATATCAACCTTAGCGATACCCGGCTTGCCATCCCAAACGCGCTCGAATCGTGGGACTTGCCCGACGGCACACCGTATCTGGCGGCCGTCAGTTCCTTTGGTTTCGGTGGGGCGCTGGCGCACGTGATCCTGTCAGAGCCCGACATCCAACCCCACAACGCGCCCCAAAACCCCGACATGCCCGGGTTCAAAACGTATCCTCTGGCCGTTACCGCCAATTCGCATGACGGGCTGCGGGCGACACTGGCAACCGTGTCGGGCTGGCTCAAAGATCGTCCCGGTCTGCCACTGTCCGACATCAGCCATTCCTTTGCCAAAGGTCGCACGCCATTGAAACACCGCGCTGCGGTGGTGGCGGTTCAGGGTCAGGATGCCGCTGCTCAGTTCGACGAACTCTTGGCCCAAGACACCTGGGACACCGCGGCAGACCACAGCCAACTGCCCTGTTACCTCTTTTCCGGTCAGGGAGAGCTTTACGCCCAAATGGGCAAGGACTTTTATCAGCGATACCCGGTCTTTCGCGCAGCCTTTGACGAATGTGCCGCAGTGATTGACCCGCTTGAGCCAGGCTTTGATCTGGCCGAATACGCCTTTGCCGACCGGGACCAACATATCGACAAAGACCGCTACAACCTGCCGATCCTGTTTGCTAATCAACATGCGTTGACCACCCTGTTTCACGCATGCGGCCTGACGCCATCCTATGTGCTGGGTCATAGCATGGGCGAATTTGCCGCCGCTAGCGCCGCCGGCGCGCTATCCCCCCAAGATGCCATTTGGCTCTTGTATCATCGCAGCCGCCTGATGGAGGATGTCGTCGAACCGGGTGCCATGTTCGTGGCCAACGCACCACCCGAACAGGTCAACGCGTTGCTCGACCCAGATCTGGGACAGATCGCAGCGTATAATGGACCCAACCGGCTGACCGTGTCAGGCCAGATGACCCATATCAACCAAGTCCACGCAGCACTTGCCGAGCAAGGGGTGAAAACCCGACATCTCAACACTAATTTTGCCTTTCACAGCCCGCTGGTCCGCCCAGTTTTGGACGCCTATCGCAGCTTTTTGGATCAAGTCACGTTTCATCCGCCCAAACTGCCGTGGATCTCCAGCGTTACCGCCGATTTTGTGACAACCACGCCTGACGCAGACCATTGGATCAACCAGCTCAGCCAGCCAGTGCTTTATGACCAATCCCTCGACCATCTGCGCCTGCAATCGGTCGATTTCGTCGAAATCGGACCGGGCGGCGCCTGCCTCGCGTTGGCACTGGCCTGTTTGGGCAAACGCGACGCGCACCATATGCGCACGATGTTATATGCCGAACCGTCGCGCAAAGAAGACGGGTTCTTCATCGATATGCTGAAAAATCTGTATCTGCGTGGGCTGGATTTGGACTGGTCAGGCGTGATGGGCGGGCATTTTTACCCCGAAAAATTACCACCCATGGTGATGGATCGCAAACGCCATTGGCTCAAGGTTATCTCACCCGAGACCTTTGTCAAATTCAACGACGGCTCGTTGCATCACACCGATGACCCGGTGCCATTTGCTGCGCCGGACCGGGTCGAACCTAACCCAGCGAAACCCGAGCCTGACATCACGTCCCAGGAGGGCTGGCATTACACCACCTCATGGACCCCGACGCCCGCGCCGCCCGACACTGACTTTGCCGACCGCGCAATGAGGTGGATGGTCGTGGGCGCCAACACGCCTTTGACCGCGGCCTTGTGCCACCAGATTAAAGCCCGCGGAGATGGATGTTACTGGATCGAACATGGGACAGATAAAGCGGTGGGACGGGGCAAATCCGCGCAAAATAGCACCAAGCCAGATGCACATATCACCTTGTCCGATGCCACGAACCGCGATCAATGGCGGCAAGCAATCTGGGACATTGCCCATCGGTGGAGCACGCAAGAACCGATCCCGTGGAAAATCCTGTTTGTCTGCCCGGACACGGATCTGGTGGACAATGATCTTGACGGGTTGAACGCCTATCAATCGGGCAGTTTCACCAGCTTGATCGAAATGCTGCGCGAGCTGAAGGAACAGGTATTTTTCTGTCCCGTTTGGCTTGTGACCCCGAACACGCAGGCCGTTCAAGACCAAGGCACCGTATCGCCAATGGCGGCCCCGATCTGGGGTTTTGGTAAAACCTTGTTCATGGAACAACCTGACATTCGCGGCGGGATGATCGACTATGACCGCGCGGATGATCCTGTTGGCACGGCCGATCACATCCTGCGCAAGGCGGTGACGCCGGAATTTGAACCCTTTGTCGCCGTGCGGGACGGCAGGATGTATGTCCAGCAAATCACCCCCGCGCCTTTGCCCGCGCAAACGCGCGCAGACTTCAGGCCCGATGGCGTTTTCATCGTAACCGGAGGATTGGGCGGGCTGGGACTGGCCACCGCCCGTTGGCTCGCCGACAAAGGCGCGCGGCACATTGCGTTGTTGTCGCGCCGTGACATGCCGCCCAATACTGCGTGGGGCTCCCTTGGCCAGGACGATCCGTTTTATGCGGCCAGCCGCACAATCAGCGACCTGCGGGCGCAGGGCATTCAGATTGATACGCACGCCGTCGACCTGCGCGATGCCGCATCGGTTACAGCTTTGTTTGATAACTTCGATGCTGCAGAGATACCCATCCGTGGCGTGCTTCACGCTGCCGGAGAAAACTGGTTTGATCGCGTGCAAGACATTGATATTTCAGCCCTTATCGACACGCTGAAAACCAAAGTTCAGGCAAGCTGGCATTTGCACAACCTGACCAAAGACCGCGACCTAGACTGCTTTGTGCTGTTTTCTACGGTCTCCGCGCTGTGGGGGTCCGCCAAGCTCAGCCACTATACAGCTGGCAACCATTTTTTGGATGCTCTGGCAAACCTGCGTGCTGCACAATCGCTACCGGTGACCAATGTCAATTGGGGGCCGTGGGACGACGTCGGGATGAGCGCAAAGGATAGCGAAAAACCCACGCTGCAAAAGCTGGGTTTCTACCTGATGCCCGTCCCCGATGCCCTGACTGCGATGGAAACCGCCATGGCACAAAATCGCCACTCTAGCATGATCTGTGCAGTGAACTGGCAGACCTACGCGCCGATCATTAAATTCGCCACGCAACCGTCTTTCTTTGCCCCTATTGATCACGGCGACCACAGGAAATTGACCACAGCCCCCAAACGGCTCAAATCCCTGCGAGCTTTGGACCGGGACGTGGCTTTGGACGCAATCGGACGGGTGATCCGCAAAGAATTACAATCCGTTACCCTGCTGGATGATACTGATGAACTAAAAGGAGACATGCGGTTCAACATCATGGGCATGGACTCTTTGATGACCATGACCTTTGCGGCCAATCTGGAAAACTACTTCCAATGTGAATTCCCGACCACGCTGGCCTATAATTACCCCACCATCGACACCCTTGGCACGTTTATCTACGACGTGATCCATCAAGCCGCACCGGACAAGGTCACACCTGACACGGAGGACCTGACCCCGTGGCTCAGACCCTTGAACAGGTCAGTCGTAGATGTGCCAAAACTCGTGTGCCTGCCCTTTGCCGGCTCCGGGGCTTCTGCCTATGCGGAATTGGCGGCCAAGCTGGACGGCACCCGCGATGTCATCGCGCTGCAACTTCCTGGCCGCGAAGACCTAGCCGACATGACCCTCTGGTCCAACCTGCAAGACGTGGTGGCCAAAATCGCCCAAGATCTTGAGGCAATCCAAGGGCCCTATACGCTGTTTGGGCATTCCATGGGGGCGATTTTGGCCTATGAGCTGACCGCGTATTTGCAGCACGCGGGCCAACGAATGCCCCAGCTCCTAATCCTATCTGGCGCCGACTGCCCCATCCCCAACACGGACGCCCGCGCGGTACATCTACTGGAGGACGATGTATTCATCGACACCGTTCTGGACAGCTACGGATCGGGAGACACCGACGACGAACGTCGCCAAGCCGTTACCCGGATCAAAGACCTTTTACGCGCCGATCTCACTTTGCTGGAAACCTCTGAAGCCTCCGACATTAAGCTAACCTGCCCTGTGGCCGCCATCCATGCCACGGACGACACGCTGACCACGCGCGATGGCATGGCCGCATGGGCAAAGCTGTGCAAAGATGCGTTTTTCCTGCAAACTCTGACGGGCGGACATCAAAAGATCATCGACAGCACCGACACTGCGCTTGGCGCGATCACCAAAGCAGAGCACCTTGTTCTATGACACATACTCCAGAAACGGCGCAGACCGTGACGCAGAAAGACCCCTGGTACGCAATATTTGGCGGACGGTTCCCCGGCGATCAGCCGTTTTTCTATGACCCGAACGAATTTGATTGGGTGGCCGTATTTGAATCCCAATGGGAAACCATCCGTGATGAATTGTTTGCCCTCACACAGATTGAGCCCGAACGCGTCAAACCCTATGACTTCAACCACGCCATGTCATTTCCACCTCTGCACTGGAAAACCATGGGGCTCAAATTCTGGGGCATTCGTATTCATAAGAACCTCGACCGTTGCCCCACACTCGCAGGCATCCTTGAGGCGCGGCCCGAAATCACCAGCTTGTCTCTCAGTATTCTTGAACCCCACTCTAACATCAACCCGCATCAAGGCGACACAGACGCAGTCTACCGCTGCCATCTCGGGCTGAAGGTACCCGCGCCTTTGCCGGATTGCGGGTTTCAGGTGGGTACGGACATTCGCAGCTGGGAAGAAGGTAAAATTCTGGTTTTCTGCGATGCGCAGACCCACACAGCATGGAACCAGACCGATGAACGGCGCGCAGTGGTGATCTTTGACGTGATGCGGCCGGAATTTCAGAACCGCACACGCGGGATTTGCACCCATGTTATGGCATCCATGATCATCCAGAAAATGTACTCGAACTCTGCGTGGTTGCGACAACGCAGAGCATGGGTCAAACGCTGGCTTTATACAGGTTTACGGTTGGGGTTCTACGCGTACATCCCGTATAAAAACAAGTTTGGTGCCCGTCGCTGATTGGTCTTGTCCCACTTACGTTCCTGTCTTTCGTTCGAAAGCCGAGGGGCTTTGGGCACCCAGTGATGAATGGTGGAAGCGCCGAAGCGGGGCGGGTGCATTTACATCCGTCCGATCGAAGTTTCGAGTTATACCGGTGATGTTGAAGTTACGTTCAAAAGAGCGACCGACCGCTGCGTATCGAGATCGCTTGGATACCGCCCCTCACCTAAAATTCACGGTGGTCCAAGAACTTTGTGTAAGGGGCGTAAAAAATATATTAGATTCAGTACTTTAAAACACTGATCTGTTATGAACAGTGTCCAGTTTATTCCAAAGCTGCCAATAGCCTTGCGATCCCCTGCTCTAGCTTTTGTCGGTCAATGGCTGTTAGGTCGCGGTCCATTTTGAGGGTAAGTTGCCCTACCCCAGCAACGCATTTGACGCGGTCTGTGCCGGTGCCAACTTCGAATGTGGTGCGCGGGCGGCGGCTCGCGCCCTGCCCTGCCCCATCCGCTGCTTTGCTGGCCGGGCGCGGTGCGCTCGCGGTGGTCATTTCGCGCAGCACGCCGAGTTCGTCAGCGACGGAGCGGTTATCCCAGCCATCCAGTTTGGCCCGCAATGCGCGCAACGCCTTTGGGTCGCTTTCGATCAGTTTCAGGACAGCGAGCCCGAGATTACGCGACATTTCTTCGGGGTATCTGAGAACGCCATCGACCAAATCCATCAGCCGCGCAAATGATCTGATATAGCTGCGGCGCTGATAGTTGGCAGATTGGAACAGCTCGGCCACCGCGTCATCGACGTTCATTGGTGTGGTGTCTGGATCAGCGGCATAAGCTTGCGCCGTTAACGCCATTTCAGCAAATGACAAATCTTTACGGATCAGGTTTTCATCAACCATGCGACGGTACAATCCGGCGACACCTTCCCCGCGGGGAAGAATACCAGCGGGGATTTCGCCCCATGCATCGCCATCCTCGGCAAGCAACGCGCGATAGGCTGACAGTCGACGGAAGCCTTGGATCAGTTCATATTTGCCGTCGTCGCGTTCTTCGACACGAATTGGGTTGGAAAGCCCAACGTCGCGGATCGAGGTTACCAGCTCAGACAGATCAGGGTCTGGGCCCGGTTTGCGGTCACGGACCAATACTTGGGTCACGATGGCATCAAGTGGGATCATCGCAGTGACAAGCCCTGCCCGTTTCAGCGCGACAAATTCATGCGCGAGCGCATCGTTTTCTGCTCTGATCTTGGCTTCGGCACTGGCGCGTTCATTCAGCGCGCCAGCGTTTTCGGCAATGGCGCTGGCCATGGGACCTTTGCGACGCGTGCTGGTATCTGGGGTGCTAACGCGCTGTGTTTCAGGCTCCGCCATGTCGGGCATCGCGATGTCAAAAATGCGTTTCTTCTTGCTCATCATTGGCTCCTTATTCTTTCACATCTTCCCCGCGGGGAAGATCTTCTGCGGCCATCTTTTCCCACGCGGGAAGCATAGCATCGTGGAATTCTGTCCAAGCTTGGTCAAACGATCCACGCGCACGGCGCCATGTTTCGCGTGTCATTTCCCGGTAGTCGATTTCATAAACCGAGCTGAGGAAGCGGTTGGATTGTTCGACAGCCCGTGTGGTTTCAATTGGGTGTTTTGCTAATCTATCGCCAAAGACCTGTTCAAATGCCTGATACATCGCGCGGTGCAAATCGTTGCCTTGTTCATAGCGCGTCAACAGGAACCGAATTTCGCGGAACACTTTGGGCAAGTCGATCTTCCCCGCGGGGAAGGATCCGGTGAACCCGTCTGACAAATCCTCGAGGGCCTCGGCCAGCTGACCGATAAAGGATGTCGTGCTGTCGTATTCCCAGTAGCCCGGTCCTGATGGAATGCAGAGCATGTCCGCCGCGAACACAGCGTTCATCGATTGGTAGCCAATTGCTGGTGGGCAATCGAAAAAGATCAGGTCCCATGTGTCGTCAGGCAGCTGATCCAGATAACGCGACACAGCCGCAAAGAATGACCATTCGGGGTTCAGGTGCCGGTACTGCGCGCTGGCGAATTCAACAAAGGCCGCGTTCGCACATGATGGGATGATGTCGATCGTGGGCCAGTTGGTTGGACGCACGAAGTCTCCGATGCGCAAATCCTGAAGGCCGAGTCCGCGAATTGAATCCGGGATTGAGCGACGGGGCAGGGCGGTGCCGCTTTCGGCGGCAACGGGCGCTGCATTCATCCGGTCGGTTTCGCGGACCAGATCGCGCGCCATGATGCCCCAGACGGTTTGTTCTTCGCTGACGTCGGTCAGCCCCATAGAGTGGGACAGGGTGGCTTGTGGGTCAAAGTCGACCACCAGCACGCGATAGCCATCAAGTGCGGCGGCGTGCGCGAAGTGTAGAGCGACGGTAGATTTACCAGCGCCGCCTTTGAAGTTGGCGATGGCAGTACGGAAAGCGCGGCCAGCAGGGCGGGCGGGCATCAGGGATTTACCCTTTACCTTCATCTTGCGGCGCAGGGTGTTCACCTCTTCTAATGAGAACCAACGCTGCCGCCCGTCGGGTTCGACCTTCCCCGCGGGGAAGGTGGGGTCAGCGGCAAGGCGCCCCCGAAAGGTAGACTGGTTCATCCCCAAGATCAGCTCTGACACTTCCCATGAGGAGAAACGACGGAGGACTTTTTGATCCTCTGGAGAGAAGGTCTGCTGGCGGATCCAGCTTTGCATTTTCAATGAACGCGTTTGCATGTCACGCAGGTCTTCGTGTGTATACATTAGTTCCTCGGACGCTAATTCTTGTATAATTTTTAAATACGCCTAATTTGCACGTCGTGTCTACACGCGATATCGTTTTTTTATATCTTCCCCGTGGGGAAGGTCCCCAAGGAAAATAAGGGGCCACAGGCAGGTGAACCGATTCGGCGCAATGAGGCTCTATCCTGCGGGTTGGTGACCATATTTAGGGGGACACGGGATGTGTTCTTCTAGCTGATGGGGGGACATCAAGGCCTAATAGGGTGACACCCTGCATGTCCCCCTATACCATTATATATACCCATTTCTTTTTTCTTTGATTGGGAATGGGGTTGTAAAAACACGAATCCTTGACAATTCACCCCAACTCAACGCTAATCACGTCGAGGTTCGGAATAGCGTTGTAAATTCGTAAATCGACCGTACGGTTGGTACATAACAAATATACGAAGCAGCGTTCAAACTATCCGTGGCAGTGCCGCACGGGAGAGCAGTGATGCAGGTGAAAGCAACGGGGCCTAAGGCTTCCGTCGTCAAATATGATATTCTAACAGCCCTGATGACGCTCGGGCTGCATGATAAAGGTATTGATGGCCGCCTTGCGCAACGTTTGGCTTTGTTGATCACTGCACGGTTTAATTGGCAATCTGAGACATTCTGCGTTGGCTTGCGCGAGATCGCGCGGATGTGGTCTGTGACTGAGCGGACGACAAAACGCGAGCTGGCGCTTATGCGCGCTCGTGGGTGGATTTCGGTTCATCGCAATGCGGCGCGGGGCAGGGTGACAGAACACCGTGTGCATTTGAACGCTGTACTGGAAGCCACTCGTTTGTGCTGGCCACTGGTTGGTCCTGACTTTGTTGCACGGATGGGGCAGGGGCCCCAAGAGCAGCCAGCGAGCGAAAACGTGGTACCTTTTGCCAAGGCGGGTGCAGAGGCCCCGCAAAACGACGGGACAATTTGGGCGGCCGCTTCGCGGGTGATGTTCGACAATGACCCGGCAGTGCATGCGGCGTGGTTTTCGAAGGTTACCGAAGTCGGTCGTGATGGTTCACGGTTGGAACTGGCGGCGCCAAGCGCCTTTGCTGCGCGTTATATTGAAACCCATTATGCGGGGCGTGTTTTGGCGGCGGTCACGGCTTGCGATCCAAGCGTGACGACGGTGCGGATCACTGGATAATGCTATGAAGTGATTGGCTGGATTTTTCACATCAAAATAGTTCTTTATTTGATCTGAATAGCTGCTACAATCACCTCATGGTACAGATATGGCAGTCGGGGCTTTGGCCCAAGTTCATTTACGATCACGAAGCAGTGGAACCGCATTTGGCGGATGCGATGCAGGTTCTGGGCGAGGTGCAGGGCGTTCATGCTGGTATGGGGCCAGATGATCTGGCCGAGCTACGCCGCATGCAGATCGTGCAAGAGGCGCTTGCTTCGTTTGAGATTGAAGGCGTTACTCTTAACCATGATGAGATCGAAGCCTCTGTCATCGCGTCGATAAAACATCGCGAAGGTGCTGCCATTGCCCGCAGGTCTGATGCGATTGCGGCCTTGATGATGGCCGCCCGTAATGTGCAGGGACCTGTGAGAGGGCAAGACCTGTGCGAATGGCATCGTTTGTTGTTCTATGGGATTGAGGTTGAAAACCTTGGTGCTTGGCGCGGTTTCGATATTGAGATCGTACGCTCTGCGACCGCAGGATCCCATGATGTGCTGTATAAAGCCCCGCCGCCAGATTTGGTGCCGGGGTATATGCAGGATTTCACCGCATGGTTGGCGGAGGAGGTCGCGTTGCCTGTGCCGATCCGCGCGGCGATTGCCCATTTGTGGTTTGAATCCATTCACCCGTTCTCGGATGGGAATGGCCGGATTGGCCGCGCGCTGATCGAGGCGGTTTTTGCCGCGTCTCATCCGCTGCCATTTTCACTGTCGCGCCAGATCGAGAAGGAAAAGCTGGATTACTACGCGGCCCTTCAGGCCGGTCGCCAAGAGGGCAGGGGGGGCATTGATGCGACCCCGTTTGTGGTGTGGTTCTTGAACACGCTGACCCGTGCCGCTGATGCCGGCCGGGCAGAGGCGATGTATTTGGTCCGTCGTAATCATTTCTTTGTGCGCCATGCGGCTGATCTAAACGCCCGTCAGCACAAGGCGTTGACGGCTATCTTTGCGCAAGGTCCCGAGCGAGTGATGCTTGGCCTAAGTGCGAAGGGGTATCGTAAGATTGCCAAAACCACGGCCCCCACAGCAACTCGCGATCTCGCGGCGCTGGAAAAGGCAGGGGTGCTGAAACGATCAGAGGCCGGTGGGCGTTCGACAAGCTATGAGATTTTGTACTGAGTTGAGCGTCGTTTACCAGAGGTCTAGGAGCAGGCGTCGAGATGCCTAACCCATGTTTGGGTTTTCGGGGCCTGATCTGCTAAGCGCCTGTCTTGTGCCACACGATGGTTGGATGAATCAGTCCAGCTTCGTTTGATTTATGAAATATAGCCATTAACAACTGAATAGCCCCTAGTCTCTGAGACACCTTCTTGGTTCATGATGTGCCGTCTGTTTCCGAAATCGATGGGCGACAGGATCCCGCTTCTGGTATGTTTGCGTTTCAGATTATACATGTCGTCGAAGACGCCCTGTCTTGCTTACTCGCGCGTTTTGTAAAGGCGGCTGGCGTTTGAGTGGATTGAAGACGCTTTCGGCGGCTGCATTGTCATGACAATTTCCGCGCTTCCTCATTGAATGTTCAAGATCGTGGGGGCGAAGGAAGTGGGAACATCTGGTGGATCTGTGGTTGGCAAGTTGAAGCCCATATGGTGCGCAGATGGTGAGATGTCTAATGATCAAATGGTGGAGCTTCTAATATGCAACCTGTGTAAGGAACCAAACCCCTCATAGGGGATGTTTTCGACAAAGCGCGCAGGGAAACGCCGGTTTATGAATTTCACGGCTGAACCCATTAAAAATGGGGGGATTACCAATCCAGTTCAAATCATTCATAGCGACGACCGAACAGGTCCAACTAGAGGCTTCGCAGGAGAATAGGCCGCGCACTTTATGTGAAGCCATCGGGACAGTGGCTGATACTTGTTCATAATCTTGCCAGCACTATTCCTCACTATGCAAGATATCGGGAAAAGTTGCTTTTAGTTTGTTTCAACCTGAGGCATACGACATGCAAACATCGTGGCCCAACATAAGTAGGTAAGTCATGCACAAAATTGATATTGGCCATTTGAGTGTTAGCAATGACGCCCCACTTATGCTGATAGCCGGGCCTTGCCAGCTTGAGGGCTTGGATCATGCTCAAATGATTGCAGGTCATATGGCTGAGGTTTGCGCAGCTCATGGTGCACAGTTTGTTTTTAAAGGTAGTTTTGATAAGGCTAATCGAACATCTTTGAATGGCAAACGCGGTCTTGGCATTGATGAAGGTCTAAAGGTTATGCAAGCTGTCAAAGATAGCGTTGGATGCCCTGTGTTGACGGATATTCATACACCTGAACAGTGCAGCACGGTTGCTGAAGTCTGTGATATTATGCAAATTCCTGCGTTTTTATGTCGGCAAACTGATCTACTTCTTGCAGCTGGCGAAACAGGCGCTGTTATCAATATAAAAAAGGGTCAATTCCTAGCGCCATGGGATATGCCGAATGTCGTCGCGAAAATTGAAAGCACTGGAAACAATCGGATACTTCTAACTGAACGGGGATCATCGTTCGGCTATAACACGCTAGTGGCTGATATGCGTTCGCTGCCGACAATGGCGAAAAGCGGATATCCAGTTGTGATGGATGCAACCCATTCCGTGCAGCAGCCCGGTGGGCAGGGCGGATCGTCTGGTGGGCAGCGAGAGTTTGCGCCAGTTATGGCTCGCGCTGCTGTTTCTTTAGGTATTGCAGCGGTCTTTATTGAAACGCATGAAGACCCGGATAACGCTCCATCTGACGGTCCGAACATGATACCACTTGATAAGATGGAGGCTCTTGTCGAAAGCTTAATGGCTTTTGATAGGCTGGCCAAAGCTAACCCTATACGTGTATGATCGTGTAATAAGTTAGGTACCACCTTACTCATTCTTTCGCTATTTAGGTTAATATTCAGGCATTCAGATTCTCACTACCTCAAGGGGGAATGTGAAGAGATATATACCCGTGTGCCAGACACGATACGTATATATCACGGCCTTTAACGCTTAGCGAAAAGATACTTCCGTAGACTTGAAAGGCTAAAATGAAACTAGCAGAAGCCAATCAAAACAATATTTTGCCGATGAGCGATGAAACTACGTCTATTGTCCAGTCAGTATTGCAGGTTGAAGCCGAAGCATTGCTGCAGTTAAGCCGCGAAACACCACCTGAGATTGCGCAAGCGATTCATTCAATCCATGAATCTACGGGTCCTTTAATCGTAGCCGGTGTTGGAAAAAGCGGTCACATTGCGCGCAAAATCGCGTCTACCTTTCGATCTCTTGGTAAGCGTGCGGCGTTTCTTCATGCTGCCGAAGCAAGTCACGGAGATCTGGGGATTATTCACGACGATAGCGTCGTTTTGGTTCTTTCCAATTCAGGTGAAACGACAGAACTCGCAGATTTGCTTGCCTACTGTCGGCAATACAAAATCCCGGTCATTAGCATCACCGCAACCAAAGAAAACACCCTTGCTAGATCAAGTACGATCGCGATTGCTCATGGTAAGGTTCCCGAAGCTTGCATCAACGGTTTAGCACCAACCACGTCTACGACAGTTGCGTTAGCTATTGGTGACGCACTGGCCGTTGGTTTTAGTCATCTGTTAAAATCGGTACCTGAAGATTTTCGGCGTTATCATCCAGGTGGGAAGCTTGGATTACGACTGCTAAATGTTGGAGACCTGATGGTAGCTGGGGATCGCCTGCCTATTGTTGCCCCGACTACACCAATGCATGATGTCGTGATCACAATGTCATCAAAAGGATTAGGTGTAGCACTGGTCATTGACGGAGACAAAACGTTAGGTCTGATCACCGACGGTGATATGCGTCGTAATGTAGAACGCCTGTGGGATTCACAAGCTTGCGATTTACTCTCGAGTGCAAAGCCTGTGAGTATAGCGAAGATGACAACGGCGAGTGAGGCTCTCAAAGAGATGACCTCACGCGGGATCACCTGCTTATTGGTTCATGATAGATCAAAAAAAACATGTGGGCTTCTACATATACATGACTGTTTGCGCGCTGGTGTGGAGTGATTAGCGCGACGTATTGGTCAAAATCTGATGTTGGACTGTGGAGGTTTGGATGACATTCCGTCAAAGAGTAAACATTCGCTTGGGTTGTGAGGCTAAAATGCTGGATGAAATCCCCCTACTGATGTTCATGACGTTTCAAAACTTCCCTACGAAGGAATAGATCCATGAAAATATCCTTTATTGTACCTTGGATTACAAAGAGTCGTGGGGGTACCGAAAACGTTGGTCACCTCATGGCAAATGCGATGGCCAAGAAAGGGTACGAGATAAACGTTTACACGTTTGATGATAGTAAATCTCCATCAGTATGGCCCTTAGCCGACACGGTAAAGATTCATTACCTTCCTCAAGGAGATAACATTAAGGCAAGCTATCAAATGACAGTCGCCTTGGCAGAGGATTGTCCAGATTTGATTGTCGGGCTTCATATGAACCAATGGCTTCTAAAATATGCGGTAACCGCACAAAAAATAGAAGTCCCCTTGGTGCTATCAGAGCATATTGACCCGCATTTTCCTAAACGACTTGGTGTTTTTAGTGAAGAGCAGAGATTGGCGGCTTTTACTGGAGCTACTAGAATACATTTACTCACCGAAACCTTTAAAGACGCTTTGCCAGAATATCTGCAGAATAAGACTGATGTCATACCAAATACGGTTATGGAAACGGATCAGCTATGTGATCCAAGGGGAGGGGGGCAAAAAAAGCTGATTACGGTTGCGCGCCTAGTACCGCGTAAAAACTTATCACGGCTTATCGATGAGTTTGCCATCATAGCGGGACGTCACCCCGATTGGGTGTTGCAAATTCTCGGTGACGGTCCTGAAATGAAAAATCTTAAAGTCCGGGCTAAAGATAAAGGCGTTGCTGGACAGGTTGAATTTTTGGGGCATTCAGACAGCCCTTATTCTTACTTGGAACAAGCGCAACTTTTTGTTTTACCGTCACTTTTTGAAGGATTTCCTATGTCTTCACTTGAAGCTATGGCACATGGGATGCCTCTTGTTGGTTATGCAGCATGCAATGGTATTAATGAACAAATCGTCAGTGGAGTTAACGGTCTTCTTGCTAAGCGCAGCCTGGAAGCAGGGTGCCTAGCTGAATGTCTCGATGAGTTAATGAGTAAGGACGATCTCAGAGAGAAGATGGGGGCAGCCTCTAAAAAGAGATTTGATAAGTTGTATTCGAACACAACAGTATTCGATGCGTGGGAGACTATTTTCAAGACTGCTATAGAGGCTGGACCCTCAAATATTAACACTCAAATAGAAACCGATGCACAAAGTGAAATTTGGCAATTGGTCAACTGCTAGCAACTCACGCCTTCCCATGCACAAGTATAACTGAGATATCCATGCCAAACGAAAACCATATAGCATTTGAAAAATTTGATGATCATTTACGTCTAGCCCGAAACGAAGGCGTAAATGATCCCGAGTTCGACTTTCGAGATTGGGTTATTAGTAACCGATATCAAGCATGGAATGTCGGTTATTTCGAAGCAAACTTAACCAAACGGTATGGCGCTAACCTACGTAAATTGTTCCCGAACGCATTGGGAATAGAGGACAAAAGGCATGGGAAAAGTCAACACTATATGATCTTAGGCACTATCTATAAAGATCCTGAGAAAAGTCATAAGGGCGGAGTGAAAACTTTACAGTCATTCCAAACAGGCGACACCTTACTATTGTTTGAGCAAGGTTTCTTAGCCTCTACACATAGCTGGTCCGAGTCATTTAAAGTCAATGATCCCGGGTTGGGATGCCTTGGCTATGTATATGACGACATTTCATACTATTTTATGGCGGACTATCCAAATCGTCTTATCCACCGCATGAATAGTAACAATGAGCTGTCGGATGAAGAGGTCAGCCGTGCACGAGCGGTAATGGCTCGGATAGTGGAACAAAAGATATCTAAGTACAATTCTCAGCCCATTGTTATGCCTGCAATGTCGGATGGATACGATGACCGTGTCCTAGTTTGTGATCAAGCTTTTGCTGATGCGTCGACTATCTATGGAAAACTGACTGAACGCGATTTTGAAAAAATGCTGCTGGCTGCTATTCGCGAAAATCCAGATTCACAAATCCTGATTAAGACACACCCAGATACTCATTGGGAGAAGGGTAAACGTGCAGGTTACTTTAATCATCTTGAAGATGTTGGCCGTATTCGCATCCTGCGAGATCCAGTAAACCCGTACAGTTTGTTCAATTGCGTTAATAAAGTGTACGTTGGCTCATCTCAAATGGGATTGGAGGCGTTATTCGCGGGTAAAGAAGTTATCTGCTTTGGTGCACCATTCTATGCGGGATGGGGGTTGACAGATGATAGGCAAACCATCCCGCACCGCCATCGCAAAAGATCTTTAGAAGAAGTGTTCCATTATTTCTATATATGGTACACGATCTACCATGTTCCGAATTGTGTAATTCCGAGTAGCATAGAAGACGCAATTGATTTTATAGAACAAAACCGTCCAGTAAAAATGCCGATTGGTGCTCAGAACGAATGCGATAGACCAAGCGTATCTGTAATTTTACCAGTTTATGGTGTGGAAAAATATATCGATCAATGTCTTAAATCTATCCGAAATCAATCGCTTAAAGAAATCGAAATTATAACGGTAAATGATTGTAGCTTAGATGGAAGCCAAGCGATCATTGATCAGCATGCTGCTGAGGATCCACGTATTAGACCTATCGTCCTGAACAAAAATGCCGGCCAAGGGTTTGCTCGAAATGTCGGTGTTGAATCTGCACGCGGAGAGTACGTATTTTTCTTGGACTCAGATGACCTTTTCTATGATGAACATATCCTTAAACGTACACTGCAAGCGGCAAACGACGATCAATCTGAAATGGTCAGAGTTCAGAAAGTGGTTTTCCAAGACAAAACTTCACACAAAAGTGGAAAACTGGATGGGAATGAACGTTACTTTCAAGAACAAAAAATTGTACCGAACAGTAATAAATCTGCCGAAATTTTGAAAAGTTGGCATGTATGGCAATTTCTTTACAAACGAGAACTGCTTATTAAATACGATATAAAATTCAAATCAGGACAATGGGAAGAACGAGGTTTTGTATGCGAGTGTTATCGGCATACAAACCAAATTACCTGTTTGCCTCTACCTGGTGTTGCATATCGAAAGCGATCAGACAGCACAATGAGCAAGGTACGTACCGAAAATGACTTAGCAATGTTTTTGACCAATATCGAAAGCGTTCAAAAGTCCATGAGGGGATCAGCAGCCGAAGGCTTTGCACGGTATCAAATGATTAATGCTCTTATGTTACCGCAATGGTGGAAAACTGTTCAGCATGTTGCTTCTAAAAAAGGTGAGGCCAACACACTTAATAGAATAGCTCAAGCATTCGGTTCACCTGAGAGCGGGGACGACGCAGATCTTAGCGATTTTCCATCACTGAATCTGCAACGACCACGCTTATTACTCGCCCTTCAAGCAATCTACACATCTCGTTGGGACATTCTGGAAATAGCTGCCGATAGAAAAGAAATTCCTCAAGCGGAATACCTCGCCGAAATGCTCCACAATCCTCAAAATGATGAGGAACGTATTTTACAAGAAGCTCTGTCGCTTTACGCTAGAAATGAGTTGGTAGCTACCGATAGAGATGCGGTCCTTCACAGCAAGACGATTGAGCAAAAACCAAGGCTTCTTATACACATAGGGTCAACGAAGACTGGATCTACGTTCATCCAACACTTTCTAGAACAAAATCGTGCAGCATTATTACGGGATGGTGTTTACGTACCGGAAGTAGGTTTGTTTTGGCAGAAAACCCGGCCTCATAAACAGGCAGGGCACGCCAATTTTGTGCCTGAAGCTGTTCATGGGAAAAACAATCTAAAAGAGCACGTTGATGCTGCTGTGTCGCTTATGGGTGATCGAATACATACTGTTATTTTGTCCTCTGAAGCCTTCTTCCTTAATCCTAACGCTATAGAGTTAGCTCGTCATTTTTCAGATTATGATGTGGAGATGGTAACCTATTTACGTCGCCAAGATGACTGGGCCAACTCGCAATACGCTGAGTTTGTCGCAGGTGGCGCCGTTGGGCGTGTGGATAAGTCGATCGAGGATTGGTTGGAGACTGACCAAACGCGCAATCGAATGGACTACTATGGTCGCATAAAGCTTTGGGAGACTGTAATAAATAAGTCAAAAATACATATAGGTATTTACGATAGAGAACAGTTGAATGATGGTGATATCATTAGTGATTTCTTAATGCTCACCCATCTGGAAAAATATGCGGATTTACCTCGACCAGAAGCTGGGAAAGAGAACCAGTTTCCGTTCGGGACGGCTCACGTTAACTTAATCCGTAGGTTGAACAAAAATGACTGGTCAGATCGAAATGCATATTTCAACTTCATCGAGGAGGCTGGGCGGAAGGTCACCGAACTTCGCGAATTGAAGAAAAACATATCCGCTTCAAAGCTCAACCTTCTCACTAATACTCAGCGAAGTTCGATTATGCTGGAAGTGGAAAATACAAATAAAAACCTCGCGATAGAGTTTTTAGGTCGTCAAGATGGTACACTATTTGCACCTGTTATACCCAAGAACGACGACATATTAGATTCCATTAGCAACGATGAATTTGATGCAATTATGCGCGCCAATGATAAATGGGCGCCAAAAAAGAAGGCATCGAATGCTCAATCCCTAAAGAGAGTAAAAAAGAAGGACAATCTAGAAGCTGAATTGACGAACGTTACGCCTTTCAAAGTGTCGGATAGTCTATTATTTAAGACTTTTTCAATTATTAGTTATCCATTTCTATCAAGGAAAAAGCGGAAAAAGCTTCATGAGCAACCACGCAAATTTTTTAATGATAGTAGAAGTTCATATCTTCGCGCTACCTACAGCGTTATCAAGTGGGAAAAGTCCAAGAGAAGCAGGGACGATGAAAGTGACGGCTCATTGTTTCCTACACACAAGACATTAGTCGTAAAGTTTATTCGGCTATATGGCCGAAAAATGAGCGGGCAAAAGCTCGCTAAGCTTAATAACAGCCCTGACTTATTTTTCTCGGATATGAGTGGTATCGGGGCTAACACAATTCGGAAAGTTTTGATGATTGAACGCCGCTGGCGCAGTTGATGTGAATTCTGTAAATGCAAAAAATCACATTATTGCCCAGGGCAATCTGAATAGCCCCTAGTTTCCTAGACACCTTCTTGGTTCACATTTAGCTGTCTGTTTTCGAAGTCGACGGGCGACAGCATTCCGTTTCTGGCATGTT
>NZ_PVTP01000015.1 GCF_003003285.1 Yoonia maritima | reverse complement strand
CCCAATGATCACCCACAAGCTCAAGCTCGAAGACATCAACAAAGGCTTCGACCTGATGCACGAAGGAAAATCAATTCGCGCTGTCGTGGAATACTGATTCGAAATTATTCAAAGGGCCCGGTGCAGTTCGGGCCCTTTCTTTGTAGCCAGCCTACTTACTTGCCCCATAACGCGCCATAAACACATCGACGGCGCCTTTGGCGACACGTTGTTTTTCGTCTGCGCTAAAGCTGTCCGCCATGTTAAATATCATACGTGGGAACAGGTCAGCGCGGCATAGTTCATTGAACTGATCCGCCGCGAGTTCACGATCACTGATGATAAGATCACCCTTGGCTATAGCCTTGTCAAAATATGTGACTAGCCGGTCGCGCACCAAAAGCGGCCCGCTTTCATAGAATTGTCTGCCGAGTTCAGGGAACCGCCCACCTTCGCCGACGCAAACGCGAAAAATCCGCATCCCAAAGTCCGAGGTGATAAAATCCCCAATTTCTCGGGCGGCTTGATAAAGTACGTCTTGGACAGGCGCATCCATGTCGATCGTTTCGATCGCACGTTCGGCCTGCTTGCAGCATTCGGCCTTGGCCACCTGCATAAACAGGAACCGTTTGTCAGGGAAGTAGCTGTAAAGCGTGGCTTTCGAAACCCCGGCAGCTTTGGCGATATCGTCTACGGACGCACCGTCAAATCCATCGCACAGAAAGACTTTTCTAGCACCATCAAGGACCTGATCAAACTTGCGACCTTTTTTTGGTTCTTCTGAGCCGTCGGGCATTTCTGGTCCTCCTGAGTGAAGCCCTATATAAACTGACCGGTTCAGTTCAGGCAAGAATAACGTCGCGACGAAGTCTTTTAAAACGAGCTTCGCCGCGTTGCCGATTAATTGCTAACCGGGGTGCAAGTAAGGCCGGTTAGTGTTGTAAGCTCCACGCAGGACTGTTCCGTGGTCGGTACGTTGGGATGGGGCGGATAGGTTAGCGTTGGAAAGTCGACCTGAAACGAAAGGGCAGAGGCAGGAGCGGCTAAAGCAATTAAAGCAGCTGTCATTAGGGCGGTAACGGTGCGGGTCATGGCGGTCTCCATTTGAAAGTTATTTACGATTAAAGAACTAAACCGTTTAGTTTGATTTTAAAGATGGAAACTGAACTAATTAGTTCATTGTTTGGATTCGCAAAATTGCGTGGTAGGCTAATATTAGAATCGTTCTAATATAGGATTGCACTTATGATCCCCGGATTTGCGAACCGTCGCCGCTTTAAAGATTTGTCAGAGCAAGAAATCCTAGCGCTTGCGATCTCGTCAGAAGAAGACGATGCACGGATCTACAGAAGTTATGGCGAACATTTACGCGCAGACTTCCCAGCATCTGCCGCAGTGTTTGACGGTATGGCTGCTGAGGAAGACGAACATCGACGTCGTTTAATCGATCTTCATAGCGCCAGATTTGGCGATGTGATTCCGCATATTCGTCGCGAACATGTGTCAGGGTATTATGCACGCCGCCCTGTGTGGTTAGTTGAAAATCTTGGCTTAGAGCGTATCCGTGATGAGGCTGCGCAAATGGAGAGTGATGCTGAACGGTTCTATACCTTGGCAGCCGCGCAAACGACGGATGCAGAAACCCGCAAACTTCTGGGAGATTTAGCCGCCGCCGAAGCCGGACATTCTGACACCGCTGATGCATTGGCGCAGCAACATCTAGGCCCAAGCGAAAAAACGACCGAAGAAGCCGCAGCACATCGACAGTTTGTTTTGACGTGGGTGCAGCCCGGTCTTGCCGGATTGATGGATGGATCAGTGTCCACGCTCGCACCAATATTTGCGGTGGCTTTCGCCACACAAGACACATGGACCACGTTTTTGGTCGGGCTTGCGGCATCTGTCGGTGCTGGTATTTCGATGGGTTTTACTGAAGCGGCATCAGACGACGGGCAATTGTCGGGGCGTGGTTCCCCGATCAAGCGTGGGATTGCGGCGGGTGTGATGACGACGCTTGGCGGGCTAGGGCACGCTTTGCCATATCTAATTCCAGAATTTTGGACTGCGACGATCACGGCTTTTATTGTGGTCTTTTTCGAACTTTGGGCCATCGCATGGATACAAAATCGCTATATGCAAACGCCATTTTTACGCGCTGCGTTTCAGGTCGTTTTAGGCGGTGCGTTAGTATTTGCCGCTGGCGCCTTAATCGGGTCTGGCTAGACGTCGCGGACCATAACGGTCGCAGAATTAAATCCAAAGATATAGCGAAGCAGTCCCAACTTATGGGTTTCGAGCTCGCGAAAGCCTTCGTGCAGGTACAATGCGCGGGCGCGGGGGTTGGTATCGACGACATCTAACCGCACTTGGCGATATCCACGTCGTTTTGCTTCGGCAGAAATTTCATCAAGCAATGCGGTGCCGACACCTTTGCCCCGTGCCTCGCGGGCGACGAAAAGCCCGTCCATTAAGAAGCGTTCATTCTCGACGTCATTTTCCAGAGTTCCCATGAGCCATACGCGGATTACGGCACCGACCCAGCCATAGACCTTGCGAATGTCGGTAAATGTTCCGCCAACCAATGCGCCATTTGATGTTTTGAAGCCAGCAACACCTATTAGCCGTCCGTGGTCGTCGTGCGCGCAAATACCATGGTCTGAACGCATCACCCGGTTAATATAGATTAGTGCGCGGTATTTTGGGCCCATCGTGAACCCAAGCTTTTTGCCGAAGGCGTCCCAGTATAGGGCTGCGGCCTCGCCTCGGCTGGCGTCTGGAATACCAACTGTAATTTTCATAGTGCAAAGTTTCCAAAAGGAATAAAGCGGACAAGATCCCCAGATGATACCTTTTGCGCGGGATCGCCCAGTTCGACAAGCCCGGTTGCCCAACTAAGCCCGGAAACGCGGCCTGAACCTTCTGATGCAAAGGTGTGGACCTGACCGTCACGGATGCGGGCACGTAGATATTCGCGGCGTCCTGCTTTCTTGGATTTTGTGAACGCCGCAGGAAGCATGTAACCTTCGGTTTCGTGCCAAGCGCCGCCGCCTAACCGCCGCAAGGCTGGCCGCGCAAATATGAGCGCGCAAACCATTGCTGCGACGGGGTTGCCGGGTAGTCCAAATACGGGGGTGTCGTTCCATAGCCCCATAGCAAGAGGCCGGCCCGGTTTCATTGCAATACGCCATAGCGCAAGTGATCCAGTGCCCTGAAGCAATGCAGACATATGATCTTCGTCTCCGGCAGATGCCCCGCCAGAGCTGATGATGACGTCACAACGTTGGCTTGCGTCATCCAAAATATTTCGCAGTTTGGGGCGATCATCTGGTGCACGTCCAAGATCGACCACCTCATACCCCCAACCAGATGCAACAGCGCATAGCATTGGGCGATTTGCATCAAAGATTTGCCCAACGCCAGCCTGTGTGCCCGGCTCGCAAAGCTCGTCACCTGTTGATAATACACCAACGCGCAATTGCTGCCTCACATGAATGTGCCCGACACCGGCTGCCGCCATGGTTCCTAAATCAGCTGGGGTTATCTTATGTCCAGCGGCTAGAATAACATCGCCGCGTTTCATGTCTTCGCCAGCGTCTCTTGCATTTGCCCCACGTTTGAGAGGCCCCTGAAAGGCGATGTGGTTCTGAGAAACATTTACGTCTTCTTGAAGGATCACAGTATCCACACCTTCGGGCAGATTCGCGCCTGTCAAAATTCGGATTGCATGTCCTGTGGGTACGACGCCATGAAACGGTTGCCCAGCAGCAGAGCGGCCCGCGACCAACGGCATATAATGTGGTCCTTCAGGCGCATACCCGGCAAAACCATACCCATCAACAGCGGCGTTCGGTGCGGGTGGGTGTGATCTTGCAGCAATCACATCCTTTGCAAGAAACTGTCCGTTAGCTTGCGATAATGCAACCGTTTCGGTTTCGGTCACTGGACCCAGCCTATCGCGTAAATGCTGAAGCGCTACAGACACTGGTGTCCAATGCGCACCCTGCGGCATGGCAAAGCAATCATTTCTGAGAGAAGGTGTCGTTAGTGCAGTCTGCTGGCTTGCCATCTCCAATAACTCTGGATCATTTAATCCAAAAATCGTTCCTTCTGCTGTGGGTTCAACGTTTAGTAGCTTGCGAAGATGATCGTCGGGCATCCCTGAAACCGCCTTTGCCATAAGCAAGACTTGATGTGCGTCTTTGACCCTATCTGGGGGTTGGGTCGCCGCGACGGTCTTAGCTATAAGAGAAGGCCAGATTTCGATAAATGTGATAGGATTTTCAAGCGGCTCGAATGGCCAGACTGATACCGAAAATTTGCGCCGTAGCCGTGACAGCATCGGCAGTCCCATAATCACCTGCGATCCAACCGCTCCGGCGCCTGAAAGCTGCCAAACTGGAAAGGCTCTGGTGGCGGTCTGCTCTGCTGAGCGACGTTCTGCGAATGATGTATTGGTTCGTAAACTTCCTTTGCGAGGGAGACCCGCAATGTCGCGCTTCAATCCATTTCCCCAAAACGGTCCGATGCCCGAAAACATGCTGTTAATTTCGCCCGCAAGTTCGAAACGATTGTTTTCTTTTGCTGTATCAACCACCCGTTCAGCAAACCAATCCCATAAGGCGAGTGGGTCATCAGACCCTGTCAATGCGTTGCCAAATCCATGCGGGTAACCAAAGGCAAAATCAAATCCGGCCAGCACCCGTCGGTTTAATGCCTGCTCTTGTGCTAGAAATGTTGCTATCCATCGCTCCGCTTCGTGTCTGTTACGAAAGTACAGAGGGTCTTCTGGGTGACCTTCGCGCGCTACACAGGCCCAAATAGCGTCCTTTTTTGGTGTCGGGCCGCGATCATTTCCACCAGACCAATCAACCATAAGTACGCTATCAAATTTCATAGCGCGACCTCTGTCAAAATGAAGTCCGCAATGGATTTGGTGTCGTTTAGATCGAACGTTGGTCGCGCGCTATCAATCGGTGTATCTGTCGCAATCGCGCGAATGGTTGGGTCAGTCGGCGCAAGCAATGCGTTTCGTGGTTCTGCGCGAAAGGCCTCTATCTTGGGGTGTGTGTCGCGCTTGTATCCTTCGATCAGAATCAGATCGACAGGGGCCAGCTGTTCAATAAGATCACAAAGCGGTGGTTCAGCGCGGTCCCGTAGTTCGGTCATAAGAGCCCAGCGGGTGTTGGACGCAAGGAGGACCTGATGTGCCCCTGCTTCTCGGTGGCGGTAACTGTCTTTTCCGGGGTGATCAACGTCGAAACTATGGTGTGCGTGCTTGATTGTGGAAACGCTGATGCCACGCGCGCTGATTTCAGTCACGAGACGCTCCATCAGACCTGTTTTGCCAGCGTTTTTGTACCCAACGACACCATAGATTTTCATATCATCGCCTGCGCTTGTGCCAAGTCATCCGGGGTATTTACGTTGAAAAATGCAGTGTCATCGGGGAACGCCGCGGATCCTGCGCCATATTTGTCTGTCCATAGGACAACCTTGCGTAGGCCATCCTCTAAGGCGGCACGCAGCTCATCACGTAGCGCGACAGGCCATAGTCCAAATGTGGGGTGACGCCCGCCGGGACTGGCTGCAAGTGCGATTTGTGAATTGGCGTTTTCGGCTGCCATCATCAACTGAGGGGCCAAATCACACGGAAAGAATGGTGTGTCCGCAGCGGCGGTCACGATGTGCGTTGCGCCTTTGGTCGCAGCCCAGTCAAGTCCGGCGAGAACCCCAGACAACGGACCTGCAAAACCTGCGATACTGTCGTGAATGATCGGTAGGTTAAGTTTATCAAAACGTATGGGGTCACCATTAGCGTTAAGCGCTAGGCCTGCGACTTGCGGCTCTAGCCTTTCAATAACATGTGACAGAATGGTTCCGCGACCAAGCGGCAATAGCCCCTTGTCGCCGCCACCCATACGTGTGGCCTGCCCGCCAGCAAGGATAACACCAAGTGGTTGCATCATAAGTTCACCTCGCCTGCGGCTCGGAGAATCCGCCTCTGGCGGGAGTATTTAGGGCAAGATGATAGAGGGGTCATTCACGGCCCTTTCGTCCGCTTTTGCGCGGTTCATTTTCGATTTCGCTTGGGTCTGCGTCGCGGACAAGGCGGGTTTCGCCTGAAAGGCAGACAAACCGTTGGCCCTTCATCCGACCGATCAGTGTTAGTCCGACTTGTTGCGCAATTTCGACGCCCCATGCGGTGAATCCGGATCGTGATGCCAGAACGGGAATGCCCATGAGGGCCGTTTTGATCACCATTTCTGATGTAAGTCGCCCGGTTGTGTATAGAATTTTGCCATCGGCACTGACGTCTTCTGACAGCATCCAACCTGCGATTTTGTCGACGGCGTTGTGACGTCCGACGTCTTCCATATAGACGAGCGGTCTGTCGTCTTGGCACAGCACAGTGCCGTGGATCGCACCGGCCTCTAGGTAGAGAGACGGGGTGCGGTTTATCTTAGCGGCGAGTGCGTAGAGATCTGATGTTTTGACTGTGGTATCGGGAAGCGCCACGTCGCTCAGCCCCTCCATCATGTCACCGAAAACAGTGCCGACGGCGCAACCGCTAGTGCGGGTTTTTTTCTTTAGCTTATCTTCGTAGGTCGTTTGCCCGTCCGTCCGGACGACAACCACGGATAACTCTTCGTCGTAATCGACGCCCTTGAGTGTTTCATCGTCGCGCAGCATGCCCTGATTTTTCAAAAACCCGAGCGCCAAGTATTCAGGATAGTCCCCGATGGTCATGGCGGTCACGATTTCTTGGGAATTGAGGTAGATTGTCAGTGGTCGTTCTTCGACCACGTTAAGGTTAATCTGGTCGCCGTTTTGATCTGTGCCAGTCACACCACGTGTAAGGCCCGAGGCCGCTGGACGCGGCGCAATGATGTAGTCGGTCGTGTTATCAAGTCGCGCCAATTGTCATTCCCAATTTGCAGGTCTAAGCCTGTCGTAACACTTCAAAGCTAGGGGAAAGAGATGACGAGTTCCACCGTCAAAAAACCAGCGAAATCCGCCTATTGGGCTGGGGTTTGTGATGGGCTGCCATTTATCCTCATGGCGGCCCCATTTGCCCTTTTGTTTGGCGTGGTCGCGATGGATGCGGGACTAAGCATGGGGCAGGCGATGGGGTTTTCAGTCTTGGTCATTGCTGGCGCATCACAGTTCGCGGCGGTTCAAATGATTACGGAAAACGCTGGTATTGCCTTTGTTTTATTGGCTGCGTTGGCGGTGAATCTGCGGATGGCGATGTATTCCGCGTCGCTTGTGCCCTATTTGGGGAACGCGCCGCTGTGGCAACGCGCTTTGGTGTCCTATCTGAATTTTGACCAGACTTATATTACCGCGGTTGCTCGATACGAATCTCGTCTAGAGATGTCGATTGCGGATCGGGTTGCCTATTTCTTTGGGGTCGCGACACCAATTACGCCACTTTGGATTGGTATGACGCTTGTTGGTATTTTGGCTGGTACAGCAATCCCTGATGCATGGGCCTTGGATTTCATTATGCCAATTATGTTTTTAGCTTTGGTTGCACCGATGATGAAATCCGTTGCCCATGTCGCAGCCGCCGCCGCGTCGGTCATCGTTGCACTGGCATTGGTTGATCTACCTTCGGGAACAGGTTTGTTGATTGCCGCAGCAGTCGCCATGCTGACCGGCGCATTCGTTGAAACATGGACAGAGAAGCGCGCCCAATGACTTATAGTTCTGCAGAAATATGGTTCATTATTGCGGTTTTGGGGATCGGGACCTTTTTGATCCGGTTTTCTTTTTTAGGATTGATTGGTAATCGGCCGATGCCACCGTTTGTATTGCGGTTGCTCCGGTTTACGCCCGTGGCGGTGCTGCCGGGTATGGTTGCGCCGCTGGTGTTATGGCCTGCCGCAACAGGTGGTCAGCCTGACTTAATCCGAATTCTTGCTGCATTGGCGACTGTGGGTGTCGGGCTATGGACGCGCAACGTGCTCTGGGCGATCTTTGCCGGGGTTGCGATGCTATACGGCGGAATGGGGCTTACTGGTCTTCTTGCAGGGCTGCATTGATTTGAGCGGCGGCAATCGATTTATCGTCGGCGTCTGTTTCGCGGTATTCGCGGGTTGTGACGTCGGCAAGTTTCGCAAAATCTTCTGACACCCGGTTGGGATCCCACGTTTGGCGAAAATCCGAAAAGCCTGGTAGCTGACGCAATAGCCGTGACGTTGACCGCGCGCAGTGCGCTTGCGGTTCTGGTCCGTTGGCCAATGCAAGCTGCATGGCCTGCTCCGCGACTTCTGCTGAAACTTGGACAGTTTGCGCCAAGACATAGTAGGTAATCCGGGCATGAAAGCTAACGTAATATGCTTCAAGCTCTGGGGAGACGCCGAACAATACGTCATTGCGTTCAGGCATGCGGGTCTGTTCGAACGATCCAGCCGGATCAAAAATGATGCGCTGGCTACCATTGATCAATAACGCGGTGTGGGCTCCGTTATTAGAGCCCGTATTGCGCATTGTAAACAGCGTCAGATAAGTGCCGCTGGTATCGCGATAGGTTGCGCGCGATACAACATCGTCTGGTGCCCACACTTCTGGAGCAGAGCACGCAGAAAGAGCAAGCGGAAGCCCGACAAGAAACTGACGACGTTTCATCTATTGATTAGCCGTTAACCAGCGCAATAAAGATCAGTAAGAAAATGCAGAAGATAGAGCCTTTTGTCACCATGCTGATAAAGCCGTTGAAAGCTTTTTCTTGCGCTGTGATGTCCATTTCGCCGGGTTTGTAGTCAGACATACTTAGAATCCTTAGTAGACGAGTTTGATAGTCGCATAGCCGATAATAACTTGCCTGTCACCCGGTCAGGTGGTCACATCTACATCGCGTTCAAGCGCCGCAGCCAGTTGAAAGCCAATCCGCTTTGGTTCTGGCTGATCAATGTTCTTTGGGCTGGCGATCAGTGTGACATTCATTTGGCTCACATGCTGAATAAGCTGCGTTTTGGCGCCTGCCTCATTCGTCCCATAATAGGTGACGATATCGGGGTCGTAATACCCTAAACCTTCGATGCGGATCACCCCTGTCAGGCCGCCCGCCAAACCAACGCCGACCTCGTGGTCGTTATCCAGCTGCTTTTCAAAGTTCTGGATATACATAATGATCCGCTCATACGCCCATTGCGCCTGGCTTTTCTTCGCAATCGATTCGCCAAGCGCTTTGGGTAGCTTTGCCGACGACGGGCAGGGCACGTTCGGGTCGGTGTGCACCTCTTGCGTTTTGGGCAGGATGTCGTTTTCCAGCAATTCGGCAGAGGTATCGATGTTCATGTGAAGTGGGGTATCAGAGGTCATAAGGGCACCGCAGTTGTGTCTTTGATTTCCTCCATAACGAAACTTGCCGAAATGTCCGAGACAGAAATGCGTGAAGTCAGTCGTTTATAGAAATTATCATAGGCAGGAACGTCTGCGACGCGCACGCGCAAGACGTAATCTAGATCGCCGGTCATGCGGTAAGCACCGACAACTTCGGGTAAAGAGCGTAGCGTTGTTTGGAATTCTGCCATCCATTTGGCGTCATGCGCATTTGTGCGGATCAATACCATCGCGGTAAGCGGGGCACCTACCTTTGCAGGGTCAATCAATGCCACCCGGCCTATGATGACACCTGCTTGCTCCATCGCTTTGATGCGCCGCCAACAGGCGTTCCGCGAAAGATGCACCTTTGCGCTAATATCATCAACCGATTGGGCTGCATCAATTTGCAAGGATCGCAGGATAGCACGGTCTATTTCATCTAATTTGTGTGTGATAGATGAAATTTTGTCTCAAAAAATAACGTTTATCTAGTGAAAATTGGGATCGCTGCAAAAGTTTGTTCGGCTAGGCTATTTGAAAATACATAGCAAAGGCTGGCAAATGTCTCACTCCTCCCCAAACACGCCCCGCCGCAATCCTATTGCGGCTGTATTTCTTGATCATCCGGCGACAGTGAATGAAACCTATTTGGGGCATATGCGGTTTGCGCTTGGGTTTTGCTTTTGGATGACTGTCGCTGCTGGGGCAGCATTGATCCATGCGTTTATACCCGCGTTGTGCGAAACAACGGCAAGCCGCATTTTGAAACGCTTGTATGGACGAATCGAAAATCGTCACACGGCGTAGGGTGGATTTTAATCCACCTTACTTAGCTTGGAATACCCATGCGCCGTCGCTGCGCATTGTGCGTGTGACCTGTCCATTTTGATGCAGGTGGTTCACATGGGCGATTGCCTCGACCAAGGCGAGTCCATACTCAGCAGGGCCGATACTGCGCTTGAATAACGGGGGGAAACATTCCGCCGCCGACCGAGGTTCAGCAAGATATTTGCGCAACCGCAACAACGCGCTGTGGTGGTTGCCAATCATCTGATCTAGTCGCAACGGTAGCCCTGTAAATGGCAGCTTATGACCACCCAAGACAAGCTGATCGTCCTTTGCAAATGGCGCAAGCTTTTCGCAAGATGTCAGCCAATCGCCAACAGGATCGGCTTCTGGTTCCGTTGGGTAGACACCTAGATTCGCGCTAATTGATGGCAGCAGTTGGTCGCCGCCAATGACTAGGTTGTCGTCGCGGCTCCAGAATGTTGCATGTTCGGGGGCGTGTCCGTCACCCATGCGAATGTCCCATGTACGGCCACCCATTTGGATCGTTTCGCCATCTATCAGACGATGATAGCCAAGCGGGAGTGGCGTGACACAGTCAACAAAATTGAACGGACGCTCCGTCGCACGTCGTTCAAACTCTGGGGGTTCCATGCCGGCACGTTTATAGAAGGCGAGCGTTTCGTCCGGTGTGGCCTCTTGTACATCAAGCGTTAGCATGCGCGCCATTAACCATCCCGTACGAGGCATGCTTAGGCTCGCGCCATTTTCAATGAACCAGCCAGCCAACCCAACATGATCGGGGTGGTGGTGTGTCACGACAACCCGGCGAACGGGTTTGCCTGCCATTGGGCCATCTAGCAGCTGTTGCCAAATTTTGCGGGTACTGTTGCTGGCAAAACCAGTGTCAATGACCGTCCAGCTGTCGCCATCGTCAAGCGCGTATACATTGACATGGTCCAGCGCCATCGGCAGTGGCAAGCGCATCCAAAGAACGCCAGGTGCAACAGTAATTGCTTCGCCTTGCTCAGGCGGGGCGTCGAACGGATAGCTGATGCCGCTGACGCCGTCCGCCATTACGCAACCAGATCTTCGGGAGTGATTGCCAGCAGGTCATCCGCCCCCTCGCGCACATGCGCAAGCAGGCCAATGTGTTCTGGCAGCAATCGTTTGATATAAAAGGTTGCCAATTTCACGCGAGACGCATCCCCGGCCATTGCAGAAGCAAGATGAACATGCCCCCCCAATACACGTGCAAACGCACGAAGGTAAGGCACCGCACCCGCAAAGCGCTGATTTAGATCACTTTGCTCGACAAGCCATTCGGTTGCTTCGCGCAAGGATTCCGCAGATTGCCACACGGCCTCGGCCAATTCGGGGTGAGTGGTTTTCGCAGCTTCTGCACCTTGTTCGATTTCCTCAAGCAAGCGGAATGCAGCTTCGCCACCATCCATCAGCTTACGTGCAACAAGGTCCATGGCCTGAATGCCATTGGTACCTTCGTAGATTGCAGTTACGCGTACATCACGAGAAAACTGTGCTGCACCGGTTTCTTCGATAAAGCCCATACCGCCGTGGACCTGTACACCTGTGCTAGACACTTCCATGCCCACATCAGTACCAAAGGCCTTGGTGATGGGGGTCAGGAATGCAGCGCGTGCTTTCCAGCCTGCGTCACCGGTTGCCGTTGTCATATCAATCGCGACGGCGTTCATCAAAGAAATTGCACGGGCGGCATATGTATCCGCCTTCATGCTGGCCAGCATCCGGCGCACGTCGGCATGTTCGATGATGGTGCCGGATCCGCCAGCTTTGCCTTGCGTACGATCTTGGGCATAGGCCAACGCGTGTTGGTATGCCGCTTCGGCGATGCCAATACCCTGAACGCCCACGCCGAGACGCGCGTTGTTCATCATTGTGAACATCGCAGCCATCCCGCCATGCTCTGGGCCAACTAGCCAACCGGTCGCGCCGTCGTATTCCATGACGGCGGTTGGTGATCCGTGCAGGCCAAGCTTATGCTCAAGGCTGACAACCTTTAGATTGTTGCGCTTGCCGAGGTTGCCATCGGCATCGGGAATAAACTTGGGAACCATGAACAGGCTGATGCCCTTTGTGCCCGGCACCCCGTCAGGAAGGCGTGCAAGAACAAGGTGACATACGTTTTCTGTGAAATCGTTGTCGCCCCAAGTGATGTAAATTTTTTGGCCCGAAATCGCGAAGGACCCGTCGTCGTTTGGTTCTGCCTTGGTGCGGAGAGCACCAACATCTGAACCGGCCTGCGGTTCGGTCAGGTTCATCGTGCCACACCATTCCCCCGAGATCATTTTCGGAACGTAAAGGTCTTTGATCACGTCAGAGGCATGGTGTTCCAGCGCTTCGATCTGACCTTGGGACATCAATGGGTTGAGCTGCAAAGATAAGCAGGAACTGGACATCATGTCATTCACTGCAGTGGTCAACGTCATCGGAAGGCCCATGCCGCCAACGTCAGTCGACGCGGACATACCGATCCAACCGCCATCCGCGATCGCGCGGTACCCTTCGGCGAAGCCGGGGGATGTACGGACAACGCCGTTTTCTAGCTTTGCAGGGTGTAAATCGCCAGCGCGGTTCAGTGGCGCGATGATTTCTTCACACATTTTGGCAGCTTCAGTGAGAATAGCATCAACCATATCCGGTGTGCTTTCCGCAAAACGGTCGGTGTTCGTCACGTCGCCAAAGCTGACAACATGATCCATCAGGAAACGAAAATCGCCGACAGGTGCGCGATAAGCCATTGGTATTCTCCACTCTATGCATCCGCTTGGCAAACTGAGGTGCCACGGGTATGCATCAATCATTCTTGTCTAACCTACCTGTGCTCACAGACCCATCAACCGAAACGCCACGTCATGATTCACGCGCCTTTGCTAAAAATTTCACCGAATGCCCAAGGTTTCACAAAGGCCGCTGAGATTTTGCGGGCAGGTGGTCTGGTCGCTTTCGGAACCGAGACGGTCTACGGGCTGGGCGCAGACGCCTGTAATGACACGGCTGTTGCTGGAATTTATGCGGCCAAAGGGCGTCCCAGTTTTAATCCGCTGATCGTCCATCTTGATGGTCCGGACGCAGCTGAAAAATATTGCGTGTTTAACGATAATGCGCATGCTCTTGCGGCTGCGTTTTGGCCGGGTGCGTTGACGTTGGTTCTACCGTTGAAACCTGATGCAGGCGTTTCTAAACTTGTGACCGCAGGGCTTGATACGCTTGCAGTGCGTGTTCCTGATCATGCCGTCGCCCAAGATTTTCTAAGGACATTCGCGGGCCCGGTTGCTGCGCCATCAGCAAACCCGTCTGGTCGCATCAGCCCGACAACGGCAGATCATGTCATTGCCGGGTTAGAAGGAAGGATTGATGCGGTCATTGATGGTGGTCCTTGTAGCGTCGGAGTGGAATCGACGATCGTAAGTTGCGTGGATGAACCCGCACTCTTGCGGGCCGGGGGCATTCCATCCGAAGCGATAACGGCATGTCTTGGACGATCTATCCTTATGCCCGACGATCCTGATACCCCGATGTCACCCGGTCAGCTTGCGTCGCATTATGCACCGCAAGGGCGGGTTCGGTTAAATGCGGATGCAGCCGACGACGGTGAAGTTTTATTGGGGTTTGGTCCTGTAGATACCGATTTGAACCTGTCACCTGCAGGTGACTTAACCGAAGCGGCAGCACGATTGTTTGGCTGTCTTCACCAACTTGATGCAATGGGGGCGACACGGATTGCTGTATCGCCAATTCCCGATCACGGATTGGGGCGAGCGATCAACGATCGACTAAAACGTGCCGCCGCGCCGCGCGATTAAGATTAGTTATTTTGGCGTTCCACATATGCG
Source organism: Yoonia maritima (assembly GCF_003003285.1). Classification (GTDB taxonomy): domain Bacteria; phylum Pseudomonadota; class Alphaproteobacteria; order Rhodobacterales; family Rhodobacteraceae; genus Yoonia; species Yoonia maritima. The sequence goes on along the minus strand of NZ_PVTP01000015.1, from coordinate 64,515 downwards.
CGCAGTTCTTCTGCTTCGTGGCGCGCTTCGCGTAATCCGTCCATTGCGGCACGCAGTTCAGCCTCTGTCTGGGATAGCTGATTAGTCATCTCAGCTTCGCGCTGTTGCAGGTAGGTGATCGCCTGATCACGCGTTTCTTCTGCTTCGTGCAAGGACTGCGCCATCTTATCTAATTCGCCGATTTCGGCCTTGGTGACGCGGGTGAAACGATTGACCAACCAGCTTGCAAACCAACCAAGGGCGAAAGCTACAAACAGGATGATCGCGGTGGCGATAATGAATTCAGTTCTGTTCAACGTCTTTGCCTTCTGGTTATTCGGTGGTCGCGTCTTCAGCGGGTTCTTCGGTCGGGGCTTCTTCTTCGTCTGTCGCTTCTTCGTCAAGCATTGTGGTGGGCAGCGGGCTTTCCTCAGCAATCGCCTCTAATGTCGTTTCTTCCTCGGGGATTGGTTCCGGGACGATCAAGCTAAACTCGATCCGGCGGTTTGCTTCACGCCCGTCTTCGGTGTCGTTGTCAGCGATGGGGTTTTCTTCACCAAAACCAATCGATTCGAAAGTCGAAACAGGGACGCGGCGCGCCCGCAACGCAGTCAGAACGGCATCCGCGCGGCGTTGTGACAGTTGCTGGTTCATTTCTTCGCGGCCTTGGCTGTCGGTGAAGCCCGCGACCTGAATGCGCAAATCACCGCATTTTTTCAAAATATCCGCGATGTCATCAATCAATGGTACCGCACCCGCGGAAATGTCGGCTGAACTTGGGTCGAACGTAATTTTGCGATCAGCCGTAACAGAGGAAATTTGCGCAATGCATTCTTCCGGGGTTGGTAGGCTCGCGATCGGATCAAGCTGTTTGACGTAAGTTACGTCGATATCAAAATCGGCAGTTTGCCCAAGCTTTTCGATCAGTAAACGCGAAATATCTGCGCTGGCCACTTCGTTTCCGGTGTTCCCGCGAATTTCCAGTGTGTCAGGTTCTACAACGACGGCACCGTTTGACAGTTCGGAAAGCGCTTCGATACCCGCGAGAACCCGCACAGACCAGCCAGAGGGTAGACCATCGACAACACGTGTGCCCATGGTGATGTTCCCTTTGCCAAATTTTGCGATGGCAAAATTTTCTGCAACAGTGTTCGTCAGTTCGTCAGGAATACGACCGCGCAATTGCACCTCGCCTTCAGGGCTACGCGTGGCGGTAAAGCGTGGCGGGCCACCGGGTGTGGCTTCGGGCATAACTGGCAGCTCTGCGGTGACCGCAAATGCGTCAGGCAGCGCATTTTCAAGCGCCCCAATGACATCGTCGAATTTTCGGGGGTCGGTGCCCATTGGGGCAAGAAAGGTTACGTCTGTGTCTGCAATTGTGACTGTTCCACCCTCTAGGTCGCCAACGGCCTTGATCGCAAGCGCGACAGCCTCACCCCAGCGGCGCGATGGCGCGCCAAGCGCCAATGTGCAGTTCACCTGATCTGTATAACCTGCGTCAGATGCGGCGGCGATAATTGCGGCAACAGCTTCGCTTGTGTCCGCAGCACATGCGTCAAACATTGGACCGTCTTCGTCGATCCCAAACCGAACGGTGAACGGCGAAATAACAGGTCGCGGCGCGCTAATGTCGATTGATAGCTCGACTTCATCAGGTGTGTTGCGCGCAAGTGCCGTTTCAAGGCGGTGCTTTTCTTCGGGGCTGTCGGAAATTGCGTTGACGATTACACGGTCAGCATTCACCGAAATTTTTGAACGCGGCAGCATTTCAAGCGCGCGAAAACCGTAGTTCAGTGCCCGACGCCAGTTGTCTGGTGTCGGGTAATCGGCCACTTCAAGAAGGTCAGTAACGGGTTGGCCATCAGCAATATCGCGAATTTGGTCGGCCAAATCCTCACGATCTGTTGAAGCCGGAATAAGCCCGATCAGTGACACGCCGCTATCGTTGCGCAGAATTTCGATGGCAAATTCGGGTGCCGCGATCTTTTCCGAATCAGCAACAGACATGTTGTCGATCACGCGGCTTGCATCCACGATCCCCCCCGCAGCAGAGATCGCACGGAACCGAACGGCTTCTGTCGGGGCTTGCCCTTCGATGATGACCTGCAGGCCGTCACCCAATACGTTGGCCCATAAATAGCCCTGATTGATAAGGGTTTCTTGCACCCCTTGCACCGAACGTTCTTCGACGACCGATACTGTGGTACGTGCCGCGCCGACCGAAAAAATGCCTGCTATGGCAAAGGCGACGAGACGAATGAAAACTGCTGAAAGGCGCATGCTTATCCGCTTTGTTGATTGGCGTCCTGAATAGGACTAGCTGCGTCGTTGTTCAATCACACGAACATGGCAACAGCGAAAAATGGCAGAACTATTAGTCCAGCGTTTCGGTTTGACCTGAAAAGGCGCAGCAAAATGTCATTGTCATCAGGGTCGAAACGCCCAAGCTGCCATGTCAAATGCCAGCCAAGCGCCCAAGGACCACCAAGTGCGATCACCAATGACAGCATGCTGCGATCAATGCAGGCCAAAACCACAGCCGCGCCAAACAGCAAAATAGTGACTGTTAAAAACAGCCGTAGCCATTGCCGAGATTTGTCTCCGAATAGGCGTGCGGTGGATTTCACACCGATAAGCGCGTCGTCTTCGGTGTCTTGGTGGGCGTAGATTGTATCGTAGAACAACGTCCACGCGATGCCAGCCAAGTATAGTATGACGGGCACGGGCCCAATGCTGCCAGTGTGTGCAGCCCATGCAAGCAGCGCGCCCCAGTTGAACGCAAGCCCCAAGAATACCTGCGGCCACCATGTAAACCGTTTTGCGAATGGATAAACCGCAACAGGCAATAGCGCGAGCACCCCTAGAATAATCGCCGCCCAATAGAAGGTCAGCAAAATTGCAAAGGCCACAAGCGCCTGCGCGATCATCCAGATGACAGCGCCGCGTACGGTGACTTGTCCCGATGGAATTGGCCGTGACCGGGTGCGTGCGACCTTAGCGTCAAATTCGCGGTCTGTGATGTCGTTCCATGTGCAGCCCGCACCGCGCATCAGGAATGCGCCGATACCACATGCAACAGCAGTCCACAGATCATGCATGCTTGCGCTTTTCGTCGCGAGCATCGCCAGCCCCAACGCCCACAGGCACGGCATATACAGCAGCCACGTTCCAATGGGACGATCCGCGCGGGAAAGCCGCAGGTATGGGCGGGTAAAGGCCGGGGCGATGGTATCGACCCAATTCCCTGTTACAGCATCAGAAACTGTGCCTGTCGGCTCTGGTGTTGGCGCGTTCTCGGTCATATGGTCCGCCTATGGCTTCCAAGGTTAGACTTTATGTAGATCACCCGCTGGGTGAAGGGCAATCAGTTCCGCTTGATCGTGATCAGGCGCATTACCTATTTGGGGTGATGCGACTGGATGAAGGCGCGGTGCTGTCTTTGATCAACAGCCGCGACGGCGAATGGGATGCCGAGGTTGTGAAAACAGGCAAAAAAGGCGGTATCCTGCTGTGTCAGACACTGACACGCCCGCTGCAAATGCCGCCTGACCTGTGGCTAATATTCGCCCCGATCCGCAAAGAACGGACCGCGTTCATCGTTGAAAAAGCTGTCGAAATGGGTGCGGCACGGATTATCCCTGCCCAAACAGATTATACCCAAAGCGCGAATCGCATTCGCCAAGACAAGCTACAGGCCCACGCGGTCGAGGCCTCCGAGCAATGCGGCGGTACCTTTGTGCCCCAAGTGGAAGAATTGAAAAAGCTGGACCGCCTGCTGGCCGACTGGCCCTCAGACCGTCAACTGATGTTCTGCGATGAAGCAAAAATCGGGGACCCGATCGGCCTGCCAGACACGCCCGGCCCATGGGCAATCCTAATCGGCCCCGAAGGCGGGTTTTCCCCGGCCGAGCGCGAAAAGCTCCACGCACTCCCCTTCAGCCACCCCGTAAGCCTAGGCCCACGCATCTTGCGGGCCGACACAGCAGCCGTTGCTGCGCTGACGGTGTGGCAACAGGCACTGGGGGACTGGGATTGATCCGCGCGACCGAGGCCGACCGCCCCGCGATTGAGGCATTCCTGACCAACCACATCGCCACGTCGATGTTTCCGCTTTCGAACTTACGCAGCTACGGCATGTCGGGTGGCCACCCGCGTGCTGTGACGTTTTGGGTGCGTTGGCTGGATGGACAAATCACCGATGTGCTGACTGTGACGGACGAGGGCTTCTTGTTCCCACAATGCCCGACTGGCCCGTGGGGCGATATCAAGACAGTTTTGGCAGGGCAGGCATATCGCGGGATTTTGGGCGATGCTGGGCAAGTGGCGGCTCTGCGTCATGCGTTGAACTGGCAAGTTGAGCCTGGAATCGATGACGTTGAACCGCTGTACCATCTTTCACTTGCTGACTTGCAGTTGCCTGATTGCGATGGGTTTGCGCTGTATCCTCTGGCGGATGCGCCCAAAGAAACTATGCTGGGTTGGCGGACTGCCTATCTGACCGAAGTCATGCCTGTACCGGGAGAAGAGCCCGATGTAACAGCCGCCAAAGACATCGCCGCATATCTTGATGCGAATAGTCACCGGGCGCTTTATCGCGATGGAACACCCGTTGCGATGACAGGGTTTAATGCGCAGTTGCCGCAGGTGGTTCAGATTGGTGGTGTTTACACGCAGCCTGAATTCCGGGGGCAAGGGGTTGCGCGACGGGCTGTTGGGCTCCACCTACAAGAGGCACGTCGTAACGGTGTAACGGACGCAATCCTGTTTGCGGCAAGTGACAACGCTGCCCGTGCATATGAGGCGATTGGTTTCAACAAGATCGGCGCGTTTTCTATTCTGGTTTATGAGGAACCACAGGTGATCCATGTCTGACTTTCTTCGCCCCGAGGTCCGCGCATTTCTATGGCGCTGGCGCGACACGTTGATCGGTGTCGGGCTGATGGTGTTGGGGCTTTGGTGGGGGCTGCGGGCATTTGGTGCGGTGCAGTGGCTTGGATACCTCGTTCTCTTAATCGGCGCAATTTTGGCAGCCGCAGGCGTTCAACGCGCCCGTTTTCGGCAGCATGGCGTTGGCGCTGGGGTCGTGCAGATTAATGAGCGACGGCTGTCATATTTCGGGCCTCTTGATGGCGGCGTCATCGATGTCGCTGATCTAACGAAACTAGAACTAGACCCAAGCGCGCACCCTGATCCGAATTGGGTACTAACGGGTGTCGGTGGGCAAAATCTATCTATCCCTATTAATGCGACTGGTGCGGAATCGCTGTTCGATATTTTCGCGGGATTGCCGGGGATTAAGACAGCTGATGTGCTGGACGTGCTTTCACGCACACCAGATGCGCGCGTAACCGTTTGGGCAAGGGTTCGTCCGGTCTTGCATTGACATGAGCCTTGCGGCACGTCACCGATAGAAATTCTGAAACGCAGCAAGCACGGAGCGCGCGCCATGTCTATTCCTCAGTCCGGTGGTGGCCCAATCGAGCATCACGATCAACTGGCCGAGATGCTCTCTAAGGGTTGCAAGCCCAAGGACCAATGGCGCATTGGCACCGAGCACGAGAAGTTCGGTTATTGTCAGGATACCCTGCGTCCGCTTCCTTATGAAGGCGAGCGTTCGATCAAAGCCGTGCTTGAAGGGCTTGAAGGCCGCTTTGGCTGGGCCCGAGTCGAAGAGGAAGGCAAGATCATTGGCCTGACCAAAGACGGCGCGAATGTCAGCTTGGAACCCGGTGGTGCGCTTGAACTGTCCGGTGCCCCGCTTGAGACGATCCACCAGACTTGCGACGAAGTGAATACCCACTTAGCCGAGGTGAAATCAGTCTCGGATGAGATCGGCGTGAAATTCATCGGTTTGGGCGCGGCCCCCGAATGGTCTCACGAAGAAATGCCCCTGATGCCCAAAGGCCGTTACAAGCTAATGGACGCCTATATGAAAAAGGTGGGTACAATGGGCACGGCGATGATGCGCCGAACGTGCACCGTGCAAGTGAACCTTGATTTCGGATCAGAGGCCGACATGGTCCAAAAGATGCGTGTCGCCGTGGCGCTACAGCCGGTTGCCGCCGCTTTGTTCGCAAGTTCGCCGTTCTTTGAAGGCAAGGTAAACGGTCACAAATCGTGGCGTTCACGTATTTGGCGTGACCTTGACGCATCGCGCACAGGCATGATCCCATTCGTCTTTGACGAAGGTTTCGGGTTCGAAGCCTGGGTTCAGTGGGTTCTCGATGTGCCGATGTACTTTGTTTACCGCGATGGAAAATACATCGATGCGCTGGGCATGTCGTTCCGCGACTTCCTTAAGGGGGAATTGCCCGCGCTTCCCGGTGAAAAACCTCTTTTGTCAGATTGGGCCGACCACCTGACAACCGTATTCCCCGAAGCCCGCATGAAGCAGTTCATTGAAATGCGCGGCGCTGATGGTGGCCCTTGGCGGCGCCTTTGCGCTTTGCCTGCGTTCTGGACTGGGCTGACCTATGACCAAACGGCGCTCGATGCGGCTTGGGATATTTGCAAAGACTGGACAGCAGAACAGCGCGAAGCCCTGCGTGTGGCTGCTTCCGTCGATGGGCTTCAGGCACAGGTTGATGGGATCAATATGCATGAACTTGCCCGCGAGGTCGTTGCGATTTCCGAAGCTGGCCTGAAGAACCGAGCGCGCCCCGGCGCTGGTGGTCTGATCCCGGACGAAACCCATTTCCTAAACGCGCTGAAAGAAAGCATTGAGTCAGGCAAAACCTTGGCCGATGAATTGCTGGATCATTACAATGGCGATTGGAATGGTAATCTGAAACGGATCTACAGCGAATACAGCTATTAATCCGTTTCAGAGTCTTTTGTTATTCAGTGGCGGCGCTTACCCGTGCCGCTGCTTGTGCAACGATGTCACGCAGCGTTGCAACAGCTTGCGTAAACCCAAGCCCAAGGCAAAGCACGGCAAGGCCAAGCGCAGTCAAAACGCCAGCTGGTGCCATGTGTGGCAAAACTGCTAGCACACCTGCCGCGATCAAAATGACGCCGCCTGCACCAATGGCGACAAACCCAGCAACAATCGTCATTGATCCCGCTTTCGCTGCGCGCCCGGTGTCTGGGCAATCGGCAAGTGCGCTGCCGATCTTAAAGATCATGAATGACAGCCCCGCCAACGCGCCGGCGGCTAGTCCGAAGTAAAGCATCAAATAACTAAGCATAGTGTCTTGTCCTTCTAGATTTGTAGGATGCGTCTGTTTGGATGGAAGTTCGCGTAAAGCATGCCGAAAGCGCCTGCGTAGAGAGGGCCAAAGATGAGGCCGAACCCAAAGATAATCGCCAGATCATCTGCGTCAGCGCTGAGGTTCAGTGCATCCGCGACAGCGCAAGCGAGGCAGCATACCAAATTCACGGCAAAACCAAGTATGGCGTAACTCCAGAACGCGGGTTCGATTTTGGTAACGGCCCAAAGTAAGACTGGGGTGCCAAGCAGCAGGTACGGAATTGCCCCAAATGGTAAGGCAAACAGTCCGATGATGGTCCAACACGTCAGTAAAGTTACGCTGACGGGTGCAAGGATTAGCGCGGCAACGAATGCCGTTGGGTTAACAGAGTAGCGGATGGTCCGCTTCGGATTATTTGGGGCAAGTAGAGTTGCGACAGACATTTGAACCTCACCGATTCTTATTAACTTAATTTCTGTAATAACAGAAATAGCAGTACGTGCAGTTAAGTCAAGGGTTTGCCGTGGGTGTGGTGAGCCAACAGAAAAAAGGCGCAGCTGAATGAACAACTGCGCCTCGTATCCGTGTCGCTAATGCGATGATTGTTTGGTTAACCCTTTGCCCCGATCTTGGTCTCGGTGTTGGCTTTCAGGCGTTTGATATTGTCCCAATGCCGAAAATAAATCAGCAGACAAAGAAACGCTGCCAAAAAGAAACTATGCCCATATCCGGTGAACGCCATCACGATGGGCGTCCAACCCGCAGCGACCAGCGCAGCAAGCGAAGAATAACGCGTGACTGCTGCCATCACGAGCCAGATCAGGCAGGCCACCAATCCCATCGGCCATGCCAGTGCCAGCAAGATGCCGATGTAAGTCGCAACACCCTTACCGCCCTTGAAATTCAACCATACGGGAAGGCAGTGCCCAACAAAGGCAGCAAGCGCACCAATTTGCGCGGCGTCTTCGCCAGCAAAGGCGCGAGCGAGCAATACGACGATCGCCCCTTTGGCGGCATCAAACAGCAAGGTAAGCGCAGCCGCCTTTTTGTTGCCTGTCCGTAACACATTGGTCGCGCCGATATTGCCTGAACCGATTTCGCGCAGGTTCCCAAGGTTCATCGCACGCGCCATGAGCATACCGCCGGACAACGACCCGAAAAGATAACCAATCACAGCCCATAAGGCTAAAACTGCAAAGCCACTTTCAATTGCAGGCATTATGCTTTCTCCCAAACGCGTTCGCCATCGACCCAAGTTCCCAGCACCTTGCCCTGCATACGCGCACCGTCAAAGGGGGTATTTTTCGATTTCGACAAAAGCTTAGTCCGATCCAATTGGAACGGGGCATCAGGGTCGAACAAGATGAGGTCAGCTGGCGCACCCGCAAGTAACCGACCGGCGTCAAGCCGTAGCAACCGTGCCGGGTTCAACGACAGCGCCCGGAACAGTCGCGGCAGGTCGATCATTTCCGCGTGGTACAGGCGCAAAGCGGCGGGCAGCAGCGTTTCAAGTGCCACGGCACCGCTGGCTGCTTCCTCATAGGGCAGACGTTTGCTTTCTTCGTCTTGCGGCGTGTGCATCGAACAGATGATGTCTATCAGCCCGTCAGCGACAGCTTGGACAACGGCGACGCGGTCTTCTTCGCTGCGTAGGGGAGGTTTGACCTTAAAGAATGTACGGTAGTCCGCGACATCCATTTCATTCAGCGTTAGGTGATGAACGCTAACGCCTGCGGTAATATCAAGCCCGTTACGCTTAGCGCGTTCTAGGGCGGGCAGGGCGCGGGCTGTCGTGATTTGGCTCGCGTGATAACGCGCACCAGTCATTTCCAGCAGTGCGATATCGCGGTCCAGCGCCATGCGTTCGGCCATAGGGGACACACCGGGCAGCCCGCGCAGCGATGCGAACTTGCCAGAGGTTACAGCTGCACCTTTGGAAAGCCCTGGATCTTGGGTGTGACCGATCACCAATGCGTCCAAACTGCGGGCATAGGTCAGCGCGCGGCTGAATACTTTGGTATCAGTAACCACCCGGTCAGCGTCAGAAAACGCGACTGCGCCTGCGTCCTGCAGAAACCCGATCTCAGTCATTTCGCGGCCATCGCGGCCTTTGGTCAAGGCCGCCATAGGCAAGACGTGAACAGGCGCGTCCGCTTGGGCGCGGCGTTCGACAAACTCTAGAATTTCGGGCGTGTCGATAGATGGGATGGTATCGGGACGGGTGACAATCGTGGTCACACCACCTGCCGCTGCCGCACGACCAGCAGAACGAAAGGACTCTTTGTGACGTTCACCCGGTTCCGACACCTTAACGCCGATATCGATAATACCGGGGGCAAGACACTTGCCGCCGCAGTCGATCACGGTCGCACCATTCGCGTCGGGCGCGCTTTCATACACGTCAACGATCTTGCCGTCTCGCACCAACAACGCGCCAAGGCTATCTGTCAGGGCCACCGGATCAATCAGGCGCGCGTTGGTAAAAAGCATATCGGTCATGCGATGGGTCCTGTCTCAAATTCTAGCGGGCAGCGTGGGGTCATCCGGCGATCCAAATCATCATGGCCACAATCAGAAACATCACGATAAGGGCGGCGGTTGCGACCATCCCGCCAATACGTGCATCCGACTTTGGGGCTTTGGTGGGTTTGGGGGTAATGACGCCTTCGGCACCTTCAGAGGGCAGTTCAGTTGGCGGTGTCATGCGAATGGTTGGGCTGTATGTCGTTACATGCCGTAGATCGGGGGCAAGGCTCAAAGTGACCTCTTGTCCGCCAGTCGCGCGTGAAAGCAGCAAAATCGCGTAACCAGTGATGGCATCGACGGCCGCCTTATCGACCGCATCGGGCTGCATGTCATACCCCGAAGCAATATAATCACTCAGGCTCATATCGCCCAAATCATCAATGCAAACGACATCAACGTAGGTCACGTCAAGGTTAGTACCGAACAGGCCCCTAATCCCTTTGGGGGACTTTCCCGTCACTTCTGGCGGCAACGGCAACTCGGTCGCGAAGACCCGAATTTGTCCGTGATCATTGGCGGGGATGTTAAGCTGCATCAGTCGTCACACCATTTGCCCTTGCGGCGTACGACTCGCGCGAAGGCTTTGTGCCAATAGGTCCATAGCGGCCATGCGCACGGCGACGCCCATTTCGACCTGTTCTTGGATCACAGAGCGGTTGATATCGTCAGCGATGTTACCGTCGATCTCGACACCGCGGTTCATTGGGCCGGGGTGCATGACGATGGCGTCAGGTTTGGCGTGCGCCAGTTTGTCTGCGTCCAGCCCGTAACGGTGAAAATATTCACGCTCTGAAGGGATGAACCCGCCATCCATGCGTTCCTTTTGCAGCCGAAGCATCATGACAACGTCGACGTCTTTTAGCCCCTCTTCCATGTTCTCGAACACTTCGCAGCCGAATTCATTCATCCCCGAAGGCATCAAGGTTGGAGGCGCAATCAGGCGAATGCGGTTTTCCATCTTGCCCAACAGCATGATGTTTGACCGGGCGACGCGGCTATGCGCGACATCGCCGCAAATCGCGATGGACAGACGGTGAAGCCGACCTTTGGCCCGGCGAATGGTCAATGCATCCAGCAAAGCCTGTGTCGGGTGTTCGTGTTTCCCGTCGCCAGCATTCAGCACTGCACAGTTGACCTTTTGCGCAAGCAAATCGACCGCGCCGGAATGTGGGTGCCGAACAACCAGCAAATCAGGGTGCATCGCATTCAGCGTTAGCGCGGTATCAATCAGCGTTTCGCCCTTTTTTATCGAAGACGCTTGCATCCCCATGTTCATCACATCGGCGCCCAAACGTTTACCCGCGATTTCAAAACTCGCCTGTGTTCGGGTCGAATTTTCAAAGAACATGTTGATCTGCGTCATGCCCGCCAGCACATCACGATGCGCAACGCCGCGACGGTTATGTTCGGCATAGCTATCGGCTAAATCCAGCAATGTGGTAATTTCCGTCGGGTGCAGATGTTCAATGCCCAAAAGATGTTTTGCGCGAAATGTCATGATCGGCCCCTTGTCACGGTTTAAAGTGCTTATAGCAGTCCGCGAAGGGGCATCAATGGTTTGCTGGGCATTGGAGGTTGGGATCTGCAATATGCAAACCTCCCGTAGCATCCGTGCGTTCTTTCCTGCAGATTTTGCATAAGCTACTGCACATCTTCTGAATTCCCGCGTAGTCTATGCGACATGGATTCGGGCAATACATATTGGGATGACCGCGCGCTGTTGGAATGGCAGGTGGAACTGGGGGCGACTGACGCCATTCAGGACACCCCTGTTGACCGCTACACGCTTGAGGCATCCAAGCCGAAACCAAAACCCGAAACTCTGACAGGCCCGCCACCTATACCTGTAGAAGTCGAGGTCGACGTTGTTGCAGTTGCCAAAGCAGCCGCAGCGAATGCGGCAGATTTGCCTGCGCTTTCTGCTGCAATGCAGGCGTTTGAGCATTGTGAGATCAAACGCGGCGCGCGGTCTTTTGTCTTTAGCGATGGCAACCCCGAAGCAAGGGTGATGATCGTGGGCGAGGCGCCGGGCCGCGAAGAGGATCGTGCTGGTAAGCCATTTGTCGGACGAGCTGGCCAATTGCTTGATCGGATGTTGGGTGCGATCAATTTGGGGCGCGCGCAAGAAGATGCTGCCCGTAGCGTCTATATCACGAACGTGATGCCGTGGCGGCCGCCATCGAACCGGACACCTGATAATGAAGAAATCGCGATGATGCTGCCGTTTTTGGAACGGCACATTGCGCTGGTTGATCCAGATGTCGTGATCTTGATGGGAAACACGCCGTGTCAGGCGCTTCTTGGGCGAACAGGGATTACGCGGATACGCGGGACATGGACCGAGGTATTGGGCAAACCTTGTCTGCCAATGTTCCACCCGGCCTATCTGCTACGCAACACTGCGGCCAAGCGCGAGGCCTGGGCCGATTTGCTTGAAGTAAACGCGAGATTAAAGACATGAGCCGGATTGACGAGGCGCTTGATTTTGTACCTGTCCGCATTGCTGTACTGACCGTAAGTGATACCCGGCAGTTGGAAGATGATAAATCAGGTCAGACGCTAGTTGACCGGATCACTGCCGCAGGACATGTAGTAGCGGATCGCAAGATCATCGCTGATGAACGGGCGCAGATTGCTGACCAGCTGCGTGCATGGTGTGCTGATGACGGGATCGATGTGGTCATCTCGACCGGGGGTACCGGGCTTACGGGGCGCGACGTCACGGTCGAGGCGCATCGCGATGTGTATGAGAAAGAAATCGATGCCTTTGGCACGGTTTTTACCATGGTTAGCATGCAAAAAATCGGGACAAGTGCTGTGCAAAGCCGTGCAACTGCTGGCGTGGCCCAAGGCACATATCTGTTCGCTTTGCCGGGCAGTCCGGGTGCTTGCAAGGACGCGTGGGATGAAATTTTGTGCAAACAGCTCGATTATCGGCACCGTCCCTGTAACTTTGTCGAGATAATGCCAAGATTAGATGAACATCTGCGACGGAAATAGTTTTGTATTCCGTATAATCTTGCAGAAATGTATGCGCGCCTAGCTCAAGGAATTAAATATGCGGTTTTTGCGACGTAGCCTTACCGGGGTTTTTCTACTGGCTGTGACGCTTGTTCTGCTGGCATGGGCGGGCAGTTTGGTGCGAGGTGCCATCGTTGCTAAGATGAACCAAGAACCGCGCAGCTTTCCGCAGCGCGAACGGGTCCTATCCGTGAATTTCGCCATGTTAGACCCGCAAACCATCGTTCCAGAGCTAACCGCCTTTGGTGAACTTCGCAGTCAGCGGACGCTTGATTTACGCAGCGCGACTGGTGGCATCGTTGAAGAAGTGAGTGATGCATTGGTCGACGGTGGGACCGTAATCAAAGGCGATCTTCTTTTACGGATTGATGCAGCCGTCGCGACCGCCGCATTGGACCGCGTGCGTGCCGACTTGCAAGATGCTGAGGCCGAACTACGCGACGCCGAACGCGCATTTGTGTTGGCCGAGGATGAATTAACCGCGGCACGTGCCCAATCTGCACTACGTGATCAGGCTTTGGCCCGTGCCCAAGATTTGGCGGGGCGCGGTGTGGGAACGACGGCTGCGGTTGAAACCGCTGAACTTGCTTCATCATCTGCGCAGGCATCTGTTCTGACGCAGCGCCAGTCTGTCGCATCCGCCCAAGCGCGCATTGATCAAGCCACCACGAGCCTTGCGCGGCAGCGTATCAATCTGTCCGAAGCAGAACGGGATGTCTCTGATACTGAAGTATACGCGGCATTCGACGGTCAACTGTCTAATGTCACCCTTAGCGCAGGTGGTCGCGTTTCCGCGAATGAATCCTTTGCGCAACTGGTTGATCCAACGCAGCTAGAGGTGTCATTTCGGGTGTCTACATCCCAATATGCACGACTGTTGGACGAACGTGGTCAGCTTGTCCAAGCACCTGTAACCGTGACGCTGGATGTGTCGGGGTTGAACCTTGCAGGTACGGGAAAAATTACCCGCGAAAGCGCATCGGTGGCCAGCGGCCAAACTGGGCGTTTGCTGTTTGCAACATTAGACACTGCGCTGGGCTTTCGGCCCGGTGACTTTGTGACAGTGCGCATTGATGAACCAGCATTGGAAAACGTCGCATTGGTGCCGTCTACGGCCATCGCGGCCGATGAAACCGTTTTGTTGATTGGTGACGACGAAAGGCTTCACGTTGGGCAGGTCAGTTTGCTGCGCCGCCAAGGTGACAACGTTATTGTCAGCGTGGGTGATTATGCCGGCCGCGCGATTGTGGCCGAACGTTCGCCGCTTTTGGGTGCCGGAATTAAGGTCAGCCCGATCATGCCCGAAGGCCAAGAAATCGCTGTGTTAGAGCCTGAAATGCTAAGGTTAGACCCTGACCGGCGCGCAAAGCTCATTGCGTTTGTTACCGACGGTCGCATGCCCGATGACGTAAAAGCCCGCATTCTTGCCCAGTTAGAACAAGACGAAGTTTCAAGCGAAACAGTAGAGCGGCTGGAAAGCCGGATGGGAAGCTGATGGCGACCGGGGGCGAACATCTAGCAAGCGGCGCAAGCGGATTGCTATCGTATTTCACGCGGCACCGAACAGCAGCGAACTTGCTTCTTGTCTTGATGCTGGCAGCAGGGCTCTTGGCGCTGCCAAAGATGCGCGCGCAGTATTTCCCCGATGTTGTGGTCGATGATCTGACGGTATCAGTAACATGGTCCGGGGCGGGGGCAGAAGATGTCGATACAGCGATCGTACAAGTCCTAGAACCCGCGCTGCTTGCCGTAGAAGGTGTCATGTCGTCAGAGGCAACTTCAGTTGAAGGTCGCGCGTCGATCAAGCTTGAGTTCGAACCGGGCTATGACATCGAACGCGCCACCGAAGACGTGCAGCTTGCGGTCGACAGTACAAGCAACCTTCCTTCTGACGCCGAAGACCCTAACGTGCGGCGGGGCGGCTGGTCAGACACGGTTACCGATGTGGTCATTGCTGGGCCTGTGGGTGTCGATCAACTGGCGCGATTTGCCGATGAATTGGCAACCCGTTTATTCGCCGAAGGCGTGACACAAGTGTCTGTACAAGGGGTTGCCGCGCCCTCGACCATCGTCGAAGTACCCGCACTGTCCATAATTGAACACGACATCGGCCTCAGTGATATCGCGTCGCGCATCGCCGAAGAAGCCGCCGCAGACCCTGCAGGTGACGTGTCTGGGAATGCGCGTGTGCGCACAGGTGTAGCAAAGCGAAGTGCCGAAGATATCGGTGCGATTGTGTTGCGTTCAAACGCAGACGGATCGCAGCTTACTATTGCGGATGTTGCGACAATTCGGGTCGAAGGGACTGACCGGGAACGCGCCTACTACGTGGACGAACACCCTGCGATCAAGCTCAAGGTCACGCGTTCAGCACAGGGCGACGCGATCAAACTACAGCATACGGTCCAAGATGTAGCAGAAGAGTTGACAGCGTCATTGCCTGAAGGCGTGACTATTCAGCTTACCAACGGCCGTGCCGAACTGATTACCGCGCGGCTCGAAATCTTGATGGAAAACGGTGCGACGGGGCTGTTGCTTGTCGTTGTCCTTCTGTTTCTGTTCTTAAATGCGCGCACTGCATTTTGGGTCGCTGCGGGTATCCCGGTCGCGATGCTGGCGGCAATCGCGTTGATGTATGTATCTGGCATCACGTTCAACATGATCTCCATTTTCGCGTTGATTATTACGCTAGGGATCGTTGTGGATGACGCCATTGTGGTGGGGGAACACGCGGACTACCGGGTGCGCCATTTGGGTGAACACCCTGTCATCGCATCCGAAAACGCGGCGAAACGTATGTTTAGTCCAGTTTTGTCCGCCACGATCACCACGGTTATTGCGTTTTATGGCCTCGTGCTCATTGGCGGTCGCTTTGGGGATATGATCGGCGATATTCCATTCACCGTGATTGTGGTTCTGATCGCGAGCTTGGCCGAATGTTTTTTGATCTTGCCCAATCACCTGTCCCACACCATCGGGCATTCCGCAAAAGACCACTGGTACGATGCGCCATCGCGGTTCGTAAACAAAGGCTTTGTGTGGTTCAGAGAGACTCTATTCCGCCCATTTATGGGGTTTGTTGTGTGGGCGCGTTATCCGGTTTTTGCTCTGGCACTGCTCACGCTTGCATCGCAGCTTGCGCTGTTCATCCGTGGCGATGTCAGTTGGCGGTTCTTTAACGCGCCAGAGCAAAGCCAAGTCACCGGCAATTTTGCCATGCTGCCGGGCGCTACACGCGAAGACACGATAGAGATGATGCGCGAAATGCAACGCGCGGCCGGCGATTTGGGTGCGAAATACGAAGCGGAATATGGAAATAACCCCCTGAAATTCGTTGTTGCTGAAATCGGTGGGAATTCGGGCCGCGCGATTGCTGGATCTGACACGAAAGACGCTGACCAGTTGGGTGCGATCACGATTGAACTGATCGATCGCGATAGCCGCCCCTACAGCAGTGCGGCCTTCGTAAGCGCGCTTCAAGATAGCATTCAACAACACCCACTGGCCGAAACTGTGAGCTTCCGCCGGTTCCGCGGTGGTGCAGGCGGCGATAGCCTGTCGGTGCAAATGTTTGGCGCCGACAGTGACACACTTAAGGGCGCTGCTGAAGCGTTGAAAAATGAACTCGCTCAATTCGGAGAGATTTCCGGCCTCGAAGATTCGCTGTCCTACGACAAAGAAGAAATGATCCTTGAACTCACTCCGCAAGGGGAACGTCTGGGGCTTAGCATTGATGGGTTGGGCAGCGTGCTGCGCAACCGCTTAGGTGGGATCGAGGCCGCGACCTACCCCGATGGGACCCGTTCGGCGTCCATTCAAGTCGAAATGCCCGAAACAGAGCTATCGGCCGACTTTCTTGACCGCATGCAAATCCGCACGTCGGACGGTATCTATGTGCCGCTGGCCGATGTGGTCACAGTGCAAACGCGTACGGGGTTTTCGACGGTGCGGCGCGAAAATGGTATCCAATTAATCGAAGTGTCTGGCGATTTAGATAGCGACGATGCGGCCCGTGCGACCGAAATTCAGACTCTTATCAATGACGACATTTTGCCGCGTATCGAAAGTAACTTTGGTATCGAAACGCAGCTATCGGGCCAAAGTGAACAAGAACGCGAATTTTTATCTGATGCGCGCACCGGACTAATCCTTGCTTTGCTGGGTATCTATCTGACTCTTTCATGGATTTTCAGCAGTTGGACCCGGCCCGTTGTGGTGATGTCGATCATTCCATTTGCGCTGGTCGGTACGATTTACGGCCACAACGCATGGGGCATTCCCATGAGCATGTTCACCGTCATTGGCCTGATCGGGATGGTCGGGATTATCATTAACGACAGTATTGTTCTGGTCACGACCATTGATGAATACGCCGAAGAACGCGGGCTGATCCCGGCCATCATTGACGGCACGGTTGATCGGCTTCGGCCAGTGATGCTGACGACGTTGACGACAGTGCTTGGACTTGCTCCGCTGCTTTACGAAGGCTCTACACAGGCTGAATTCCTAAAACCAACAGTCATTACGCTTGTATTCGGTTTGGCGTTTGGGTTTGTCTTGGTGCTGCTCGTGGTGCCATCTGTCATGGCGATGCAGGCGGATTTTAGGCACCAAATCACATCTGCAAAGCGCGCGTTCAGGGCGCGCCGTGCTGCGATGTTTGTGCCTGCAGCAATCGCTGGCATTTGCGCAACTGCACTGTTTTCAGCGTTGATCTTACCCCTGCTAGTTACCGGCGCCGCATGGGCACCTGCGGTTACGATCATGCCAGTCTTAGGGCAGGGTGGGTTCATTGCCGCCTTCGGAATCTATGTCGTGTCTTTGTTGGCTGTCGTGGGCGGCATTTATCTCGCTGCTTTGCTAGGCACTGGTGCGAAACGCAGCGGTGCTTAACGCCCCGCGCAACCAAGTATTTCAATCGCTTGGTGCCCGCCAAAAACGGATATTTTCACGCGCGATCGGTCCAGTGCGAATGCTGATCCGCTGTGATGCACCATATCAACCGTTGCGCTGATCTGATCGCCGTATCTCTGTGTTTGGGCTTCTGAGACCCAGACGTTCGCGTCACCCGATTCCACGACGACAACTTCGTCGGTGCTTAGCGGGGGAAGGTCAAACTTTGTTGTAACACGCAGTCCGTCACGAATGGGGTCTATGCTGCAAGACACCGGGCCAATGCCTGCCTCTGACTGGGTCATCGGACGATCAACAAGTGCGGCAGTGATTGCACTGTCGCGGCCGCCATCAATCGGTAACGCCGCGTCAAAGCTAAGGCTGACGGGGATACAAATTTCTTCACAGACACCAATGTCGATTCGCCCGCTGATTTGCATAGGCTGATCGGGTGCATCAGTGAATACAGTCAATGGAAACACGACACCGTCATGATAGCCAATCGTCTGCATCCCATTGCTGTTGAACACTTCGGGGACAGGCCAGTGCGGGGCGACTGCACGAATATTCTCCGATCCGGAAAAAGAAAAACTGGGGGGAATCCCCGCGTCACCCGGCGCGCGCCAATAGGTTTTCCAACCCGGCGCCAGCGTGATCCGCAACCCTGCGATGTGATCGCCGTTGGCATTACGCCATCCAGGAATGACTTCGACCTGCGCGAGCTTATCATAAGGAGAAGCCCAGCCTGGTGAAGAAAGGGCCAACATGGCCAAGGGAATCAAAGAAATCATACGCATACCGGATTAATTATGCATCCGGCCTGCAATAGGAAGTCACTTTCAGGCGATCCACTGCAACGTTATTGCTTGCATATAGAGTAAATGATGAACAGTTTGCGGCGCATGAAAGCTCAGGAACCTAGTTTGACAGGTAAATTGCTGATCGCCATGCCTGCTATGGATGATCCAAGATTTGCCCATAGCGTGATCTATATGTGCGCCCATTCCGAAGATGGGGGCATGGGATTAATCGTGAACAAGCCTCAAACCGAGGTGCAGTTTTCTGATTTGCTTGATCAGTTGGAGATCGAAAAGGCATCTGGGGTGCGCGATATTCGCGTGCATTTTGGGGGGCCGGTCGATCAATCGCGCGGGTTTGTCCTGCATTCCAGCGATTACAAAGCTGCAGTGGGTACGCTAAATGTTGCGCAAGATATCTCAATGAGCGCGACATTAGACGTGATCGAAGACATCGCCAAAGGTACTGGCCCCGACACATCGTTGCTGGCGCTTGGTTATGCAGGCTGGGGACCCGGGCAGCTAGAGTCCGAAATCGCGCATAATGGTTGGCTGACCTGCGAAGCGCGCAGCGATATTGTCTTTGGTCGTGCAAACGAACACAAATGGACCGCAGCGCTAAAGCATATGGGAATTGATCCCATATTGCTTTCTGATACCGCTGGCCGGGCTTAGCTATCGTTAGCGATAAGTGCCTGCACAATGGCAATAGCGCTGTCACTTGACCAGTCTGCCTCGCCCTGCATACGCGCAATTTCTTTTCCTTGACGATCCAGCAAAATCGTAACCGGTAGCCCAAGCACGCCCATGCTGCGCGCTAGTCTTTGGCGAGGATCGGTATATTTTGGCAAATTGTCGACTTCAATTTCAGCTAAGAACCGATCAATGGCCGGTGCAGGGTTGCGGCCTGTTGCGATCGTGACGACTTGCATGTCATCGCCGCCCATCTGTTCTTGGAGCGAAGCAAGATGCGGCATCTCTAATCGGCACGGGGCGCACCAAGTGGCCCAGAAGTTTAGGACAACATACTGCCCTTGATACGCAGCGAGCGTCATTTCACGGCCGTCCTCGGCCAGAAATGGAACGTCAGGAGCAGCTATCGCGGTTTCATGAAAGGTTAACTTGCGCATGTCACCTTCGCGCAGGGCTTCAATCATTGTGGTGTCGGCGGTGGCAGTATTTGCAACAACAGCTAGGGCCGTATAAAGCAGGGCTGACATTAACTTCCGCATAGGCTTTTTCCTCATGACCAAGACCGCAAACTCGATGTGGGGCGGGCGTTTCGCCGCCGGACCAGACGCGATTATGGAGGCGATTAACGCTTCAATCGGGTATGACCGCCGCCTCGCGCCGCAAGACATCACAGGTTCGCTTGCCCATGCAACCATGTTGGCTGCCAAAGGCATAATCAGTGATACCGACGCCGCGGCGATTAAGGAAGGTCTGGTCACCGTATTGTCAGAGATTGAAACAGGAAAGTTTGAATTCTCGGCTGCGTTGGAAGACATTCACATGAATGTGGAATCGCGTTTGAAAGAATTGGTTGGCGAACCAGCTGGCCGCTTGCACACGGCCCGGTCGCGTAACGATCAGGTTGCCGTCGATTTCCGCCTTTGGGTCCGTGATCAATGTGACCAAGCGGACGAAGCACTGGCTGCCCTACAAAATGCGCTGCTTGGTCAGGCCGAAGCAGGCGCAGACTGGGTCATGCCCGGCTTTACCCACCTGCAAACTGCGCAGCCTGTGACTTGGGGCCATCACATGTTGGCCTACGTGGAAATGTTCGCACGTGACCGTTCGCGTTTTGCAGATGCACGCAAGCGTATGAACACATCGCCTTTGGGTGCGGCGGCGCTGGCTGGAACATCATTCCCGATTGATCGTGAGATGACAGCAAAAGAATTGGGATTTGATCGTCCGATGTCCAACTCTCTGGACGCCGTTTCTGACCGTGACTTTGCGCTCGAATTCCTTGCCGCAAGCAGCATTTGTGCGATGCACCTTTCACGCATGGCCGAAGAGCTGGTGATCTGGTCGTCTGCACAGTTCCGCTTTGTGAAGATGTCCGACAAATGGTCAACTGGGTCTTCCATCATGCCACAGAAACGCAACCCCGACGCCGCAGAACTGATCCGCGCTAAGATCGGCCGCATCTTTGGTGCCAACGTTGCGTTGATGACAGTGATGAAAGGGCTTCCGCTAACCTATTCCAAGGATATGCAGGAAGACAAAGAACAAACCTTTGACGCCGCAGACAACCTGATGCTGGCGCTTGCTGCGATGACAGGCATGGTTTCCGATATGACCGCGAACCGCGAAAGCCTCAAAGCGGCGGCTTCCAGCGGATTTTCGACTGCAACTGATCTGGCGGATTGGCTGGTGCGCGAACTTGGGCTACCGTTCCGTGACGCGCACCATGTGACCGGATCGCTTGTTGCTATGGCCGAAGGTAAGGGCTGTGACCTGCCAGACCTGACGCTTGAGGACATGCAGTCAGTTCATGCTGGTATCCGCGCCGATGTTTTTGATGTGCTTGGGGTTGAAAACTCCGTCGCCTCGCGAATGAGCTTTGGCGGCACAGCCCCAGAGCAGGTTCGCGCGCAGGTCGCGCATTGGAAAGAGGTACTTGGATGAAACGAATTGCTTTGATTCTGTCGGTTGGCGCGCTTGCCAGTTGTGGCGCCGATGGCGCGCCATGGCGGCCCGCTGCAAACGTTGGGCTTAGCGTTGGTACTGGGGGCGTAAGCACCAGCACCAGCGTCGGCGCAACCAATGGTGCCGTCAGTGTTGGGGCTAGTTTCTAATGCGTCCGGTTTATCTAGTTTTGGCCATTTGGGGCGCGGTACATCCGATGTACTTTTTCATTCAGTGGTTTCAGATCGAAGGCTGGAGCCTTACAGGGCTGGTCGATGGTTGGCGCGCGAACTTGGCGTCAACTGGTCTGACTTGGGATGTAACGATTGCTGCAATCGTACTGATCATTTGGATTTTATCCGAGGTGGCAAAGACGCGTAACTTAAGAAGTTTGTGGGCGATCGCCGCTACGATTTGTATCGGCGTGAGCTGTGGCTTGCCGCTTTATCTCTATCTGCGCGACCGGGTCGTTTTTTCACGCGACGCCCATACAGTTCGCACGCTGTAACCGCGAAACAAGGGTTGGTCTTTGCCCTTGATCTGATATGTCCAAGACTGATTTTGGACAAGGAAGACAAGTTTGGATCACTTTCTGTATCGTGATGGCGCGTTATTCGCCGAAGATGTACCCGTAGCTGATATCGCAGCTGCGGTTGGCACCCCGTTTTATGTCTACTCCACGGCGACGCTGAAACGTCACTTTACGCTCTTTGACGAAGCACTTTCATGGGGTGACCACCTCGTTTGCTTCGCGATGAAGTCCCTGTCGAACCAAGCCGTTCTTAAGGTCCTTGCTGACCTTGGGGCTGGCATGGATGTTGTATCCGTAGGTGAATACATGCGCGCCAAAGCTGCTGGCGTTCCCGGCGACCGCATCGTGTTTTCGGGTGTCGGGAAAACCGCAGACGAAATGCGCGTGGCGCTCGAAGGCGGTATTCGCCAGTTCAACGTCGAAAGCGAACCCGAGATGGCGATGCTTGACTCTGTTGCGCAGTCGCTAGGAAAAGTCGCGCCAATCACCGTGCGGGTGAACCCAGACGTCGACGCCAAAACGCATGCCAAAATCGCGACCGGCAAATCCGAAAACAAGTTCGGCATCCCGATTTCGCGCGCGCGCGAGGTCTATGCGATGGCTGCAAAAATGCAGGGCCTTAAGGTCATTGGGATCGATGTGCACATTGGGTCACAGCTAACCGAACTTGCCCCGTTTGAGGCGGCCTATAAAAAAGTCGCTGAACTGACAGAACAGTTGCGCGCTGATGGTCATGAAATAAGCCGCCTCGATTTGGGTGGCGGTCTTGGTATTCCTTATACTCGCTCGAATGAGGCACCTCCGCTACCCACCGAATACGGTGCGATGGTTCAGCGAACTGTTGGTCACTTAGGCTGCGAGATTGAGATTGAACCGGGCCGTTTGATTTCAGGGAATGCTGGGATTCTGGTTTCCAAAGTCATTTACGTGAAATCCGGTGAAGATCGCGAATTCCTGATCATTGACGGCGCTATGAACGATCTGATCCGTCCCGCGATGTACGAGGCATGGCACGATATCATCCCTGTCGTTGAACCTGCACCGGGTGAAGAGCCTGCGAAATACGATATCGTTGGCCCAATCTGCGAAAGCGGCGATACCTTTGCTAAGGCGCGCGAAATGCCCGCTGTCGGCCCCGATGATTTGATCGCGTTCCGATCTGCTGGTGCCTATGGTGCCGTGATGGCGTCCGAATATAACTCACGTCCCCTAATCCCAGAGGTTTTGGTCGATGGGGATCAATTTGCAGTTATCCGTAAGCGCCCGACCTATGAAGAAATGATTGCGCGCGATACACTACCCCCATGGCTAAAGTAGCCGAAGTAACAGGAGAGGCCCGCTGAAGGACCAGTCCGAGCAATTGCGTCACCTGCGCTGGCCTATCACGCTCACGCGTTTGGGCATGATCGCAGAACAAACCGTGCGGGCATTTTGGCCGCTTTGGACGGTGCTGTTGTTGATTCTGACGCCTTTGATGATGGGGTGGCACGAACAGCTCCCGCTCGAGGCATTCTGGGCTGGTGTCGTCGTTGCCGCGATTGCAACCTTTGCTGCGCTGATTTGGGGGCTGCGTTGGTTCCGCATTCCCAAAAGGGCAGAGGCCGTCGCGCGTGTTGATGCCGCTATGCCGGGCCGCCCCATTGCGGCCATTGCTGATACCCAGGCCATTGGCGCAAGTGATCCAGCTTCGCAAGCTGTTTGGAATGCGCATATCGCACGCATGGCTGAACGCACCAAGTCAGCCCATGCGATTGAGCCGAACCTGCGGCTGACGGATCGCGATCCATTTGGGCTGCGGTTTATAGCATTGCTGTTCTTCGTGGTTGCTTTGTTGTTTGGGTCGCTTTTGCGGGTCACGACGGTTGGCGACATGGTGGCTGGCAGCGATCCAAGCCTTGTCACCGGTCCGGTATGGGAGGGCTGGGTCGAACCCCCTGCGTATACTGGCAAGCCTGCGATTTATCTGAATGATATCCCAGCCGGGGATTTGGCCGTACCCGAAGGTAGCCAAGTGACCCTGCGCCTTTATGGCGAAGTCGGCGCGCTGACGGTTGCAGAAACCATTTCAGGGCGCACAGGCGAAGTGGGCGCTGCATCTGATGCGCAACAGCAGTTCGATGTGGCGCAATCTGGCACGCTGTCTGTCGAGGGCGAAAACGGCATTGCTTGGGACATCACCGCAATCACCGATGCCCCGCCAGAGGTCGAGCTAACCGGCCCGATCGAATCTGATGCTATGGGCGAGCTTTCCCAACCGTTTATGGCGCTCGACGATTATGGCGTCGAAAGCGGCACTGCGACGATTGCCTTGGACTTGACTGCGGTAACCCGCGAATACGGTCTGACCATCGACCCTGATCCGATCGAACCCTTGGTGTTGGACTTGCCGATGCCATTCACTGGGGACCGGACTGATTTCGAAGAATTCCTGATTGAGAACCTGAGCGAGCATCCTTTGGCCAACTTGCCAGTAACGATGCAGTTGCAGGTGGTTGACGCAGCTGGGCTAAGTACTGACGCCCCGGCGGAACCAATGATCCTGCCCGGGCGGCGTTTCTTTCAGCCATTTGCCAAAGCAGTGATCGAACAGCGCCGTGACCTGATGTGGTCCAAAGCGAACGTGCGTCGCGTGGACCAAGTGCTACGTGCGCTATCCAACCGTCCAGAAGACCTCTCAATCGAAGAGGCACCTTATCTGCGGCTTCGCACGATTATCCGCCAATTGGACCGGATGGCCGAATTCGGCATGAACGACGAAGGTCAGGCCGAGATTGTCGATGCGCTTTGGGAATTGGCGGTGCAGCTTGAAGACGGACGTTTGGCCGATGCGCGCAAGCGGCTTGAGCGCGCCCAAGAGCGTCTAGCAGAGGCGATGCGCAATGGCGCGTCCGATGAAGAAATCGCCGAGCTGATGCAGGAATTGCGCGAAGCAACCAATGATTACATGCGCATGTTGGCAGAAGAGATGGAACCAAGCGATGGGACCGATCAGGCTGACAACAGTGGGAACTCGACTGAACTGTCGATGGATGAACTTCAGGCGCTGATGGATCGTATCGAAGAGCTCATGCAAGAGGGTCGCATGGCCGAAGCGCAAGAGCTGATGGAACAGCTGAACGAGATGATGGAAAACCTGCGCATCACCCAAGGCGAAGGGGGCAACGGACCGCAGACGCCCGGGCAACAGTCCATGCAGGATCTTGCTGAAACGCTGCGTGACCAACAAGACTTGTCTGATGACGCATTTCGCGACCTGCAAGAACAGTTCAATCCCGGCCAGCAAGGCGAACAATCAGATCAACCCGGCGATCAAGGTGAACAAGGTCAAGAAAGCGGACAATCTGGCGAAGAGCCGGGCGATCAAGGCCAAAACGGTAAACAACCTGGCCCTGATGGGCAACAGGGACAAGGTGAAAACCCGGGTGAGGGTGGCCAAGGCGGGCAGCAAGGCGAAGATGGTTCAGGCGGCGCGGGCGATCAACGCACCCTTGCGGAACGTCAACAGGCCTTGCGCGATGAACTTCAACGGCAACGTGATGGGCTGCCTAACCTTGATGGCAGCGCTGGCGACGTTGCGCGCCGGTCGCTCGACCGTGCCGAAGGCGCAATGGAAGGCGCAGAGGACGCCTTGCGTAATGGCGACCTAGCAGAAGCAATCGACCGCCAAGCTGAAGCAATGGATGCGTTGCGGAACGGGATGCGTGAACTTGAGCAGGCGCTGGCCGAAAACGGTAATACTGACCCGGGACAAGGCACTGAACAGGGCGATGCAGGTGGGCGTCCGGTACCCGGCGCACGTGATCCGCTTGGGCGTCAGGTTGGAAACGCTGGCCCTTCTGGCACTGACCAAGAGCTGCTTGGTGGTGTCGATATCAATCGTCGCGCCGAAGAGTTACTGGACGAAATCCGCCGCAGATCAGGCGACCAAAACCGTCCAGAGATCGAGCGCGACTATCTGCGCCGCTTGCTCGATCAGTTTTAACTAGGATTTATTCCGGTGGTGCGGTGGGTGCCGACGGTGGCGCTGTATCAACTGCGGGTGCAGTGGCATCTTCGGCACCTGTAAACCCTTCGATAAGCCCACGCGCGTTCTGGAACTGATCGTTCAGCCAAAGCCGGGTGTTGTCGACGATTTCCACATAAGATTCCATCGGGTCAGCCAGCTGTGGCAGCTGGTCGATAATTTTGTCTGCGAAAAAATACGGTGCGATCAAAATTGCGAGCAGCAGCAGCATTAAGGTAAATCCGCGACGGAACCCGCGACGTTGTGCAACCTCTTGTTGCTCTACCTCGGTCAGGTTTGAGCCGTCACCATTCTGCGACCTCGCGCGTAGCTGTTCGTTGATCTCGTCGATGCTTGGCACCGATCGCATGTTTGCAGCTGCCGCAACAGCACCGGTTGCGGCCGCGGCGACTGTCGCTGGTGTTGTTGTGTCTTCAGCAGCCATCATCGATATGCGGCGGCGGGTCTCATCTTTGTTGATCGTTTCTGCAGGACGAGTAAGCGCGGGTTCGCGTATATCTTGTTGTGCAGGGGCGTCGGGCGTTGGTGTTGGGGCAAGCCCACCGGTGTTTTCGCGCGCGGCCTCTTGGCGCAAAATATCAGCGATAGAAGAATCCAACGGTTTGCGCTTTGTGATTGCTGCTTCAACATCTGACGCAGGGCTTGAAACAGGGGCCGGCGGCGGCGTTGGTACAACTGTGCTGGCTGCTGGCGGGGTCTGTTCTGTCTGGAACCACGTGTGAGAGCAGCTCGAACATTGAACATCGCGCCCACCTTCTGGGATCGCATCGCTAGCGATATCATACTGAGCATTACATTTAGGGCAAATCAGCCGCATTTTTATATTGTCCTTCTGCCCGACACAAAATTATTAAAAACCACTAAACCTGCATCAATCTACCAACCATAGCATCAAACGCAAAGCTTTTGCATGATTGTGATTTCAGCGGTCATTGTAACCGTGCGCTGATTTAGGCAATACATGCGCGTGACGCAAAGGAAAAACCGTGATTGAATTGGATAACGTGTCATATGGCCATAACGGCACGGCACTTTTTTCTCAACTATCCCTGACACTTGCGCCCGGATCGTTCCAGTTTTTAACCGGACCGTCGGGAGCAGGAAAGACGACATTGTTGCGCTTGTGCTACGCTGATTTGCGCGCACAAAAGGGCAAGACGCGGTTGTTTGGGCAGGATGCCTCAACCCTAGATCGTGACGGGGTGGCAATGTCCCGCCGACGGATTGGCGTGGTCCATCAAGATTGCCAGTTCATCGATCATCTGAGCGTAGCCGAAAACATCGCGCTGCCGCTGACCGTTGCGGGGCGCGTGTCAGAGGCTGCGGGAAATTTGAAAGAATTACTATCGTGGGTGGGCCTAGGTCCGCAATCTGGGCGGCTTCCTCCGGAACTTTCGGGCGGAGAGCGCCAGCGCGCAGCCCTTGCTCGGGCGGTGATCATGTCGCCTGACGTCATCATCGCGGATGAGCCAACGGGGAATGTTGATTGGGAAATGTCGCAGCGGTTACTTTCGTTGTTGGTTGAACTGAACCGCATGGGTAAAACAGTGCTGATCGCAACCCATGATCTGAACATCATCAGATCACTAAAGTCAGATGTTGATGCGCGCGTTTTGCGGTTGAAAGACGGGCAGCTGACCACAGCGGGGTCAGTCTTATGAAAGGGTTGTTGGACCTAATCGTCGGTGATCCGCAGGCCGACCGTGTTGTGCCCCCAACAGGTGTCACGGCGCGGCTAACCATCTTTGTGTCTGCTGTCATGGCATTTTTGGCGATTATTGCGCTTGCGTTGTCGCTGTCGACTGGGCGCGTTGCTGACCGCTGGGCCGAAGAATTGGCGCAAGCGGCGACACTGCGTTTGCCAGCTGACCCTGAACAGGCCGATGCGCAATTGGCTAAGGCGTTGGAAATTCTAGAAACAACACCCGGTGTAGCAAGCACGCGCGCGCTTACGAATGAAGAACAGCAAGCATTGTTAGAGCCTTGGTTCGGTACAGACTTGCCGCTCGATACGCTTCCTATTCCGCAATTGGTCGAGATTATCGCAGATGAACCTGCCTATGATCCCGAAGGCTTGCAGGCGCGTTTGACGGCTGAAATTCCCGGTGTTGTTCTTGATGATCATGCAACTTGGCGGGACCCGCTGTTGGCTGCAGCCGGGCGTGTCCGTCTTATTGGCTGGGCGGTTATCCTACTTATTGGTGCCAGCGTTGCCGCGATGATCACGCTTGCGGCGCATGCGTCGCTTGCTGCGAATGCGCAGGTGGTCCGTGTGCTGCGGCTTGTCGGGGCGCGCGATGTTTACATCGCGCGTGCTTTTGTACGACGTTATACGCTTCGTGCTGGATTGGGGGCGATTGCAGGCGTTGTGTTGGCGCTGATTGTATTGCAAATTTTGCCAGACGGTGGCGGTTTCTTTGCTGAGGTCGGATTTGATGGCGCAGGGTGGATCTGGCCGTTAATGATACCACTATTGGCAGCGATCGTTGCATTTTTCGCGACACGCGCGGCAGCAATTGCAAGGTTGAGGGAACAAACATGAGTTATGCAATCCAGTGGCTGCGGTCGCTGATTTTCGTGGGCCAAATGTATGTCGCGATGTTGGTCGTGGGCGTTCTATATTTGCCTGCAGCGATTGTATCGCGGCACGGCGCAATTGCTGCATGTCATGCATACGTCCGTTACGTGCGTTGGTCTGCTGGATGGATGATCGGGCTTAAGTGGGAAATCCGTGGTGAACCGCCAACCGACGAAGTTATGGTTGCTGCAAAACATCAGTCTTTCATGGATGTTTTGGCAATTTACGGGGCTATCCCGCGCGGCAAATTCATTATGAAAGCAATCCTTAAATATGCGCCGATCATCGGTCAGTTTGGTTTGCGTATCGGATGCATCCCGGTGAACCGTGGCAAACGTGGTGCGGCAATCAAAACAATGTTGGCCGATGTGAAGGCGGGGCGCGCATTGCCCGGTCAACTTATCATCTATCCCCAAGGCACGCGCATCGCGCCGGGGGTAAAAGCGAAATATAAAATCGGAACGGGTCTGTTGTATCGCGAATTGGGTCAACCTGTTGTACCCGTGGCGACAAATGCGGGTCTATACTGGCCGAAACGTGGCATCTATCGTACTCCGGGAACCGTCATTTTTGAATTTCTTCCTCGGATCGAAACCGGCATGGAGGTACCCGAATTCATGCACCAGCTAGAAACCGATATTGAAGATGCATGTGATCGACTGAACGCAGAGGCCGGGTTTCATGGATAGCTACACAGTCACAGATGTTGCTGCTCTTGAGGAAATTTACGGCAAGCCGGGCAAGGCGTCATTGATCAAGGTCGCCGATCACCTTACTCCGCTTTATCGTAAATGGATTATGGCATCGCGGCTTTGCATCATGTCGACCGTCGGGCCAGAAGGCGCAGATGGCAGTCCGCGCGGTGATGATGGTCCAGTTGTGCAAGAACTCGACCCGAAAACGCTGCTGTTGCCTGATTGGCGCGGCAACAACCGTATGGATACCCTGCGTAACATCGTCCAAGATGGGCGGATCAGCTTGATGTTTTTTGTACCCGGTTCAAACAATGTAATCCGGGTGAATGGCACTGCAATTGTCACACTTGATCCCGAACTGTTAGGGCGGTTTGATCAACGCGGCAAACAACCCCGCAGCATCACGGTCATCACCATTGCCGAGGTATACAGCCAATGTGCGCGTGCACTTATGCGCGCCGGTGTCTGGAAGTCCGGCGACGAAAGTGCGGACCTACCAACGGTCGGAGAAATGCTTGCTGAGCAAGAAGCAGGGTTTGACGGCGCTGAATATGACGCAGCTTGGGGTGCGCGGGCCCAAAAGACTATGTGGTAGATTGCGACCAACGCAGGGGTAAATTGCTATGCTTGCCCAGCCCATACCGCAGGCAAAGCCCGATGACGGCGATACTAATCACCAACCAAATCACACCCCACATCATCGTTGTACCGCCGAATTCTTCGGCCAGCATATGGGCATCTGAACGAAGCTGTGACCGCAAAATTGTGTCGCTGATAATGTCGTATGGTACATAAAACATGCTGCTTAGGCCGATTACGCGCAGCGCCAAATCGTTCACCGCATGTCCGAATTTCCACGCAAGCAGCAGCATGCTACTGCCCATCGCAACCGTGAACACAACTGCGAACGGGGTGCGGATATACAGCAAGGTGATAAGCAACATGGCGCAGCCCAGTCCGGCCATGATCAGGCGATCGACGTTTGTGCGCATGGCGGCGATCAGTAGGCCGATGCCAATCAAAAGCGACCCCAAATAGCCAGCCGTCAGTGACATAAAGCGATTTCCACCGCGGCTCCAAACGGCACCACCTTGATTTTGGTCGATGGAGAAATCCAAAATGTCGCCACCCGTCAAAAGGATAGCGATTGCATGAGACATCTCATGCAAGAAAACGATCAGGATTTTGAGAGGTATGAGGGCGGGTGTCCGCCATAGCGCGAAAACTATGACGGTGAGAATGATCAGTTGCCAGTGCCCTTGAACAAAGGCGCGCATCGGCGATTAAGCAGCCAAACCTTTTGAACCCAGTTTGAGATATTTGCTACGGCGATCAGCACGCAGCTTTTCGGGGCTTTTCCCATCCAGCTCGGCCAGCAGTGTTTTCAATTTTGCGCCTACAGCTTCAATAGCCTTTTGCGCGTCGCGGTGTGCACCACCCTTGGGTTCAGGGATGATCGTGTCACAAACACCCAGTTCGTTCAGGTCTTTGGACGTAAGGCGCAGGGCCTCGGCTGCTTCACGCATCTTTCCGCCATCTTTCCACAGAATTGACGCGCAACCTTCTGGGCTGATCACCGAATAAATCGAATTTTCGAGCATAACGACACGGTTCGCCGTCGCAAATGCAACCGCACCGCCAGAACCGCCTTCGCCAATCACAACACTGATCAGCGGAACGCCAAGCTCAAGACATTTCTCAGTCGAACGCGCGATTGCCTCGGATTGACCACGTTCTTCGGCACCTTTGCCGGGGTAGGCGCCGGGGGTGTCGACCAGCGTGATCACTGGAATGCCGAACCGATCAGCAAGGTTCATCAGGCGGATCGCCTTACGGTACCCTTCTGGGCGGGCCATGCCAAAGTTACGCTCAATCCGGGATTTTGTATCGTTACCCTTTTCATGGCCGATAACCATGACGGGTTTACCGTCTAGTCGCGCGATACCACCCATGATGGCATGGTCGTCAGCAAAATTCCGGTCACCGGCCAGTGGTGTATATTCCGTGAAAAGTGCGTCGATATAATCTTTGCAATGCGGGCGTTCTGGGTGGCGGGCCACCAGACATTTACGCCAAGGGCTAAGGTCCGCATAAAGCGACACAAGAAGGTCAGCTGCTTTTTTATCAAGTGCGGTTGCTTCTTTTTCGACATCCATTTCTGGATTGTCCCGGGCCATGGCGCGCAGTTCTTCTGCTTTGCCTTCAATTTCGGCCAGAGGTTTTTCGAAATCGAGATACTGTGTCATTGGTTGTGCGAACCTTGTTACGATAGCTGTGTGATATATGGCGTAACGTCAGGCTGATGGCAACGGATGCCGTAAGTTGTTTGCATTTGCGATTTATGTCGGCGAAACAGTGGGGCGATATTCAGCCTTTAGGAACATATTATGCGAATCATACTTCTTCTCAGCACCATCGCTGCTTTTGCAGCATGTACCGCCTCCGCGCAGTCTATCAATTTTGGCGATGACAGTAGCGAATGGGCGAATGACGGTGAATGTGATGACGGCCGCTTTACTGGCCCTGGCCTGACCTCCACACCGTTGTTGCAAGAAGACGTTCTTGCCGATGCAACAGATTGCAAACGTGCGTTTGAAGCCGGGCGGCTGACGCTGGCAGGTGTCGCTGCCGATGGCACAATTGATTTTGGTAACGACAGTGGTGAATGGTCGAACGATCAGGAATGCGACGATATGCGTTTCGCAGGTCCAGGCATGACGTCGACCCCTTTGCTACAAGACGACATCATGCGTGATGCAACAGATTGCAGAGCCGCATTTAACGCAGGTATGCTGACCCTCGCGGGCCAGTAAAACTATTGCGTCAGCCCGCGATCATCTCGGACTGACGCACGATGACTTCGGCTTGCTTGATCGATGCGATGTCGACCAAGCGGCCTTTGTACACTGTGGCTCCTTCGCCACGTGCCTTGGCGTCTTCCATTGCGGCAAGTATTTCGCGCGCCTCGGCAACGGCCTCTTCTGACGGGGTGAACACCTCGTTGGCGAGCGCAATTTGTTTCGGGTGGATCGCCCATTTGCCAACCATCCCCAGCGTTGCCGACCGGCGGGATTGCGCACGGTAACCTTCATCGTCTGAAAAATCACCAAACGGCCCGTCGACGGGCAGCACGCCATGTGTACGGCACGCGGCAACAATCGCCGTTTGCGCCCAGTGCCACGGGTCAGAATAGTGCCGTGTGTCACCATGCAGCATGTAATAGTTTTCTTGCGTCCCGCCGATTCCGGTGGTTTGCATACCCATAGAGGCCGCGAAATCCGCAGCGCCTAGTGACATGGCAGCAAGGCGAGGTGAGCTTGCCGCGATTTCTTCGACGTGCGCGATGCCAGCCGCAGATTCGATGATGACCTCAAAGCTGACTGGCTTTGTCCGGCCCTTTGCGGTCTCAATCGCGGTGACCAGTGCATCGACAGCGTATACATCCGCAGCGCACCCCACCTTTGGGATCATAATCTGGTCCAAACGGTCGCCGGCTTGCTCTAGCAAATCAACGACATCGCGATACCAGTAGGGGGTGTCGAGACCGTTGATCCGTACGCTCAGGTACTTTGTGTTCCAGTCGATTGTGTTGATCGCCTCGATGATATTGGCGCGGGCCGTATCCTTGTCTGATGGGGATACGCTGTCTTCAAGATCAAGGTTGATCACATCAGCAGCGCTTGCTGCCATCTTTGCGAATAGCTTGGTGTTTGAACCCGGCCCAAAGAGCTGGCAGCGGTTCGGACGAGCAGGCGGGGTAGGCTGAAGACGGAATGACATGGCGTTTCCTTCGTGTATCAAAATTACGAATTGGTCGCCATTCGAGGTATAATGTTGTGCGATGGATCGCAAGAAAATTATGCGCCCGCAGCAAATTACGCTGCGGGCGCATAAAAATTCTAGAATTTTTATCGGCAGAAGGAATTTCTAGAAATTCCTTCGCAGGGATTAAATACCAGCGTCGACGATTGCTTTTGCGAGAATCGGAACAGTTTTCGCGTTTAGACCGGCGATGTTCATGCGGCTGTCGCCTACCATATAGATGCCGTGCTCCGCGCGAAGCTGCTCGACCTTCTCAGGTGATGTACCCAAGCGGCTGAACATCCCACGGTGATCAGCAAGGAAATTGAAGCGGTCACTGTTTGTGAGACGTTTCAGTTCATCCGCAAGCTGTTGACGTAGCGCGAGCATGCCATTGCGGGTTTCTTCCAGCTCGGCTTCCCAGTCTGCCCGCAGTTCGGGATCCGTCAGGATCGTGGTCACAACGCGTGCGCCGTGATCTGGCGGGAAGGAATAGTTCTGACGGTTCAGATATGCCAGCGTCTGTTGTGCGAGCGCCTTTTGATCAGCATCTTTTGCGACGGCCATCAGAATACCAGTACGCTCACGGTAAACCCCAAAGTTCTTAGAACAGCTTGCCGCGATCAGCACATTGTCGAAACTGCTTGCGATCCGGCGAGTGGCTACCGCGTCGGCGTCCAAACCATCACCGAAACCTTGGTAGGCAATATCAACAAGTGGAACCGCGCCTTTGGCCTGAAGCTTGGCAATCACTTGATCCATCTGGTCAAGTGTTAGGTTCGCACCGGTCGGGTTGTGGCAGCAGCCGTGAAGCAGAACAACGTCTCCAGCAGCGATGCCATCGAGGTCCGCCATCAAGCCGTCAAAATCAACGCCACGGGTTTCTTCGTCAAAATACCGATACTCGGCCATTTTCATGCCAAGGTATTTGATGATCGACGGGTGGTTCGGCCATGTTGGGTTGGAAAGCCAAACAGTCGCGTCAGGCGCAGCCATTTTGATCAGCTCAAGTGCCTGACGAATTGCGCCCGTACCGCCAGGTGTGGCGACGGCTGCAACGCGCTCTGCGGGAACGCTGTCAGCCAGTACCAATTCACGCATCGCTGTGCCAAATGCAGGATCACCGGCAAGGCCAGTGTATGCTTTGCTGGTCTGGTCTGCCAAAATCCGACGCTCTGCTTCTTTGACCGCACGCATAACGGGGGTGTTGCCGCTGGCATCTTTATAAACGCCGACGCCCAGATCGACCTTATCGGTGCGTGGATCTTCTTTGTACTTGGCCATCAGGGCAAGAATTTTGTCGGCAGGTAGGGCTGTAAGGTTTTCCAGCATTAAGCGGCTCCGGTAGCGATTGGAAGGTCGGCATACATGCCCCATTCGGACCATGAGCCGTCGTAAAGTGAGTGGTCGGTTTTGCCGATCCTCTCGAGGGCGAGCGATAGGATCGCGGCAGTCACGCCGGACCCACAGGTGGTGATGATGGGCTTTT
The DNA here is from genome assembly GCF_003003285.1 of Yoonia maritima. GTDB lineage: Bacteria > Pseudomonadota > Alphaproteobacteria > Rhodobacterales > Rhodobacteraceae > Yoonia > Yoonia maritima. Next base: position 30,356 of record NZ_PVTP01000015.1, on the reverse strand, counting down.
GCATATCAACGCCTGCATCAGTGAAAATCGTGCGCAGTGCGTTTGCTTGCTTCATCGTTCCATCAGCGTTCAACAGATCTTGGTAAAACACGTTCCGCGATCCCGGAATGTGGCCCGAACGAAGCCCTTCGCGTGGCTCTTCGGTTTCACCACGAAAGCGGGCCGGTGCACGGGCATCGACGATGTTGTGATCCTTCAGTTTCGCGGCGCGCGCGACTTGGGTCACGTCCTTCACAAGATCGGTGCGCTGCTTAACAGTCATATGTCGATCGCGGATCGTCGCAGGCGTCTTAGTCGTCTTGTGACCATCGGCGATCCATTTAGGTATACCACCATCCAAGACTGCGATATTGGTCTGCCCCATGAGGCGGAAAAGCCACCAAACGCGTGCGGCGGAAAACAGTCCGCTGCCGTCGTAAACAACCACCTGATGGCCGTCACCTACGCCCATCGCGCGCATCCGCGACATGAACTTTTCAACAGGGGGTACTGTGTGCGGTAGTTCCGACCGTAGGTCGCTGATCTCGTCTATGTCAAAAAATCGCGCGCCGGTGATGTGGCCTTTTTCAAACTCGGCGCGTGCATCACGGCCTGCATCTGGCAAATACCAAGATGCGTCAAATATGCGTAAATCGGGATCTTTAAGATGCTCGGAGAGCCAGTCTGTGCTGACCAGTGTTTTGGGGTCATCGGGCGCAGATTTTGTCATGGCATTCACCTTTCGTGGCAATTGCCGAAGGGGTAGCCTGCGCTGTGTATTATGACAAGTCCGACTGCAGTCCTAGGTCAGGTGGAGCGCGATTTAATTGATAAAATGGCGTGGAATTGACACGAAGGCGCTGTCGAAATGCATTGCGCCCCCGCCAAATGGCGGAGGCGCAAGTAAGCTGTCGTGGCGTGATTAGCTGGACATCTTGTTTTTGATCATACCTGCAATCGCTGTCAGGATAGCACCGCCGCCAGCGCCACCAGCGACTTGGGTGACCATACCCATAATGTCGCCGCTACCGCCCGCCATCGCTGCACCACTACCTAGTAATGCAACCAGTTGGCCACCACCTGCACCGCCAATAAGGCCTGCGATTGTGTTACCGATTGTGCCCAGTGACAGGTCCTTCATCGCGGTACCTGCGGCGTTTCCGCCAACAGCACCCGAGATGAGCTGAATAATCATCTGTTCCATAGTTCGTCCCTTCCAAGTGGATCGTTGTTTTTAATGCGTCGGTCTGATCCGTTACCGCGCTTGGAAGGAAGGTTAACCAATGATTCGGATTCAGCAAAGGTTTTCCTGCGACAATTAGTCCCCGTGGCGAAGCAGGCGTTGTTTCTGGCGGCCCCAGTCACGTTTTGCTTCGGTCGCACGCTTGTCGTGGTTTTTCTTACCCTTAGCGATCCCGATCTTCAGTTTGACTAATCCGCGGTCGTTAAAATACATCACCAACGGGACCAACGTCATGCCTTCGCGCTTCGTCGCGTTCCAAAGCCTCGACAGCTCTTTGCGACTGACCAAAAGTTTGCGTTTGCGGCGTTCTTCGTGGCTGAACATCGCGCGATCGTAAGGCGCGATATAGGCGTTCGTCAGCCACAGTTCACCGTCATCAACTGACGCATAGCTGTCAGCAATGTTCGACTGGCCAATGCGCAGCGATTTCACCTCGGAGCCATGCAAAATGATCCCGACCTCAAGGTCGCTATCAATCGCATAATCATACCGGGCACGCCGGTTTTCAGCGATGACTTTGTAATTTTTATTTTCAGGTTTCTTTGCCATAGTATGGCGGAGATAGGGCATGTTGCAGTGCGGAACAAGGGATTGCCGCTTTGCATTATGTGCTTGGCGGTTATGGTGTGGGTTCAAAACCCCACGAGGCACGTCGTCATGTTCATCCAACTTGCTCTTGGCACCGCTCTATTGCTGGTATCCATTTTCGTTGCGGGGCTTAGCTTTTGGGTGATGGAGGTGATGACTATGCGTCTCCATCCATGGTTGACCCGCGAACCGCACCGGCCAAAGCTGATGTTGGTCCTATGCATTGCCGCGATTTGGGTGATGGTTCAAATGACCATTGGCGTTTGGATCTGGGCATTTGCGCTGCGTGGACTTGGCGTGTTCAACGCGATGGAGCCTGCAGTCTACTTTTCTCTGGTTGCGTTTACGACGCTTGGCTTCGGGGATATTTTATTGCCGATGGAGTGGCGTTTGCTGGGCGGTTTGGCCGCTGCAAACGGGTTGCTAAACATTGGCATGGTCACGGCATTATTGGTCGAGGCATTGCGCCAGGTCCGCCTTCAGCAACTTGCGACTAGAAAGCATTCTGAATGACCGCTCCTATTCTGACGAACACACGTGCTCGACATATTTTCCTAGAAAGGCATGGTCTAACATCGCGTCCGTCTGGACCAGGTAAAGGCGCGGATTTGGCGGCCGCTATTGATGATCTTGGTTTTGTGCAGCTCGACAGCGTGAACACATTCGCCCGTGCGCACGACCTAATCTTATGGTCGCGCCGGCAACAATATCGTCCTGCCGCGCTGCAAAACCTGCTGCATCGGGATCGGCAAGTGTTTGAGCATTGGACCCATGACGCCGCTGCGATCCCTATTGCCAGTTTTCCACATTGGCGTCTGAGATTTCAACGCGACGAAGCCCGGCTCGCAAATCGATGGAAGGATGAGCGGCGCGACGACTTTATGTCTAAGACCGAAGAAGTCCTGCGTCGTATCTCGGACGACGGACCCTGCACATCAGGGCAGGTTGGCAAAGACGAAAGCCGTGGTTCCGGCGGTTGGTGGGATTGGCACCCGTCAAAGACAGCGCTCGAATTCCTGTGGCGCTCAGGGCAATTGTCGGTCCTGCGCCGCGATGGATTTACCAAAGTCTACGACCTGACTGAACGGGTCATTCCCGATGCTTTCCGTGCTCACCAGCCTGATACGCAAGACACAATCGAATGGTGCTGCGTTGGCGCATTGGATCGTTTGGGGTTCGCCACGAGTGGCGAACTGGCGGCGTTTTGGGACAACGTCACACCGGCAGAGGCAAAAGCATGGTGCGCAACCGCGCTAGCCGACAACCGTATTATTGAGGTGGACGTCGAAGGTGTTGACGGCAAGTTACGTCGGTCCTTTGCATGGCCCGAAGTGATGGACCGGCCCGTCGCGGCACCGGTATCGCGCCTACGCATCCTTTCCCCGTTTGATCCCGCACTTCGCGACCGCAAACGGGCAGAACGGTTATTCGGTTTCCACTACCGGATCGAAATCTTTGTACCCGCGCCGCAGCGCAAATACGGCTACTACGTGTTTCCCGTGATCGAAGGAGGCCGACTAATCGGCCGGATCGACATGAAACGCGACAGAACAGTGCTGACTGTGACCGCGTTCTGGGCCGAACCGGGCGTACGTATGGGGGGCGGACGGATCAAGGCGTTAGAGGTTGAACTCGACCGGGCAGCAGTGTTTGGTGGATGCGAAGAGGTGCGTTATGCAGCGGGCTGGGTCAGATGACTATGCATGAATTGGGCGCACTGTTTGCGGTTAGACCGTGCGTCTTCTTAAGCGCGGAAATACCGGCCATAGGTCCGACGCTTAGCCGACGTATCGCCGACAGAGCATACCTCAATGAAATAAGGGGTTAATGAAAGATTCGGGCTGTAACGCAAAAAGCCACCGTTCGGTGGGTGCGCAACGGCCGGGTGATGAATTTGGGACGGGTGATGTCACCCATCCCAAAAGATCAGTTCAGCAAGCCAGCGTGCACCATTGCGGCACGCATTTTTTCTTTGGTGCCATCAGTTAGCCCTGTCAGAGGTGAGCGGACGTCTTCGCTGCATAGACCTAGCAACGACATACCGTATTTCGCACCCGCTACCCCGGGCTCTGTAAAGATCGCTTCGTGCAGGGGCATCAAGCGGTCCAGTTGGGTCAGCGCTTTGTCGTATTCGCCAGCCAGCGTGCTTTCTTGGAATTCCGCACATAGTTTGGGCGCCACGTTCGCAGTCACCGAAATGCATCCGCAACCGCCGTGGGCGTTAAAGCCTAGCGCAGTCGCGTCTTCGCCGGATAGCTGCATGAAATCAGTACCGCAGGCCATGCGTTGTTTTGGCACGCGGGACAGGTCACCAGTCGCATCTTTGACACCAACGATCATGTCTAGTTTTGACAATGCGCCCATCGTTTCAGGTGTCATATCGACAGCCGAACGACCGGGGATGTTATAGATGATGATCGGAAGACCACAGTCAGCAGCGGCGCTGAAATGCGCAATCAGCCCAGCCTGTGTTGGCTTGTTATAGTATGGCGTCACCACAAGCGCGGCGTCAGCACCCGCAGCTTTTGCTGCCTTAACTAAGCGCACAGTTTCGATTGTGTTGTTCGAACCAGCACCTGCGATCACTGGAATGCGGCCAGCAGCGGCTTCGACCACGCAAGCAACCACAGCGTCATGTTCCGTGTGTGTCAGGGTTGGGCTTTCGCCTGTTGTACCCACAGGAACCAAACCATGTGACCCCTGATCCACATGCCAGTCCACCAGCTTTTTCAGCGCATCAGTGTCCACTTGGCCGTCTTTAAACGGCGTGACGAGGGCGGGGAGTGACCCTTTGAACATGACACGCATCCTTGTTGCTGTGGGCATTGAATCGCCCGGTAAAATCGCGCGGACCCTAGACGGGTTTCTGCCGATTGCCAAGTTTGTGAGTTGTTATTACGAGCCGCAACGCTAGTTTATTTGAAAACAGACGGTGCGGTGACTCTGATGCGAAATATAACCTTTGCGATGGCCGTGACATTCCTGTCTGCGCCACTGATGGCCCAAGAGGTCGACCCAAAGGCAGTTGCCGCGTTAACTGCAGCCAGTGTTGACTGGGATGCCGCCTACAATCTGGCTTCGCAAGCGGACCCTTTGACGGCCGAAGTTCTAACATGGTTGCGGTTACGTGATGGTGATGCTGATTTTCAGGACTACCGTCGTTTTGTTTCTGCGCATCCGGATTGGCCGGGTCTAGATCGGCTGCGTGCTAAGGCCGAACCTTTGATTGAAAAGGGCCATACGGCTGATGAAGTCATCGCATGGTTTGCCGATAATCCGCCCCAAACCGGCGAAGGTGCCACCCGCCTAGCCGAAGCGTTGATGACAAGCGGAGAAATCGAGAAAGCGCATGAATATTTGCGGACGGCTTGGCTGGAACTTGGGTTAACTGACGACGGCCAAGACGCGTTGATGTCTGCCTTTTCAGATGTGCTAGCACCCTATCATGTGGCGCGGGCTGACGCGATGCTGTGGCGATCTAGGCGGACCGATGCGACACGCATGTTGCCTTTGATAGAGTCTGATCAGCGCGCGCTAGCTGAAGCGCGGATCGGCTATATCGCGGGCAAACGGAATATGCTGCCGCTTTACGAAGCCGTCCCTGCGTCCCTGCGCGAAGACCCAGGATTCGCATATGACCGCTATAATTGGCGCGCGCAGCGTGGTGATTGGACCGATGCGGTTGTGATGCTTGGCGAGCGTTCAACCAGCCGCGCGGCGCTGGGCGACCCATTCCGCTGGGCAGGTTGGCGCCGTGTGCTTGCGCGCTGGGAAATGCGCGAAGGTCGGGCCGAACAAGCATACCTTATCGCGTCACGCCATTATCTGGATGAAGGTGCGTTTTATGCCGATTTAGAGTGGCTATCCGGCTATCTCGCGCTCACATATCTTGGCGACCCATCACGCGCGTTAGAGCATTTTGAAAAGGCGTCGGCGGCTGTGTCTGGCCCGATTTCTAGCAGCCGGATGCAGTATTGGATGGGGCGTACGCATGCGGTCATGAATAACGCGGATTTGGCCACGCTTTCTTATGGCGCGGCCGCAGCGCATCACACAGCGTTTTACGGTCTGCTTGCCGCAGAAAAGCTGGGCCGTCCGCTTGATCCGTTTCTCGTCGGGACAGACGTGGAATGGAAGGGAGCGCTCGTCTTTGAACGGGAGCTGACAAAGGTCGCCTTCATGCTGTTGGCTGGTGGTGAACGTGGCGCAGCGGTGACGTTCTTTGCAGAGCTGGGCAAGACACTATCGCCAGTAGAGTTGGCACAAGTAGGTGCCTATCTCGACCACTTAAACGAGCAATATTATACTCTGTTATTGGGAAAAACGGCCGTAACGCGGGGAATCATCATTCCATCGCTTTATTACCCTATCCATGATCTGGCAGAGATGGACCTGCCGGTTGACCCGGCGCTTGCCTTATCGATTGCCCGGCGCGAAAGCGAATTCAACACAACGATCGGCAGCCCTGTCGGGGCTCTTGGGTTGATGCAGCTTATGCCAGGCACCGCAGAGGAGGTCGCCGGACAGCTGGATATGCCCTATTCGCGTGGTCGGCTAACGAATGATTGGCGCTACAATGCCACGTTGGGTTCGCAGTACTTGGCTGGCTTGCAAGAACAGTTTGGGCCGACACCGGTGATGATTGCCGCTGGATATAACGCAGGGCCGGGCCGTCCGCGTACGTGGATGGAAGAACGTGGTGATCCGCGTTTGCGTGAAATGGATGTAATCGACTGGATCGAACACATCCCATTTCGCGAGACACGAAACTACGTGATGCGGGTGACCGAAAGCCTACCGATCTATGAGGCACGGTTAACCGGTAAAACGGGACCGATTGCGTTCACTGATCTGCTCATCGGTGAAAAGCCATTGCTGCGGCCAAGGACCCGCCCAGAGCGCCAGCCGCAAGAAGAAACACCGACTCAGCAGCGGCCAGTTGCCCGACCTGAAGACGGCTAAGACTTTTGTCGTGCCCGCCACAGGGTGAACAGCCCCGCCGCAATAACGATCGCGCCGCCCAGTGCCACGTTGGGCCGTATGGTTTCGCCCATCAGAAAAACGCCAATAGCGCTGGCAAAAACCAGTTGTAGATATGCAAATGGTTGCACCGCGCTGGCTTCGGCGACTTCATAGGTTTTGATCAACAGCCAGTGGCCAGTGGCGCCGGTAACGCATAGCGTCGCCATCCATGCCCAATCTTGGCTGGTCATTGGTTCCCATGACCACGCGCCGACGATGGTCATGACGACAGCACCCGCGACGCCCGTCCAAAAGAACGAGGTTACCGTGGTATCTTTGCGTGACGCGTATCGGGTCAAAAGGCCGTATAGCGCGAACATTAATGCCGCGATCAATGGGATCATCGCAGCTGGCGCAAAGACGGCATAGCCCGGCTGTAAAATGACCAGCACACCGACAAAGCCTATCCCAATGGCAGTCCAACGTCGCCATCCGACCTGTTCGCCCAACACCGGGCCAGATAGGGCTGCGATCAATAGCGGATAGCATGCGAAAACAGCGTGGCTTTCGACCAGTCCAAGTGCCACGAACCCAGTAACCATCACGCAAATCTCAAGCGATAGCAAAATGCCGCGCGTGATTTGCAGGATAGGCTGGCTTGTCGCTGCGGCCTTTTTTATAGAACCGGATTGCCTTTTCGCGATGGTGATCACGAAGGCGGCAAAGAACCAGTACCGGATCATCACGATCATCAGGACGTTATAGTTTCCTGCCAAATGGCGCGAAATTCCGTCTTGGATCGCAAAAACAAAAGTAGTGGCGATCATGAACATGATGCCAAGCCGCGCGTTATTCTGCATCGTCGATCCTTGCGCGTGTCATGTGGCGTTTGCGTCCATATCCGGGGGTGCGGGTTACGGTGAACCCAGCCGTGGTCAGGCTTTGGCGGACGTGGCCAGCAGCGCTATAAGTTGCCGCAGTTCCGCCGGGTTTTGTGTGTTCACCAACGGCGCGCAGCAGGTCCGCGCCCCATAGCTCTGGGTTTTTGGCGGGTGAAAACCCATCTAAAAACCATGCGTCTGCGCTGGCGTTCCATGCCGGAACAGTTTCGCGAGCATCCCCAACGATCACATCAAGCAATGGACCGTCCGGCAACTGTGTCGCCCCGTCGCCCGGCGACCAGTGGTCAAGCAAAACGTCTGCGTATTCGGCGACCTCGGGGAAATGGGCCAGTGCGGTTCGCATGTCTTCCTTTGCCATCGGAAAGGCCTCGAACGACGTAAACTGCAATTGGCCGGGACGCCCTGCCTGATCCCACAGCGCCCAAGTCACCAATAGGTTTAGGCCTGTACCAAAGCCAAGCTCGGCGATCTGAAAGGTGCCGCCAAAACGGGCGGGCAGGTCGTTTCCGTCCAAAAACACATGCCGTGTTTCAGCCAGCCCATTATCGAGCGAATAGTAAGGATCATCGAATTGGGTCGAGATCGGCACACGGCCGTCCCGCCAGTCAAGTTTTGCGGTCTGGTTTGTCATGAGGTCATGCCTTAGGAGTCAGCCCATCTTTGGGCGGAAGGAACCGGAATGGCAACGGCTGATGTGACAGTAATGGGCGCTGGCATTTTTGGGCTGTCGGTGGCCTATGCCTGTGCGCGGCGCGGAGCGAAGGTCCAAGTGATCGACCCAAATGGGGTTGCTGCAGGTTCAAGCGGTGGTGTCGTCGGCGCACTTGCCCCCCATGTTCCCGAGAACTGGAATGAAAAGAAAGCGTTCCAATTCGAAAGCCTGATCCTGGCCGAACAGTTTTGGGCCGAAGTAGAGTCTATTTCAGAGTCTAACGTTGGCTATTCACGGTCAGGTAGGCTTCAGCCCTTGGCCGATGACCGGGCAGTTACGCTGGCGCGTGATCGGGCGATCACTGCCGCCAAGCTTTGGAAAGGCAAAGCGATTTGGGAGGTCGTCCCCGCAGGTCAAGGCGATTGGATACCGCCATCGCCCACCGGCCTTTTGGTTCGCGATACACTGTCTGCATTGATCCACCCACGCCGCGCGACCCGCGCTTTGGCTGACGCGGTGATTGCGCTTGGCGGTTCCGTCGATACGACTGGCACGGCTTCCGGGCAGGTCGTTTGGGCGACGGGGTGGAAAGGCGTCGCAGAACTGGGCGGCGGTGGTGTCAAAGGTCAGGCTGCAGTGCTGGAATTCAATGCGTCAGGCAAGCCGCAGCTATTTGCAGACGCGCTACACATCATTCCGCACAGGGACGGCACGGTTGCAATTGGGTCGACGTCTGAACGGGAATTTGATGATCCGACCAGTACAGACGAACAGTTGGACGACGTGCTAACCCGCGCGATCGCGGCGTTTCCAGTTCTGAAAAATGCGCCCGTGATCGAACGCTGGGCAGGCGTACGCCCGCGCAGCCGTAGCCGATCACCGATCCTAGGGCGGCACCCCACGCGCGACGGTGAATTCGTCGCGAACGGTGGCTTTAAGATTGGCTTTGGTATGGCTCCAAAAGCAGGCGAGGTAATGGCCGACCTGTTGCTAAACGACCGCGACAACATACCGGTCGGGTTCCACCCTTAAGAGCTATTTCCGCAGCCGATCCTTGGACTTGCGGTACAGTCGTTTATTCATTTCTACGAACTGATGGATCAGAATGGTCGTTACGCCTGTACGATGCCCTTTTAGAAAGACGTAGCCCGACAGTGCGCCCAACAGGGCGCCGACGCTATCAACCAGCAAGTCACCCATCGTGTCTTGCAGTCCGGATTTCTGCATATTTAGTCCAAACGTCAGGTCCATCAGGTATTCGAAATTTTCCCACATTGTACCGACGGTAATCGCCACGCAGAACGCCATAAAAGCGATCGCGGCGGGCGGGGCAGCGTAGCGATCTCCCTCGAATAGCATGAAAACGAACAAGAACCCGATTAGTCCAAACCCAACTGCGGACCCGCCATGTAGGGCAATATCCCACCACCAGACCTTCTCATAAAAATCGAAAGCTTCGCCCATAAAAACGGTCGCAAAGGTGAACAGGGTCGTTGCAACAAGAAAGGGCAGAGGCAGTGTCAGGTTAAGGCGAGAGGCCAAGAATACCGGCGCAATCGCCAACGCCAGCGTGCTGAATGCGACAAACGCCAATGACCAACGCCCTGCAAACATGGCTACAATTGCCGAAAGCAACAGTAATCCCCAAAGCACGAGCATAACCCTGCTTTGTTTCAGCACCTTGTCAGCGATCATGGCTTGGCCTTTTCATTTGAAGGTCGCGCCCCCATCTTTCTTAACATGTCTACATTTAATAATGGCCTTCGGGTCGCGAGTTACAACATAAGAAAAGCCAAAGGTTTGGATCGCAGGCGTGATCCGATGCGTATTGTGCAGGTTCTCAACGGTCTCGAGGCCGACGTGATTGCCCTGCAAGAGGCGGATTTACGACTGGGTGCGCGCCCCGGTGCGCTGGCCCGAAACGTGATCGAGGCCGAGACTGATTTCGAAATCGTCCCTGTCGCGCGTAATGCCGTCAGCCTTGGCTGGCACGGCAATGCGATCTTGGTCCGTAAGGGTATGAAAATTGGCGCAGTCACGCATATCGACCTGCCGGGGCTAGAACCGCGTGGCGCTGTCCGCGTTGATCTGCCTGCCTTCAGTTTCGTCGCCGCCCATCTTGGGCTCATGCGGCGTCACCGTGTGCGGCAGCTTCATGCGATCGCCAAAGCCGTCGAAGGGGCCGAACGGGTTATTGTTGCAGGCGATTTCAACGAATGGTCCCCGCACAAAGGTTTGGAGGCGCTAGGTCAATTCAACGTCCACGCCCCCGGCCACAGCTTCCACGCAGCGCGGCCCATCGCGGCATTGGATCGGATCGCAATGTCATCAAAAATAGAGTTACTCGACGCAGGTGTCGTGCAAGAAGGACCAGCGAGACATGCATCGGACCATCTGCCAATATGGGCGGATGTTGTTTAGAGAAATACGTGCCACGAATGACGGTAGTGAGCCCAAACTTCAACTTCTCGGCGATGCAGCGAATGTCGGACATGAGGATCAGATCATTGGGCATTTCAAACTTTTCCGTCCCATCCTCTAAGGTTTGCGTAGTAGTCCAATTCGGACCAGCCACAGCACGGCCGCAAGCTCTGCGAGCCTCATAAACGGGTGTTCGAGATAGAAATCTTTAGTGGGGGAGAACGAAGAGAGCCCATCTTCTGGCCAATAGCTCCCCCATTCAAGGAGCCGATGGAGGTCATAGGCAACCAGGTTTACCGCCAGCAACCAAAGTGCAGCACCAGAGCGGAACCACAGCGCAATCACCAGGGCGATCGGCAAAGCGAGTACCGCTGAGATACGTAAGGATCGGACGCCGAAATCCTCAAACCCGTTTATGATATTTGGCCAGAAACGATAACCCAAAAGACCCGACATGTTCAAAACCGTCACCAAAAACCAAACTAGTACAACCCAGTAGACGGTTTCGGCGCGGATACGCGCTACGTCAACGTTCTCGCGTGGTTCACCGGGCCGAGAAAACGCCCCGGTCATGCGCCGTCCCATCAAGCCCAAGATCGAAAGCGTTGCCAGAACCAGTAATGCCAGTTGTGTCCATGCGGATGCAATCCACTCAAACATTGCGTAGTAATTGTAACCAAAGATATCTAGACGATGGCGTGATCCGGCAAATATTGGCGGGGCCACTACTAATGTGGCAAGCACGCCAAAAACGAAGAGCGCGCGCCGGCTCCCACGCGAAGACAAAACCAAAAATGCGACAGCCAACCCGATCAACAGGAGTGAAACGACAAACACCCCCTGTGTCTGAGTGCCGACACCTGACCACCCATAGTTCAGTATCGTACGCGATTGTCGCCAAAGCGCCCAAGCTGCAAGGAAGCCGACCCATCCGGCGAGAACATTTGAAAGGTAGTCGAGCTGCTTCATTTTCGTAGTTTCCAGTATTCGACAGAGCTGGTTCCCAGCCTCTAAACTACAGTCAAAGGTCAAAAGTTGGATGAAGCAAGCAAAACCTTTTGAGACACAGGTCTGTTTGAATTGACCAATATTGCTTCCCTGACGATCTCGCAATCGGCCACGACGGTGAGCGTTAAACGCAATGCGGACATTGATACCACCACTGCGAAATGGCGCTTTGTCCCGCAAAGCGGTTATTCTTTTAACAACAAATTTGACCAATCAGTCCCGATAATCAGACCCTTCTTGATCCAATATCGCGCACATTGCCTCAAAGTGCTGATCCCATGTTTCCATCGGGTAGTCTTCCCAATCGAGGGCGGTTTTTTCGGCGATGTCGTCGCTTAGTACCTTTAATGGCAGGCCTGTTGCGGCGGCTTTGAGGTACGTACCGCAGGCGCGTTCAAAGTAGTATAATTCATCAAAGGCCCGCGCGACACTTTCGGCGGCGGCCATCACACCGTGGTTGCCCATCACCAGAATGCGGTGCGGGCCTAGGGTTTTGGAAATCCGCTCGCCCTCTGATCCTAATCCCATGCCGCCGTATCCGTCGTCATATCCGTAACGCCGGAAAAACCGTGCAGTGTTCTGGTCGATTGGCGGAAGTTCCGCCCCAACAATACATGATAGCGCTGTAGCGTTGTCGGCGTGTACATGCAGGCAGGCACGGGCGCGTGGCTCATGACGGTGGAACGCGCCGTGGATGGCCCAAGCCGTGGGGTCGGGCGCATTTTCTTGACCAACCGTTGGCGCAGGGCCATCGGCGTGCCACAGGATCAGGTCAGACGCTTTGATGCGGCTGAAATGTAGTCCGGCAGGGTTGATCAAAAACGTCTTACCATCGTCCGACACCGCGAGACTAAAGTGGTTTGCGACCGCTTCGTGCCAACCTTCGCGAAACGCGAGGCGGAACGCGGCGGCAAGTGCGCAGCGTTCTTTGTAGTAATCAAGTTCTGGCATTATTTGGGCCTACCTAGCGGCATGTGCCGGTTCACGTCTTTGTAAAGTAGATATCGGAATGGCCCCGGACCGCCAGCATAGCAGGCTTGTGGGCAAAAGGCGCGAAGCCACATGAAATCGCCGGCTTCGACTTCGACCCAGTCTTGGTTCAGGCGGTACACGGCTTTGCCTTCTAAGACGTACAGCCCGTGTTCCATGACGTGGGTTTCGGCGAATGGTATGACGCCGCCGGGTTCCAACGTCACGATGTTCACGTGCATGTCGTGGCGCATGTCTGTTGGCTCAACGAAGCGTGTCGTGGCCCATTTACCGTCAGTGTCCGGCATTTCGATTTTCGTCGCATCTGCTTCATGCGTCACAAATGGTTCCGGCGCGTCGATCCCGTCGACGGCCTGATAAGTCTTGCGGACCCAGTGGAATGTTGCCGGGGCGTCGGTGTCGTTCGACAGTGCCCATTCACAGCTCGCCGGTAGGTACGCATAGCCGCCTGTTTTCAACCGATGAGTTTCGTCGCCGATCCGCAGGGTAAACCCACCGTCGACAATAAATAGCACCCCTTGGGCAGTTGCATCAGGTTCTGGGCGCGTGCTGCCACCACCGGGGGCGACTTCCATGATGTACTGGCTAAAGGTTTCCGCAAATCCCGACATTGGCCGCGCAAGAACCCAGGCACGGGTCTTTTCCCAATGTGGCAAATAGCTGGTCACGATGTCAGTCATCGTGCCCTTGGGGATAACTGCGTAGCTTTCGGTAAACATCGCGCGGTCGGTCAGCAGTTGGGTCTGCGGAGGTAGCCCGCCCTTGGGGCTATAGTATGGTGCGGTTGTCATGGATTTATCTCCCTTAGGGGCAGTTAACGGTACCCTCGTCCCAAGCGATAGGGGGAAGCGCATGAAAGGATTTAGTTGGAATCTTTGAAGGTGCAGAAATCTATAGTGTTTGCAGTGTAATTCCTGCGTTTTGCAGGTGATCCCGGATGCCGCAGGCCATTTCGACAGCCGCTGGCGTATCCCCGTGCAGGCAGATCGTGTCGATTTCGCAGGGGATGCGTTTGCCGCTTTCGGCGATGATGGCCCCCGCTTTGAGCATTTCAAGAATGCGGGGGGCGGCAATGGCCGTATCGTGCAGCACGGCGCCCGGCAGCCTTCGGTCGACCAATGTACCGTCGTCATTATAGGCGCGATCCGCAAAGATTTCTCCCGCCCAAGCGCAGCCCAAATCGCGTACAACGTCTTCCATCGCGGTCGCGGCGAGAACCATGATGATGATGTCGGGATCGACGGCTAGCGCGGTCTCAAAACAAACACGAGCTAGATCGGCATCGACGCAGGCCATGTTTGACAAGGCCCCGTGAAGTTTAAGGTGACGCACTTGCCCACCGGCACGCCGCGCCATGGCTTGCGCAGCACCCAATTGGTAGGCCACAGCGTTGGCAATTTCATCAGGGGGAATAGGCAGTTGCCTTCTGCCAAAGCCCTTAAGATCCGCAAAACCTGGATGCGCTCCAATCCCAACTCCGTTTTTGACGGCACGGGCCATGGTCTTGGCCATGACATCTGGGTCGCCTGCGTGAAAACCACAGGCAATATTGGCCGACGTCACGATATCAAGCAGTGCTGCGTCGTCGCCCATTGACCACGGGCCAAAACCTTCGCCCATGTCCGCGTTTAAATCGACTTTGCGTGTCATGGTATTCTCCCTATGGGTCGTTCCCGGCGGTAACACCGCTGATCAATTGATAGCTAAGCAGGTCTACTATGTCATGTGGGTCACGGATCATTGGCTGGCAATCTTTGCGTAGGTTCGCCAACAATGTCGTGTCTGAAACGGCCGTTGCGTCGGCATCGGCAAGGCTGATGAACGCAAAGCGCAGTTTTGTTCCCGGGGCGGCTTGGGCAAGTTTGGGTAAGTCGGCGGGTAGCACAGTGCCTATGCGGGGATAGCCCCCAATCGTTTGGCATTCTGACAACAAGACATAGGGCACCCCTTCGCCTGTCATCTGAATGTCACCCGGTACGATGAGGTCGGAAGTGATATTGAGCGCGCCATCTAGCGAAAAGCCGGCCCCATCGTGATCAAGTCGGACCCCTTGCCGATTGCCGCGCGGGCTTCGAACGAATGTCGTCTGCGCAAAGCTGGCTTTCGTGTCGTCACTAAAGAATGCGGTCTGGGGGCCGGGCATCACGCGGATCGTTCCACCAGTGGTCCGATCGTCAGTTGTTAACCGCTTTGGGGCGGACGTGGTGTCACTGTCTGTGCCAAGTGGCAGCGTGGTGCCCGTTTGTAGCACTGCTCCGATACCTGCGGTTAGGTGCGTGGACCTGCTTTCCAACACGAGATCGGTCTGGATGCCGCCTGCGAACGACAGATAACCGAAGGTACCGTGTTTTGCGCCGCCAATGTTTAGCCGTTGTCCGGCCCGTAGAAGGATAGTTGTGTTATGTGGGGCAGGGCTGTCGCCGATGGTTGCCTGCATGTGCGCCCCGGTCAGGACGATGCGGGTGTCGGTGTCCGTGCTGTACACCCCACCAAAGCCCATCATCTCTAACCCTGCTTGTGGCGGTGTTCCCAGTAACGCTGCCGCCTCAAGGATCGCTAGCCGATCCGCTGCGCCGCCGGTTGATAGTCCTTGGACGGTCCACCCCGGACGTCCTAAATCTTGCACGGTGACACCGGGGCCGATGCTGTGAATCGTAAGTGTCGGCATCAGCACAGTACCTTGCATGTGGCGCCGCCATTGGTGTCGGTTCGGTTTTGCAATGCGATTAATTCACTGTCCGCGACGGCGCAAAATTCCACGGCGTCGCCGGGGTTGAATGCAAAAGGCTCCGGGGCATCGGGTTGATAGACCCGAAATGCGGTTTGCCCGATATGCCGCCATCCGGTCGGCGCGTCCGCCGCGAAAATAATAAGCTGACGTACGGCGACGACCAAAGCGCCGTTGGGCATTTTGGGGGTCAGTTCACTTTGGCGCGGTATGTCCCAATGTGGCGGCAGCATCCCTAGATAGGGCTGCCCGGGGGCGAACCCGAGCGCGATCACACGCATGCGTTGCGATGTGATTTCTTTGACAGCTTGTTCTTGTGTTACGCCTGCCAGTTCTGCAGCCTGTGCCAATTGCGGCGCGTGGGCAGGACCAAAGGCCACAGGGATGCGCCAAAGACGGCGGGGGCCACTGTCCTGCTTTTCAGGGCGTTCAAGAAGGTCCACGATGTGCTGTGTGATATCGGCACGGTTGGTTCGCTGCGGATCAAAGCCGACCCTGACAGAGGTCAGAGAAGAGGCAACCTCGGTCACGCCTAGCAGTTCGGCATGTATGACTTGCGCCCGAAACGCGAGCGCTTGGCTGTTGGCTTCGTCCGTTAAGATGCGCGCGAAACGTACCAATACGCCGTCGACGCCTAGTGGACAGATTTCATGTTCGGTCATAGGCAATTTTCGATTGGTCCGCCCTTGGCCACCCAGTCGGTAAACCCGTGTTTCAGGTGTGACGCCTCAAACCCCATTTCGCTCAGGGTTGCGACGGTCAGCGCGGATCGCCAGCCAGAGGCACAGTGAAAGACGAAACGTTTGTCTTGAGCAAAGATGTCTTTGAAGTAGGGGCTGTCGGGGTCGACCCAGAATTCGACCATGCCGCGCGGACAGTGAAAGCTGCCGGGGATCGCGCCGCTGCGCTGGCGTTCACGCACATCGCGCAGGTCAACGAACACGACGTCTGGATCATCAGCCATCTGGATGGCATCAGCGGTGTCGATTTCCGTGATTTTGGCGCGGGCGCTGGCGACCATCGCCGCCGCTGTCGTTTTAAGCTGTCGCAAATTCGCCCCCTTCGACCAGTTGCGCGCCTATTTTACGCACAGCGTCGACCAGGATGTCCAGATCGGCACGCGTCGTTCGGTGATTTGTGATGTTTACCCTGATCACGGTTTGGCCGTGGATCAGCGTGGTTGACGGTACCGCGATCCCCTGCAGCTGTAGCTGGATCACGATTTCTTCGTTCAAACGGCTCAGGTCGGTGCCTGACGCGACATAGCTAAAACAACAGATATTCAGCGCGACAGGGGCACGCGTTTCCAGAACTGGGTCAGCGTCGATGAGTTCGGCCAAATACTGCGCTTGATCACAGTTTTGCGTAATCAACTGCCCCAGCTTTTCCGTCCCGTGTTCCACAAGCTGCGCCCAAATTTTGAGCGCACGAAACCCGCGTGACAGTTCCGGCCCATATTCAGTCGGCCAAGGGTTTCCCGCAGCGACACCACGATCAGTGCCCTTCAGGTAATCGGGCCGTTCAGAAAAAGCGCGGCGATGTGCATCTTCGTCTCGGATCAGCACAAAACCAGCGTCGTAATTCACATGAAGCCATTTGTGGAAATCAAACGCGATGCTGTCGGCGCGGGTAAGGCCCGATAGGCGCGGCTTGATTTTGTCGCTTAAGATCGCAGTCGCGCCAAATGCGCCATCGACATGCAACCAAAGTTTTTCGGTTTTCGCGATATCTGCCAGCGCTTCTAGATCATCAATTGCACCGACATTCACCGCGCCCGCTGTTCCGATGATGGCAAAAGGCGTTAGACCCGCAGCACGGTCGGCGGAGATCGCGGATTGCAGTGCACTAGTGTCTATTTCAAACGCGTCGTTCACCGGGATTTTGCGCAGTGCATCTGTACCCAGCCCAAGCATATCAAAGGTCCGCGCAACGCAAGAATGGGTCTGGGTAGATGTGTAGCCGACCAACCGGCCTGCTTGGATGCCTGATTGGCGCGAGGCAAAGTTGCTCATGCGATCGCGGGCAGCTTTTAAGGCCACCAATGTCGCGATGGATGTCCCAGATACGACCAACCCGCTTGCGGTTGCTGGAAAGCCGAACATCGATTTGCACCAGTTCACAACCTGTTTTTCGATGTAAATTGCGCCGTGGTCACGTCCGCCTAAATTCGCGTTCATCGCAGCCGCGACCATATCGGCCATGATGTTTGATGGCGTGCCAGCCCCGTGAACCCACCCAAAGAAACGAGGGTGGGTATTACCAACGCCGTATGGCAATAGGGCGGCCATTTGATCATCGGCCTTGTTTGCGTCGCCGTGGACCGGAAACGGAGGCGGCGATTTAAGATCATCTGGTACAGGCGTCCAAACACACCCTTCGCGTGCATTTGCCATCTTGTCGATTGATTTGTCCAACATCGCGTGCGCTCTTGCACGAAACGCGTCCCAATCTTCAGGGTCCAGAGAGTTCTCAGTCATGTTGCCTCGCTATTTATGCAGAATAGGAAGGTTGCGCGAAGAAATGACAAGTCGTGATATCACTTTTTTGAAATACTGAAGAGGGGCTTCATCTAGTGTGGTCAGATCCGGGTTGCGCGACATAGGTGACATATTTCTGGGCAAATGCTCATAATGTGTGACCAATTTGCGAATGTGCCGGCGTTTTTCTGGGATGACCTACTGGAAACCATGGACCTGCGGCCCTAACTAGGGGCGGATTGCGGTGTGGCATTCTGCCCGGCCAAAGCTCTATTGATATCGAAGGATAAACGACATGTCTCAGGATGGTTCTCCGGATTTGACCGGCAAACTTACGTTTGATGGCGACAAAGGAGCGGGGCGGTCAAAATGGGTGGCCATACTGATGGGGCTGGCGATGGTCGGCTGGATGGGAAGCGGTTATTTTGCCCCAACAGAGCCTGAAGAAGAAAACGCAGATGATAACGCGCCAAGCTTGGTGACTGTTGCCGTTCTTCCTTCGGCGGCGCAAGATGTGCAGTTGGTGCTGGCTGCTGAAGGGCAATCTATTCCTGATAGGTCGACTGAGATTCGTGCCAAAGCAAGCGGTCAAATCATCGAGGTTCTGGTCGAACGCGGCGATCTGGTGACATCCGGTCAAGAAATCGGTCGGATCGACGCTGAGACAATCGAAGCCCAAGTGCTACAGGCGCAAACGCAACTTGCCCAAGCAACGCGCGATTACAACAACGCTGTTTCTTTGCAAGATCGCGGTCTTGCGACCGAGGATCGTGTATCTGCTGCCCGCGCTGCCGAGGCAGCGGCAGAAGCTGCGGTAACCGCCGCGGTTGAGCAGTTGGATAACACTGTAATCACGGCACCATTTTCCGGCCGTTTGAATGATATGACACTTGATGAAGGTGAGTTTGTAACTAACGGGGATACCGTTGCCGAAGTCTTGGACAACGATCCACTAACTGTTGTCGTGCAAGTTCCCCAGCAAGCGCTTTCCCGATTGCACAAGGGCGATACCGCGCAGGTTTCCTTTATCACCGGCGAAGAACGTGTCGGTGTGATTGGCTTTATTGGCAGTAATGCAGACGCCCAAACCCGAACGTTTCGTGTTGAAGTTACCGTTGATAACCCAAACAGCGAAATGCCAGCGGGTCTAAGTGCGCGTATCGAGATACCGACGGGGCAGGCACGTGGTCACTTTATCTCTCCCGCGATTTTGTCGCTTGGCACCAGTGGTGATCTTGGGGTGAAAACCGTAGCCGAAGGTGACGTCGTAGCGTTTAGTCAGGTTTCTATCGTGCGGGCGCAACCGGATGGTATCTGGGTTACCGGGCTGCCTGACGAAGCCGATATTATCACAGTTGGCCAAGGCTTTGTGAATGCGGGTGATGTTGTTAACCCGCGTGCGCCTGTTGCTGACCAAACAGCGGATGCATCGCAATGAACGCCATAATTGACGCTGCCTTTAAGCGCAGCAAGGTTGTCCAACTGGTCCTAGTCTTTTTGCTTATTGTGGGTGCAGTTTCTTATTCTGCGATCCCAAAAGAAAGTAACCCAGAAGTCCCAATTCCAATTGTCTATGTATCAACGAGCCTAGACGGTATTTCACCCGAAGATTCCGAAGACGTTCTTGTTGGCCCAATGGAGGTTGAATTTGCGTCGTTGACCGGCCTGAAGTCGATGACAGGTATGGCGAGCGAGGGTCACGCAAGTGTGCAGCTTGAGTTTGAGCCGGGCTTTGATTCTGACGAGGCGCTTGATCGGGTACGTGAAGCGGCTGACAAAGCCGAGAATGAGCTTCCTCAAGACGCGAATGTCACGGTCACCGAAATCAACACTGCGCTGTTCCCGATTTTGACAGTCATTCTGTCAGGGCCGGTACCCGAACGGACGCTAAACACCATCACCGAGGACCTGAAAGACGATATTGAGGCTCTGGGTGGGGTGCTTGAGGTTGATGTGGGTGGTAAGCGTACTGAATTGCTAGAGGTTCTTATCGATCCGACGGTTTTCGAGACTTACAATTTGTCATTTGACGAATTGATCGGCTCTATCACGCGCAACAACCAACTGATTGCCGCTGGCGCAATCGAGAGCGAAGCAGGGCGTTTGGTTTTGAAAGTTCCCGGTCTGATCGAAGACCTAGAGGACGTCATGGAACTACCTGTTATGGTGCGCGACCAAACGGTTGTGACCTTTGGGGATGTTGCGACAGTCCGCCGGACTTTTGTTGACCCAACAGGGTTCGCCCGGATTGATGGCCAGCCTGCGCTTGCGCTTGAGATCAAGAAACGTTCTGGCGCGAACATTATTGAAACAGTCGCTGCTGTCCGTGAGGTCGTAACCAAGTCGAGCGAAGCTTGGCCTGAAAGCGTTCATATCCGCTATACGCTGGATGAAAGCGAAACCGTGGTTTCAATGCTTTCGGACCTAGAGGCGAACGTGATTGCGGCGATCTTTCTTGTGATGGTTGTTGTAGTTTATGCACTTGGTTTCCGGTCATCCATTCTGGTTGGTCTTGCTATTCCGGGCGCGTTCCTGACGGGTGTCGCTGTGCTGTTCATGATGGGCTACACAATGAATATCGTTGTGCTCTTCTCACTTATTCTTGTTGTGGGGATGCTGGTTGATGGGGCGATTGTGACCGTCGAATTGGCGGATCGTTATCTTCATGAAGGACGATCGCCCAAAGCGGCCTATGCCGAAGCGGCTAAGCGGATGGCATGGCCCATCATCGCGTCGACGGCGACAACACTTTGCGTGTTCCTGCCGCTGTTGTTCTGGAAAGACATCGTTGGCCAGTTCATGAAATTCTTACCCATTACGGTTATTTGCACATTGGCGGCATCGCTATTCATGGCGCTGATTTTCATCCCCGTGATGGGCGGCATCATCGGCAAGCGGCAACCGCAGTCTGCTAAGGCGCAGGCGCAAATGTATGCGGCGGAACGCGGTGATCCACGCAAGATGACCGGCTTTATGGGCGGCTATGTGCGTGTTCTTGAATGGTCGCTGTTGCGCCCTTGGATTACGCTTAGCTTTGCGGTTATGGCGCTGGTCGGTTCGTTTGTTGCTTACGGTACCTTTGGTAACGGGCTGACGTTCTTTCCATCGGTCGAACCTGATTACGCGCAGGTAGAAGTGCGCGCCAAAGACAACTTCTCTGTCTACGAACAAGATGCGCTTGTCCGACAGGTCGAAGCACGGCTCGAAACCTATGATGAAATCGCGAGCATCTATTCTCGGTCAGGGTCATCGGCCAGCACCGGCGATGTGATTGGTTCTATCCAACTTGAGCTGACAGAGTGGGATACCCGCCGTCCGGTGGCGTTGATTGCCGAAGACATTCGCGCGGATATGGCGCAGATTCCAGGTATCGATATTCAGGTCCAAACCGACTCTGGTGGGCCGGGTGGTGGCAAGCCGATTAACCTTGAAATCCGTGGTAACAATACTGCCGATCAAGAAGCCAGCGTTCAAATCATCTTAGATGAAATGGAACGCATGGGCGGGTTCATCGACGTTGTCGACAGTCGCCCAAGTCCGGGTGTGGAGTGGCAAATCAGCGTTGACCGGTCAGAGGCTGCACGCAGCGGTGCTGACGTTGCCCTGCTTGGGCAGGCGGTTCAGCTTTTGACGCGCGGGATTACCGTTGCTGACTATCGCCCTGACGACACCGACGAAGAAGTCGACATCGTCGTCCGCTTCCCAGCGGTCGACCGGACGCTTGCAGAGCTGGAATCACTGCGCGTTCCAACTGCGTCGGGTCTCGTTCCGATTTCGAACTTTGTGTCGTTTATCCCTGCTCCACGTAGTGGAATCATCACGCGCATTGATCAGGAACGCGTAGTGTCCATTTCTGCTGACGTTGCACCGGGTGTTTTGGCAAACGATCTGACGGTTGCTCTTGAAGACGGTTTGGGGGATCTTGGTCTACCTGCTGGTATCGACGTGAAATTCGGTGGTGAAGCAGAGGATCAGGCGTCATCCATGATCTTTTTGATGGGGGCATTCGTCGCGGCGATTGGTCTGATGTTTGTGATCCTGCTCACGCAGTTCAATAGCTTCTGGCAGGCGTTCATCGTCATGTCCGCGATCATCTTCTCGATTGCTGGCGTGTTGCTGGGCCTCATGATCACCGGGCGTCCGTTCGGTGTTGTTATGGGCGGGATCGGTGTGATCGCGTTGGCGGGGATTGTTGTGAACAACAACATCGTGTTGATCGACGCGTTCAACGAATTCAAGCAAGAGGGGCTATCTTCGCTAGAGGCTGCTTTGCGCACAGGTGCGCAGCGTTTGCGCCCTGTTGTACTGACTTCGGTGACGACTGCGCTGGGTCTGATGCCGATGGTAATTGGGTTGAATATCAACTTCTTTACCCGCGAAATCGTCTATGGCGCGCCGTCCAGCCAATGGTGGACCGAACTGTCTAGCGCCATCGCAGGTGGGTTGGTTTTTGCGACCATCCTGACGTTGCTGGTGACACCTGCGATGTTGATGCTGGGCGAACGCCGGGCGGCACGCTTTGCCGGGAACGCGGCGCCAATGCCGGCAGAATAAACCGACACTGGACCAATAGAAAAAGGGCGCGGCCATTGCTGGTCGCGCCCTTTTCGTTTCTTACGTGTTGTTGATTACTTTAGATCAAAGCGATCAAGTTCCATCACCTTGGTCCATGCAGCAACGAAGTTGTCCGCGAACGTCGCTTTTGCGTCGTCTTGCGCGTAAACTTCTGCGATTGCGCGCAGCTGCGAGTTGGAACCAAACACGAGGTCAGCACGTGTGCCTGTGCCAAAGACTTCGCCAGTTGTGCGATCACGGCCTTCGAACAGGTTCGCGTCACCTTCGACTGGTTTCCATTCGGTCTTGATGTCCAGAATGTTCACGAAGAAGTCGTTGGTCAGTGCATCAGTTTTGTCTGTGAAGACGCCGCTTTTGCTATCGCCGACATTCGCGCCAAGTACGCGCAGGCCACCAACCAGAACGGTCATTTCTGGCGCGGAAAGCGTCAGAAGCTGAGCACGGTCTACCAGCAGCTTTTCAGCCGGAACGGTAAAGTCTTTTTGCAGGTAGTTACGGAAACCATCTGCAAGCGGCTCTAGCACGTCATAGCTTTCGACATCGGTGTCTTCTTGCGACGCATCGGTACGGCCCGGTGTGAACGGAACAGTCACATTGTGGCCCGCATTTTTCGCAGCTTGTTCAACAGCAGCGCTGCCGCCCAGAACGATCAAGTCAGCAATCGATACTTTCTTGCCGCCGGACTGTGCCGCGTTGAACGCGCTTTGGGTGCTTTCCAGTTTAGCCAGAACTTTTGCCAGCTTTGCTGGTTCGTTTGCTTCCCAGTCTTTTGCAGGAGCCAAGCGAATACGCGCACCGTTTGCACCACCACGGTTGTCTGAACCACGGAATGTAGATGCAGACGCCCAAGCTGTAGAAACGAGTTCCGAGATTGTCAGGCCAGAGCTAAGCAAGTCAGCTTTCAGCTTTGCGATATCGGCGTCGTCGATCAGGTCGTGATCAACAGCAGGGATTGGATCCTGCCACAGCAGATCTTCTTGGGGAACGTCAGCACCAAGGTACAGTGACTTTGGACCCATGTCGCGGTGTGTCAGTTTGAACCAAGCACGTGCAAACGCGTCTGCGAACTCTGCAGGGTTTTCCAAGAAGCGCTTGGAAATTGGTGCATAGATCGGGTCGAGCTTCAGCGACATATCTGCCGTTGTCATCATTGGCGCGTGGCGTGATCCGTCGTGCGCATCAGGCACGGCATCAGCCATTGCACCGTTCGCAGGTTTCCACTGGTGCGCACCGGCTGGGGATTTCGTAAGCTCCCAGTCGTTGTTCAACAGAGTTTCAAGGAATGTCATGTCCCACTTGATCGGTGTTGGGCTCCATGCGCCTTCGATGCCGCTTGTCGTGGTGTGAACACCCTTGCCGCTTTCGAATGCGTTGGTCCAACCAAAGCCCATCGCTTCCATTGGTGCCGCTTCTGGCTCAGGACCAACAAGTGCTGGGTCGCCCGCACCGTGTGCCTTACCGAATGTGTGACCACCCGCAACCAGCGCAACAGTTTCTTCGTCGTTCATCGCCATACGTGCAAAGGTGTCACGTACGTCACGACCAGATGCCAGTGGGTCAGGGTTGCCGTCTGGGCCTTCTGGGTTGACGTAGATCAGACCCATCTGAACCGCAGCGAGCGGGTTTTCTAGTTCACGCTCACCAGAATAGCGGCTGCCTTCTTTATCGGAAGTCGCTAGCCATTCAGCTTCGCCACCCCAATAGATGTCTTCTTCTGGTTCCCAGATGTCTTCGCGGCCGCCAGCGAAACCAAAGGTTTTGAAACCCATAGATTCGAGCGCGATGTTGCCGGTCAGGATCATCAAGTCGGCCCAAGAAATCTGGTTGCCGTACTTTTGTTTGATTGGCCACAACAGGCGGCGTGCCTTGTCGAGGTTGCCGTTATCTGGCCAGCTGTTCAGTGGCGCAAAACGCTGTGTACCTGAACGCGAGCCGCCGCGGCCATCCGCCGTACGGTATGTACCGGCACTGTGCCAAGCCATACGAATAAAGAACGGGCCATAATGACCATAGTCAGCAGGCCACCAATCTTGGCTGTCTGTCATCAAGGCAGTTAGGTCGGCCTTGATTGCTTCGAGGTCTAGTTTTTTGAACTCTTCCGCATAATCAAAATCCGCGCCAAGCGGATCAGATGCTGGTGTGTTCTGGTGCAGAATGCGCAGGTTTAGCTGGTTTGGCCACCAGTCACGGTTTGACCGCCCTGCGAATGTAGTGTGCACTGCACCTCCGTGTGCAACGGGGCATTTCCCGACGTTGTCTCCGTCCATCTTTTTCTCCGATCCTGGCTGGGTCTATTTATATTAGCTAAGCTGTCGCGACCGGGGCCTCTCCCCACCGCTCGGTCGTCAATTATCATAGTTTTAGAATTAGTTTAAGTTGCATTTTTTAATTGTTACGATAACTTCATCTTATGAAGAATTTGACGCTCAAACAACTGCGCTATTTCGAAGCACTTGCACGCCACGGTCATTTTGGCCGCGCAGCAGATGCTTGTTCTATCTCGCAACCTGCTTTGTCTGTTCAGATTAAAGAGCTAGAAGAAAGCCTTGGAACGCCGCTTTTTGAGCGTAGCCCAAGGCATGTACGCCTGACATCATTTGGCGAAAGCTTCGCTGGGCGGGCGAGGACCATACTACAGTCGGTGGATGAATTGGGTGAAATGGCGCGTGCGGCCCGTGGCAGATTATACGGACGTTTGCGGATCGGGGTGATACCCACGATCGCGCCTTATCTTCTGCCCAAACTGATTAGCCATCTGGACGAAGCCCACCCCGAACTTGATGTGCATATCCGGGAAACCGTGACGCCGCGATTAATCGATGAGCTGTCTGATGGTCAGATTGATGTTGCGATTGTTGCCTTGCCTGTGTCGGAACCTTGGATGACCGAGGTCCCATTGTTCGACGAAAGCATGGTTTTGGTACGCCATGAATCCCAAGCAGAGCTGCCAGTACCCAGTCCGGACGCATTACGGGCTATGCGCTTACTATTGCTGGAAGAGGGCCATTGTTTTCGTGATCAGGCGCTTTCGTTCTGCAACATCCAAACCGCTGTCCCGCGTGAAGGATTGGATGGCAGTTCGCTTTCGACGTTGGTGCAGATGGTCGGCGCTGGCATTGGGGTGACGTTGATCCCAGAAATGGCGATTCCAGTCGAAGGGCGGGCTGCGCCGGTTTGCGTGGATCGTTTCACCGGAAAAGAACCCAGCCGAACAGTCGGGATGATTTGGCGCAAAACAAATCCGCTGGCGCACCAGTTCGACGCATTGTGCGATATCGTCCGTAAATCGGGGCAACTATGACGTATAAAACGAACCCATTGAATCCGATGTTATCTGCGGATTTGGATCTATTCACGTTTTGCCAAAGCGATACAGCGGCAGAGCAGGGCATCTATAACTTGCCGCAAGAGGTGGGTGTGGTTGAAAACCTAACCCGGCTTTGTCAGCAGGTATTGCAGCCAGCGATTACCCACTTCGATCTCCCGTTGTTTATCACTAGTGGATATCGCTGCCCCCGTTTGAATGCTGAAATCGGTGGATTGCCGGATTCGCAGCATTTGCGGGGCGAGGCGGCAGATATCATGATGGGTGGTATTGCGAATGACACGCTGGCGCTTTGGCTTATCGACAATACCGATTTCGATGAACTGATCCTTGAAAAGTTCGACCCGCGTTGCGGGGAATATGGCTGGGTGCATGTGTCTTGTGTGGCCATGGGGAATCGAAAAAAGGTGTCGACCTTTGATGGCGACGCCTTTCATGATGGGTTTCACTATTTCGACCTAGCGGGGAAGTAGATGTGCCCCTTGCGGTACCGGATCGTCAAAGGTTTTTAAGCTGTCGCCAATCGCTTCTTCCACCAAATGCTGGATCAGTTCAGAAAACAGGAGTGGCGGATCAGCAGCTTCCCAAAGGAAGAACCCATATGATCCGGGGATCGGGTTGATCTCGTTGAACCACAGTTCACCGGTTTCGCTATCGACCATAAAGTCGATCCGTGGTGCACCGCGTAGCCCGAGCACCGAAAATGCAGCTGATGCGTATTCGTAAATGCGCGCCTTCAGCCCTTCGGGGATGTCCGGGTTTATGTCGCGGGTTAGTGAAAGCATCCCTTGTGATGGCACGGGGGAATTCCCCAATTTGCCGCCCTTCTTGGGTGGGCCGCCGTCTCCAGAGGCGAGATACTTCTCTTTAAAATCTAATAGGTCAGCGGATGATTTGGGGCGTTCGATCGCGGAATGGCAAATCTGACCGTCGCGATATGTTAGCGCGACATTGTATTCGACCAGATTTTGAACCTTCGGTTCGATCAACGCAAATCCGTCTTGGCGCAGCACCGCTTGGCTAAGCGCGATTAAGGTTTCGTCGTCAGTCGCGATGCCGACCCCGATGCTGGACCCAAGGTTGGCAGGTTTCACAATCGCAGGATAGCCAATTTGCTGGGCGACCTTTTGTGCAAAGGCTTTGGGATTTTGCAGGGTCGCATGGTTTGCGACCACGTGATCAACCACATTTACACCAACGGTTTTAACAATCGCTTTAGTCGCGTCTTTGCGCATCGCGATGGCAGAATTCGTGGCGTTAAACCCAGTGACAGGAATGCCGAGCAATTCCATCATGCCTTGGATGCGGCCATCTTCGCCGTAGGGGCCGTGAAACACTGGTAATACGCAGTCAATATTCTTAGACCAGCTGCCGTCAGCGGCATTAATACAAGGGCCATTGTCGCCCCATGCAAATGTTACTTGCTTTAGCCCACCGGGGCGGGGCCGAAACGCGCCAAGATCACGCAGGCGTGCGCCTTGCATAAAGCGCCCTTCGAAATCTAGATAAATCGGGATGATGTTGAGCTTGCGCAGATCGGCGGCATCCATCAACTGCTGGGCGCTGACAACGCTCACGTCGTGTTCTTGGGTTGGTCCGCCAAAGACAACTGCTATATTTAGCTTGGTCACGTTGTACTGTCCTAGAATATCGTTTGCCTCAGTGATAGTTATACGTCCAAGGGCAGGCAAGCGCCACAGCAGGTGGTGCCAATAGATAAAAAGGTGAATGCGGATGAAGCCAATCGCGAGCGTCGAGCTGGGGCAACCAGATGGACCAGTTGTTGTCTTTGCCCACGGTTGGGGGCGAACCCATGCAGATTTTCTGCCCGTGGCGGAATTGATTGCAGGGCAGGCGCGCTGCATTCTTTTTGATTTGCCCGGCTTTGGCGATACACCCCGCCCAGATGATGCGTGGGATACGAATGACTATGCCGACTACATGCGTACGGTTCTGGCTGAAAAGATTGGTGATAAACCGTGTATCTGGGTCGGCCACAGCTTTGGTGGTCGTGTGGGGCTGCGATTAGCTGCGCAACAGCAAAGCCCGATTGCACAGATGGTGATTGTTGCGGGGGCAGGGGTGAAACTTCCTCGCTCTCTTTGGCAACAGCTTCGTGGTCAATGGCGTAGCTTCTTGTTCAAACGCAAAAAGGCCCGCGCGACAGATGACTACGAGATCATCGACCTAGAAAAGAAATACGGCAGTGCCGATTATGTCCATAGTCGCGAGATTGGGATGCGGGACATCTTTATCCAGACGGTGAAGGAAGATCAGACAAATGATGTAGGGCGTATCATCGCGCCGACGCATTTGATTTACGGATCAAAGGATACCGCCACCCCGCCAGCCGAAGGCCGGGTGCTGCACGCTCATATCCCGAACTCTACTTATATAGAGTGTCCTGAATTCGATCACCTGTCTGTGCTGACACGCGGACGGCACCAGATTGCAAACGTGATCAAAGATATCCTGACCGAGGCCCGCACATGATTATTCTCGCTAAACTGATCGTCATGGGTGCGCTTGGCTATTTGCTACAAACGCGACTGCGCACGCTGCTCGCGTATTTCCAGCAAGAGGAATACGACGGTGCCCGCTATGTCGGCGCACTGCAATCGGTACGCCTGTACGATGTGCGTGCAAGTGCTGCCATTTTGATCGCGCTGGTAATCATGTTGATGACAGGCCCAAGCGCCGTCGTGATGTTGATCCTTGCAGCGACGCTGGGCGCAATCATCTGGGACGAGAAAAGGTACCGCTTTAAAAAGCCGCTTGCGATGACCGAACGCGCACGCCGGATCTATCTGCTTGCGGCAGCATTCTTGGTTTTGCCGTTCTTGATAAGCTTCTACTGGCTGATCTTCGCGATCATCACCATTCAGCTTGCCCCCTTTGCCTTGATCGCTGCCAATCAGGTGCTTGCACCGTTCCAGCAACGCATCAACGACAAGTATATAGTAGAGGCCCGCGAAAAGCTGGCACGCATGGATCCACAACGGATCGGGATTACCGGCAGCTTTGGTAAGACGACGGTTAAACACATCCTTGCAGAAATCCTCGAGGGATCAGCCCCCGTATTCTATAGCCGGGGCAGTATTAATACTGTGCTGGGGCTGACCCGCCATATCCGCCAGCGCCTGCAATGGTCGCACAAGTATTTCATCGCCGAGATGGGCGCATATGGTGAAGGGTCAATCAAACGGCTTTGCGATTTTGCACAGCCGACCCTTGGTATCGTGACCGCAGTGGGCGACGCACACACGGAACGCTTTGGCAGCATCGAAGCAATCGCGCGGGCAAAGTCAGAACTGGTAGAATATGTGTGTAGCAACAACGGCACTGCCATCATCAATGTCGATGTGTTGCGCCATGAGCCGTTTGCAAAACTAAAAGAACAATACGGTAAGCAGGTCATTTCAGTCGGTGCGCAAGATGCGGACGTGATTGTGAATGCGCAAACGGCTGCAGGTGGTGGCTGGACGATTGGCTTGCACTGGGTTGATGGATCGCATGCTGATGCTAGCTTTGATCTGCCATTGCTAGGCGATCATAACGTGATGAACGCCGCGCTGGCCGTTGTCTTGACGTTGCATGTTGATCCTGCGCTCGTCGACGACCTGCCGTTCTTTACCAAGACCGTCTCGCAAATCCCGCACCGTTTGCAAAAAGTCGAAAACCCCGGCGAGCCGCTGATTCTTGATGATGCGTATAACGCGAATGAGCTGGGCTTTAAGTCTGCCGTTGCCACGATGCACGATCTTGCCAAAGAACGTGGCGGTCGCGCGATCCTTGTGACGCCGGGTGTCGCTGAGCTTGGGTTAGAGCATGACGCGGTGCACGCCCGACTTGCCCAGACCTGCAATGATTTCTGTGACACTATATATGTAGTGAACCCAAGCCGGATCCGTAGCTTCGCTGATGGCCTTGATAAAGGGCAGGTCAATGTGATCGAGGTAGCATCCTTCTATGAGGCGCGCGCCAAGATTGATGCGGACATCCAAACCAAGGATGTTGTGCTTTACGAGAACGATCTTCCTGACCTCTTAGAGGAGCAGCGCTTTCTTTAATGCGGGATGAGCAGCTTAAGAATCAAAAATCCCGGCATTTTGCCGGGATTTTTGATTCTTTGGTGTGTGTTTTGGTGTTTTGGTTGGGTTGGGTGTGTTTGATTCCTGGTCTGCTTGTGGGCTATTCTGTGGATAAGTCTACATATTGTGTGATGTGTTTGCTTTCTGCTTAAGAAAATGGCGTTGGCGGGTTTTTTCTTGATGACGTGTGGCTGTTATGTGTTTGAATTTGTTTGTTAAATTCTATTTAACGCAAAAACTTTGCGATTTATCAAAAAAGGGGTTGCGGGTCCCGGGCGGTAACCTTAGAACCCCCTTACCGGACGAGCAGAGA
Organism: Yoonia maritima; assembly: GCF_003003285.1. GTDB lineage: Bacteria > Pseudomonadota > Alphaproteobacteria > Rhodobacterales > Rhodobacteraceae > Yoonia > Yoonia maritima. Next base: position 102 of record NZ_PVTP01000015.1, on the reverse strand, counting down.
CGCTCTAACGGGGCGCCGGACGGGTCAGACGGAAGCGGAGACGCTGAGGGATGGATCGGGGGCGGTAAGAAATTTTGAGGTATTTGAGGCGGGGCGCGCCAT
>NZ_PVTP01000014.1 GCF_003003285.1 Yoonia maritima | reverse complement strand
TGATACTCAACTGCGTATAAGTCGTTCCCATGTCGATTCCTCTCGTCAGATAACATACTGTTTTCTAACAAGAGTCGCAGTTGAAGGTAGCGCGCTGTCGGAGTTCTTTAATGTTGAGACTGTGGTTATAGCGAAATCAACGACTTAGCATTCTCAATTAATGGGACTCTGTGTTCGGCAATTTTTTTCCGTGCCGTGTTCAAAAGCCGTCCTTCAGAATGGGGCGATCGATGACTGCTGTGCGGGACTTTGCCGCCATTCGTTTTTTGATCTTCGCTGACGCAGCATCGCTTCGCGCTTGCGGCATGTTTATCGCTGCGTTGCAGACCACGTCGCCGATGCGGTCATTTAACCTGGCTCTATGATGTCAAATTCAGGCCGCGCATTCGCTGCGCGGTATTAGAAATATCGACGCGCGGGAGGAAGTGTGAATTCACTGTATTTACAACAATCACCGCTTGTCTGATTCAAGCTATCTGGATCGTGGAAGACGGCCTTCGGGCAAGGCATAGCTATTCTTAGAATTCTAGAAATCGTCAAATTCCGGAACATTGCCCAGCCTAATAAGGAAACTTGGCGTTCCGACTTCTCCGCTGTTTGGATCCTCAAGAACCATGTAGGCGTCGGCTCCCGCGCAATCTTCGGATAGAGCTTCTCGTTCGGCTCTGTTTTGTGCCTCCGACGCCGTGGAATATTCGTATTGCTTGGCGATTTTTAGGCCAGCCTGTCCATCGCGCTCAGCCTTCGTTTCTACATATGTCTGACAGATATAGTGAATTTTCTCTGCGGTCTGCTCTGAGCTTGTCATGGATTTATCCTTAGAGGGAGCGAGGGGCGATTGGGAAGTTTGGGAGCGGCCTAAGACCGCCGAGTTTTGCGCGTAGCTTTGACCGTGGTTTCTGGTGGTGTTTTCGCTTCTCGTTCGAGGCGTGCGTTGCGAAGTCGGGTAATTTTAGCTTGTCGTTCTTCCGCATCTTCATCAACCATCTTCCTGACAACACGCGTCGTCTTGTCCATCGGGGTCTCTGGTTTAGCGTCATACGCTTTAAACACATTCTTTTTTGTGAGCTTCGCCATTTGTCGGTTTCCTTTTTTGTGATTTGAGGTTGGTTCGTTTAGGCGAGGTTTTTTCAAACCAGCATAAGGTGTTCGGACTTGCCCTGGATGTGACGCGGTTGTTTTGCGGGCAGATCAAAGAGTAGTTTCACGTCTATGTCCGGCGCGGCCATTGCATGCATCAGTGCCGTATAGTTCATCTGAAACCTCAGTTCGGAACCCGTTTTCAGCGTGCATCGGTTCACCCCAATGACCAGATGATCGCTCGTTGCACCGATCAATGCGCTTCCCACAGGCATTGAAAGCCCAGAAATGTCCGTGTCCTGATGCCCCATCGCGAGGATAACGCGCATGGACACACCACTGGTTGGTACAATGCGAAGTCTTGCCAAGGCTGGATCAATCATAGCTATGGGGAAAGGCGCAGGTTTTACCCCCGTTTCGATAACTTCCGCGACAAGCGTGAAGGCATCCGTGTGCATCCCGCCGATTTGGTCGCCGGAAATTGGGTCAACGCCTAGAAGAATTGCCTCCCCCAGTCTTAGGTCGTTGATGCGGCCAGTGGTTCGTTCTCCAAGCGCCCATGGCAAGTTTGCCGAGTTGCCACCGGACACGGTTTTCAGGAATGGGCCACACACACCCTCAACTTCGTTCGCGAGGTCGCAAAGAGAGGCCATTTGAGACGCAGTGGGGGCGATCCCGCTCAGACAGGCAAAGTTTGCGCCTATGCCTTTCAACGCCACCCCTTGCATTGTCATGACCTGCTGCGCAATTTTGGCTACATTCTCGGGTAAAATACCTTCGCGCTGATCGCCCATCTCGACCATCAGTATGATACCGTGAACCTTGTCTTTGCGGATGGCGGCAGACGCCAAGGCCGCAATGACAACAATATCTGTGTTATAGCTTGCTTCACAAAACCCAACGACCGCGTCGGCCTGACTTAACATCGGCGTCCGGATCAGCGTGACCGGGCATGTGATGCCTGCTTGGCGTAGCCTCTGCACATTGCTTATTCGTGCGTCCGCTAGACCCAAGGCTCCACCGTCCAGCATAGACTGAGCGATCGCAGGATGGCCGCAGACGGCCTTGGTAACGCCTGTGACGCCGATACCACGCGCGTCCAACCGTCGAACGACCGTTTCTGTGTTGCGACGTATCTTGTCTAAGTCCACTTCTATGCGTGGGCAGCTCATATCGCGGCCATCGAAGGCCTTTGCCTCAAACCGGGATATGCGGCCACCACCATCGCAAGCAAATTGGCAGCCGGTCGGGCCAACGCATCGGTGACAGGCAACCCGAGTTTGTATGTTTGTGCCGCGATCGTGTCGGTGATTTCGGCTTCGGTCATCCCTTCATGATTGAGCGTGATACCGATGACCTTTGTATTGGCAAAGGCCTCAATCAGGGAAATCTCACTTGCAGCGGAAGGCATTGGCATACTGGGAAAATCGCAGCGATGTGCGCGTTTTGGCGCGTGCTGAAGGATGACAGCATCTGGCTGGCTGCCCCGCAGAATAAATGCCGATGTGCAGAACGCAGGATGGCTCAGCGCGCCCTGACCTTCGATCAAAATGACATCGGGTTGCTCCGCTTCGGACGCCGCAACAATCGCGCCTTCAAGCTCGCCACAGCAGAACTGGGGCGGCACTGCATCCATTGCGATGCCATATTTGGCCCCCTGCATCAAGCCGGTCTGGCCTGTGCCGACAAGCACTGTCTTGATGCCCTTCGCATTCAGGGCGCGCGCCAAAACGGTCGCCGTTGTCCGCTTTCCAATGGCGCAATCGGTGCCGAGAACTGCAATGCGAAGCGCCTTGACACCAGCGACACTGCCATCGAATAGGCGCATGTCCTTGCTGGGTTTCGGCTTGCGGATGTCCCGGATCGTGACATTCCGTTCGGAGGCAGCTTTGGCGATTTCTCGATCATCGCTCAGATACTCATGCAGCCCGCTCACGATGTTCATGCCAAGCTCAATCGCTTTCAGAACAACGCCCCGATCCGCAGGCGAAAGCCGCCCCGTTGAGGGGGCCATCCCATAGATCAACGTATCGGGAATGACGGCTTGATGTGCAACTGCAACATCCAAATCATCAAAGATAGGGATGTGGTTCATTGTATCGTCGAGGACGGATCCGCTGTCTTGTCCGCCAAAGGTGCTGTCGATGACAGAAAGGATGCGATACGCCTCTGAATGGCGCACAAGCCCATTTGCAGTCTTGCCATCGATTTGCGCGAAGTTCCCCTCGCAATAGACGACTGCCGATGGTGGCGCTGTGACCCGCGTGATTGAGGCCGCATGTTTGGGTTCGCTGTGGGTCATTGGTGGCGCTTGCGCGCCTCTGACGGGACGACGGATGGTGTCGACAGTTTCAGATTTGATTTCCATTGTAGTTCCTTTTTGGGGTCGGCACGAAGGACAGAACTGTCCTCACCTGCGCATTTTAAAGTCCGTGTTGCCGTGCTTTGCGCTTAGTTGTTAAGCACGCAAAGCCCCTTTGATTTTTGGAAGTTCTTGTCGCATTCCCAGCGATTGCCCGATCTGTCCAAATGGGCGTTTTCGGGAACGTCGATCAATTCGCAAGTGTCGCCAGAGGCTTCGTATCCACGTTCACACTTCCACCCTGTTCCGTAAGTTGCGTCGTCAAAATAGGCATTTGCAGGGATCACGACGGCTTCGCACAGACCGTCCCGTTCAAAGAAGCCGCGCTCACATGTCCACGGCGGCCCGTATCCTGATCCATTCAGATAGGCGTTGGCCGGAACCGCAATTGCAGTACACAGGTCGCCAGTTTCTTCGAACCCACGTTCGCACGTCCACGTGGAGCCATACGAGGCATCTGCCAAGTATGCATTTGCGGGCAATACGATCTCCTGACATGTGTCATCGACCTTGATGAAGCCGCGCAAACAACGCCATCGTTCGCCTGACGTGTCCAAAAACCCACCCTCAGGCACCTCTACTGCTACACAGGCAGTTTCGTCGGCCCTGCGAAACCCATGTAGACATTCCCACCCGGAACCGTAGGACCGGTTCGTGTCATATGCGTTTTGCGGCACAATTATAGCGACGCAGGCATTTTCGTTCAGCCGGAATCCTATGGTACATTCCCAGCCATCGCCGTAACTTTTGGCACTGGCGTTCTCAGGCATTGGCTGATCGGCGGTTTGAGCAAAAGCTGGTATCGCAAGCAGCAGGACTGCAATAATCGAACCCATAAACAGGGCCATGAATGTTGGTGTATCCGCTGGAATATGGGCAGTGACAGATTGCGGAGGTCGCGGCTCCGTTAACTGTGATTTACGATCCATCTAACTCAAGCCCCGCAAGGCACGCGTCTGCCAGATCCCGGCTTGGGGTATCAGTGCCCGGCAATGTGGCCCAGCCAGTTTCCATCATGGCTTTGCGCCGCTGAAAGCTTGAAGCTTCTTGAAGTGTTGCCAGTTTTGTAGTGCGTTCCGTATCAGCCTCTGACAGATTTAGGCAAACTGGCACCATCGCCAATGTAACTTCGTCGGCAGCAAAGCTCTGAGCCATCTCGTCTGCACTGCCTGCAGTTGTCCAACCGCCCCAGGTGAAGCCAAGAATAGAAACTGCTACCGCGCCAACCAAGGCACCGTAGACACCGGGTTTCGTCCATTCGGGAAATGTCATTTTTGATCCTCTGACGGAGAAAGCGCCGCCGCACTATTTTTGATTTCGTGTTTGTTCGCGTTGGCCTGATCCTGTGCCAGAGCCAACTCCAGGTCTCGGTGATCCACTGCGCGCAGCTCTGACTTTCCTGCGTGCCAATCGATCAATAGAAACGTCGCGGTCCGTCGGTATGCGGCAAAGCTGTTGCTCAGCATGACGTCGTCGTCTGCCAACACTTCGTATTCACCCGCCGGCAGTTCATCGGTGTACCCCGCGACCACAAACGGATGAAGAAATGTCACAAATGATGTGGTCGTGCGCGACGACATCGGCAACCTTCCCAAACATCAGATCCCTGCTAAAGGACACGACAGCTGAATTTTTATGATGGATGATTGTGGTCCGCTCTGGCTGGCGATGCGCCTGTGCCGCAGAGAACCGCAACTTTCGTATTTCTCACATAGTCTCTTAGCGTCGGAAATACAACGTTGGTGATTCCGGCTCCATTTCTCAGACCACCCGTGCCCTTAAAGAAGTCAAGGTTAGCAAGCCTCCAGCGTGTGCATCGGAAGAACCTTCTCCAGTTATGTCATTTTCTCGATTCGCCTGTTCAGAAGCTGACATCTGCTGCGTCACAGAAGGTTGGTAGAGAGGGCGCTCACTTCGTTTTCGCCGCTACATTGTCGTAGGCCTCTTCCAAATTGGCGAACGGCACGTGCCGTCCGCCAACATGGGTTAGATGTCGATACGCTCTGCAATACTTAGAGCATCTTCTAGCTCAACGCCGAGGTAGCGCACCGTGCTATCAATCTTTGTATGGCCAAGTAGGAGTTGCACCGCGCGGCGGTTGCCTGTTTTGCGGTAGATTTCTGCAGCTTTGGTCCGACGAAGTGAATGAGTACCATAGCCACTGGGCTCCAATCCGATCGCTGTCACCCAATCACGGACAAGTCGACCGTATTGTCGCGTCGAGATATGGGGCCGATCGTGGAAACGGCTCGGGAACATAAAGCGGCAGCCAATCATTTCGGGTGATGTAACCCACGCAATGACGATTTCGCGGGTGTTTTCCGTCAGTTCAAACTGAACCGGTCTCTTGGTTTTGCTCTGGATGACCGAAATTCGTTCGCGCACGCGATCATCCTTGACCAAGTCGGTCACGGCGAGTTTGACCAGATCACAGCCGCGCAGCTTGCTATCGATCGCAACGTTGAACAGCGCAAGGTCGCGAAGATAGCCTGCAATTTCGAGCCGTGCACGGATGGCCCAAACCTGCTTTGGCAATAGCGGTCGTTTCTGTCCGATGATCCAACCCTTGCTCCAAGCTCGGCGTTTTGGGGTGACGGTAGGAAGTTGGACTCTAGGCATGATTTGCCCTCCAATCCGCCCTCCATACCCAGACATCAGCACCGCGCTGACGCCGAGAGCTTAGCATCGGATTGAATGGCCGTTATCCGAAGGCTCTATTGCGTAGTATCTCTACAGGTGTATTGGGCCGCAACCAGCCCATTTTATCGGATGCTGCGAATTTCACTAAATTCGGCTTGGTGAAGTGGTCCTTGCGATATTTTTTTAAATGTCCGGTTTCTTCTCCGCCACGGGACATTCAAATTCGAGCAGATGCAGCATTTTCCACGCTGCGAGCGCGCGCAGCAGGAAAACCGAATTCACACAATGGGCTCTTTTGAGACATTCGCTGCGCGCTGCCCGAACGGCGGGTTATGGTTGAGTGGCGCGAAAAGGACCGTTCTTACGGCAGCTTTCGTGTTTCGGCCGAGTCGTTGACTTTGTTGATTTAAGATTGTGGCAAAATCCCCATGCAAAACTTCACCTTTGGGATTGGGAACGCAGTCCGAAGCGCTTGTCATGTAGGGCAGACAAGATCGAAAATGCATGGTATCCACTAGGTGCGAAAAAGCAGGTAGGTGGATATGACCGAATTCGGCGATAGCCTTATTAGAGGTGCGAAAGAAGCATTAGCGATTGCTAAAGGTGAACTCGAGCCCGCTGCCATGTTCAAACTGGCGGAAGAAACAGAATTCCAACGTGACGCTGAAAACGCGGTCAAACCACCTAACCATCACGTTCGATCGGTTCGAAACCGCCCCAAAGAGTAAACGCCTGAACGCACCGAATAGCCGTAGTTGGAGCGCACTGTGATACCACGTTTGATATCTTAGGTATCTTCGCGAATAACACGCGGGTCGAGGGCACGATATACAGTCATACGGGAAACGCCGAGGTCGCGCGCGATCTGAGCTTTCGAATGACCGTCCTTAGCAAGTTCTCGGATTTTTTTGTCGTCCACACGCTTTTGTCTACCTCGATAAACGCCTCTGTCTTTCGCGGCGTCGATTCCCGCACGCTGTCTATCGCGGATGAACTTCAATTCCATGTCGGCTACCATACCGAGCACAGTTACAACCATTCGGCCCAAATCTCCCGCAGTCGTGACCTCAGGTTCCAAGATGCGAAGTGAGGCACCCTTAGTATCTAATTCGTGAATTAAATTCAGTACATCCCGCGTAGATCTACCAAGCCGGTCGAGTCGTTGGACGACCAATTCATCGCCCTCGCGCAAGAACTCCAAGATAGTCTCTAGTTCGGCACGTCCATCACGTACAGGTGGCTGGCACGCGCGCGCAAACATGATCGCGCTGCTGCGCTGCTAAGACGTCGACCTGGTCCTAAATTGATGAGTACACGGCTCAGCGATGCACATGAAGCAATCATCGAGAGATCCATTCGCCATGAATTCCTAACGCGAAATAGGATCAAACTGAGCCGAGTTCTGAAATTCATAAACAGTAAGCTTGCAGGGCAGGGCCTCCATACTGTTTCGATGTCTGCGCTCAAGTGTCGGATTGTCACCCTACCAGATCGACTTGTTACGCAAAAACGAGAGGGCAGCCAAGCTGCACGTCAGGATTTTCAGATTGTGAAGGGCCGGTATGAGGTGAAGGACCCTCTTTCGGTGGTTCAGGTAGACCACACCAAGTTGGATGTCATGGTAGTCGATCTCGAAACCGGTGAATGCATCGGTCGACCATACCTGACGACCCTAATTGATCTGGCGACTCGCATGCCGACAGGAATATTCTTGTCGATGGACGCTCCATCTGCAGTGAACCTCATGATGGCATTTCACCGCTCTGTATTTCCAAAGACTGAATACTTGGCCGTTCTTGGCATTCCTCACGAATGGCCAGTGTATGGCATACCTCAGACCATCAGCAGCGACAATGGAGCGGACCTGAAGTCGAAAGCGTTCAATCGCGGTCTCGACCAATATGGCATCGAACACATCTTTAGGCCAATTGCGCAACCACACTTGGGCGGGCATGTCGAAAGGTTCATCGGTACGATCCAAGGGTTTGTCCAAACCTTGCCAGGGACAACATTTTCAAACGTCGGAGCGAAGGGGACATATCAGCCGGAGAAACAGGCGCGGCTTACGCTACTTGATATCGAAAGACTTATCCTCAACTTCATGCTCAGGGAATATGTCTGCGACAAGAAACGCCGTTTACTGACGACGCCACTCAACATGTGGAATGTCAGCTGGCAGGAGAGCGGTGCAATACCACGACTCCCACTGGATCCACATCGTTTCCGGCTCGACTTTCTGCCATTTGAACAACGCAAGATTCAGCGGGAAGGCTTGGAAATATTTGGCATGTTCTATCGCTGCGATGCTCTTCAAAAGATGAAAAACTGCGGTGTTCAGAACGTTAATGTCAAATACGACCCTACCGACATTCGGAACATCCATATCAGCGCAGATGATGAGACTTATTATGACGCGAAGAGTGAAAAGTACCCGCGTTATCCGCTCTCCCTCGACGATTGGAAGCGAATTAATCGGGATCGTGATGAGCGCCTAAATCGAAACCTAAGCGCGCCAGACCCAGCTCTTGCCCATGATTTTCAGAAGCAAATCCTCCATGAGGCAAAGCAGCGTAACCGGGCTAAAAATGGAAAGTTTGGATCACGACTCTCAGGCGGCAAAGACATAAGAAACTTAAGGGATTACGAGACACAACAAAGGTGGAGAAATCAGTCATGAGAAGCTCGCCTTACCAAACTTTTCCCGACATGTCGCAAGGCTCCAACACCGAAAGGATCGCCTACATCCGGTCTAAGGTGGTTTTCCAAACTGAGGCCCGTCTTGGTTTCAAACGCTACCTGCATGAGCTCATGCAGAATCCGAGTCCTAGTGCAGAACGATTGGTCTTCATGACTGCGCCGTCGGGAATGGGTTTGACGTGGCTGATTGAGGAATTCATTGCCCAAAACCCTCCTTTCACCCAAGATAAGACGGGCAAGTCAGTGATCCCCGTTATCAATGAGCACATCCATCCTAATGGTGAAATCATCGACTATTGCGACAGTATGCGATCGGTACTTGCGGTTCCCGGTTACGGTGCAATGACACGTAAGAGTTCCTACCCAAAGACATTAGAACTCATTGGCCACCTTCAAACCAAATTGGTCATCCTAGAAGATTTCCATCGAACTCATAGCTTTATGAAGCATCAAAAGATTGCCTACCAGAATTATGTTCACCACCTCATTTCGAAATATGACGTGCGTGTTGTCCTGACCGGCCCGCCTAACATTTGGCGTTGGGCCATGGAAGATGAACAGACGTTAGGACGGGCGGTGCAGCTTCAGTACCATGAATGGACCTCCAACGACGACGACTTCATCGAGTTTCTTGAAGGCTTTGAAAGGTGGTGTCCGGTGCGAGACGGCAGCTCGCTCTCGCGAGACCCCAAGCTCCGGAAAACGCATGGCCTAATGGCATCGCTACTGAAGAACCGGGTTAACCTATTTTCGATCAAAGGATTGCGGCAAGGGCAGTGGGGTAGGGACCCGACATTCCAAGAACTGCGAGCTGAACTTGAGACTGAGCAAAATGCCGAGCTTGATCAACTCCTCTTACGGTTTCCAGCCAATTGGTACTAGATGCCTGTAAAAGCTGTCTCTTCCGATCACGCCGCTTTGCGTTCGCAATAAGGGTGGAAAGCGGAAGTTCGCTACACATGCAAACGCTCAGGAAATTACGGCGTGTCCATTCTGCGCTGTCTCTGAGGCGCTAGACTTGCCAGCAGATCCTGTACAATGAGGTTTTCACCGTATGAGGCGTTTAAATCGTTTAAATTACAGGAATTCTTATGTGGTTGATACTAAAGGGGAAGGAGTCCCATTAATTCAGTCCCATTATTTAAGGATTCCGACACGCGCACCAGGCTACACAGAAAAATCGCATAATCAGTATTATGTTGCATTGCTGACAGCTAAGCTAGACAGCATACCGTGTATTAAACGTCGTAGTATGACCTATGCCACGATACGTATTGCGCAATTCCGTCTTCTACACTCGTTTGTGGTGCGTAGCCGGTTAATTTTTGCAACAAGCTGTTGTCGGCCCAAGTTGCCGGGACGTCGCCTGCCTGCATCGGGAGCATTTGCTTTTGTGCGGTGTGGTTTGACGCACGTTCAATTGCACTGATGAAATCCATTAGTTGCACGCTTTCACCATTGCCAACATTAACCACGCGCCACGGCGCCACAGGAGAAAGGCTGTCGCCGTCAGGAACTTTTCCGTCTTGAGGTCGCTCTGGAATAGCGTCGATCAAAAGACGGATGCCGCGCACGAGATCAAGCACAAACGTAAAGTCGCGTTGCATGTCGCCATGGTTGAATACCTTGATTGGATTTGCGCCCATGATCGCACTTGTGAACAGATATGGTGCCATATCTGGACGACCCCACGGGCCATAGACAGTAAAGAACCGAAACATCGTCACCGGTAGATCAAACAGATGCGCATAGCTGTGTGACATGGACTCGGATGCTTTTTTGGTCGCGGCGTAGTACGACATTTGATGATCGACCTGATCTGTCTCTCGATACGGCATTTGCGTGTTTGCGCCATAAACCGAACTGGTTGAAGCCATAAGTAAATGTTTTGGCGGATGCGCGCGCGCTGCCTCGAGCAATTCAAAGCTCCCCATCAGGTTAGCCTCGGTATAAGCACGCGGATTTTCGATCGAGTACCGTACGCCGGCTTGGGCTGCGAGATGCACAGCAGCGTCAAATTTATGAGTTTCAAACAAACCCATCAGCAGCCCAGATTCTTCTACCCTACCCTTAACACTTTCGTAGTTCGCGTGCTCTAACAGTTGCGCCTCGCGAGCGGCTTTAAGTTGTGGGTCGTAATAGTCATTGTGACTATCAAAACCAACAACTTTAAAACCTTCGCTCAGTAGAAGCTGTGAAAGGTGAAAACCGATAAACCCAGCGGCACCAGTAACAAGAACCGTTTGCATTTTCATCAATCAACCTCAAATAAATCACGGGTAAAGACTTTGTCCGACACATCAGACAGTTCATCGGACTGGCGGTTCGCAAGGATCAAGTCGGCATCGGCTTTAAATGCCCCTAAATCCCTAATCACGTGGCTGTTAAAGAACTGATCATCATCAAGTACGGGTTCGTACACGATACACTCTATGCCCTTCGCTTTTATACGCTTCATGATACCCTGAATAGAGCTGTCCCTGAAGTTACTAGAGCCTGCCTTCATCACCAAGCGGTAGACGCCAACAACTTTGGGCTTTTTCGCAATTATCTGATCTGCGATGAAATCCTTGCGGGTTCTGTTTGACTGCACAATTGCGCTAATCAGATTTTGCGGCACTTGATCATAATTGGCCAGTAATTGTTTGGTATCTTTAGGTAGACAGTATCCTCCGTAGCCGAAAGATGGATTGTTGTAGTGGGTTCCGACACGTGGATCGAGGCTGACCCCCTCAATGACCTCTCGGGGGTTTAGGCCATGTGCGATGGCGTAGCTGTCGAGCTCGTTAAAATACGCAACACGCATCGCTAAAAATGTGTTTGAAAACAGTTTAATAGCTTCAGCTTCTGTTGCATCAGTAAAAAGAACGGGCATGTCCTTTTTCACGGCTCCCTCAACAAGCAAGTCCGCGAAGCGCCGCGCGTCATCGCTATGTGCGCCAACCACAATACGAGATGGATGTAAGTTATCATAAAGTGCCCTGCCCTCGCGCAGAAATTCAGGCGAGAAAATGACATTTTCATAGCCAAGCTCTGAACGCAGCCCCATGGTAAAATCAACAGGAACCGTAGATTTGATCACGATGACAGCTTGTGGCGCGATTGCATGCGCTTGCCCCGCAACGGCCTCAACGCTTGAAGTGTCAAAATGGTTCGTGTGTGGATCATAGTTTGTCGGGGTGGCAATAATGATGAAATCAGCGCCACTGTAAGCAGTCTGCGGATCCGATGTCGCCGATAAGTCGAGTTTTTTAGTCGCTAAAAATGTCGTGATATCGGCGTCTTCAATAGACGAAATACGTGAATTCACATGTGAAACGCGCTGCTCATCGATATCAATGGCAACAACCGTATGATTTTGCGCCAAAAGTACGGCATTCGATAAGCCAACGTACCCCAACCCTGCGACTGCGATTTTCATTATTGATTTCCTCTTAGTCATTTTGGATCGGGTCAAGTTCACTATGTTTTTTTTGCAGTCTACCGTTGGCTGTCAAGTCAGTATTCATGTTGATCTAACCCGACCGCTGCAAAACAATGAGTTTTATTGTTCTTCTGAAAACGGTAGGACAAACAAGTACAAAATCGGCCGAGGCACCATGACCGACGACAAAAACAATGAAAATACGGATGAAGCCCGCGTTGATGGCAAAAAAACCAAGGGTGATAAAATAGCACAACCTTTATGGTTTGCAGAGCTTGCTCCCGGTGGAACAGGCGAAGGGTTCTTTGAAAAAGGAACGCGTCACTCAATCATGTTTGTAAAGCGCCTACGACCAGTGTTGTTGGTCAGCTTTGATAATCTTTCCAATGTTTCCGACGACAGCCCCGAACGTGTACCTTGGGGGTTCAAATATGCCAAAGACCAAAGCATCTCTCATCTTGGGGTCTTTGCTCATGGCAAGCTATGGTATCGCGATCCGGCTTTGATCGCACGTATGCAAGAACTCGCGGCCTCCGGTTTTTTTGACGGATACGATCGCGTCGTGTTTGCCGGCGCTTCAATGGGTGCATTCGCGGCGCTCGTGTTTGCGTCATTGGTTCCAGGGTCACATGTATTGGCGTTCAATCCGCAAACTACGCTCGATGCAAATTTAGTCCCGTGGGAAGAAAGATATTGGATTGGACGTCGCCAAGATTGGACCCTGCCACTCAGTGATGCAAAAGGAATCCTGAACGAATGTGGCCCGATCAGCGTGTTCTACGATCCTTATTTCGCCCCCGATCACAAACATTTTGAACGTATCGCAGGTCACAATGTTACACCTTATAAGTGCTGGTTTTCAAATCATAAATCCGCTGTATTTCTTCGTAAAATCGACGCATTAAAACCGTTAATGCATGAAGGCTTGTTTGGCGAAATCACACCGCAGATGTTCTATCAACTGTACCGTGGGCGGCGCAACCTGCCTTGGTACGCAGGATCACTCCAGAAATACTACGCTGATAACGGCCGAGAGCAAATGGCAAATCTGGTCCGATCGAGTTTCCGCCGGTACAAACGATCATTGCAGTAACGGTAGGTGAGCATGACCGAGCCTTACACAGTCCTTCATGGTGGGTTTCACAAAACAGCATCGACGTATCTGCAGCGGATTCTCCACCGAAACCAAGGTTTTATGGACAAACGCGGTGTTCACTATGTACATCACCGCGTTATGCGAAAGCAGTTTACCGTCCCCTGCCAAGAAAACAGTTATCTAAATCTTGGCATCAAACGTAATGACATCATCGAAGCCGCGGAGCTTCGCGATCTGACATCGGCGTTCTTCGAACCTCTCAAAGAACGAAATCCAGAAAGACTGATCCTAAGCGACGAGAACCTTGCTGGGCATTGCGGACACTGCGCAAAACGCGGCGCACTATATCGTTTCCGTGACGCATTCATGAGCGTTACGGCCCGCGAAATTCCGTTTACCGTGCGCGAGGTTCATCTCGCGGTAAGAAACTATCCCGATTTTTACGCCGCAGCCTATGTCGAATACATCAGATCTTTACGAGCCATCAGCCCAACTGTGATTTTTCCAAATGTCATGGTTGATCGTGTTATGAATAACCTTTTGGGCTGGAACGGTGTGATCACGCAGGTTCAAAAATACTTCCCCGAGGCCAAGATCTATATTTGGAAATTCGAGGACTTTCGTGATGACCCCAACATGGCTAATCAAATTATTCGAAATCTTGCAGGACCAAATATCGACATAACTAAATTCAAAACACCAAAGGATGACCGACGACGGCCATCCGCGTCAGCACGGGCAATGAGTGAAATCCAAAACCTCATTTTATCCGTTGGTATTGCAGAGGCCGCGGGGCAAATTCGCAACATTCAAGAACAGTTCCCACGCAACGCCGAGAACGCCGGGTTTGACCCTTGGAGCGACTGGGAGCGCAAACATCTTTCTAATCTGTACGAGAACGACATTGCGCGCCTTGGGAATGACCCGGCTGTAACGATTGTTAAGTCCGACCCCCTATTTTCCTAGCTATAGGAATAGTGGGAACTATTTGATATATTTCCCTTTTGACCAGTGGGTTAAAGGTGGTAAAGGATGCTTATGAAACGATCTTTTCTTATCCTGAACGGCCCGAATTTGAACCTGCTTGGCACACGTCAACCTGAAGTGTACGGCACGACGACATTAAAAGATGTCGAAGACCTATGCACAGCAAAGGCGAACGCGCTTGGCGTTGACATGGTGTTCGAACAAAGCAACCATGAAGGTGTCATGATTGATTTGATGCATGACGCGCGCGGAAAGCACGCTGGCATCATTTTAAATGCGGGCGCATACACACACTCTTCTGTCGCGCTCATGGATGCAATCTCAAGCATTATGCTGCCAGTGATTGAATTACACTTATCAAACATTCATGCGCGAGAAGCGTTCAGACAAACATCGTATATATCCAAGGTTTGTATTGGCCAAATATGTGGATTTGGTGCTGCAGGTTATCCGCTCGCGATGCAAGCATTGAACGAATATTTAGGTGATTCTGCATGAGAAGCCTCGTTGATCAGCTATCACGGTTGACCAACGCAAGCTCTGTGGAGGAGTTGTGGAAACTTCACACCGAGCACATGGAAAATTATGGGTTTGACCGGCTGATGTATGGTTACACCCGTTACCGCACATCAAGTTCGTTAGGTGATCCGCAGGATTGGGTACTGCTATCATCCCAAACACCAGAATACATGAAGGTCTTCTTTGACGAAGGCTATTACTACCATGCGCCTATGCTCAAGTGGGCTCTTGCCAACGACGGTGCTTGCAGTTGGCGCTGGATGATGGATATGGGCCGGATTGATAACCTCACGCCTAGTGAATTACGTGTGATGGAATTCAATCGAAAAATGAAAGTAACGGCGGGTTATACCGTCAGCTTTCGATCTATTTCCGAACGTACAAAGGCCGCTATCGCACTCACTGCAAAGCCAGGGATTACGCAAGATACCGTTGAGCAGACTTGGGCAAAGCATGGTGACGAAATCATTGTCATGAACAATGTCATGCATCTAAAATTGCTTACCCTGCCCTACACTGGCGAACGCCACCTGACTAAACGGCAGCGCGAGGTACTGCAGTGGGTTGGTGACGGTAAAACAACGCAAGACATCGCAGTTCTGCTTGAGCTCACGCCAGCGACTGTCGAAAAACACCTCAGACTCGCAAGAGAAGCTTTGGATGTCGAAACAACGGCACAAGCTGTACTCAAGGCAGCGTTCTACAATCAAATGTTTGTAATGGACGTCGAACCTTAGCAATTCCATCTGTCTCACCTGCGAAAAACCAAGACATTTTGTTGCTTTTGACCTAACGGCAAAAAATACAATGCTACGCGAGGTCAGGATTACCTGACTTTCGTAACGCTACGTCATTTGACACACTGCAGAGGTTCCGTGAGTGGTGGCCTTAGGCCTGGGAACAGCGAATTGGACCCTTGCGATTTCAAGGCCCTGCAGTTCGTGCCGGTTATCCGGACGCTGATGTCTTGGGTTTGCCTTTGGGCATCAGCACCCCCTGATGATTGCGCGTCTCGTCCCGAAATTGGACGTGCATAAATCATAGCGGCACCGTGTCTTTTCCCGAGCACGGTGCCGCGTCCTTTTTTAAACGGCTAACACATTGGGAAAAATTCAAGATACGCGTCAGGGATATCGTCGTAATCATCATATTGTGTGATCACCGGCTCAGCGCCGCCATACTCAGTTACTTCCATCAACCATGGATCGCTACCATCGACATCGTTCTCAATTCGTGTTTGCTGCTCACCATCTTGATACAGAAGGTATATTTCATCACCACCATCAAGTTCGGTTGCCGAAATCAACAATGAACCGTCGGGTGCATATGCATCCATTTTTGCGGCCCAGTTAAACACGCCATCCGTTCCATCATCGGCGTCCAGTCTAACAACCAAAGACAATGCTCCATCTTCATAGAGGGCTTGACGCGAAGTGCCGTTATCATAGAGCGTGGTCGCGTTCGCGACATTTCCGTTATCGTCGTAATTAAAGACGATGTTATCCCAACTGACATTATCGAGCACATCCTCTTTTACCGTTTGCGTACGAACATCGTCGCTGTAGGAATCAGTCTTTTCCACACCGTTATCATAAACGGTTACACGATCTGCGATTTGGCCAGACGTATCATAGTAAGTTTCGATGCTATCCCAAGAATATTGGTTATTGTCGTCAATGACGGTAGCCGAAGTTGTCGTCATAATATCATTATAGTTGCGTCTGATTGCAGCTTATAATTGTACATCTAAACTCTGATGAACCCCCTATAACTTCATGGCAAACAGACAAATGGGGCTCGCTGATGTATCAGCGAGCCCCATCTTAAAACGATAGTAAGCGCGTGGTTAGCCGTTCAATTTTGCAACTTCTGCAGCGAAATCTTCTTCGACTTTTTCGACACCTTCGCCAACTTCTAGACGGGCGTAGCCAGTGATTTCAACGCCAGCTTCTTTGGCTGCATCTGCAACTGTCAGGTCTGGGTTCACAACGAACTGTTGGTTCAGCAAAGTGATTTCAGCCATGTATTTCTTCATACGGCCAACGATCATCTTTTCGATCACAGCTTCTGGCTTGCCAGATTCACGTGCGATATCGATTTGAACCTGCTTTTCTTTTTCAACAACAGCGGGGTCAAGATCAGCTTCTGAAAGTGCTGCAGGGTTTGCAGCAGCGATGTGCATAGCAACCTGACGGCCGAATTCTGCATTGTCGCCATTCAAGGCAACTAGAACACCGATGTTGCCCATACCAGGCGCCGCTGCGTTGTGCACATAGTTAACAACAGATGCACCTTCGAGAGCAGCCATGCGACGCACAGACATGTTTTCGCCGATAACAGCAACTGCGTCAGTTACAGTCTGCTCAACAGACTTACCGTCCATGTCAGCAGCCTTCAGCGCGTCAACGTCAGACACACCCAAAGCAACGTTTGCGATGCCGGAAACCATTTTCTGGAAGTCAGCATTTTTACCAACAAAGTCGGTTTCAGAGTTCACTTCAACAGCGATCCCTTTGCCGTCTTTGACAGCAACAGCCACAAGACCTTCAGCAGCCGTACGGCCGGATTTCTTAGCCGCTTTTGCAAGACCTTTGGTGCGCAGCCAATCAACCGCAGCTTCCATGTCGCCAGCAGTTTCAGTCAGCGCTTTTTTCGCGTCCATCATGCCTGCGCCAGTACTGTCGCGCAGTTCTTTCACCATTGCAGCGGTGATTGCCATGTTACTTCTCCTTAAACGGAATTCATTGATCTGCGGGAGGGGGGAATAAGCCCCCTACCCGACCGTTTTGTGACGCTTACTCAGCAGCTGCTTCTTCAGCAACAACTTCTTCTGCGAACTCTTCCATTGCGCCCATGTCAACGCCAGCTGCACCCAGCTGAGCGGACATACCGTCAAGCGCTGCACGTGCAGCCAGATCGGTGTAAAGCGCGATGGCACGTGCCGCGTCATCGTTACCTGGAATGACGTAGTCTACGCCGTCAGGTGAACAGTTGGTATCAACAATAGCTACAACTGGGATGCCCAGTTTCTTAGCTTCTGCGATGGCCAGATCTTCTTTGTTGACGTCGATGACGAAAATCAGGTCAGGAACGCCGCCCATTTCGCGGATACCGCCAAGTGATGCTTCTAGTTTGCCTTGCTCACGCTCCATACCAAGACGTTCTTTCTTGGTCAGGCCAGCAAAGCCTGCTGCAGACGCTTCGTCGATCGCTTTCAAGCGGTTGATAGACTTTGAAACAGTCTGCCAGTTTGTGAGTGTCCCGCCCAACCAACGGTGGTTCATGTAGAACTGCGCAGATTTCTCAGCAGCTTCCATGATTGGCTTTGCAGCTTGACGCTTTGTGCCTACGAAAAGAACGCGGCCGCCTTTCGCGACTGTGTCACGGATAACTTGCAAAGCCTGGTCCAACATTGGAACAGTCTGTGTCAGGTCCATGATGTGGATGCCGTTACGAGAGCCGTAGATGTACTGACCCATTTTCGGGTTCCAGCGTGCGGTCTGGTGACCAAAGTGTACGCCTGCTTCAAGCAGTTGGCGCATGGAGAACTCAGGAAGAGCCATGTCTTTTTTCCTTTTCCGGTTTCAACCTCAGCGGGGGATTAGGCAAATGCCCAACCGGTGGATCCTTTGGGATTTCTCCCCATTGGACCCGCCCCCGCCTGCGGGATTAAGTGCGTGCGCTTTAACTTGGGATTATGCCGGACGCAACCCTTTGGCTGCCTCCGGCGGGAGTATTTTATACAAAGCGAGATTATATCTTATAAAAAGACCCGTTCAACGAACCAATACGCCCCGACTGCCGCGATTGCGACAGATGCAGGAATGGCAACAAGACGGCGATATGCATCAACTCGATCACGAAAATGGATGGATGCTGCGCATAACGCAAAAACCATAGCCAATGGCGCTGCGAAGACCCAAACGGGACCTTCGATCAAAGTTTGCAACGGCGCAGGGTTCAAAACAGCAAGTGCCAGCGCCGCAATGAGCAAGACAGCATAGAGCGCAAAGCCCTGCCCTACCTCATTTGCGCCGCGATCAACGCGCAGCGCCTGCCAAACACACACGAACATGACGGCAATAACCGCAAGCTGCCCAACTTCGACCCCGACATTGAACCCGATGAGCGCTGGGATAAACGCATTTTCGGGCAGTCCGAATTCGGCCAAAACAGAGGCAAATCCAAGCCCGTGAAGCAGCCCAAACCCAAACACCACAACAGGTCGCCAACGGCTTAGCCCTTTTGCATAAATATTTTCGAGCGCGACAAACACGATGGACGCCGCAATAAGCGGTTCAACCACGCTACCGGGCAATCGCACATATCCAAGGGCGGCTAATGCCAGC
Source organism: Yoonia maritima (assembly GCF_003003285.1). Classification (GTDB taxonomy): domain Bacteria; phylum Pseudomonadota; class Alphaproteobacteria; order Rhodobacterales; family Rhodobacteraceae; genus Yoonia; species Yoonia maritima. The sequence continues at coordinate 83,263 of NZ_PVTP01000014.1, read as the reverse complement.
GTCAGCGTATGCGCCAATGTGAACAACGATACCTGCGTCAACAAAGGTCGGATACGCGCCGATAAGAAAAACAGCCCAAGCACAAATAGGATATGGTCCAAACCTTTGGGGACGATATGATCAAAGCCAATCGGGATATAGGACCCAAATACATGCCAACCAGACTGTGCTGATCCACCATTAATCAAGAACGGTTCTGATAGCACGCCGCCCGACAAGGTGCCTGTATATGGGGCATTCTCAATGTCATTCTGACGTACAATCAATGTGCCATATTCAGACACCCAACCGATTTGAAACGTTTCAGCATCCTCTGGGTAGGTTCCGACAAGCGTAAGACGGGTCAAGCGCACAGACGTTTCGTCTTCGGCGCCATAAACAATAGTGCCATTATCATTTAGCACTGTCGGGGCTCCATCCACCAAAAACGTAAAGTTTTCGATAAATTGCGGCCAGTAAGCATCAAACCGATCTGCGATGTCTTGCGGTGACAACGCGCGCAACGCGTCGTAGTCTGCGGCATTGGTTGCTGTATCTGTGTCCTCGACAGAATTTAAATCGACACCGGCCAGCATAGCCTCTGCATTAACATCTAGTTCAATCATGACAACGCCATCATCGGCGCGCAAATTTAAGATACTTGGAAAGACTTCATGCGCATGAGCGGCTGTGCCAGTCATCACAATCACTGTGATCATGCTTGACATCAGCGAATGAAAGACAACCCTTGCAAAGTTGGATAAGGAAACACCTATGCGCATATTAGCTCTTCTCTTTTCATTGTTGGCCGTTCCTGCAACCGCTCATGAGTTCTGGCTTGAACCAACGGCTTATCAGATAGCTGCGGACGGTACGCTTGAGGCACATATTGTCAATGGGCAGAATTTCGCGGGAACCAATCAGGTGTTTTTTCCACAACGTTTTGAACATTTTGCAATCATCGCTGGCGGGACTGGCGCGAGTGTTCGTGGACGTGCCGGAGATCGACCAGCACTCAACCAAGCACCTGTTGCGCAAGGGCTAAACGTCATTGCCTACCAAGCGCGTAATGCAACCGTCGACTATGCGACTTGGGAAAAATTTCAAAACTTTGTTGATCATAAAGACTTTGGCGATGTGTTGACCCGCCAAAGAGAACGTGAGTTACCCGAATCTAATTTCAAAGAGGTATATTCACGTTATTCAAAGACATTAATTGGTGTCGGAAGCGCTGCGGGTACAGACCACCGTGTAGGGTTGGAAACTGAACTGGTTGCTCTGACGAACCCCTATACAGATGATTTGGACAATGGTTTCACAGTTCAGTTGTTTTATCATCAGGACGTGCGGGCAAACGTGCAGATCGAAGTCTTTGACAAAGCGCCCGATGGGACTGTTGAGGTTTCGTATTTTCAGACGAATGATGAGGGTATTGCAACCTTTCCAATAACGGGCGGTAATAGCTACATGGTCGATGCAGTTATGTTGCGCGAACCGTCAGATGAATTGCAAGAACAAACTGGTGCCGTTTGGGAAACGCTGTGGGCAAACCTGACATTTGGTACCCCCGAATGAGAACTCGCCTTCGTCAAAAAGTCACCACAGTTTGCAACCAAAAAATCGCACAAAAGGGCGAAGGTGTTGGGCTTTCGTTTTATGCATTCTTTGCGAACCGTAACGATGATCCTGCATTGCTAATGGAGGCCGCAACTTGGTGGATCGAAACCCACAAATTAGACCATTTTGAAAAGGCGGTCAAAATCCGTCAAATGGTACAGGATGGGTTGTGACGGACGCTTGCGCATCGCTCCCGGCTCGGTCAGAACGGGCGCATGACACAACAAGCTGACATTCTTTGTATTGGTTCGGTCCTTTGGGACGTGATTGGACGCACGGCAAGTTCAATGCGTGTAGGTTCTGATGTTCCGGGGCGCATTACGCGGCTTCCGGGCGGCGTTGCGATGAACATTGCGATGACTCTACGGCGTTTTGGTATGACCCCTGCCTTACTTACCGCAATTGGGCGCGATTCTGAGGGCGATGAACTGGTTGCAGAAGCCACCCGCATGGGGATGGTTTGTGATCATATTTATCGCTCCGAAGATCTACCCACGGATGTGTATATGGCGGTTGAAGGCGCAAATGGTTTGATTGCCGCAATCGCTGACGCGCATTCGCTAGAAGCCGCTGGCGATAAGATTTTGCGCGCTATGGCAAACGGTGCACTTGGTACGGCTGACGCGCCGTATAGCGGCACCGTAGCACTGGATGGCAATCTGACCGAAGAGCTCTTGCAAGATATCGCAGGATCAAATTTGTTCCAACATGCAGACCTACGCGTTGCGCCAGCATCACCCGGCAAAGCGGAACGGTTATTGGCGCTTCTTGGCCATCCATCTGCAACATTATACGTCAATCTCGAAGAGGCAGGGCTGCTGTGCCACACGCAATTTGACGACAGCGCGAGCGCCGCCGCTGCGTTGATTCAACGTGGTGCGCACCGCGTGCTTGTCACAGATGGCGGCAAATCCGCATCAGAAGGTACACAAGGCGACATCATCACACAAACCCCACCTGCAGTCATGGTCACGCGTGTGACCGGCGCAGGCGACACATTTATGGCGGCACATATAGCGTCAGAGTCCGAGGGCATGAACCGCTCTGCGGCCTTGACACGTGCACTAAACGCGGCAGCGACATACGTATCCGGAGAAACACCACTATGACCATTCCAATTCATTACAGCGCCGAAGTTGCACATGCGCGCGCGGACGGTCGTCCGATTGTTGCACTCGAAAGCACGATCATTACTCACGGAATGCCATTTCCACAGAATGTCGAAACCGCCCGTATTGTAGAAGACGATGTACGAAAGGCTGGCGCCGTTCCCGCCACGATTGCTGTGATTGACGGATTACTTCATGTTGGGCTTGAGCCTGAACAATTGGACAGTCTTGGGCAAGCCGAAAACGTCGCAAAGCTATCGCGTGCCGATATGGCTGCCTGTATCGCAACAGGTGGTACGGGTGCCACAACGGTTGCGGCGACCATGATCGCTGCGCATTTGGCGGATATTCATGTATTTGCTACAGGCGGAATTGGCGGCGTTCATCGGGGCGCTGAACTCAGCTTTGATATTTCGGCAGACCTACAAGAACTGGCCCAAACACCTGTCACAGTCGTCGGCGCTGGGGCGAAGGCAATTCTTGATCTACCAAAAACATTTGAAGTCCTCGAAACGCTGGGTGTTCCTGTCATCGCATATGGGCAAGATGTGCTGCCCGCCTTTTGGTCTGCCACGTCTGATCTTGCGTCGCCATTGCGGATGGACACTGCCGAAGACATCGCGCGCGCGCAAACTACGCGCACGGCAATGGGGCTTAAGGGGGGACAGTTAGTTGCCAACCCTATTTCGCAAGCGGATCAGATTACCGCAGAAACGCTTGCCCCGATCATCGCGCAAGCCTTGGCAGAAGCGGATGAACAGGGTGTCAGCGCAAAAGCTGTCACACCATTCCTGTTAGGACGCATTTTCGAACTGACCGAAGGACGGTCACTCACTGCAAATATTGCGCTCGTTCGAAACAATGCGCGGCTAGCTGCACAAATAGCCATCGAAATGGTAAAACTGGGCTAACATCACACACCATAAGGTTGTGGCTGGGTCCGGTAATACATAGATGTGGCATCAAAGACATTTGAGATAGTAAAATGACCAACGCGACTCCTGACGACCCTAAGCGCCGTGGCAAGTTGCGGATATTTTCTGGCCTACGCAGTAATTTTTTAGCGGGGCTGATCATCGTCGCGCCTATCGGGCTGACCCTATGGCTGATTTGGACTGTTGTCGGGTGGATCGATAGCTGGGTTTGGCCCTTTGTTCCTGATGCTTACCACCCCGAAGAGCTTGTTAACCGACTGCTAAATCGGGGTCCGGGTGACGAAATTACCGTAAACGTACGCGGCATTGGCGTGTTCATCTTTTTGATCTTCACGGTGATGGTTGGTTGGACGGGCAAGGGGCTGATCGGGCGTTCGTTTATACGCATCGGTGAACGGTTTGTTGACCGCATGCCCGTCGTGCGCTCTATCTATAACGCTGCAAAACAGCTGGCCGAAACCGTGTTTTCACAACGCGATACGTCGTTTGATAAGGCTTGTATGGTCGAATACCCACGCAAGGGTATTTGGGCAATTGCGTTTGTATCAACTAATGCCAAAGGCGAGATCGACGCCAAGCTATCAAACGGTGAACCTGTTGTGACCGTTTTTCTCCCCACGACACCTAACCCGACATCAGGATTTTTGCTGTTCTTACCTCAAAGCGAGGTTAAGTTTTTGGATATGACTGTCGAGGATGCCGCGAAGCTTGTGATTTCGGCGGGTCTTGTCTACCCCAACAAAAAACAAACGCCCGAAGTTGTGGAAAGTGACGCCTAAGTGTTCAGCGCTTCAATTACTGGATTTATCACGGGCTTTAGCCTGATTTTAGCGATCGGCGCACAGAACGCATTTGTATTGCGGCAAGGCTTAGCGCGTAATCATGTATTCCTACTTTGCCTTTTATGTGCGGGTTCTGATGCGCTTTTAATAGCGGCTGGGGTTCTAGGATTTGGCGTGATCGTTGAACTGTACCCCCTTCTGCCGCAAATCATGACATGGGGCGGTGCCGCATTCCTGATCGTTTATGGTGCGATACGTCTTTGGGCGGCCTACAAAGGTGAATACGCCATGCAAATCGCCGGGCAATCCGCGGGGTTATGGGCAACGTTAGGCACAGCTGCTGCGCTGACGTGGCTTAACCCACATGTGTATTTGGACACACTCGGTTTAATTGGTGCGATATCGGTCCAATACGGTGATGTTGCCCAGAAAACCGTTTTTGGGATTGGCGCAATCACGGCGTCTTTTGTCTTTTTCTTTAGCTTAGGTTACGGTGCACGACTGTTGGCGCCGGTAATGCAATCCGCGAAAGCATGGCAAATCTTGGATGTGCTCATCGGTGTCGTAATGTGGCTTTTGGCGTTTAAGCTGCTTAGCTAAACATGTCGGCCAAATCCACGGTGCTGTGATTGTTCAAATCGCCCTTGTGCTGCGCTAAAAACGCATGTGCCGCCGCTTCGCCCGCTTCCCGCAGGCGGCTCAGCACGACAGGTGTTGGTATGGTTTTGGTTGCAACGTTGAGTTCGTTCATCAAACCATCATCCGCGATCATATGCACCAAGACGCTTTTCATCGCACCTTTGGGGACGGACCCTTCACGGATCAGACGTTGCACAAACGCAATCGCGCGAAGTTCACGTAGTAAAGAACTGTTAAAACTGATCTCGTTTATCCGATTATGAATGCCCTGTACGTCTTCTGGAACATCTTCACGGTAAAGCGGGTTGATGTTCACAACTAAAACGTCGCTAGGCAGATGTTTTTCAAACAATGGGAATAACGCTGGGTTACCAGTGTATCCACCATCCCAGAATGCTTCTGTTTTACCTGTTTTCGGATCTGTAAATTCGACTGCCTGAAACATCGTGGGTAAGCAGGCAGATGCCATGATCACATTAGGACAGATTTCCACGTCATTGAAAACACGTATTTTTCCAGACCTAACATTCGTCGCGCAAATATAAAGCTCGGGTCCTTCATCGCCGCAAATTTTATCGTAATGGAATTTGTTTACGATCGCCTCTAATGGGTTACGAAGCGCCGGGCCGTAAATGTAGGGCGACATCATACGCGTCGTAAAATCAAAGGCCGCATAAGCCGGCGAGTATTTTAGTGTCTTAGCCCAAACATGTGCGGTAGGAGCAAGCGACGCGATCCAGTCAGAAAGGCTTGGGTCCGTAACGGCACCCACCTGCCCCCAAAGCCATTCGAGGTTATCAATCGCGCCCTGCCGGCCGCCATCGACCCAACCAGATTTCAACGCAACAGCATTCAAAGCACCAGCCGACGTACCCGAAATAGCCGCAATTTCAATATCTTCTTCCGCAAGAAGACGCGATAAAACCCCCCAAGTGAACGCGCCATGCGCACCACCGCCCTGAAGCGCAAGGTTGATACGTTTCACAGTGCGGTCCAACCGCCATCAACGCTAATAGTGGTGCCTGTGACTTGCGCCGCGGCATCCGAACAAAGATACAAAGCCGTACCGCCCAACTGTTCGGTCGTTGCAAACTCTTTTGATGGTTGCCGTTCAAGCATGACATTTTTGATCACGTCTTCACGCGACATGTCGTATTCCTTCATCGTGTCAGGGATCTGCGCCTCGACCAAAGGGGTCAGAACATAACCCGGACAAATCGCGTTGCATGTGATGGGTTCTTGCGCGGTTTCAAGGCCTATTGTTTTCGTGAAACCGACAATCCCGTGTTTAGCTGCAACATAGGCCGATTTATACGGTGAGGCCGTCAGTCCATGAGCGGATGCAATGTTGATAATCCGCCCCCAGCCCTTTTCACGCATACCAGTGATTGCCGCTGCAGTTGTATGAAACGCAGAGCTAAGGTTAATCGCGATGATCGCGTCCCACTTACCCGCTGGAAATTCTTCGACCGGTGCGACATGCTGAATACCAGCATTATTCACCAAAATATCACAGCCGCCTGCATCCGCTATCAACCGACGACATTCGTCGCCCTTCGACATGTCGGCCTGAATGTAACGCGCACTCACCCCGGTTTCTTGGGCGATTTCAGCAGCAAGAGCATGATCTTCGGCCGTATCAGTGTAGGAATTTAGCACCACATTGATGCCTGCCTTAGCCAATTCGCGGGCAACACCCAGTCCGATACCCGAATTTGACCCTGTAATAATCGCGGTTTTGCCTGAAAGTGACATGGAATCTGCTCCGTCATGTTGCGTTACGACTCAGTCTACATGCTGCAACTGCAAAGGCCACCGATTGTTAGAATAGCCAATAAAAAAACGCCCGCACAAGGCGGGCGTAAAGTTATTGAGGCAGGTTTCATACAGGCAAGAAACCTATCGAGCAGTGACACCTTTATAAGCAATCACTTGCGCGGCTCCAAGCTAAAAGTTTGAAAACGCACAAAAGCCGCTTTACGATCATTTTTAATAAGCAAATCAAACCAACGGGGCATCACAATTATGACATCGCATTTTCATCGCAGCTGGCGAGGTTTGACAGCATCCTTAATGCTGATCGCCTCTGGCACATCAGCGGTCGCCGAACCCCAACATGGCATAGCTATGTATGGCGATCCTGCCCTTCCACCGGATTTTGTGTCCCTGCCCTATGCAAATGCAAATGCCCCGACGGGCGGCCATATTGTCACCGCCGAAGTCGGCAGTTTTGACAGCCTAAATCCATTCATCCGGAAAGGGTCAGTTCCTTGGCAATTACGCTTCTTTATGGGTGAAAGCTTTATGGGTAGAAGCTTGGATGAACCGTTCTCTCTATATGGTGTTTTGGCCGAATCGGTTGAAACCGGACCGAATCGCGAGTGGGTTGAATTCACGCTGCGCGAAGGAACGGCGTTTTCCGATGGTAGCCCTCTCACAATCGAAGATGTGATGTGGTCTTATGAAACGCTGGGCACGATTGGGCACCCACGCTATTTGGGGTTCTGGTCCAAGGTCGAAAGCATGGAACAAACTGGTGACCGGTCCGTCCGCTTTACCTTCAACGTCGAAGATCGCGAACTGGCGTTGCTTGCTGGGATGCGTCCGATTTTGAAAAAGGCACAATGGGAAGGCGTTGATTTCGCCGAGAGCACAACAGACATCGTCCCAATCACATCGGCCCCCTACATCATCGACGATTTTGAACCGGGGCGTTTTGTTTCACTAAAACGCAACCCAGACTATTGGGGCGCTGATGTGCCTTTCCGCGTAGGCACGAACAATATCGACGAAGTACGCCTTGAGTTTTTTGGTGACGAAACAGCCGCGTTTGAGGCGTTTAAGGTTGGTGAGGTGAATTCAAACCGTGAATTCAACGTTGCGCGTTGGGATACGTGGTACAATTTCCCGGCGGTGCAAAATGGCGATGTGATTAAATCGGTTCTCGGCCATGAACGCCCCTCTGGCATGACAGGATTTGCGATGAACACCCGCAAAGCCATATTTGCTGATTGGCGCGTGCGCGATGCAATGCTGCATGCGTTTAATTTTGAATTCATCAACCAAGCCCTAACAGGCTCAGTCCAGCCGCGGATCACCTCATACTGGTCTAACTCACCGCTTAGCATGTCGCATGGTCCTGCCGAGGGGCGTGTGCGCGAATTTCTGGAACCGTTCGCCGATGAACTGATCCCCGGCACATTAGAAGGCTACAGCCTACCCGTCGCAGATGGCAGCGAACGGAACCGCGCTGGGACGCGAGCAGCGTTGGATCAAATGGAAGCGGCCGGCTGGACTGTGCAAGACGGCGTCATGAAAAACGAAGCCGGTGAAGACTTCACATTCGATATCCTTCTTGATCAAGGAGCAACTGAAAATCAGACGATCATTGATATGTATGTTGAATCGCTGTCACGTATTGGGGTCACCCCGACAGTAACTGTTGCCGACAGTGCGCAATTCAAAGAACGCACCGACGCCTATCAATTCGACATGGTTTACTATCGTCGGGGTGTATCGCTCTCACCCGGCAACGAGCAGTTTAACTATTTCGGTTCCGAAGACGCCGATCAAACCGGAGGCCGTAACCTGATGGGGGTCAAATCACCCGCAGTGGACGCGATGATTGGTCGGCTTCTTACCTCGGATAGCCAAGATGATTTTGTCGCTGCTGTGAAAGCCTTGGATCGGTCACTGACCGCGGGGCGCTATGTTATCCCTATCTACCAGTGGAACATCAGCCGCATCGCGCATTCAAAAAACCTTCATTTCCCCGACGCAATGCCAATTTTTGGCGATTGGCCAGGCTGGCAGCCAGACGTTTGGTGGTACTCTGAAGACTAGAGCGTTCCCCTCAGCCCAAGCGGCTGGGGGGGGTTAACTTAAGGACGTGACCCATAAAATGGTCGCGTCTTCTTGGCTTAGCGACACGACGTTATGCCCCATCGACGCATCGTAGTACGCGTTGTCGCCACGGCTAAGTTCAATTGGCTCATAAAATTCAGTGTAAAGCCGAATTTGCCCCGTTAGCACGTATAGAAACTCCTCGCCGTCATGGCGCACCCAGCCGTCGAAATCATCCATCGAACGGGCCCGCACACGGGCGCGATAAGGCAACATTTTTTTGGTCGTCAAAGTTTCGGCCAGCAACGCATGCTCGTAGGTGGTTGTGATCTTTGTACCTTCGTCACCGTTCCTTGTGACAGCCATACGGCCGTTTACTTGTCCTTTTGACGGTGGTGTAAACAATTGAGGTACCGATATTTCCAACCCGACAGCTAACTTTTTCAGCGCATCATAGGTTGGCGACATCTGACCATTTTCAATTTTGGAAAGCGTCGAACGCGCAAGGCCAGCTTGCTGGGCAGCCTGCTCCAATGTCCAATCACGTGCCTTGCGCAATTCACGTACACGCGCCCCTAAATCAAGAGGCTGGGCAATTGTGCTGTCGCCGTTTTCATGAGCAACGCGGATAAGGCTTTGTGGATCGTGTTCTGTCATGACGCCTGTCTTAATCAGAGGGCGCAATTGTTGCAACTGCGAGGATTACCTCGATGCACCATACGCACAGGTCCGACGTGAATATGTGCTATTTTGCACAGTGCTTTATGTGCATTGGCTCTGGCCCCTGTTCACTGACGTGCTATCACAAACACAATGGTACGTGTGAAGCGTACGGAATGCTCAGCCGTCGACACCCCGCTAACCGTTGCGACGCGACAGGAGAACCAGATGGTCAAACTTGATATTATTTCCGATCCAATTTGCCCGTGGTGCTATATTGGTAAGACCAACTTGGATAAGGCGTTGCTTCAGTTTCCGGATCACCCATTTGTCATGGAATGGCACCCGTTTCAGCTGAACCCTGACATGCCCGCCGAAGGTATGGACAGACGTGCTTACCTTGAGGCAAAGTTCGGCGGCAAAGATGCTGCCGTACAGGCATATGCACCTGTAGTTGAACATGCCGAAAAGACCGGCGCTGTGATCAATTTTGACGCCATCAAAACAACCCCAAACACGATTGACGCACATCGCCTCATCCACTGGGCGGGGATCGAGCAGCGACAAACCTTTGTCGTTGATTTGTTGTTCAAAGCCTACTTCGTTGATGGGCGCGATATCAGCAACCACGAAGTCCTCGCGGACATCGCGGACACAGCCGAAATGGACGCTGCCACAATCACAAAGCTACTTGGCTCTGATGCTGACATCGAAGATATCCGCGCGCGCGATGCTCATAGCCGCAAGATGGGTGTGAACTCTGTACCGACATTTATCGTGGCGCAGCAACATGCGGTCCCCGGTGCGCAGCCGCCTGAAACCTGGGTCAGCGTGATTACCGAAATCATGGATAAGCTAGAAGAAGACGCATGAACGCTCCTCGTCCAGCTTGGCACAATAACGACAGGCATCAGGTTGCTTTGGCCCCCTAAGTCAGGATGCGAACAAACTAATCGTAATCTGTCGCACTGTATTGCTGCCCTTTCGCTGGACCCCCTTCATGAAACGCCTTCCACAAACAGAATTCATTGCCCTTATGGCAATGGTAGCGGCAACAGTCGCATTTTCAATCGACGCAATGCTCCCCGCTTTACCGCAGATCGGCGCGGAACTAACGCCACTTGATCTGAACCGTGCCCAGCTGATCGTGACCAGCTTTGTACTGGGCATGGGCATTGGCACGTTATTTACCGGCCCGCTTTCGGATGCTTTCGGGCGTAAACCGGTCATGGTCGGTGGTGCGCTGCTTTATATTGTTGCATGTGTCATCGCGTGGCAGGCGCAAAGCCTTGAAGTCATGCTGGCCGCTCGTGTGCTGCAAGGATTAGGTGCTGCAGGCCCGCGCGTTGTCGCGATGGCCTTGGTACGTGATCTATACAGCGGCCGCGAAATGGCGCGGATTATGTCTTTTGTTATGATCGTGTTTTCAATTGTACCGGCCTTGGCACCCACCATTGGTCACTACATCATTATTGGTTTTGGTTGGCGCGGAATTTTCGCAGCCTTTGTCGTCTTTGCATCCATTGTGATGACATGGTTGGTCATAAGACAGCCTGAAACACTGACACCCGAAAAACGACGCCCACTCAGCGTAAGGGCTCTTGTCAGTGCAACGCGCGAAATGTTCGTTCACCGGACAGCACGATTATCGATTCTTGTGCAAACCTTGACCTTCGGCATGCTGTTTATGTTGATTTCGTCAACACAGCAGGTCTTTGACCAAACTTTTGCGCAAGGCGATGTTTTCCACCTCTGGTTTGGCGCAATCGCAATTTTCGCCTCATCGGCAAGCGTGCTGAACGCACGACTGGTCGTTCGACTGGGGATGCGCGCGATTATTAAATCTATGTACACAGTACAAATTGCTATCACTGTAATGCTTGTCGCCGTGACACTATTCAATGGGCCCTATTGGCTTAGCTTTGGCGCCTATCTTATTTGGGTCACAGGTAATTTTTTCCAAGCGGGCCTAACAATCGGGAACCTAAATGCGCTCGCGATGGAAGAAATGGGGCATATTGCAGGGCTAGCCGCATCCGTCATTGCCGCAGTGGCGACCGTGGGTGCTGTGATCATCGCTGCGCCAGTCGCGCTTATGTTTGATGGAACGCCGATGCCAATGGCCTACGGCACATTGGTATGCGCAAGCTTGGCGCTATGGCTCACGACCATGATCAAACGTCCCGGCGAAGAATAACCACCGTCCTCGCTTTGTACCAAATACTCAAAACAAAGGCCGGGTTTACCCCAGCCATTTGCAATAAATGATGCAATTTGAAATCTGTTGCAGATGGGCTTTTCACTATTGCTATCGCTCCATCCTCCCTTCGTGGAGGGTGGAGCAAGAAAAACCACAAATGCATAATTTTCCCTTGGCATTTTTGGTGTGCGTTCCCATATGATGATCACGGCTCAAGTGATCCGTTCCGCCCACAGTGGAAAAGCGTCCGCGCGCACTCTTTAAGTAAGCAACCTTGCTGAACCTAATTTTCTTCGACGCACTGCCGTCGGCTTAGTGGGCACCCCATACGGCATATGTTGAAGGATCAACACATGAACTCATTCGTTTCTGACCAGCAGGCGTTCAAACGCGCCGCACAAAACTTGTCCAAATTGCCCGGGACTGGCTCGCTTAACGCCTGCCAAACCATCCTTGCGAAGGCTACAGGACATCGTGATCTGCATCATGCGCAAGCCCTTCAGGCGCGGCGTGCGAATGCCCCAATTGCAGCTCCAACCGCGACACAGGTCGAAATCATTACTTCCCTGGAGAAAGCCACGGAAGGCAAGGTCGGCCCGATACTCAATGCATTGCAGAGGGCGCGCTTTTTTGGCCCAAAAGCGGATCCCGAAGAAGCGCTCAATGTCCGGGCTGATCTATTTTCAAAGGAGTTTCCCGCGACAAACCGACAAGCTCTTGGGTCGCCCTGCAGAATCAAGGAAGAGGGACGCCCAGCCAGGCGAGCATTGCTCATCTCACGGGGAGGAGATCGGAACAGCCTCAGCGAGGCAATGACTGATCATGGGATTGCTACCTGTGTAGGTTTTGAGCTTGCTCAGCATCGCAAAGGGAATTTCTTCATCCCCATGCGTTTCTGGATGCCGTATGGTGTTTGGACGGAGAAGGATGGATCGAAGGTCTTGTTTTCGAGAGACTACTGCCCGCTTTGGAAGATCAAAGAGGACTGCGCGCCTACCCAGGACGATCCTAATCGCGCAGTGCATTTCACGGATCAGCAGTGGTTTTTTGATGAAATGACATTTCGCCAACCCGCTGATGTAGCTCGCAATCGCGGCCTTGAAATTTTGCGGGAATACCGGGTTGTGTCAGTTCCGACACTCGTGGAGTGGCTGCCGGAATGCCTGAAGCAAAAGAAATGGATATCTGACTTCAAAAAGTGGCCTTGGGCAAGCTCCACCCAAGAAACCTTGGTGGTTTAGGCATAGTGTTGGTAAGATCTACCCAAGCAAACCCTTCGGGTAGATCTTACCCTTCGCCAACCCCAGCTTCATTGCTGGGGTTGTTTTCGTTGAGCTGCTTCCGATCCAGTTGTACTTGAAGCGGTAGATCTCAACGATCTTTGCCATTGTCTCGGGATTATACAGGTAATGGCGATCCCAAGTCTGGCCGTTGCCACTTGGCGTGTGTCCGGGTCGTGCGGCAAAGCGAAGGTTGGATCTCACTTTATGGAAATATGAGTCGACACTTCGGAGCGTCGCCAGGCGCATCAGGCGAGCGCGGCGGTCATTTGGCATGCTCGGACGGTCTGTGAGGATCCGGATCTCTCTTCCTGGTTCGGATTTGGTGGGAATGGCCACTCAAAAGGCATTCCCACCGGATAGGCCCCCAACAGCCCCTAAATCACCAGATCGGTTTGTTCTTCCGCTTCTGAGGCCGTCATTGCCGCCCAGGTGCTGGACTTGATGCCTGATGCCAACTCCAGGGCCGTCTTACCTTCCGCGACGAGGCTGTTTCGCTGGTCGTTTGACTTATTCTTGTCGAAACGCACCACGATGATATCCGCCAGACTTGCGATAGAGCTTTGGATGTTCTGCTGTTGACTTGCCACGGTTCGTGCATTCGCCATTTGTGCATGCATCCCGCGGGGGCTCGGGGCGAAACTTCGCCCGCAGGCGGCGATATTCTTCGACTATGGCCCTATTGCTTTTCAGGATTGAGGATTTTCCGCATGCCCCGCAGATGTATGTCTTTTCGTCGCCTGAGCCGCTGACCTTGCCGCGTGGAAAGTTTGGTTTGACTTTGGTGCCGTTTTTCCCTCGGTTATCATAAGGATCCGGCGGCTCTCTGAAGAGACTGCACTGAGGATTCCTGCAGAAGTTGATGTCGATGCCGAAGGATGGCAAAGGCAATCTTCGGCGAGGCTCACCCGAAGAATTTTTCGAGAGGCTTCCCACTGATTTTCTCCCGATTGTTCCGGTTTTTTCTTATTATTGTGGGAGTAGATTGGCCAGAAACTGGCCAACCGAAATTTTAATTTGCATCATTTACTGCAAAGGGCTGGGGTTTACCCGGCCTTTTTCTTTTTCTCGTCGGCAAGCTTTTGCGCCAATTCACGTGCGATATTAAACGCACCTTGGATTTTATCGCGCTCCTTAGCCCAGTCACGTAGCACGACGATCTTGTTATCCTTGACCTTGGCTTGACCTTCTTGTGCATGCACAAACTCAACCAATCCCTGCGGAGACGCGAATTTATCATTGTGAAACTGAATCGTCGCGCCTTTTGGCCCTGCATCCAGTTTTGAAATACCCGCACGTTTACACATGGCTTTGATACGTACGACCAACATCAATGTGTTCACCTCACGCGGAAGCTTACCAAACCGATCAATCAACTCTGCCGCAAAGCCTTCCAACTCGACCTTGGTCGTTAACTCCGACAGGCGGCGATACAGGCCAAGCCGAACATCAAGATCAGGCACATAGTCCTCTGGGATCAGCACAGGCACACCAAGGTTGATCTGCGGCGCCCATTGACCGTCATCGATGATGCCCTCGGCGTCACCAGATTTAATCGCGGCAATCTGATCTTCGAGCATCTGCTGGTACAGCTCATAACCAACTTCGCGCATCTGCCCTGATTGCTCTTCACCAAGCAGGTTCCCTGCCCCGCGAATATCTAAATCTTGGCTCGCGAGCGTAAAGCCAGCCCCAAGGCTGTCGATGGATCCCAATACACGCAAACGCTTTTGTGCAGTATCGGTCAGCTTTTGACGCGGTTTGGTTGTTAAATAAGCATAAGCACGGGTCTTAGACCTGCCAACACGTCCACGAATTTGATAGAGCTGTGACAGGCCAAACATGTCAGAACGCCAAACAATCATCGTATTTGCAGTCGGAATATCAAGGCCGGATTCAACAATTGTTGTCGCCAACAAGACATCGTATTTCCCATCATAAAACGCGTTCATCCTATCGTCCAATTCACCGGCGGCCATCTGGCCTGTCGCTGTGATATAGGACACTTCAGGCATCTCCGTTTTCAGGAATTCCTCCATTTCGGGCATATCGGCGATACGTGGAACAACAATAAACGACTGTCCGCCGCGGTAGTGCTCGCGCAACAATGCCTCGCGCACCGTGACCGTATCGAATTCGCTCACGTAGGTTCGTATAGCAAGCCGATCAATGGGCGGTGTGCCAATAATTGACAGGTCGCGCACACCAGACAACGAGAGCTGCAAGGTCCGTGGAATAGGTGTAGCGGTCAGCGTTAATACATGCACATCGGTCCGCAGTTGTTTTAGGCGCTCTTTGTGCTGAACACCAAATTTCTGTTCTTCATCAATGACTAACAATCCAAGGTTCTTAAATCGCACACCCTTTGCCAGCAATGCATGCGTGCCAACAACAATATCAACGGTTCCTTTCGTAATCCCGTCACGCGTCAATGCTGCATCCTTGGCTGACACGAAACGCGACAGCGGTCGGACATTCACGGGAAATCCCCGGAACCGTTCTGCAAAGTTCTGATAATGCTGACGTGCCAACAGTGTTGTTGGTGCAATAATTGCCACTTGAATACCGGAAAGCGCGGCGACAAATGCTGCGCGAATGGCAACTTCGGTCTTGCCGAAACCGACATCACCACAAATGAGGCGATCCATAGGTTTGCCAGCGGCCAAGTCATCCAACACATCAGCTATCGCAGCCAACTGGTCATCGGTTTCAACGTACGGAAACCGCGCTAGGAATTGATCCCACAGGCCGTCAGGCGGGTCCATCGCGGGTGCCGTGCGCAATTCGCGCTCGGCTGCGACTCGAATAAGCCGTTCAGCGATTTGCCGGATGCGCTCTTTGAGCTTGGCTTTCTTTGCCTGCCATGCACCGCCCCCAAGTTTATCCAAAAGCCCAGTATCATGGCCGTATTTAGACAAGAGTTCGATGTTTTCCACCGGCAGATAGAGCTTGGAATCCTCAGCATATTCCAGCAGCAGGCATTCATGTGCCGCACCCAATGCGGTCACGACCTCCATTCCTTTAAACCGACCGACGCCGTGATCGACATGAACCACAAGATCGCCGGGGTTCAGGCTGTTCGCCTCGCTTAAGAAATTCTCGGCGCGACGTTTACGTTTGCTTTGACGAATTAGCCTATCACCCAGAACGTCTTGCTCTGAAATGACAGTTAGTCCAGGCGCTTCAAAACCATGATCAAGTGGCCAAACAGCAAGATGCACCCCAGACTTCCCAACCCGACTGAAATCTTTAATCGGGATAGTTTCAGAAATGCCTTCGTCTTCGATCAGCCCTTCAAGTCGCTCTCGTGCGCCCTCGGAATAGGACGCAATGACAACAGGTCCGTCATTAAGTTTAACTTTCACATGGTCTACTAATGATCTGAAAAGGCTTATTTGTTCTTGTTGGCGTTCAGGTGAAAAATTGCGCCCGATACGCCCGCCAGCATCAATAACGCCCATACCTGTTGCCTGCTTCAAAGGCGAAAACTGCATCACCCGTCTGTCGGAAATCGCCGCATCCCACGCGTTGTCATCCATATACAACAATGCAGGCGGAGCCGGTTTATAGACGCTATCCATCCGACCTTTTTGAGTCAGCGCGTGCATACGCGTGCCATATTGGTCTTCGATGCTTTCCCAACGCGCCAACCGCATTGGCCCCATTTGATCATCCAAGGTAACTGTCGCGCGCGGCAGATAGTCGAACAACGTTTCAAGCTCTTCTTGAAAAAAGCCGAGCCAGTGTTCGATCCCAGCATGTTTGCGCCCGGCACTGACGGCTTCGTAAAGCGGATCATCGGTGCCCGCCGCGCCAAATTCAATGCGGTAGTTTTGCCGGAACCGTGTAATTGCTGGATCGTCTAAAATGACCTCGGATACGGGCGCGAGTTCGACTTCGGTTAGTTTTTCAGTGGTCCTTTGAGTGGCTGGATCGAAACGCCGCGCGCCATCTAAAACATCACCAAAAAGATCCAGCCGGACAGGTCCGGATTGCCCCGGTGGGAAGATATCGATTATGCCACCCCGCACGGCATAATCCCCCGGCTCCATCACTGTGGGACTTTGAGTAAACCCCATACGAACCAAGAAGTTACGTAGCGCAGATTCATCAATCCGATTACCAACTGTGGCCTTAAAAGCCGCCTCACGCAGGATACTGCGGGCAGGTACGCGTTGGGTTGCAGCCGCAAGCGAAGTCAGCAGTATAAACTTTTCTGGCATTCCATGCACAAGCCCAGCAAGAGTTGCCATGCGTGCGGCAGAAACATCCGCGTTCGGGGAAATCCTGTCATACGGTAGGCAGTCCCAAGCGGGGAAAACGAACACAGGAACATCTGGTGCAAAAAACGAAAGCGCTGCCTGCATCGCTGCAAGGCGCTTATCATCAGATGCAACGTGAAGAACTGGCTGGCCTTTAGATAGTTCAGCCAGAATAAGCTGCGCATCATAGCCTTCGGGTGCACCGCTTACGGTGATGTGTTTTAGATCGGACATGCAGGATGAACTACTCCGCCGGGCTTTGGTGTCAACCGTTCAGTACCCAAACGGCTGCATAAGACGAAAAAGCATCCCGTAGGCCGCCGAAATAAATACAGATACCATCGCGATGACCTGAATCAACAGTCGGAGCCGTATCAGGTATTTAGAAAGATCGGCCCCGTGCAGCGGATTTCGTAATAATCTCTGAGAAGCAACAACATTTATGCCTCCAACACAGGTGATTGGAAGTATCAAAAGCATGACACCTTGGGCGACTTCCATTCGGTAATACAGTGCGGAAACGACGACAGAAGTCAGAATAAACGCAAGTAAACCAATCACTAAACCGCCACTTTCTTGCGTCAGCGCCTGAATGCGTCGCACGTTGATATCGACCAATGTTTCTAAATCACTTCCGGCCTGCGCGCCAAAGCGTCGCGCGCGCAAAATCATATCAAACGGCACACCTATGATCCAATGACTTGCAATCATCCAACACATGCAAACCATAATCCAGTACCAAAGGTTGGAAAATGTGTGCACATCAAGCACACGCGAAAAGAGGCTGTTCCAATCCAAAGTCGTATCCCGTTGAACTAAATGGTTTTGCGCGACGTTAGCGTTACAAACGAAAGATGCCCATACTTGTGATAGGTAAAAATCCGTGCGACCAAGGCGTCAATTGCGAAAGATAATGTCATGAAACCCACTGTTGCTCCTTTTCCAGCCACGCGCCTGCGTCGGAACCGCCAATCTGCAAGCCTGCGGGCGCTTACGCGTCAGCATTCATTCAGCGTGGATGATCTGATTTGGCCTGTTTTTGTAATGGATGGGACGGACGACGAAACGCCCGTTGCATCAATGCCGGGCGTAACCCGCAAGACGGTGGATCGCGTTGCCAAAGCAGCGATCGAAGCCCAAACATTGGGCATCCCTGCTATTTGTCTTTTCCCTTACACCGGTATGGAGGCCCGTACCGAAGATTGTGCCATGGCGTGGGATCCTAACAACCTCACGAACCAAGCGATCCGTGCGATTAAAGATGCAGCACCCGACATCGCGATTATGACAGATATCGCGCTAGATCCGTACAATATTAACGGGCACGATGGATTTGTCGAAAATGGCGAAATCGTGAATGATCGTACCGTCGAAGCGCTTGTTAAAATGGCGCTGGCGCAGGCGGATGCCGGGGCTGACATTTTGGGCCCCTCTGACATGATGGATGGTCGCATCGCCGCGATCCGGCACGCCCTTGAGACAGAAAAGCATCAAAACGTTACGATCCTTAGCTACACCGCAAAATACGCATCTGCGTTCTACGGACCGTTTCGCGATGCGGTTGGGGCGTCATCCGCGCTGACTGGTGACAAGAACACATATCAAATGGACCCGGGAAATTCAGACGAAGCACTGCGCCTTGTCGAACGCGACCTTTCCGAAGGTGCCGATATGATCATGGTGAAACCCGGGATGCCATATCTCGATGTTTGTCGTCGCGTGAAAGATGCGTTTGGTGTTCCTACCTTTGCTTATCAAGTCAGTGGAGAATATGCGATGCTTCAAGCCGCCGTGCAAAATGGTTGGTTGAACGACGAACAAGTCATGATGGAAAGCCTTTTGGCGTTCAAACGCGCTGGCTGCGATGGGGTGCTAACCTATTTCGCGCCAGCAGCCGCAAAAATTCTGAATCGCTAACACACTATAGACAGTTAGTTACGATAGGTTTCCAGCAAAGGTTTGTTGTTCTTTATATGTCGTGCAATCAAGCGATTTTGCCGAGGTAAATCGACGATCATTTGCGCGGCGCTTGTCGGGCATTGTTGACCAACGAGGCCGGGGAACAGGGTCTCGATCTCTTCCTGTGCGTCAATAGAAAGTGAATGCGCTGCTTCTTTTCCCAAGAATAGGGTCTCAGCAGGTGCACCTTCAGCGAATACAACCTGATGATCATCACATAAAATATGGTAATAGCTTATGCTATCGATCGTTTCGTCAATAAATATATCTGGGAGGTTTGTAAGCCGCACCGCCGGGATAAGCACATCCCTTAGGCCAAACATGCGCTCTGCTACTTTTGACGAAAAAAGTATCCGGTGCTGGCGCGACACCAATAGGTCTTGCTTGGGTAATTCTTTGCCTAATGCGCCGGCACGAATGCGTACCGGTCGCAGCTTTGGATTCGCTGCTAGGTCCGCGCGAGAGAGCTTAATCACACCAATCCAGCGAATTTTTGCTGCTCCCGCTGCAAGCGTCACGATTTTCTGGCCAACCCGAAGTTTTTCGATCTCGATAGCGCCCTCACAACTAGAGATTTTTGTCCCACGGGCGAAACAAACAATGTTTTGGGTTTCCACATTAAACCCACCACCGGTGTTTTGGACCCCCGTTCCATCGGCCGTGGTCCAATTATCCAGATCAAGTATGGATGCAATCAAATCCTCTTGTTGAATTGGTAGCGTACCGTCTGCGGTCCACTCCATATAATCTTCGTCACCATCAATAATGACCGCCCCGTTGCTTGTCGTAAGCCCGGTCCCAGTAAGGTTTGGCGTTTGCGTATTACTGCCGTCAGCCTCGTTCCCGATAACCGCAACATAGTTTGTTGGGGTAATTGCGTTTCCGTCACGTGTTCCTTGGAACGCCCAAAACATTTCATTGCGGCCAGCGATATCATAGCCGCCCTTAATATAATCGACGTCGCCTCCAGAATCGAAATTGATGTATCAGCGGCAGGATCCATATCGATTGTCACAACCGTTCCAGCAGGCACGCCACCGGCTGGGACAGTCCATTCGATCATCTGTTCACTACCAAAGAAACCGGTCTCGTCGCGCTCATCGTCGGTGAAATAGATAACTTCTCCGGCGGAAAGATCGGTGGTTGCGATAAACGCGATATCATCGTTATCGCTATCCCAACCGACGAAAAGAATACCTCCTGGCTCTAACGGTATCTACAAACCACCCTCACTACTTCAAAATTCAACCATAGGACGACAAGGTAGCACATTTTACAATTTATCAATAGTGTCGATCAGCTGTTGGGCCACTCTTGGCGTACGGCAAACAAACCAACAGGTGACAGCTTCTTAGAATTTACTTATACTTCCCGAAATAAGAGACGATAAACGTTTCAGATATGGCAGATAAGGCGATAAAAATGAGCACTTACACAAGGCGTAGCTTTGCGCTTGGCGCTTTGGCGACAACCACATTGGGCGCATGTAGTAATGGTATCGGCGGAAGCGGACCAGCAACAATTGATGCTCGGGTCGATAGCACACTGAACGCAATGTATTCACAGTTTCCTGGCACTCAGCAACTTGCCGGCCGCGCCAGCGGTATGCTCGTGATGCCGTTGATCACCGAAGTTGGTCTTGGTCTTGGCGGTTCCTTTGGGCGTGGCGCCCTACGCATCGGCGATTCAACAGTCGACTATTATTCATCCGCGTCGGGCAGCGCTGGTCTGCAAATTGGTGCACAGCAATACAGCCATGTTTTGTTTTTCATGACCCAAGATGCACTAATGGATTTCCGTCAATCTCCGGGCTGGGCGGCTGGTGCCGATATCGAATATGCAATCAGCGCACAGAGCGAAATGCTGCGCGCAGAGACAACTACGTCACTGTCGCCCGTGATTGCTGTCGTATTCGCACAAACAGGATTACGCCTCGGCGCGACGCTCGAAGGTACTAAATACACTCGTATCATCCCTTAAGGGGCTTGTAATGCCAATGGGGCATTTATGATCATAAACAACATTGACTGCCCGACCCTCATTTTGGCTGCGGGCAGCTCAAGCCGTATGAATGGTCGTGACAAATTAAACGAAGTGGTCGATGGGGAACCTCTTCTTCGGACCCAATGCAAAAAAGCAATCGCAACACAACAACATGTCTATGTGGCGCTGCCCTCGGCCGATCACCCAAGAGCAGCACTACTTTCAGGGTTAGATGTTACTCTTTTGGCGATACCACAGGCAACTGAAGGGATCGGAGCGACATTACGGGAATCGGTCGCAAGGCTAGCACCATGTTCTAAGTTTATGATAATTCTCGCTGACCTTGTATCTTTGCAAACATCTGATCTGGTTCACATGCTTTGCGCAGTTGAAGAGCACCCAAACCACCTTATTTGGCGTGGTGCGACACACGAGGGAAACCCCGGCCATCCCGTTGTTTTTGATAACGCGCTACGTTCGGAATTCTTACATTTGTCAGGCGATAATGGGGCTGCCCCGATTATCAAAAAACACCGTGATCAAATGCGGCTTGTGCCACTTGGCAAACAAGCACTTCTGGACTTAGACACTCCCAAAGATTGGGCAGACTGGCGCGCCGGCACTAAGACTTAAAAAGGACTTTAGTTTCTTTTCTCTGCAATGTCTTACGAGCCGCACGATACTGCTTTAAGCCTTCCATTGTGGCAAGCTGAGGGAATAGTTGAAACAACTCTTCGCGTTGATCTTCGTCCACGCCGCGAAGTGAATAATCACCGGGTTGGAATGTCTCGGTCCATGTTCCGTTGGACAAGACCACCTCGTGATGTTCACACATGAAATGCACATAGGTAAGATCCTGCGGCGCACCGATTTTCACACCATCAATCTTCGTAAGGTCTTTTGCGTAAACCAGTACTTCGTTTTGTTCAAAATACATCTGCGCCATTTCAGAAACGATCAATACCCGGTGGTACGGAGATACCAGCATATCACGTTCAGGCAGACCATCACCCAATGCCCCAGCTTTGATGAAAATTGGGCGAATGCCCGGTGTCGTCTTTAGGTCATCTGTCGTGACTGACTTATGTCCGACCCAATTGATGTGTCTGATTCCGTTATCACGCGTGAGCACCCGCGCACCAACCTTCAAATCTTCGACAAGAATTTCACCACGCGGGGTGGCGATTGCAGTGCCCGGAGTAAAGCAAGGTACGATCTTTTGAGGTAATGATGGATCAGTTCCAGCAGCCGAATTGGCAGGCTTATTTACGCACCAAAGAGCAGTGCTATCAGGACATGTGTTCACGACTGTCATTGCGAAAATCCCCTGTTCAAACACATTACTCACAAAGCCGCTCTGTTCTGAACGGAAACACCGTTAAATTACCCGCCACTAGCGCAGACAAGCAACCTATTCTCGGAGTAGCCTCGCAAAAAGTTCATGTTTGCAAGTAATTACCCTAGTTAAGACATGCTTTGGGCGCGATGGCGACATATTGCAACCACGGTCCTGACTTAATTTTGCAAGCCTTACACCTTAACAAGGTAATACTGGTGCCGATGGAGAGACTCGAACTCTCACGATATTACTATCGGGGGATTTTGAATCCCCTGCGTCTACCATTCCGCCACATCGGCCAGTGCGGACCTCCTAATGCGGTGCGCGCGCAACGTCAATCAGTCGAATGCAATTTCTTGTATTAAAGTCGCGTAGCACCGAAAGTATCGCAATCGCTTAAGTTACCAGTCTCGAAACCACGCGCAAACCAGCGCTGACGTTGCGCGCTTGTTCCATGCGTAAATGTGTGTGGTTGCACGCGCTGCCCAGCATTGCGTTGCAGTGTATCGTCGCCGATTTGCGCGGCCGCGTTCATTGCTTCTGCAATGTCGCCTTGCTCGAGGCTATTGAACTTTTGCTGTGCTGCACGTGCCCAAATACCAGAAAAACAGTCAGCCTGTAATTCAATCCGCACGGAAATCGCATTTGATTCCGCCTCAGAAGACCGCGCTCGAATTTGATTTGCTTGCCCTAGGATACCCAATTCATTTTGCACGTGGTGCGCAATCTCATGTGCAACGACATAGGCTGCCGCAAAATCGCCACCCGCGCCCAAACGATCTTCGAGTGTGGTAAAGAACGCCGTATCAAGAAATGCTTTCTTCTCGGGTGGGCAATAGAACGGTCCAGTTGCAGCGGACGCGCCGCCACATGCTGATTGGGTCTGCCCCTTAAACAGCACTAAGGTTGGTGCGTTATAGACCTGCCCTAGTTGGTGACGGAAAATATCTGTCCAGACATCCTCTGTATCGGCCAATGTTACAGATACAAATTCAGCGGCACGTTCATCAGCAGGCGTCAGTTCAGCCGATTGCGCACTGCCCTGCCCGGCCCCATCAAGGTTTACAAATTGGCTAACATCAACGCCAAAATACCAGCCGATCAGCAAAACAACGACAGCACCAATACCACCAATTCCGCCCGCGCTCCGTGCGCCACCAGCGCGTCGTCGATCCTCGATTTTGCCGCTACCGCGTCGTCCCTGCCATTTCATCGCCTAGTCTCTCCCGTTGCCTATGAACCATTTTAACTGCATCGAGTAACGGCACAAGCTTGACCCCGCTGTGCCAGCGTGGCCTAACGCATAAAATACTGGAAGGTTCTAGAATGTTGCGTAGTCTCTACAATTGGACATTGTCATTGGCCCAATCACGCTATGCGCTTTGGGCACTTGCAGTGGTTGCCTTCGTCGAATCTTCGTTTTTTCCAATCCCGCCGGACGTTTTGATGATCCCGATGATCATTGCGCGCCCATCACGCGCGTTCCTCATTGCGGCCGTTGCAACAGTTGCGTCAGTGTTAGGTGGGATGTTTGGCTACTACATCGGCTTTGCATTGATGGAGACTGTCGGCCAACCCATCCTAGACTTTTATGGTAAAGGTCATGCGTTTGAAGAATTCGCAGCAAAGTACAATGAATGGGGCGCGTGGGCTGTCTTGACTGCTGGCGTCACGCCCTTCCCGTTCAAAGTCATCACGATCGCGTCAGGCGTGACGCAACTATCATTCCCTGTATTTGTTATTTCCGCCATTATCGCGCGTGCGCTGCGGTTCTTCTTGGTCGCAGTACTTTTGTGGAAATTTGGGGAACCTATCCGTGACTTTATCGAACGCCGACTTGGGCTTGTTTTCATCGCGTTTTGCGTTCTGCTGCTTGGCGGGTTCGCCGTTGTGGGGCTACTATGACACGTAATTTAATGGTTCTTATCGCGGCAGGTGGATCGGCTGCATTGATGGCTGGCGCATTTACATTTCAGTTTTTGGGATATCCGCCTTGCGCAATGTGTCTTTGGCAACGCTGGCCACATGTGGCCGCGATTGTGATCGGGCTATTGGCATGTAAAATCCGAGGGCGGCTTTTGCCGATCCTTGGCGCATTGGCCGCGGCAACGACTGGTTCAATCGGCTTTTTCCATATGGGCGTTGAACGTGACTGGTGGGAAGGCCCAAGTAGCTGCACAGGCAACGGCCTGCTGAATGGCCTAGATGGCGCAGGCCTACTCGCTATTGAGGGCCCAAAAGTCATCATGTGCGATCAAGTGTCATGGGAGTTCCTGACGCTTTCGATGCCAACATGGAACGGTATCTTTTCTTTCGTTTTGGTTGGCTTCTGGGTCGCGGCTGTTGTCCTTAGCGGCGCGTCGACAAAAGAAGGCTCGTCTCGCTCCGCGTGACACCCTCTAGGCGGCGAATAGCGGATAGCACCTGATCGAATTCTTCGAGCGTCGCCGTTCCGATTTCTGCGATCAAATCCCAAGTGCCATTGGTTGAATGAACCATCTGCACTTGGGGCATACGCGTTAGGCTTTTTGATATCTTCTCGGCACCGCGCCCCGCGATTTCCAAGCTCATGAAGCCGCGTACTGGATCTGGCCGCACGTCTGAACGGGTGACCACCGAAAACCCAACGATTTCACCACCTTCTACCAGCCGATCAAGTCGCGTCCGAATGGTGCTGCGAGTCACGTTCAGTTCTGCTGCCAGCTCTGACAGCGATGCGCGCCCATTTCGACGCAACGCCCCGACAAGCCGTGTATCCAGTTTGTCCAATTCAACCATCCACTTTGTACAATTTAGATGCATTTTGCACGTTTTGTGCGCTACCACCACCCGTTGTTTTGAACAATAATTTTGGAATGACACAAAAACACTGCATCTTAATTGGGGCACCGGTGGACTGCGGAAAACGCGTTCGTGGTTGCCTCATGGGCCCCGACGCATACCGAACCGCTGGCATCTCAGAGGCGATCACTGAACTTGGACACACAGTCGAAGACATCGGCAACCTGCGCCCCGCATCCGTTGAGGTGGCGCCTGCCCGAAACCCGCAAGTCTATAAGCTGGCCGAAAATGTCGGCTGGACACAAACCCTCATGGCCGCCGCTGAAGAAGCAGCGCCTCGCGGCATGCCCATCTTTATGGGTGGTGACCATGCGCTTGCGGCTGGGACTGTTGCAGGTATGGCCGCCCACGCGGCCAAACAGAACCGACCGTTTTTTGCGCTTTGGCTGGATGCGCACAGCGACATCCATACGCCTGATACGACCGACAGCGGAAACCTGCACGGCACGCCAGTGGGCTATGTCACTGGGCGCGACGGCTTTGACGCCTATCCACCCCTGCCCGTGCGCGTCGAACCCGCGAACATCTGCATGATTGGCTTGCGGTCGGTTGATGCCGCTGAACATGCCGTCCTTGACGATGGCGATGTGATGCTCGTGGATATGCGGACAATCGACGAACAAGGGATCAGCGCCCCGCTGCAGGCGTTCTTGGACAAGGTCCATGCCGTCAACGGTATGTTGCATGTTTCCCTAGATGTGGATTTCTTAGACCCATCTGTTGCACCTGCAGTTGGAACAACCGTTCCGGGTGGCGCCACGGTGCGCGAAGGCCACCTAGTCATGGAAATGCTGTCGGATTCGGGTCTCGTGACCTCTCTCGATCTTGTTGAACTTAACCCGTTTCTTGATGACCGCGGCCAGACCGCAAACCTCATGGTCGACCTGACAGCATCCCTGCTGGGTCGCCGCGTATTTGATCGACCAACCCGGAGCCACCAATGACACTCAAAGCCTCACCTCTCGCGATGGTTCCATTCGTAAGCGTCGACAACATGATGCGACTGATCCACAGCATCGGTATCGAAACCTTTATGGCTGATCTGGCGCGTGAAATTGAACACGATTTTGCCCGTTGGGAATTGTTCGACAAAACGCCACGCCTAGGTAGCCATTCAGACGTTGGTGTGATCGAACTGATGCCGACATCTGATGGTGAGCTTTACGGTTTCAAGTATGTGAACGGTCATCCGAAAAACATGAAGGAAGGCCTACAGACTGTAACAGCGTTCGGCGTCTTGGCTGATGTTTACACAGGCTATCCGATCCTGTTTTCAGAGATGACAGTACTTACGGCCCTGCGCACAGGCGCCATGTCTGCTGTAGCGACCAAGCACCTTGCATCGCCTGACGCGAAAACCATGGCCATGATTGGCAATGGCGCGCAGTCAGAATTCCAATGCCTCGCGATCAAGGCGGTCTGTGGCATCAATGATATCCGCTTGTACGATATTGACCCAGAAGCGACAAAAAAATGCGCTGCCAACTTAGCTGATCTTGGGTTCACGATTACGACCTGCACGACGCCAGAAGAAGCCATTGAAGGCGCTGACGTCATCACAGTGGCCACTGCCGATAAGGATATGCAAACGATCCTGACCGACAACATGGTTGGCGCGGGCGTCCACATCAACGCAATCGGCGGCGACTGCCCCGGCAAGACAGAACTTCACCGTGATATTGTTGCCCGATCAACCGTGTTCGTTGAGTACCCACCGCAGACCCGTATCGAAGGCGAAATTCAGCAAATGCCCGAAGACCACCCGGTCACAGAGCTTTGGCAGGTTATCACAGGCGCAACGCCGGGCCGCACATCCGCATCAGAGGTTACCCTGTTCGACGGTGTCGGCTTTGCAATCGAGGACTTTAGCGCCCTTCGCTATGTCCACAAGCAGATCAAAGACACGCCATTTTATGTCGATATCGACCTGATCGCCGACCCTGATGACCCCCGCGATTTGTTCGGTATGATTAAACGCGCTGGATAATGCTTTGGGGCAGGAAAATCACCGCGATTTCCTGCCCCACATTTTAACCACAAAAAATATCCAATTTTCTGCGGAAACTTGGGTAATAAAAACAATATGTTAAGCGTCACTAACCGCCCCCAATTCGCCAACCCAGCATCGCCCATTGCGCCCTATATCAAGTGTCTGATAAGGTATCCTGAACGAGATATAGCAGTAAGAATAACAACAGGCGGTCCACGTGAACGATACTCCAGAAACCCCTGAAAACGATGACGAAAACACGCCAGCACGTTATGTTTATGACGGGCCAGCGGTTACCATCGAGCACGAGCTGAAAACCAGCTATCTTGATTACGCCATGAGCGTGATCGTAAGTCGTGCGATCCCCGATTTGCGCGATGGGCTAAAACCAGTACACCGCCGCATCCTTTATGGTATGAACGAAAGCGGTAACACGTCGGACAAACCTTACCGAAAATCAGCGCGTTCTGTTGGCGATGTTATGGGTAAATATCACCCTCACGGTGACAGTGCGATTTACGACGCATTGGTCCGGATGGCCCAAGATTTCTCAATGTCGCTAAAGCTGCTTGATGGACAAGGTAACTTTGGCTCGATGGATGGCGACCGCGCCGCTGCGATGCGTTACACCGAAGTCCGGATGGATAAGCCTGCTGCATTCTTGCTGGCTGATATCGACAAAGACACGGTTGATTTCCAAGACAACTACGACGGCAAAGACCGTGAACCCACTGTTCTACCTGCACGGTTCCCGAACATGCTGGTCAACGGTGCCGGCGGTATTGCTGTTGGTATGGCGACCAACATTCCGCCTCATAACTTGGGCGAAGTGATCAATGCGACATTGGCACTGATTGACGAACCAGACCTGACATCTGAACAATTGATCGAATATGTCCCTGCCCCTGATTTCCCAACTGGTGGGATTATTCTAGGCCGCAGCGGTGCGCGCAAAGCCTATCTTGAAGGCCGTGGTTCTGTCGTTGTGCGCTCAAAAACGCACGTCGAAGAAATTCGTAAAGATCGCTACGCAATCGTCATCGACGAAATTCCCTATCAGGTGAACAAAGCCGCGATGATCGACAAGATCGCCGAAGCCGCCCGTGAAAAGCGGATCGAAGGCATTGCACATGTTCAAGACGAATCTGACCGTAATGGTGTTCGAGTTGTTGTTGAACTGAAGCGCGACGCCACGGCCGAGGTCGTTCTGAACCAGCTGTTCCGCTTTACGCCGATGCAAACTTACTTCGGCTGTAACATGCTTGCGCTGAACGGCGGCAAGCCAGAACAGCTGACGCTACGCGCGTTCCTGACCGCGTTTATCGACTTCCGCGAAGAAGTGGTTGCGCGACGCACCGCATATGAACTGCGCAAGGCGCGTGAACGCGCGCATATCCTGTGTGGTTTGGCTGTCGCCGTCACAAACATCGATGAAATCGTTGCGACTATCCGTTCATCTGCTGACGCCGCGACTGCGCGTGAAAAACTGATGACACGTCGTTGGCCAGCTGAAACGATCCTCGAATATATCGCGCTGATCGACGATCCGACCCATACCGCCAACGAAGACGGCACATATAACCTGTCCGAAACACAGGCCCGTGCGATCCTTGAATTGCGCCTTCAGCGTTTGACCCAAATTGGCGTCAAAGAAGTGACAGATGAACTTCAAGAACTGGCAGGTAAGATACGGGAATACCTAGAAATTTTGGGTTCACGCGATCGCATCATGCAGATCATCCGTGATGAGCTACACGAAGTACGCGATCAGTTTGCTGTGCCTCGCCGCACCGAAGTCGTCGACTGGGCTGGCGACATGGACGACGAAGACCTAATCGAACGCGAAGACATGGTCGTGACGGTCACGTCTGGCGGTTACATCAAACGTACAGCCCTTGCCGATTTCCGCGCACAACGTCGTGGTGGTAAAGGTCTGTCATCCATGCAGACCAAAGAAGAGGACGTGGTGACCACCCTCTTTGTGGCCAACACGCATACGCAACTGTTGTTCTTTACGACAGACGGAATGGTCTACAAGCTTAAGACCTGGCGCCTGCCGCTTGGCAGCCGTACTGCCAAAGGCAAAGCCATCGTTAACATCCTTCCTATTCCGCAAGGTGTATCCATCGCGGCGATCATGCCCGTTGACCGCCCCGAGGACGAATGGGACGATCTGCAAGTCGTCTTTGCGACCTCCGCCGGTACCGTTCGCAGGAACAAACTGTCAGATTTCACGAACGTTATGCGTAACGGCAAGATAGCGATGAAGTTTGAGGATGATCACGCTGAGACAACACTGATTAACGCACGTATCGCATCAAACGATGATGACGTGATGCTGGTCACTGATTCAGGTCGTGCAATCCGCTTCCCAGCAACAGATGTCCGCGTCTTTAACTCGCGCGCTTCTGTTGGTGTGCGCGGCATCAAGCTGCAAGGCGACGATAAGGTCGTTTCCATGTCAATCATTCGCCACTTCAAGGCCGAGGCCGATGAGCGTGCTGCATATCTGAAAATGCGCCGTGCAATGGCTGGCTTGGCCGATGATGCGGAAACGGATGACGAAGAAGAAGCAGTCGCAGGTGCAATCAGCCAAGAACGCTATGCTGAGATGTCCGCCGCCGAAAACCTGATCCTAACGATCACCGCCAAAGGCTCTGGCAAACTGTCATCCAGCCATGACTACCCCGTTCGCGGACGTGGCGGCATGGGCGTTGCAGCAATGGACAAAGCGATGCGCGGCGGTCCACTGGTGACATCGTTCCCGGTCGAGATGTCGGATCAAATCATGCTTGTCACGTCGACAGGTCAGTCTATCCGCGTTCCAATCGAGGGTATCTCCTTCCGGTCACGCGGCGCTGGCGGCGTCAAAGTATTCGATACTGGCAAAGGTGAAACCGTGGTAAGTGTCGCATGGATTGCCGATCAAGGCGACGAGGCAGACGCCGAGGATACAACGGACGCATCTGATTAGATTGTTGTGACGGCAAAAACACACACTCTCCTAAAACGAGCATTGAGGGTTATGCAACTGTAAAGCGTGGCGCATAACCCCATTATGTTTTCATATGATACAAGGTTGAGCGATGCTAACTAAATCCATTCCAGCAGCGATGCTCGTCGCACTCACTGCATTCCCGACATTTGCTCAAGAATTTACTGGTGCGAGCTTTGGTGCAAAGTTTGCAACTGTTACCGACGATGATACAGACGTTTCCGGTAATTCGTTCGATGCCAGCGGCGCATTTTCGATCGCACCACAATTCGCATTTGGCGGTGCACTTTCACTCTATCAGCGGGATGACTTGGACGATGACACGCTCAACGCAACACTACGTGCAATGTACCGTGTAAATACAAACACGACGATTGGCGCATTTGTATCACAAGACTCGTATGGCGACGATTCCAACACAGCTTTCGGAATTGAAAGCGGTTCTAGCACGGCTAGATCACGGATTCAGGGTTATGTCGGTTTTGTAGACGACTACGCAACTGCTGTATTTGAAGACGTTACTATATGGGGTGCTTCAGGTGAGTTCCATGTATCAAACGGCTTTTTCTTCACAATAGGATTTGATGCCCTAACCGGATCGTCACTTACAGACGACGACTATTCAGATACTTACAGTACCGCATCTATCGGTGGAATGTATTCATTTGGTAACGGCGTTGAAGCATACGCCGACCTTGCGTCTAGCGGGCGATCAGGTAGCGACGATGACTACTTCTATGATTATGGATCTGTCGATTCTGTCGCAGTCGGCATACGCGTTAACCATGGTAACGGTGGCGGAACAGTCCTTCCTACACGCGGAATTAGCGACGCATTCTTCTCTTACTAAATCCGCGATTATTACCATTTTTAACGGGCCCGCAGTTTAGTTACTGTGGGCCTTTTAATTATTGACGTCGCGCTCTACATGACAATCATGAAAAATACACTGAACATCATCGGCGGCGGCATGGCCGGATCAGAGGCCGCTTGGCAGGCTGCAAACGCAGGGCTACGGGTTGTCATTCACGAAATGCGCCCGAAGGTAGAAACCTTTGCGCACCGTACTGGCAACTTGGGCGAGATGGTGTGCTCCAACTCATTCAGGTCAGATGATCACGAACAAAATGCCGTTGGTTTGCTGCACTGGGAAATGCGTCAAGCCAATGGGTTGATTATGCAAACGGCTGAAAAGCACCGCTTGCCTGCCGGCGGCGCATTGGCCGTGGATCGTGACCCATTTGCAGAAAGCGTGACCGCTGCGCTAAAATCGCATCCGAACATCTCAATTTCATATGATGAAATCACCAACCTACCTACCGACGGCAATTGGATCATCGCGACCGGGCCGCTGACATCGGGTAGCTTGGCAAAGGCCATCCAAGCCGAAACCAGCGCCGAGGCGCTCGCGTTCTTTGATGCTATTGCTCCAATTGTTTACCATGAAAGCATCAATATGGATGTGGCATGGATGCAGTCACGCTACGATAAAGGTGAGACCGAAGAAGAGCGTACCGCCTACCTCAATTGCCCGATGAATAAAGACCAGTACGAGGCCTTTATTGACGCGCTCCTTGCGGCCGAAAAGACCGAATTCAAAGAAGGCGAAACCGCCGGCTATTTCGACGGCTGCTTGCCGATTGAGGTAATGGCAGAACGTGGTCGCGAAACGCTTCGTTTTGGACCGATGAAACCTGTTGGCCTAACCAACGCCAATGATCCAGAGAACAAACCTTATGCGGTTGTTCAGCTGCGTCGCGACAATGCCCTTGGCACATTATACAATATCGTCGGGTTCCAAACAAAAATGAAGTACGGCGCACAAAAGGCTGTTTTTAAAACAATTCCTGCGCTTGAAAACGCCGAATTTGCGCGACTTGGCGGTATTCATAGGAACACATTCATCAACTCGCCAACATTGCTTGATGAACAAATGCGCCTGCGCTCGCGCCCGAATATCCGCTTTGCAGGACAGATTACAGGCGTTGAAGGCTATGTAGAAAGCGCTGCTATGGGCCTTCTTGCCGGGCGGCTAGCCGTCGCAGAACTAACTGGAAAAACACTGCCTGCAGTTCCAAACACGACAGCAATGGGCGCGCTGGTTACGCATATTACGGGCGGCGCAGAAGCGAAGACATTCCAGCCTATGAACGTCAATTTTGGCCTGTTCCCAGCTCTTGAAGGTGCGAAGAATGGGCGTCGCAACCGTAAAGACCGCTACAAAGGCTACACAGATCGCGCCAAGTTGGATTGGCAGGCGTGGCTAGCTCAGACCGTGTAAATGATCACGCGGTTTGCCCCATCGCCCACTGGTCCATTGCATTTGGGGCATGCCTATTCCGCTCTGACGGTTTGGGATATTGCGGCAAAACTCGGCGGGACCGCGCTGCTGCGCATTGAAGACACCGACAGCACCCGCGCCCGCACCGAGTTCGAGCAAGCAATTTATGATGATCTGCGCTGGCTGGGGTTAGATTGGCCGTTGCCTGTACGGCGACAATCAGATCACACCCCCGACTATAACCGCGTCATTGAACAACTGGCAAAGCGCCAGTTGGTATTCCCTTGCTCTTGCACTAGACGTGATATCCAAGATGCTGGGGCTGTGCCCGGTGTCGAAGGGCTCGTCTATCCAGGAACCTGTCGGCACCGCCCAATGAATGACGCACAGCCCGGTGATGCGGTCAGGCTGAACATCAGCGCCACCTTGCAACAACTCGATCAGCCGATAACGTTTACTGAGCTTTCATCGGGCGCATCCATTAGGCATGATATCGACCCTGATCATCTTTTCACAGACATTGGTGACACTGTCCTTATCCGAAAAAACACGGGCGACCCGGCCTATCATCTCGCTTGCGTTCACGATGACGCGTTGCAAGGCGTTACGCATGTCGTACGCGGCATGGATCTTTGGGCACAGACACCATTTCAGGTGCTTCTCCAAAGCATCATGAGATGGCCAATGCAACAGTATCACCACCACCCATTGATAACCGATGGCAACGGTAAGCGATTGGCGAAGATAGATAAATCAAAAGCCCTGTCAAAATATCGCGCCGAAGGGGCCACACCAGACGACATTCGTCGCCTTGTGGGACTTCCACCATCATCTTGCTAAAAATACTCCCGCGCGGAGCGCGTAACTACTCCTCCATTGGCGCTTCGGTCACCATTTCTTCACCATCAACAACCGTGGTAAAGAAACATGTCCGGCGACCAGTGTGACAGGCCGCGCCCACCTGCTTGACCTCGACCAACAGGCAATCACGATCACAGTCAATTTTGAACGCAACCAATTCCTGCGTGTGGCCGCTGGTTTCGCCTTTAATCCAGAACTCTTGGCGCGAACGGGACCAATAGGTCACTCGACCGGTTTCCAATGTCTTAACGACCGCCTCTGCATTCATCCATGCCATCATCAGCACTTCACCTGAAACGCTGTCTCGGGCAATTGCCGGGATCAGACCTGCGTCATTGTATTTCAAACTGTTTGGATCAAATGACATGGTGAAACCCTTTGCAACTGAATGTCTTCGGACTATCTAAGGGGAACCGTTCAGAAGGGCAAACGCCATGTCAGCAGAAACAGATATGATCAAACTCTATTCCGGTCGGATTCTGGCGTTGGCAGCGGATATGCCACGAACGACCCGGCTCAATACGCCGACAGCAACCGCAAAGAAACGCGCACCACTTTGTGGATCGACGGTGACGGTAGATGTCCAACTAGACGACGGGGTTATCACCGACTACGGCCAAGACGTAAAAGCATGCGCGCTTGGTCAGGCGGCAGCGGCGGTGGTTGGGGCAAATATCGTTGGCCTAACACCCGGGCAGATCAAAGCGGGACGTGATCAGCTATTTGATATGCTCAAGAACGACGGTGCGGTCCCTGCTGCCCCGTTCAACGATCTTGAGGTTCTACAGCCTGCAAAAGACTACAAGAACCGCCACGCTTCAATCCTACTTGCGTTTGATGCAACGCTTGATGCGCTCGAGGCTTCTAAGACAGACGCATAAAAAACCGCCGCACACCCGGGACAGAGTGGCGGCGGCAGGTTTTTCGCGACACGGGTTCGGTTAAACTTCCTTCGGGAGAGGCAAAACCCCGTTCAGGATATTAGACAGGCAGGTCATTCAGCATTGCGTATGTGGGACAGTGCAATGTGAGGGAAACCAAACCCGCGTCGCGCAGGCACGTCAGACTAATCCGGGCAGGGATAATCCGACAAACAACATGACCATCAAAGCAACAACGCCAAGCGCATCAGAGATAATCGTGTCACGGGACCGGACAATAACGTCTTTGATTTCCTTAGCCATTCTGTTGCTCCTTTGTTCTGTTTCTACTTTGTTCTCACACAATTAACCCTCCGTAAAGAACTTTTTGAGAACATTTGCGAACAAAACAGCTAACCAACTGATATTAAACGAATAGCTTTTTCCTGTTCCATCAGCCAAAGCAGTGTTCGGGCCGCCTGCCCGCGTTCTGTTTCAAGTTTTGGATCGTCGTTTAACAATTTACGCGCGTCTGTTTGGGCAAGCGCCATCAGTCCAGCCTGCCGTTCAAGATCTGCAATCTTGAAACGCGGGATACCCGATTGTGCCGTCCCAATCACGTCACCCGCCCCACGCATGGCAAGGTCTTCTTCAGATATTTTGAAGCCATCTTCCGTTTCACGCAAAATCTCTAACCGGCGTCGTCCGGTTTCACTCAGCGGTGCTTGGTACAGCAGCAAACAGGTCGATGCCGCTGCCCCGCGCCCTACCCGCCCACGTAGCTGGTGCAGCTGCGCCAAACCAAAGCTTTCGGCCCGTTCAATCATCATGATTGATGCATTCGGCACGTTCACCCCAACCTCAATCACTGTCGTGGCGACCAATACCTTTGTTTCGCCTGACACGAACCGCGCCATGGCGGCGTCTTTTTCAGTGGGCGGCATTTGGCCATGCACCAACCCGACGACACCTTCGCCTAGTGCTGCCCGAAGATGTTTGAACCGCTCTTCGGCGGCGGTCATATCGACAAATTCGCTTTCTTCGACCAACGGACAAACCCAATAAGCCTGTCGCCCTTCGCTGACCGCGTGACGTAGTTTTTCAACCACTTCATCCATGCGCGATGTGGAAACCAATGCGGTCTGTACTGGCGTTCGACCGGGCGGCTTTTCATCCAACACCGACACATCCATGTCGCCGTATTGTGCCAAGGCTAATGACCGTGGAATTGGTGTCGCCGTCATAACCAAAACGTCGGTCGCGATACCTTTTTCACCAAGCTCCATGCGCTGCGCCACACCAAAACGATGCTGTTCGTCGATGACGGCCAAGCGCAAGTCATTGAAAACGACGTCTTTTTGGAACACCGCATGTGTACCAACCAGAATCGCGATTTCGCCATCAGCCAACGCGCTTAGCTTGGCCGCACGTTCGCCGCCTTTATCCCGCCCGGTCAAAACCTCGAGCCTTATCCCCGCGCTTTCGGCAAGTGGCTGCAATCCTTCAAGGTGCTGGCGCGCTAAAATCTCTGTCGGGGCCATCATGACGCCCTGCCCGCCAGCCTCGACCACAGTCAGCAGCGACAAAAACGCGACCAGCGTTTTTCCTGCGCCAACATCACCCTGAAGAAGACGGTTCATCCGAAATGCCGAAGCAAGATCCGCGTTAATTTCCGCAACGGCCCTCGTTTGGGCAGTGGTCGGTTTATACGGTAAATTCGCCAAGACCTTAGCCGCAAGCGCACCCGTGCCCGTAGACTGCCGCCCCTTTGCCCGCCGCGTCACCGCACGCGCCAACGTGAGCGTCATCTGGTGCGCAAGCAATTCGTCATAGGCCAATCGCTGGCGACCTGGATCATGTGGAGAAAGATCAGTGGCGGCCTTTGGACTATGAACAGCAACCAATGAATCATGCCAATCGGGCCAGTTTTCACGCTTTTTCAGCTCTGGGTCGATCCATTCTGGTAAATCTCCGGCCATATCCAAAGCAGACCGCGTCGCGCGGTACATCAGTTTTTGCGTAATGCCAGCATGCAAAGAATAAACAGGTTCAAACGCCGGGATCTCTTCAGCCTCTTCCAAGGTCACGATGTGGTCTGGGTGGACCATCTGTGCAACGCTATCGAAAATCTCAAGCTTGCCTGAAACGACCCGTTTTTGCCCAGTCGGAAGGATTTTTTGCAGGTAATCCCCACGAGCATGGAAAAAAACTAGCTGAAATGAGGTCTGCGCATCCGAGACATTCACCCGATATGGTCGACCACGCGATTTCGGGGGATAATGTTCTCCGACAGTCACTTCGACTGTCGCCACCGCAGGCGCAACAACTTCTCGGATTGACGCCCGGCGATGTCGGTCAACGCCCGACATAGGCAGGGTCATCAACAGATCGCGGGGTTTCGTTACCCCCGCGGCATCAAGTATTTGGGCCGTCTTTGGGCCAATCCCATCCAATTTGGTTAATGCACCAAAGAGCGGGAAAAGAACCTCTGGCCGGCCCGTCATGCGTCGCCAATCAGGGCAAGCCAGGTATCTTCGTCCATTATTTCAACCCCCAAATCAGCCGCTTTCTTTGCTTTTGATCCGGCACCGGGACCCGCAACCAAGATATCAGTCTTGGCGCTAACGGATCCCGAAACTTTAGCACCCAAGGCTTCGGCACGGCCCTTTGCCTCGGCACGCGTCATTTTTTCCAGCGTCCCCGTGAATACAACAATTTTTCCGGCGACAGGACTATCTGTTTTCACAGCGACCACATCTTGAACCTCAATCTCTGCCACCAATCGATCAATTGATGCCCGCTCTGCATCTTGCTGCATTGCAGTAATGAGTGACGTCGCCATTACTGCACCAACACCATCGATACCAGTCAGTTCATCCCACTCAGCACCTTCGCCGATTTGTGCGCTTGTCATAGCCGTTTCGAAGTTGCCCCACGACGAATAGTGATTGGCAAGCAAATTCGCAGAGCTCTCGCCCACATGCCGAATGCCTAGTGAAAAAATCAAACGACCCAAAGGAATTTTTCTTTTTTCATCAATCGCATCGAATACGTTATTCGCGCTCTTCTCGCCCCATCCTTCGCGGTTCTTTAACTGTTGCATCCCGTCACCAAAACGCGCGCGCAGGGTAAAAATGTCAGCAGGTGTTTCGATCCAACTGTCAGCATAAAACTGTTCAACCTGCTTTGCGCCCAGACCGTCGATATCAAACGCGCCCCGAGACACAAAATGCTTTAGTTTTTCAACGACTTGCGCGGGGCAAATAATGCCCCCGGTACAGCGACGAACTGCATCACCTTCTTCGCGAATTGCGGCAGACCCACATTCAGGACAGGTATCAGGAAACACATATGGTTCTGCATCCTGATCACGCCGCGCAATATCCACATCTTTGATTTTCGGGATCACATCACCAGCACGGTAGATCTGCACCCAATCGCCCACCCGAATATCACGACCATCACGGATCGGGTTACCGTCGCCGCCAACACCAAGTATGTAATCTTCGTTATGAAGTGTCGCGTTTGACACGACCACACCACCAACCGTGACTGGTGCCAGCCGCGCGACTGGCGACAATGCCCCTGTCCGGCCGACCTGAATGTCGATGGCTTCCAATTTTGTCCACGCCAATTCGGCAGGAAACTTATGTGCGATTGCCCAACGCGGTGTGGTAGACCGGAAACCCAACCGTCGCTGTAAGTCCAGGTCATCGACCTTATAAACGACACCATCGATATCGTAGCCTAAAGTCGCGCGCTGCTCTTCGATCTTGTGGTAATGCGCAACCATGTCCTTGGGACCATCGCATTTCGCTGTCAGGTCATTTGTTGAAAACCCAAGCTCAGAGAGCCGTTGAATTGCTTTGAACTGTGTATCCGCAAGTGGCGCTGACAAGTCACCCCACGCATATGCAAAAAATCGCAGTGGCCTTGTTTTTGTAATCGTCGCATCAAGCTGCCGCAAAGATCCGGCGGCGGCGTTTCGTGGATTTGCAAAAACCTTCGCGCCGATACTTGCCTGGCGTTCGTTTAAAGCTTCAAAATCGGCGTGGCTCATATAAACTTCGCCACGGACCTCCAAAACGTCTGGTGCACCTTGGATTTCCTGTGGAATATCGGCGATCGTTAATGCGTTTGCAGTAACATTCTCCCCAACGGCACCATCCCCACGGGTGGCCGCCTGTATCAAACGCCCATGTTCATATCGTATAGACAATGACAGCCCGTCGATTTTAGGCTCTGCAGTGTATAAAAGTGGCGCATCACTTCCAAGACCAAGAAATTTTCGGACGCGACCATCGAAATCATCGACGTCTTCATCGGTAAACGCATTACCCAGTGATAACATGCGTATCACATGCTGAATTTTACCAAACCCATCTGCGACCTCGCCACCGACTTGATCGCTTGGGCTGTCAGAGCGTTTCAGGGCTGGAAACGCGTTTTCAATCGCTAGGTTTCGTCGCTTTAGTTGGTCGTATTCTGCATCTGAAATATCCGGCGTATCGTCGCGATGGTACGCGGTATTGGCTGCGCTTAACTGCTTGGCCAATACCAAAAGTTCTTTTTCAGCTTGCTCAGCAGACAGTTTATCAACCGATAAATGGGCTGTATCATTCTGCTGAGTATGCGTTTTTTGTACCACGTAGGCCCCCGGAATTTCACAACCGGCATCGGCCGGCGAACGGTGCAATTCTTAGGCAACCAGCTCTTTGTCGTCCAGAGCCTATCAGCGCCGAAATAAAACCTGAGCTTTAGAAACGGCTACGCGTTTTACGCGCTCACCGCTATTGGTTCGACTTGTGAAACCGGTTCAGGATCACGCAGAACATAACCACGCCCCCAAACGGTTTCGATATAATTTTCACCTGCGGTGGCCTCGCTCAGCTTCTTGCGCAACTTACAGATGAAAACGTCGATGATTTTAAGTTCAGGTTCATCCATCCCGCCGTAAAGATGGTTAAGGAACATCTCTTTTGTCAGCGTCGTCCCTTTACGCAAACTCAGAAGCTCGAGCATCTGGTATTCCTTGCCTGTCAGATGCACCGTGCTTCCGCCCACGCTCACCGTTTTGGCATCTAGATTAACGTCAATGCGACCCGTTTTGATGATGGACTGCGCATGCCCCTTGGAGCGTCGAATAATCGCATGAATGCGTGCAACAAGTTCTTCGCGGTGGAAAGGTTTCGTCAGATAATCATCCGCACCAAAGCCAAACCCTTTGAGTTTGCTCTCTGTACCATCATCGCCCGACAGGATAAGAATTGGCGTATCAATCCGGCTTAGGCGCAGCTGACGCAATACCTCATAGCCATTCATATCCGGCAGATTCAGATCAAGTAAGATCAGATCGTAATCATATAGCTTCGCAAGATCGATCCCCTCTTCACCAAGATCCGTCGCGTAGACGTTCAGGTTCGCATGGGTCAGCATCAGTTCAATGCTTTTGGATGTTGTTGGGTCGTCCTCGACCAGCAAGACACGCATTTGGGGTTCTCCGCTCTATCGTTTGTCTTGTTAACCTAAACACCGAATGGTTAACCACCCGTTACCACATAATCTCCCGTAGCAATTCAACTCAAAGTTGTCTATAATGTTGTAACGCTGTCGCCTTCAATGCCCCCTCCCCGTGATGTGCGACGGCGTTCTCCCATTCGGCAAATTCCTCATCTGATAATCCGTACCGTTCCAACGCCTCTTTGCGCAGGATTAATCCCGCGGCGACGGCCCGAACAACAGCCGCCTTGCGCGACGCCACCCAACGCCTCGTCTGCTCGCTTGGTAAATCCGCGCGTGTCATCACTGATCCATCAGGCAAGGTAACAGACCTCGGTCCTTCAACTTTGCGTAAATACATTTCACACCCCTTTAGATTACTCCCGGACAAGGTTATCTGCAAAATGACTTAACGCTTCGTATAACCAGCCCTTGAGAGTACGGCGCATTTTCCTATATTTCATATCAAACTCTATCTAATTGGACGCACCATGCCCCTTGATTCGGCGTTGAACTCTCTCGGCTTTGCCAAGCCACCCGCGCAAACACGTGTTGTCGTTGCCATGTCTGGCGGCGTCGATAGCTCTGTTGTGGCGGCGCAACTGGCCGAAGAAGGCTATGATGTGGTTGGCGTCACATTGCAGCTTTATGATCATGGTGCAGCCTTGGCTAAAAAAGGTGCCTGCTGCGCTGGCCGCGATATTCACGACGCCCGCCGCGTCGCAGAAGAAATGGGTTTTCCGCATTATGTGCTGGATTACGAAAACACTTTCCGCGAGGCTGTGATTGATGAATTCGCTGACAGCTACCTTGCGGGTGCGACGCCAGTGCCATGCATTCGCTGCAACGAGCGCGTGAAATTCAAAGACTTGCTGGAAACCGCCAAAGACTTAGATGCTGACTGCATGGCAACAGGTCATTACATCCAACGTCAAATGGGCGACACAAAAGCAGAACTGCATTCAGCCGCTGACGGTAACCGCGACCAAAGCTATTTCTTGTTTTCGACTACTCAGGATCAACTGGACTATCTGCGGTTTCCGCTAGGCCACTTGAAATCCAAAGACGAAACCCGTGCGCTTGCCACAA
The DNA here is from genome assembly GCF_003003285.1 of Yoonia maritima. Taxonomy (GTDB): domain Bacteria; phylum Pseudomonadota; class Alphaproteobacteria; order Rhodobacterales; family Rhodobacteraceae; genus Yoonia; species Yoonia maritima. The sequence goes on along the minus strand of NZ_PVTP01000014.1, from coordinate 42,260 downwards.
AATATGGTCTGAGCGTCGCGGACAAACCCGACAGCCAAGACATCTGCTTTGTGCCCGATGGCAACTACGCAAAGCTGATCGAAAAACTGCGCCCCGGTTCTGCCGAAGCTGGCGATATCGTTGATGTGGACGGTAACGTGCTGGGCACCCACAAGGGCGTGATCCACTATACTGTCGGACAACGCCGCGGCTTAGGCATTGGTGGCTTGGCCGATCCGCTGTACGTGGTCAAACTCGACGTCGACAAAAAACACGTCATCGTCGGCCCGCGTGATATGCTGGCTACCCGACGTGTTCCGATACGTGAAATTAACTGGCTGGGCGACGAGAAGTTCAGCGATATGAAAGAACGCAATATTATGGTGCGCGTGCGGTCAACGCGTCCACCAACCGATGCGATATTGCGCCCTATCTCAGAAACCGAAGCCGAAGTGGAACTGATGGTTGCCGAACAAGGCGTATCACCAGGGCAAGCCTGTGTATTCTACGACCCTGATAGCACACGTGTTTTGGGTGGTGGTTGGATTTGGCGCGGCGCATAATACGCCGCGCGATGACTTAGGGCTGGATCATTACCTTACCCTTACGACCCGGCTTCAATGCGGCCTGGATTGCATCGGTGACAGCATCCAAGCCAAATGAACCGCCATCTGCAAGGGTAAGTTTACCAGTTGCAGCAAGCGTCACCAATTCGGTGATAAGGCGCTTGCGGTCTTCCTCAGGCAGGTCTGCGCTGACGCGCGAGCCCCAGAAACCTTTGACCGCTATGTGCTTCATAATCAAGGTGCCCGATGACAAGGTCAGAGGCGCGCCTGTTGCTGTACCAAAAACCACCAGTTCACCGTCAACCGCGAGGAGGTCGGTTAGGTCATTTGCAAGGTCACCACCAACAGAATCAATCGCGGAAACAGCACCTGACGTGCCGACGATGGCGCTTGCCGCTTCTTTCCAATCGGCATCGGTTGTGACAAGCACGTTCTCGATACCCATGTCCGCCAGCTCTTGTGCGGCCTGAGGACGGCGCACGAGGTTCAAAAGATTGATCCCACGCGCCTTGGCCAACACGTTCATAATCTTACCAACCGCACCATTAGCAGCGGTTTGAATGATCCAATCACCCTTCGTGGCTTTCAACGTTTCGAGAAGTGAAATCGCGCTGAATGGCATTGCAATCAATTGTGCACCTAGACTGTCTGAAATCACATCAGGCAACGGCAACACACCAGCCGCTGGCGCGACAAAATATTCGGCCCATGTGCCGTGCACCCCTGCGATTGCCACACGCTGGCCGATCATCGCATCATCAACGCCATCGCCTACGGCATCGATGACACCCACAGCCTCTGACCCGCCGATGGCCCCGGGCAGTTCCGGTTTGTAGCCATAGTTGCCACGGATTGTCCAAAGGTCATGATTATGGATCGGTGACAGGGTCGTTTTGATCAACAATTCGCCCGCTGCAGGCGCAGGCGTCTCAACGTCGGCGGGCTTTAACACGTCAGCGGGTTCACCGAATGTATCATGAATAACGGCACGCATATTTTGTCCTTTGTTTCATATTGTTAAACGTCAGTTAGTCATGGCGCGTTTCCTAAACAAGCGCAGGGGTTTCCCAAAAGCGACGTAAATTTATTACTGGCAGATTAGCACATATCCCGTTACCCAGAGTTCATGATTTATAGTTCCGCATCCGAGTGGCGCGCCGCGCCGCAAAAACGTGTTTTACTGTTTGCTATGTCAGGCTTGGGCAAGACGTATCTGTCTTCCATGCTGCGCGAACAGGGTGATTGGTTTCACTATTCCATCGATTATCGGATCGGTACGCGCTACATGGGCGAACTGATTGCGGATAACGCCAAACGCGAAGCAATGAAGGTGCCATTTCTGCGCGATCTTCTGCGCTCTGACAGCATTTATATCGGGTCAAACATCTCGTTCAACGATCTGAAACCGATGTCTTCGTATTTGGGTAAACCCGGCGACCCTGATCAAGGCGGATTGCCTTGGGATGAATATACCCGACGCCAAGACCAATTCCAGCAGGCCGAAGTCGCCGCATTACATGATACCGGGCATTTCATTGAACGATCGCACGACCTTTACCAGTATCCACATTTCATCTGCGATACAGGTGGATCGATTTGTGAATGGGTTGATGCCAATAACCCTAACGATCCGATCATGACAGATCTGGCTTCAAAAACGCTGATCGTTTGGATCGAAGGTTCTGACGCGCATACGGCCGAACTCGTGCGCCGCTTTGATCGCGAACCGAAACCAATGTCCTATGATCCTGTTTTCTTACTGAACACATGGAACGCATATCTGGTGGAATTTAACGTTGCCCCTGACAAGGTAAACCCAGATGACTTTATCCGCTGGGCCTTTGCAAAGGCGCTCGCGCACCGTCAGCCGCGCTATCGCGCCATGGCAGAACGCTGGGGCATTACGGTACCGATGGATGCAGTCGCATCGGTCAAAGAATCGGAGGGCTTTGTTGGCATGATCGCTGACGCACTTGAGATGCGCGGGTAAGAACCATATTTCTTAATCCCTGCTGCTTTAGGACGAATACTATGCCAATCAAACTGCCTTCCGCCCTGCCCGCCTTTGACGTTTTGTCACGCGAAGGTGTGAGCGTCATGGGCGAAGAACAGGCCGCTCGTCAGGATATCCGCCCGCTGCGGATCGCATTGTTGAACCTGATGCCCAAGAAAATTCAGACCGAAAATCAGTTTGCCCGACTAATTGGGGCAACCCCACTTCAGATTGAGCTGACACTGATCCGGATGTCCGAGCACCAGACGAAAAACACCGCAGCCGAGCACATGGCAGAATTCTATGTGCCGTTCAGCGAGGTCACCGATCAAAAATTTGACGGCTTGATCATCACCGGCGCCCCGATTGAGCATCTACCATTCACGGATGTGACCTATTGGGATGAACTCAAGCAGGTGTTCGAATGGACACAGACCAATGTGCATTCTACCTTTGGCGTTTGTTGGGGGGGGATGGCGATGATCAACTACTTCCACGGAGTACAAAAGCATATTCTCGACGAAAAGCTATTTGGTTGCTACCGCCATCACCTAATTGATAGCGCGTCACCTTATCTCATGGGGTTCTCGGATGATTGCGTCATTCCAGTAAGTCGTTGGACCGAAATGCGCCAAGATGAAATCGATGCAGCGAACGGGTTAAAGACGCTGATTACCAGCGATGAGGCCGGCCCCTGTTTGGTTGAAGATCCTGCGCATCGCGCGCTTTATATTTTTAACCACTATGAATACGACAGCGGCACATTAAAGCAAGAATATGATCGGGATGTCGAAGCAGGTACCGCCATTACCGTGCCTTTGAACTATTACCCCGATGATGACCCAACGAAACAGCCACTCAATCGGTGGAAAAGTCACGCGCATCTCTTATATGGTAATTGGATCAACCAGATCTATCAGACCACACATTTTGAGTTGGACAAAATTGGGACGCAAAACGCTTAAACTTGCTACGTTGGCACTGGGATTTGGCGCAGTGCTTACCGGTTGCGGCGCGCAAAACCGCGCGACGAAGGCTGAACAAAGCTACCCTCCGTTGGGGGATTTCGTGAGCGTTGAGGGGCGACGGGTTCACTATGTGCAATCGGGCCAAGGCCCACACCTGATTTTGCTACATGGCGCAGGTGGCAACTTACGTGATTTCACCTTCTCACTGATGGATCAGCTTACCGACCGGTATACTGTGACCGCGTTTGATCGTCCGGGGCTTGGATACACCGATCAAGTCCCCGGAATTTCCACAGCGCCGACAGCCACCACAGGCGATAGCCCCCAAGACCAAGCACGTATGTTGCGGATCGCATCTGAAATGCTTGGGATCGAACACCCAATTGTTGCAGGGCACAGTTATGGCGGGATCGTAACATATGCGTGGGCCGTCGAAGGGCTAGACACGCCAAGTACCGTGAATGCCCGTGGTATCGTATCGATGGCGGGTGTGACCATGCCTTGGCCTGGTAAGCTTGATCCATATTACACAATCAACGGCAGTGCATTTGGTGGCGCAATTACCGTACCTATGATTTCCGCGCTCGTTCCCCGTGGCGTTGTGAATAACCGGATCGAAGCAACCTTTGCCCCCCAAACAGCGCCGGTTGGATATGCAGATTACATCGGTGCTGGGCTCACCCTGCGCCCTGACAGTTTTCGCGCCAATGTTAGACAAGTGAACACCCTACGTCCGCATGTTGTGACCCTTTCACAGCGCTACCCCGAGCTCACCCTTCCGATTGAAATCGTGCACGGCACCGCTGATACAACTGTTCCGCTGCACATCCATGCAGAAGAGGTCATTAAGATCGTGCCATCAGCAAATCTGACACGGCTGGACGGCGTCGGACATATGCCGCAACAAACCAATCCTGACGCGATCATCGCAGCAATCGACCGCGCAGCAGCGCGGGCCGGATTGCACTAGGCTGCGCTTAAGCCCATAGTAGGGCAGAAGAAATATCGGGAGACACATCATGGATTTGCCCTTTGATGGCGGCATCAGCCAGTTCTATCGTGACGGCGCGCCAGATGACGTGCGCGCAGCGATCAAAACCGCTGGCAAATCTGATATTTTAAACCCCGATTACCCCTACGACAAACGCTGGGACAAAGACGAATATGAAGACGCGCTTGCCGCACTTCAGATCGAGTTAGTACGGATGCAGGCGTGGGTTCGTGATACGGGCCAGCGCATCGCCATCGTATTTGAAGGACGTGACGCGGCCGGCAAAGGTGGCACGATCAAACGCTTGCGTGAAAACCTCAATCCGCGTGTGGCCAGCGTTGTAGCACTTGCTAAACCCACCGATGTTGAGGCCGCACAGTGGTATTTCCAGCGCTATATCGCACATCTGCCACATAAAGGGCAGATCACAATCTTTGACCGCAGTTGGTATAACCGAGGTGTCGTAGAACATGTGTTTGGATTTTGCACGCCCGAACAGCGCGAACGCTGGTTCCATCAAGTACCGGCATTTGAACAAATGCTTGTCGGCGAAGGTATAAAAATCTTTAAAATTTGGCTGAACGTTGGGCAGGCAACGCAGTTAAAGCGTTTTCTTGATCGCGAAAAAGACCCGCTAAAGCAGTGGAAGCTCAGCTCAATCGATGTCAAAGGGTTGGCGAAATGGGACGCGTATAGCGATGCGATTGATGAAACATTGGATCGTACACATACAGATATCGCACCTTGGACCATCGTACGGTCTGACGATAAAAGACGTGCTCGGGTCAATGCGATCCGCAGTATTTTGACCCAGTTGGATTATACCAACAAAGACGCAAAGGCGCTGGGCAGGGTCGACCCGAATGTCGCAGGAGGCCCGGACCTCTGGAATGTCTAAACGCGGTTATCATCACGGCAACTTACGCCAAGCATTGATAAGCGGCTGCCTGACGCTCATCGAAAAACGTGGTCCCACAGGTTTCACCCTATCAGAGGCCGCGCGCGAGGCAGGTGTAACCCCGGCAGCCGTCTACCGTCACTTTGAAGGTCGCGAAGACTTGATCGCCGCGGCTGCCCATCAAGGGTACGAAATGTTCGGGGATGCAATGGATGTTGCATATAGCAGCGGCCAACCGTCCGCACTCGCCGCGTTTGAGGCGACCGGTCGCGCCTATCTTACCTTTGCTCGCGATCATCCAGGGCACTACATTGCTATGTTTGAATCTGGCATTTCGATGAACCGTTCACCGGAACTGAATGCCGTCGCGACCCGTGCGATGGGCGTTTTGGAAAAAGCCGCCGAGGAACTAAGCCAGCACATCCCTGCCGACCGTCGCCCACCGCCGCAAATGTTTAGCGCACATATCTGGGCACTATCACATGGCGTAGTTGAATTATTCGCGCGTGGCAGCCCTGGCACCAAAAGCCCCTTTGCACCTGAAGACCTGCTTGAAAGCGGAATCGGTATTTACTTACGCGGCCTTGGGCTGCTTGACGCAGATAATTAGGGACGACAATGGACGGTTCTTTAGCACTAATTTTCCTCATCACTAGCCTGTCAGATATGGGATTAAACGACTGCAAGGCCGGTCGTTGCTTGCAAGAATACGACGCCACTGCGCGTATCTCTTTGCAAGGTGGACAAGTACTGTTTCAAGAAGAACAGCAAAGCGAAGAAGTCTACTTTGACTATGATATGCCGCGTCAGTTCGGCCCGTTTCAGCCAACGATTGGTGCGTCACTTACGGATGAAAACGGGCTTTGGGTTGGCGCGGGCTTCAAGTGGACAAGCCAAGACATGATCGCAGGCCCCCTGTTTTTGGAAACATCGTTGATGCCCGGCCTCTATGCACGTGGAAACGGGCCCGATCTGGGGGGCAGCCTGCATTTTCGGTCGGCCTTGGGGCTTGGCTATAGGTTCGACAACGGTGGAACACTGGCGCTGCTTTATGACCATCGGTCAAATGGCGACACCCAAAATTTGAACCCAGGACTAGAGACAATCGCGATCCGTTATGCGTTTGTGATCGACTGACCGTTATTTCAACAAAACCAAAGACCGTTCATCCCAGATCACACGCGTCTTGGCGCCAACATCTAATACGGGGCGCCCGATCAGGTTTTTCATTGCAATATTCAACGGTTGCGCGACACCATCTACTCGGACGTCATAATAGGTCATGTCACCGTAATAGACGACCTCATCCACGACGCCATCGACCAACTTACGATCAGTGGTTTCGCCTTCAAACAGAATACCCAATGTCTCGGGGCGAATACCCGCAACTGCAGGACCAACCGAAACTTCTTCAGGTGCTTGTTCCGCCGATATTTTCAGACGGCCTAGCCCCTGAACCGTCACGTCGATCTCCTCAACTACCGCTTTAACTTCAGCATCTAAGAAATTCATTTTACCTATAAAACTTGCTACGCGACGCGAATTTGGACGACGGTAAAGCGTTTCCGGGTCGGCCAGCTGCCCAATCTCTCCTTCGAACATGACTGCGATACGGTCAGACATAACCAGCGCTTCTTCTTGGTCATGGGTGACCAGAATAAAGGTGATCCCGACCTGACGCTGCAGCCGGATCAATTCGACCTGCATCTGTTCGCGCATCTTTTTATCCAAGGCTGAAAGCGGCTCGTCCAGCAACAACACCTTAGGTTTCAAGATCAGGGCGCGCGCCAGTGCTACCCGCTGCCGCTGCCCACCTGACAACGCGTGTGCCGCGCGGTTACCATAGCCAGCAAGACCAACCATCGTTAGCGCTTCCTCGACCATCTTGGCCTTTGTTGGCTTATCAAGGTCTTCAGATTTCCGAAGCCCAAAGGCCACGTTTTCGGCCACAGTCAAATGCGGGAAAATCGCATAAGACTGAAACACCATATTTGTGGGGCGCAGGTTGGCGGGAACATCTGCCATGTCCTTTCCACCAATCATCACAACACCGTCCGAGACGCTTTCAAAACCTGCAATAGTGCGGAGTAGCGTGGTCTTACCGCAGCCCGAAGGCCCTAGCAGGGAAAAGAACTCTCCGGTATTGATGGTCAGGTTGATATCACGCAACGCGTGGTAATCGGCGTAGTATTTGTTAACGCCCGTAAGCGTGATCAAAGCGGTCACAGAAAGCCCCCTTCGTCTTTCACACCTGCGCGGGCCAATCCCCGGCGGCGCAAAAGCTCTGCAATAGTCAAAAGCACGATGGACAAGGCCACCAAGATCGTTCCAAGCGCCATCACGACCGGCAATGATGCAGGAAAGCGTAGCAAGCCCCAGATATAGACGGGCATCGTCGGGCTGGACCCGGATAAGAAGAATGCGATGATGAATTCATCCAGCGAGATCGTGAACGCAATCAGCATCGACGAAATGATCCCTGGCATCACGAGCGGCAAGGTCACTAGGCGGAACGCGGAAAACCGGCTTTCGCCAAGGTCCATAGCTGCTTCTTCCATTGCGGGGTCAAGGTTTTGGAACGCGCCATTTAGGATTGCGATACAAAATGGCGTACAGATCAGCACGTGCGCCGCGATGATCGTCCAATTCGACAGGCCCAGATCAAGGATTTGCACCACAACAACCAGCAATGACACGGCAACGATAATTTCGGGCAAAACCAATGGCAACATGATGAAGCCCATGATCCCCGCCTTGAATCGAAAGCGATGCATTGCCCCTGCCCGCGCGGCACAAACACCCAGAATTGTTGACGTCACCGCCGACACCAATGCGATGAACAGCGAATTCTTAACTGCTGCATGAAGGGATTTGTTGCTTGCCAGTTCTGTGAACCAATCGGTCGTAAAGCCACTTAGCGGAAACGCAATAATCGTTGCGTCGTTGAACGCAAAGATCGGCAGCAAGACGATGGGCGCATAAAGAAAGATCAGATAAGCGATGGCATAGATACGAAGGCTCATGAACGCCCCTTTAGCCAGCGACGGTTGATTAACACAAAGGTCAGACTGATCGCTGTGACACACAACATTGCGACAATAGCCAGCGCGGCGCCGAGTGGCGCGTTATTCAGTGCCAAAAACTGCGTCTGGATCATATTCGCAATCAGCTTACCACCAGCACCACCCATCAGTTCTGGTGTTACGTAATCCCCGATGGTCGGGATAAAGACGATCAACACTGCACCAACCACACCCGGCATCGCCAGTGGTAGCGTGATACGCATAAACGTCATGAATTTGCTTTCACCAAGATCTTGCGAAGCCTCAAGCAGCGAGCGGTCGATTTTTTCAAGCGCCACGAAAATGGGCAGGATCGCAAACGGGGCAAATGCGTGCGCAAGCGTGATGATCACAGCATTCACGTTATACAGAATGAACGTCAGTGGTTCGTCAATCAGCCCCACATTGATCAGCCCAGTGTTGATCACGCCATTATAGCCCAAGATGACTTTCCAAAGAAAAACCCGGATCAAATAGGACGTCCAAAAGGGAATCGTGATCAGGAACAGCCAGAGCGACTTGCGATCTGGACGCACATGGAAAGACAGGAAATATGCCACCGGAAAGGCCAGCAACACGGTCACAGCCGTGACCGACGCCGACACGAACAGTGACCGCTGTAGCAGTGCGCCATAAATCGGCTTTTCGGCTATTTCGCGGTAGTTATTCAACGTGAATGTCGTGTCCAGCGTCATAAAATCTTGCGTCCAAAAGCTGAACAAGAAGATCGCGATCAATGGGAACGCCATAAGCAACAAGGCGTAAAGAAATGGCGGGCTCACCATCAAAAGCCCGCGACCGTTTTCAGAAGAGAGGAATTTACTCAGCATGGACCGATGCTTTCACTGAAGCACGGAAAAGATCAATATCCAAAATGAAATCTAGCCACCGGCTTTACAGATCACCGGACAAAACGTGCAGAATTTATGCTTGTTTGTCAGCTGGCTGCATTTTGCGGCTTAGCCTAACTTTGCCGGCCGTATTTAACTGCGATGCGACGCTTTCAATGTCATCGGACGATCTATTTTGGCTTAGCTTCGATTTGGCTAAGACTTTGGTAACCTCGATCTCAAACGCGACTATATTGTCTAACATGCCCGCCATGAATTCCTTTGGCGCGTCCGACATCTTCCAAGCTTCAGCACCATTTGCGTCGCGCTCATGTTTTTGGGTCAAACGACCGACAGCGGCGATTTTGGATTTGTCGTCGTGCTGGAACGTAATCTTGCCGTGGATATGAACTGTTTGGTAATTCCATGTTGGAACAACCTTGTGATGCTCGGCTTTTGATGGATACCAATTAGGTGAGATATAGGCGTCATCCGATTGAAATATAGCCATAATATCTGATCCACTTGGCAGAAAACGATGTAAGTCATTCGCTAAGGCCAAATGGCCCACCAATCGATCTTTACCGACCGCCATCAATGGAAAATGGTTCGCAACCAAACCTTGATCCGTGTGCGCCACCAAAGTCGCCAATGGAAACTCGGTTATTAATGCCTGCACCGCATCCGTATCAGTTTCATTGAAATGTGCAGGAATATACATCGGGTTTCCTTTTCTGCAGCCAAACCTGCAATGCAATGTGGACCAACACAATGCAAAAAGGGCGGCCCGCTGGACCGCCCCTTTCGAAAACATGTAGCAGCGATTAACGCTTAGAGAACTGGAAGCTACGACGCGCTTTGCGCTTACCGTATTTCTTACGTTCAACAACACGGCTATCGCGTGTCAGGAAGCCAGCAGCTTTCAAGGCTGCGCGCAGTGTTGGATCGTACAGCTGCAGTGCTTTAGAAACACCGTGCTTAACCGCACCAGCTTGACCAGAAAGACCACCACCAGCAACAGTTGCCATGACGTCGAACTGATCAACAACACCAGCAACCTGGAAAGGCTGACGCAGGATCATCTGCAGAACCGGACGTGCAAAGTATTTGTTCATTTCTTTGCCGTTCACTGTGACCTTACCAGAACCTGGCTTGATCCAAACGCGAGCAACCGCATCTTTACGCTTACCAGTTGCATAAGAACGGCCCAGTTCGTCACGAACTGGCTCACGTGGTGCAGCAACTTCTACAACAACTTCAGCTGCTTCAGCGACTTGGCCCAGCTCTTCGAGAGAATTCACTTGATCAGTCATTATGCAGTCCTCGTGTTCTTTTTGTTCATAGACTTAACGTCCAGAACTTCAGGCTTCTGCGCTTCCATACCGTGCTCAGTACCAGCGAATACACGCAGGTGAGTCATTTGCTGACGGGACAGTTTGCCGCCTGGCAACATGCGCTGAACAGCTTTCATGACGACGCGCTCTGGGTGCTTACCTTCAAGAATGTCGGCTTTGGTCTTTTCTTTGATCCCGCCGGGATGACCAGTGTGCCAGTAGTATTTTTCGTCACGCTTGTTGCCAGTCATCTGTACTTTTTCACAGTTGATGACAATAACGTTGTCGCCCATGTCCATATGTGGAGTGAAGGACGGTTTATGCTTGCCGCGCAAGCGCATAGCGATGATCGAAGCAAGGCGACCAAGAACAACGCCTTCAGCGTCGATCAGGATCCATTTCTTGTCGATATCCGCTGGGGTAGCGGTAAAGGTTTTCATATCTCACCAGAAGTTTGGGGTGGCACAAGGCCACAGTCATTCGGATTGGGGCGTTATATAGCGGCTACAAACGCAGTCAAGCACTCAAAGTAATGATTAATCATTAAAAAACAATGGCTTATAAATTAGGTATTATTTTACCCCAGTTAAATTGCAATCCTTTCAGGCGGATGGTCCAATAAGTCCCGCAAACGCTCCATCGCTTGCACGAAATGGGCGTGCGGAACCAAACCATTCACTGCAATGCGCACTGCATGCACTGAACGGCTTTCACGCAGCGCAAAATCATCAGCAGATTTAATCAAAACACCCGCAGCTTCTGCCGCCTGACAGAACTCGCCTGCGCGCCAGCCCATTGGAAGATCGAGCCATAAAAACGGAACTGTTTCAGAATAACGCATGTCGTAACCGTCCAATATCCGAACCGCTGCGAGAATATCATCGCTGATACGCGCCTTTACGCGATCGACGATCACATTCAAATCCGGGTGCTGAATGATCGCAGCATACAGGTCGGTTACAATCCGCGTCACACCAAACGACGTAAATGTAGCAGTGCGCGTCAATGCTTTACTCCACCCCTTCGGAGCAACGGCAAACCCAATCCGCAAAGAAGCCGTGATAGATTTCGACGGTGACGTTAAATACCACCCCAAACCCGGCAAAAGAGCACGGTAACTTGGACCAACACGTTCTGTGTTCATTAACCGATAGCAGTCGTCATCAATAATATGTACGCCATACGCCTGCGCAAGCGTAGCAATCTGTTCACGCCGTTCTGGGGTCGTCTGCTTTACTGTCGGGTTGCATACCTCGGCAGAGGTGCAGAACACCTGAATTTTATGCTCTTTAATTGCGACTTCCAACGCATCAACCATCGGGCCATCATCGTCCCACGGAATACCGATAACCTCGGCGCGGCACAAAACACCGGCTGACCGAAACCCACCATAGCTAAGTTCATCAACGGCGATAACGGGGTTAGCGCCCTCCAGCACACTTTGCAAAATCATCAGAATAGCGTTCTGGCCACCATGGCTTGCAACGATGTTATGAATGTCAAACGCGCCAATATGCTTTGGGTCGAGAGTTCCCGCAAAGGCCTCTCGCGCAGGGAGATCGGTGTCGCGGGTCGGATAACGCAACAACATGTCGGGCGCAGTCGTATCGGCCAGTTCATGCATTGCGGCACGGATGATTTCGCCCTGCCCGACGTCTGGCATTTTTGGGCTAAGAAGATGTGCCTGACCATCACGGTCGAGTGTTGGATCAAAAAACCGATCTGCCGAAGGCAGGCTACGCACGGGCTGAACCTTGGGCTCCGAAACGAATGTGCCACGACCGACACCTGCGTGCAGATGCCCTTCGTCAATCAGCAGCTTGTAAGCGCGCGCAACGGTTCCCGGCGTCACACTGACGCGGTAAGCCAAATCGCGGACCGGTGGCAGCTTTTCTCCCGGCAATAACTGACCAGTAGTGACGCCTTCGCGGATCGCCTGAGCAAGCGCCTGATATTTCGGCTTTCCGGACTCGGCAAGATTTGGCTGCCAAATTGTATCGGATACAATCATTTTCTAGACCTACACAAAAACACTTTGTATCAATCCACGTATAGCAATTAGCTATATTGTGTCAATACAATTGAAGGAATTTCCATATGTCACACGCGCTCCCAGCGGCGCAGTTCGCCGCACTTAGCTCCCAACCTAGCATGCCATTGATGGCACGCGCGGCGGTACGCTTTGCCGTGGCCGTGACAAAATGGGATATGCTGCGAAAAACCCGCCGCCACCTCAAAGACTTAACACCGCATCTATTGAACGATATTGGTTTGGATGCGTCTACCGCCCAGGCAGAACTTTCCAAACCTTTCTGGCAGGCCTGACACGTTTGCATCTTCCTGACTGGGCCGGATACTCTCCGGCCCCTTTTTTGGTCCAAATTACATCACTTGTACCAATACACCCCAATCATATTGATACAATTACGTGACCCACCACCTCAAAGGTCGTAAATTCCACGGAATTTTTGCTCTAAATAGTCAAGTAACGGTACTTCTGAAGGGATTTCCCCAGTCGCATGTGTGATTGTATCAATCGGCGAACGCAAACCACCGAATTGTTGTAGGTTCGCACGCAACCAATGCGTAGCAGCGGACGTATCACCCCGCGCCAAATCATCATCCAAGTTAGGTACTGCTTTGCGTAAAGCTACATTCAGACAGCCTGCATAAACATTGCCAAGCGTATAGGTCGGGAAATACCCGAACAATCCTTCGGACCAATGCACATCCTGCAGTACACCATTGGATGGTTTATCGACTTCATATCCAAAATCAGCAGCAAAACGATCATTCCATGCGGCCTCAAGATCATTGACGGCTAGGTCGCCTGAAATCAGTGCGCGCTCCAAATCAAAGCGCAGCAATACGTGCAGGTTATACTGGACCTCGTCCGCCTCGGTCCGGATAAAGCCGTTATTGACCCGGTTCACCGTCGCAAAGAATGAATCTTCGTCCGGAATACCAAAATCACCAAAGCTTTCACGCATCTGGCCATAAAGCCAACCGGTAAACGCACGACTGCGCCCCAATTGGTTTTCGTAAATACGGCTTTGACTTTCATGAACGCCCATCGAGACGCCCGCGCCCAATGGCGTTAACAGATGTTGACCATCAATCCCCTGTTCATAGGCCGCGTGACCGACTTCGTGGATTGTTGAATAAAAACAATTGAACGGGTCTGTGGGATTCGTACGTGTCGTAATCCGTACATCCATTCCAGAACCCGACGAAAATGGATGCACCGCCTTATCAATGCGCCCATTATTCAGCGTATATCCAAAGGCAAGCGCTAGCTTTTCCGACAGTGCTAGCTGCGCGGCCTCGTCAAAATTGCCTGACAGCTCTTGGGGTGCGTCGCTATCGAGAATCGCAGCACGTAACGCAACCAATCGCGGACGAAGCGCGTCAAACATCGCGCCAATGCTGGCGCCTGTTGCACCCGCTTCATAGTCATCCAAAAGCGCGTCATATGGATCTGCATTCCCCGCAACGGCTGCCGCTTCTTCCTTGCGTAAATCGACAACTTTTTGCAGCACGGGCAAAAAACCTGTGACATTTTCATCTGCACGGCACTGCGCCCAAGTCCGATGTGCAAGCGATGTCGTTTTTGCCAGCTCTGCAGCCAACTTAGCTGGGACTTTGGTCGTGCGTTCAAAGTTTCGTTGAATATGACGCAAATTAGCAGCAGAAACATCATCAAGCGCTTCAGCGGCTGCCAGCCAATCGCCAACACGTGGATCAATCCGGCGCGCATGTAAAACATTCGCCATCGCGCCATGTTCTTCGGCGCGTTGCGGCGTCGCACCTTCCGGCATCATTGTTTCTTGATCCCAACCGAGACGACCTGCGACTTGCCCCAAGGCTTCTGTCTCACGTTGGAATTGCATCAAGTCATCATATGCGGTCATGTTGTCAGCCTCGGACAGATTGAGAAATTGGATATTGCGCCAAGAAACGGCCACGGAGGATCAGCGCCCAAAGGGCGACAGCACCGATCTGGTGTACAATGGCAATATGCCACGGCGCTGAATAAATAACGGTAAAGATGCCTAAAACCATTTGCAGAAACATCATCCCAAATACGCCATGGAATGCCGCCCGAATTTTACGGTTCGCGGATTTGCGCGCGCGTAAGAACACGAACAGGCCATAAGCAAATAACGTGTACCCAGCCATGCGGTGCATGAACTGAACCAGACCGTCATTTTCGAAAAAGTTGCGCCATATTGGTGTAATGTCCAGTGGATTTGGCGGAAGAAAACCACCCGCCATAAGCGGCCAGTCAGGGTATCCCCGGCCGGCATCGATACCCGCAACCAGCGCGCCAAGGATAATCTGGATAAACGCCAACCCAACAAGAAACGTCGACAGGCGCACCATACCTAAGTCGGCACTTCGACGGGCTTGCAGCAAATCAGACTGCGAACGCCCCAACAGTAACGCATAAACGAAGATCATTCCGACAATGACAAACGCCAACCCTAGATGGGTTGCCAATCGATATGATGCGACGTCCAACATGCCTTCACCAAGGCCCGAAGACACCATCCACCAGCCAATTGCACCCTGCACACCAATCAAGGCACCAATACCGAACAAGCGCCTAGTCCAACCGGTCGGGACCTTGCGCATCGCAACAAAGACTACGAAACCGACAGCCCATACCAACCCTATCAAACGACCAAGCTGGCGATGCCCCCATTCCCACCAGTAGATAGATTTGAACTCGGAAAGCGACATGCCCTTGTTTTGCAACTGGTATTCGGGAATTTGCTGATACTTTGCGAATTCTTCCGCCCAAGCGGCCTCGCCCATCGGTGGCACGGCCCCTGTGACGGGCTTCCATTCAGTAATTGATAGGCCACTATCCGTCAGACGGGTCAAACCGCCAACGGCAATCATAACGACGACCATCACCAAAAGGGCTAACAACCACGCGCGAACGCCGCCACGCGCACCCTGCCCGGCGCGATCAATCGCCCCCGGCGCTGCGACTTGCTTTGGGGTATCTCCGACTTCTTCGAAAATTGAACGCTTTGTTGCCATTATGGCCTCCGGATATGTCTTGAATTGGAAACTAGGGCTGTGACATGGCCTCTGCAAGCGGCAGGATGCCGCAAGACCACGTAGGGTGGATCTTGATCCACCTACCCCCGTTCTTTCCAGCGCACCATTTGGCGCATAACACCATGTAGCATCTGCACATCAGCACGCGTCAGCGGCATACGCGACCAAAGGTTACGCAGGTTCACCTTCATGCTCGCGGCCTTATGTTCTGGGTAAAAGAACCCCGCATCGTCAAGACGTTGCTCATAGTGTTCGCTCAGCTTTTCAATCTCGACCTGCTCAGCCCATTCACCAACTGCGGAATTGGTCACATCGTCAGTTGGTACTGCCTCGCGGCGCCATTCATAACCCGTTAACAATACACATTGCGCAAGGTTCAGTGAGGCGAATTCTGGATTAACAGGCACTGAAATAATTGCATTCGCCCGCGCAATATCGTCGTTTTCCATGCCCGCACGTTCCGGACCAAACAACACTGCGACCTTACCGCCCGCAGCAATACGTGCGCGCGCATCTTTCATGGCAGCCTCGGGTGTGAAAATCGGCTTTGTTAAATCACGCGGGCGCGCAGTTGTCGCATATACGAAATCGCAGTCACCAATGGCGCTCGGTGTATCCTCAAACAACTGCGCCTCATCAAGCAATCGTCCCGCACCGCTGGCCATGACAACGGCTTTTTGATTTGGCCATCCATCACGTGGGTCAACGATCCGCATGCGGTCCAGCCCAAAATTCCACATTGCGCGCGCTGCCGCACCAATGTTTTCACCCATCTGTGGGCGGATCAAGACAAAAGCAGGTTGCGGATCAGAGCTTGGCATCGGACTTCCTTTGATATCGGCTGGCGTGATACGACGGCGCGTATCGCAACGCAAGGAAACCCTATGGCTTGGGCGTGCGTTGATTATGACTGAGAGCCTAACCGAAGCCATAGCCAAGCGTCACAAACCCAGCTAGAACGCCATGAACCAAGATTAATTCGGAACACACGCCCATGTCAGACGCCGTTGAACAGCCACAAATCTACCTGATCACCCCATCAGAGTTCGATCTGTCAACCTACCCAGACCAACTTGCGGCATGCCTCGATAGCACCGAAGTTGCCTGTGTACGCCTTGCGATTGGCACGAAAGATGAAACTCGGATCGGTAAAGCCGCCGACGCCCTTCGCGAAGTCACACATGCCCGTGATGTGGCGCTTGTGATCGATAGCCATATTATGATGGTTGAACGGCTTGGCCTTGATGGCATACACCTGCTGGACGCGGCCAAATCAGTCATCAAGACGCGCAAAGAACTGGGCGAAGACGCGATCGTCGGCACGTTCTGTGGCACATCCAGCCACGAAGGGATGTCTGCCGGAGAAATGGGTGCTGATTACGTTAGCTTTGGCCCCATTGGAAAATCCACGCTGGGCGCAGGTGAACAAGCAGGTCTTGATTTGTTCGAATGGTGGTCAATGATGATCGAAGTACCGGTCGTCGCAGAAGGCGCATTGGATATTGAACTTATTCGCGCGCTTGCGCCGCACACAGATTTCTTTGGTATCGGAGAAGAAATCTGGCGTTCAGAAAATCCGGCGAAGGCCCTATCCGATCTGCGTCTTGCTATGGCGGTCTAGACCCGCGCGCACCGTATTTTCCAGCGTTTTAGCCAAAGCCTTACGGTCTTCGAAATCGCTAAGCTGAACTGGCGGGTGGTAGACAACAGTCACACCACCTTGATGTTTTGCAGCCAATGTCGATAGCAAATGTGGGCCAAAATCCATATCCCCCCACCAGCCGTAAAACCGCGCGTCTTCTCCGGTTGGGGCATGATAGATGACAGTTACAGCTTGCACCGACAATTGATCACGTAGGGCTGGGTCAAAGAATGCCGCAAATAGCGTCGGTTTAAATGGTAAAACCTGCAGTCCATCTGTCGATGTGCCCTCGGGAAAAAACAACAACCTGTGCCCGACGGCAAGGCGTTCTTTGAACATTGCGACCTGCTCTGCAGCGGCAGTACGCGACCGTTTAATAAACAACGTCCCTGTTGCCCGCGCAAGCCAACCAATGCCGGGCCAGGCCGACACTTCTTTCTTTGCAACGAAATAGATCCGTTTGCGCGCATTCAGCGCAAAAATATCAAGCCATGACGCATGGTTCGCGACCACTGCGCCTCCGTTTTTCATGGGGATACCAACACTGTTGAACCGGATGCCAAGCAAAACAAATGCACCACGACACACGAATTGCGTAATATATGGGGTCACAGGCCGACCTAACCCACAAATGGGGCGTTCAATCAGCCGGACAAACAGTAACACAACCAATCCACCAAATACCAAAACGATCAACGGCACGGCACGGGCAATAACCCGCAGCCATCCTGCCCAGCCGATATGTAATCGGGGCGGCATATCAGTGCTTGTCCATGCGTTAGACACGGGAATTGCCTTTAGCATAGAAATTGCTCTGCAAAGTAGAGACCCTATCTGCTGCCAAAATCAAACAAATATCGATGGTATTGAATGCATGATCAACAAACGCGCCATCGCCGACAGCCCCGCCAAGTCGCAAATACGCTTTGATCAATGCCGGTGTATCACGCATCGCTAAAACCCGGTCGATCTGATCTTCCGGCAGCAGATTCATCAACGCGGCATTGGGTCCTGTTGCTGTGACGCGTAATTCGGTTGGCGCGAGATGCCGATGATAGAGCAAGCTCAGCGGTCCCGCCAAAGCCTGCGTATCGGTGCCGTGAAATGATGCGGCGCCAAACATGACATCAATCTTCTCGCGGTGCACGTAATCCGCAAGCGCGCACCACAGATGCATCATCGCCGTTCCGCCACGATAATCTGGGTGCAAACACGATCGACCCAATTCGAGCAATCGCTTGCCGCTTGCCTTTAGCACAGACAGATCAAATTCATCTTCGCAGTAAAACTGGCCTGCATCTACAGCCCGGTCTTCGGTCAACAAACGATAAACTCCGACAACCTGATCTTCTGCCGGGCGCGCAAGATCACGTAGCAATAGATGGACTGCAAAAAGGTCAAAGCTATCTTTTTCAAGCTGGGCGTCATGATCCACCATATCACCGCCACCCCCCAATTCACGCACGAACACGTCGTAGCGCAGACGCTGCGCAGCTTGGATGTCATCATGAGACTGAGCCAACGAAATCTGAAACTGTGGTGCGTGGTAAGACATATATATCTGTGTCAGAGCCTCTGGCTTAGATCGCGGTTTCTACTGCGGCATTAACGATTTGACAACCATTGTGACGATACGTCTAAACAACGGACTTTAACTATTGATCAACCAAGATGAGACCCAGTCGTGCCCCATCAATCACAACCTTGCCTTCTTCACGAAAGTTTACCGTAATTTTCCCGCCAACGTTTGACTGTACCTGCCCCACGCCCCAATCTGGCTGGGTAGGATTACGTACCAACATTCCCGGTTCTAAAATGGCATTCATGCCTATCATTCAACTTCCCTCCAAAAGGAGACCGCGCCATGCAACCAGATCTGGCCGCACTTGTGGGTTCACGTATTTGCCACGACCTTATCAGCCCTATTGGGGCAATCGGCAATGGGGTTGAACTTTTGACGTTAACCAGCGGCAACACAGCTCCCGAAATGTCGTTGATTAACGACAGCGTAGAAAATGCCAACGCTCGAATCAGATTATTCAGAATTGCATTTGGTGCTGCGGCCGATGGCCAACGCATCAGCAGCACCGAGATACGCAGCATTCTCGCAGCAATATCGCAAGGGGGTCGCAACACTTTTCATTGGGATATCCAAGGTGATCAGCAACGACGCTGTGTGCGATCAGCGCTGTTGGTCTTGCTTTGCTTTGAAACTGCGCTTCCTGTTGGCGGTGACGTGGTCATCAAGCAGGACGGGGATGCTTGGTTCTTTGAAGCTCGTGCAAAACGCGTGAACTTTGACGCCGATCTATGGGGTAGTATTACCGCCCCCAATACCAACCTTGTTCACACTGCCGCGCAGGTCCAATTTGCGCTGTTGCCAACGGCCCTTGCTGAGGCAGATCGCCAGCTTACTTTCACCGCTGGCGATACCATGCTCAACGCGCAGTTTTAGCTACGCACCGTTCCGTCACCTGTCACAAGGTATTTGAAGCTGGTTAGCTGTACTGCACCAACAGGACCACGTGCATGCAGTTTGCCAGTCGCAATCCCAATCTCAGCACCCATTCCAAATTCACCGCCATCCGCAAATTGGGTCGACGCATTGCGCATCAAGATCGCGCTATCAAGGTCACGGAAAAACTGATCGGCGACACTATCATCTTCTGCAATGATCGCATCCGTGTGATTTGAACCGAATTCGCGGATGTGTGCAATCGCACCATTGATGCCATCCACGGTTTTCGCCGCGATAATCATGTCCAAGAACTCATGTCCAAAGTCATCAGGCTTTGCCTGAACTGTGCCTGCTGTTTCAGCGAGCGTACCAGACGCGCGCACCTCAACCCCAGCATCCAAAAGGTCGCGGGTTAAAACATCCCCGTGTTTGTCGAAAAACGCCTGATCGACCAATAAACATTCCGCCGATCCACAAATCCCAGTCCGACGTGTTTTAGCATTAATCAAAACCGCACGTGCTTTTGCTAAGTCGGCGCTTGCATCAACGTAGATGTGGCAAATACCTTCTAGGTGGGCGAACACCGGCACGCGGGCCTCGCGCTGAACTAATCCAACAAGCCCCTTACCACCGCGCGGTACGATCACATCGATATAATCTGTCGCTTGAATCATTGCAGAGACGGCAGCGCGGTCGCGTGTTGGGATCAATTGAATTGACGCCTCTGGCAGACCAGCGGCCTTAAGCCCAGCAACCAGACAGGCATGAATCGCTTGGCTTGAATGAAAGCTTTCAGAGCCGCCGCGCAACACCACGGCATTGCCAGATTTCAAGCAAAGTGCACCAGCATCTGCCGTCACATTCGGACGGCTTTCATAAATCACACCGATCACTCCAATCGGGGTACGCACACGTTTAATGTTCAGACCAGTCGGCTGGGTCCATTCTTCGGTGACGGCACCGATAGGATCATCTTGGCCAGCAATCGCACGCAAGCCAGACACAATTCCTGCAATCCGATCTTCGTTCAACATCAAACGATCCATCATAGATGGCGACAGCCCTTTGTCCGCCCCAAAAGCCATGTCCTGTTTGTTCGCCGCAATAATTACATCACGCTGATCCCAAACGGCATCTGCAGCGGCATTCAGCGCCTTTTCTTTCGACGCCGCCGGAGCAGTTGCAAGCACGGTAGCCGCAGCGCGGGCAGCCGCGCCAATTTCGGTCATCATCGTCGCGATTTGCGTTTGCTCGTTCATTTTTAGACCTCTTAAAGCACCATATCATCACGGTGCACCAATGCAGATCGACCTTCATAGCCTAATACTGCTGAAATTTCACCTGACCGGCAGCCCATTATCTGGCGTGCTTCTGCTGCTGTGTAGCGGGTCAAACCCTGCCCCAATTGCACGCCCTGCGCATCCATAATTGCCACAACATCCCCACGTCCAAAACGCCCGGACACTTGTGTAACACCCGCAGGTAATAGACTATTTCCGCGCTTCAACGCTGTCTTTGCACCATCATCTATGCTGATCGTACCAGCCGCCTTCATCGAAGCGATCCAACGCTTGCGGGCCGCTTGCGGATCTGTTTGTGCGGAGAACCAAGTCGTACGCGCACCATTTTCTAATGCAGCCAGCGGACTGGTTTCGGTCCCTAAGGCAATGGCCATAGCGCAACCTGCCTCAGTCGCCATACGGGCCGCCATGATCTTTGTAATCATACCTCCCTTAGAAAGACCAGAGCCGACGTCACCCGCCATATCTTCAATTTCAGGCGTTATTTTTTGAACAATATCAATGTGGTTCGCGTCGACGTTAAGGCGCGGATTGGCGGTATACAAACCATCGACATCGGACAAAAGTATTAGCTGATCAGCACCAATCGTTACAGCGACCTGAGCAGCCAACCGGTCATTGTCACCGTATCGAATTTCGTCCGTCGCAATCGTATCGTTCTCGTTCACGATGGGTGTTACGCCTAGCGAAAGCATGGTTTCCATCGTCGCCCGGCTATTCAAATAGCGACGGCGATCATGAGAATCTTCAAGAGTAACAAGCACTTGCCCTGCGATAATGCCGTGAAGCGCGAGCGCCTCTTCATAGGCGCGTGCAAGGCGAATTTGGCCGACTGCTGCCGCAGCTTGTGATTGCTCTAGTGGTAGTGCGGCGGCAGGCAATCCTAACACGCCACGACCTAAAGCGATTGAACCTGACGACACCAACACAACATCTGTGCCACGTGCACGAATACGCGCCACATCAGAAGCCAATGACGTTAGCCATTTATCCCGCAGCGCACCGGTATCTGCATCAACCAGCAATGCAGATCCGATTTTAACAACAAGCCGCTTTGCTTCGGTTAAGGCTGCCATGGGGCGTCCTCTTCCGCTTCCTCCGCAGCTTTTCGATGGCGCAGACGGTTATCGTCGATTTCTGAACGCAAGGCGCGCAGAACTTCGGGAATACCTTCGCGGCTTACACCAGACATCAGCAACACAGGACCGGCGGCAACGGCCTCAATCTCTTCTTTCAAGAACGCACGTTCTTCGTCGTCTAGCGCGTCGATCTTGTTCAGAACCGTAATCCGAGGCTTTTCAGCCAATTCACCGCCATAGGCTTCGAGTTCGCCAATAATCGTCGTCAGGTCACCAGCTGGATCACCCGAAGTGCCATCAATCAAATGCAACAATACCGCGCAGCGTTCAACATGGCTTAGGAACGTATCGCCCAAACCACGTCCTTCGGATGCACCGGCAATCAAACCGGGGATATCGGCAACAACGAATTCGACTTCATCAATTCCAACAACACCAAGGTTTGGGATCAATGTCGTAAACGGGTAATCGGCCACTTTGGGGCGCGCATTAGACGTCGCCGAAAGGAATGTCGACTTACCCGCATTAGGCATCCCCAGCAAACCAACGTCAGCGATCAGTTTGAGCCGCAGCCAGATTGTTCGCTCAATGGATTCTTGGCCGGGGTTCGACCGACGCGGGGCTTGGTTCGTGGCAGACTTAAAGTGCAAGTTACCCCAGCCACCATTACCACCTTTGGCGATAATAATGCGTTGGCCTACCTCAGTCAGGTCGGCAATAACGGTTTCTTCGTCTTCGTCGATGATTTCAGTACCAACAGGAACACGTAAAACCTTGTCATCACCGTCTTTACCAGTCCGCTGACTGCCCATACCGTGCTGGCCATTGCCCGCAAAGAAATGCTGCTGATAACGAAAGTCGATCAGCGTGTTCAGGCCGTCGACAGCCTCGACGATCACATCACCGCCGTTACCGCCGTCACCACCGTCTGGGCCACCGTATTCAATGAATTTTTCACGGCGGAAAGAAATACAGCCACCACCACCGGCGCCGGATCGTATATAGACCTTTGCGAGATCAAGAAATTTCATAGGTTTTGCTTTCCGCGCTGTTCAGATGTGCCGATAGTCTATTGTGCGTCACACCTCAAGCGGTGCCAGACATCGCGCGATAGACTATAATAGTGTGACGACGTGTCTTCACCACGGGCAAGAGCATGTTCGATACCATCCGCCGTCTTGGTAAACCCAAGTTTCGTTAAGACCCGCCTTGATCCAGCATTGTCGCCCCAAATACTCGCGGTAATTTCTTGTAGTACAGGCTCGCGAAACCCGTGATTAATCGCAGTACGTGCCATCGCGGTCACGATACCCCGCCCCCAATATTCGCGGGCAAGAAGATACCCAAGCTCGCCCTCAGTGACCGCAACCATTCCAATGAGTTTAGGAGCAAATAACCCCCAAACGAACCCAACACCTTTATAAGTGGTACAACGCGATTCAGTAAAGCGATACTGCGGCGGCCAAGGCCAGCTTCCCATTTGACGGACGACGTCCCAGTCACTGACAATCGCATGCAATGCATCCGTGTCCTCAGAGCGCAGATCGCGATATGTTAGATTATCCATTCATCTGGCCCCACCGTGCGCGGCTCAATTTCACAACTCGGGAATCAACATTTGCACCGCGCGAGACAGAGAATTGAACCTTTGCCCCAACATCCACAAATCCGAGCTTTTCCAAAACACGACGCGAACCATGGTTCCCAACGAAATAGCTGGAATTGATCTCGGTTTCTTCAGAATCCGAGAAATGAAAACTGAGGACCGAATGCACAGCTTCGGTCATAATCCCCTGCCCCCAACACGACGGTACAAGCCAGTAGCCAAGGCCTTTACCGGTTGAAACGACACCAATAAACGCGTCATCTTTTGTGATAACCCAAAGATTACCTAGTTCGCCTGCCAAATCCATCTGAAGGAAGGTTTCGGCATCGGACCATGTGTATGGATGCGGCACCACAACCAACCACTGAGATATCTCGTAATCGCCAGCGTATCGCAGCACATCTTCAAGATCTTTAGAGGTAAGCGCACGCAAGACAAGCCGTTGCGTGCGCAAGATTGGGACGGTCATTACTCTACCTTAAGCGTATATGTCCATGTGGGAACCGTAGCATTACGCGCGACAGAAAACGCCTCTGCATCACCAAGATAATCGAAACCGCAATTCGTCAGCACGCGGGCGGAACCAGGGTTGTCTTGAAAGGCTTCGGCAAACACACGTTCAGATTTATGCGGGTTGGCAGCGATAAGAGCGCGGACAGCCTCTGACGCCAAGCCAGTGTTCCAGAACGCAGGTGCTATCCAATAAAAAATTTCGGATTGCTGGCGGTCCATCCGCTCAAGACTAATCAGACCCAAAGCCTCTACATGGCCTTGCGCTGATCCGTCGATAACCCAAATATCCTCTGTCCGATCTGGCTGCCCTGCACGATCAATCATGGCTTCGATGGTACCGGGCGGCAACGGATGCGGAATGCTACGCGTGCCACGCGCGACGCGTTCGTCGGCAGCGTACATCGCAATCAAGCCTGCATCAGACTTGCGGCAAGGGCGCAGAACAAAGCGCTCTGCGGTTATTGCATCTTGAACTGTAATCTCTTCATGAATCATAGCTTTCCCTCCTCGAAAACATGATCACCCCGAGGCACGTCTAAAATCATAACGTGGCAAGAGTATGAATAAAAAAAGGGACCGGCTATCGCCGATCCCCTGAAATTTGCTACCTGAGGTAATCGGCTTATTCAGCGGCCTCCGCCACTGGGAGAACCGAAATAAAGGTACGGCCCTTGAGGCCTTTGTGGAACTGTACGTTGCCTTCGACGGTTGCAAAGATCGTGTGATCCTTACCCATGCCAACGCCTGCGCCTGGCCACATCTTTGTGCCACGCTGACGCATGATGATGTTGCCAGGAATGACAACTTCGCCACCGAATTTCTTAACGCCAAGACGACGACCAGCTGAGTCGCGTCCGTTACGGGATGAACCGCCTGCTTTTTTATGTGCCATTGGTGTCTCTCCTTAGCTTTGAGCGAATTCAGCGGCTTGCTTCAGCCACTCGTCGCGATCGATGCGGCCTTTGAACGAAAGCTTTTCATCCATGTCAGCCACTTCTTCAGGTGTCCATGCAGCGATCTGTGCAAATGTTGTCACGCCAAGTGCGTGCAACTTTTTCACGATCACGGGACCAACACCGCTGATTTTTGTTAGGTCGTCACCACCAGTAGTCGCAGCAGCCTTTTTAGGTGCAGCAGCTTTCTTAGCAGGCTTTTTCGCAGCAGGTGCAGCAGCAACAGGCGCAGCGCCGTTTACAGCAGCTTTTACACCAGACTTATCAGCGCCTTTTTCAAGGATATCACCAATACGTACCAGTGTCAGTTGCTGACGGTGGCCTTTTTTGCGTGCAGACGAGTGCTTACGACGACGCTTTACGAAATTGATAGTCTTTGGACCTTTGATCTGGTCGATGACTTCGGCTTGCACGCCTGCGCCTTCAACCAAAGGTGCGCCCACAGTGGAGCCAACCATCAGAATCTCGTTGAATTGAACTGTTTCGCCAGCAGCAGCTGCCAGCTTTTCTACGCGGAGCACGTCGCCAGAAGCGACTTTGTATTGCTTGCCGCCGGTTTTCAAAACCGCAAACATATGATCTTCCTTCGTTTTTCGCGTCTCTGAGGCCCCGGACATCCCGGCGTTAGTGGCTATTGCCGCCTGTAAACAGCGCGCCCACTTGGGCGTAATTTCGCATATCACCGCACAAAACCCTTGTACGGATGGCGGCTTATCTGACCAATACCTTTGTAAGTCAACCCATAAGAAGGTGGAAAACCCTATGCACCGCGTACTTATCGCCCTCAGTCTGCTTAGCGCATGCAGTACAAATGCCAATCACATTGGTAATCCGCTGATGTTGCCAGTTTCAGGGATATTCACTGGGATTGGGAACGCCGCTTATAATCAGCGACGCGGCCAAGTCGAGATATTTGTGAAGACCAACCACCCGGCCATTGTGAACGACATACAAAATGGCGGTGGGCAAACTGTTAACGAAGCGATGGATATCGCACAAATTCGGGCAGGAGATCGCCCTGCCCGATTGATCCAACTCAAGTCTGATATTGGTATTTACCAAAACAGCCCTGATGCTCTTATTGTGGCGCTCATGGTTTATGCATCATAACGGTGCACGCCTGAGCGCTAAAAATTAGCGTAAGCTGAATCGCGCTGTGCTACGAGATCCCAAAATGCCTTAGACTTTGAAATATCTGTCGCCATAGCGGCTGGAATGCCTCGTGCAATCATACGCTGATACAATGTCTGTGGATATCCTGGAGTGACGGGCGGAACGCTGACCATCGGGTTGATATCTGCCGCACGAGCACGCGCCTCAACAGGACAGTCTTTGGTCGGATTGCCTGCAACCGCACCGCCATCAGCTTCGATTTTGGTCACCGCAGCAAAATATATCGCGCATTCACTCAACACAAGCGCCTGCTGACGCGGATCATCCGCTGGTAAATTGTCTTCGACCACAATCGAAGGTGTCTGATCACAGGCTGCAAGCAAACATAATGCAATCACGGTTGTCTTTAATGGTGACAAGTCACTTTCCTTCTTTCTTATTATGCTGCCACCATACGACGTGTACTTTAGAATCCAAGACCCGCGCCGCCACCAAATTGTCGCGCCCCAACAAAGCATTCTGAATTACGTCGTGTGTATCCCTTCACGAATTGCAAAACGTCCTCAGAGTCTTCTGAATACAGGATTAAGGCGCTTACAATATCGAGGTTTGTTCAACTTCGTATGTAATTGTGTTCTTTATAATAGACACTCCAAGGTTAACCCCGGCTCTGACACCGTCGATAAGGACCGTCCCAGTTTTTGCCTCTAGGTCTTTGTGTAATGCTGCCATGCCAGCACACCCCAAGATAACAGTAGAGGCTCCGTCTTCATGTTTCGCTATTAAGATTTCTTTGGACAGCGTATTACAAGTAGCTTCAGAAGCCTGCTCGATCGTAAGGACGGGGAGACCGCTGGCGCGAATTGACTTGCAGTTTTTGGCAAATCCAAGTGCCTCAATATTTTCTTCGATGATCGGTATTGATACTTCAGTCGATGTGACCACGGAAAAGCAATGCCCCATAAGTACGGCCATCGTATAGGCAGCTTGACCAATAGCAATCACTGGACAATGGGCGGTGCGCCGCATTTCGGTCAGCCCAACATCGTCAAAACAAGCAATAATAATCAGGTCAGCGTTCTTAACATCTTCGGACATAAGACCTGCAAGCAATCCTTTTATCGCAGCCTCTCCGTCTTCGCGTCCCTGTATCGCCTTCGGACCATCGCTGTTAGTCCAGCCTGATACCTGAACTCCGGCGGGTGCGGCTGCACGTGCTACTGCCAACATGCTTTGCGTCATCGCGCTCGTGGCGTTCGGATTCATCAGGGCAATTTTCATCAAAGCCCCTTCCCTGCATCGGAACCAAATCGGGCACGGCGCTTACCAATAAGCCAAAATGTCAGAAGAAAGAAGCCAATGACACCGAGTGAGAATAGCGTTGTAAGCGTGCCAAGAGCGTAGATAACCGGTGTGGTCACATTGGTCGTCATGCCAAATATCTCGAGTGGCAAAGTGTTATATGACCCAGCCGTGAGCAGCGTACGCGCGAATTCATCATAGGATAAGGTGAACCCAAACAGCGCCACCCCGATCAGAGACGGCGCAATGATTGGCACGACGACAAAGCGGATCGTTTGCCATGATGACGCCCCTTGATCGCGTGCGGCTTCCTCATAGCTTTTGTCGAAACGGTTAAATACCGCAAACATAATCAACAGGCCAAAGGGCAATGTCCACGTCAGCTGGCTTCCAAAACCAGACGTGGCCCAGTGCACCCGAAATCCCAGTTGGTTAAAGATCAAGCCAACGCCCAAGGATATTAAGATCGACGGGATCACCAATGACGTAATCGCAAGATAAAACAGCACCGAAGAACCCGCGAACCTTTTGCGGAAAGCCAGCCCAGCCATCACAGAACCGACCACGGTTGTGATCATGACCATAAAGCCAAGGAGTAGCGACCTTCGGAATGCCCCCCAAATATCACCGACGGCTTGCTGTTCAAAAAGATCACGGAACCAATGCAATGACACGCCATTCATTGGGAATGTCAGGCCACCTTTTGGTCCTTGGAACGATAGAATGGCAATTGTCAGTGTTGGCCCGTAAAGGAACAAAATGAACAACCCAAAGAAGCTGGCAAGGACGTAAAAGGACCGTGGTCGTTTTTCCATCTTACAATTCCTTTCGAATATTCACGAACCGCAACATGATCGCGATCATGATGAGCACAGTGCACAACAAAACAACGGCTGTCGCAGCGGCGGAAGGATACTGAAGCAATGCAATGTCATTCGAAATCAACCGTCCGACATTGGCCTTTTGCGATCCGGACATGAAACGCACAGTGATAAAATCACCCATCACCAGTGTTAAGACGAAGATGCTTCCAATCATAATGCCCGGCTTTGTCAGTGGAATGATCAGATGACACAGCGTTTGAAACCCACTTGCACCTGCGTCGCGTGCTGCCTCTAACAATGATTTGTCGATCCGCATCATAGTGTTGAATATCGGGACAACCATGAACAACGTGTAAAGGTGTACGAACGCAAGGATCACCGAGAAATCCGAGTACAACAGCCAATCAAGCGGTGCATCGATTACACCCCATGAAATCAAGGTTTGGTTGGCGATACCATTACGCCCCAAAAACGGAATCCACGAAATCATGCGAATGATGTTCGATGTCCAAAATGGAATGGTGCATAGTAAAAAAAGCGCGATTTGTGTGGTTTGGCTGCGAATATGGAAAGCCAAAAAATATGCGACGGTGAAACCAATTGTTAGGGTAAGGGCCCAAGTGATAAACGCGTATTTAAAGGTTACGAAGAACACTTTGTAAGTCACTGGAGAAGAAAATAAAAACTTGTAGTTCTCAAGCTGAAAATCAGGATAAATTGAGAACTCTGTCGCCCCCCAAAAGCTAACGATGACGATCATGATGATCGGCGCCACAAGAAACCCTAACAGGATTACAGCAAGCGGCGCGGCCTGAAGCCAGGTTATAAGTGTTCGATGCATGGCTGCTCTCAATCAAGGACGGCTGCCGCGAAGGATGGCGAACACCCTTCGCAGCGTTTTCATCACGATGCGATGAATTCATTCCATTTGCGGACCATGTATTGGTTTTCATCCATCACGGCATTCCAACAAGCGACTGACCCCATCCGGTCATAGAACGATCCGCCATCGCGGGTTTCACCGGCCTTAGCCAACACATCCCCTGTCGGAGACGTAATATCGCCGGTAGCTTGCTTGCCCTCGAACCAATAGCCCCACTCGTTTTCAGACATGTGGTTTTTCGACGTCTCAGGCACGGCAGAATAGTAGCCCTGACGCATCAGGTAACCACCGACCCAGCCATCAAGGTACCAGTTGATGTATTCATAAGCCGCGTCCAGCTCCATGCCGGACAGGGACTTTGAAAGACCGATGCCACCACCCCAGCTGCGGTAACCTTCTTCAAGCGGCTGGTAGACGCATGGAATACCGCGCGATTTAACAGCGGTGATTGCAGGCGACCACATCGACTGGATTACGACCTCTCCTGCGGCCATCAGGTTTACGCTTTCGTCGAATGATTTCCAGAATGCGCGGAATTGGCCGTTTTGCTTGGCCTCTGTGAAGATCGCAAAGGTTTTATCGATCTCTTCACGGGTCATGTTTCCTTTGTCCGCGTACTGGATTTCGCCCATGGATTCACAAACCATGGCCATATCCATGATCCCGATTGAAGAAATATCGAGGATCGAAGCCTTACCCTTGAATTCAGGGTTCAAAAGTTCGGACCAGTTGTTGATCGGACGATTAATCAGATCTGGGCGAATACCCAGCGTATCTGCGTTATAGATCGTCGGGATAAGCGTCATCCAACCGGTTTCCTCGTCGGCAAATGAGTTGCCATCGGGACCATCGACAAAGCCAACGCTATGCGGAGCGGTACCCTGCGCGATTTCGCTCTCAGGCGTCAGTTTTCCAGACTTAAAGATGCCAACAATCTTGTCGTAGTTCGCGATTTTTGACGTATCCATCGCTTGCAGATTGCCTGTCGGCCACACCTTTTTACAAATCCAATATTCGATATCGGCAATGTCAAAGCTGTCAGGTTGGGTCGCGGCGCGCTGTGTCACGCTATCACTATCCAGCGCGGTCATCGCGAGCGTGAAACCGAGGTCCTCTTTCACCTTATTGGCAACGTCATTCAGGTTCGACACGCCTGTGCCAAATTGGCGAAGTGTTATGTCTTTGATTTCTTGGGCCCAAACCATTGGGGCTGGCAAGGTCGACGCAGCGACGGCCGCAGCCCCGTTTTTCAAAACCGCACGGCGGCTATAACGCATTTTAGACATATCTATTGTCCCTTGTTGTTAGATTTATGCTTGGAGGCGGTGTAGCCGCCCCTCGTCCCAAGCGAGCGAAACCACGTCGCCTGGATTTTTTGGTGAGTGATAAAATGTCTCTTCCGGCAGGAGGGCGAGGATCTCCTCACCACCTTCTGTGGTGGCAGTCATGGCAACATGTGCGCCTTGGAACTCCACCCCAGTAACAGTGGCTGACAATCCGTGGTCAGCCATAGCAACCGCATCAGCACGCAACGCAACTTTGCTGCCATCCAATGAGATAACATTGTGCCCGCCCATAAAACGGGCGACAAATTCGGTACGGGGGGCATTGAAAATATCACGCGCAGACCCGGCTTGCTCGATGACCGCGTTATTCATAACAACCATGACATCAGCCAATGCGAGCGCTTCGTCCTGTCCGTGCGTGACGTGAATAAATGTAATCCCAAGCTCGCGCTGTATCCGTTTCAGCTCTGCACGCATGCGAACCCGCAAAAACGGGTCAAGCGCAGATAGCGGCTCGTCCAGCAACAAGACCTTCGGCTTAGTGATCAACGCACGTGCCAGCGCCACCCGCTGCTGCTGCCCACCAGACAACTGATCCGGCAGACGATCCGCGTAGTCACTCATGTCAACAAGTTCGAGCAACTCGTTCGCTTGACCATAACGCGTGGGTTTATCAACGCCCTTCATTCGCAAGGAAAATGCGACGTTGTCACGTACAGACAGATGCGGAAACAGCGCGTAGTTTTGGAACATCATCGCTGTTCCCCGCTTAGCTGGGGGCAAATGCGACACATCCAGGCCATCAAGAACGATAGAGCCATCCGATACGCTTTCGTGGCCCGCAATCATCCGCAAAGTCGAAGATTTGCCACATCCAGAGGGCCCTAACAGGCAGACATAACTCCCTGCATTGAAGATGTGGTTCAAGTCCCGCACCGCCACGGTTTCCCCGTAGCGTTTGGTCAGATGGACAAGTTCGAGATCATATCCTGTGCGCATTGCCGCTCCAAAATGTTTGCACCCTCACGTTCAGCGAAACATCGAAATCTGTGCAGCGTTTTTTGACGCTCACGCCCTCACATCATGGGGATGCGTAAATTTTCAGCAATCGCGATCATCATGTGCGCAACTTTAATCACAATATTGTATACAATTTAGATCACAGCAGATAAACACGTTCCGCCCCTTGGCCTTCCAACCAGACCCGATCAGAATCAAATTGAGGAGTATGCAGTCATGAAAGACACTCAGGTCAAATCAGGGTCCGCCGAATATGTTGCAGAGGCCATCGAACTCGCGATCCACGAGCACCGCCTTATCCCAGGAATGAAACTGGGCGAAGACGAGCTGAGTGAAGTATATGGCGTCAGTCGGACAATCATCCGCGCCGCGCTCCAAAGCCTATCGCACAACCGTCTGATCGAACTTAAGCGAAACCGCGGTGCATTTGTAGCGCAGCCATCCGTCGCCGAGGCGATCGAGGTTTTTGAAGCGCGGTCGCTACTAGAACCCCGCACAGCGCGATCAGCCGCCGAACGCATGACAGAGCAAGACATATTATCACTGCAAAACCATATCGATGCTGAACATACAGCAATCGACAACGGCGAAAGCGGTCGCGCGCTTTACCTATCGGGGCTTTTTCACATCGAAATTGCCCGTATTGCAGACCAAAAAACAATCGCAGCATTTATTACACAACTGATTTCGCGTTCATCGTTAATCATTGCGCTATATTGGGAACGTCGGGCGGCCTTATGTGAAAGCCATGCCCATCACGCGTTGATCGAAGCCTTTCGAAATCAAGACGGCGACCAAGCCGAAGAGTTAATGAAAAGCCACCTTATCGACCTACTTACATCTCTTGACCTTCGCTCACGGAAATCGGCCCCCTCCTCGTTGCATGAAGCGCTAAAGTCATGACACCAATATTCCGGACATCCACCCAAGCAGAGATATATACCACGCTCGATTGGGCTGCCGCAGAAGGATGGAATCCCGGCATTGATGATGCATTGGTTTTTTTCCAAACTGACATGCACGGTTTTTTCGTCGCCGAACTAGACGGTGCTATCGTTGCCGCAATCTCAGTCGTAAACCATAGTGACCACATGGCATTTCTTGGTCTTTACCTTTGTGATCCCATGTATCGTGGCAAAGGGATTGGGTATGGTCTTTGGAAATATGCGATGGCGCATGCTGGACCGCGCACAGTCGGGCTGGATGGTGTAAAAGAGCAGCAGGCGAACTATGCCCGCTCTGGCTTTACTCTTGCTGGGGCGAGCACAAGAATGCAAGGCTGTATGCCGCAGATGGATTTCAACGGCATAAGGCCAATCAGCTATGAATTGGACGTCGAAATTGTTACCAAGCTGGATGTTGCGGCGAATGGGTATGCACGTGAAGCCTTCGTTTCCGGTTGGACCAAAGACACCGATGAAAGAAAGACCGTGGTTTACGAAACGGATAACGCTGTAACGGGTTTCGCTACGATACGCCGGTGTAAAAGCGGACATAAAGTCGGCCCGGTCATTGCGCCCAATTCGGACATCGCAATAAAATTAGTGTCGGCAGCAGCAAGACTGATGTCAGCGCACCAAGTCATCATCGACATGGCGGACGGGCAACCGCAGTTCAAAGATCGGCTGATCACATTCGGGTTTGAAACGACATTTGAGACGGCGCGCATGTATCGCGGCAGGCCCCCCAAAAAGAACGAGACCCTTTTTGCAATCGCGACGATGGAACTTGGCTAATACCCAGCGGACAATGCTTACCTGCACGTAACTAGCGGCTTAGACTTCAACCTAGCATCAAGTCAGGTAAGAACGTTACAATTTGCGGAAACACAACGATTAGAACAATCGCCAAAAGCAAGACACACAAAAATGGGAATGTTGCCAGTGCGATTTCCCCAATACCCCTGCCCGTCATTGACTTTAGAACGATTAGGTTGAAACCGACTGGTGGCGTAATCTGCGCGCATTCGATCACGATAACAGCGTAAACACCGAACCAAATCGGGTCGATGCCGGCAGCTTTGATCATTGGCAAGACGACGGAGCTCGATAGCACGAGAATTGATATGCCTTCCAAAAAACAGCCCAATATCAAGAAAAAGAATGTCAGAACGACAATCAGAACTGTGGCTGAAAGGTCAAATTGTTTTACCCAATTCGCCGCCGCACGCGGAAGGTCTGCAAAGCCAACCGCAATCGAAAGACAGGCAGCGCATGCAATAATAAATGAAATCATGCATGAAATTCGCGTCGCAGACAGCAGACTATCCATGAACATTGTTTTGCTCATCGTGCCATTCACAAACGCAAGAATAAGTGCGCCAACGATACCAATGGATGCCGCTTCGGTCGGTGTCGCAATCCCACCATAGATCGACCCGATGATCGCAATGATAAGCGCGACAACAGGCAGCAGTTTTTTCGAGGCACGTAGCTTTTCGGTGAATGGTATGCGCGGGGGCTGATCACCTTGCTTATCGGGATTCAGGCGCGACCAAATCGCAATATAGCCAGAAAAAAGAACGATCAACATCACCCCGGGGACAATTCCAGCAATGAATAAACGGGCAACTGATTGTTGGGCAATCACGCCATAGACAATCATGATAATGGACGGTGGGATCAGTAGACCAAATGTTCCAGCACCAGCCAATGACCCGATCATCATGCGCCTATCATAGTTACGTGCGCTCAGTTCAGGGATGCTCATTCGGCCGACCGTTGCACATGTGACCGCCGACGATCCAGATACCGCAGCCATAACGCCACAACCGATAACATTGACATGCATTAGCCCACCTGGAAGCCCCGAAACCCACGGGGATAAGCCGCGAAACAGGCTTGATGATAACCCTGACCGCATCAGAATTTCGCCCATCCAAACAAACAACGGCAACGCAGTCAAAGCCCAGCCCCAGCTTGCGTCCCACATCGTCGCTGACATGATCGAACCGGGATCAAGCGGCGCAAAAAAGGTAAACATAATCAAAGCTGCAGACAGCAACGACAACGCGATCCACACGCCAGTTCCCAATAATACAAGCAAGCTTATGATCAGAACGATAGTGGCTATTGTGATGCTATCCATCAGTGTTACTCTGCTGTTCCATCGACATTCACCTCATAGCCTGCTGTTTTTCCCGCAAAAATCAGCGTTGCCTGTTCGGCGATACCAATGGTTAACGTGATCAAACCAAACGCAACGCCGCTTTGCGGTATCCACAACGGCATGGCGACCATTCCAGGACTAAGATCGCCGAAATCAAATGATTGAATTGTGAACAGCGTCATCTGCCAAGCAGCATACCCTGAAATTGCGATCCCGATCGAACAACACCACAATTCAATGATCCGATGTGCCCCTTTGGGCAAAAATTGCGACACAAGACTAATGCGCACATGTCCCCCATTCGCAAAAGTATACGCGAGTCCAAGAAAGGTCGAAGCAGCAAGGCAAAACCCTGCAACTTCAGTGGTTTCTATTGCGACATGAAACTGCCGCGCGACGATCTGAACAATCGTAACCATAGCGATAGATGCCAAGAAGAATGCCGCGGCAAAACCGCAAACAGAGTACAGCCTATTGAGGTTTTTCCGCATATAATGATCCTGAAAATTTGGCCGACAGAATACCGCCAGCCAACCGTCAATTATTCGCTCGATGCTCGGTAGGCTTCAAGAACGGCAAGCTCGTCTTCAGACGCTTCGGCGCTCCATTCCTCAATCATTACTTTACCAATTTCCTCAAGCGCCTGCAGCAATTCTGGCGATGCATCAGCCACTGTCATTCCGTGTTCTTTCAAGACTACGACGCTATTTTCACCGGCGATACGGCTCATCTCGTAACCGCGCAATGTCGCGGCTTCACCGGCGGCAACGATCGCGGCTTGCAAGTCTTCGGGCAAGGCCCCAAGCGCACGTTGGTTCACGATGATACCGTTTTTGTTGTGCATTGAACCAGTATAAGTGAAATCCGAAACATAATCCCATGCTTGGATATCGTTACCTGTCTGGCCCGAAGTAAATAGTGCATCAATTAGGCCGGTTGAAAACGCTTGCGGCACCTCTGCATAAGGCAAGATCGTTGCGTCAAAGCCAAGCAATTCGCCCATCCGTTGGGTCGACGTGGAATAAATACGCATTTTTACGCCATCGAACTGCTCAACTGATTCAATTGGGAACTTTGTGTAAAACCCTTGCCCCGGCCACGGCTGATAAGCGAGGATCTTCATGCCATCTTCTTCGAAAACGCTATCAAACCAAGGTTTTTGTGCCTCCATCAATCGTACCGACGATTCATAATCGCCCGCGACATTTGGAAGACTATCAAGCACATACATCGGGCTTTCGTTCCCGTAGACCCCAAACCGAATTTCACCCAACTGGATTTGACCGGCCTGAACAGCGCGACGGATTGCGTCCAATTTGATCAGTTCTCCATTTGAACGCAGATCAATGGACAGCTCACCGTTGCTGGCCTCTTCTACTTCCTCGATGAACATGCGGATGTTTTGAGTGAAGAAACTATCCTCTGGATATCCCGATGCCATAATCCAAGTTGTCTCGGCGGATGCCGACGCCGCAAATGAAATTGCCGCGCATGCCGTCAGTGTAATCTTCGAAAAAACATTCATAGCGTGATCCTATTCCTCAAATTTCAAAATAACTGTGTTCGCCCGCCGCAGTATGCAGCAATAGAAGCTGTCAGAACAAAAGCAGCGTCAATGACTTATGCCGCTTATTTAGGCTGACAAAATGTAAATTGCCTTCGTGTAAGGTACTTCGCAAAGGCAGAAATCATAATCGCGTCACTTCGTTATGCTGCTTGATGCGTAGAAAAACCGCAATTTGTTTGCGCCTGCCCCGTGATAGATTTAATGGCACAGTTACAATGCTTGCCTACCGCAGAGGTTCACAGATGCAGACACCGTATTATCTGATCGACAAGTCCCGTTTGTTGCAAAACCTTGAAAAGATAGCGTGGCTGCGCGACGCATCCGGCGCAAAATCTTTGCTTGCTCTTAAATGCTTTGCGACATGGTCTGTCTTCGACTTCATGGCCGATTACATGGACGGATCAACGTCTTCATCTTTATACGAAGTACGCTTGGGGCATGAAAAATTCAGCGGTGAAACGCACGCCTATTCAGTTGCTTACGCGGATGACGAAATTGATGATGTGTTGGCTTATTCGAACAAGATCATCTTCAATTCTATCGGACAACTTACCAAGTTTTCAAAGGCGTCGCAGGGGCATGTGCGTGGGTTGCGTGCGAACCCCGGCGTGTCGACATCCGAATTTGACCTTGCAGACCCTGCCCGCCCCTTTAGCCGTCTGGGCGAACATGATCCGGCCGATATTGCAGCAGTCGCGGATCAAATTAGCGGCCTGATGTTCCACAA
Source organism: Yoonia maritima (assembly GCF_003003285.1). Lineage (GTDB taxonomy): Bacteria > Pseudomonadota > Alphaproteobacteria > Rhodobacterales > Rhodobacteraceae > Yoonia > Yoonia maritima. The sequence goes on along the minus strand of NZ_PVTP01000014.1, from coordinate 5,187 downwards.
TAACTGCGAAAACGACAGCTTTGAACGCTTTGATACGATGCTTACCCTGATTGAAGACCGCTTTGGCACGATCATCCATAATATGGATTGGGTCAGCCTTGGCGGTGGCATTCATTTTACCGGCGACGATTATCCGATTAATCAACTGGCAAACCGGTTAAAGAACTTTGCGCAAACCTATGATATACAAGTATATCTTGAACCCGGAGAAGCCGCGATCACGGGTGCCGCTACGCTAGAAGTTACCGTTCTGGACACGATGCATAACGGTAAAAACCTTGCGATTGTTGATAGTTCAATCGAGGCGCATATGTTGGATTTGCTAATCTACCGTGAACCAGCAAAGATTACCCCAAACACGGGTGATCATGAATGGATGATCTGTGGGAAATCGTGCCTTGCTGGCGATATCTTCGGCGAATTCCGCTTTGATGCACCGCTTAAATCAGGTGATCGGCTTTCGTTTCAAGATGCTGCCGGATACACGATGGTAAAGAAAAATTGGTTCAATGGTGTTAAGATGCCCAGCATCGCGATCCGTGAACTTGATGGAACCGTAAAACTAGTACGCGATTTCGACTACGACGATTTTGCTGCTGCTCTATCCTAACAAACTGAGAAGAGGTCTCTTGGATACATGAAACGCAATGTTCTTATCATTGGCGCTGGTGGCGTCGCACAGGTCGTGGCGCATAAATGCGCGCAAAATAACGATGTGCTGGGCGAATTACACATTGCCAGCCGGACTATTTCAAAGTGCGAGGCAATAATCGCAAGCGTGCATGATAAGAACGCGATGAAACAAGATGGCGTATTTCAAGCACATAGCGTGGATGGCATGGACAGCGCAGCGGTTGCCGCATTGATCACCAAAATAGGCGCACAGATCGTGATCAACGTGGGTTCTCCGTTTGTGAATATGACCGTTCTTGAGGCCTGTATTCAAACGGGCGCGGCCTATATCGACACCGCCATTCACGAAGATCCAACCAAGATATGTGAAACCCCACCGTGGTACGGTAACTACGAATGGAAACGCCGCGATGATTGCGCCAAAGCAGGCATCACGGCGATCTTAGGTGCTGGATTTGATCCGGGAATGGTGAATGCGTTTGCACGGTTCGCAATTGATGAATTCATGGATGAAGTCACATCCATCGACATTGTCGATATCAACGCAGGTAACCACGGCAAATATTTCTCAACGAACTTTGATCCCGAAATCAATTTCCGCGAATTCACCGGCACGGTCTATAGCTGGCAACAAGGCGCATGGCAGCAGAATAAAATGTTCGAAGTCGGTCGCGAATGGGACCTGCCCGTCGTTGGCAAACAAAAGGCCTATATGTCCGGCCATGACGAAGTTCATTCGCTAGCCGCGAATTATCCGCAGGCAGATATTCGGTTTTGGATGGGTTTTGGCGACCACTATATCAATGTGTTTTCAGTGCTTCAGAACCTTGGGTTGCTGTCGGAACAACCTGTCATCACCGCCGAAGGTTTAGAAGTTGTTCCGTTGAAGTTGGTCAAAGCTGTCCTACCTGATCCATCAAGCCTTGCGCCCAACTATACCGGCAAGACCTGCATCGGTGATCTGGTTAAGGGCACCAAAGACGGCGAAGAGGTCGAGGTGTTTGTATATAATGTTGCCGATCACAAAGACGCCTACAACGAAGTCGGAAGCCAAGGCATATCATACACCGCTGGCGTCCCACCTGTGGCAGTCGCTATGCTGATCGCAGATGGCACCTACGACCAAGGCGTGATGATGAACGTCGAAGAACTGGACCCGAAACCGCTTTTCACTTTGCTGGACGACATCGGGCTACCAACACGTGTGAAAGACGCCAAAGGCGACCGAGCTTGGCACCAAGCGTAAGCAAATGCCCTAAGCCAGCGACGTATATATGCGTCGCTGGTGATCGTGCTTTGCCTGCACCTAGTGGATAAGCAGCATAACAGTTCAGGCAAATTGACCGAATGCAATGATGCCGTTTTTGTCTATGATCGCGTCATGAGTAACCTTGATTCCTATTTCCCCCTTCAAAACGGCCGCACCCACGAAGCATACGGTCCGGCGGCACATGCTTTTGCTTTTTCACTTGCAGGCCATTTGTGCCGATCAACTGACAAAACAATACTGTGGATACGTCAGGCATGGGCTAGCGAACATATTAACCCTGTTGGGTTTTCCCAGTATTTCCCGCCTCAGTGTCTTTTGCTTGCACAGGCCAATACCCATCTAGACGCACTCGCTACCGCAGAAGAAGCATTGCGTGATGGCAGCATTACGCTAGTCGTTATTGAGCTCTCACAGCCTATTGGCCTTACAGAAGGCCGCCGCCTGCAGCTGGCCGCAAAAGAGGGAAATACGATGGGATTATGCGTCTTGCCCGAAGGTATGGGAAGTAACGCGGCGCAGACACGTTGGTGCTGTAGCCCTGTTTTTAATGCCACATCACAAGCTACAGGCTCGACTCTTCAGCGGTGGGAAATTATAAAGAACAAATAAGGAACACTTGGGACTTGGATCGTAAATTGGGATGCACAAGCGCGTCGTATCAGTATGGTTTCCAAAACTGCCCAGCGATAGGGTGTTGCGCGCACGTGCCATAAACAGTTCAGTGCAGGACAGCAGCCCGTTTGCGCTCGTACATAGTGAAAAAGCCGATCGCATCTATTGTTTAAATCACGCTGCTGAGGCCCAGGGCCTGTATAAAGGCATGGTTTTTTCGGATGCCCGCGCTTATTGCCCTGACCTACAAAGTAGCCCCGTCAATACCACTGCTGACCAGCGTTTTCTGCAGATGCTTGCACGTTGGAGCAAACGCTACTACCCCTACTCAATGACATGCGTCACCGCCTTAAAAGAGCGGGGTTAGACGGACGTATTGCCGCGGCGGACACCCGTGGTGCAGCTTGGGCATTGTCTCATTACGGTGGCAAAGCACACAAATTAGGAAACCAAGACGAAGATATTACTTCGCTACCAGTCGCAGCCCTACGCTTGAACACAAAGGTGGACACGGCTCTTCAGCGATTAGGACTGCGAAAAATATCAGACCTTGCCGCACTGCCACGTAAGACAATTGCGCGTAGGTTTGGCCCCGAAGTTCTGCTTAGATTAGATCAAGCAATAGGTGAGAAAAACGAAAACATTTCACCACTTAAAGACGCCCCCCACTATGGCGTGCGCATGACCTTACCTGATCCAATTGGGTTACACACAGACGTAATGGCCGGCACAGAGCGTCTTTTAATTCGGCTGTGTGACAAGCTCAAAACGCAGTATATGGGCGCACGTATGTTGCAGCTTAGCCTACGCCGCGTCGATCAAGGCACACAACAGGTTGAGTTGCGCCTTGCCGTCCCTATGCGCGATGCAGCACGTATGTTGCCGCTATTTGAACGCGGTGTCAGCGAAGTTGATGCGGGTTATGGCATTGATCAAATACGACTTGAAGCAATTCAGGTAGAGCCCCTTCCTCATGAACAAATCACATATAACACAACCGCACGACCAGAAGGGCTGGACGATCTTATCACACGCATTGGCAACAGGATCGGACTGGATAACATTCAACGGTTTTTACCAGCAGATAGCCATATCCCCGAACGCAGCTTTCAAATAGCATCGGCAGCCTACAGCGACCCAGAAGAAATATGGCCAGGCACACGACCACGTCCTTTACGTATTTTCACACCTGAATCCATCGCAGGTGGCGGCCCACAACCGCCTGTGCAATTTCGCTGGCGGCGCATGTCATTAACGACTGGACGTGCCACTGGACCAGAACGGATAGCACCAGAGTGGTGGTTATCAGACGATACATGGCACACAGGCATCCGAGATTACTGGCATATTGAAACCCGCGAAGGGCGGCGTCTTTGGTTGTTTTACACCCCGCAAAAACCCGGTTGGTTTGTACATGGAGAATTCGCATGACACAGCAAAACGCCTCATTGGATATTGGGTATGCTAAATTATGCGTGACCTCAAATTTTACATTCCTACGCGGCGCATCACATCCGGAGGAGCTAATTGCGCGTGCGGCGGCTCTTGGTTTAAAAGGAATTGCAATCACCGACCATAATTCTCTCGCAGGCGTCGTGCGGGCATTCTCGGCCCTCAAGGAACTACGCCGAGAGCTTGGCGAAGCAGCGCAACTTCCCAAATTGATCATCGGTGTTAGGTTAATCCTACGCGACAGTCATACACAGTGGATTGCGTTGCCACATGATCGTACAGCTTACGCACGGCTGACGCGGCTTTTAACTGTGGGCAAACGTCGCGCTCCAAAGGGCAAATGTTTTTTGGATATCAACGATCTGATAACGGGGTGCGTAGGCATGTCTCTTATCGCTTTGCCGCAAGCGACATTACGAGACAGCACACAGGATATTTTCGCACTGAAAAAGCACTTTCCGGGCAACGTATTTCTAGGTGCAGCCCCACGTTATGACGGCAGTGATCAGCACTACTTTGACGCTTGCGCCGCGCTCGCACAGCGCACAGCCGCGCCAATGGTCGCGATTGGCGATGTGATTATGCACCATGCATCGCGACGCCAGCTTGCTGATGTGTTAACCTGTATGCGCGAACATATCACCATAGATCAAATTGGGGCACGCGCCCTGCCGAACGCTGAACGCCGCCTCAAAGGCAAGGCTGACATGCAGCGTTTGTTTAAACGCTACCCTGCCGCCCTAAGTCGCACAGTAGAAATCGCAGCAAAGTCCAGCTTTTGTCTCAGCGAACTGAGCTATGAGTACCCAGATGAAATCGCGGATAACGAACCACCGCAAAAACGACTGGCGCGGCAGGCGCGGACTGGCCTTAAGTCACGATACCCAAACGGCGCCCCAGAACACGCAATAAAGCAGATGAATAAAGAGCTGTAATTATTTGAAATACTTAAGTTTTATGCATATTTTCTTACGGTGTAAGACATTGTCCAATTTGCAAAATCCAAAGGTATTTTATGTCAAGGGCGTGGTTCTGCGGCTAATTCAATCCTGTGTTATCTTCTTGTCATTACTGATGTCAGCCCAGAAACTATCACTATGGTTGTAGAAAGATTTGTTTCCGAACTGTCTGACGTCAGCGCTTATGGGTTCAAATAGTGCAATTTGCTAAGAGAGTGTTTGTTGCTCATCGTAGCCACCGAGGAGTGGAAGATGAGAAAG
>NZ_PVTP01000013.1 GCF_003003285.1 Yoonia maritima | reverse complement strand
ACCGCGAGGCACAATAGCGCGGGATGGAGCAGCCCGGTAGCTCGTCAGGCTCATAACCTGAAGGTCGTAGGTTCAAATCCTACTCCCGCAACCAACGAAACCGACACCCCGCCCGTAAAACGGCGGGCTGTTTGCGTTTTGGGGGCTGATAACTCCAAGATTGCCGCCAATTCTCCATATAATTCAATCACATGACCTCCATCGGCGTTCTCATCTGGATGCAAGCGCACCTCTGTCACAAGGCTGCGAAGAAGTTCGATGGCTTCTGCCTTCGTATCCTCATCGCCAAGGCTCCCAACCAAAGCCTTGATCTTGGCACCGTACTCACCACGAATTTTAAAGGGATAAAAGGCGTTTGTGTAAGGCATGTGTGGTCCTCGCATATGGCAAGGATTTCATCGGTGAAGATGAGCCGTCTCCGAAACGGAAAGAGACCGGCGCGTGGGTGCGTGAACAAGCTGCTGAGAACCGGGCGAAGCGTGAAAAGGCTGACCAAGAATGGGCCGCCATCGATGCCGCAAAAGTCGAAAACGAACGTTTCGCCGCTGACTTAGAAAGGCGGGAAAACATCTTCAAGCGCTTGATCAACCGCGTTTGGGCCGTTGCAGATTCCGTTGCTGAAATTTTTGGTATTCGGCTGTCCCAAAAAATCAGTGCAGCGCTGGATGATCTCGAAGCCGCTGTCGATGAATACAATGCAGATCTTCTGGCCAAAACTAGCCCCGACTCGACAACGCAGTCGGAACCTGAGTCCTGATAAGTTGCTAGGTCATAATGGCAGGTTGACCGCACGCGCGCGAATTCGCGAAAAAGAATACCGTTGATGGCAGGTGACTGAAGGCCAGTCAGCCCCCTGTTTTCGATCCGTCGTAACAGAACCCGTTGCAGAGGTGCCTGCAACAGAACCCGTTACCGCCGTTCGACCACCTAAGGCCGGTGGAGGCCTGTTCAGTGATAGTCCGCAGTCGCGGTAAGGAAATAGTAGACCGGAAAACTTTGGAGTGGCAGAAAAAGAGGGACAGGCACGATGTCGATTGGGCGGGTTGTGAGTGCGGCATTTCCATCAGAGCTTGATGCCGCGCAATCGGTTGATTGGACTACTCGGCTTTATAGGCGAAAAGCGGGCATCAAAGTTCTGGAAATGTGAAACCATTACGATTCAACAAGGTTGCAAGGCTTCTCATTAAGTACATATAACACGCTTCAGTACTAGGATTTTTTGAAGCAAAATGTCAGAAAAATTCCTAGACATTTGATGTCGGGAGCACTGAGCAAGATGAATGAATTTGAGATGCTTATTCAGCAAAGTGGCTGGAGTGTATCTGAAGCTGCTAAGGCCCTAGGGTACTCTGAAGGTCATGTTTACCGCTGGAAGCGCGGAGCCGAAAATCCGCGTAAAAGCGTCATGAAGCTTCTCAGAATGCAGCTGGAAGCGCTCCAGCCGGATGAGTGCGGTCGCGAATTTCGTTTTATAGATCTGTTTGCCGGAATTGGTGGACTTCGGAAGGCAATGGAGGGGGAAGGTGGGCGTTGCGTATTCACTTCTGAATGGGATCGTTTCGCTCAGGCAACGTATCATGCAAACTTCCTTGATAATCGACCAATCGCTGGTGATATCAGAGATATCGATGTTACTGATATTCCAGATCATGACGTTCTTGTTGCTGGATTTCCCTGTCAGCCGTTTTCGATCGCAGGTGTCTCAAAGAAAAATGCTCTCGGAAGGGCGCATGGGTTTGACGACGAAACACAAGGCACACTTTTTTTTGATGTTCTGCGCATACTGATGCATCATCGGCCAGCAGCATTTCTTTTAGAGAATGTTAAAAACCTTAAGAGCCACGACAAGGGCCGAACGTTTGACGTGATAAGACGGAAGCTAGAAGAAGAACTAGGCTACACATTACATACTCGGATCATTGATGCCGCCAATTTCGTGCCGCAGCACCGAGAGCGGATCGTTATGGTTGGATTTCGAGAAAGCACAGAGTTTTGTTTCGATGACATAGTTTTACCGGGTCGAAAAGGCAGGGGGATGCGAGATATTCTTCATCCGGAAAATGGGACTGAATCGCCAGAGGGGCAGTTCACTGTCGGACCAGATGCAGAAGTGAACAGCAAATACACGTTGTCAGACAAGCTCTGGGGTTATCTACAGGGGTACGCAGCGAAGCATAAAGCCAAAGGCAATGGTTTTGGCTTTGGTCTTGTTGATGGGGACAGTATATCTCGAACGCTTTCTGCCAGATATTACAAAGACGGATCCGAGATTCTCGTCAGTCAGGGCTTAGTCAAAAACCCGCGCCGCCTTACACCAAGGGAATGTGCTCGCCTGATGGGTTATGACGATAGCTTTCGCATCCCTGTTTCAGATACTCAGGCTTACAAGCAGTTTGGAAATTCTGTAGCGGTGCCGGTTTTTGCCGAAGTCGCAAGGTTGATGCGTCCGCATATCATTGATCTTGTTAAGTCGGCCTCCTTCAAGAAGGTTGGCTAAGACTGATAATTGTTCAGGATGCCATTGCGAAAACAATCATTGGTTGTAAGGTACTTAGGTACTCTTAGTATGGAATGTAGAGAGCTTATTAATGACCGATGAACTGATCAATGAACCCGACGCGCCAAGACTAATCAACGGGCTTCGAGACACTGGCTACAATTTTCGGACTGCGGCTTCCGATATTATTGACAACTGTATCGCAGCGGGTGCCTCCGAGATCAATGTTCAGATCGAAATGGATACAGAAGGACGCAAGTACGTCTATTTCGGCGATAACGGTACAGGGATGGACGCCGCGGGCGTATTCCATGCGATGCGGTATGGCGCACCCGAAAGAGAAAACCCCGAAAGCTTAGGGAAGTTTGGGCTTGGTCTGAAAACTGCATCGAGCTCCGTTTGTCGTCAGTTTACCTTGATTTCCCGAACAAGCGAAGGTGAAGACCTTAACAAGCTTACGTGGGATCTCGACCATGTTGAGAAAATTGGGCTTTGGGAGATGCGCCGCGATCCTGTTACAACCGACGAAAGTGAAACATTTGAAGAACTGTGCGGTTCTGGCAGCGGCACGCTGGTAATTTGGTCAAAGTGCGATCGAATTCTAACCAAGAACTATGACGAGCCGGGGGGCGCAAAAGAGAAATCTGCCATCAGACGTCTTGCCGATGGTCTCCGCTCACATGTTGGAATGATTTATCATCGTTTCATCGATGAAAAAGACGAGCGTCAAAGAAACATTACTTTGATGATCGACGGAGGGGTCGTTGTGCCATGGGACCCGTTTTTTAAAGAACGCTCTGACCAAGTACTATCTGAGACGGCACAAATCATGGAGATCGAAGTTGAAGATCGCAAGGTTCATAACGCGAAAGTTGCGGCTTGGATCTTACCACATAGCGACGATTTGACGTCTGCGGAGAAAGAGCGCGCTAAAATCAGTAACCGAGGGCAAGGCTTCTATATTTATCGTGAAGGGCGACTGATTAGTGATGGCGGCTGGCTGAGTGTTTTTGGCGGCCTAGACCCGCATATGTCGCTTTTGCGGATTGAGTTCGATTTTGGACATGAGCTGGATGAAGCTTTTTCAATCGACGTCAAGAAATCAAGGATACTTCTTGATCCGGCGTTGGCAGAGTACCTAGTCAGTCTTCTGACGCCACCTCGCCGGGAAGCTAACCTTCGATATAGAAAGAAAACTCAAAAGACGGCGGCAGCAGCTAATGTTGATCATACGTCGGCCAATAAAACGGTGGAAAATACGACCAACACTCGGAAGGCTGGCGTAGAGGATGCTGACGCTGCTTCACAAACAGCGGTTGTGTCGAATAATCGTGGAAGCAAGATCACAATCAAACAGAGGGTTGAGAGCAATGTCGAAGCGGAAGGGCTCTATATCAACCCCGTCGACAATATCACGACGGGTGATTTGTGGGAGCCGAGTTATCGTAGCGCTGGTGATGTAGGACATGTAGGTGCTGTTCTCTTGAACAAACACCATGATTTCTACCAAAAAATATACTTGAGAGCGGCGGGAAGCGGTTACTCTGTACAGGGCATGGACCTATTGCTTTGGGCATTTTCAATGGCTGAACAAAATAACGTAAATGAAGAGCTAGAGCCTATTTTTGCGGATATTCGAGAAGAAGTTTCGTCGAATTTGAGAAAGCTGTTGAGAGAAGTACCGACGCCGACGCTGGAGGATTTCGACGAAGAAGGTATTGGCGAAGAGTAAATGCTTAAGCATCATTCCGAGATAATCCTGGAGGAACTTGCTGAAGGAACCGGGGCAGGAATATCGCTGTCACAAGTTTCTGGAGGCCTTCAAACTGGCTTAGACATCTGGTTTAGTGACTTAAAGAAGAGCGCAGGACCAGTAGTTGAGTTGCGAGCTCATGGGCTAAAGTCACATCAGGTAGATCTACGCTTCGGAATGTATTCCAAGGATACCTTAAAGCTGATTGCGGAGGCCCCAGCTGAAGATCAGCTTTTGGCTCGATCTCTGGTTTCTAGCATCTCACCAAATGCAAAGCTCTCGATTGGTGGGCAGACCACTGACACATGGCAGGTGTTGGACGGAACCTTTGGAATGTCAGCACGACTGAAGCACCACCAAGGCTCCAATAATGCTGATGCAGCGATAAAGACCAGTCGAGAGGTAATCGTTCCGATGATGGCGGCTATGGCCGAATTGATTGGTTATGATGTCAACGAACCTGAAAATCCGTCAGGTGAAATGGAGGGTGCTCTGACAACAGTCGAGGTTGTTCGCCGAGAGCGAAACCCCCGCAATCGCCTTCTATGTCTTAGACTCCATGGGCACGTGTGCAAATGCTGCGGGATTTCTCCAAGCAAAACATACGGAGAAGCTGGTAAGATTATTGAGGTGCATCATATCCAACCATTGTCAACTCTTGGCCAGCCGCGACAGTATAACCCACTATCAGATTTAATCCCACTTTGCCCGAACTGCCACAGGGCAGTTCATACGAAACGACCATCCCCACACCTTGTATCGGAGCTCCAAGCGATAATGAGTAGTGATGTCTGACCCATATTCTCAGCTCCCCAAATACTACACAAAACTCAGCGAAGTCTTGCCTGACGGATTTGTGGTAAGTCGGCGGATAATTGATCCCATTATACTCATTGAACGATCTGAACTAGGCATAACTGCACGTCTTGCAGGCCGAAGGTTGGTAAAGGGCAAAGAAGAAATTTATCCTGCTCCTAGCAACTTTCATAACTGGGTTTTGGATAAGACTATCGTCCGGCCACTACCAAACGATACAGTTGACGTCTTTTCTCAAATGTTTGGTCCAAAAGACAACAATCTAATTAGCTACACTGATGTGCGTCGCCATTTGGAGCTAGAGAATAGCGATATTGAACTTCGATTGTCACAGAACACTTTGGCCTCTGGCTCAGCTACTGCAGCGGAATATCCTGACGAAATTTCAATCGAAGGGCTGATGGCAAAGTTATATCCGTATCAGGCCAAAGGTGTGAAGTGGATGTGGGAGGTTTCTAAAACTGAAGGGGGCTTGATACTCGCCGATGAGATGGGTCTGGGGAAAACGCTTCAGATAATTGCCCTTCTTCTACTAGAAGTACCGAAAACCTCATCTCCTGCGTTAATAATATGTCCAACCAGTTTGATTGTGAATTGGGTTCGAGAGATTGAAAAATTCGCGCCGTCTCTGACTGTATTGGTTCACAGAGGCGCAGAGCGCACCGGCATATATAAAGGTCTTCAAGAGACCAATATTGTTATCACGACTTACGACACGATGGTGAACGATATATCAATTTTTTCTGCGTTTGAATGGTCCTGGGTGGTATGTGATGAAGCTCAAGCGATCAAAAACCCTCACTCAATTCGACGTCAAAGTGTCGCTACTATTCCTCGCAACCATACTATTCCTATGACGGGGACGCCTGTCGAAAACAGTTTAGTCGACTTATGGTCATTGGCTGATTTTGCGGTACCCGGTATTTTGGGGTCTCTGTCAGAATTTGAGGCGCGGTATCCCGATGGTATAGATACAGCAAAAGAAATCTCTGAAATTGTTGAACCATTGATGCTCAAGCGGCGCGTTGCTGATGTCGCGGGTGATCTGCCTCCTCGCATAGACATCGACATTCCATTGGAAATGGAAAACGAACTTGTCTCTCATTACAACGCCGTCCGTGAAGCTACACTAAAAAAATATCCTGTTGCTGGAGCTCTGGTCGCAACGTTACAATTGCAACTTGTTTGCTCTCACCCGTGGTTAAGACAAGAAGACGAAAGTGACGAAGAAGGTGAGGACGCCGTCATCGATCCGGCGCCAGGTTTGCCTCTGATGAATGCTAAGATGGATCGAGCACGGTCTCTTATTGGTGAAGCTTTTTCCGGGGAGCGAAAAGTCATAGTTTTCGCGATGTTTAATCGAATGGGAGGCCTTCTTAGAGAAGCTTGCCAAGATTTGCCATCAGCATATTGGGGAGCGATTAACGGCAGCACACCATCAAGTGAACGGCAATCGATTATTGATACATTCTCCTCACATAAAGGTCCTGCAATTCTGGTTTTGAACCCAAAAGCTGCAGGCGCGGGCCTTAACATTACTGCCGCGACAGTCGTTATACATCTGACACCAGTTTGGAATCCTGCACTTGAAGCGCAAGCAAGCGCGCGTGCCTATCGGCGCGGGCAGGAATTGCCCGTAACGATCTATCGGTTATTCTATGAAGACACTATCGAACGGGTCATGTTGGATAGATCTACGTGGAAAAATGCGATGGGAAATGAAATTACGCCGACCTTAGTTAGAGATAAAGGTGATCTTGAACAGGCGTTACTAATACAGCCGAGGAAACAATGATGCTGCAGGCGTACCGTAAGATCTTGAGTGCAAATGACACGGGACAAACAAAGAGCCACCAGGCAGGCATGCTCATTCCGAAAGGCGATAGTGAGTTTCGCGCCTTCCTTGGCGAACTAGATTCAAAAACGAAAAACCCTCGCAAAACGATACTCTGCCGGGACGAGAACGGAGATGAACTGGAGCTTCAATACATTCATTACAACAACAAACTCCATGATGAGAGAGGTACTCGAAATGAGTATCGCCTCACATGCCTAACCGCCTACTTGAGGCGGTCTGGAGCTCTTGCTGGCGATGAAATCGAGATTTCCAAGAACGAAATAAACAACTTCTATTACATAAAATTTCTGCCAAAGCATAAAGAAGATCAAAACAGCCAACCAACGAGGATAGTCTTGAAGGGCTGGAGGCGCGTACATTGACCTCCCCGAGTATCCGACATCTGCACATGGATCTACAGATTGCAGAACAACTGGAGGAGTTGGGCTGTGTTTGCCTGTCAGATATCTCGGGATTACTAGCTACCTACGAGCTAGATGACGAAATAAGCGAAGTCCTTGCTGAAACAAGTGCAGCGTTGATGGCATGTATATCGGGCGCAACAATTGACTGGTTAAGATTCTATGAGCGTCCAGAGTTTGAATGTAATGGACTGTTCTTTCAATGTGTAGAGTTTTCGAGTGTTGGCCTCGATACTCCAAATTTTGCAGTAAATCGCGCCAGTTTAGGGAACGCGGGGGCGATGTTAGAACGCGCAGGGCTTGATGATTTCGGTGTTCTGGTGAAAGAACTTCGTGAAGGTATGCGCGTACCGCCACCTGGAATGGGCGGTATCAAAACACTGGAGCTTTGGGAGAGCCTTACTCGGTTGGGTAAGGGTATGAGGGATGATGCGCCATTGCTCGAAGAATACGCCCAACGGTACCCAATCTATTCTTCAACCAGTGAACGGGGGCTTCGTGCCACAAGCAAACAAGTGTCGAATGAAGATATCTGCCAGAACGAGTTATCAGAATTAGCATTAAGTTTAGATATCGGAGTTCTGCACCTTGGCCCTAAGACAGAGAAACTTCGGAGCAAGGGTTTATCACGTGTCCGCGAATTGTTGGGCGTACCACTACCTGAGATACTGTCTTGGCAAGGTATGGGGCGGTCTACAACTTCCCGCATCCAAGAGGGTGTTGAGGCTCTTAAACGGGCACAAGTGCCCGAAGGGGACATCGATTGGGAGATTTACTGCGATCATATGCAGCTCACACTCCTTCCCAAACAGCCCTTAAGCCAAACGATGTCCGAAACGATTGTGCTCTTACCCTCAGTAATCGAGGAAACTGTTTTGGCAGGTGAAACAGAGGATAACCGTCTGATTTTGGAAAAGCGGATCATGAAACCGCCGGATGAAAGAATGACGCTCGAAGCCGTCAGCGAACTTATGCCTGTCAAAATTACTCGGGAACGCGTTCGCCAAAAAGAGGCCAAGATCCTCAAAAGACTGGCAAGTGCATTGATCTACAACGATTATGCTCAATCCCCTTATCATTTTCGCCCAGAATTTACAGCGCCTTGGAGCAAAGCTGCCGATCAGTTTGCCTCATCGGAGGATGAGATTTCTTTGACCTCTCTCGTTGAAGGATTGGAAATTGCTTGGGGGGTTTCGCGGGATGTATTTAGCGAACAGCTTCCTTTGATAACCGCAATAATAACGGGTGACCTTGCTTCCGGTGATGAGTTCAAGAGGGCTCTACCGGTAGAGATGCCACTGTTGCTCCAAGGGTCTGGCTTGGCCATGGAGCTACCTCTAAAACGATTGCAAATTGGGAAAGCTGCTAACAGCTTTGCAGAGATGGGCATCGACACAATAAGCGATTTTCTTAATGCGATTACATCAGGAGAGGTTGAAATTGACGAAAACACGGCCTCCAGAACGACATACGAACAAGTCAATATCTTTGCCCAGTGTGTAGAAGAGAACGGAGAGATTAACTGGCCGCAGTATGCTCAAGATGCGGGCGTTCCTGACCTACCAGCATACCAAATAGAAACCCCTCAAAACTTCCTCGAGGCTATAATCCCTACTGCAATAAGTGTCTTGCAAGCGCGTCAGCTTTCAGCAAGGGCCCCCGATATTTTCAAATTGCGCACGTCTGTCGGTCTTGCTACTCGCCCCACTATGGATGCGATGGCTGCGGAACTCGGCGGTTTTGGCCCAACAATAAAGCTCGTTGAGACCAAGTTACTTAGGTTTCTAAGCGAAGTATTCATTGAAGGAAATGTTGCGCTTGCACGGTCACATGTTGATGAAGAATTCTTATCATACTGGGCCATCTTAGATGATAGCTTTACGAAGTTTGATGGTGACGTTGAGCATCTAGTACGGGACCTGTGTGAAAAATGGGGTATCTCTGAAGAGGAACTTAACAAATATTTGCCGGCCATCGTCGCAATATTGACGGGATATCCCATGGGACGTCTTACTCGTCACAATACGGTTGATCGCAAAAAACCGACGTCTTCGCGAACCCGCCATGTGCAAAAGGTACTGAATGTTAGAGAAGAACACGATTTTGTTCCACGAATGGTGTCACTTCGTGGCTTTAGGCGTACACACTGAAATTCTCGATATCGATTTACGATGGTTTCAAAATGCCTATGACCGCAGTTTAACTTCGCTTCCGTCGCCAGCGCGGAAACCGCTCTTGGTAAGCGTTCCATCATACTAGGCATCATCGCTAAGATGGGCTTCGGTAGGCACTACCATTGACCTCGGTTGGGCGCCTTCTATGGTAATGCAGGCATCTTATTTTCCAGCCAACCGCCTCATCCAAGGAGAGATTGATGACATTGCAGGTCATAGACACCTTTGAGGAAGGAAACGCTAAGGGCTATTTTTGCCGCGTGGGCGCTCTCGACTTCATAGACAGCTTACCGATTGGGTTTAAAGACTATTTCGTCCAGCGCGGCATAGTCAGCAATCGCTACCTCGATACACTTTGGGAAACGTTGGAGCAGCGGCTCCACATACCAATAATTGTGGTCGTTGGCGATCCAAGCATTGAGGATTTTCCCAATCCAGAACTTGTAGGTAATTGGAAAATACTAGACGGCCTGCAAAGAACAAATAGACTTAAGATTATTGTCGATACGGCTAGGTTCATTGATCAAGAAATAACTGTTCAAACCGAGCTCTTTACAGATGGTCATTTAGACGTTCGGGGGCTCACCAAACACCACAGATCTAGGCTCAATGAATTGGGTTGCCCGCCAGTTCTCTTCGCAAAAATGGTGAGAACAAAGGCTAAAGAACGAAGTCAAACCCTATTGGATCTAATAGCAAAGAATACACTTTGGTTGGAGGTTTGGGTCGGGTTGACCGAAAATGAGCAAATCAAAAAGATGCTATTACTCAACGCGGGACATAAGTCAGTAAGTATCAAGCACCAAATTGAACTACTCTTTTCTTCGTATCTACCAATCTTTGAAGAGGCCTTTCCGGGTGGGATCGTTCGCGAACGAGAACAAAGTTCAACGGCGTACAGTAAGCGTAGAACGCAAGGCCAGTTCTTCTTCGCACATTTGGTAACAGCATTTGAATCATTGAAGCTTGGTCAACCTGTATCGACGAACGCAGAATTCGCTGCGGGTGTCGCAAATGAGAATCAAAGTTCTGCAGATACTTTCATAGACATTTCAGAAGCAGATTTACGTGATTTCTCCGGTTTTCTAGTAATACTCGACAATGAGTTTTCTGAGGATATTGAAATCCGCTGGCTCGGCAGAGAGGTTGTACTGGCAGGGTTGTTTGCGGCAATAGGTGTTTCATCAAAGCAAGCAAAAGTTCCGTTCCCTCAAATTTATGCAAAGCTGACTAACGATTTGCCAAGCTTCAAAAAATGGTTGGATCTGGATGAGTTTGAAGTTGTCCGAAATAGCCAAGACACAGGAAGTGTGAATATTGGCAACATGAACAAGAACGCTGTTATGTTGGCCGTCAAGGAATTCTTGGATAGTGGCGGCGCAGATAAAATAAGCTGGGACCAGTACTTTAGGCCTGACCGATCAGAGCTTGCCCGTTTGCGGGAGAGTGCGAGATGACCTTTGAAGAACATTTCGTTATGTTGCTTGCGGCTAACATTAGCTTCAATGGTGACGCCAATGAAGATGACTTGATCGCTGCCGATGATTTGCTAGGAAAACTGTTGGACGACGATAATCTCCCGTCAAGCAGGCCCGAAGATTTTTGGGCTTTTTTGACTGAACTAATCTCGCCGGACAATGCCCACGTAGACCTGATCACCGACCGTAATGCCAAAAACGTTGCAAGAATTATTGATGTTGGCAAAAAAATTAATCCGGAAAAATGGGCGGAGCCATACGATCCAGGACACGAGCTTAGCTTTCACTCTTTTCCCGAAGCTCACAACATACAAAAATCGAAAGGAATGGATGGTAAGAATACGGATTTTTACCATTACAATAGTGATGTAGGGTTTGCGAACTCTATGGCCTTCGTCGATTTTCGGGTTGATCCGACGATTGTTCTTGGAAGCAGGTTCAATGTTGGTGACGAACACATCCAAGTGATTGCATGCTTACTAATGATGGAGAACTTAACCGAATTGTCCGAAGGGAGCGTGCTTATTTCATCGATTGAGGACGTCAACCAAGCACAAGCGCAGCTACAGTACCATCTAGTCCTTTATGGAAGAAGTTGGTCTACGCCTGTGGAATTGCCAAGTGAAACAAAGGTGCGAATTCCTCAATTAAGAGCCTGCTTGGGAAGCCCTGAACACTATGTCCAGTTCCGTGAGCCGTTTTCCATGTTGAGCAGCGTGAACGCATCAACCGGTATACTCGAAGTTTTCATGAGTACTTACCATGCTTTAGAAAACTTTATGATCAGAAGCCAAGTGGCTAGCACTTTTACTGAGAACGCAAGCTTATCCCTCAATCGTGTGAGGGATTTTAAGCGTCTTGGGGCGCGCATTGACCAAAGTGAGAGCAGATTCTTGAAAGATTTGTTCGTTGGGTGTTGGGGCCATCAAGTTGGCGACCAGAGCCTTATTGAAATGGCTTTAGAATGCAGGCAGGCATTTCGCGATGAGCACCACGATGGATCAGAGGAACTCGATAGGTTCTTCAAGTTGCTGGATATCAGAAAGGCAAGAGATAAACCAAAACTAGAGTATGAAGCATTTATCAATGGCGATGATGATCATTTCCGTGGCTGGTTCTCATTTTTGATCTATGGCATTCGGTGTTCTGTCGTCCACAACAAGGCTACCGAGTTTCACATTTCGAATGAGAACCTAGCTGAAAATCCGGATTGGCAAGCATTGCTAGCAAAATTATGTATGCCGATAATGATTCAACTCGCATTCGGATTACCCTCAGTCGTCGCGCCTGAGAACCCCATTCGATACTCTACACCGACGATTTCCTTATATGAGTAGCTCATTTAAGCTTCGCATCCAGCAGAATGCTACTCTCTTACCAACACTGTCGCCCATTCTATTATCCTGCGAAGGTCTAGCTTGTTCCATGGTTGTTGGACTATTTTGAACACGCAGCAAACGTCCGGTTTTCGCCTTCATAGCCAGCAGACTAAACCACACACTTCAGTATCGGTAGATTTCGGCGGTTGCGCCCTCCCGCAACCAAATCTTACCAACATTATCAATGCTGTAGAGCCCCTTGGGGCGATTTTTGCATTTCGACAGAAATGCCCGGTGCTACAATGGTGCTACGTTTAGCGATTGCGTACCCGCCCCCATTGAGACTGCTCCGCCAAGACCTGCGAACAGTCCAATCGAATCCAGGGTACTTCCCCCGCCCAGTACAAGAAATCCAACACCCAACATGCCGATGGTGGCGGCAGCGACTGAACTCAATCTGATGGTGGTCCCCAGGATTGTCGAAGCGAGAAAGACAACAATAAGTGGCTGAACCGCCCCAACCGTCGCAGCAACCCCGCCCGGAAGTCGATAGGCGGCGACAAACAGCAACGTCCAAAATAGAGCAAAATTGAGCGCACCAAGTACAAACACGCGCGCCCACCAAACCCCTTGTGGCAATTGCCGGGCCAGAATGAGTAGTAACAATCCAGCAGGTAAAGCGCGCAGTGCAGCCATCGAAATTGGATATCCTGCTGGCAGGTACTCTGTCGTTACATAGTAGGTACTACCCCAGATCAAAGGCGCAATGGCTGTGATGGCGATGTCAAATTGGCGTTTCATGTTGAGCCTCCATGTATCTTGACGTCAAGATAAAATAGCTTTACGTAGTTACCATGGACCATATTGACCGCATCGTCTCGCAATGGAGCAGCGCTCGCCCCGACCTTGACGTTGGACCAATGGAAACTATCGGTCGATTGTTACGCCTTTCGATGCTGTTGAGAAGCGAGATGGAGAATACTTGGAAAACCTTCGGTCTAAACTCCGCCAGCTTTGATGTACTGGCGACATTACGCAGGTCAGGAAAACCGAATGGACTGTCCCCGGGTGAACTTCTGGAACTGACGATGGTGACGTCTGGCACTATGACCAACCGCGTTGATCAGCTGGTAAAGGCTGGACTGGTAAGGCGAGTTCAAAACCGCAATGATAAACGTGGCTTCCTTATTAGACTTACTGACGAAGGCATGACAGTAATTGAGGCTGCGGTAACCGATCATGTAGAAACACAGCATCGATTGATGGATGGGCTGTCTGTCAACCAAAAAGACGAATTGAACGGCCTTCTCATAAAGCTGACTGCATCAGTAAAAACTGGCGCAGATTAATTCAGAGCGGTCATTGCCGGGTGATCAACCAACGGCAGTTTCATCCCGCAGACTGTGAGTCCACCCGGTTTCGGGTGTTGCACTTGCAGCGAATGGCAGCAATGCGGGCTGCGGCCGCAGCATCGCGATCAGCCTGTTGGGCTGAATTCCGGCGCAGCCCTCGCAACCGTTGTCGCATTCGCTAACCGAACTCGCACAAAATTCACACCTTAGTTTTTAAAGAGCTAGCTCTGCCAGCATGGCTGCGGGAGTAACATCAGCTTTGTCGGCGCGGCGTTTGACTTCGCCGCGTGTAATGACAACAAAGCGATCTGCTAGTCCGTAGGCAAAGTCAAAGTTTTGCTCGACCAATACGATGGCCATGTTGCCCTGTTCGCGCAGCAGGCTAATCGTACGACCGATTTGCTGGATCACGTTCGGCTGGATGCCTTCTGTCGGTTCATCGAGAAGCAATACCTTAGGTCGTG
This sequence comes from Yoonia maritima, assembly GCF_003003285.1. Lineage (GTDB taxonomy): Bacteria > Pseudomonadota > Alphaproteobacteria > Rhodobacterales > Rhodobacteraceae > Yoonia > Yoonia maritima. The sequence goes on along the minus strand of NZ_PVTP01000013.1, from coordinate 103,483 downwards.
TGATCAGTGCGCGTGCGATGGCCAGTTGTTGTTGCTGGCCGCCGGACAGATCGCCGCCGCGTCTTGCTTTCATGTCCAGTAGAACTGGGAAGAGCTGGAAAATCTCTTCAGGAATGAAACGTTCATCCTTGGGAAGGCAGGCAAAGGCAGTCTCTAGGTTTTCTTGGACTGACATCAGCGGGAAGATTTCGCGCCCTTGCGGGACATAGGCGATGCCCGCACGGGCGGCTGCGAATGCGGATGGATGATTAAGCTGCTGATCACCAACTGCCAACGTGCCATCGGTATAAGGGTGGCGGCCAGATATCGCCTTGAGCAGGCTGGTTTTGCCCACACCATTCGTCCCCATCACAGCGGTCACTTCGCCAACAGGTGCATTCAGCGTGATGCCATGCAGGATTTGGCTTTGCCCGTAATGCAGGGTCAGGTTCTCAACATTCAGCATTATTGGCGTCCTAGATACACATCGATAACGGTTTGGTCGGCGGTCACGTGGTCCAGCGATCCTTCGGCAAGAACCGATCCTTCGTGCAGCACGGTGACTTTGCAATCAAGGCGGCGCACGAATTCCATGTCATGTTCAACCACCACAACCGCACGCGTCTTGGCCGCGCGTTTTAACAGGTCAGTTGTCAGTTCGCGTTCCGCAGTTGTCATCCCAGCGGCGGGTTCATCGACGAGCAAAAGGCGTGGATCTTGGGCAAGCAGCATCCCGATCTCGAGCCATTGTTTTTGACCATGGCTTAATTCGCCAGCGCGGCGTGTCAGACTATCGGATAGGCCAATCTCGGCCGCTATTTCTTCGATCCGTTGGCCACCTTCTTTGGTCTTTTTATAGAATAGAACAGCGAATGGTCCGCGGGGGTTACGCAAAGCCATCGCAAGGTTTTCGCGTACGGTTTGATCTTCGAAAACAGTGGGCTTTTGAAATTTGCGCCCGATCCCTTCCATCGCGATCTCGCTTTCGGACATACCAAGCAAAGATATGTTGCGATCACCCCATGTGACACGCCCTTCATCCGGCTTTGTCTTGCCCGTAATAATATCCATAAAGGTCGTTTTACCTGCGCCGTTCGGGCCGATCACCGCGCGCAATTCAGGTTCGCCGATTTGGATGGATAGGTTGTTGATCGCGCGAAAGCCATCAAAGCTAACTGACACACCGTCGACTTCTAAAAGCGTGCTCATGATGGTTTCCTCACCAGATAATCAAACAATCCGCCGATGCCCTTGGGCGCGTATAGGGTGACTGCGACGAACGACACGCCAAGCAGCACAAGCCACCAGTCGGTCCATTGGATCGTGTAAAAGCCAAGTGGGATGGCCGGTGCGCCACCGCCTGTGAACCAGCTAGACAACAGCGACACAAATGCGGCCCCGATAACCGCGCCATAAAGCCGCCCGCGCCCGCCAATCGCGACCCAGACCGCCAAATAAATTGACGCGATAGGTGCGATTTCTGCCGGGTTAATGATGCCAGCTTGCGGGTAGTACAATGCGCCTGCAATGGCCGCCACCACGGCGGTGATCGTGAATACAAACAGCTTGTAGCTTTCCACGTGATACCCAAGAAACCGAACGCGAGATTCATTGTCGCGGATTGCCTTGATGACGCTACCCATCTTGCCGGATGTGACCCATGCAAACAGAACGTAACCAAGCGCCACGGCCAGTGCGGATGCGTAGAAGAACGCGAGCGAGATGGTGGATTGCGGTGTGTCTTCAAACCCCGGAATGTTTTGCAGTCCTGACAGGCCGTTATTTCCGCGTAACCCACTGTCGTTTTGGAACAGATACAGTGCCAGCGCGAGGGTCATCGCTTGGGTAAGAATCGACAGGTAGACTCCCGTGACCCGGCTGCGGAACGCGAGCCAGCCAAAGACGAGCGCGAGCAATCCCGGCACCAGCACGACCATTAACAGCTGAAGGAACAAACTGTCAGAGAACGCCCAGATCACCGGGAATTCAGAACTACCAACAACGCCAAAGATTTGGTTGCCGATGGCATCAGTGATTTCTTGCGCGGTTGGGGGGATGGTTTGCGTTGCAAGGCTGTCGAGCACGATCCCTTCGGTCCGCGCGTACATTAGCCACATGCCAACGGCATAGCCGCCAATCCCGAAGAAGGCGAAATGCCCAAGGCTTAGGATACCGCAATATCCCCAGACGACGTCCATCGCGACGGCAATCAGGCATAGGCATAGTGTCTTACCCAGCGTTTTCACGAATGACGTGGACATGATTCCAAGGCCGGCGTCGGATAGAATGGTAACGACGATGGTAAAGATGCTGAGCCCCAGCAAGAACCAAAGTGTCGACGGATTGCGTATTAGAAAGCTTTTATTCATTGGTTTAGTCCGCCGCTGCCCGGCCCTTAAGCGCAACGATGCCTTTGGGTCGGAACTGAATAAAGAGAATGATGAACAGGATCATGTAGGTCTGCGCCGCCAAGGTATTTGACGGGTTCAGCCATTCGATCCCTTTTTGCAGGAAGCCAATCAGCGAAGCACCCGCAAGCGTGCCCCAGACATTCCCAACGCCGCCAACAACCACGGTCATGAACGACTGCACGATATAATCGGCACCCATCTCGGAGGTGACCTTGGCGTATAGCCCAATCGCAACTCCTGCGATCCCCGCGATCCCCGAACCAAGTCCGAAGGTCAGCATGTTAATCCGGTCAGGGTTGATTCCCATGGATGCGGCCATGCCGGGGTTTTGGGTGACAGCACGTACCTCTAGCCCAAGCCGGGTGCGTTTCAGGACGAACAAGATCAGGAACAGGAAGATCACGGCGAGTACAAAAATCGCGATACGGATATAGCTGATTTGAACCACATCGTTGAACACCCATGCGCCGTCTAACCATGCTGGCGATGTCAGGGGGCGCGCTTGGGTGCCAAAGATGTTTTTGGCCAGTTGTTGTAGCGCGATTGAGATACCGAATGTCGCCAGCAGTGTTTCCAGTGGGCGGTGGTATAGGTGACGGATCACCAGACGCTCCATTGCGACACCAGCGGCAAAGGTGACCGCAAAGGCAAGCGGTAGCGCGATGATGATGGACAGCGTGTAGCTAGGAATGAATAGCTGCACGACATAACCGGTATAGGCACCCATCATGATGAATTCGCCGTGGGCCATGTTGATGACGCCCATAACGCCGAAGGTGATGGCAAGCCCAATGGCCGCCAGAAAATAGATCGAGGCTAGTGAAAGTGCATCAAGCGCGAGGTCGGCTGATTGGCCAACGGCAACGCGTGTCTCAACTGAGGCAAGTGCGGCCTTCGCGGCATCGGTGATGGCAGGATCGGCCTCGTTGTAAATCTCAAAGAACGTGTATTTCGCAAGCGCCGCATCGCGGTCTGTTTCGGTCACCATCGGTGGAACCGTACCGGAATGGGCTAGCTGTGCGTAGGCGCGGTTGCGGTTGGCTGTGGTGCCCAGTTGCGCGACAGGCACATCGCCAACGCGACCGTTGATAATGTTGGATGCAAGTGCCGCCTTGATCGTGTCCGCATCGGTACGTGGGGCGGCAAGGTCATCAGCGACCAGCAGTTCGTATGCGGCATCTAACGACATGTCTGCGCCGGGGTTCAGGACACGGGCGATATTGACGTCAGTTGGCAGTTCTTCGGCCAGTGCAGGGCTTGTGGTCAGGATTTGGTTTAAGACGGCACGTGCCTCGACGCTGACATCGGTGGATAGGCTGTTGATGGCTGCAATGCGGTCTGCAGTGTCCTCAGCAAAGCTCGCTGACAGGAAATTCGCGAGCTGGATTTTTCGAGCTTTTAGTGTGGAGTCTTCTTCGCCATCAATCGAACCAAGCAACGGGGAAAGCTGACTTGCCTCTGGGCGCCGGGCGATGGATGCGACAGCTGTGGTCCGGCGGTTTAGGTCGGGATCCATCAGTTGGAACTGAACAAGCGCTGTGCCGATCACGCGACGCACGCCACCGTTGGGCTTAAGCTGTGTAAAACCGTCAGAGGGGGCGGTCGTTTCTACACCGCTATCGATATCAGTGAGGATCAGGCTGTCGCCGTCCTCGTCTGCAATAAAGAACAGGCCTTCAGGGCTTTGCCAGACGGATTTATCCTGCCATTCCTCTAAAAACGTTGCGACTTGCGGAATGCCGGAACTAGCAAGGTCATCCAGCACGGTACCAACAGTGCGGCGGCCCGGCTTGGCGACTTCTTCGGCGTGGGTTTGCAGTAGGTTTTGGAGTTCTTGGGCCTGAACCGCGGGTGAAAATCCCAACAGCAAGGCGAGCAAAATTAAGACGCGGGGCATGAGGGTCTTTCGGAATTCAAAATTGGTCAGGCGCGGAAGGACTCCGCGCCTGATTGAAATGTTTAGTAGTTTGAAGTCAGCTGAACGCAGCTTTCAGTTTCGACATTGTACATGCCGCAACCCAGTTCCTGCCAATCAGACTTAAGAACCGCTGATTCAGGCAAGAAGTCTGTCCATGCGTCGCCCGGAACTTCTTCGGTTTGGCTGATGATATCGAACTGACCGTCGGCTTGGATTTCGCCGATCAGAACTGGCTTTGCCAAGTGGTGGTTTGGCAGCATGACGGCTGTACCGCCTGTCAGGTTCGGGAATTCCTGACCGTACATTGCGTCACGAACAGCGTCGACGTCAGTAGTTCCGGCAGCCTCGACCGCGTTCACCCACATGTTGAAGCCGATGTAATGGGCTTCCATTGGGTCGTTTGTGACACGATCTTCGCCAGCGAATGCTTTCCATGCCGCGATGAAGTCAGTGTTCGCGTCGCTTTCAGCAGACTGAAAGTAGTTCCAAGCGGCCAAGTGACCGACAAGGTTGGATGTATCCAGACCTGACAGTTCTTCTTCACCAACTGAGAAGGCCACAACAGGGATGTCGTCAGCGGATACGCCAGCAGCAGCCAGTTCTTTGTAGAAGCCGATGTTTGCGTCGCCGTTGATTGTGGAAATCACACCAACCTGTTTGCCGTCTTCGCCAAGCGCAACAACGTCAGCAACAATTGTTGCCCAGTCAGAGTGACCAAACGGTGTGTAGTTCACAAAGATATCTTCTTCGGCGATACCATTATCGATCAAGTATGCTTCGAGAATGTTGTTGGTTGTACGTGGATAAACATAGTCTGTACCCAACAACGCAAACTTCTCAACGCCAAGCTCTTCAAGGAAGTAGTCCGTCGCTGGGATCGCTTGTTGGTTCGGGGCCGCACCTGTGTAGAAAACGTTACGCGAAGATTCTTCGCCTTCGTATTGTACAGGGTAGAACAGCAAGCCGTTCAGCTCTTCGATCACAGGCAATACTGATTTACGTGAAACCGATGTCCAGTTACCGAAAATAACGTCGACTTCGGATACGGTCAGCAGCTCGCGTGCTTTTTCAGCGAACAGTGGCCAGTCGGATGCCGGGTCAACGACGACGGCTTCGATTTCACAGCCCAAAAGACCGCCAGCTGCGTTTTGCTGTTTGACCAGCATCAGCATTGCGTCTTTCAGTGTGGTTTCGGAAATCGCCATAGAGCCGGATAGCGAATGCAAAACACCGACTTTGATCGGCTCGGCACAATCTTGGGCTGCAGCCATGCTTGTGCTGGCCAAAAGGCCGGCAAAAATAGAAGCGCTGAGTGATTTATTAAATTTCATCGAAACAATGTCCCCGTTTCGTTGTCGCGGTGCCCTAGTTTTTGGCAAAAGCCAAAGCTATAGCAGGCCCACAACAGTGTTGTTGTAGTCGCGCGGCGGGAGTTTCTGCCAGGAAGGCCCGTTGCGCGGCGATTGATGTCTGAACCAGACGATCATGTAAGTAGGCTGCGAATTGGGCAGAGTCCTCGGGAGAACGCTGAATAACCCGGCAGCTGTGTGTATGTGCGACAATAAACGCCAATATTCACACCTACCGCCCAAAAAATAGACGTACCACGTATCTGTAGGTTTGGCATCGCAACAGGTCGTATTCGTACGGTCCCCTCGCTTGCGTGCGTTAGGGGTGAATTCCACTGCTTACTATAAATCTATGGTTGCTCTAGGTTAGCCTAAGGCAGAAGTCCAGGCAGATACGAGCTTTGGCATTTGACTAGGCTTATAGCTGAATAGGCCAACGTCATTCCCGTCGATTGCAACGGCAACTGTTGTGTTTTCACCCAAAGGTTCGTTCAAACAGATTAGCCGTGGCCCTTCCTGTTGGGGAAGAACGGAACGATGCCGCTTTCTGAATGTTGCGATCTGTGTGCTCCAAAGTGCATCAAGCATTGCAACATCGCCAACGGTTTTCGCAACGTCACCGTTTGACACATATAGATACGCCGTCATGCCGTTAGAATGCGCGGCAAAGAACCGTTCAATCAGGGCAACAGGTTTTGCGTCGAGGTCTATGTGCCAAAGCTTAGCGAGCCCCGCGGCCGATATTCCCGCTTCGGCGCTCGTGCCAAAGGGCTGTGATGGCAAACTGCGTACAGTGACTTGGCTTGCTGATGCGCAAAGCAACATCATGAGATCACCAGCCGCTTGCAACGTTTCTGGTTCGTCGCGCGATAGCACTTTCCCAATGACGCTTTCTGCTTCGGGGAGGTTACCTGATACGTCGACCAAGCCACGCAAGCGACGACCGGCAACGATCATGCTCACGTTTACATCATCAATGCTAAAGACAAGCGTGCGTTCCAATACGGTCGCATCTATTTCATTCAAAAGGGCTGCAAGTGGAGTCGGCGCACCACTTTGAGAAATAATGCGCGCACGACCGACATAGATTTCATCTTCAGACAGAAGCGCCGCGAGTTTGTTTGCGATAATTGACGTGTCACTCACGATTGCGGCCTTTGCTTAAAAAAATGTTCATTCTGCTCATCCACCGGTGCTGAGCCGTTCAAGTAGTGGCTGCGCATCCGCCAAAAATGCATTGATATCTAGATCTGAGGAGCTCACGCAGCACATTACGTCGTTGGGTTCAGCTTTGGCACGCAAGAATAGACGTACTTGGCCGCGACTGGCGACGACGGCGCTCGCGCTTGGTTCAGTGCCAAGGAATTGCTGCCGCTTGGTGCCCATCGTTAACGCAGCTTCAGCACATAGGTTATCAAGCCCCTCGCGTGGAAGCGAAGACGCTGAATTCGTCACAAGAATCATCTGTGTCGACAAATCCGCAAAGGCGATAGTGTCGCACGCTGCGAATTTTTCTTGCAATGCATCTAGATCGTCCACAACCATGAGTGTTGGCCCGCTAATTTTTCGTTGATATCTGACTGACTACGTCAAAACAGCCATATGTGAAAGCCTATCAAATGGATACACGCCTAAGATGTTGGCGTGCCCGGTTTCGATGAGGGTTCTGCCGCCGGGCGTTCTCGCTTCGGGGCATTTTCATTCAAAGGCCGTTTTACGCGACGTGGCAGCACCGCGGTTGTGATTGGTTCAGGGATCGCTGTGCCGTCGGCAATATTGTAAAGCGGCAGCTCTGTGCGTGCAGCTAATTTACTAAGCGTCTCAACCGATTGAATAAGATGTTCCACAAACGGGCCCGCACCGCTGGCGTCCCAACGTTCATAGTCGTCGCCTGCTTCAAGTGCTTGCAGCAACGAAATTGGGAAGGTTGCTGCAAATTGGCCCTTCGTCTCGCGTAAAACCCGCTTAAAGACGCGCACGCGATCTTTTTCTGTGGTTAGCTTGTCAAAACGTGTGATCAACAAAACTGAATTTTCGCGGACGGCGGTTGGCATTGTGTCCCAAACGGCGGCTTCTGATTGACGCCACGCTTGTGTAGCATGCGTCAGCCAGATGACGGCATCGACTTCTGGCAGCATACGTTCCCAAACTTCTGACGACATGTTTGGGTCGGAAATGCCTGGAAAATCAATGAGGTCACAGACATCCAGTATATCGCATTCTAAGAACAATCGAATGCACATGGTTTGCTCGACCGGAATTCCTTCAAGCTGATCCAGCGAAACAGGTTCCGTCGTGCCATCAACGTCAACGCGGTAAGGCGCATCAGTCCCATGTGACATCCACACTGGCGAAAGGCGCGTCGCTGTCACCTTTTCGGGAAGCGGACGCGCACCCATCAAAAGATTAGATAGCGTGCTTTTCCCCGCAGAAAACTCGCCCATGAGCGCGATACGAGGCTTACGTTTCCCACCGGTCGTGGGGCTATGATCTGACATTAGGCTTTTCCTTCGGCTACGGCAGGTGCGCTATCGCTGAGCTCTTCGAAAATGTAATCGAACAGCTCCTCACGCTCTTGCTGTGCAGTGATGCCAAAGATTTCTTTTAAGTCGTCTTTATTTAGATTCGATTTTTCGCTCAGGTCGGTAAGGAAGCCGCGCTGTTCTTCAAGGAAGTTGCGTAGTTCTACCTCGGCTAACTTACGAATTTCATCTGCCTGCCGGACCTTCAATTCATCCACAATCGGTGCTGTTTCTGCTTCGATTAGATCGTAGAAACCACTTGCAAATGCACGATAACCTTTGCGGCGTTTCCACCATCCCTTCCACCACGATGTTTGCAGATCTAGCGCGATCGTTTGCCCAAGAGAAACAGGCGCTGGAATTTCTGGCGCGGCAGGGGGCGTAATCGAAAAGTTTTCAACCGCGACACCGAAAGCGCTACGGTATGTTTCAGCTAAATCAGAGGAAGCCGCCGCAAACACTTGATCACAGGTGGATGAAACATTGCGCCGCATAACCTGATAGCTTGTGCGCAGCAGCATGCGAAGACCGTCTGGACTGTATTGCCAGACTTCTTCCTCACCGTTGTTTTCCAAATGCTGAAGAAGCGATTCTAACGCGCGATCCAAGAAACGTTTATGAGACTGGTCGACCCGAGACCCGAATTGTTGAAAGACGATATCCATACGGTCGTCCAAGAATTTTAGGTTGTCAGCTTCTAGTTTATCAAGGTGCGCGACCAATTGATCGTGTGGCATGACGTCAACGGAGTCACCGTCCAATCGCATGGAAACCATCGATGCAGATGCCCGTACGCCACCGACAAGGTTCAGCGCGCGCTTGCGGGACGCAGCAAGGATTTCCGCACCGGGGCCTTCGGAGATACGTTCAGACAAAGCACGATAAAGCTGAGGGACCCCAGAAAGGTGCCAAACCAGCTCATTGATTTCCATGTCGGCCGTTTCCGAGCTTAGTGATGCTTCAGCCCAATTGAACATCGCTTCGGCGCTTTCTGCGACGATATCGTCAAGGGTTTCACCAAGCGCAATATTGGCCCAATAAGCGCTACCAAAAATGAGTTCGGGATTTTCGGGGCCGTTATGGTCCTTGAGCGTTTGCAGAATGCTTTCGCGAATTTCGGGAACCTGCTCAGCTGGGTTCGACAATTCGTCGATACGGTTCACAAAGATGATTACTTCGCGCGATTTAACGTTAGCTATAAGGCGGATTAGCCCCATATCCATCGAGCTCAGCGCCTGATGGGCTGAAAGTACGACGACGCAAATACGGCTGTCGCGCAGCGCGTTGATCGTAATTTGTTCGCGCATCATGAAGGTATCGTTCACGCCGGGCGTGTCACGAACGCACAGCGGCATTGGGATGGCCTTCGCGCCTAGATACAGGTCTGCGGATTTCGTGATGTCAGCAAAACGACCTTGCTGATCTTCCTCGTCCATATCTTCGAAATCGTCGCCCATACAAACATACCGCTGGACAAGATCATCTGTAAGGTCGGCATAGTTGTGTTTTTGGCCGAGTAGCAGTTCAAATTTGCGACCGAGGCGGGCTTTTGTCTTATCTCGCATCTCTGCGATCTGTTCGCGGACTTTTCCAAGTTCTTCGTCCGCACCAGCACGGCTGGAGAGCTCACCGATTCGGCCACCATTTTCGATCAAATGATCCCATTCGCCTTGGCTGAAAAATTGGAACGTTGCTGTTGGTGCATCCTTTGAAAGAGGCGCATTCAAGTGCAGCGATGTCACGACTGATGTCCACGGGTTCACATCCGCAGGTAGCAAATTGGGGCGGCCAACCATGGCATTTACAAGTGAAGTTTTACCGGATTTGATTTGCCCAATCATCGTAATACTGGGTTCAAAAGCACGTAACTGTTTGATTAGTCGTGTGGATTTCTTTTCCGCATCACTACCGCCCAGCTTGACAACGTCAGCTAGCGTGGCTTCCAGATCAACGATCTCGTCGTGAAACTCTTCAAGCTTCTCCAAACCAAGTCGCATGAACGGGTGGGTTGCTGCCGGGACTTTGTAACCATCCCCTTTTGTCAGCTCTTCCATCTTCATTCGTGTCCGTCCTCAATAGTCTTATTAGCTACCACTCTTATCAGTTGATAGCCGCTTCGCCAAATCACGAGGCTATCACTGTTTTATTGCTAAAACGGAAACAGAATGGTGCAGCGTCGATTAGGCACTTATCAGTGTTCATTGACAAGTGTCGCGTTGGGTCAGGCCGCCAAGTCAGCTTGCAGCTCGTGCTTGATTTGCAACAACAAACTAAGCGCCTCAATCGCTCCATTGTCATTTTTTTCCATTTGCATAAGTTGCGCAAGATCTGCCGCATCGAATGCTGTGTCACGTGCGCGCTGAAGTGATTGATCAGACACATCACCGTTTTCATTTAGATAATCGCATACCCACTGCACCTGCTCCAGTGTCGCCGAAATGACTTTGCCAGGCGCATTTTCACCAGATTTTGCGATAGCCTCGGCTAAATTGCGACTTTGTTCGGCAATGTAATTAAGGGCTGTTTCGTAAGTTGCGCGTGTGGCTGGACGCAGGGTGACGACTGCATTTTTTGTTGTTGAATTGGCATGTGATGTTTGATCTGCGGCGTGTTGCGTTTCTGTGAGGGAAACAGTGGTGTCTTCCAACACTGACAGCGGGATCGTCTGATTTACATCAGCCGCACCGGATGGTTCTAAGTTAACACGCTGATCTTCAACATAAGTTTTCTTACCTGCCAAAGCGTCAGCGTTTTGATGTAATAAAATGTCACCCATGTCGACTGCAGACTGCTTGCCTTGGTCAACTTGCTTTAAGACGGCAGCAATGAGCGCAGTTCCGCCGCTGCTACGCATTTGATCTTTGTTCACGGTTCCGTCTGACTTTCGGGCGGAAAGTGCATCAAGGGTTGCAATAGGCAAAACATGGTTGAATTCATCACCGGCGGCTTTACGAACTGCTGTCATCGCGATGTCTAGCTTGCCCGCAGCCGCAATTTGATCTGCATGTGTAAGCATCAGGAACCCATGATCTTTGATCATGTCGGGCATTTGGGCCCAGATATTCTGCTCAGCAGGTAGATAACCTCTGGTGCACCACATCGCGACGTCGCAACGTTTTGCAGCCCACTGGCTTGCGCTATGCAACGCTTTTGTCTCAGCAGGTGAGTTAACTTCGATCACGGAAATTTTCTTAAGCGCGGGTAGGGGCATGCGTAGTTCAATAAATATTGGCCTGAGCGTAGCAATTTCTTGCATATCGATTGTGTCGAAGGTCTGTTTGTCTTCGTCTTCCAACGTGCATATGGCTTGATTCGTATCGCCATAAGTCAATTGGATCGTGGGTAGATTAACACCATCAGGTATAACATCTGCACCGACCAGAAGATTTAGAATTTTGGATTTTCCAGAGCCGGGCATACCAATCAGCCCAACGCGCACTGGCTGTTCGATTCTACCCAAAAGCTGCATTGCACGCCGATGTGCCGCAGTGGGAAGCAGGCTGCTAGAGACAGCCTGCTTTAATTCTTCATGAACACGTGTGCTCAGTGGTTGTGACGACATTACTTGCCTCCGGCGGCCACCTTAGCCTGAGGAACAGCCCCATCAACTTCCTGAGATGGGGTGTCATCAACTTTAGCGACTGGTTTCACTTCTTTGATGACAGGTTTTGTGTCTTTTGCTGCGACTTTGTCAACATCGGTCGGATCGACAACTCGTGTGATTGTTGATGCGTGTGTATCGACGTGACCTACCGGCTTCGCGCGGATCGCGCGGATAACAGGCTTGTTGTGGTTCAACTTAATGACCGAAAAAGACACGTTATCTTGGTCCGGGTCAGCGAGATTTTCGATGGCTTCAAGTAGATATCCAGCGATTTCAGCGCTCTTGCGGCGGCGATAGCGATGCAGGATCTTTTGAATCTGCGCTTCTTCTAGGTACTGAAGCCCATCGCTTGATACGACCACAATATCGCCGACTTCCAGCTCAAAAGGTGTTTTTGGGCAGTCAGACTTTGCAACGCGGTCACCCAAAATCACAGACGTAAGGCAGTTGCGATCGGGATGATTTCGCCCAGCTTCAGCATCAAGCAAACCAGACTGCACCATAAAGTCGATCTGTGGCGCCATCGAGTGGTCTTCGTTCAGCTGTTTTATCTTCCCGTTACGGAAGTGATACAGTGGTGAATCGCCAATCGACATCCAAAACATGCGATTTTCAACCAAAACCAGTGAAACAAGCGTTGCGCCCATCCCGCGTGTCTCTGGGTGTTCTTGGACGTGTTCACGCACGACATTGTTTGCGTTTACGGCAGCAGCAGTAAGATACTGTGGGATTTCACTTTCGAAATCTCCGAAATTAGCACTTTGAAATTTTAGTTCGCTAAATACTTCGGTTACGACGATCTTACTGGCGACGTCGCCAGCGGCGTGACCGCCCATACCATCAGCAAGGACAACAACGCCGGTGTCAGCCCCAAAGGGGAAGTCGCTGACAATTGCGTCCTCTTGATAATCGCGGCCGCCTTGAACGATCGCAGATGCGACGTCAAAACGTGGTTCAGGCGATCGCCACATCTTCGTCCTCCCCAGAAGTGCCGTCGGTCCAATTAAAGGATTTGTCGCACAGCGCTACAAAACGCAGCACTGTTTCGCCAAGCCGGATAACATCGCCAGACTTCAGGGCTTCGTTACTGATGAGCGGTTTGTCGTTCAGACGCACGATGTTTGATTTACCGCCGTGGCCCAACAGAAATTCTTTGCTTTCTGGATCAAACACGATTGCAGCGTGGTTGGTCCGCGAAATTGAGTTGTCGCCGAAATCAAGCTGTACGGCTTGATCTTCCCCGCGGCCGATTTGGGACATACCTGTCATCAATGAAAAGCATTCTCCGCGGCCGGGGCCTTCGGATACGACGAGCCACCCTACAGGGAATTTTGCGCGTGTTGTCGGCGCTGCCTTTGGGGCATCAGTGAATAAATCAACCACGTCACCGTCAGATTTTTCAAATCCGATCAGGCGGGTCTTGGTACGGCGAGCCCGGGCAGGTGAGCGCGCTGCTGCTGCCGATGCGGCAGCAGGTGCTGCGTTGGGTAGCTCAGGCGCAGTTTCTGGCAGTCCGGTCGATTCAGTTTCATCCGCCGTATCCCAGATGTTTGCAGGCTCGCTAGAAGCTGCCTGACCCGCAGACGGCGCAACTTTGGTGTTCACCGATGATAAAATGTCTGTAACTGCCGGTTCAGCCGCATCGTCACCAGTAATTTTACCCACGGTGTCACGATATGACTGCTCAAGTGTGTCAACACCAGCAGGGCGGCGGGGCGTTTCGTCGCGCCGCTTTTTGCCAAGGAGATCACGAATGAATTTCATTTTTTCTACCTTCCAATTTGCGTCATGTTGCGGACCCCGGAGGCCGCAACATGAATTAGTTTTCAGCGCCTGAATAAATCAGTGAGGCTACCCACATGGTGCCGTCACGTTGTACGGCAAACATAAACTGCTCAACTTCATTATCCAGCTCGCGGTTGAATATGTTCAACAGAGAATCGCGTTCTGTGATATTTTCTGCGGTTGGGATGTAAGATACAACAACATCGCCGGTTTGCAGGCCCCCTGCTAGATTTGTAGGCATAGCGGCAACAGTTGTCCGCCATGAATCACCTGCAAAGGACGTCTGGAAACGCACACCATTTAACAACGTCACCTCTTGTATAACGGGCAAGCGCCAGTTCTGCTCAGCGGTTTCGCCTGTCACTGGATCAACAGTTCCAAAAGTGACATCAATTGCTGTGGGTGTATTGGCCGGATCGCTAGATGCGCGTAGAACGTCTGAGATTTCCGAAATCGCATCAACCTCTATTCCGTTGACGCTCGTGATTTCCAACCCAGGCTTAACCCAAACTGGTGAAATAAGAGCTACTTCAGAAATAGCGTTTGATGTCTCGTTCGCGGCTGAGAACGGCAGTTCTACACCCCAAGATGATTCCACAAACGATGGCACAAGTTCGTTGCCTGGAACGACAACATCGATTGCGACGTCAAGGCCGGTTCCGATGTCATCAACTGTTTCGGGCGTCGCAGGAAGTGCAACATCTGCAGTTTCGCTATCTAGAACTGGGCGATTACCAGTTTGATCTGGAAATTCAGCGCTCACGTCCGGGTCAGCGGCTGTCGGCTGTGGTGTCGCAACTGGCTCTGGTAGCGGCTCTGGAATGGCCGCCTGTTCAACGCTTTCTGGACGAATGGTTGGACGCAATGATGGTGCGTCAACGATTACCGGGCCGTCGATGATGACCGGGGCAACCGTTGCTGTCGTAGGTTCTTCCACGATTTCAGGCGTAGGTGCTTCGACCTCTGGCGCAATTACCACTTCTTCTTCTGGTGTCGCTACTGGCGTTTCGGCAGTAGGTTCCGGCGTGGACGGTACAACAGGAGCCTCAACAACGGGCTCTAATTCGGTCGTCAACTCTTCTGTTGGGGGTACGGGTGCGTTTTCGCTACCGCCTGACATCGTCAGAACCCCAACTCCGCCCAACAGGGCAACAACCGCAACGGAACCAAGTAAAAGAGGAAGTTTGGACTTCTTTTCAGGTTCAGATGCAGCCGAAGACGCTGCGGCAGGCGTTGCCGTGCTTGCCACGTTTAGCGGTGTGACGTTGTCTTTTTTGCCGTCGATCGTATCCAACCAATCCTGAGCGGATTGAATGCGGTCTTTCGGAAGAACGGCTAGCGCCTTATCGATCGCAGCAAGGAATGTTTCATCATAGTCAGGGAAACGTCCCGCAAGCTTAACGTAGGGGTCAGCGTCACCAGATGCGATCGCAGCCAAGCGGGCTTGGCTGTTTGGCGGCACATCATTCTCAATCAGGTGATAGAATGACGCAGCTAGCGCATACAAATCACTACTTGGGTTCTGTTCAGACCCGGCGATATAGAATTCTTGCGGCGAGTATCCATCCTTAACAACGCGAAGCGCAGAAAGAACACGGCTTTGCTTGGTGGCTTCTTCGCGGGCTGCACCAAAATCGATCAACACAGGATGGAAGTCTTGATTGATAAGAATGTTATCCGGCGAGATGTCACGGTGCAGGATGCCTTGGTCGTGGATGAAACCAACGGCGCCCAATACCTCTTTTAAGATGACCTTGATTTGCGCAGGCGTCAGCGTGTTGGTCGGATCTTCGATGGTATCGAGCAGATCGCGACCTTCGACAAAGTCGAGCGCCATGTAGGCGGTGTCGTTGTCTTCAAAGACTTGGTGCACGCCCACAATGTTTGGGTGGTTCAGCTTTGCAAGGCTGCGTGCTTCTTGAACGAACAGGCGCACAATGGACTTGAGTTCATTCTGGTGCGCGCGCGAACGGGCCTGCACAACATAGCGGCTGCGACGGCAAAATGCCCCAGGGAAGCATTCTTTGATGACGATTTTCCGGTCAAGGCTGTCCTTGGCAAGATATGTGATGCCAAAGCCGCCTGCGTTCAGAAAGCTTTCAATAGTATACTGACCGTGCATCAGTTTTGTGCCCGGTTTAAGCTCGTCAACGAAACTGTCTTTATCGTCCGCGTTTTCTTTCACTTGCGCCTCGGCCATCCTACATCCAGCTTTCAAACTTCAACGGCAAAACGGAACAGCCGTTTGCCTTTATCGTCTATTCTCATCCAAATTAGGCCAAAAAGTGACGCCAACCTGTTGTTTCGCGGTTTGTAATCTCCCAAAAAACAGGAGATTGCCACCGCAAGGAGAAACAGTTCTAGGCGGTTTTTCGCCTAATAGTACCTATTTTTACTGATCCATACTGCTTTTCTTCTAGATCTATGAAGAAGGCTAGAGCCCTAAGAAATAAATAGTCGAATTATTTTATTGGATACAGAATTTGCATCAATGTGATGCTTTGAAGCGTCACTTTTGCCTATAATTGGGGGGAATTGCGCGGTTTTCCCCCCCGATTCTCCCGCTCCAAGCCCTTGGGTTTGCGATAAAACTGCAGCGAAATCAGACCTTGTCGCTATGCGATCAAGGGTGCACCATTGCGAAAACCGTTAAGAGGCAGGCGAATGGCGCGTATTTTCATCAATGGCTTTGGTCGAATCGGTCGGACCATGTTGCGGGCTTGGGCGTCGGGTGGATGGCCGGGTGTCGAAATCGTCGGTATTAATGACATTGCCGACGCAGACCTGTGCGCGCATCTGTTTGCATATGACAGCGTATTTGGCCCCTACCCGGGGCAGGCCGATCTGGTTGGTGGTACGCTGATCATTGACGGGCATTCTGTTCCATTTCATCAAACTTCAGACGTGAGCACTTTGGACCTTAAAGGGGTCGATCTACTGCTAGAGTGTACGGGTAAGGCCGACACGCGCGATGTCGCAAGGCGCGGTATCGATGCAGGGGCCGGGCGCGTTCTGATCTCTGGCCCGTCTGGCGCTGCGGATTTGACAGTCGTGTTGGGTGCGAACGATCAATTGCTGGCGGATCAACAGATTGTATCGAATGCTTCGTGCACGACGAATGCCTTAGCCCCCTTGGTAAGATTGATCGATGACACGTGGGGTCTGCAAACGGGATGGATGACGACCATACATTGCTACACTGGTAGTCAGCCAACTATCGATGCCCCACGCGGAGACATGATGCGTAGCCGTGCGGCTGGGCTATCTATGGTTCCGACGACCACTTCGGCGCAACGTCTTTTGAACGAGGTGCTTCCTGACATCGCGGGGCGGATTGAAGCCGCCGCAGTGCGTGTGCCCGTCGCGTCGGTTTCAGCCGTTGATCTTACTGTTACCTTGGGCCGGCCCGTCGCACTGGATGAGGTGCACGATGTGCTGCGCCAGCAGTCCGGCGTAATTGGTCATACCGACAAGCCGCTGGTGTCATCTGATCTACGTGCCCGTCCAGAAAGTCTGATCGTGTCCCTACCAGAGACACGCGTGACCGCCGGTGGTTTGGTCCGTGTGTTTGGGTGGTATGACAACGAATGGGGTTTTTCATGTCGGATGCTTGATGTGGCGCAGATGATGACTACTTAGCATCAACATTCCCCAAAACCTGTGCGCCGCCGAAGGTATAGCGTAGCCTTTCACTTTCGCTCCGTTCACGTTAAGTTCCATGAGCTAATCAAAGGTTGCTTCATGCCCTCCATCGTTTCTGTCGAAAATCTACGCAAAGCATACCCAGGTGGCTTTGAGGCGCTTAAAGGCGTCAATCTTGAAATTGAAGAGGGCGAGATACTTGCCCTTCTTGGCCCGAACGGGGCTGGTAAAACGACCCTGATCTCGACTGTGTGTGGGATTACAGTGCCGACGGGTGGTTCGATCACGGTGGGTGGTTTCGATACGCTCACTGATTATCGCGCGACGCGTGACCTGATTGGTCTCGTCCCCCAAGAGATAAACCTAGAGCCATTCGAGACAGTCTTTAACACTGTAAGCTTTTCACGCGGACTGTTCGGCAAGCCGCGCAATGATGACTATATTAACCGTATCCTTGATCAGCTGTCGCTTGGTGACAAGAAGAACAGCAAGATCATGGCGCTGTCCGGCGGCATGAAACGCCGGGTTTTGATCGCTAAGGCGCTTTCGCATGAACCGCGCGTTCTGTTCTTGGACGAACCCACCGCAGGTGTTGATGTCGAACTGCGCAAAGATATGTGGGACGTTGTCGCCGAGCTAAAGGCCGCAGGTGTCACGATCATCCTGACGACACACTATATAGAAGAGGCCGAAGCGATCGCTGATCGTGTGGGCGTTATTAATGGCGGGCAAATCCTGTTGGTGCAGGACAAATCCGAAATGATGGCGCAGATGGGCCAAAAGCAATTGCAGATTTCGCTTAGCGAAGCAGTGGCCGAAGTACCCGCAGCGCTTGCGGGTTATGAGCTTGACCGTGCGGATGATGGGCTAAGCCTGACATATACATATGACACCAACGGCGAACGCACTGGCATCACAACATTATTGAATGATCTGGCGGCAGCGGGGCTGACCATGACCGATCTTCAAACCAAACAAAGCAGCCTTGAAGACATCTTTGTCGGCCTCGTAAAGGAAACAGCATGAACATTTACGCAGTTCAGACAATCTATCGATCCGAAATGAAGCGCTTCTTTCGGACGATTATGCAAAGCTTGATCTCTCCGGTGATCTCGACCTCGCTTTACTTTATCGTCTTTGGTGCCGCTATCGGTAGCCGTATCCAAGAAGTCGAAGGCGTCAGCTATGGTGCGTTTATTGTGCCGGGGCTGATCATGCTGTCAGTCATGACGCAGGCCACATCAAACGCGAGCTTTGGGATATATTTCCCGAAATTCACAGGCACGATCTACGAACTACTGTCAGCACCGGTCAACTTCCTAGAGATCGTCTTGGGGTATGTCGGCGCAGCCGCGACGAAAGCGATGTTTATCGGCGTGATAATCCTGATCACCGCATTCTTCTTTGTTGATCTTAACATCGCGCACCCGATTGCGATGGTCGCCTTCTTGGTGATGACCTGCCTTAGTTTTTCATTGCTTGGGTTCATCATCGGCATTTGGGCCGGCAATTTTGAACAGTTGCAGTTGATCCCGCTATTGGTCATCACACCGCTCGTGTTCCTTGGTGGGTCGTTCTATTCAGTGTCGATGCTACCGGGTATTTGGCAGACGATCGCCATGTTTAACCCTGTTGTTTATCTGATCTCTGGGTTCCGCTGGGCGTTCTTTGGTGCAGCAGATGTGGATATTGCAGTGTCGCTTGCCGCAATTGCACTGTTCACTGGTGCATGTTTGGCCGCCATCTGGTGGATATTCCGCACCGGCTGGCGGATCCGTCAGTAAGCTTGCGAAACCCGTAATTCTGCCTAAGGTTAACCTATGAAACGCTTTATCCCTTTTGTGAAAACGCCCCCGTTTGTTGCAGTCATTCGGCTGCAGGGGGCGATCACGAATAATGGTCGCGGGCTGGATAGCCCCAGCCTTGCCCCAGCCTTTGAGAAGGCGTTTCGCAAGGGTAAACCTGCGGCGGTTGCGCTTGAGATTAACTGCCCCGGCGGATCGCCTGTGCAGTCATCACTGATTGCTGCAGGTATCCGGCGGTTGGCAGATGAAAAGAAAGTACCGGTCTTTGCCTTTGTCGAAGATGTTGCCGCATCCGGTGGCTATTGGCTGGCATGTGCCGCCGACGAAATCTTCATTGATGCTTGCTCGCTGACTGGCTCCATCGGCGTCATCAGTTCTGGTTTTGGTGCGCACGAGGCTATCGCGAGTTACGGGATCGAACGCCGCGTGCATACAGCCGGTAAATCAAAATCAATGATGGACCCGTTTAAGCCCGAAAAACCTGCTGATGTGAAAAAGCTCAAAGTTTGGCTAGATGACCTGCACGAGACCTTTATCGCTTATGTGAAGTCGCGTCGCGGGCCAAAGCTTTCGGATAACCCTGATCTGTTTACAGGCGAGGTCTACATCGGCCAGAAAAGCGTCGACGAAGGTCTTGTCGATGGGATCGGCCACCTTGTACCCGTGATGAAGCAGCGCTTTGGCGACGACGTCCAGTTCCGCCGCTACGGGCAGAAAAAGACAATCCTGTCTCGCTTTGGTGCGCAGATTGTTGATGACACTGTGGCTGGGATCGAAGAACGGGCCGCATTCGCAAGGTTCGGCCTGTGATCGTCAAAGCAATATTTCTGTTTCTGGCCTTCATGGCCGTGCTTGGCATTTTCGGTAAATGGCGATTTCCGGGACAGCAGCGATTGTCCGATGCGAAATGTCCGAACTGCCAGCGCTATCGGATAGGTAAAGGCCCATGCCAATGCAAAAAGGGACGCCCATGAAGGCGCTTGTAACAGGTGCAGGTGCACGGTTGGGACAGGCGATGGCGCTGTATCTAGGGAAGCGCGGGTATGATGTGGCCGTCCACTATGCTGGCTCCGCCGATGGTGCTGCCACGTCAGTAGCGCAGTTGCAGGATATGGGGCGTACAGCGGTGGCTCTTCAGGCTGATTTGCTAGACGAAAGCGCCGCCCAAGCGTTGGTCGGGCGTGCTGTTGACGCGCTGGGCGATCGGTTGACCTGTTTAGTGAATAACGCTTCGATATTTGAATATGACAACGTGACGTCTGCCACCCGTGAAAGCTGGGACAGACATATCGAATCTAACCTACGTGCGCCTTTCGTTTTGACGCAGCAGTTCGCGGCGCAGGCCCCCAAGGCAGGCACTGATGAAAACGGTGAGCCGATTGCGCAGGCGCTGATTGTGAACATGCTGGATCAAAGGGTTCACAAGCTGACTCCAGAGTTCATGAGCTACACGATTGCAAAGATGGGGCTGTGGGCGATGACACAGACCACGGCGCAGGCATTGGCCCCTCATGTGCGGGTGAACGGCATCGGGCCTGGTCCGACCTTGCAGGGCCATCGACAGACCAAAGCCCACTTTGATGCGCAGCGTGCGGCGACCATTCTGGGGCGCGGTGCTAACCCGGCAGACATCACTGCAGCACTTGGATATTTCTTGGACGCGCCCGCGGTCACGGGGCAAATGATTGCCGTGGACGGCGGCCAGCATCTTGGCTGGCAAACGCCAGATGTCCTTGGGGTTGAGTAGCGCCGCAAGAGTTGTGCACTATGCGGGTGGCATGGTCACGAAACTGTCATAATTAACCAGTTTTTTAGGGGTTTAATTGGTTGTTCATAAAAATACGTATATTTATCAATGGTTTAAATATTTGCCTATTTTTTGAGCAAATCGACGAACCCCGCTAAATAGAAGGGAAATTTCCGACTCTCACGGAAATGCCCACCGACTTATCCACAGAAACGGTGGATGCCTTTCCTCTTGTCCCTGCTGCATTACCATTGCAGCCAAAGTAGAATCAAAGAAACGGCCCATGACCGAGCAAACGACCCAGCAGCCGACGACAGGATATGACCGAATCTACGGGTATCTGCGTACGTTGGATTCTTCACCGGGCGTTTATCGGATGCTCGATGCGGAAAGCCGGGTGCTGTACGTCGGTAAGGCGCGCAACCTGCGGAACCGTGTTAGTAACTATTCTCGGCCGGGCAATCATTCGCCGCGGATCGCGCGGATGATCAGCGAAACCGCCTCGATGATGTTTCTTACGACTCGGACCGAGACAGAGGCGCTTCTTCTTGAGCAAAACCTGATTAAGCAGCTAAAGCCGCGTTACAATGTTTTGCTGCGCGACGATAAATCATTCCCGAATATCCTCGTGACAAAATCGCACGCTTATCCGCAGATCAAAAAGCACCGTGGTGCTAAGAAGGAAAAGGGTAGCTATTTCGGCCCCTTTGCTAGCGCAGGCGCGGTGAACCGAACGTTAAAGCAGTTGCAGCGCGTCTTCTTGCTGCGCAACTGTACAGATATCGAGTTTGAAAACCGGACACGCCCATGTCTGCAGTATCAGATCAAACGATGCAGTGGCCCATGCTGTGGCAAGATCTCGGACGAAGACTATGCTGATACAGTGCGTGACGCCGAAAGCTTTCTTCAGGGGCGCACAAAGCGGATTCAGGAAACGTTGGCCAAGCATATGCAGGATGCGTCTGACAACCTTGAGTTTGAACGCGCTGCGGCCTTACGCGACCGTATTCAGGCGTTAACGCAGGTGCAATCCGCGCAAGGGATCAATCCGCAATCCACTGAAGAGGCCGACGTCATCGCATTGCATACGGACGGCGGACAGGCCTGTGTGCAGGTGTTCTTTTACCGTGCGAACCAGAACTGGGGGAACCACGATTATTATCCGCGGATCAGCGGCGACGAAGACCCATCCGAGGTGATGGAGGCCTTTGTTGGCCAGTTCTACGCCCACCGAGATCCACCCAAAATGGTGATCCTTTCGCATGGGCTGGATAACGATGAACTGATGGCTGACGCGCTGGCAGAAAAGGCCGGACGCAAGGTTGATGTGATCACCCCACAGCGCGGGGAAAAGGCTGAGCTGGTCCATAATGCGCTACGCA
The DNA here is from genome assembly GCF_003003285.1 of Yoonia maritima. Lineage (GTDB taxonomy): Bacteria > Pseudomonadota > Alphaproteobacteria > Rhodobacterales > Rhodobacteraceae > Yoonia > Yoonia maritima. The sequence goes on along the minus strand of NZ_PVTP01000013.1, from coordinate 81,339 downwards.
ATGCCCGCGAAAGCCTCGCGCGGAAAATGTCAGAAACTGCGACGCAGGCCCGATTGCTAAAAGGGTTGGCCGAAGCATTCGAACTGCCCAAACCCCCGCAGCGGATTGAGGTCTATGATAACTCGCACATTCAGGGTGCGCATGCTGTCGGCGCAATGGTCGTCGCAGGGCCAGATGGGTTCGAAAAGAACCAGTACCGCAAGTTTAACATTCGCGGTGATAACCTCGTGCCGGGTGACGACTTTGGCATGATGAAAGAGGTCATGACACGTCGTTTCCAACGGCTGTTGAAAGAAGACCCCGATAGAACAACCGGGTCTTGGCCCGACTTGCTGTTGATTGATGGCGGTGCAGGCCAAGTCAGTGCCGTGCGTGAAATTATGACTGAACTTGGCGTTGGCGATATCGCGATGGTCGGCGTGGCCAAAGGCGAAGACCGCGACGCCGGTAAAGAAGAATTTTACCGTACTGGCAAACGTGTCATGGCACTGCGCCACAACGACCCGGTGCTTTATTTCATTCAGCGCATGCGCGACGAGGTTCACCGCTTTGCCATTGGCACCCACCGCGCAAAACGTAGCAAAGCGATCGGCGCGACGCCTTTGGATGATGTGCCCGGCGTAGGTGCAACGCGCAAGCGGGCTTTACTCGCGCATTTCGGTTCGGCCAAGGCCGTCACCCGTGCCAATCTTGCTGATCTAAAGGCCGTTGTCGGTGTCTCGGATAGCCTTGCGCAAACGATCTATGACTACTTCCACGAAAAAGGCTAAGCCGAGAACGATATTTGCGTTTAGCTGCGGTATTTCGACACAAAAGAAGTGGGATATGGTCAGCGGCTGCGAAGCGGGGTAGGTAGAGGCATGACAATGAATATACCTAATATCCTCACGATCTTACGTTTGGCCGCTGCGCCAGGCGTTGTGATCATGTTCCTTTACTTTAACAGGCCTTGGGCGGACTGGTTCGCACTGGTGTTGTTCGTCGTGGCTGCGTTGACAGACTTTGTCGATGGCTACCTTGCGCGGCTTTGGAAACAAGAAAGCAAATTGGGCGCAATGCTTGACCCAATCGCTGACAAAGCGATGGTGATTATCGCCCTGGTGGTGATCACCGGCTTTTCCAGTATGAACCCATGGATCCTGCTGCCCGCCACCTTGATCATTTTTCGCGAAGTCTTTGTATCTGGATTGCGTGAATTCTTGGGCGATACCGCAGGCACGCTAAAGGTCACGAAGCTTGCGAAATGGAAAACGACCGCCCAGATGGTTGGGATCGCGCTGCTGTTTGCGGCTGGCGCGTTTGAACACTATTTCATGATCCATTCGCTCGCTATGACATCAGAAATGGTTGATGCCGCCCTGAATGGCACAGGACCAGATGATTTTGGCCTTTCATGGAAATACAACGGCATGATCTTTAGCAGCTGGGCAGGTATTTCGATTCTTTGGATCGCGGCATTGCTTACGGCGATCACCGGCTGGGATTACTTTAACAAATCTCGCCCATATCTTCGGGATGGTGCATGATGAACGTCGTCTACTTTGCCTGGGTCCGTGAGCGTATCGGTCTGCCGCAAGAACAGGTCGATACGAATGCGGCAACTGTGGCAGACTTGGTCGAAGAACTGAAAGCCCGCGAAGACCGGTACGAGGCAGCCTTTGCAGACATATCCGCGCTGCGGGTTGCATTGGATCAAGAACTGGCCGACTTTGATGCGCCGCTTGCTGGTGTCAAAGAGATCGCATTCTTTCCGCCGATGACAGGTGGATAAATGACAGTCCGCGTGCAGCCAGAATTGTTTGATGCCGGGGCAGAGCTTAATCGTTTTGCGCAGGGTCGCAGCGACGTTGGTGCCGTGGTCAGTTTCACAGGCGTTGTGCGCGACACCGATGGCGACTTACAGGAAATGCAGATCGAACATTACCCCGGCATGACAGAATCCGCGATTGCAAAGATAGTGCAAGAGGCAACAACCCGTTGGGGGTTGGCCGATGCGCTGGTCATTCATCGGTATGGGGCGCTGAAACCCGGTGCCCCGATTATGATGGTGGCCACGGCTTCAGCACACCGGGCAGCGGCGTTCGAGGCGGCTGATTTCCTCATGGATTACCTCAAATCGCGTGCACCATTCTGGAAGAAAGAGATCACAACAGCAGGTGCAAGCTGGGTCGCGGCTAAGGACGCAGACGAAGATGCGCTAAAACGCTGGTGACGCGTCTTTATTAATCCGATGTTAGTTAGCTTTGGTTCATTTTGGGCATGTCCCAATGGAATCGAAAGATGCAACAAGCTGTTAACGAACTGGATGATCATGCGCTGCTTGATCCCCTGCAATATGCGATGGCGAGCCGTGATGCCGATGTCATGGACTTGGTGCGTGACGCGTTAGGCGCTGGGCGCGCGCAACTGGCGTTTCAGCCGATCATGACTAGCGAAGCATCCCCGCAAGTCGCGTTTTACGAAGGTCTGGTGCGCCTATCGGATGACGCTGGCCGGATCATTCCAGCAGCGCATTTTATGCCCTTGATAGAGGAAACGGTGATGGGGCGTCAGATTGACTGCGTGACCTTGGATCTGGCGCTAAAAATGCTTGTGGCACGCCCTAATCTAAGATTGTCAGTGAACCTATCCGCGCGATCAATTGGCGACGGTGAGTGGCGGCGAATTCTGGACAACGGCTTGCTAAATCGGGCTAAGCCGGGTGATCGGCTGATCTTTGAAATCAGCGAAACCTCTGCGATGATGTTACACGAAAACGTCATTCGTTTTATGGCCGAGATGCAACCCAAAGGCGTTGCCTTCGCGCTCGACGGATTTGGTGCAGGTTTTACCGCGTTTCGCCATCTTAAAGATTTCTTTTTCGATCTGGTCAAAATTGACAAGAGCTTTATCCGCGGAATTGATAATAATACTGACAATCAAGTGCTCGCCGAAGCGCTGGTTACTGTCGCGCATCAGTTTGAAATGTTTGCCGTCGCAGATGGGGTGGAAACAGCGGAAGAAGCTGCTTTCTTAGAACGTCTTGGTGTCGATTGTTTGCAGGGGTATTTCTACGGGGTGCCAAAATTCGAACTGTGACCGCATGTCAGCTTGCGCCTTTTGCGTGTAAATGGCACCGTTCCCCCGAGTGAGGAAAATAAAGGGGACAAATTCATGACTAACGTTGTTATCGCATCCGCTGCACGCACCGCAGTAGGAAGCTTTGCTGGTGCTTTTGCTAACACGCCAGCGCACGATCTAGGCGCCGCGATTTTAGAGGAGGTCGTTGCCCGCGCTGGAATCGATAAGTCAGAAGTAAGCGAGACAATTTTAGGTCAGGTCTTAACCGCAGCACAGGGCCAAAACCCAGCGCGTCAGGCGCATATTAATGCAGGTCTTCCAATTGAATCCGCAGCTTGGAGTATTAACCAAGTTTGCGGTTCCGGTCTTCGTGCCGTTGCATTGGGCGCGCAGCACATTCAGCTTGGCGACGCTGCTATTGTTGCGGCAGGCGGTCAGGAAAACATGACGCTTAGCCCCCATGCGGCGAACTTGCGTGCAGGTCAAAAGATGGGCGATATGAAGTTCATTGACACCATGATCCGCGATGGCCTTTGGGACGCTTTCAACAATTATCATATGGGCCAAACAGCCGAAAACGTAGCAGATCAATGGGGAATCACCCGTGATATGCAGGATGAATTTGCCGTTGCGTCCCAAAATAAAGCAGAGGCCGCACAAAAAGCTGGTAGATTCGCCGATGAAATCGCGGCCTTTACGGTGAAAACACGTCGCGGCGAAACAGTTGTCGATCAGGATGAGTACATTCGCCATGGTGCGACGATGGACGCCATGCAAAAGCTACGTCCCGCCTTTACCAAGGAAGGATCGGTTACCGCGGCCAATGCGTCTGGCTTGAATGATGGTGCCGCGGCGACGTTACTAATGACAGCGGATGACGCTGAAAAGCGCGGCATTGAACCGCTTGCGCGTATTGCGTCCTACGCGACGGCAGGTCTTGACCCGTCAATCATGGGCGTAGGCCCCGTTATGGCCAGCCGTAAGGCGCTTGAAAAAGCGGGCTGGAGCGCATCTGATTTGGACCTTGTTGAGGCGAACGAAGCCTTTGCCGCGCAGGCTTGCGCTGTAAACAAAGAAATGGGTTGGGATCCCGCGATCGTAAACGTTAATGGCGGTGCGATTGCTATTGGTCACCCAATCGGTGCGTCAGGCTGTCGTGTATTAAACACACTACTGTTTGAAATGAAGCGTCGCGGCGCCAAAAAAGGTCTTGCAACTTTGTGCATTGGTGGCGGTATGGGTGTTGCAATGTGCGTCGAGTGCGCGTAACTATATGTCTGCAATTGAACGTTTTGAGCAATAAGATTGCTTTCTAAATCTCTGGGAGGAGAAAGAATGACACGAGTAGCTCTCGTCACAGGAGGCTCGCGCGGTATTGGCGCGGCAATTTCAACAGCACTCAAGGACGCGGGCTATTCGGTCGCAGCAACTTATGCCGGAAACGACGAAAAGGCAGCAGCCTTTACGGCCGAGACCGGTATTAAGACCTATAAGTGGGACGTTGGGAATTACGAGGCATGTGCCGCAGGTATCGCACAGGTCGAGGCGGATCTTGGGCCTGTCGATGTGCTGGTGAACAATGCGGGTATTACGCGCGACGCGCCATTCCATAAAATGACACCACAGCAATGGAAAGACGTAGTCGATACGAACCTATCCGGTGTCTTCAATATGACCCATCCGATTTGGCCGGGGATGCGCGAACGCAAGTTTGGTCGCGTCATTACTATTAGCTCGATCAACGGTCAAAAAGGCCAGTTCGCGCAGGCCAACTATGCTGCTGCAAAGGCCGGCGATATCGGATTTACCAAGGCTTTGGCCCAAGAAGGTGCACGTGCAGGCATCACCGTTAATGTGATTGCTCCGGGCTACATCAACACTGAGATGATGAGCACGATCCCGGAAAAGGTGATGAACGAAGTCATCTTGCCGCAAATTCCTGTCGGCCGTTTAGGTGAAGCATCTGAAATTGCGCGTGCGGTGCTATTCTTGGCGTCCGATGATGCAGGTTTTGTTACAGGTTCGACTATCACTGCGAACGGTGGCCAGTATATGACCTAAACCGGTCATCAGCTTACAGAAAAGGCCACGTCACATCGACGTGGCCTTTTTTATGTTGGGTTGCCCGGGCTTTGTCTACGCATTCACGAGAACGGTGTATGTGCCTGATTCTCGGATCTGAGGCGCGTCAAGGCGCAGGAGCAAGTTCCTACTTTTGGCGTACTCTTTAGTGCGTGCTAAGTTTATTGATTTCTTCTTTCAGCATAAGCTTTTGTTTTTTAAGCTTTGCAATTTCAAGATCGTCTGTCGCAGGGCTTCGCTGCATAACCGCGACATGGTCCGAGAGGTGTTGGTGTTTTTTCTTCAGTTCCTGCAGGTGTGAACTCAAGCTCATGATCGTCCTCCTCTAGGGGTTTGTGAGTAATTTGATTGCAACACATTTGTAACGCAAAGTCACGCTGCACCACAGCAAGACAGTGTGAAGTCAGGTTGGTTGAAAATTCTTGCAAGAAGATTAACGGAGAATGGGTAATTCAGCGCCACTTCGCAAAGCAGCACTTACCTCAGATGTGTAGCTTTCTTTATCGCCTGCGTGCACCTTGCCTTTGTGCATGATCAATGTCGGCATCATGTGAAATGCCGCGCGGCCTTCCTGTCTTGCCTGCATCAAAAACAGTTCAGGCGCACGGTCTTCGCGTCCCGCGATTGGTCTGGCGATCAGCGCGCCTAGTCGTCCTTTTAGTCCTGAAAGAACTTCGGGTAGGCGTTCCATTCTTTGAATGATTGTCAGATATCCGCGCGGGCCAACGCGGCGTGCACCGATTTCGAGCCAGTCGGCGAGCGGTGTATCCCCACCAAGCGCAACATCCCGACCTGTGTCTTGGGCCGCGACGCTCGTAGTTCGGTCAAAGTACGGCGGGTTCATAATAACGTGGTCAAATCGTTGTTGCCGAATTTCGACGGGTAATTGGCGCAAATCGGCATTGATGACGTTAAATGGCGCATCATTTTCGCGTGCGTTTCTGCGGGCGAGTGCAGCGTAATCTGCCTGCAATTCAATTCCGGTAATCGAGAGGCCGGGTATACGTGCTGACAAGCAAAGCGATGCAACCCCTACACCGCAGCCCAGTTCAAGAACCGATTGCTCGGGTTTTGCTGGGGTGCTTGCCGCAAGTAAAACCGGATCAACGCCAGCACGATATCCCTTTCGGGGTTGGTAGACACACAGTTTACCCCCCAGAAAATCGTCTTTTGTCAGTTCGTCAGTCACGGCCTAAATCAATCTCTGCGTCACGCATTACGGCTTCGGCAGCAATCAAATCATGGTCGACCACCATCAGGCGACGCGGCATTATGCCTATGCTTCCCTCGAGGACGCTCATATTTACGTCGAAGGTGAAGCAGGCTATACCCTCGCTGTCCAGCAGGGCGGTTGCAAAGGCGATGACAGTGGGGTCATTGGTGCGCAAAAGCTCTTTCATATCTATGACCTAAGGCGGGGCGACGCCTTTGTCTATCAGTTCACGGAACCGCGCATGAGCCTTGACCAAGCAGCCACTAAACCACACGAACAATTGGCCGCTGCATTGGCCGATGATTTGAACGCTGTAAATGACATGATCCGCGCGCGAATGGCGTCTGAGCATGCGCCGCGAATTCCCGAAGTTACAGCGCATCTGGTTGAAGCAGGCGGAAAACGTTTGCGCCCGATGTTGACGCTCGCTGCGGCGCGCATGTGCGGCTATGACGGCCCGTATCACATTCATTTGGCCGCAACGGTGGAATTCATTCACACTGCGACGTTACTGCACGACGATGTGGTGGACGAAAGCAGCCAGCGCCGTGGACGCCCGACTGCGAATTTGCTTTGGGATAATACCTCTAGTGTTCTGGTAGGCGACTATCTGTTCGCCCGTTCATTCCAGTTGATGGTCGAAACAGGGTCGCTGCGGGTGCTGGACATCTTGGCGAATGCGTCCGCAACAATCGCCGAAGGTGAGGTGCTGCAGCTGACAGCCGCGAGCGATCTGGCCACGACAGAAGAAATCTATATTCAAGTTGTACGCGGCAAAACCGCCGCTCTCTTTTCTGCCGCAATGGAAGTCGGCGGTGAAATTGCGGGAAAAGATGCGGAGACTAAGAAGGCGCTTTACGATTACGGCGACGCGTTGGGAGTATCGTTCCAGATTGTCGACGACCTGCTGGATTACGGTGGAACCAAAGCGACGGGTAAAAACGTTGGCGACGATTTTCGCGAACGGAAACTGACCCTGCCTGTGATCCGGGCCATTGCCGCTGCCGATGAAACCGAGCGTGAATTCTGGGTGCGTACGATCCAAAAGGGTCGCCAAGAAGACGGCGATCTTGACCACGCAATCGCGCTGCTTGCTAAACACGGCACAATGGAAAGCACACGGCTTGATGCGATTGCATGGGCCGAAAAAGCCAAGTCCGCGCTATCAGTGATCCCAGACCACCTGTTGAAAACGATGTTGATCGACCTCGCTGATTACGTCGTTGCGCGGATTACTTGAGCTACCAGTATCTTGGTGGCTAACGATGAAACGCGCGCTTGATATCCTCAATCGCGGAGATCTGGTTTTTGGATAGTTCGCCTTCGACCAACCCACCAAGGATATCATGCAGTAAGTCCCACGATGCATCGCCGGCGATCTTGCGTAGCCGTCGGGCTAGCCGGACAATAGCCGCTTCGGAATTGTTGCACTGACCTTGCAGCCAGCGCCCCAATACTTCCATTTCTTCGGCTTCCTCCGCTGAGCAGCGCAATTCTGTGCGAAGCAACAGATTGAGCGTATTACGCTGGTCTTTGGTCGGGAGATCGTCCAATTCTATGAACGCCTGCGCGATCGCGCAAATCGCGATGCGCGGATCATCGATGCCTTCGACTGGGTGTGCATTGGTTTGTTTCCGGAATGCCAGCTTGCGTGGTGCATTGCGGACAGTTGTGGCGACGTCTACGGCTGTATCAAGCGCGTCGCCGGGGTTTTGCCGAACCCACCACCATATTGCGGCGCCCAGCGTGCTCAGAATAAGAATAATAATTGGCATAAATAGTCCTGTAAAATCCGATGATTAAGGCTCATCGTTCTTCACTAAAGATTAAGTGCTGCCATAGGTAAACTGAAAATAGTTTTAATTGCCGCAGTGTTGCGGGGCGGCTTGTTTGCCGCCCCAACAGGTTATTCGTCGGCAATGTTGTCAGCGACAGCAGCTTGCGCTGCGGCGACCAGTGCTGCGCCGTCAAAGCCTTTGTCGTTCATCTCGCTGATCCAATGAGCGGTGACGTTTTCGCCTAGCGCTACAATGCGTGCTGTTTCTTCTTCGGACAATGTGGCGATTTCGTTGCCGTCGGCGATCATGACGTCACGCCCAACTGCATCCCCGGTGTCGTGCGCATTACCTGCCCACATGCTTGCCATCATACCAGAGTTCGCGTCGATGATCGCGCGCAGGTCTTCTGGCATGCCGTTATAGACATCTTTGTTCATCGCCCAGATGAAGTAGAGGTTATAAAGTGCGCGGTCACCTGCGACGTCGGTGTGGCTGTCTGTTAGCTCGTTTAGTTTGAGCGAAGGAGACATTTCCCAAGTGATCACACCACCATCAACAACGCCTTTTGACAATGCCTCTGGGAACTGCGGGACGGGCATGCCGATAGGTGTTGCGCCTAGTTCATCCAGCAGCATCGTGGCTGGCCGTGATGGGCCGCGTAGCTTTAGCCCGGCGAAATCTTCGACAGTCTCAATCGCGCCACCGCGTTTGTGTACGATACCGGGGCCGTGCATGTGGGCCGCGATCACGTGAACGTCTTGGAAGTCGTCCATTAGATAGTCTTGGGTGTAGACCCAAGCCGCTGCGCTTGCTTCTTCTGCGGACTTTGTCGTCATGAAGGGAAGCTCAAGCGCTTCGGCCTCGGGGAAACGGTTTGGCTGGTACGCCGGGACAACCCACCCGCCATCAATAGCGCCGTCGCGGATTAGGTCGTATTGGTTCGGCGCTGACCCACCCAATTGCATAAATGGATAGATTTCGACCTTGATCCGACCGTTTGATTGTTCCTCAATCGCATCAGCCCACGGCTGCATGAAATAGGTCGGATTGGCACTGGTTGGTGATACAAAGTGCTGAAAGCGCAATGTGACTTCCTGTGCGATGCTCGAAGTAGCGGACAGGGTAAAGGCTGCCGCAAAGGCGGCATGCTTAATCAGGTGCATGTGATGCATCCTCTCATCTAAATTTTGGGGAAGGGTGCCACCGCTAGCGACACCAATTATATAGTGGTGTTGCCTGCTAGTTGCAAGTCATTCGCAAAAAAGACGGTTTAAACGTTGAATGTTGGGTGAAAACGACCAGAGGGCGAACCTGTGAAAATCTCGCATCCATTTGCCGTTACACCAACGGAATGTTCAAACTGTGCTGATAAGGATTTGTCCGCCGTCACGGCAGTCCAGTCATCGCGCAATACTTCGACATAGGGCCGACCAAGGTTGATCATCGGCTCGATGGTAAAGAACATGCCTTCCTCAAGCTTCGGACCCGTACCGGGGCGCCCAAAGTGCACGACGTTTGGGGGGGCATGAAACACGCGCCCCAACCCGTGACCGCAGAAATCACGGACAACCGACATGCCTTGGCCTTCGGCGTAGGTCTGAATTGCGTGCCCGATATCACCAAAAGTGTTGCCCGGCTTAACGGCTTCGATACCGAGCATTAGCGCATCATGAGTTACATCGATCAGCTTTTTTGCAATCGGTTTTGGCTTGCCCGCAACATACATTCGGCTGCTATCACCGAACCAACCATCGACAATAACGGTGACATCGATGTTAAGGATGTCACCCGCCTTTAGCTTATCATCGCCGCGGCGTTTTTCGAGATCTTTGGACACCGTTTCACTGGCGCCCTTAGGGATGGCCGCGCCAGGTATACCGTGGCAAACGACGTGGTTCACTGAAATGCAGCTTGCGTGCTGATAGCCTTTGTAGCCGATGGTCGCAGATATGGCCCCTGCATCATCGACCATTTGGGTGATCAAGCGGTCCAATTCACCGGTCGTTTGGCCGACACGAACATGCTGTGCAATATCGTCTAGAATTTGCGCAGCAAGCGCACCTGCTGTGGCCATGCCCGCAAAGTCGGTCGCGTCATAAATGCGGATGCCATCTTTGGTGATGCGGCCTTTGTTCGTGTCCACAGTCGTAATCCTTTATCGTGTTATCTGCGACATAGGCGATTTGATGATCAGTTTCTAGGGGACCATCGGGATCAGAGAGCCAAGTTTAATCTCTTGCGGGTTAATCGTGCAGGTTTGCACCAAACTGGTCACACCTACCGCCTTTGCGTTGGCAAAGGCTTGGGCGTAAGTCGGGTCAATATCAGCGGCCAAAGACATTGTGTTGCAGTCCGTCCGCTGGACCAAATAGAACATCACAGCCCGATGCCCTTCTCGAACCATATTCGATAATTCATGCAAATGCTTTGCGCCACGCGCAGTGACACTATCGGGGAATTCAGCCAATGCGGGTGTTCGGTTTAACGTGACGCTTTTGACTTCGACATATGTGTCGGGGCCTTCACCTGTTAACAGAAAATCGATACGGCTGTTTTCACCGTATTTTACTTCGGACCGGACCTGAGTGTAAGGCGGTAGACTAGGTACCTGATGCGCCATCAACGCTGCTTTTAACGCTTTATTCGGTATTGATGTGTCCACGCCGGTGAAATGCCCGTTTTCATGGTCTACTAAGCGCCAGCCATATTTTAGCTTTTTCTTGGGGTCGTCGTTGGGTTCAAGCCAGACCTTGGTACCTTCTTTGGCAAGGCCCATCATTGATCCGGGATTGGCGCAATGTGCAACGGCTTCGCTGCCATCTGGCAAGGTGACGTCGGCTAAGAACCGTTTGTAGCGGCGGATTAAACGTGCGGGGATAAGAGGCGTGGCAAATTCCATAGCGCGCCCTATAACCTGATTATCACTATAGGAGAACCGCAATGCCCAACCCAACTGCTGCGATGCTTGTTATCGGCGACGAAATTCTTTCTGGCCGTACGCGCGATGCAAATATGCATTACCTTGCAGGGCAGTTAACGGCAGCTGGTATTAATCTTTGCGAAGTCCGTGTCGTAAGCGATGATCGCACTGCAATCATTGCGGCCGCTCGGGCGCTTTCGGTTGCGAACGACTATGTTTTCACAAGTGGGGGCATTGGGCCAACGCATGATGATATCACTGCCGATTGCATCGCGGCCGCGTTTGATGTGCATGTCGATGTTCGTGATGACGCGCGTGCGCTGTTGCAGGCACATTATGACGCATCTGGTAAAGAACTAAACGAAGCACGGCTGCGGATGGCGCGCATACCCGATGGTGCAACACTTATTGATAACCCTGTCAGTATTGCGCCGGGGTTCACGCTTGGCAACGTGCACGTGATGGCGGGGGTACCTTCGGTGTTTCAGGCGATGGTCGCTTCTGTTTTACCGACACTTGTAGGGGGCGCGCCGGTGCAATCACGGACCCTGCCGCTCATGCGGGGGGAGGGCGACGTTGCCGCGCCTTTGACTGCATTTGCGCAGGAATACAGCGATCTTTCCGTCGGGTCGTACCCGTTTCAGAAAGACGGTGCTTACGGAACGAATTTGGTCTTGCGCGGGCAAGATACCGTCCGGTTGGATGAAGCGTTGGGGGCACTCAAAAAGGTATTTTCTGTATGAGCTTTCCAACGGCCCAAAAACTATATGCCGTTATCGATGGCACATGGCCCGCAGCGGTCAAACAGGCACTGGGCCCGTGGACAGTGCGGTTAGATGAGAGCAACAGTAGCCGTGTAAACGCGGCAACTGCTGAGCTGCCATACAAAGCTGGTGATATCAAAATTGCCGAAGATGCCATGATTGACGGCGGGCAGCGCCCGCTTTTTATGATCCGTGAGGGTGAAAGTGACTTGGATGATCTGCTTGGCGCGCGCGGTTATCTTATCAAAGATCCGGTGAACATGTACGCGGCAGAGGTCGGTAGTATTGCAGGTACCATCGATGTTGAGCGTACATTGGATGTCTGGCCACCACTTGCAGTGCAGTCTGAAATTTGGGCTGCGGGTGGAATTGGCCCTGGGCGGATCGCAATTATGGATCGTGCGCGGCATCCAAAATCAACGGTACTGGGGCGTATAGCGGATACACCCGCAGGAAGCGGATACGTCGCTGTTGCTGCCGATTGCGCAATGATACACGCGCTAGAGGTCGCAAACACGCATCGTCGTATGGGACTTGCGCGTGACCTTACACGTGCTGCGGCTAATTGGGCATCGGCGCAAGGCGCGACATATCTGACACTGGTCACAACGCAGGAAAACGACGCTGCGAATGCGCTCTATGCTTCCCTTGGTATGACCCTTGTGGGACAGTATCACTATCGGATCTTACCGGAGTAACCCGTTGAACGGTTTCATATCTGCCTTGACGATTGTGCGATCTTTCCGTTCCTGTTTGTTGGCGGGTTTGGCTGTATCCGTGGCGACTGTTGGTGGGGCCGAAACGCTGAATTTCCCAAGTAACGCGACACTTCAGCTTGAAGAATTGAATGCTTTGGACAGCTATGCCGTGCCGATCGGTATTTGGTCTGACGGTGTGCTGCCAATCGAAAATGCCGAAGGAAAACTGACGAAGCAAGCCTGGAGGATCGACGCGCAAGCGCTGACCACGCTTCAGCTATTGCGACCTTTGCGCGAACAACTGCGCAACGATCGATATAGGATCATTTTCGAATGCCAAACCGAAGCTTGCGGGGGCTTCGATTTCCGTTTTGAAACAGTGGCGCTGCCACCGCCTGAGATGCAAATCAACATCGGCGACTTCCGGTTTCTTTCGGCAAGACGGTTTGGGGATGATGGCCCAGAATACATCACGCTATTTATAAGCAGAACCGCGCAAGCGGGATACGTACAGGTCATCCATGTAGGGTCTGCATCGGAAGATACCCTTCCAGTGTCCGCTGCTTCGGGTCCGGCATTGCGCGCAGCTGAAGGGCAAGGTGATATATCTTTGCGCGCTCAGCTTGATGATGTCGGGCGGGCTGTTCTTGCTGACCTATCATTTGAAACCGGTTCATCACGGCTTTCTGACATTAGGTTTTTGTCGCTAGAAGCGTTGGCTGATTACTTAAATGAATTTCCGGATCGTAAAGTGGCGCTCGTGGGTCACACCGATGCATCAGGAAGCCTAGATGTGAATATCGCGCTGTCCAAACGGCGCGCTGGTGCAGTTCTTGAACGGTTGGTTGCAGAATATGGAATCAGCCGTGCGCAATTAGAGGCAGAAGGGATGGGGTATCTCTCACCAATAGCAACGAACCTGACCGAAGACGGTCGCGAAGAAAACCGCCGGGTGGAGGTGATTATCACTTCGACAGTAGAGTGATCATTTAGTGAACAACCAGTTGATCGTTCCAAACGACAATGCGCGCGCGCCCGTCAGCTTTGGCGCGGTATAGCGCTTGATCAGCCTGAGCGAGCAGTGCACTTAATGATAGGTCGGGGCGGTTTTCGACCGCTCCAACCGAGAGTGTAACGCTCAGGTTTGCTTCTGTGCTGTGGTCTGTCGGGTGGAATGCAATTGGTTTAGTCAGTCGCTCCCCAATAATCTGTGCCTGCTGGATGGATGCGTTGCAGAGGAAAATCGCAAATTCTTCGCCACCAATCCGCCCAACAACATCATCCTGACGTACACTCCTTTGGAGTGTTTCTGAGATGCTTTGGAGACAAATATCACCGGCTTGATGCCCGTGAGCGTCGTTAATTCGCTTGAAGTGATCTGCATCAAGAAGAAGTAATGCACCCGTATTGCGATCCTCACGGCGCCGATCAGCGCATTCCAAAAAGGTGCGACGATTGTTTAGTCCAGTTAAGCCGTCTTTACGCGATAATAGTGATAGTTTGCGTTGTAGTCGTACCTGAAACATCATGATCGATAATGCGAATAGTGCAAATGGTCCGCCGACGAAAATCGCGTGTTTAAGGTGATAGAATCTGTCATCAATTATAATAGCACTTTGAAATCGTGCGAAAATGTAATTGGCAACTGTGATGAGGCCCACTGCAACCGCAAATCGCCCGAAGAGCGCAATGGCGCTGTGCGGTTCCAAAATGCGCATCAGTTTTTCCATGTTCGGCCCCCAATTTATAGGAGGCAGACAATAATGGCGAAATCATTAAGGCCGTGTTAATGATGTGCGAAAATCACAACAATCTACCAGTCGTTGGGGCCTTTGTCGGCAAACGCATGTGCTAAAAAGTCAATGAAAGCGCGCACTTTTGGTTGGGTGAAACGACCCGGCGGATAGACCGCGTAGATGCCTTGCGTTTCCACAGGCAGATCTGGAATTGCCTCTTCGACCAAACCTTTGCGCATCGCATCAGCATATAGAAATGACGGAAGATACGCGATGCCAAGTCCCCCCACACAGGCGTTTAGCAATGACTGGCCGTCGTTGACTGTCAGCCAACCAGCTGTGCGGACTTGCCGTTTTTCGCCGGACGGCGCGGTTAGTTTCCACACCGCTGAATTCGCTTGGTTTGAATAGTGCAACAGCTTGTGATCGTTCAGATCGTCGATCTTCTCTGGGCGACCATATTGTTCGAAATATGCAGGACTTGCGATCATGCGGCGCGTGGTTTCGGTCAGCTTGCGTGCACGCAGAGTGCTGTCTTCCAGCTCGCCAATCCGCACGGCCATATCAAAGCCTTCGGAGATCAGTTCGACGTAACGGTTGTTCAGCACCATGTTAACCGTGATGTCCGGGAATTCGCTTAGGAACGTGCCCAACACGGGAGATAGATGGTTAACCCCGAAATCGGTGGCGACACTAATCCGCAACAAACCAGATGGTGCTGATTGCATAGAGGTGACAAGCGCGTCTGCCTCGCCCGCATCGTTTAGGACACGTCGTGCGCGATCATAGTAGGCAAGCCCGATTTCGGTTGGGCTAACGCGGCGCGTTGTCCGATTAAGCAGGCGCGCACCAAGACGTGCTTCGAGTGAAGAAACATGTTTAGAAACAGCGGACTTTGAAATCCCCATTTTCTTGGCGGCGTCTGTGAAGCCACCTTGGTCGACGACCGTGGCAAAGGCTTCCATTTCTGTCAGACGATCCATATGTGTTCCTAAACTTCTAATTTCCATGCTTTTATAGCGAGGGAAATCAGGCAGGAATGGGACCAATGCCTGACAAATCCGGGGTATCCGACCTGTTAAGTCAGGTTAATTGCTTGTTAGAAGCGAATTTTCGTGCTTCGGTTACAATGAGGCGGCGAGCCTCGTGCCTTGATTGATTGCACGTTTTGCATCTAATTCTGCCGCGACGTCTGCGCCGCCAATTACATGCACTGTCTTACCTAAGCTAATTAGTTGATCGGCAAGGCTACGTTCCGGGACTTGACCTGCACACATTACGATAGTGTCTACCGCAATGACATGCGGGTCTTCACGGGTTTCCCCACGCGTCACATGCAGGCCTTCGGCGTCGATTTTTTCGTAGTTTACTCCGCCAACCATTTCGACGTTTTTCATCTGCAAGCCAGCGCGGTGAATCCACCCTGTTGTTTTGCCTAAGCGTTTGCCAAGTTTTTCAGATTTCCGTTGTAGCAGAGTAACTTGGCGCGTTGCGGGTTCCGGCTGTGGCCCTTCGGCCCGCAATCCGCCGCGTGTCGTTTCGGGGTCGCCGACGCCCCATTCTTCGAGCCATTCTTGTAGGTTTTCCGTCGGACTTTCGTCGGTCACAAGGTATTCTGCAACGTCAAATCCGATGCCGCCTGCACCGATGATCGCGACGCGTTCACCGACCTCGGCTTTGCCGCGCAGAACGTCGATATAAGACAGGACATTTGGCCCGTCTTGGCCCGGAATGGACGGATCGCGTGGGGCAACGCCTGTTGCGATGATCGTTTCGTCGAAATCAGCGAGCGTTTCTGGTGTGGCGGTTGTGCCCAATTCCAAAGAAATGTTCGATTTTTCGACCATTGTGCGGAAGTAATCCACCAGACCCCAGAATTCTTCCTTTCCGGGGACTTGTTTTGCCATGTTTAGCTGGCCACCAAGTTCTGTGGATTTGTCAAAAATTGTCACCATATGCCCACGGTCTGCTGCGGTTAGGGCCGCGGATAGCCCCGCAGGACCCGCGCCGACAACTGCGATATTCTTCGGGTTTGAGGTGGGTTCGATAACCAGTTCAGTTTCGTGACATGCGCGCGGGTTCACAAGGCACGACGTCAGTTTGCCGCTGAATGTGTGATCAAGGCAGGCTTGGTTACATGCGATGCATGGCGCAATTTCAGCGGGTTTGCCGGCGGCTGCCTTGGCGACGAAATCAGGGTCGGCAAGGAACGGACGGGCCATGCTGACCATGTCTGCGCAACCATCGGCAAGTACAGATTCACCAACGTCAGGCATGTTGATACGGTTGGATGTGATGATTGGGATTTGAACCTCGCCCATCAGCTTTTTGGTGACCCAAGTGAAGGCGCGGCGCGGGACCGATGTTGCGATCGTTGGAATGCGGGCTTCATGCCAGCCGATACCAGTGTTCAGGATCGTGGCACCTGCGGCTTCGACTGCTTTGGCAAGCTGAACGACTTCTTCCCATGTGGACCCGTTTGGCACGAGGTCGATCATGGATAGGCGGTAAATCACAATAAAGTTTGGGCCAACGGCCTCGCGGACGCGGCGGACGACTTCGACGGGAAGACGCATACGGTTTTCATATGATCCACCCCATTCGTCAGTGCGTTTGTTCGTATGGGTGACCAAGAATTGGTTCAGGAAGTACCCTTCGGACCCCATGACCTCAACGCCATCATAGCCGGCCTCTTGGGCGCGGGTGGCGGCGGTGACCATGTCGCTGATCTGTTTTTCAATTCCTTCCGCGTCCAGTTCGGTCGGCGGGAACGGAGAGATCGGCGATTTGATTGCCGAAGGGGCGACGCATTTGGGGCTATAGGCATAGCGGCCAGCGTGTAGGATTTGCATTGCGATCTTGCCGCCAGCGTCATGGACACGGTCGGTTACGATGCGGTGGTTTGCGATGTCCTCGTCCGTGTAGAGGCCAGCCGCGCCGGGGAAAACGCCGCCTTCGGGGTTGGGTGCCATGCCGCCAGTCACCATAAGACCTACGTCACCACGCGCACGCGCTGCATAGAATTCCGCGACGCGGTTCCAGTCTTTCGTTTCCTCAAGGCCAGTGTGCATCGACCCCATCAGCACGCGGTTCTTAAGTGTCGTAAAGCCCAGATCAAGCGGAGCGAGAAGATGTGGATAATCGGTCATTGCGTGCCTCCCATTTGGGCAAATCATGACTGAAGCTGACGCGCACGTCATCCTGTACGTGGCGTAAGATATATCCGTTCCGCGAAATTTCATCGGTTGTTTCGCGAGCAAGACCAAATATGAATGCTGTTAAGATGAAAAAGCGACATGGATGGCACCGATGGATATTACCCTGCTCAAAACCTTTCTAGAGGTCGCAGCGACAGGATCGTTCGTGTCTGCGTCGGATCGTCTATATGTGACGCAATCTGCGGTTTCGTTGCGTATCCAGCGGCTCGAGGATTCACTTGGTAAGCCGATGTTCACCCGTTCAAAGGCAGGGGCAGAGCTGACCAACGCCGGACGTGAGTTTGAACGCTATGCGTTGTCGATTATCCGCGTTTGGGAAGAAGCCCGTCAGCAAGTCGCCATCCCCGAAGGGTTTACCCGCAGTCTTACAATCG
The DNA here is from genome assembly GCF_003003285.1 of Yoonia maritima. Classification (GTDB taxonomy): domain Bacteria; phylum Pseudomonadota; class Alphaproteobacteria; order Rhodobacterales; family Rhodobacteraceae; genus Yoonia; species Yoonia maritima. Next base: position 63,496 of record NZ_PVTP01000013.1, on the reverse strand, counting down.
GTGCACAGTATTCGCTTTGGCCGCGCATGGGCTTTCGTTGGATCGACGGGCTAAGAGAAACAATGCCAGACCTGAATATCCGCGCTGAACTGGGGATGCCGGATCGGCTTACTCGGTTTTTGATCGAAGGGATCATGCACGTCGGACTGCTTTATATGCCACAGCTGCGGCCGGGGTTGGTGGCCGAACAAGTATTAGAAGAAGAACTGGTGATGGTGGCGTCATGGAAAAATCCGACGATGGATTTGGGCGGGCGCTATGTCTTTGTCGATTGGGGGCCTGAATTTGTGGGTGCGCATGCGCAAGCCCTGCCAGAGCTGACAAACCCCGGACTTACCTTTTCGTTGGGTGCGATGGCGGCGGAATATATCGTCAATCGGCAGGGCGCGGCATATCTGCCGGCGCGCTATGTCAAAAAGTACATTGATGCCGGACAGTTGTTCTTGGTCCCGGATGCGCCGCGCTTTCCCTATCCAGTGTGGGCTGTTTGGCGCGACGACGTAGATCCAGAAATTCGCAAGGTTGCGGCGCAGACTTTACACAGTGTTACAGATGTCGCTGAAGCCGATGGCGAGGCGGTACTGGCCCAGCTGCGTGACATTAGTGAGGATCACGAGGTTGAAGTGCTCGGAGAGCCTCACGATCATGAATAAGCAATAATCATGGTAAGCATGATTATTTTGAATTTTCCTTATTGACGGGTTGCCGCTAGATATCCGCTCAGCAGAGATGCTCCCGTTCCTTGAACCGGACGGGTCACCTTCTTGGGAGAGGATAGCCCCATGACAAACAACGTATTTATCATCGCTGTAATCAGCGGCTTCATCGCAACAGCTGGTGCAGCACAAACGACTGCTTTCACTAACCAAGACGCCTCAGCGGATGCTGTTGATGATCTGGAAGAAGACATTGAAGATGACCGTGAGCGGGATCTTGGCCGTTTCGGTAACGAAGGTCGTGAGCTTGGTGCTTATGGTTCGGTCGCGCTTCGTGGTACATCTGTAAAAGATGACGACGGCACAACAACCGATGTCGGTCTTGGCCTGCGTTACGGCACATATGACGGCCTGAACGGTATCGACCTGACAGCTAGCCTTGCTTACGGCGAAACTGATGGCGTCAAAACAGAAGACACTTTGCTTGCGGGTATCGATTACCGTCGTGACCTGACAAACACTCTGTTTGCGTTCGGCAAATTGGAAGCTGGTTTTGACAACATGGCTGACACTGACGGCGACTTTAAGCAGGACATCTTTGTGGGTGCTGGTCTTGGTTACCGTATCTACAACGCTGCTGACGTACAGTGGTCTGTTCAGGCAGGCCCAGGTTACCGCACAGCAAAGCGTGTGAACATGGAAGACGTATCTGAAGCAGCTGCTTCTGTGTCATCTAACGTGTTCAAGAGCCTGTCTGACGCGACTTACATCACGAACGACACAGATGTGATCTATTCGGAAACTGCGACAACACTGGTCAACGAACTGGCACTGAACGTCGCAATGACAGAAACTCTGTCGCTGCGTACAGGTTACACAACCTCGTTCAACAGCGAAACAGATGCTGACCTGTCCGAAGGTGTGAACACACTGGGCGTTTCGGTGATCTACAACTTCAACTGATCATTTGATCAGCGTTCCCAAGCCTCTGAGCGAACGATCGGGGGAGATGCAGATGGCGGTGAAAACCGCCATCTGTTTACGTTTAACCGTTACTGCAATGATGACGGAATGCTTGTTTTAGCATGTCCAGTTCAGAACGTAGCAGATCGACCTCTGCACGGATATCTTCGGCAAGAGCTTCGCCCGACAGCAAGGAAAAGCTGCCTAGTGTGTCGCCGGTATTGTCACTAATGATGAATGTCTGAACGCCGTCACTGATGAGATGTGCGGGAACTGGTATTTTGACACGCCAAACACCTTCTTTTTCTGGCTCAAGCTGCAGGCTATCAACGGTTTCGCCTTGATGGGTCACGACCAAATCAGGTTTTTCGGCCCCTTCTGCTTTCAGGGACCCTTCCCAGACGCCAGCAATAAGTCGAGTTTTGGTTAGTGTAAATTTGGCCATAATGGCTCCTTGCGGGGCATTCAGATTTCCGCACGTGGATAGCGGCATATGTTTAAGTCGCGGATTGTGACTTTGTTCATGTTCGGGTTTTCAAACAGCAAGTCGATCCATATTTTTTCGGTTCGGGCTTCATTCAGTTGCGTGTATGCAAGATCGAATTCGGCCATCGTTTCGCGTTGGTCTGACGGAAGGGTTAGCAATATCTGTTCGGTATTCGGCCCGTTTTTGACGTTTAGGCGCGCATAAATATTGATGGGTGTTTCGCGTTCAATCACCGCCGATAACTGGATGACGTGCCGCTTTTTCAGTCCCGTGGATGCGGCGGTGGGTAGATCAACAACCAAAGACAGAAAGCTACCGCCAAAGTGATACACTTCGAGCATGAGACCGTAGGCAGCAAGGTCATCAGCGCGCAGATTTCGGTATTGGGTTAAGCTGATTTCGGGCTGATTGCAGTCGTGAAAGATGCCGACTTCACTACCAATTTTTTCACGGTTTAATGCTGGTGCAAGGCCACGTTTCCAAAGGCCTGCACGCCACGCCATTGGGCGCCAAGACCAGTCAGTGCCTGCGGGGCGTGTGAAAGTATTGGTCCCAATTCGTGGCAGAGCGAGCCTATCTTCAGCGATATAGCTAAGTTCTTGGAGCGGGATCAAAAGCTGTCGCGCATTTTGGCGTAGCGCGCGCAGCGTCGACAGTTCCGCATTCGGCGCATTGCGTGCTGCAGCCGTCCAACGTGCCAGTGAAAGCCGCTGCATTAACCGCCCAAGAACGCCGGTTGGATTGATCGCCATGTCCGCAGCCTTTCCTTATCGCCCTAAGGTAACATGAAATCTGTTAGATATCGGAAGTTTGCGTTGCCTGAATAAGAACAGCCGGAGCGATCCCAACAGCCATAGCATTTAACAACCAAATTCCTGTGCTGTCATCGAGCGGAGCAGCAGATAATCCGCGTAAGGCAACGGTTACAAGTCGGCCATTCACGTCCGTAAATGTGCGCCATTCTTTGTCCTGTAGCCCGCCCATACTATGTGGTGCGGTGTCGTTAAACGCGACGGTGACGCGACCGTCAGATATCTGTGTGGAAACGTCACTTACTGTGCTGCTGTCGCCCGCGTTGCTAAGTAATATCGCGCCGGCTTCGGATTGGAGAAAGTTGCGCATATCGGTTTCTGACCCTGTCACGGTCCCGGACCCGTCGGCACCAACTTGGATAGTGGCGAGTGCAACTGCGCTGGGAAGGGCTTGGTCGGCACCCAGGGTTGCACAGGGCGCGATCACTGCGAAGTCAGCGCTTGGGCGGCTTGCGTGATCATCGACGCAAAACCCAGCTGGGGCACGGGCGACGACATCGCCGCCCGCCAATGCAATGGATTTTTGCGGAGACACAGTCGTGCAAGCTGACATTACCAACACGCCTGCTATCCCCGCAATAAAACGGATCATGTTCTTACAGATCCATGTAGATGTGTTTTTCGTTTTTCGCACCCGGATGCGTCACTGCGCCAAGACGTGTTGAACCCACCAATTGGGCGTATTTCCAAAGCGCGCCAGACGCGTAGATCGTTTCCTTTGGCCCTTTCCATTTCGCTTTGCGTTCGGCCAAAGCCTCATCAGTCAGGTCTACTGACAGTTCGCCTGTGATCGCGTTGATGGTGATCATGTCGCCGTCTTCAAGCAATGCAATTGGCCCGCCGTGCGCGGCCTCTGGGCCAACGTGACCCACGCAGAAACCGCGTGTCGCACCAGAGAAACGACCGTCGGTGATCAGCGCGACTTTTTTGCCCATGCCTTGGCCAGACAAGGCAGCCGTTGTTGCCAGCATTTCGCGCATGCCTGGGCCACCTGATGGGCCTTCGTTGCGGATTACCAGAACTTCACCTTCTTTATATTGGCGCGCTTTGACGGCCTCGAATGTGTCTTCTTCGCATTCGAACACGCGTGCTGGGCCGGTAAAGACCTGTTGTTCTTCATCCATTCCGGCAACTTTTACGATCGCTCCTTCGGGTGCAACGTTGCCTTTCAGGCCAACAACACCACCGGTTTTAGTGATCGGATTTTCAACAGAGTAGATGACCCTGTTGTCAGCTTCGCCTTTGATCATGTCCAGCTCTTCGCCGATTGTACGGCCGGATGCTGTCATGCAGTCTTCGTGGATCAGACCCGCTTTGCGCAGTTCCTTCATCACGACAGGAACGCCGCCTGCTTCGTAAAGGTCTTTTGCGACGTATTGACCGCCCGGTTTCAGGTCTACGAAATACGGTGTATCGCGGAAGATGTCGCAAACGTCGAACAGGTCAAAGTCGATGCCAGCCTCGGCCGCCATTGCGGGCAGGTGAAGACCTGCGTTTGTTGATCCGCCTGTACAGGCCACAACGCGCGCTGCGTTTTCGAGCGATTTGCGCGTTACGATATCGCGGGCGCGGATGTTCTTTTCGATCAGGTTCATGACCGCTTCACCAGAAGCGACGCTATACTGATCGCGTGATTCATATGGCGCAGGGGCGCCGGATGAGTTCATGAGCGCAAGGCCGATTGCCTCGGAAACACATGCCATCGTGTTGGCTGTAAACTGACCACCGCAAGCACCCGCAGAAGGGCACGCAACGCGTTCTAGGACTTCGAGTTCTGCATCAGACATGTTGCCCGCTTGGTGTTGGCCAACGGCTTCGAAGACGTCTTGAACTGTTAGGTCTTTGCCATTCAATCGGCCCGGAAGGATCGAACCACCGTAAATAAAGACGGATGGCACGTTCAGGCGGATCATCGACATCATCATGCCGGGCAGTGATTTGTCACAACCCGCAAGTCCGACCAGCGCGTCATAGCAGTGACCGCGCATCGTCAGTTCAACTGAATCGGCGATTGCTTCGCGTGATGCCAGCGATGCGCGCATGCCTTCGTGGCCCATCGCGATACCATCGGTGACGGTAATGGTTGTGAATTCACGGGGCGTACCATTCGCCGCTTTAACACCGAGCTTTACAGCTTGGGCCTGACGGTTCAGCGAAATGTTGCAAGGAGCAGCTTCGTTCCAGCAGGTCGCGACGCCAACAAATGGCTGCGCAATATCGTCTTCGTCCAGACCCATTGCGTATAGATAAGAGCGGTGCGGTGCACGGCTTGGGCCTACGGTGACGTGGCGGCTTGGTAGGTTGGTCTTGTCGGCTTTGCCTTTAAGCATTGGCTTGTCTCCCGGGAACTGATGTCGCAGGTCTAAAAGTTGGACGGGGGTGACGCAAGTTAGAACTGCGCTTGCGGGCGCGCAGATATGCGGCCTAATGTCCGCTATGACTGATCCATACGCCCTACATCACAGCTTTGTTAATGTCGCCGCGCGGGCGCCACAGCTTTGGCGGGTGGCCTTGGTGGTTGTTGGTTTCGAGGTGATTTTCGCGCTGTCACCAGACATCATGATGATTTTCTTATCTGGCGAGGCTGCTCGTGACGCATATTTAGAAGGTACATCAGCCTTCGGGACGCTCGCACAATTTTTTACATTTGTTATTGGTTGCGTGGGGCTGGTGATGTTGTTGAACCTTGTGCATGGGCGCGGATTCTGGTCGTTGATTGGTCCCGCACAAAGTGCATGGCGCAATTTATGCGCTGTCGCGTGGGGTGTTGCGCTTGTGTTGCTCGCGCAAGAGCTGCTGCCACCTTGGTATGATCTAGGGAGCGGTGTCGAAGTCCGCCCCTTTGCGCGGTGGCTGTTGCTGATTCCGGTTACTTTGCTAGCCCTGTTGGTGCAGGTGGGGACCGAAGAGATGTTATTTCGCGGTTATTTGCAGCAACAGTTTGCCTGCCTATCAAAGCAGCGTTGGGTTTGGATGGGTATCCCTTCCATCATGTTTGGCGGGTTGCACTACTGGAATGGAAATGGCGCCACTGAAGGACTTATGTGGGCGCTTTGGGCGACAATGCTTGGGGCTGCATGTGCTGATCTTACTGCTCGAAGTGGGAATCTAGGCGCGGCCGTTGGCCTGCATCTTGCGAACAACGCGTTTGCTATATTGTTGTACGGGATCAGTGGTTGGGCCGGCACAGGGGTTGCTTTGTTCCTGTTTCCTTACGTTGATCCAATCGAATACTCTGCAGAGATCAGTGCACTGCCTACCCCATGGATCATATTTCAGGTCGCTGGGCAGATGCTGTCCGTTCTTGTGATGTGGCTTGCTGCGCGGATCGCTATTCGCAAATAAATCAGGCGGGATCATGATGGTTTTGTGCCTTGGGGTGATCACCACTGATTGCATTTCGTGACGCCTCGTCATATCTGAAAGGCGTTAATGCAAAAGGCGCGCCAATGAACTGGATCACCAACTACGTCCGTCCGACGATCAACTCGCTTTTTTCGCGCCGTGAGGTGCCTGAAAACCTTTGGACCAAGTGTCCCGAGTGCGGAACCATGTTGTTCCACCGCGAACTGGCCGACAATCTGAACGTATGTACGAACTGCGATCACCACATGGCGATTTCAGCGCGTGAACGTCTTGTGTCGATCTTTGATGGTGGCGTGTTCGTCGAAGTTGCTGTGCCAGAGCCAGTCGCTGACCCACTGCATTTCCGTGATCAAAAGAAATACACAGACCGCATCAAAGAAGCCCGTAAGAAGACGGGCGAAAAAGATGCAATGCTGGTCGCCGAGGGCGAAATGGGCCGTACGCCTGTTGTTGTCGCTGTTCAGGACTTTTCCTTTATGGGCGGGTCGATGTCGATGTACGTCGGCAACGCGATTGTTGCCGCTGCTGAACGCGCAATTGCGCTGGGCCGTCCGCTGATCCTGTTTTCCGCCGCTGGTGGCGCACGTATGCAAGAAGGCATTCTTGGCCTTATGCAAATGCCGCGCACCACGATTGCGGTTCAGATGCTCAAAGAAGCAGGCTTGCCTTACGTCGTCGTGCTGACCCACCCAACAACCGGTGGTGTGACTGCGTCCTATGCGATGCTGGGCGACGTGCAGATTGCTGAACCCAACGCGCTGATCGGTTTTGCCGGTGCCCGCGTGATTGAACAGACGATTGGTGAAAAGCTGCCCGAAGGGTTCCAGCGTGCTGAATACCTGTTGGACCACGGTATGCTGGACCGCGTGACAAAGCGCACCGATCTTAAGGACGAACTGACCACTATTCTGCGGATGCTGATGGGGCTTGAAGCCCCTATCAAAGGTGACTTGCCTGCGCCCGAAATCGTTGCCGAAGCGGTTGAAGAAGCACCAAAAGAAACACCTGCGAAAGACGCAAAGTGACAGCGTCGTCTGATGTGATCCTTGAAAGGATGATGGCCTTGCATCCCAAGGTCATCGACCTGACCTTGGACCGCGTTTGGACCTTGCTTAAAAAACTGGACAATCCCCAAAACCGTTTGCCGCCTGTCATCCATTTAGCAGGTACGAACGGCAAGGGATCGACCCAAGCCATGATCCGCGCAGGGTTAGAGGCGGGTAATGCCAAGGTGCATGCTTACACCTCACCGCATTTGGCGCGGTTTCACGAACGTATCAGGCTCGCTGGTGAGCTGATCACGGAAGAGGCGCTGACCGAAGTCTTAGACCGTTGCTATCAGGCCAATGGGTCTGACTCGATTACCTATTTTGAAATCACCACCGTTGCTGGTTTGCTGGCGTTCGCTGAAACGCCTGCCGACTATACGTTGCTCGAGGTTGGATTGGGCGGGCGCCTAGACGCGACGAATGTGATCGATAAGCCAGCGGTAACCGTGATCACGCCTGTGGATTTGGACCATCAGCAGTTTCTGGGCGATACGCTGGCGCAGATCGCTGGCGAAAAGGCTGGGATCATTAAGCGGGGTGTTCCCTGTGTCGTTGGCCCGCAACATGACGAAAGCATGGACGTGATCGAAAACATCGCCGCCCGTCTTGGCGCGCCTCTTTATGCATACGGTCAGCAGTGGCACGTCAGTGCAGAGCATGAACGGCTGATTTATCAGGATGAGCGCGGGTTGCTTGATTTGCCGCTGCCGAACCTACCCGGACCACATCAGATCTTGAACGCAGGTGCCGCGATTGCGACCCTGCGCTTGCTAGGCAAAGACGAAGCCGCCTGCGAAGCAGCAGTGACCCGCGCCTATTGGCCTGCTCGGATGGAGCGTCTGACCAAAGGTGCGCTTGTTGATCTTGCTGCACCGGCAGAGCTGTGGCTGGACGGTGGTCATAACCCCGCCGCTGGTCGCGCGCTTGCCGAGACATTGCGCCAGCAACCCAAACGGCCGACCCATTTGATATGCGGTATGCTGAACACCAAAGATATCGGCGGCTATCTTGCGCCGCTGTCTGAGGTGGCGGACACGCTGACAGCGGTGTCGATCCCGGGTGAGGCTAACACGATCCCTGCCAAAGATACGGCAAAGGCCGCCACGGACGTCGGGATGCCAGCATCGGTGGCTGTTAGCGTGACGGATGCTATCACTACGATCAAAGCGTCAGCACCAAATGCCCGCATTCTGATCTGCGGATCTCTGTATCTCGCGGGTCATGTCATGCGTGAGAACGCCAAGTGATCCGCGCTGGTGCCGTCATATTGTCGCTGGCCGCGACGCAGGCGAATGCTGCTGATTTCTATTTTTGTTGGATCGGCGCGAATGACTATACAATGACCGGTCAGATGACGATCCCGGACGCGGCGCTTAGCCAGCCCATGGTGACCGAAGCAGACGTGACGCGTTTCAAAATCGCGGGCTATCAGGCAGGTTCTTTGTTGGGAAAGTGGGACATGGCAACGCGCCAAGACGGCGCAAGTTGGATGTTACGCTATGACCCGGGCCGCGCTGTGTTCGCGACACCGGGGGAACTGGGTTTAGGGGTGACGCAGGCGTGGAACGCGAACGGGAACGCGAATGACTGTGGTAATCCGGGTTTTGGTTTCAACCTTGGAAACTATGCGCAGGATTTTTGCGTGAACGGACAGTGGATTGAGGAAAGCGGCATGCCGCCAGATACACCGTTTTTGGTCAGCCCGGTGCCCGTTGATCCATATTGCCGAACTTACGCACCGGTAAGTTAACGCCGATTCGCGAATCACTCTATTGACTGCGAATCACTTCATCGCTTAGTGTCGTTTTCAACGCGAAACGCCATACGTAATAGGCGTGCCGGAGCAGTCTTGGCAGGGCGAGTAGGCGGGCTTTCGGGCCTGTCTTCTTGTGCCAGCGGCAGGGCTTAGGTCATTCACGTTGCGACAACCCGCCATGATCACGAGGACGTGTTTGCATGACTGGCATAGTCCCTTTAGGCTCAAGGTGAACCTGACCAAAAGGCCTGATTAAATCGTGCTAAAACGCTTACTTTCTGCCGTCGCTGTTTCTTGTCTGTTGTCTTCTGGGTCTGCGGTACTAGCCGACCCCAATGCTGGGGCGTACCTTGCCGGGCGGCAAGCCGTCCACGACCATGACTATGGTTCCGGAGCAAGGTATCTGACCGAAGGACTGCTTAGCGATCCGTCGAACCCCTATCTTCTTGACCGCGCGATGACATCTTATGTTGCGCTTGGGCAGATGGATCAGGCAATTTCTATTGCCCAAGCTATCGTTGATCAGGGCTTTAATAGTCAGGTGGCGCATCTGGTTTTACAGATGGCAGACGTGAAGTCGGAAAATTGGGACGGAGTTTTTCAAGCGTTAGAAAAAGGGCGTACCGTTAGTCCACTGATCGATGGCGTCGCCCAAGCTTGGGCGCATCTTGGGAATGGTGACATGACTAAAGCCAGCGCTGGCTTTGACCGTGTGATCGAAACCGAAGGTATGGTGGTTTATGGCGTAACGCACAAAGCATACGCGCTTGCGTCTGTTGGCGATTTCGAAGGCGCCGAAGCGATGTTTAGTATGCGTATCCCCGGTGGGATGCGGTATAACCGACAAAGCGGTATCGCCCATGCGCAAATCCTGAGTCAGCTTGGCCGGAACGAAGATGCGTTGGTGATCCTTGAGGGGGTTTTTGGCGCGCAGTTGGATCCGGGTCTTGCGCAGCTGCGGGATCAATTGCAGGCGGGTGAAGCTGTCGCCTACAGTGCGGTCACCACGCCTGAACAGGGGATGGCGGAAATTTATCATATCACAGCTGGCGCGATCCAAAACGATGTGCCAGATGCTTATACGTTGATGTATGCGCGTGCGGCTAACTATCTATGGCCCGATAATACTGTCGCAACGTTGATGACTGCTGGTTTGCTGGAAAAACTTGGGCAGTACGACCTGTCGAATGCAGCTTACACGAGCGTCCCACGTGACGATCCTGCATTCCATGCTGCCGAACTTGGCCGTGCTGATGTATTGCGTTCCGGTGGTCGTGTCGAAGCCGCGATCGAAGTTTTGGATGCGCTGGCCCGCAGTCACCCTGATTTGCCACAGGTCTTTACCAACCAAGGCGACACCCTTCGGCAGGCTGGCAGGTATGAGGAAGCGGGCAGGGCCTATACACGTGCGATCGAACTTTATGCTGACGATGATCCGACCAAATGGTTTGCTTACTACACACGCGGAATTTGCGAACATAAGACTGATAATTGGCCCGCTGCTGAGGCTGATTTTCGCGCGGCGTTATCGTTGCAGCCGAACCATCCGCAGATACTGAACTATCTGGGGTATTCTTTGGTTGAACGCGGTGAAAAACTGGATGAAGCACTTAGCATGCTTGAAACAGCCGCCGCCGCACGTCCAGATCACGGCGCGATTATCGATAGTCTTGGCTGGGTTTTGTTCCAGCTTGGTCGTTATGACGAAGCCGTTGGATTGTTGGAAAGTGCTGCAGAGCTGGAACCCGTCGATTCCGTTGTGAATGACCATCTTGGTGATGTGTACTGGGCCGTCGGCCGTGAAATAGAAGCAAAGTTCCAGTGGAATAGGGCGTTGTCGTTTGACCCTAAAGAGACAGAGGCATTACGCATCCGCGACAAGTTAGAACGTGGATTGGATTTGGTGCGGCTTGACGAAGGCCTTGCGCCGATCCGGGTGGCCAGTGGCGACCATTAAGGCAATAGCACCGGCCAAGGTTAATCTTACCTTACATGTAACAGGACAACGGGCAGATGGGTACCATTTGCTGGATAGTCTTGTCGTATTTGCGGGTGTTTCTGATCAGCTCACGGCGACGATTGCGCCAGATATGCGTATTTCGGTGAATGGGCCGTTCTCGATTGGTGTGCCGACTGACGAAGGCAACTTAATGATGCGCGCTGCGGACGCTTTGCGGATCGCACGCGGTGTGGACAAAGGCGCAATGCTGACGCTTGAAAAGCATTTACCGCACGCCGCCGGTATTGGCAGCGGATCGTCAGATGCTGCTATCACCCTCGCGATGTTGGCCGAGCTTTGGCAGGTTGATCCATTGCCTGCGACCGCACCAGAAGTGGTAGCATTGGGCGCTGATGTGCCCGTTTGTTTGCGTGCACCCAACCCGACACGGATGTCGGGGATTGGTGATGTGCTTGCCTCTGTGCCGCAACTACCGCCATGTGCAATCGTTTTGGTGCGGCCTCGGGTCGATGTCCCGACGGGGCAGGTGTTTAACAGCATGACAGATAAGAATGGTGCGCCAATGACCCCGTTGCCCGAAGGCGCCGACCATGATGCTTTCGTAAATTGGCTAAAGGCGCAGCGAAACGATATGCAGGCCGCCGCCGAAAAGATCGCGCCGGAGATCAGCGAAGTCATTGCCAAGCTGGAGTCTTTGCCCGGGGTGAGTGTCGCGGGCATGTCGGGTTCGGGTGCCAGCTGCTATGGTTTGGTCAAGGATATGGCGACGGCACGCCATGTCGCGCGGATCGTCCAAGTGTCAAAGATGGATTGGTGGGTCGCCCCGGCCGAGGTCTTAGGCACAGGGCAGGTGTTTTAGCTTAGCCCAAGCGCTTGCTGGATTTGATCCATGTGGGTCACGGGCGTTGCACCTGTATCGCCAATACGCGCTGGATCACCATCGGCCACATACCCAAAGCAGGGCATTCCTGCTGCTTTGGCAGCTAAGAACCCAGCGGGCATATCGTCGATCATTACAGCGTCTTGTGGCGTGACGCCCATGTCTTTCGCGATTTGTAGCAGCATATCTGGTTTGGGCTTTGGTCCGTGGTCGTGGCCAGAATAGATGCGCCCGTCGAATAGATCGAAAAGGCCGCTTGGCGTCAGGCTGATTTCCATTTTCGGAATTGGCCCGTTGGACGCAATCGCACGTTTGATGCCTGCGCGGTCTAGCGCATGGATTAGGTCAATGACCCCTTCGATCACAGGGACGCCGTTGCGCAGTGCTTCGAAAACTTCAGCATAGATGTCATCAACCCATGTGTCAGGCAGAACCGCGCCGCGACGGGTTGCTTCAATTCCGACGCCTTCGATTGTGCCGCCAGCGAAAAGCCGGTGCACGTCATCTGGGCTGATCGCTAGACCAAAGTGGGTCAGGCTGGCCGAGATGATTTTATCAGTTGTTGGTTCGGTATCCACAAGAACGCCGTCGCAGTCGAAAATCACGAGTTTAGGAGTCATTAATTAGCCTTCAAGAATGTGACCCAAGTATCGCCATAGCGGCGTTGGTCGAGCGTCGTAAAACCGGGTGGTGCGATTTGGGCGGTGCTTTCTTCCCACACGATCAGCGCATCTGGTGCAATCCAGCCAGCGGCGTTGGCAGCAGCAAGCGCCTTTGCACCCAACCCTTGGCCGTATGGCGGATCAAGGAACGCCAACGCGCAGGGGTCGCCTTGGGGAAGGCGCGATGCGTCACTGCTAATCAACGTCGTGTCGGATTGTCGGCGCAGTTTGGCGATGTTTTCGCGGATCAGCTTTTGCGCGACCCGCCCGCTATCGACAAAGGTCACATGAGATGCGCCACGTGACAGGGCTTCAAGCCCAAGCGCACCGGTGCCCGCGAATAAATCCAACACGTTCATATCCGCGATAGGATTGCCAAAACGTCCACCTAGCAGAACGTTGAATAGGCTTTCGCGCACGCGGTCGGTCGTGGGGCGCAGATGCGCACCTGCGTCGCCTTTGCCGACAGCGGCTAGCGCGGTGCCACGATGGGTGCCTCCGATGATCCTCACGGCTTTAACAGCGCCTTCATGTCGGTGGCCGGGTCGGTGATCGCCGCTGGGGCAGGGCTCCGGCATGCTTCGATTAGGCGCTTGCCGATCATGTAATTGCGCGGGTCGTTCATCGCGTCGACAGCGAGCAGTTCGTCGCCTTTGTAGTACCAGTTGGACTGCACACCGGGCGCGTCCCCTTTGCGGATGTAAACATCGGTATAGCCAATGTTTAGCCCCGCAATTTGCAGCTTGCAGTCGTATTGATCAGACCAGAACCATGGCTTCGGCGTATATTTTTCGTCGCGCCCCATGATGTTGCGCGCGACGGCCTCTGCCTGATCAATGGCGTTACCAACGCTTTCAAGACGGATGCGCTCGCCCTTGAACAAACAAGATGCGCAATCACCTGCCGCCCAGATATGTGGGTCCGAAGTACGCCCGTGGCTGTCAGTGGTGATGCCATTATCGACGGCGATGGCAGCGCTTTCAGCTAGGATCGTGGCAGGGTTGATACCAACACCAACTACAGCAAAGTCGATCTCTAATTCGGTGCCATCGGTCAGCAGCGCACCCGTGACGTGGTCGTCGCCCAGCAATCGATCAAGACCGACACCTTCGCGGATATCAACGCCATGCGCGCGGTGAAGCTCGCGAAAATAGTCTGATGTCTCTGGGGCCGCGACGCGCTGTAGAATACGGTCTGCCATTTCGACCAAAGTAACCTTTAGCCCGCGCTTTGCGGCGACGGCTGCCGCCTCCAGTCCGATATAACCACCGCCGATGATCAGCACATGTTTGTTGGCGACAAGGGCAGGTGCCATCGCATCCGCATCGCTCAGGTCGCGCATCGCATAAATACCGTCCAGCATTCCACCGACCGAGGCGGGCAGCATGCGCGGATGCGCGCCGACTGTGAGAGCTAAATCATCGTAAGAGATGACTTCTTCGTCAGATAGCGTGATGGTTTTATTTTGACTATCGACCGCAACCACGCGTGTATTGAGGCGCAGGTTTATCTTTTGATCAGCATAGAATTCTTCGGGCCGTAGATACAGCCGCTCTTCGGCCATTTCCCCAAGTAAATAAGCCTTTGAAAGCGGCGGACGCTGATAAGGTGGCACCTTTTCTGCGCCGATAAGTGTAACATCACCATCAAAGCCTTCGCTGCGCAGTTTCGCAGCGAGAGACGCGCCTGCCTGACCTGCACCGACAATGACAACGTGAGCCATACCTATCTCCTTGGGGTTCACCCTCTTGTTTCAGGGACATCTATATGTGAGTCATCAAAAGATACAAACACGAAGGGGCTATAATAATGACTATCAAAACAGGTGATACACTTCCGGCCGCAACATTGTTGCAAATGGGCGAAGACGGACCAGCACAAGTGTCACTTTCAGACAAGCTGACGAACCGCAAAGTGGTGATCTTTGGTTTGCCGGGCGCGTATACTGGTACATGTTCTACGGCTCACGTACCAAGCTTTATGATCACGCATGATGATTTCAAAGCCAAAGGCGTTGATGAAATTATCTGCATTTCGGTCAATGATCCGTTTGTGATGAAAGCATGGGGCGACGCAACTGGCGCTATCGACGCTGGCATCACAATGCTGGCCGACGCCGAAAGCGCGTTTACAACCGAAATCGGAATGAACTTTAGCGCGGCGCCGGTAGGTTTCGTGAACCGGTCTAAGCGGTATTCGATGCTGGTAGATAACGGCGTGATTACAATTTTGAACGCCGAAGCGAACCCAGGTGAATGCGAAATTTCTGCTGGTGAAACATTGCTTGAGGCAATGGAATAAAATCAAATGGGCGGCGCTGAATGCACCGCCCATTTTTTGTTATGATTGGGACTGAACCAGCGTTCGTGTCGGGAACGGAATGTCGATACCCGCTTGATCAAGCGCCTCTTTGACTTGACGTTTCATATCAGCCTGAAACTGGAAAAAGTCACCGCTATCACACCAAACGCGCACCAGAAAATCAACAGAGCTATCGCCGAGGTTATTCACCTGAATGAACGGGGCAGGGTCCGTTTTTGCGCGTGGATCGGCAAGGATAGTGTCGCGGATAACCTGTTCGGCATTTTTAAGATTTGCGCCGTAACCAACTCCAAATGTCCATTCGGCCCGTCGTGTGGCGTAGGTCGAGTAGTTTACGATGGTGTTGCCCCAAACCTGTGCGTTGGGGATGATGATTTGTAGATTGCCGGGCGACGCCAGTTCAATAAAGTTCAAAGTGATGTCTTTTACGGTACCCATTTGGCCGGATACTTCGACAAAATCACCAATTTTTACTGGACGGAAGAACACGATCATCACACCAGCTGCGACGTTTGACAGCGTGCCCTGCAAAGCAAGACCAATCGCCAAACCTGCGGCACCGATGACGGCGACGAACGAAGTGGTTTCGACGCCAAATGTGTTCAACACAAATAGGAATGCGAAGCCAATCGCGATATACCGCGCTATATTCCCAAGGAAATTGAACAGTGTAATGTCGAGATGTTTGTTGTTTTCACCAAGATGAACGAGCCGTTTTCGTAACCAGCCACCGATCACAAAGCCGGCGATGATGATCAGTAACGCCGCAACGACATTACCAAAGATCGAGGCTAGAAACTCAAGCGTCAGTAGATCTCCGATGGTTTTGCCATTCCAGATGGCGGTGTTTAGTAGCTTGTCCAAGTCAGCCCCCTGCGAGTTTATCCAATTTTGCGCCAAGTTTGGCGTCGAGGGCCGATAGACCACCTGCGTCATGCGTGGTCAACGTGACGTAGACGGTTTTATAGATATTGGACCATTCGGGGTGATGGTTCCATTTTTCGGCCCAGATCGCCGCACGAGTCATAAAGCCGAAGGCGTCGATGAAGTTGGAAAACGTATAGGTTTTTTCAATCGCGTCGCGGCCGCTCACAAACCCCCATCCGTTTTCCAGAAGCGGGGTGATCAATTCGTTGCGTTCGGCTTCGGTCAATGTGTCAGTCATTGCTGTTCCTCACGGTTGGTTTTGCGGAATGGACCATAGCTGGTCAGAACTTCGATTTCGTGGTCGATGGCGTCACGTTCGGCATCAAGATAGCGCGCGACCGCATCTCGAAAGCCTGGATCGCCGAACCAATGCAGCGAATGGGTGGTGACGGGTAGATATCCCCGCGCCAGTTTGTGTTCGCCTTGTGCACCCGCCTCGACCCGTGACAGGCCGTGGGTGATGGCGAATTCTATTGCCTGATAATAACAAAGTTCAAAGTGAAGGCAGGGGTGGTGTTCGATACAGCCCCAATAGCGCCCGTAAAGCGTTTCGCGCCCGATAAAATTCAGCGCCCCAGCCACGGCGCGGCCGTCGCGCACCGCCAGCACCATCATCATATCGTCGCGAAGGGTTTCTTGAGCGCAGTCAAAGAAATTCCGCGTCAGATAGGGGGTGCCCCATTTGCGATTGCCCGTGTCTTGGTAAAACTGCCAGAATGCATCCCAATGTTCGGGCTGAATATCATCGCCTGTCAGGGTAATGATATCTCCGCCAAAGCTTTTCGCTTGTGCGCGTTCTTTTCGGATGTTCTTGCGCTTGCGACTGGATAGCGTGGCAAGGAATGCATCGAAGTCTTTATAGCCGTCGTTGACCCAGTGGAATTGCTGGCCAATGCGGGCTAGCAGACCCATTTCCGCGCCCGCGATTGCTTCTGCTTCGGTACAAAATGTGGCGTGGACGGATGAGATTTCGTTGTCTGCGGCGATCTGGATCGCGCCTTGGATCAGGGCGGACATTCCGATCACCTCATATCCCGGTCTTGTCAGAAACCTGCGTCCTGTGGCCGGGGTAAAAGGTACTGCGATTTGGAGCTTGGGGTAATATCGCCCGCCCGCGTTTTCATAGGCATGCGCCCAGTTGTGATCAAAGATGTATTCGCCCTGACTGTGTCCCTTTGCATAAAGTGGTGCTGCGGCGATCATTTGGCCGTTTTGGCGAACCGTCAAATAGCGTGGCTGCCAGCCACTAGCACCACCAACGGACCCGCTGTCTTCAAGCGCCTTTAGAAACCGATATGTCGTGAACGGATCATGGGGGCGACCGTCTGTTGCCTCTGGGCACGCGCAAGCATCCCAGTCGGCTGGGTGAATGTCCGCAAGGCTGGGATGGGCGGCGACTTCGATTGGGGTGTCTGTCATATCATCAGACTTGGGTGCGATCTGCGCTTCGTCAAGCGAGGTAGCCTTCAAAGGTCACATTTTCGGCGATCTCGCGCGCTTTTGCCTCGGCTGCGGGCGAACGGATTGTCCAACAAAGCACCTGTGCGCCTTGGGATTTCAGTTCCGCAACGCGCGGACGATCCAAGTCGGCAGCTTCGTGGCTGATAAAGCAGGCCCCGGTACGGTCATAGTCCGGGATCTCTCGCAAAACGGCGCGGGTTTTATCCGGGACTTCGGGCCAGAATTGCGCCTCATAGCTTGATGTTGTAATCCCGCGCGGGATATTCGGGGCAATCTGCGCCATCACGGCGACGCTGTGCGGATTGAACGACATGACCGCAACGTCGCCGGAATAGTCTTTCAGCGCATCGGCAGTGGCCTGTTCGAGGGTGCCAACATTTGGACCCATCGCGCCATCTTGATCCTTGATCTCGATCAGCAAAGGCACACGGCCACCGACGGTTTCCAGAACTTGCGTTAGCGTTGGAATGGTCCCAGCGTCACCAGTTAACTTGATCGCGCCCAGTTCTTTGCCTGTGCGTGCCCGGACGGGGCCAGTTTCCGGGGTTAAGCGATCAAGCAGGTTGTCGTGAAAAACCATTGCTTGATCATCGCGGCTTAGCTGTACGTCAATTTCGATGCCATAGCCTGCATCGACGGCAGCTTGGATAGAGGCAAGGCTGTTTTCCACCCGCCCCGCAGCGCGGTCATGTAGGGCGCGGTGCGTGATCGGGCGAGCAAAGAAAGACGGCGGCAAGGTCATTTGATCTGAAAAATCGCTTCGATTTCGACAGCAACGCCAAATGGCAGGCTCGCGGCGCTTACTGCAGACCGCGCGTGGCGTCCTGCATCGCCGAGTGCCGCAACCATAAAGTCAGAAGCGCCGTTGATTACCTTCGGTTGGTCGGTAAATTCTGGGGTCGAGTTCACAAAGCCTACCAGCTTTACGACGCGCACGAGCCGATCGATATCGCCGCCACAGGCTGCTTTGAGTTGAGCGAGCAGGTTGACCGCGCATGTTTGTGCTGCGGCAGCGCCTGCTTCGGCGTCAGTGTCCTGACCCAGTTTTCCGATAATCAGCCCGTCAGCATTGGCCGAGATCTGGCCGGATACATGGACCATATCGCCAATAACCACATAGGGGACATAGTTCGCTGCCGGGGCGGGCGCATCCGGAAGGGTGACGCCCAGTTCTGCCAGTTTGGTTTCAATCGTGCTCATGGGAATCTCCTGTCATTCTGCCCGAACGCTAGCGGGCAAAACGACAGGGTGCAATCACGACTCGCGGAACGCCTTGGCGAAATAGTCAGCCAACGGTTTTAGGAAGTACGCCATCGGGCTGCGGTCGGCCGTGCGCATGAACGCTTCGACGGGCATACCGGGAAGCAACGTCATATCTGCAGGTAGGCGATCGATCTCGCCTTCGTTTAGTTGAACCTCTGCACGGTAAAACGACAGACCGGAGTTTTCGTTCTGAAACGCATCCGCAGAAACAAGTGTCACCTTGCCATTCAGTTCAGGTGTACGGCTGCGGTCAAAGGCTGAAAAGCGCAGGGTCACATCTTGGCCGACATAAATTTGATCAACGTCTTGCACGTTAACTTGGGTTGCTATGACCAATGGGCGGTCTTGGGGGATCAAGAAAAGAACGGGGTCGGCGGGTAGGATAACCGATTGCTGCGCAAAGACCTGCATGCCGTAAATAATGCCAGAAACAGGGGCGCGCACATCAAGTCGATCTAGCTGCCGCACTAATGTTCGGCGCCGTTCGGCGAGTTCCAACTGATTGTACTGAAGATCACGCAAGCGCGTGATTGCTTCTTCGCGGCGGGTGGTTGCAATGCTTAGAATTTGCAGGTCGATTTCTGTCGTGCGTTCTGCTGCTTGGGCCGCTTGGGCTGTTAGCTCGCCCATCGTTCCTAAAAGGCTGGCCTCTTCGCGCTGCAGTGCAAGAACGCGGCTGGCTTGGGCGAGGCCGCGATCAAGTAGGCTTTGTTGGTCACGTAATTCTTCGGCTATTAAATTGCGCTGCGTGGTCAGCGCTGTTTGCTGCGCTGTGATTCCATTGATTTGGCTTGCGATCTGCGCACGCTGCTGGGTCAACTGTTCAACCGCGCCGTCATTGGATTCACGGCGGGCATCGAACAGCCGGTTTTGGCCGGCGATCAGCTCTGTAACCTCGGGGGTGTCGACTTCAAGTAGTGTGGACGAAAATGTAAGCGTATCCGTGTCATCACGTTCTGCTTCGAGACGCGCACGCCGGGCAAGGATTTCAAATAGCTGCCCTTCGACGACGGCCAGTTCTGATTGCAGGACCGTCGCGTCAAGGCGGATAAGTAAGTCACCTGCGATTACAGTGTCACCTTCATCGACAAGGATTTCAGAAACGACCCCGCCGTCAGGGTGCTGAACGACCTGTCGGTTGCGGTCTACTTCGATTTGGCCACTGGTAATAACTGCGCCTGTGATTTGGGCAAGGAAAGCCCATGTTCCAAAGCCGCCCACAAGGATAAGAAGAGTTAAAACGCCAGCGCCCAAGTGGTTCTTTGCGGACCAACGGTTTTCTGGTTGATCGGTCATGCTACCCCTCCCGACTTGCCGGTCGAGCGCTGGATGTCGCCATGATTCTTGACCAGTTCAGCCATCACAGCATCCTTTGGCCCATAGGCGCGCCGCGCGCCGTTGTCGATGACGAGCAATGTGTCACATTCCTGGATCGCAGCGGGACGGTGAGCCATGATGAATATGACGTTTCCTTCGGATTTTAGGACCTTGATCGCTTGGTTCAGAGCAACGGAACCTTCGTTATCCAGGTTGGAGTTGGGTTCATCCAACACCAACACGACCGGATCGCCATAAAGGGCGCGTGCAAGACCGATCCGTTGAATTTGCCCACCTGATAGCCGCCCACCGTTGGCAGAAACACGTGTGTCATATCCGTCAGGTAGTTTTAAAATCATGTCATGTGCTGCAGCTTTTTGTGCGGCTTTGACGACGGCTGCATCGTCGGGTTGCATGAGCATACGTGCGATGTTTTCTTTGATCGTCCCGTCAAACAGTTGCACGCGCTGAGGTAAGTAGCCAATGTGTTTGCCTAAAACGTCAGGGTCATATTGTTCAAGCGACGCGCCATCTAAACGCACGTTACCAGATGCTGGTTGCCAAACACCTGTCAGTACCCGTGCGAGCGTCGATTTTCCCGCGCCTGACGTACCAATCACGCCGACGGCTTGTCCGGGTTTGACTTCGAAACTGATTGACCGAAGTGCGGGCAGTTTTTCACCCGGCGGTACAACGGTAACCTGCTCAACGCGTAAAGCAGCCTTGGGCTTTGGCAGTTCTGTACGCGGCATGTCTGGCGGTACGGCGCTAAGCAGTACGCCCAAGTTAGCCCAGCCTTCACGTCCGCGTTGAAATACGGCCCATTGGCCGACAATCATTTCAATCGGGGCAAGCCCGCGACCCAACAAGATTGACCCCGCTATCATTGCACCGGGCGACAGTTCGTTGATTAGCACTAGGTATGCGCCAAGGCCCAGCATTGCCGATTGTAGAAATAGGCGAAACGTTTTGGTCATTGCGGTGAATGTACCAGAGGCATCAGCCGCTGAAATGCTGGCGTCCAGCGATTTACCGCGTGCCAGCTGCCAGCGATCAAAGGCCGCGCTGCGCATTCCCAAAGAATGAACCATTTCGCTTTCGGAGCGGATTTGGTTGCCGAGTTGATCTGCTGCAAAGCGTGAGGAGTTTGCGGTCTCTAGCGGTTTACGGCTGGTGACTTGGTTCGCGATGGCGACAATCATCAACACGATCGCGCCAAACAGGGCAAGAATGCCCATCGCTGGGTGGAAAATGAAGATGCCAAAGAAAAACAGTGGTGCCCATGGTAGGTCGAATAATGCCATCAAAGCGGGTGAGGTAATCAGGCGCTGAACCGACTCTAGGTCGCGCAGGCCTGTTGCCGCTTCGCGAGGGGCACGTGACAGTGTTGTCGCACGCATCACCGCTGCAAATACCGGGCGATCAAGGCGCGCTTGAAACCGTGCTCCGATCCGCCCCATGACCCGACCACGAACATAATCAAGGATCCCCATCATTCCATAAAGAAATGCGACGAGGGCAGACAATGCGATCAACGTCTCGAACGATCGTGAGCTAAGAACCCTGTCGTACACGTTTAACATATACAATGGGCCGGTTAGCATCAGAAGGTTTACGAAAAAGCTAAAGATTGCAACGGCCCAGTAAAGAGAACGGCTTTCTTGTCGTGCGGCACGCAACTGCGCGCGTCCGTTCGGATATGAGGGCATTGGTTGGTCTTTTCCTTGCATCGAAAACCTATTGTGCAACCTATAGAAAAATGCGGCGTTGGTAACTGTTTATCTGGGGTCATGCCCCGCGAAGGCGCAAGGATAATATAAACGATTGATCAATATGGCGATTTATCGCAAATATCAACGTCATGAAATATCTGACTTCTTTTTCGTTCGCCGCAGCTGTTTTGATGCCTGTCCTTGTTTTTGCAGGGCCATATGATGGTGTTTACAAACAAACCGCCCATTCCGAATGTGCGCTTGTTGGTGTCGATGGTGGTTCTCTTAAGATCGAAGAAGTCGTCTTTCACGGCGTTGAGATGGAATGCCGTATGACAAACCCTGTTGATATTAACGACATGAATGCGACGATCTATCAGATGGAATGCTCTGGTGCCGGACAGACGTGGACGGAACGGTCAATCCTGATGAAAGACGCAGAAACTGACGGTATCATCATGGTGTGGAATGGCTATGCGTTTCGCTATGACCGCTGCGAGGAAGGCGAATATTAACGCTTGGTTGATTGCCCGACACGCTTGGTGGTCGGACAATCAAATCGGGATTTAGTTTCCGACAATCGAATCTAACAAGTTCAGAATGTCTTGATCCAGCACTTCGCCGCCTTCGCTATGCAAAAGCCCCGATTGCGCTGGTTCTGGCGGGATTGTCATTGGAAGGGGCGTTGGGTTTTTGTCAGCAAGCACACGTGTCATGGTTTCACGCCAGATCGTTGCGGGCAGCCCCCCACCCGTTACGCCGCTTAGCGGGCGGTTGTCATCATAACCCATCCAGACCGCCGTGACATAGTCACCGGTAAAGCCAATGAACCACGCATCGCGCGCACCCTGTGTTGTTCCGGATTTCCCAGCGATTTGCCATCCATCAATGCGTGCGCGCCGCCCGGTGCCTTCTTCGACGACTTTCGTCATCATCCACGTTAGCTGGCGGGCCGCATCCTGACCAATGATCCGTTCGCCGATGCCCGCGCCCTGAGAATCCATCAAGGTTTCACTGTCGCCACGGATGCGCAGGTCGACAAGCCCATAGGGCGTCACTTGCGATCCGCCGTTCAGGATGCCGGCGTAGGCCCCTGTCATGTCCAGCAGTGTGCTTTCAGAAACGCCAAGCGCCAACGCCGGACCTGCCGCCAAGTCACCGTTTAGTCCGAATCCATTTGCGACATTACGTACCAGTTCACGGCCAACGTCCTCTGATAGGACAATCGCAGGGATGTTGCGGCTTTCGGCTAAGGCTTGGATCAATGTAATCGGACCTTTGAACGTACGGTCATAATTTTCGGGGCACCAATCGCTTGCGCCACGGCGTTTCCAGCATGTGCGTTCATCGTCGATCATCGTGTAAGGTGACATGCCCAGATCAAGTGCTGCGGCGAATATGAACGGCTTAAAGGATGAACCTGTCTGACGGTTTGCCTGTGTCGCGCGGTTAAATGCGCCAGTTTCGCCGATATTGCGGCCCCCGACCATTGCGCGGACAGCACCATCTGCGGACATCACAACAATGGCGGCTTGCGCTTCGGAACCTTCGCGAACTTCGTTTTCAAAGACACTGATCATCGCTTCTTCGGCAGCCGTTTGGATCGCCGGGTCAAGCGTTGTGCGGATAAATACGTCTTCGGTTGTGTTGCGGGTGAACGATTCAGGACCGCTGCGCATGATCCAGTCAGCAAAGAAAGTCGCTGCGTTGGCGCGTGCGGTTTCCGATAGCGTCGCGGGGTTCGCGCGGGCTTCATCGGCTTGGGCTTGGCTGAGATAGCCCTGATCTTCCATCAGGCCGACAACAACGGCTGCGCGGTTTTGCGAGCGCTGTAAGTTGCTTGTCGGGGCCAATGTCGATGGTGCGGTCAGCAAACCTGCAAGCATAGCAGATTGCGCAGGGCTGAGCGCCATAGCGGGAATGCCAAAGTATCGTTGCGACGCCGCCTCGAAACCACGCGCCCCTGCGCCCAGATAGGCGCGGTTGAGATAGATCGTTAAGATTTCGTCTTTGGTGTAGGCAAGTTCCATGCCTACTGCGAAGACGGCCTCGCGGGCTTTGCGCCAAAGCGACCCTTGGCGGCAGTCGTTTTCATATTCTGCCTCTGAGTCCCATCTGGTCGGGTCGAACGGTACACCAAGGCAAAGCAGCTTTGCTGTTTGCTGTGTTATTGTTGAACCGCCGTGACCCGATAACGGACCACGTCCTTCGCGTAGGTTGATGCGCACTGCGGATGCAACCCCGCGTGGGGAAATCCCAAAATGACGGTAGAACCGTTTATCTTCGGTTGCGACAACTGCGTTGGTAAGGTGCCCGGACACGGTGTCAACAGTCACCATCCCGCCGAATTGATCGCCACGCCATGCAAATACTTCGCCACGGTAGTCGGTCATTGTAACTGAGCCGCGTGTGCGACCGTCGATCAATTCGTCGACCGGGGGCATTTGCGCGGCAAAATAGAATGAAAATCCAGCGATAATCAGGCCAACAACAAGTCCCAGGCGCCAGCTAACTGCCCAGATAATGCGTGCGGCCCAGATGAATGGAAAAAGTAGCCACCCGAGTAACCCGCGCGGTTTGGTGCGCTTAGGTGCGGTCTTGCGGCGCGTTACTGGTTTTTTGACGGGCTTTTTCTTAGGTGCAGGTTTCTTTTTCGCTGTCCCGTTGCCCGGGTAGCGCTTTTCGGCCACCAAAGGTGTCCGCTTATTGCCATTTCCACTCATGTTCTGCCCGACCGACTGTTTGTCTGATTTTTTACTACCATAGCGGGGGCTTTCACAAATGTAGAGCGCGATGAGTCGCTGATACGGTGTTTTTATGCCGCTAAATATTTAGGCACTTATGGCTATTTGTGCAAAAATTGTGCAATCGTGCCTGCTTTTGGGGCGATCTGATACCTCAGGAGTCTTGCTCGCGGTGGCTACACGCGGTTTCTGTCTCTTTGCAAGCGGGCGCTGCCAAGAGCGCTTTGCATATGAATTTGCAAGGGGAAGAACGTGAAACTCATCATTGCAACAATTAAGCCGTTTAAACTCGAGGAGGTCCGCGAGGCGCTGACCACCGTGGGCGTGCGCGGCATGATGGTGTCTGAAATCAAGGGCTTCGGCTCTCAATCCGGCCACACTGAAATTTATCGTGGTGCCGAATACGCCGTGAATTTTGTACCAAAAGTTAAGCTTGAGGTCGTCGTTCCAGATTCAATGGCCGAACAGGTGGTTTCCACCATCGCATCCACAGCCAAGACCGAGAAAATCGGTGACGGCAAGATTTTCGTTCTCGACGTTGAAAGCGCCCTTCGCGTGCGCACCGGCGAGACAAACGATGACGCGCTTTAAGCGTGAATTAAGGGACAGACTAATGAAACTGAATAAATCTCTTCTTGTTGGTGCGGGCCTTGCGCTTATGCCGACATTTGCGCTGGCACAGGATGCCGCGCCAACATTCGATGAAATCGGCCCGTATCTGATGACGACCTTGCTGTTCCTTGTGGGCGGCTTTTTGGTGTTCTGGATGGCTGCCGGTTTTGCCATGCTCGAAGCAGGTCTTGTGCGCTCTAAGAACGTTACAACACAGCTGACAAAGAACATCGCGCTGTTTTCAATTGCGTCCATCATGTACTGGTTGGTTGGTTTCAACCTTATGTACCCAGGTGAATGGCTTGTCGAAGGCTGGCTTGGCCCGTTCTTCTCGATCACATCACTAGAGCCTGTAGGGCTGGCTGCTGCTGATGCGTCACTTGATTACGCATCTGTCGCTTCTGACTTCTTCTTCCAGCTAATGTTCTGTGCAACGACTGCATCGATCGTTTCTGGTACTTTGGCTGAGCGCATCAAACTGTGGCCATTCCTGATCTTCGTTGTTGTGCTGACTGGCTTCATCTACCCAATCGAAGCATCTTGGCAGTGGGGCGGCGGCTTCTTGTCTGAAATGGGCTTTTCTGACTTCGCTGGTTCAACTCTGGTTCACGCTGCTGGTGGTTTCGCTGCCCTTGCTGGTGCCTTTGTTCTGGGTCCACGGATCGGTAAATACAAAGACGGCAAAACAATCCCAATGCCGGGTTCTAACCTGACACTTGCTACACTGGGTACATTCATCCTGTGGCTGGGTTGGTTCGGCTTTAACGGTGGTTCGCAGTTGGCTGCGGGTACTGTTGGTGACATCACTGACGTTGGCCGCATCTTTGCAAACACCAACATGGCTGCCGCTGCCGGTGCTGTTGCAGCGCTGATCCTGACACAAGTCATGTACAAAAAGGTCGATCTGACCATGGTGCTGAACGGTGCGCTTGCTGGTCTGGTTTCTATCACGGCTGGCCCGCTTGACCCGTCGCTGTTCGGTGCGCTTTGGATTGGTGCTGTTGGTGGCGTAATCGTTGTCTTCGTTGTTCCATTGCTGGACAGCCTGAAAATCGACGACGTTGTTGGCGCTATTCCAGTCCACCTCGTTGCGGGCTTCTGGGGTACGATGGTTGTGCCTGTTTACACAGATGGCACAAGCTTCGTGACACAGTTCATCGGCTTCGCAGCAATCGGTATCTTCGTCTTTGTCGTATCTCTGATCGTTTGGATTATCCTGAAATCCACAATGGGTATCCGGGTATCTGAAGAGGCTGAGATCAACGGTCTGGACGTGTCCGAGCTGGGCATGGAAGCCTATCCTGAGTTCTCGAAAGGCTGATACCCTTCCTCTCAGTTTTTCAATACTTGCCCGGGCGTTCGCGCCCGGGTTTTTTCTTGGATGGGTGGATCAAGATCCACCCTACAAATTGAGCGCAAGAATTTGTTCTAAACTGCGATATCATGCAAAATTGTTGCGTATAGCTTCGTATTGAGAGTCATCTTAACGATATCATTCTAGGTATGACGCGCAATTCTCTCGATATCAGTTTTCCTCGAATCCGGAGTTTCCCATGATCCAGACCCCATACCTTTTGTTTCTGGGCGATGCGCCCGATCAGCTTGCCGCGAAGGTCGCGCAGGGCATCAAGGACTGGCGCCCGGACAATGCCGTTGGACAATTCCGTATGCCGGGTTGTGGCGCGGATGTCGGCATCAAGGACATGACGTTGGCAGAGGCCAAAGCAGCAGGTGCTAAGACTCTTGTGATTGGTGTGGCGAACCGCGGCGGTGTTATTTCGGACGCTTGGAAGGCCGTCTTGGTAGAGGCTCTGCAGATGGGCTTCGATGTCGCGTCTGGTTTGCACAATCTACTGCGTGACGAAAATGATCTGATGGCAGCAGCGCGCGTGAATGGACGTACATTGTTCGATGTGCGTATTCCGTCGGTTGCCTATCCCATCGCGAACGGCAAGAAGCGCACTGGCAAACGGTGTTTGGCAGTTGGTACGGATTGTTCGGTTGGCAAGATGTACACTGGCCTCGCAATGGACGCAGAGATGCAAAAGCGCGGCATGAAGTCGACATTCCGTCCGACCGGGCAGACCGGCATTTTGATCACAGGTGGTGGTGTTCCATTGGATGCGGTGATCGCGGACTTTATGGCGGGCGCTGTGGAGTATCTGACCCCTGATAACGATCCGGATCACTGGGATCATATCGAAGGGCAGGGGAGCCTGTTTCACGTGTCATATTCAGGTGTGACAATGGCACTGATCCACGGTGGGCAGCCCGATGCGTTGGTGCTCGCGCATGAGCCGACCCGCACACATATGCGTGGTTTGCCTGACTACGCACTGCCGAGCCTAGAGGCGCTTCGTGATACTGCGCTTTCGATGGCGCGTATTGCCAACCCTGACTGCCAGGTTGTGGGCGTATCGGTGAATACGCAGCACATGTCTGAGCCCGAAGCGATAGCATATATGGCAGAGGTCGAAGAGCGGATGGGCCTTCCAACGGTCGACACGTTCCGCCAAGGGGCAGGGCGACTGGTCGATGCATTGGCGGCGATATAAGATCAAATTTAGCTAAATTTGATCGCGCCGGCGTTCTAACCAAGAAAAGGCATATCGATGAAAATTCAAGTGACGCGTGATGTATTCCAGCTCGCGCAGGTGTTCACGATCAGTCGTGGTTCTCGCACGCAGGCAGAGGTACTAACCGTCACGGTTAGCGGCGATGGCGCCGTTGGTTGGGGTGAATGCGTGCCATATGCGCGCTACGACGAAACCTTGGATAGCGTGACAGAACAGATCAGCGGCTTTTCTGGCGCGTGGGGTGACCTGCAAGATGCTTTGCCAGCGGGTGCGGCGCGTAATGCATTGGACTGTGCGTATTGGGATCATGCAGCCAAGCAAGCCGGAAAACGGGTTTGGGACTTGTTAGGCCTGCCAGCGCCCGGCCCGGAAATCACCGCCTATACTTTGTCGCTTGATACGCCCGAGGCAATGCAGGTTCAGGCCGCAAAAAATGCGCTCCGTCCGTTGCTGAAGATTAAACTTGGTACGCCCGACGATATGGCTCGGTTAGAGGCGGTTCGTCGCGGTGCCCCTGAAGCCCGGATTATCGTGGATGCAAATGAAGGTTGGACTGCTGATGTCTATGCCGACCTTGCGCCCCATCTGATCCGGCTTGGCGTACAAATGGTTGAACAGCCACTGCCTGCTGGGGAGGACGAAATGCTGGCGGAAATCGCGCGCCCCTTGCCGGTTTGCGCGGACGAAAGCTGCCATGATCGAACCAGTCTTTCTGCGCTAAAGGGCAAATATGACATGGTGAACATCAAGCTGGACAAAACAGGTGGCCTCACCGAAGCGCGCGCATTGAAAGAGCAAGCCATCGCTGAGGGTTACGGTGTTATGGTCGGTTGCATGGTCGGATCGTCGCTTGCTATGGCGCCAGCGACCATTCTTGCGCAGGGTGTGGCCTTTACGGACCTTGACGGCCCGCTCTTATTGGCCGAAGACCGTGATCAACCACTTATTTTTGATGAACAAGGCGTGCACCCTCCTGCCGCCGCATTATGGGGATGACCATGCGCACAGTTTACGTCAACGGCGAATACCTACCTGAAAACGAAGCCAAGATTTCGATCTTTGATCGCGGTTTCCTGATGGCCGATGGCGTTTACGAGGTAACATCGGTCCTAGATGGCAAGCTGATCGACTTTGACGGGCACGCAAAACGGCTCGAGCGTTCTTTGGATGAACTAGACATGCCGCGCCCTGATGCGCTGCCTGATCTGCTGGACGTGCACCGCGAATTGGTGCGTTTGAACGGCATTGAGGAAGGCATGATTTATCTTCAAATCACACGCGGTGCGCCTGACGACCGCGACTTTGCCTTCCCTGATCCGGAAACGACGAAGCCAACTGTTGTTTTGTTCACCCAGAACAAACCTGGTCTTGCTGACAACCCAACGGCCAAGAAAGGGATCAAAGTGATCTCGATCGCGGATCAGCGCTGGGCGCGCCGTGACATCAAAACTGTTCAGTTGCTGTACCCGTCCATGGGTAAGATGATGGCCAAGGCCGCAGGCGCTGACGATGCGTGGATGGTCGAAGATGGTGCCGTGACCGAAGGCACGTCAAACAACGCCTACATCGTTAAAGGCAATACCATCATCACGCGGAACTTGGGCAATGAGATCTTGCACGGGATCACCCGCGCAGCCGTTCTGCGTTTTGCTCGCGAAGCACAGATGCAGGTCGAAGAACGCAGCTTTACCATTGCCGAAGCGCAAGAAGCTGATGAAGCATTTATCACGTCGGCCAGCACATTCGTCATGCCCGTCGTCGACATCGATGGTGCATCCATCGGCACCGGCACACCCGGCCCAATCGCAGCGCGCTTGCGTGAAATCTATCTGGATGAAAGCCGTAAGCTGGCTGTTTGATCTCGGTCGTATTCACAAGTCCACCGGCGAATAGAGCCGGTGGGTTTCGATGCCGTCCGTGCCTGCTTCAGGCCGCCAGTCCTTTCGAGCACATTCGGGCATACTCAATCTCTTCATCTGTCATGTCGGGGTGCCTGTTGATGAATGCTTGAATGACTCTGTCATTGTCTGGGTGAAGAACGTGGTTCAGGCCGTGTAGGGCTGCGCTTTGGCAGTCGTAGCTGTCGATTAAGAGTACTTTAGACAGAGTTTCAAACATCGCATTTTGAATGCGCTGGTGTTCGAGGTTCGTGCTTGGTTGCGCTCTTTTCATTGGATTGATTTCGTAGGCCAATCCGTCCCACCACATCTCACAGGCATTTCCGAGCGGTTGTTGCGCGAAAATATCGCGAAACATGAAGTACATTGAGGTAATCAGTTCTTCTTTGACTTCGATAGGGATATCTTGGTTCCAGATTAAATCGGTGAGATTTCCTTTATCACCCGGGCCAAACATCGCCCAACAGCCTCGCTCAAGGTTTGTAAGGTCATATCTTTCCAGCAGACTACCTGCATTCCTAAACATTTCGATGAAGCGATGCGTATTGTGTTTGGGATCGAAAATGATCACCAAACCCTGGTGGGAATGGGCCTTTTGATTGAAAACAAAGTCCTCAAACTCTCTTTGGGAGGCTTGTTCTATATTGAACTCAAGTTTTGTCATCGGTTTCCCGCAGTTTAATCACTCACCCATGTGACTTCTTGAACGCTTCTTTTGCTTCAGCACTCGCTTCGGTCTGGTGCTTCGCTTTCCACTCGGAAAACGGCATGCCGTAGAACGCTTCGCGGCCTTGCTCTTTGTCCATTTCGATGCCGCGTTCGTTAGCTGCTTCTTGGTACCAGCGCGACAGGCAGTTCCGGCAGAACCCGGCAAGGTTCATCATGTCGATGTTTTGCGCGTCGGGCCGATCTTCAAGAAGGTGCTGGCGCAGGCGGCGGAATGCGGCGGCTTCGATTTCGATGCGAGTTTGGTCGTCCATGGTGTTCTCCGTCAAAGCCCAGTCTGGGCGAGTACTTCTTTCAATATAGGTGCTAATCGCTGCGCCCAAAGGATTTGTCCGGCTTCTTCGGCAATAAGGTCGTTGCGCACTTCGATAAGAACGTTTGGCCGTCCATGCTGTAGCGCATGTCGGTCGACAGCGTCGCCTTTGAGGTGGCCAGAATAGGGTTCGTTGTCTCCAACGCACCAACCTTGATTGATACAGGCTTCGATGAATGGTTTCGCAAGCCGATCATCATGCGCGTAAAGAACGCCAACTTCCCAAGGCCGCGCTGACCGTCCGCGTAGTTGCGGTGTAAAGCTATGGACCGCGCAGATCACGGGGTCCTGCATTTGCGCCGCCAGTTCGGCATAGGCGTTGTGATAGGGGCGGTGAAGATGCTCTAGCCGCTTTTCCTTTTCAACCGCATCTGCATGACGGTTTGCGGGGATGATGGTCCCATCATAAAGACGCATAAGCAATGTCGGGTCATCTTCACCCCGGTTGGGATCAATCACAAGCCGCGAGAAGTTTGATAGAATTGCTGGGCTGTCCAGTGCCTCTGCTAAATGGCGGGTCACCCCAGCTGCGCCGACATCATATGCGATGTGGCGCTGCATGTCGTCATGGGGAAGCCCAAGGTTGCCGTTATTTATCCAATCAGGGACATGGTTGGTCGCATGATCACAGCTAACCAGCCATCGCCCAGACCTGTTTTTATCAATAATTTGGTAAGCAGAGTGTGTCATCTTTGGTGTCATTCCTTTGTCACCCGATTTAGGCTAGTTGTGATAGGATTGGAATTGCGCAATAAGGGCAATAAGCCGCCTGTTATCGCTAACGGCATAGCCGCACGAAGGAAAAATCATGAGACGCCACCGTAACGTAAAGATCGTCGCCACACTTGGCCCAGCTTCCAATGACTATGAGATGATCCGCGCATTGCATGAAGCAGGCGCAGACGTTTTCCGTCTGAACATGTCGCATGGTGATCACGCTGAAATTAAGGTCCGTCACGAGATTATCCGCCAAGTCGAAAAAGACATGGATAGCCCGATTTCCATTCTTGCCGATTTGCAGGGCCCAAAGCTGCGCGTTGGTGTTTTCGCCAACGGCGAAGAGGAATTGGTCGAAGGCGCTGCGTTCCGGCTTGATCTGGATGACGCCGAGGGCGACGTGAACCGCGTTAAGTTGCCTCATAAAGAAATTTTCGACGCGCTAGAGCCTGGCGCGCACCTGTTGGTCAATGACGGTAAGATTAAGCTGCGGGTCAAAGACTGTGGTCGCGACTTTGCTGATTGTGAAGTTATCGTTGGCGGCACAATTTCTAACCGCAAGGGCGTGAACGTTCCTGATGTTACCTTGCCGGTGGCGGCCTTGTCTGAAAAAGACCGCAAAGACCTCGAATTTGTATGTGAACTAGGCGTTGATTGGCTGGCACTATCGTTCGTGCAACGTGCTGCCGACGTTGAAGAAGCGCGTGAGCTTGCCAAAGGTCGTGCCGCGATTTTGTCAAAAATTGAAAAGCCAAATGCGGTAAAGTCATTTGATGAAATCTTGAAAGTCAGCGATGGCATCATGGTTGCTCGTGGTGATCTGGGCGTTGAGCTGCCTGTTCATGCGGTCCCGCCAATTCAAAAACAACTGATCCGCAAGTCACGTGCTGCCGCAAAGCCGGTCATCGTGGCGACGCAGATGCTTGAATCTATGATCGATTCACCGATGCCGACACGTGCCGAAGTATCCGACGTCGCAAACGCAATTTACGAAGGTGCAGACGCGATCATGTTGTCTGCGGAATCTGCTGCCGGATCGTATCCGATTGAAGCGGTAAGCACGATGAACAACGTCGCGGGTGAGGTCGAGTCAGACCCGACTTATACAGAGATTATCGAAGCGTCGCGGAAAACGGATGGGATAACAGTTGCAGATGGTATCGTATCTGCGGCACGTGAAATTGCAGAAACGACAGACGTTAAGGCGATCTGCTGTTTCTCACAATCTGGTACAACAGCTTTGCTTGTTTCGCGTGAACGCCCGCGGGTTCCAATCGTTGCGATGACGAACCAAATCGGAACAGCCCGTCGCCTGTGTCTGTCTTGGGGAACAAACTGCGTTGTCACGGGCCCTGTTGACCGCTTTAAAGATGCGGTTCTCGCGGCGGTTAGTGCAGCAACGAGCCTGAAATTGGCGAACAAGGAAGATATGATTGTGATTACCGCTGGGGTGCCGTTTAACACGCCCGGATCGACAAACATCCTTCGTGTTGCGCCCTGCGATGAACGTTTGATTTTCCCAGCCGAAGCAGACTAAGCTGCCGCCTGTAAGAAAACGGGAACGCGCTAAATGGATTATGATCTGATTTTTGTTGTGGGCGTGCTATGCTGCGCCTTCGCAATTCCAGCCTTGATCAGCGCGTTTTCGGACAGACGCTTTCCACGTGTGGCGATCATGTTTGCCGTCGTTGGGGGCGTCAGCGTTGCCTATGCAATGCAGGAAAATCCCGGGGTTTACGGTTTCGCGACTGTCGACGACGTATTTGTTGATGTCTTGGGCCGGTATATGCTCTAAATCCCTTGCCTATTTGAATGATGCGTCCTATACGGCGCGTCTCAACCCGCGCGTCCGGCCCGTATGGCATGCCGAGTCGCGCTTCCGACCGACCCAAAGAGGAGACGGAAATGCCGAAGATGAAAACAAAATCGAGCTGCAAAAAGCGGTTCAAAACGACGGCTTCTGGCCGTGTCGTTGCTGCCCAAGCGGGTAAACAGCACGGCATGATCAAGCGCTCGAACAAGTTCCTTCGTAACGCACGTGGCACGACCACATTGT
Source organism: Yoonia maritima (assembly GCF_003003285.1). Taxonomy (GTDB): domain Bacteria; phylum Pseudomonadota; class Alphaproteobacteria; order Rhodobacterales; family Rhodobacteraceae; genus Yoonia; species Yoonia maritima. Next base: position 30,261 of record NZ_PVTP01000013.1, on the reverse strand, counting down.
GCAAAGCTGACGAAGGTATCGTTAAATCAATGATGCCTTACGCACGTTAATTAGAGGGAATTAGGATATGCGCGTTAAAGGCGGAACAGTCACACATCGTCGTCACAAAAAAGTTCTCGACGCTGCCAAAGGTTATTATGATCGCCGGTCAAAGACTTTCAAAGTCGCTAAACAGGCCGTCGACAAAGCCAACCAATATGCAACACGCGACCGTCACAATCGCAAGCGCAACTTCCGCGCATTGTGGATTCAGCGGATCAACGCAGGCGTTCGTTCGGTTGACGAAACACTGAACTATTCCAAGTTCATCAACGGCCTGACACTGGCTGGGATCGAAGTCGACCGTAAGGTTCTGGCTGATCTTGCAGTGAACGAGCCTGAAGCATTTGCGACAATCGTTGGCAAAGCTAAGGACGCTCTGGCTGCTTAAGCTGCCGAGTAACGAGAATTGATCAAGGGCCGCCCATTGGGTGGCCTTTTTTCGTTGCAGGGGCATTTCGAAACGAAAAAGCAACGAATTCCCGTGATGCTGCGTGCAATGATGATGCTGCGTTTGATATTCGTTTGGGTGACCGCGATTTCACCTTTGGCTTGCTGGGGGCAATCGGGGTCTCTGGTGGGGGATGGCGTGTTTGGTCAGGCGCGGGGGCTGTTCGTGCGGGATGGTGTTTCCATTGCTCCGAAACCCGCAAGTTCGAGCCTTTTCAGTGGACATATTGATGGCGGCTTCTTTGCGCCGCTTCCAGTGGTGGTCAGACAGGCAGATTCTAGCGCTGTGCAGCGATTGCGCAGCATTATCGGGCAGGCGGAATCTCCTGTTGCAGGCTATGATGCGGTGCAGCATAGGGCGGTAATTAAACCGCGCAAGCGGCCGACAGAAATGACAATTGGCGAAATTTTTGATTGGATTTCTGCAACGCCCGGCCAGTCACATGCGATTGGCAGGTATCAGTTCATCCCAGATACGCTTACACGTGTCGTTGCGCAGGTTGGCGCACGGCGAAGCGATCAGTTTAGCCCTGCAATGCAGGATCGGCTCGCGGATGTCTTACTTGATGACGCTGGATTTGGGGCATTTCTAGCTGGTGATTTAAGCCAGCAACGCTTCATGAACAATCTTGCGAGTATTTGGGCGGGGCTGCCGACATCGACGGGGCGATCAAAATACCATGGTATTGCGGGAAACAGAGCGACGGTTACGTTGGCGCATTTCCAGTCCGAGATCACAAAAATCGCACCCTGATGATGGTGGTGAGCGCCTGCATGAGCTTGCAACCAAGCCCCCATTTCGCTAGCACCGCTTGGACAGTTGTAAGAGGCGCGCCATGGACGATCTGAAATCCAAATACCTTTCCCTGATTGCCGATGCCGCCGACGAGGCCGCAATCGAAGACCTGCGTGTGCAAGCCGTCGGCAAAAAAGGCGAGATCAGCCTGCAAATGCGTGAACTGGGCAAGATGACCCCAGAAGAGCGCCAGACGGCGGGCCCCGCGTTGAACGCCCTCAAGGACGAGATCAACAGCGCCCTATCCGCGAAAAAGGCCGCGCTGGCTGATGCTGCTTTGGATGAACGCCTGCGCAGCGAATGGCTGGACGTAACATTGCCTGCGCGTGATCGTCGCGAAGGTTCAATCCACCCGATCAGCCAAGTGACCGAAGAAGTTAGCGCGATCTTTGCCGACATGGGCTTTGCCGTGGCCGAAGGCCCGCAGATCGAATCTGATTGGTATAATTTTGATGCGCTGAACATCCCGGGCCACCACCCTGCGCGGGCCGAGATGGACACGTTTTACACGCACCGCGCCGAGGGTGATAACCGCCCGCCGCATGTTTTGCGTACGCACACCAGCCCGGTTCAGATCCGGAGCATGGAGGCCAACGGCGCGCCGATCCGGATCATCTGCCCGGGTCGCGTGTATCGTGCGGATTATGATCAGACCCACACACCGATGTTTAACCAAGTCGAAGGTCTGGCCATCGACAAAGACATCAGCATGGCGAACCTGAAATGGACGCTAGAAGAATTCTTTAGCGCGTATTTTGGTGCCCGCGTGAAAACCCGTTTCCGCGCGTCCCACTTCCCCTTCACCGAACCATCGGCCGAGGTTGATATTCAGTGTTCATGGGTTGATGGGCAGCTAAAGGTCGGCGAAGGCGACGGTTGGCTCGAGGTTCTAGGTTCCGGCATGGTTCACCCCAAAGTGCTGCAAGCCGCCAAGATTGACCCTGATCAATGGCAAGGCTTTGCCTTTGGCGTTGGTATCGACCGGATTGCGATGCTGAAATACGGCATCCCCGATCTGCGCGCGTTCTTTGATTCAGACCTGCGCTGGCTGCGCCACTATGGGTTTAGCGCACTACAAGTGCCGACGCTGCATGGTGGGCTGTAGGGGGCAGGTATGATGTGGTGGACTATTGTGGGTTGCCTTTCTGTAGTTCTGGTTTGGAAGATCGCGCAGAGCTTCAGCGCCAATAAGTTTCTTGAAGAAATTTCTACCGGCTTGTCGCGGGATGAAGCAGAAAAGCAAATGCATGAATGCTTTGATATTGTGTTGATGCGCCACAAACTTGGTAGTGCCTCAGGAATCTCCCGTAGAGATGCCAATGCCCGACTTGAACGTGCGGTCTGGATGCAAGATCGAATGAATGAGTTGGATGGATTACCTCTGGTCCGGCAGCAAGGCTCAAGATACGAGCTACTTATTTGGAAACTCTCAAATCGGTATGATGTATCATCCAAGCAGCCACCCGGTATCGCCGGGCAGCCCCCGACCCTCCCCACGGGAGGGGGCTTCACCCCCACCCAGGGCCGGGGACTGCCCTATGTTTTGAATGGAAACCACATGACCAATGACGTTGAAGACCTGCAAGACACATACCCCGGCGCTGGGACGTTTCGGTTTGGCGATGGACCAGAGCTGTGCCAGCATCTGATCGCGCTTGTCCGCAAGGGCAAGAAACGCGCGACCTGTGGTGCGCTTTCTGAATTCGAAGGCGACCCTGATTCAATGCCCGTCGTTGGCCGCTGCGATATTGCCGCCAACTGGGACGGCACGCCTGCGCTGGTGATCCGTACGACTGGCGTCGAGGAAGTCCGCTATTGCGACGTGACCGAAGAAATGGCGCTGGCCGAGGGCGAAGACGACACGCTGTTGGCGTGGCGTAAATCACACAAGGCCTATTTCAAACGCAACGGTGACTTCGACCCCGAGATGATGCTCGTGTTCGAACACTTCGAATTGGTCGAAGATCTAGCCGGGCGTGAACTTTAGCGCTTGATCTGCACGATGTGATCGCCTGCGAAAGATCGGTGTCGGTTGTCGGACCGCATGTCGATCTTGCGCACGTCAGCAAAGTTTTTGCAGCCAATTTCGACCCCACCAACGGTGCGGCTATGTTGGTTGCAGTAAACTTGGACGGCGGATGCCATGTTGGTCATCCGACCAGACACCAAAGAATCGCTATTGGAATGCAACAGCAGGCCAACCACAAACAGCGCGGCGGCAAAGAGCAGATACTTAATACCAGACATTTCTCGTAAACCCGGAACGGCTGAACAGTTTCAGTCCGAACTGCGCGGTATTTACGCTTGTTCGATTACCTTTTCTAGCGATTTTTTGCGTGATCGCTTTTGTGTGCCGCACATTTAGGCTAAGCCCTGTTCAACCTATTTAAACCGCAGGACCGGACCCATGAAATTCACCCTCTCCTGGCTGAAACAACACCTTGAAACTGACGCATCCGTTGCGGAAATCGAGGAGGCGCTGACCGACCTTGGGCTTGAAGTCGAAGGTATCGAAGACCCGGCCGCAAAGCTGCGCGATTTTACCATCGCCAAAGTCGTTCACGCCGAAAAGCACCCTGACGCTGACAAGCTGAAGGTTTGCAAGGTGATCTCGAACGAGGGCGAGACACAAATCGTCTGTGGCGCACCGAACGCGCGCGAAGGTATAACTGTCGTTCTGGCGAAACCCGGCACCTACATTCCCGGTCTGGATATCACCATCAAGGTTGGCAACATCCGCGGCGTTGATAGCTTTGGTATGATGGCCTCTGAGAAAGAGCTGGAACTGTCCGACGAACATAACGGCATCATTGAACTGCCATCTGGTGAGGTTGGCGAAAACTTTGCCGATTGGCTGGCTGCGAATGATCCGTCTAAGGTCGATCCCGTGATCGAGATCGCGATTACCCCGAACCGTCCCGATGCATTGGGCGTGCGTGGTATTGCCCGTGATTTGGCGGCACGTGGTCTGGGCAAGTTGAAGCCGTGCGACGTTGATCCTGTCGCGGCATCGTTCAAGTCTGACATGACCGTATCAATTGATGACGATACGCTTGATGGCTGTCCTGTATTCTATGGTCGCTTGATCAAAGGTGTAAAAAACGGCCCAAGCCCGGAATGGCTGCAGCAGCAGCTGCGCGCGATTGGTTTGCGTCCGATCAGTTTCCTTGTCGATGTGACCAACTGGTTCACATATGATCTAAACCGTCCGCTGCACGTGTTCGATGCGGACAAGGTCGCGGGTAACCTGCGTGTTCATCGTGCTAAGGGTGGCGAAACCATCACTGCACTAGATGACAAAGAATACACACTGCAGGCTGGCCAGATGGTCATTTCTGACGACAAAACCGTTGAAAGCATCGCTGGCATCATGGGCGGCGCTGACACTGGATGCACCGAAGATACTGTGAACGTGTTCGTTGAAAGCGCCTATTGGGATCCGATCCAGATCGCTTACGCCGGTCGTGCACTAAAGATCAATTCAGACGCGCGGTATCGTTTTGAACGCGGTGTTGATCCGGCCTTCACACCCGAAGGGTTAGAGCATGCCGTGCGTATGATCGTGGATCACGCGGGTGGTGAGGCATCTGAGGTCGTTCAGGCCGGCGCGGTTCCTGATACCGCACGCGCCTATAAGCTGGACGCCAAGCGCCTGATCAGCTTGGTCGGGATGGATATCCCCGAAAGCACGCAGCGTCAGACACTGACCGCCCTTGGCTTTAGGCTCGAGGGTAACATGGCGCATGTGCCGTCATGGCGCCCTGATGTTCAGGGCGAGGCTGATCTGGTCGAAGAGGTCGCGCGTATTGCGTCGCTGACCAAGCTCGAAGGTAAGCCGCTGCCACGTATGGATGCTGGTGTGCCAAAACCAATTTTGACCGAAGGCCAGACCCGTCAGAAAAACGCGCGCCGGACCGCCGCTGCACTTGGTTACAACGAATGCGTTACCTACAGCTTTATCGACCGCGAGGCCGCGACGCTGTTTGGCGGTGGTGATGATGCGACGATGCTCGAGAACCCGATCAGTTCGGAAATGTCGCATATGCGTCCAGCGTTGTTGCCCGGTCTGTTGCGTGCTGCTGCCCGCAATCAGGCGCGTGGTTTCATGGATATGGCATTGTTCGAAGTCGGTGCAGCCTTTCACGGCGGTGAACCGGGCGAACAGCATAACCTCGTTTCTGGTGTTTTGATTGGTCGCACTGGCCCCAAGGATGTGCACGGCACGTCCCGTCCGGTTGATGTCTATGATGCCAAAGCAGACGTAGAGACCGTGCTGGCGGCAATCGGTGCACCTGCGAAGGTACAAATTCTACGTGGTGCGCGTGAATGGTGGCATCCGGGCCGTCACGGCAAAGTTTGTCTTGGACCGAAAAAGGTTCTGGCCGTCTTTGGTGAACTGCATCCAAAGGTGCTGCGCGACATGGATATCAAAGGGCCAGCGGTTGGCTTTACCGTTTGGTTGGATGAAATCCCGACGCCGAAAAACAAATCTTCAACGCGTCCAGCACTTGCTGCGACTGACCTGCAAGCTGTCGAGCGCGACTTTGCTTTTGTTGTTGATGCCGATGTCGAGGCGCTGACGCTAGTCAATGCCGCCGCCGGTGTAGACAAAGTGTTGATCACCGATGTGCGTGTCTTTGATGAATTCATTGGTGGTTCGCTGGGGGAAGGCAAGAAATCCCTTGCCGTAACAGTTCGCCTGCAACCCAAAGATAAAACTCTCAAGGATGCAGATATCGAAGCGGTCAGCGCGAAGATCGTTGATAAAGTCGCTAAGGCCACAGGCGGAACGCTGCGCGGGTAATCCCGTGTTGGCGTTTGGTGTGAAGCAACTAAAGGAGCAGAAAATGCTAAAGGTGTATTTGTCAGGTGAAATCCACACTGACTGGCGTGACCAAATCACGGCAGCGGCTGGTGATCTGGACGTTAGCTTTTCTGCTCCGGTGACTGATCACGCAGCGTCTGATGATTGCGGTGTCGCGATTATGGGCGCAGAGCCGGACAAATTTTGGCATGACAACAAAGGTGCGAAGCTAAACGCGATCCGCACCCGTCACGCGATTGAGACTGCTGATATCGTCGTCGTTCGGTTCGGTGACAAATATAAACAGTGGAATGCAGCCTTTGATGCGGGATACGCCGCTGCGCTTGGCAAGTCACTGATCGTGATGCATGGCGATGACCACCAGCACGCCCTGAAAGAGGTGGATGCAGCGGCCCTTGCTGTTGTGCAAGAGCCGGCGCAGGTCGTTGATATCTTGCGCTACGTGCTTAGCGGACAGCTGCCCTTATCAAGCTGATCCAGTCGGGTCAGGAATGGTTTTGGCCTTTTGAACGGCTGGGCGTGCAAAAAACCGCTCAACATATGCAGGCACGTTTTTCAGGTCATGATAGCCGACTTCGTCCTTGGTTCCATAGAACTCTAACGCGTTGACCCAAGGGGCGATTGCCATGTCCGCGATAGAGTAATCACCCGCGACCCAGTCTTGCCCATCTAGCTGTTTTTCAAGCACGCTCAAAAGGCGGATTGCCTCATCACGATAGCGTTCGCGCGGGCGTGGATCTTCGATCTGGGAACCCGCGAACTTATAAAAGAAACCCATCTGCCCCAGCATCGGCCCGAGACCGCCCATTTGAAACATCAGCCACTGGGTCACGCGTGCCTTGTCAGTTGCTGTCGTGCCGATGAATTTCCCAGTTTTTTCAGCAAGATAAAGTAGAATAGCACCACTTTCGAAAATGCCAATCGGGCCATCGGGTCCGTTGGGGTCAACAATGGCTGGAATCTTGTTGTTTGGGTTAAGCGACAGGAACGCCGGGCTTTTCACATCGTCGTCGTTAAGGGTCACCAAATGCGCCTCGTAAGGCAGGTTCATTTCTTCGAGCGCGATAGAAATTTTGACCCCGTTTGGAGTGGGGTAAGAGTAAAGTTGAATGACCGATTTATCTTGGGCTGGCCAACGTTCGGTAATCGGAAAATTTGTAGCATCAATCATCAGTTGAATCCTTTGTGTGGCTTCGTTGTTTTCAAGTAGGGGGAACGCATGGAAATAAAACCCATGATTTTGTTCGTAAAACTGCGTAAATATGTGCGCACATGCGCAGCTGGCGTAGGATCAGCGCGCCAAAAAGGAAGTGGGACAACACATGATCAACGAATTCAAAGACTTTATCGCCAAAGGCAATGTCATGGACATGGCCGTTGGTATCATCATTGGTGCCGCCTTCACAGCGATCGTGACATCGCTTGTTGGTGACCTGATCAACCCAATCATCGGCCTTGTGTCTGGTGGTGTCGACTTTACAAATAAATACGCTGTTCTTGCCGGTGAAGTGCCAGCCGGTGCATCTTTGGAAGCCGCGCGCGAAGCGGGTGCGTCTATTTTTGCTTATGGTTCTTTCATCATGGCAGTCATCAACTTTTTGATCATCGCGTTTGTTGTGTTCATGCTGGTTAAGATGGTGAACCGTGCAAAAGATGCCGCTGCAAAGGAAGAAGAAGCAGCACCTGAAGCACCAAAAGGTCCAACACAAGAAGAGCTTCTGGCTGAAATCTTGGTTGCACTGAAGAAATAAGCTTAACGTTGTTAAGCATGAGGGCCCGTCATTGCGACGGGCCTTTTTTATATCTTAAGCGCTAAAATTGGCGGTAGTACGTCAAGATCTAGCGCCTTGCCGACTGCGGCATAAGTTACTTTGCCTGCGTGAATATTTAAGCCGCGCAAAAGATGTTCGTCGTCTTTACAGGCCTGTTTCCAACCTTTGTCCGCCAAGGCGAGCATATAAGGCATCGTGGCATTTCCCAACGCGATGGTCGATGTGCGCGCAACGGCGCCCGGCATATTGGCGACGCAATAATGCATAATTCCATCCACACTGTAGATCGGGTTTTCGTGGGTCGTAACGCGTGATGTTTCGAAACATCCGCCTTGATCAATAGCGACATCGACAAGCGCTGCACCGGGTTTAAGTTCAGACAGTTGCGCGCGGCTTAACAATCTGGGTGCCGCAGCACCATGAATGAGCACTGCACCGATAATGAGATCGGCTTCTCTTGCGAGATCAATAACGTTGCCCGCGCTTGCGAAATTGGTTTTAAAACGTCCACCATACATTTCGTCTAAGTAGCGAAGTCGAGTAAGCGAGCGGTCTACGACAGTCACATCCGCGCCCATACCAGCAGCTATTTTGGCCGCCTGTGTTCCGACAACACCCCCACCAAGAACCGCAACATTTGCAGGGCTAACACCGGGGACCCCGCCCATAAGAACGCCGCGACCGCCGTTTGCCTTTTGAAGTGTCCATGCCCCCATTTGCGGTGCAAGCCGACCTGCGACTTCGGACATCGGCGCGAGCAGGGGTAACCCCCCTGCATCATCTGTTACTGTCTCGTAGGCGATACATGTGGCGCCAGAGTCCAGCAGATCGTCAGTCTGTCCGAGATCCGCTGCAAGGTGCAGATACGCAAAAAGAAGCTGCCCTTCGCGTAGCATTTTTCGCTCTGGTGATAGGGGTTCTTTTACCTTCACAATCATTTCAGCGTTGCCATAGACCTCAGCAGGGGTGCCGACAATCGCGGCACCTGCGTCAATATACGCTTGATCTGCGAACCCTGCGCCTACTCCCGCGCCAGTTTCGACAGTCACGGAATGCCCGTGGGCGATCGCCTCTCGTGCTGCATTCGGGGTAATGCCGACGCGAAATTCCTGCGGTTTTATTTCTTTGGGGCAGCCAATATGCATGTACGTCTCCTACTAATTACAACCCTAAGTGCATTTTGACGCATTTTTCTGGGTATTTTGATTGTCTGTGGTGGTGTCGGCCGTAAAATTGTGCGTATGTTTGGTCTTTAATAGAATGATTGTGCGTGGAATGGATCTAGACACGATTGATCGGCGAATCTTGCAGGTTTTGCAGAAGACTGGGCGCGTATCCAACGCGGAACTTTCTGAGGTTGCGAACCTGTCACCTTCGGCATGCCATCGCCGTGTGCAGCGAATGGAAAAAGAAGGCTATATTCGCGACTATGTGGCGCTTTTGAACCCGCGTAAGGTCGGGCTGCCAACAACTGTGTTCGTTGAGATAACCTTAAGCGCACAAGCGGATGAAGTGTTGGATGCGTTCGAGCGTGCCGTTGCATTGGTGCCTGATGTTCTTGAATGTCATTTGATGGCTGGCACCGCCGACTACTTGCTAAAGGTTGTCGCAAACGACACCGAGGATTTTGCACGTATTCACCGCCGGTACCTTGCACGGTTGCCGGGCGTCGCGCAAATGCAGTCATCGTTCGCGTTGCGAACCGTACGCAATACAACAGCTTTACCAGTTTAGGCATTGGTTACCCCTAATCGCTGTGGGTATGTGTATCGTGCCATCGCGATCTGTGCGCAGTGGCCGTTCGTTGATTGTGTATCACCGCCGATCAATTTTCTACGCCCCCATACGAATGAATGAACATCTATCTGTCGCCTTGATCGACCTTATCTAAATATTTCATATTTGTTATGTATTCTGAGGTATCAGTATCGGTGCAAAGGTATAGCTCTGGGTTAGGCGGTGTTTAGAAAACGTCATTGGCCGGTTTCAGGTCGAAACGGTTGTAGATCGCTTCGACGGGTAGGGATTAAATTCGCGGACTGTGGGGTGCCCCTTTCCCTTAACGGCGTAGCGCGTTAATAGGCCTTTGATATAACGAAGGAGCCAGCCAAATGGGTTATAGAATCGTCGTCGTCGGTGCCACCGGAAACGTGGGCCGCGAAATGCTGAACATCCTTGATGAACGGGAATTCCCAATCGATGAACTGGCCGTTCTTGCCAGCCGTAAATCGCTGGGTAGCGACGTCAGCTTTGGTGAAAAGACCCTGAAGACTAAGGATCTCGACACCTTTGATTTTACGGGTTGGGATATGGCCCTGTTTGCTGTCGGTTCTGACGCAACAAAGAAATACGCGCCAAAGGCAGCCGCGGCTGGTTGTGTCGTTATCGATAACTCTTCGCTTTACCGCTATGACCCAGATGTTCCACTGATTGTTCCCGAAGTGAATGCCGAAGCGATCCACGGCTATTCAAAGAAAAACATCATCGCGAACCCGAACTGTTCAACCGCACAAATGGTTGTCGCGCTAAAGCCGCTGCACGACCGCGCAACGATCAAGCGCGTTGTGGTTAGCACATATCAGTCCGTATCTGGCGCTGGTAAGGGCGGCGCTGACGAACTTTGGGATCAAACCAAATCGATCTACAATCCGACTGACAACAAACCACCACGCCAGTTCACCAAACAAATCGCGTTCAACGTCATTCCGCACATTGATGTGTTCATGGAAGACGGTTCCACCAAAGAAGAGTGGAAGATGGTCGCAGAAACGAAAAAGATCGTCGACAAGAACATTAAGGTCACCGCGACTTGCGTACGTGTGCCCGTATTTGTTGGCCATTCAGAAGCGATCAACATCGAATTCGAAGATCACCTTGATGAAGACGAGGCACGCGAAATCTTGCGCGAGGCACCGGGGATCATGGTGATCGATAAGCGCGAAGATGGTGGTTATGTCACACCGGTCGAATGTGTCGGTGATTTCGCGACGTTCATTAGCCGTATCCGCCAAGACAGCACAATCGACAACGGTTTGAACCTGTGGTGCGTGTCAGACAATCTGCGCAAAGGTGCCGCACTGAATGCAGTACAGATTGCCGAAGTGCTGGGTCGTGAGTGCTTGAAAAAGGGGTAACAACCCGGTTTAGTATTGATAACGAAAAGGGCGTCTTCGGCGCCCTTTTTCGTGTCTAAATAGCGGGATTACTGATTATGGTGACTGTTTTGACCCGTACCGAACCTGATGCACGCCCGTTGGTCGGGGTCGCGCTTGTTACGCTGGCAGTGCTGTTTTTTGCGCTGGGTGATGTCCTGACCAAAGGGCTGACTGCCCGCTATCCAATTCCGATGATTGTCGCTGTGCGGTATTTGGCGAGCCTTATTTTGCTCGCGGTCTTTGTTTGGCCGCGCATGCGATCCAGGCTTTGGAAAACTGAGCGTACGGGGTTGGTGCTGTTAAGAGGATGCACGCTGGCTTTGGCGTCTTTGACGATGGGGTTGGCGTTGCGGCTGATGCCAGTCGGTGAAACCATCGCCATCATGTACGTTTCTCCGTTCGCGGTAATGGCGATTGCAGTGCCGTTGTTGGGCGAAAAGGTCACGCCGGTAGGTTGGTTCTTTGCGATTCTTGGCTTTTGCGGCGTGCTGTTGATTATGCGACCCGGTGGAGGGCTTGATCCGGTCGGGGTGCTGTGGGCGTTATTGAATGCGGCCTGCGCTACGGCCTATCATTTGTTGACGCGTGTGTTGTCGCGGACAGAAACAAGCATCGCATTGATCTTTCATGTCACTTTGGTGGGGGCCATTTTCTTTTCGGTTTTGGCGCTGCCAACGCTGAACGACCCATTGCCAAGCTTGCCCGACTTTGGCGCGATGGTTTTGCTTGGCGTGTTTGCGACTTCTGGACATTTTCTGTTTGCGGTTGCGTACCGTCATGCGCCAGCGTCACTCATCGCGCCTGTGAATTACCTGCATTTGGTTTGGGCGGCATTGTTGGGTTGGCTGGTCTTTGGTGACCTACCTGACGGTATATCGATGATCGGTATTGCAATGATCATCCTTGCGGGTGTGTGTCTAGCGCTGCAGTCGCACCTTCAACGTCATTAGCGGGGTTTGCTGCGCCACATAATGATTAAGCCAGATGCCACGATCAACGCACTGCCGAACAACATGTTGGTGCTGACGCTTTCTTTGAAAATAAAGACACCGCAGGCGCCTCCAAACAGCAGTCGCGAATATCTGAACGGGGTCACCGCAGACACTTCACCTGTGCGCATGGCTTTCATCAAACCAGCATAGGCGGCCGCACCGACTAATGATGCGCCGCAGAGGTGCAAAGCCGTTGGAAGGGTGATGGTTGCGAATGATACGCCTTCATAAACCGAATAAATGAGGCCTGCGGCCACGACGGCAAGAAATCCAAAAAACCCAAGCGCTGCAGTCCCGAGCGTCTTAGGCGCCGCGCGGCTTGCTAGATCGCGACCTGCAAAGCCGAGCATCCCAAGTACTGCCAAAATTGACAACGTAGAAAAGCTATCACTGCCGGGTTGGATAATGATAAGCACGCCAATCAGCCCAACAACAATCGCGATCCAACGGCGTGGCCCGACCTTTTCACCAAAAATCAGCGCCGCGCTTGCGACGACGACAATTGGTGTAGCTTGTAAGATTACTGTCGCAGATGACAGCGGGGTAAGTGCAATAGCCAGCGCATAGAATAGGCGGCCCATAACCTCGAATAGGACCCTGATCCGCATTGGGCGCGAAACAACATCAGCGCTAAGAAGTGGTGTTTTCGTTAGGAATGCCGCTGCGGCAAATACAATCGCGCCCCCAGTGCCAAACAAAATCAATAGCTGTCCAATAGGTAGGGTCACTGCAGCTGCTTTGACAAATACGTCTTCAATTGCAAAGCACGCCATCGCAGCGATCATCCATAGGCTACCAACCAAATTGGCCTGCCGATCCAATGTGTGTTGGTCTTGCATACTGATCCTGCTGAGAATGGGTCGGCCATGTGTGAGCGGCTTTGGTTTGATGGTCAATTGAACATTATAAAATAATTTTCGATTGCGACCAAGGATTTCCCCGTGACGCGCGTCATACAGTGTACAACTATCAAGCGAAATTTGCAGGAGAACTCATATGTTTCGCCCACTTCTGACCACAAGCCTTATTGCGCTCTGCGCTCCCGCCTTTGCCGATACATTCACTGGCGACGCCAGCGTCGACACAGTCACGATTTATCCGGGGCTGGCGACGGTGACCCGCCAAGTCACGTTGGATTTACCTGCTGGCCAACATGAAATCATCGTGCCTGGTCTTCCCGAACAGCTTGCGACCGAGAGTTTACGCCTTTCTGCCCCGCAGGGCGTTCAGCTTGGCGCGGTTAGTCTTGCACATGACCGTTTGCCAGTGACCCCGGATCAAACATCGCCCGAAATTCTGGCTGCAAAGGACGAGGTTGCGCGTTTAGAAGATGTGCTACGTCAGCGTGACGCAGAGATTGCAGAAGTTCGGTTGCAAGTCATGGCCGCCGAAGAACAGATCGCGTTCCTTCAGAGCCTATCACAGGCCAGTGCTGGCGAGACCTTAACCACGAGTAGCATCACCGATATTCAGGCGCTTGCGCAAATGGTCGGGGCGGAAACGCTTGCGGTCCGCAAGGCCGCCTTTGCAGCAGAGCAAGAGGCGCAGGCATCTGAACGCGCCCGTGAAGATGATGTCGAAGCGCTAGACGCGGCACAGCGCGCGCTTGACGCGCTCATGGCGCCAGAGCAAGATGGATCGGTCTTGACCTTCTCTGTTGTTACGGCAGAGGCAGGCGAGGTGACGATTGACGTCAGCACGCAAGAAGGCTTCGCCAATTGGTCCCCTGTTTACGATATGCGGCTGACGACGGGGGATGCGCCGACACTTGACTTAGATAGGTCCGTAGTGGTGGCTCAACACACCGGTCAAGACTGGACAGACGTTAAACTGGTACTGTCTACGGCGCGTCCGGGCGAACAAATCGCCCCAAGCGGCGTTTGGGCGCCGTTGCGCAGAATTGTATCAGAGGACGACCTTCAGCGCGAAAAGATGATGCGCACGATGGAGGACGGGATCTCGATGGAAGCTTCGGATATAATGGGTTCATTGGCGTCGCCGCTAACGCCCGCCCCCAGTGTGCAAGCGACGGCGGACTTTAGTGGCGCGGCGGTTACTTATACTTATCCGGGTCGCGTCAATATCCGTAACGGCGTGGATGACTTGCGGTTGCCACTGGATACTCTGTCGCTTGATGCGGATGTTTGGGCCGAAGCCGTCCCTAGTCGCGACAACATCGCCTACCGCGTCGCAGAGTTTACTAATGATACGCAGGAATTGTTGCTGCCGGGTAAGACCCTGATGTTTGCTGATGGCACAATGATTGGGTTCTCTAACTTGCCCATGATAGCAGCTGGTTCTGAAACCCAAATGGGATTTGGTCCGTTGGATGGCATTGTGCTGAATCGGATGACACCAAACAAGTCAGAGGGCGAGCGCGGCGTGTTTTCCAGCAGCAATCAGCTGGAAGAAGAGGCTGTGATTACGGTCGAAAACCTGACTGGCCAAGACTGGGACGTGCTGCTGCGTGATGCAGTGCCATATTCCGAACAAGACGACCTAGAGGTCGAGGTCACTGCCAGCCCAGCTGTGACGCGTACCAACCCGGATGGCCGTCGCGGCATTCTGGAATGGGACCTATCAGTGCCAGCAGGTGAGAAGCAAGAAATCACATTAGATTACACGCTTACATGGCCGTCGGGGTATGTACTTCAATAAGGGTGGATCAAGATCCACCCTACGGGTGCCACGCTAGATTGGTTTGGTCTAACGTGGCACCTCATGAGGATGACCTAAGTTGCGTCTAGCAAATGAATGAAGGGACGCTAGCCGCAAAGTTACCTCGATTTCTTATTAAACTTTTGGTATTAGGTGGACGTCCTTAGCATCATCGGCGGGTAAGATTTTGCGAGGAGATCAGCCGGGACGTTGAAAAACGTAAAAGGATGTCCGCTGTCCTCTTGGCACCAATACTATTCGTGGCAATGGAAAGGCCTAGATGCAAATTACCGGCGACTACCTTGTCGACTTTGGCGTTCCGCTTTCTATTATTTTATCGGTCGTCATAGGGATAACTAATAAGTCTTTCGCGAGTAAGTTTATTTTGGTCGCGGGCGGTTTACTGTTCTTTGGTGCCTACATTTCTGTTCTGATTTTTGGGAATGATTGCGTTGGGCGTCCCGGAATTGGTTATAAGCGATGCTCGAGTTTCTCGGGGGCGGTTGCCGATATGGCGTCGAGCTTCAACGCATTTGCTATTTTCGCTTATGTGTTTCTTGCCGCTCCGCTCTTTCTCGTCGCGCTTATTTTGGAGTTCAGGTTCCGAAGTACTGAACGGTAAATAAGGTTGAATGCCACCAGCTGTTTGCCAGAAATAGAGCTGCGAATTTAGATTAGTTGTAGTTTCGAATCTTGACACATGAAGTCGAAACAGTGTGCAGAGCCGTTCAACAAAAAGGGCCCCAAGTGGGGCCCTTTTTGTTTTACATATTCGGATAGTTCGGCCCATCGCCGCCTTGTGGGACTGTCCATGTGATATTCTGGCTTGGGTCCTTGATGTCGCAGGTTTTGCAGTGGACGCAGTTTTGGAAGTTGATGACAAAGCGGGTGTCTTTGCCTTCTTCCTCTACATACTCATAGACGCCAGCTGGGCAGTAACGTGCGGCGGGGCCAGCGTATTTGGGCAGGTTGATGTTAACCGGCACCGACGGGTCTTTGAGGTGTAGGTGGGCAGGTTGGCTTTCCTCGTGGTTGGTAAAGCTGAATGCCACGTTTGTAAGCCGGTCAAATGACAGCGTGCCATCGGGTTTGGGGTAGTCGATGACCTTGTGCTTGCTGGCCTCTTCGGTGGCGTCCGCGTCGGATTTGCCGTGCTTGAGAGTGCCAAGCAGTGAGAACCCGAATGTGTTGGTCCACATGTCCATGCCGCCAATCGCAAGCGAAGCGAGTAGACCGTATTTTGACCAAAGCGGTTTAACATTCCGGACTTTTTTCAGGTCATCGCCGATTTCGCCATCGCGTACGGTGGTTTCGTAATCGGTGAGTTCGTCGCTTTGATGACCTTCTTTGAATGCTTCAACCGCTGCTTCGGCAGCCGCGATGCCTGATAGCATTGCGTTATGGTTGCCTTTGATGCGTGGGACGTTGACCATGCCCGCGGAACAACCTAGTAGCGCGCCGCCGGGGAATGTCAGCTTTGGCATCGACTGATAGCCGCCTTCGGTAATTGCGCGGGCGCCGTAAGCGATGCGCTTACCACCCTTAAGCAGGTCGGCGACCATTGGGTGATGCTTAAATCGCTGGAATTCCATGTAAGGGAACAGATGCGGGTTCTTGTAGTTCAGGTGGACAACAAAGCCGACGTACACTTGATTGTTTTCAAGGTGGTAGATGAATGATCCGCCACCTGCGTTGCCGCCCAAAGGCCATCCCATCGTGTGGGTGACTGTGCCTTCTTTGTGCTTGGCCGGGTCGATTTCCCAGATCTCTTTCATGCCAACGCCGTATTTCTGAACGTCGTGACCAGCGCCTAGCGCGAATTTCTCGATGACTTCTTTGGATAGTGATCCGCGCACGCCCTCGGACAGGAACACGTATTTACCGTGCAGCTCCATGCCGGGCTCGTATGATGGACCTTGGCTACCATCTGCGCTTTTGCCGAATTCGCCAGCTACGACGCCTTTGACTTCGCCGTTGTCACCGTAAACCAATTCAGAGCACGCCATGCCGGGGAAGATTTCGACGCCTAGCTCTTCGGCTCGTTCGGCCATCCAACGGCAGACGTTGCCCATCGACACGATGTAGTTGCCGTGATTGTTCATCAGCGGTGGCATAGCAAAGTTCGGCACGCGAATTTGGCCTGCTTCGCCAAGCATGTAGAAATTGTCTTTCTCGACGGGCACGTTCAGGGGCGCGCCTTTTTCTTTCCAATCAGGGATCAGTTTGTCCAGACCACATGGATCAAGCACCGCGCCAGAAAGAATGTGCGCGCCAACTTCGGACCCTTTTTCTAGAACAACGACGTTCAGATCAGCATCAAGTTGCTTCAGGCGGATCGCCGCTGATAGGCCAGCAGGCCCTGCGCCAACGATTACTACGTCATATTCCATCGCTTCGCGTTCAATCTCGGCCATCGACAAATCCTTCACTTGTTGGGACTGCTGCCCCCTTTTAATCGGTTGCAGCAAGGGTTACCTGATGCGTGATTGTGGGGCAATCAAGACACAACGTCAAAAGCAGATGCCGCGACACGTGATCGCGGCATAAGGCTTGACTTTGATCACCCCACTTAGGCTATGAACGTTCGATTGACACTTTTTACCCCCGGGAGCGGATGCAATATGGATAAGATTCCACTCACACGCGCAGGCTTTGATAAATTAGATGCCGAACTTAAGCATTTGAAAACAGTTGAGCGCCCCGCAATTATTCGCGCCATTGCCGAAGCTCGCGAGCATGGCGACCTGTCCGAGAACGCGGAATATCATTCTGCGAAAGAAAAGCAGTCCTTTATCGAAGGCCGCGTAAAAGAGCTAGAAGGCGTAATTTCACTGGCTGACGTGATCGACGTGGCCAAGCTAAAGGGCACCGTGAAATTTGGTGCGACAGTTGAGCTGGTCGATGAAGACACCGACGAAGAAAAAACCTATCAGATTGTGGGCGAGTATGAAGCCGACATCGAAAGCGGTAAGCTGAATATGCAGTCACCCTTGTCACGTGCCTTGATTGGTAAAGACGAAGGTGACAGTGTCGAAGTTCGGACACCAGGTGGTGTGCGTAGTTATGAAATCCTAAGTATCATTTATAAGTAAAAAGGTGCCGTGTTATGGCGCATCGATCAACCAACGGATCGACAACGGGTGGCGATGGGCTAACCCGTTTTGACCGCACCGCTTTGGGGCTTGCGGTCGGCTGGCTTGTTGTTGTCAGCCTGTTTTTCTTGATCTTGCCGCCGGGAGTATTCACCGACGCAGGCTTTGACAGTCTGCGTTTTGTGATGTTGCTGGTCGCGATCTTCATGCCTGTGATGATGATTGCCGTGGTTGCTTTTGCTGCGCGGTCACATCGTGCGTCACGTGATGAATCGTTTCGAATGCAGGCCGCGCTTGATGCGATGCGCCAAACCCGCGCCTCACAGCCCGCACCGCAGCGCCCGGCGGCAGCATCTCCTGCTGCGGCAGCGCGCCGCCAGCCACCAGAGTTGCGGGCCCAGACAGCAGCACCAGTTGCTGATCCACCGGCAGAGCCATCCCCACCTATCCAGCAATTATCGCATATTGATTTGGTGCGTGCGCTGAACTTTCCCGACAACGAAGATGACGTCGAAGGGTTTGCTGCGCTACGCCGTGCCTTACGTGACCCTGATGCCCGTCAGATCGTACAATCCAGCCAAGATGTGCTGACCCTGCTGTCGCAGGATGGCATTTATATGGATGACCTGCATGCAGATCCGGCACCAGCTGAACTATGGCGCCGATTTGCCAAAGGTGAACGTGGTGAGGGTATCGCTGGGCTGGGTGGCGTGAATGATCCTGCGCATCTGGTACCAACTGCCAAACGCATGACCGAAGACACGATCTTTCGTGATTCTATGTCGCATTTCCTGCGTCGCTTTGATCAGACGGTTGCGGCCTTTGAAATCAACGCCAGCGATGATGATTTGCTTGCCTTGGCTGAAACCCGGACGGCACGTGCCTTTATGCTGCTAGCCCGCGTGAAAGGCAGCTTTGAATAAGCAAGCCGGGTGACAAGATAGTCATGGTGCGCTAGCCCTTTACCAAACGAAAGGGGCTAGCAATGAAAACCATTTCTGAAAACCGCTGCTACGGCGGCACCCAAGGGGTTTATTCCCACGCTTCTGAAACCTGTAGTTGCGATATGACTTTCGCGGTTTTTCTTCCCGAAGAGGCTGCTTTTGGTCCGGTTCCCGTTTTGTGGTTCCTGTCGGGTCTGACGTGCACCCATGAAAACGCGATGACCAAAGCGGGTGCGCAGGCATGGGCCGCCGAACAAGGGATTGCGATCATTTTTCCTGATACATCACCACGTGGCGAAGATGTCGCCGACGACGAGGCCTATGATCTTGGAAAAGGGGCAGGGTTCTACATCGATGCGACCGAGGAGCCTTGGAGCAAACATTACAAGATGTGGAGCTATATCGCGGATGAGCTGCCTGCGCTGGTCGGCGAGAACTTCCCGCTTGATATGGAGCGTCAGTCTATTTGTGGACATTCCATGGGCGGTCACGGTGCGCTGACGTTCGCGATGGCGCTGCCCGGCCGTTTCCGGTCTGTCTCTGCCTTTGCGCCGATCTGCAATCCGCTGAAAAGTGACTGGGGTCGCAAGCAATTCACGGCCTATTGGGGCGCGGATGAATCCAAATGGGGACCACATGACGCCAGTGTCCTGATGCAGGGCGGCGGGTTTGATGGCCCAATCCTGATTGACACGGGAACAGACGATCAGTTTGGTGACCTACTTGGAACCGAGGCGCTCGCGCAGGCTATGGCCGCAAAACGCCAAGAGGGCACTATCCGTCTGCAAAAGGGATATGATCACTCGTATTTCTTCATCTCGACCTTCATGGAAGATCACGTGAACTTTCACGCCGAGGCGCTCTACGCATGATATACGTTGATGCCGACGCCTGCCCGGTCAAAGCCGAAGTAGAACGCGTCGGTACCCGCCATAAGTTAAAGATGTTCGTCGTTTCTAACGGCGGCATCCGGCCTTCGGCTAATCCATTCGTTGAAACCGTGGTGGTCCCCGATGGCCCCGATGTGGCTGATATGTGGATCGCCGACCGGGCAACCAAAGGCGATGTGGTCATCACGGGTGACATCCCGCTTGCCGCGCGGTGCATCGAAAACGGTGCGTTGGTGCTAAAGCATAACGGCGAACCGCTAACACAAGCCAACATCGGCAACGTACTTGCGACTCGTGATCTTATGGCAGACATGCGCGCCGCTGACCCGTTCCGTCAAGGCGGTGGCAAGCCCTTTAGCAAGGCCGACCGCGCCCGTTTCTTAGACGCGCTCGAACGAATGGTGCGACAGGCAGCGCGGTAGCCAAGTCTGGCGTTTACACCCTGTAAGCGACTGCTAAGGTGGCCCTAATTGGAAAATGAGGGGCCAACATGGCAGATATTCAGGCTGTTATTTTTGACATTGGAAACGTGCTAATTGAGTGGCAGCCAGAGCGGTTTTACGACCGCGTTATTGGCGCTGATCGTCGCAAGGCTATGTTTGCCGATATTGATCTGCACGGGATCAATGATCTGGTGGATCGTGGCCATCATTTCCGCGACACGATTTATGCTGCTGCTGAAGAAAACCCCGAATGGCGTGACGAAGTCCGCATGTGGCATGATAATTGGTCCGACATGGCGACCCCGACCATCGAGCATTCTGTACGTTTGTTGCGTGCATTGCGCGTGGCTGGCGTGCCAGTTTTTGCGCTTTCTAATTTTGGTATTCAGACGTTTGAAATCGCAGAACCTGTCTATCCGTTCCTGAAAGAATTCGACCGTCGTTATATCTCTGGTCATATGCAAGAGGTTAAACCGGGCCACCGGATTTACGAAATGGTCGAGGAAGACTGCGGCATAGCGCCTGCCAGGTTGCTGTTTGCCGATGATCGGGCGGACAATATCGCAACTGCTGCGGAACGGGGTTGGCAAACCCATTTGTTTACCCACCCACAAGGCTGGGCTGATAGGCTGGTGGCTGAAGGGCTGCTAACACCAGAAGCCGCACAATGACCGTGATGATCCCTTTTGCTGAGGGGCAACAGCAGCTTGATTGGCTCGCATTGACGGATGCCTTGGCCGATGGGCACAAACTGAAAAAGGCTGATGTCGCGGATGTGTTTTTGTACGAGGGCGATAAGACGCTTTTGAATCGATCCGCGTGGATTCCCGGGATGGGCCTCGCCGTGAAATGCGCGACAGTGTTTCCGGGCAACCGCGCTGTCGGCAAGCCAATGGTCGGCGGTGCCGTGAACTTGTTTTCTGACGAGGATGGATCGCTTGAAGCAATTGTCGATTTCCATCTTGTCACCAAATGGAAAACCGCTGGCGATAGCCTGCTTGCCGCACGTCGCTTGGCGCGACCTGACAGTAAAAATATTCTGATCGTTGGTGCCGGGACAGTCGGGCATGGGCTGCGGGAGGCCTACGCTGCGGCTTTTCCTGATGCGCAGTTTACTGTGTGGAATAGATCGCCCAAAGGCGCTGATCGGTTCAAAGAGGCATTTCCCGATGTCTATATCGAAGAAGACCTTGCCGAGGCCGTAAACCGCGCAGATATTGTGACCTCGGCTACGATGTCGACCGAGCCGTTGATCAAAGGTGAATGGCTACGACCCGGTCAGCACATTGACCTTATCGGTGCGTATCGTCCCGATATGCGCGAAGTTGATGACGCCGCGTTGCAGCGGTCGCGCATATTTGTCGATAGCTTTGACACTACGGTCGATCACATCGGAGAGATCAAAATTCCGCTCAAAACGGGGGCAATTACCCAAGACCGTATCGTGGCGGATTATTATGGGCTAGACCAATTTGTACGCACTGATGATGCCGAAATTACACTCTTTAAAAATGGCGGTGGTGCACACCTTGATTTGATGACGAGCCGCTACATACTGGCGGCATGGCTAGCGCGGGGCGTGACCTAGCCAAAGAACGGGACGGAAAGTAATGTCGTATCTAGTTTACTTGGGGCTGTTTGTTTTTGTGGCGGCTCTGCCCATCATTCTGGAATTGCGACGCAAACCAGTCAGCGAAGAAGAACGCGGCCAAACAACGGGTGATTTGGCGCAGCTAAGCCAAGGCGTTACGCACTATCGTTGGATTGGCCCGGTGCGCGGACCGGTTGCCGTTGTTGTGCACGGGGTGTCGACGTCTTCGGTCGCGGTTGAAGGTCTTGCACATGGGTTGGGAGAGTTAGGCTATCGGGTCTTGGTCTATGATCTGTACGGTCGTGGATTGTCGGCTGTCGTATCCGGTCGGCAGAACCGCGCATTTTTCTTGCAACAACTGACCGATATGCTCGAGCATCAAGGGCTGACTGAGGATATTACTCTTGTTGGCTATTCGATGGGTGGGTCGATTGCGACGGCGTTCGCGTCAGAGAACCCACACTATATTAAACGTGTTATCCTTGTCGCTCCCGCAGGCGTGATGACCGAAGAAAGCAAGTTTTCACGGTTTTGCCGTCGGTTCCCGCTAATTGGCGATTGGGCGCATGGGGTGTTCGCGCGACGTCGTGCGCGCAAGGCGATCCCGCGTTCAGGTAACAGCCAGATGGCAAGCACGGTTTATGCAGCGCAGCGCCAAGAACTAAAGCGCCGTGGCTATTTGCCCGCGGTCTTGTCCAGCCGTCGTGGTATATTGTCAGAAGTTCAAGAAGCCGATCATCGCCGCCTTGCTCGGTTGGATGTACCGACAATCGCAATCTGGGCCGAGAAGGACCACGTCATTCCTATTCGTGCGCTGGGCGTGATGGCGCAATGGCACCGTGATGTCCTGCAAGAGGTTGTACCAGATGCTGGCCATGCCATGCCATATACCCATTGCCCACAATTAATGCAGGCCATCGGCAAAGCGTTACGTTCCTAAAGATCAGGCTGGCACCGCAGCGGCTGGCCTGTTTTCTTTGATTGGCAGGTGAACGATTGCGCTGAACGCCCCGATGCCGACGCCGACCCACCAAACATGGGAATAGGTGCCGTAGATGTCGTACAGCTTGCCACCCAGCCAAACGCCCATGAATGATCCCAACTGGTGTGAAAAGAAGACGATCCCATAAAGCGTCCCCATATATCTGATCCCATATAGGTGCGCGACGAGCCCAGATGTCAGTGGAACAGTCGCAAGCCATAGGCTGCCCATTCCGACTGAGAACAAGATGACACTGAACGGGGTAATTGGAAAGATGATGAATGCTGCGGAAATGATCGTCCGGCCAGCGTAAATTCCAGCCAGTAAATATTTCTTAGAATAACGATTACCTGCCCAACCAGCGAGCAAGGTTCCTGCGATGTTGGCAAGTCCAATCAAAGAGATAGCAACAGCGCCAAGCCTGCTTGTTGTCGTGATGCCCATACTGGCAAGAAGACCGCCTTGCTCAAGCGGCCCGCACATTTCGGTGACAAGCGCAGGGAAGTGGGCGGTGACAAACGCAAGCTGATACCCGCAGGAGAAGAACCCAAGGAAGATGAGCGTGTAAGACGGATCTTTGAAAGCGCGGATCAGGATGGTGCCCATGCTTTCTTCGAGCTCGGCCTTGGTTGCTTGGGCAGGGCTGCGCATCATCGGCAGAACCAGCAGCGTGGCCATGATCATGCCTGCGAACGCGACGAAGGTGGATTGCCATGTCATGAAACCTAGCAAATATTCAGCAAGCGGCGCGCCAAACACTTGGCCAGCTGACCCCGCAGCCGTCGCAATAGCGAGCGCCATCGACCGGTTTTCGGCGGATGCTGCACGCCCTACGACGGCAAGGATCACACCAAACCCGGTTCCAGCAATCCCGAACCCGACAAGGATTTCATAGAATTGATGTGCTGCTGGTGTGGTTGCACCTGCGGACAAGAGCAGGCCGGCCGCATAAAACAGTGCCCCCATAATGATCGCTTTGCGGTCACCAATTTTCTCGGCAATTGCGCCAAAGATTGGCTGTCCGATACCCCAAGCAAGGTTCTGAATCGCAATCGCTAGGCTGAAATCCGAACGCAGCCATCCGAATTCAGAGGCGATCGGAATCTGAAACACCCCAAATGATGCGCGGATCGCGAAACCGGTCATGATGATCAGACATCCCGCGACAAGAACGGGGGTGATAAGGGGGGCTTTGTGTTCCATGTGCCCAGTTCGCGCGGCCACCAGACAATTGTCAATTATTCAATTGTACCGACACGCTTTTCATCATTGCGGTGCCGGGGTATCCCACGGCTATGACAGTTCAAAATGCATATCAATCCGCTGTTGCTGCGGGCACTCTTAATTCTGATGACGCACAGATCGCGGTCCTTCCCGAGCTTGAGCGTGTTCGCACGGCACTGGCCACCCCGGTTAAGCGTGGGTTGTTCCGCAAGGCGCCGCCGCCGGTGCCTGGTCTTTATATGTGGGGCGGGGTTGGGCGCGGTAAATCCATGCTGATGGATCTACTTTATGATCAGGTCGATGTGCCTAAGCGTCGCCGACATTTCCATGCGTTCATGCAGTGGGTGCATTCTGAAATGACCGAAGCCCGCAAGCAAGGCGTCGACGATGCGATTGCCCCTGTCGCCGCTAAATTGGCGGATGAGGTCCGGTTTCTTGCGTTCGATGAAATGCAGATCACCGATATTACAGACGCCATGATTGTGGGCCGCTTGTTCGAAGCCCTATTTGCAGCGGGTGTCGTTGTGGTTACGACGTCAAACCGCCCGCCCGATGATCTTTATAAAAACGGTTTGAATCGCCAGTTGTTCACGCCGTTTATCGCGCTGATAAAAGAACGGATGGTGGTCCATGAACTGGTCAGTGATACGGATTACCGGCAGGACCGTCTTGCCGGTAAACAAAGCTATTTCACCCCAAACGATGACGCCGCGCGGGAAGCGATCAATGAAATATGGGACCACCTAAGTAATGGTAAGTCTGAATCGCTGGTTTTGCATGTCAAAGGCCGAGAGGTCGAGCTTCCGGGTTATCACAACGGTACGGCGCGGGCGAAGTTTTATGACCTTTGTGGTCGGTTCCTTGGCGCTGCGGATTATCTGGCGTTGGCCGACGCGGTACGGGTTCTGATTCTCGAAGATATTCCGGCGCTATCGCGTAGCAACTTTAACGAAGCCAAACGGTTCGTTACACTTGTTGATGCGCTTTACGAAGGCAAAGTGCAGTTGATCTGTTCAGCGGCCGCCGAACCAGAGATGCTGTACCTCGAAGGTGAGGGCACATTCGAATTTGAGCGCACCGCCAGCCGACTACGCGAAATGCAATCGGCTGACTGGGGGACTTAGATACCGACGAATGCTTCGGCTTCTGGATCGTAGGCCTCAAGGGTGCCTTCGCCGATGTCGTTCCACAGACCGTGAATTGATAATGTGCCGTCTTTGACTGCCTTTTCCACGAACGGGAAAGTCATTAGGTTTTCTAGGGACACAAGCACAGCACCTTTTTCCAGCGCGCGCAGACGCGATTCTTCGTCGCCTTCGGGCAGTGCATCGAAACCGGGGCGCAAGATATCCATCCAGCGGCCAACAAAACTGCCTTTTTCTTCAAGTTCGGGCGCGTTGCCTGAACACATATGATAGCAGCCTGCGACGCCGCCGCAGCTTGAGTGACCGAGAATCACAAGATGCGACACCTTTAACGCGGTTACCGCATATTCGACTGCTGCCGAGGTGCCGTGTTGGTTGCCATCAGGTTGGAATGGCGGCACCAAGTTGGCGATGTTGCGGTGGATAAAGAATTCACCCTGATCCGCACCAAAGATTGATGTGACATGCACACGGCTGTCGCAGCATGAAATAATCATGGCGCGCGGGCGCTGACCTTCGTCAGCAAGGCGACGATACCAACCTTTGTTGTCTGCATAGGTTGTTGCTTTCCAGCCATGATAGCGGGTGACCATGTAAGCTGGCAGTGGGCGGGCGAATTTCATTGCGGGCTCCCTAGCGATTTCGAACGAAACTATTTCGTATTTTCGGAAATTTCGAGCGGTTTTTCACGCCGTTATCAACCTTCTGAAAACTAAGCTTCGCTAGATTTAGATTTATGGAAAAAAATACCACTAAATTCGCACTTCAACGGGACGCTTACGATGATGTCGTTATCTTGTGCTGTTTGGACAAATTGCAGTTCGATCCGGTACCCTTGCAGCGCTTATTCGCAGCCAAAACAGAGGAGGAAGCAGAGCAAATTGTTTGTAGAGTGTTAGAGGAGTTAGCCACCCAGTTGGCTGGGTTACAACAAGGGCTTGCTGCACAAAACTTTGCTGTGATGCTAAAGCTGTGCCGCAAAATTCGGTTGGTCGCAGAGCAAATTGGTCTTACCGAAATGGCGATTACCGCCGGTCATATCCAAACCTGCCTTAAACAATCCGATGGCATCGCATTAGAGGCGACATTGGCCCGGCTGGAACGTGCGTTTGACTTTGCCGTGAGCGAGGTGTGGAATTTCCGCCAAAGGTGACGCCTGCACTTGCGGCGCCATCGCAGCGCGGTAATCTAGCAGCAACACTGACGTGATAGGACGCACCCCATGTTGCTTAACTTTGCCACCGACACTGCGAACGCAATTCCACTGCATGTGGTCGAAGCGGACGGTCTGAATGATGCGCTTGCTGAACTCTCAGCTTTTCAACAGAATTGGACTGTTACGCAAGGGTTCAAAGCGGGGTTGGGGCAGGTTGTCGCGATCCCAGACGCGGATGGTGCCATTGCGCAGGTGCTTGTTGGGTATGGGACAGCGGACAGTCGTGCGCGCGGCCGGTTTCATATGGGTGGCATTGCGGCCAAGCTGCCTGATGGTGTGTATCAAATCGCAAGCGGCCTTGCTGGTGCTGTCCTAGAAGAGGCGGCGTTGGCTTGGCTATTGTCTCAGTATAAGTTTGACCGTTATGCGCCGTGCCGCGCGACTGATGCACAGTTGGTCGCGCCCGATGCAATTGATGCGGACCGCATTGCGATCATCGCAAATGGAGAGGCCCTGATCCGAGATCTGATTAATACCCCTGCATCGGACATGGGCCCGCAAGAGCTTGAGGATGCGGCGCGTGCGTTGGCCGCTGAGCACGGTGCAAAGATGAATGTCACGCTTGGTGATGAATTGGTCAAAGCGGGTTTTCCAATGATTCATACGGTCGGACGCGCATCGTCACGCGCGCCGCGCCTGTTGGATATGCGCTGGGGTGAAACTGGCCCGCAGTTGACGTTGGTTGGTAAGGGTGTGTGTTTCGACACGGGGGGCCTGAATATTAAGCCGGGGTCATCTATGGGGCTGATGAAAAAGGATATGGGTGGTTCCGCGACCGTGTTGGGGCTGGCTCATATGATTATGGGGCTCGGCGTGCCTATCCGCCTGCGGGTGCTGATCCCTGCCGTTGAAAACAGCATTGATGGCGATGCCTTTCGCCCACAAGACATTCTGATGTCGCGTAAGGGGCTAACGGTTGAAATAAACAATACTGATGCCGAAGGGCGATTGGTCTTGGCCGACGCGCTGACCCTTTCGGATGAAGATAAGCCAGAGCTGGTGATTTCCATGGCGACGCTAACCGGCGCAGCCCGTGTCGCCGTCGGCCCTGACCTGTCACCGTTTTACACGGACAGCGATGCGCATGCTGCCGCGATTAGCGATGCAGCGCGCGTCGTTGCCGACCCCGTGTGGCGGATGCCCTTTCATGCGCCTTACGAGGCAATGATTGAACCGGGCATTGCCGATCTTGATAACGCGCCCAAGGGCGGGATGGCCGGAAGCATCACAGCAGCACTATTCCTGCGTCGCTTTATCGAAAGCCCATATATCCACTTTGACATTTATGGTTGGCAGCCCACAGCGGCACCGTCCCGCCCGAAAGGTGGTGTTGGAATGGGCGCGCGTGCTGTACTTGAAGCACTGCCAAAATTGCTGAACCTATGACCGATCATAGGGTAACACCCGCGAATGGTCGGGTTGCGGCGATGTCCCTTGCTGGTAAGGTTAAGGCAGAAAGCTATGTTACTGGCTGGCCGATGATGATCAATCGCCCGGTTGTAGACTTTTTGCGTACACCAGATGGCGCCCGTGATCGGCAGTTGTTAATTGGCGCGATCATCACCGTTTTTGAAGACCGCCAAGGTTGGTCCTTTGTGCAGGCCGCTAACGGATATGTTGGCTATGTGCGGTCCGAACAATTGTCGAAACCCCTTGCCGTAAGTCATTTCGTGGGAACCATGGCGACCCACGCGTATAGCGAAGAGGATTTTAAATCTGAACCTGCGATGGCATTACCTTTTGCCGCGCGCGTTCAGGTGTTGAATGAACGACGCAACTTTTGGGAAACGAACGTTGGTTATGTCTCTAAAAAGCATTTGCGCGCGGTGGACCGTCCGTTCCTAGATCCAATTAACGTGGCCCAGATACATTTTGGTGTGCCCTACCTTTGGGGTGGGGATTCTACGCGTGGGATTGATTGTTCGGGATTGATTTCGGCAAGTTTGACTGCCTGCGGAATTCCGTGTCCGGGCGATAGTGACCTGCAATGCGATGTTGTTGGAACCGATGTGCAGGGTGAATTACAGCGTGGTGATATTGTGTTCTGGACAGGTCATGTCGGTATGATGGTGGACACAGAAACGATGTTACACGCCAGTGCAACACCTATGGCGACCGTCTATGAACCCGTAAAAAAGGTTATTGCCCGGGTCGAGGTTCAAGGGCACGGCGGGCCGATAGCGCGCCGTCGCCTTTAGTGCAAAGTTGCATGTGCCGGTGCTTGGGCACGTGGCATAGGCTGTCCTCGCATCAGCATGGTCTTCAACGCCAGCCCTAAATCAGACGCCAATGATGTGATCAGCGGCGCAATGTCTGCACGCACCAAAAGAGTTGCGATTAACAACGCGTCTTCGCGATCACCTTCGGTTGCGGTTGCCACAAAGTTGGCGAAACACGCTTCGTCAGCGCCAAGGCAGCTGCATCCGACTGCATGACGCATCAGTGGGCGGCGTCGATGTTCGGTGCAAATTGCAAACAATTGCTCTAGTGTCTTAAGTGTCGCGCGACCGTGCGCCTGACCTAACCCCATTGAAAGGTCATTCCATACGGCCTCCTGTGAATCAGGGCCATCGCACCACATGCGGAAATACAGAACGATGCAGGCTTCCAGTCGGGGCTGATCTGACAATTGACCGACGGCTGCGCCGCCCTGTTTGCGAGCCGCCATATTCATTTTGTCAGGATCAATTTACCAGCACGCGTGATGCGTAATGTATAAACTTGGTCGCGCAACACGATGTGCGCTTGGTCGCCATCTTGGGTCAGAATATCTGCGTTATAAGTCGGTAGGTTTTGGGTCGCTGCCGGCTGTGGGCGTGGGACACTGTGGAATGACATTTTTGCGCTCCTTGCGGTGACTATTGTTGTCGAAGAGCTGCGACCACCCGGTTGGGAGACTGGAAGATGCATCGCCTTCGTCCTTTCATTTTCATGATCGGGCTAGCTGTCGTTTGAACAGGTGGCTGGATACAGCGCCTACATTCGTTGAAAGCGCCTAAAAAGTCAATCCGACTTTTTTAGTCAGGTATATTATTTTCTATTCGACTGATCGGATCAGCTTGCGTTCGAGCACGCGCAAAACCTGTTTCAAATCGTTACCGCGCTTTAAAACGCGCCCATCCATGCCGATGACGGCGTATTGCCCCTGTTTCAAACGCAGCTTTGGGCGTTTTTCGATACGGTAAATAGGATGTTCTGCTGCGCGCCGGAAAATCGAAAACACAGCTACCTCACGTAGGCAGGATATGCCGTAATCGCGCCACTCTCCAGCTGCGACCATTCGGCCATACAATCCAAGAATCACCCCAAGCTCTGTTCGGTGAAATGCAATTTGCGGTGGATGTGAAAACGGTTCGGGGGAAAGAATAGTCATATGTAAACGTCGCGCTAAACGCCCTGAAAATCAAGCATACAAGCTAAATGACACTGTTTTGCCGCAAAATGACCGCTATGCCGTCGCAGGCATTACCAACTCGGAACACAACTCACTGCGAGTCTAGCCTTATAGCAAATGCTACCCCGGTGTTGCGGCTCATAGCCCCCACCTTGTTCGTGACGCCGGGGACTATTTTTTCAAATTTTAGCCGCAGGTAACCGACGTAATGATTTCATTTGCGTCAATGCGAAAATTAATGCGCTCTTGACGATAGTCCATCGTTACGATGTCGTCGGGGCGAATGGTCCGGACCATTCCTAAAATCAAAACTTTCTCAAGCGCGGTTGCTTGCTGTCCGACAAGAGCGGCATGGCTGTTTGCATTACAGGTATCTTCCTGGGCAGTTGGAAGGCTGGGCGTGGTTGTCGCGCAAGCGGACAGAACCAAAAATGGGATGATATACTTCATGACCTAACAATGAAGGTTTTCGCCGCCGACACGCAAGTCAAAACAAAGTCTTGGTTGAAGTTGCGTGCCATTTGGCAGATCGTCATTTCAACAAACTAGGAGACGAAGAATGCGTACACGTGCCGCGGTCGCTGTTGCAGCTGGCAAGCCACTTGAAGTGATGGAAGTGAACCTCGAAGGGCCGCGTGCCGGTGAGGTTTTGA
>NZ_PVTP01000012.1:88910-138300 GCF_003003285.1 Yoonia maritima | reverse complement strand
ATTTCTTCGGGCCCACAACATTGAACATTCGATGAGCAGACGCGGTAATTGCCATGACAATGCGGTTGCCGAGAGCTTCTTCAACCTGCTCAAACCCCGCGAGCAAGCCAGACAGGACATCTTCGACTACATCGAAATATTCTATAACCCGAAACGCAAACATGCCAGAAACGGAATGCTGTCGCCCGTCGACTTCGAAAACAGACAGCTAAATGTGAACCAAGAAGGTGTCTACAATACTAGGGGCTATTCAAACCGTGTTTTTGAAAGGTCAGGCCCATCTCCTCGCTTGGGTCACAATCACATATTGCGAGCAAAGCTATCGAGAAGCCGGACTGGTGATGTTTGCTGTCGTCGACGAAAATATAGGCCATTCGGCCACCGTAGACGACGCAACCTGCAAGTTAAAGGTGGCGTAAATCTGCAGTGAGATCACTTGAAGCTAGAATTCACGGTTGCGTTGAAAGTCCACAATGATGGGCCGCACCGCAGCGTTGTGACAGTCATGCTGAACGACGGCTTTGGGCCGTAAGGCGCCACCATTTTTGTAAGTGGGAAGCCAAACGGCGGGCTACGCGGCGGGAACGTTAGCGGCCTATTTGTCTGCCAAACACTCTTATATGTTGGCTGCCAACGTTTGTGCAGAATGTATCACCAATTTTGCATGTCGTGGACGAAGTGAGTTCGCGTGGAGTTGGTCCTCAGTGCGCCCATGGGCGGCAACCCAAAAATCCCCATCGGTGAGAAGTTCGGAAGTTACATGTGGCCAACGTCCGTCCTCATATCTTATCGCCATATCAAAACCGTCTTTGCGCAAACCAACCAGATTGGTGCTGGGATTTATAGCAACCGCGTCTTGCAGCAGCCTAAAAGTCGTGATTTGAATGCCGTCCACACCCGCAAAGCTCGGGCAAGTTCAGGCAGTCTTGGGCGGCGTTTATGCTCGCTTCTAGTGCAGCTAACGACAGCCCGGTTGTCTGCAAAAACGCAGTTAAGGCGGCGTTATTTTCACCTATGTCGCTTACCTTCTCGGATGTCGCCCGTGCAGATGTTAGAAATCTGGAATGGGCTTCGCCGAGCTTTCGAAAATAGACCAGAAATCCAAAGCCCTGTACGAAACATCTAAAAATCAATGCCTTATCAGCGCGCGCCACTGCCCGGACGTAATCCTTGCAGGACAATAAATGCGCGGCATCACGATCTGTGTCTTTTAAGTTGAAAGAATGTGCACGTTGGGATCGCCCCTTTGGTCCCGTCCACGCAGAGGTTAAAATAATCTGGCCACTAGCGTCTTGATGGAAAAGCGCCTGTGCCACCGGGTTGCGGCCCGCAATTGGAAAGGCTATGCCAGACACCGTTGTGCCTTGAGATGGAATGGCTTGGGCTTTTGTTGGCATCATCGCGGCCGTTTCCAGAATGTAGCCCACCCCCTTTAGGTGGACGCAGAGCGCTCGATGTAATCCGTCATGGGCCGCCAGTATTTGGCAGTCGGCCTGTGGTAAATGCTGCTGCACCAGTGCGCGCAATCTGAGCGTATGATACACGCAGTTGCCACCAAGGTGCGGAGGAACCTGAACACCATAGGCACGCAACACCGCCGCAATTGAGTTAAAATGGATATTGTGTTGAACGTCTTGCATCAGGGAGGACAAGAGTGCGCGTTCGTCCGTCAAATAGGCCTGCGGGGCATGTGGCGGTGCGATCACTGTGACCTCGCTGGCCACGGCACGGCAGTCATCTGAACAGGTGCTTTGGGTAATTTATCTTTTCCATTTTTGGTGATGATCCAATTGTCTCTTGCCGCCAATTGAGGATCATCTAAAACATGTGAAAAATTGTTTACCGGGGCCAGCAAGGTGCCATCAATCACAGCATCATCGTATAGTGAAGTGGTTTTCTGTGATCGAAAGTAGGACCGAAAAGGTTGCAAAAAATCTTCAATCTCAGCTTGACTTGCAAATTCAATCTGGGTCAAATCCCGGGCCAATAGATCAGGGGCTGCAAACCCGGCGGCGGCCATCCGACCAACCAAAGCCTGCATGCCGCGCACATCCCGCCCGGTCATCGGAAGCCAAACGACAGAGCCATCAGATGTCTCAAACAAAAGCGGCAGCGCTAGGGACATATCCCCGATTGCGTAGGTATTGCCGCGGCGGGTTAGATTGATCTGCTGCTGGTCCCAAAACTGGTAGGCGTTCACCAACATCCACAACCCGACATCGCGGATGGAAACGTCGATCAAGGCACCTTGGCCTGTCTTGCGCTGACGCCTGCGCGCGATCAACAGCGCCGCAAACGCATGGAGTGACGCAAAACGAGCGCTCATGAAAGGCGCTGAGGGTTTCACGGGTCGCCCCTGCGCCGCCCCCGTCAAATTTAGATATCCGCTTGCGGCAATGGCGATCAAATCGCTGGACGGGCGGTCCGCATCTGGTCCGTTCGAGCCAAAGGGCGTAAATCTAAGGATAATTGCACTGGGGTTATCTGCCCTCAATGACGTGCAACAAATAGCGCCGGGTTGTGCATTGACATCCCACAAGATCACATCCGCCGATAGAGCATGTTCAGCAAACTCTGCCGCGCGCACCACTGTTTTACCAAGATCAAACGCACCGTAAAAAGCGGCCAACCGTCCTGAGGAGCCATCGCTTTTTGATCTGGCGGTAAAGACGGTTGCGCCCAAATCCGTCAACATACGCCCTGTTAGTGCACCAGCTGTTCCGGCACTTTCGGCGACGCGCAAACCTTGAAAGGGGGGGGGAGGAAGCCCTTGTTTTGGGGTTGAATCAGGCTTCATCCAAGCGCCCCTTTGGCGCGCAGAGTGGAAATGTGGGTGGCATCATAGCCAAGAAGATCTTGGCACAACACATCACTATCGGCATCAAAACTTGGGAAAGGGCGATTGGGTCCTGAGATCATTCCATCAATTTGAAACGAGGGACTTAGTACCGCATGGTTGCCGTGATCGTCGTGTTTCAACTGCCGAAATGCGCCTGACATTGAAAGCTGCACCTCTGCAAAAAGGTCTTCCGCCAGATAGACTTTGCTTGCAGCCACGCCCTGCGCGCTTAATGCATCTGCCAGTTCAGCGGCGTTCCATGCGCAGGTATAGGCCTCAATTTCTTTGTCCAAGGCTTGTTCATCTGCTTTGCGGGCCGCCAAGGATTTGTAGCGCGAAACATTATCTGGCGCCAATCCAAGCACCACCCCCAATACCGTCCAATCGCGCTCTGTCTCAACAGTGATCGCACACCATGCATCCGGTCCCCGACAGCGATAGGCGTTGTTTGGGCATACATGTTCTTCATGGTTGCCATCGCGCTCAATTTTGATCCCCCATTGCACCGCCAACAGCTCTGGTGCCGCCAAATAGGCAGAGGTGTCGACATGTGCGTGATCTATGTAGGAACCCTCACCGGTGTCGTCCCGCACCTCAAGCGCCAACATGATTGCTGACAGCAAAACCGGCCAAGACATAAAATCGGTATAGGCAGAGTAGGGCCCAACAGGTGGCGCATTTGCTTCGCCTGTGATGTCGAACCAACCAGTTGCCGCCGATGACAAATGCCCAAATCCGCGCAGGGTTGCACGCGGGCCGGTCTGTCCCTGCAAGCTATGGCTTGCCATCACAATACGCGGATTCCAGTTGTGGATAACATCATAGGTCAAGCCAAGCCGTGCCATGACACCGGGGCGGAAAGCCTCGACCAAAACGTCTGAGACCATGACCAAATCACGCAATATCGCGCGGCCTTCAGCAAGTGATAGGTCCACCGCCATACTGCGTTTTCCAGCATTGTAGGCCGCAAAATATCCGCTGCGGTTCAGAGGGTCTTTGGTGGGTGCATAGGGCGGTGCAAGACGCGCAATGTCAGGCCGCTTAGCTGTCTCGATCTTGATGACTTCGGCGCCAAAGTCGGCAAGGTGGCGTGTTACTGTTGGCCCAGCAATTGTTGAGGTTAGATCAATCACGCGCATACCCTCAAGCGGCAATTCATCATCCACTGTCATGGGGTTTGTGCCTGTGGGTTTTGTAGCCAGAAGTGCGGAATGTGTCGCAATCCCGATCTTGGGTCAGAGGGTGAAAGCGGTGCTTCGGCTTCTAGATTAGAGCAAGCAACAAAGAGGGCTGTGACCGCTTCTTCCATCATCATTTGCGCAAGTCTTGAACCAAGACAATAATGGGGGCCTAGACCAAACGCGGAATTGGGTCCTGATCCTGACAGGTCTTGCGTTAATGCGGACAGTGACACCAAACACTGCGCGCCTGACTTGATCTTTACTGACGCAAGTGTGACCTGCTCAGTTGTGACCCGCGCAACATGTTGGGCAGGGGTCGCTTGAAGTAGTGCGGAGTCAATAAGCGCTGCATTTTCGTCTGGCGTGTCGGGGTGCAATTTTCCTTGATCCAATGTCAGCGGAATCGTCGTGCTTAGTGCGCTGACAACGGGCCAATATCCTGCGGTCAGCACGTTGAGGCAAACGGCTGCTAACTCTGCCTCGCGCTCCCTTGATGCAAACCTTGGCAGGGCCTGCAAGAGCGACAAAAGACTGGGTGAGGCGGGATCATCTGTGCGACAAGCGGCTTGTGCCAAAAAGAACGCCTCATACTGCAACACTGCGGCTTGCGCAGCATCCGCGACCTGTTTTTGCGCTGCGGGGTCAGGTTGACCAATGTAGAACCGGGTTTGGCAGGCCGCCCAACGCTCTATTTTTGCCCAGCAGCCAGGTGGAAATTCGAGCAACTCAAGCAGCATCTGTTGGACCATCGGTTGGATATAAGTAGTCAACAAATCGAAACGCGTGTGGGCTGCGCAAGCATTGGCATGTTTCTGCGCAATCCGGCTAAGGTTTGGTCGAAGGCCCGCCAACGATTTTTGCGTAAATGCCGGCTGTAAAGCTGCACGTAATTTCTTGTGCTCAGCGCCATCTAACAGCCCCAGCCGCGCCTTGGTGAACCTGCGCAATGCGGGATAGCTTTTGGTGCAATTTGATCCCTGCAATGCACGCTGAAACAATCCCTCTATCCGAGCACCGTTAGAAAACTTCGGGCTGCGAAGGCACTCTTTGGCGGCCTGTTTTTCCACGATCCGCCAGCTTGCACAATCAGGGTCCCAGACCGCCCCGTTTAATTCTTTGGTGCAATGGTTTGGCTGGTTCATTGCTGCACCTGAACAGGCCACCGCGCGATCCCACGGTGACGTTCATCCCGGTCCCATTGCGCATCTTCAGTGCGGATGTATGAATATATATCGTGGTTCAGCAACGCGGTCAGAGCCACTTGCACGAGCATACGCGCGAGGCCTGCGCCAGGACAATAATGTGGCCCCGCTCCAAAGGCGAAATGCGCAACACTGCCATTGCGCAGGTCCAATGTGTCAGGGTTCGCAAAGCGTTCTGGATCGCGGTTTCCTGATCCCGGCAACAGATGCACATTGGCCCCTTTGGGAACCTTCACGTCACTAAGGGTCACTGGTTTGGAAACTGTCCGGGACAGTTTTTGCACAACACAATCGTATCGCATGAGTTCATCCACGGCCTCGACTGACAATCCACCAGATTGCATCTGTGTAGCTGTCCACTGGGGATGGTTGAGGGCAGTATGTAACCCGACGGAGACCGCATGGCGTAAGCTTTCGTACCCTCCAGTAAGGCATTGTATTGCCGTGCAGATCGCAGCATCTAACCCCAAACCTTGCTTGATCATCGCCTTTTTGAGCGCCCGTATGATGAGGCTGTCTGAGGTTCCGTGATTGTCAGAAAGCAACTGTCCAAAAATGGAAGACAACGCGCCTACAGCACGCTCTTTGCGGTCTAATTCGTCGGTTGACATGGTTGCAAGCGCGAAGTCACCCAACATATTGCGGGTCCAACCCTCGACGTCTTCTAACGGCCAGCGGTGGTCTAGGCCCATCGCGGCCACCAACACTTCAAATGGTAATGGCTTGGCAAAGTCGCCAATGAGGTCAACGTCTTGGGTTAAGTTCAGGGCCTCCAGCCGGGCCTTGCATTTCGCTTCGACCATTGGTTTTAGCGCAGTGATGACAGGCCGCGCGGTTGCTGCTTGCATGAGTTTTCGATGCTTAGTGTGCGC
This sequence comes from Yoonia maritima, assembly GCF_003003285.1. Lineage (GTDB taxonomy): Bacteria > Pseudomonadota > Alphaproteobacteria > Rhodobacterales > Rhodobacteraceae > Yoonia > Yoonia maritima. The sequence goes on along the minus strand of NZ_PVTP01000012.1, from coordinate 132,206 downwards.
GGTACTATCCAAATGCCCAAGATGGTTGGGAACAACTTTGCACACTGTTGGCAGTCGGTTCCTGATTTCCTCAGACAGACCCGCAAACAAAGCGTCGCAGCGCGCGCCATGGGACAGCGCATCAGAGGCTTCGATACGCGAAATATCGTCAAATCGTGATATCATCCATGCACCACGCCCGGCACTGTAATGAACCGGAGCTGACTGGCGAAGCTCTTTATAGAAGGGGTAGGGATCATCCAACAACGCGTCATAGGCCATGGAATTGCGTGCTGTTCTTTGTGCCGCCTGCGCCGTATCCGCACCGGGCCCGATGCTGGCGCATTTTGCATCTGAAATCGCTGAACCCTTGTGCTCATCCCGCATGAGTTCAAATTCCTGGATTTACAGGAAGCGCGAGGCTGAGATAATTGTCATTTTCCGACAACATCAACCCCATGCTGCAAAATCTGTCCAAGGCCGCACGGACTTCTTCTAAGCTATGGGCGTTTTCGTACTTGGAATTCAGCCGTTTTGTGACCTGACCAGCAGAGCAATAGGTTTCGTCACATTCCAGATAGATTTGGGCAAGTGGTCCCTCAAATGAATGGGTTCCCCGAGAAAAATCGCGACGGTCATCATCAATCATGATGCCGTCGTCGATCAACCTGTAGCTAAGAGTATCAGGCTGGTCACTTGTGGCCCGGTCTTGCCATTCTGCCACCCATGCGCGCAGATCCGAATGTTCGGACCCTTGTGTGTTGGCCATGACATAGTCAAAAAAATAGGCCACTTTTTCGAGGTTGAGATAGTCAGGATACGCATGGCCGTAACTGGCCTCTGGCACAATCTCTTGGATGGGAAACCGATCTTTTTGCGTATAAAATGGGGAAAACCGCTCTAGCCAAATTGGGCCGCATCCGCTTGGGGGTTCCAGATGGGGGATAAGTTTCGCGGCAGACAGTTGTGTCGCATAATCCTCGGCAATCTCTCCGGGAAAACCCCAGATGATATTCCAGCCAACCTTGAGCCTGTAATAGCGCGACCATTTTAAAAGGCGGACATTTTGAAGCATTGTGCAGCCTTTTTCCATCAGTGCCAAAACATTCGTGCTGAGGCTTTCGATGCCCGGCTGGATATGGCGCACACCGCCCTTTTGCAGCATCGCGACTTGTGACCGGTTTAAGTTCGCCTTTACTTCAAAAAAGAACGTGTAATCGAGGCGCTTCCCCTCAATTTCAGAGAAAAATGTGGAGAGATATTTCATGTCCAATATATTGTCGACGCTCTCGAAAGACGTAATGCGGTGGCGCTTTGCCAGCGTTGCGATCTCAGCCAAAAGGCGCTTTGGGTCTTTGGAGCGGTAGGTCATACCGGTGCCGTTCAGGCCACAAAATGTGCAATGGTGCTTTTCGCCCCACCAACAGCCACGCGACCCTTCCAACGGCAACATCCGCCCATAACGGTCGCCAGACGAAAGGCCAGTGGCGTCCATACGTGCGAAAAATTCGTCATAGATGGGGATTGGCTGGGCGTTCAGGTCTGAAAACTCTGCGTTGGCTGGCGTAAAAGATACATCTTGTCCTTGCCGCGCTATGACACCGGGAATGCCTGCGCCGGATTTTCCATCGCGTATCGCTTTGAGTAATTTGGGAAAAGCCGTTTCGCCTTCTCCGGATACGGCATAGTCAATGCAGTCAAATGCACGCACATATTCAGGGCCCATTTCATCTTCGAAATTAGCACCGCCAAACACGATTTTGGTGTCGGGGGATGCCGATTTGATGCGCCGTGCCAAAGCCAGTGATGCGACGTTTTGCTGGAAGGTAGAGGTGAAGCCGACAACATCCAAAGTGGTCCAGTCCTCGTTCGTCATACAGGCGTCGATAAACTCTGGTAGTATGCGGTGCCGCAGTTCGGTCAAATACGGGCGATCACAATCAAGCTTTTCGCAAAGGCCGTCGATTTCTTCGGGGAATGCTTTGAAATAGGCATTATCATCTGTATCAACTTCGCCCCCAAAAGCCGCGACTGAAAACAGCCAGTCACCCGTCATGCGTCCACGGTGTTGGCACAAGCTATGATAGGCATCAGCGCCGATGCGTTGGGCGAGATAGACTGTTAGATGATAGGTCGAAACCTGTGCGCCGATACTTTGAGCGATGGCAGCAAGCAAGCCAATTTGAATCGAAGGGTAATCTATTGAAAAGAAAGGGGCGCAAACCAATCCAACCTTTAACGGTTTTGGGTTGTCCGCAACTTTAAGGGTATCGCCAAATTCGAAACGTGCAGCGTTGTGTCCCAAAGATGAACTCCAACAAATGATATGAAAAATGAATAATAATGTGACGCCCGGCTCACCGGACGTCAGCGTTTCCGTGGTACCGGCTAAGAATAGCTAGGGTGCTATTCGATACAAACAGTACCGGGTGCAAGAACCGCTGCATTGCCGGATGGTTCTGGAAATGCGCCTGGCGCAAAGCGCGAGAAGGATGCGGCAAATCCAGCCTGCAACCCAGTGGAGTTGTCCCCGCCACGGTCAATACGCAGTCCTTCAGGCCCCAAATTCGCTAATTCACGACCAGCCAAGACAACCATAGCAGAAAGCATCGTCTGCTCTTTGTCATCGAGGTCCTTTGCAAATCGCTCAAGCTTGTCGGCCAAAGCTTCAAGCTCTTTTGCCGAAATTTCTATCTCTTTTCCTTCTTTCATAGTAATTCTCCAATTTTAGAAATTTATGTAAATAAAACCTTGAGCAATAAAATGGCTCATAGAAAGTGTAGCCCATTATCGTCAAAGTAGTGTTCATTTTCAATAAAATTCTCGAAGTTGTACCTATCGTGGCTTTGAAACACTCAAGAAAAAGGGCCTAAGTATTAGTCTGTAAACAACAAACAGGTTGCGCTGTTAGTTGTCGTTTTAGTCTACTTTTGGCGCAGTTCTCGCCGTGCCTTGTTAATTTGTACAGCATCAACCACCTTGTGCGGCAGCGACAACCACTTGGCCAGTTTATGCGCCGCTGTTGTGTTGCCTTGACCTGCGCCCTAAGTTTCCTCCAGCTTTGCGCGGACCCCTTAGATTTAAACCTTTGGCGTTAGGCCGCCATCTTGTCCATTGTCTTTCTTTGCAGAAATTCCATCGGTGTCAGCCTTGCTAAGGCTGAATGTGGTCTGCGCCAGTTGTAGTCTTCTTGCCATTCTTCCAGCGTTTCACGGGCTTCGCCCAATGTACCAAATAGCGTTTCATTACCGCACGATGATCCGATGGGCAGCGTCCCATCAATGCCTATTCGCTTGGATTTGGACTTTCAACTACCTGCCTTAGCGAGATCCATTCAATTTCAACAATAACACGTCACCTCGCCTTAGAGCCACTTATTGCGGCCATTGGAGCAGCCGCAGCCAAGGCCCGCTTCCTCCACAGATCGCTAGCTCGAGGCACCACGCATTTGCGTGTGCAGCGAATGACCGCAAAGCGGGCTGCGACCGCAGCATCCCCGAACTGCGCTGAGAGTCCGTTAATGGGATGTACCGGCTGCTTCACCCAGCAGGTTAGGCTGCGCCTAGTTCACCTGCATATAGGAGAAGTAGCATGGCGAAGACAGAGTGTGTTGAACTGATGTCGATTGGCATCGATATCGGGAAAGACACGTTTCATTTGGTTGGCTTTAGGATGCCACTGCCGTCAGCAAGGTGTGGCGGTCCTTCCGAATGCCTCGGCGCGCGACTGAGCCATCCGCCAAAACTGCATCGACATATCCAGCCGCAATAATTTCATCATGCTTTATGTGCACCTGCTTTGGCGTCATCCCGAAGATAAGGTTCGGTGGTTTGGGGCTTTCGATATGCAGGGAAAATTCCGGCTCACGTGCTGCTTCATCCAAAACTTGTCGCACGCTTTGACCGACCTTGTTGGGTTTACGGGAGTAGCTCTGGAGATGTAAAAACTGCGGGCCAGACATGCTCAGTGCCCCCAGCCAAAAGAAACACAATACTGACCGACTATTGAGTTGATAAACAACTCGCCGGGCAAGGCGCTGCGCCCCTGCACCCAACTATGCGGCTGCGCCGCCGATCTGTACCAGATCGAAGCCCCCGTTGGCGGCTGCCAGACCTCCCCCCTCACCTGCTATATGGAGGCCATTCGGGTGAGGTCTTGCAAAGGGAACCCATGCGTTGAGAACCTTGTGAGACACCACCCTTCTCATAGCCGAATTGCCTGTGGCACGCTTGATGTCTTTGACGATCTTCTCGCCGGGGCTCTTCATTGTCTTTCTCATCTTCCACTCCTCGGTGGCTACGATGAGCAACAAACACTCTCTTAGCAAATTGCACTATTTGAACCCATAAGCGCTGACGTCAGACAATCTTCAAGAGCAGTTCTTTGGTGTTCTTGGCGGTCATTTCGACTGGGTTGCCGCCTGTGCTTGGGTCTATGAGTGCGCCTGAGACGATCCTATCGATGTCCGGGTTTTCTACGCCTAGGCCGCCCAGTGTTTTAGGGATGCCAAGCGACGCGTTCAAATCGTCGACGTAGCTGCAAAAGCCGTCAAACCCACCTTTGATGCCAAGATAATTCGCCGCCATCGCCATACGGTCAGCGATTGCTGGTTTGTTGAATTGCAGCACCGTGGGCATGCAGACGGCGTTCGTTGTGCCATGGTGGGTGTGATAGATTGCGCCGATGGGGTGTGACAGGGCGTGGATGGCACCTAGTCCCTTTTGGAACGCAGTGGCACCCATTGCTGCCGCGGACATCATGTTTGCGCGCGCTTCGATATCTGTACCGTCTGCGTAGGCACGGGGCAGGTATTCTTTGACCAAGCGCATCCCTTCGAGCGCGATACCTTGCGACATGGGGTGGTAGTGCGGTGAACAGAATGCCTCTACGCAATGTGCGAATGCATCTAGGCCAGTGCCAGCGGTGATGAACTTTGGCATGCCAACCGTCAGTTCTGGATCGCAGATGACCACGGACGGCAGGAATTTCGGGTGAAAGATGATTTTCTTTTCGGCTGTGACCGAATTGGTGATCACGGATGCCCGGCCCACTTCGGACCCTGTCCCGGCTGTCGTAGGCACGGCCACGATCGGCGCGATGGCATCCGCGTCTGCGCGCGTCCACCAGTCGCCGATATCCTCAAAATCCCACAAGGGGCGGGTTTGGCCAGCGTAGAACGCGACCAGTTTTCCCAGATCAAGACCTGAGCCACCACCAAATGCGACAACGCCGTCATGTCCACCTTCGCGAAACGCTTTCACACCGGCCTCGGCATTCTTTTCGTTTGGGTTCGGGTCAACATCGGCAAAGATGGCGCGTCCCAAACCGGCGGCTTCAAGCAGATCAAGCGTCTTTGTCGTGATCGCCATATCGGCCAGACCGCGGTCAGTGATCAGAAGTGGTTTCTTGATGCCCGCAGCGGCGCAAGCATCTGCGATCTCGGAAATGCGCCCTGCGCCGAAACGAATTGCGGTAGGGTAGGACCAGTTTGCAGTGATCGACATCGGTTAGGCCTTTTTCATGTGGTAGGATTTCGGACGTGTCAGGTTGTGGAACCCGATCACGGATAGACCGCCGCCGCGCCCAGTGTCTTTGCAGCCGGTCCAGCACAGCGCGGGATCAAGATAATCCGCCCTGTTCATAAACACGGTTCCGGTTTCAAGCTGATCGGCAATTGCCTCAGCGCGTTCGGTATCTGGCGTCCAAAGAGAGGCCGTCAGCCCATAATCGCAGTCGTTCATGAGAGCGATTGCCTCGGCGTCGGATTTCACGGGCATGATGCCGACGACAGGGCCAAAGCTTTCTTCACGCATGACACGCATGTCGTGGGTCACGTCGGTCAGGATTTGGGGCATCAAATATGCGCCGCCATCTTGCGGGAACAATGCTGGATCGATGTGGGTCTTGGCACCAGCGGCAACCGCATCAGCGATTTGCGAACGAACACCATCAGCAAAGCGCACTTGCGCCATCGGCCCAATGGTCGTTTCCGGATCAAGAGGGTCGCCCAGCTTGTACGTGTTCACCAGTGCTACGGCTTTTTCGACAAATGCGTCGAATAGGCTTTCGTGGACGTAAATCCGTTCGATACCACAGCAGCATTGGCCAGAGTTGAACATTGCGCCGTCCATAAGCGTATCGACAGCGGCGTTTAGATCAGCGTTTTCCATGACATAGCCAGGGTCTTTGCCGCCCAGTTCAAGGCCCATGTTAGTGAACGTGCCAGCCGCGGCCTTTTCCATCGCGGCACCGCCTGCGACTGACCCGGTAAAGTTCACGAACCCAAAGGAACGTGTCGCAATAAGGTCTGATGTCGTTTGGTGATCAAGGAATACGTTTTGGAATACGTCGGCGGGCACGCCTGCGGCATGGAATGCCTCTGCCATGCGCTCACCTACAATCGGTGTTTGCGATGCGTGTTTCAGAACCACCACGTTGCCTGCGATCAGCGCAGGGGCGATTGTGTTGATCGCCGTCATGAATGGATAGTTCCACGGGGCAACGACAAGTACGACGCCGTGTGGCACGCGTTTGATCATGCGGCGGAATTTGTCGCTGTCTTCGACGATGGTCGGGGCAAGCGATTCATGCGCGATGTCCGCCATATACTGCGCACGCTCGTTAAAGCCGCCGAATTCACCGCCATAACGCACCGGGCGACCCATTTGCCATGCAAGTTCCGGCACGATGAGGTCGTTCATTTCACCGACCTTGGCGACACCAGCAAGCACCAATGCAATGCGTTCGTCCAGCGGACGCGCTGCCCATTCGATTTGGGCGGTCTTTGCGCGGGCGACGGCTGCGTCGGCTTCTACGCGGGTTAAGGTAGGGCGTTCGGCATAGACCGATCCGTCTACCGGAGAGATGCATTTGATAGTCATGGTTCAGGCCCTTTCAAAACCGCGTGCGATTTCCCAGTCGGTCACCACACGGTCAAATTCTTCTTGTTCCCATTCCGCTGCGCGGGTGTAGTGATCGATTACATCGTCGCCCATGACGTCGCGCAGGAATTTTGAATTACGGAGTGTTTCAGTCGCTTTGCGCAAGGTCTGGGGAATGTCACCAGCTTTGGCATCTTCATAGACATCACCTGTGGTAGCAGGCGCAAGAGGCATTTTATCTTCGATGCCTTTGATCCCTGCGGCAAGCATAGCGGCCTGGGCAAGATAGGGGTTCAGGTCCGATCCACCAATCCGGCATTCGACGCGAACGCCCTTGGTGCCATCACCACAAAGGCGGAACCCGGCGGTGCGGTTATCGACCGACCAGACCGTTTTTGTAGGGGCAAAGGTGCCTTTGGAAAACCGCTTATAGCTGTTCACATAGGGTGCCAGAAAATAGGTGTAGTCCGGTGCATAGGCGATCAGCCCAGCCATGTAATGTTCCATCAGTTCGGACATGCCTAGCTTGGCGTCCTTGTCATAGAATGCAGGCTTTCCATCGGCCCAAAGCGACTGATGCACGTGCGAAGATGATCCCACGCGGTCATGGCTCCATTTCGGAAGGAAGCTGGCGGCGTGGCCCTGCTGCCAAGCGATTTCTTTGATCGCGTGTTTCGCAATCGAATGATGGTCGGCGCAATCCAGTGCAGCGGCGTAGCGGATGTTTAGCTCTTCTTGGCCCGCTTCTGCCTCGCCCTTTGAATTCTCAATCGGGATGCCTGCCGCATATAGATGGTTGCGGATTGGGCGCATGACGCCTTCTTCTTTGGTGGTCTGAAGGATGTGGTAGTCTTCGTTATAGCCGCTGATCGGTTCGAGATCACGGAACCCCGATTTGCGGATTTCGTCAAAGCTTTTCGCGAAAAGGAAAAACTCCAACTCTGTCGCCATCATCGCGTCGAACCCAAGCGCCTTGAGCCGGTCAATCTGTTTTTTCAATATAGCGCGGGGGGAATGCGGGACCGGTTCATGCGTATGGTGATCCAGCACGTCGCACAGAACCATCGCGGTTCCTTCTAGCCACGGCACCATGCGAATGGTGCTTAGGTCGGGCTTCATCACATAGTCGCCATAGCCCGACTGCCAACTGGTTGATGCGAAACCGCTTGGCGTTGCCATCTCAAGGTCAGTGGCAAGCAGATAGTTGCAGCAATGTGTTTCGTTAAACGACGTTTCCACAAAGTTGGCCGCATGGAACCGTTTGCCCATCAGGCGCCCTTGCATATCCACAAGGCAGGTCAGAACCGTATCAACCGTGCCGTCAGCGACGCGGGATTTCAGATCATCGAATGTCAGATTGCCCATTAAGGTGTTTCTTTCTTTTGATTTCGCGCGTCGTTTTTAAGCTGTTCCAAGATTGCAGGGAAGTCGCTAGCTTTGGTTGTTGGAGCCAGTGCGGGAGGATCAAATCGCGCTTCCAGAACGCGATCGGTAAGCTCTATATCGACGCTCCGGAGTGTTTCGGCTTCGCCCTCAGGGTGGAGGTATAGAAAGACTTCATGTCCTAGAAATTCGACCAAGTAGCGTTCATCAACATTGGATCGCTTATAGCAGCCAAGCCCAAGGTGAGGCCCGAGTGTGGATTGAAGGTTTCCGGCAGCGTCATAATGAGCTGCTCTATGTACATGTGTAAGCGATGGTAAGTGATCAGATAACTTGGGATCTGAAGCGACGGTATCAAACCAACCTTTGATATGATCGGCCGCATCATCCGTCAGATGAATTATAGATGGGTCAATCACGGAAATTGCATTTTTCGTCATCATCGCTTGTTCTCCCCCAATTTGGTGCTCCCGCAAACATGAGGGAGCACCAAGCTCTGAAACCTTAGCCGTAACGGTAAGGACGTCCAGCTTTGAGCATGTCGGCGTTGTACTGTTTAAAGATATCGACCACGCGGCGTTTCACGTCGCTTTCGGCTGCGATTTCTTCCCAGAACTCTTGTGCTTTGGCTTCGACCGTTGCCCATTCTTCGTCTGGGATTGTGGTCAGTTCCATCTTGGTGCCATTGACGCGCAGGTTTGCTTCGCCACCCCAGTACCACCACTGACGATAGTAGTGTGATTGGTCACAGCAGACGCGGAACAGCGTTTGCAAGTCTTCGGGCAATTCGTTCCAACGATCCATGTTGGCAAAGAACGACCCAGCCCAAGCACCAGAGATGTTGTTGGTCAGGAAGTAGTTGGTCACGTCAGCCCAACCAACGGTGTAATCCTCGGTGATGCCCGACCATGCGATGCCGTCAAGTTCGCCAGTCTGCACCGCGACTTCGATATCTTCCCAAGGTAGGTTCACAGGAACAACCCCAAACTGGGACATAAAGCGGCCGGCTGTTGGGAAGGTAAAGATGCGCTTACCTTCCAGATCAGCAAGGCTGCGGATCGGGTCTTTGGTGGCAAAGTGGCAAGGATCCCAAGAACCCGCACTGATATGTTTCACGCCCACTGCAGAATATTCTTCGTCCCAAATTTCGTTCAGGCCATATTGGTTGAACAGCACAGGCACGTCCAAAGAATAGCGTGAACCAAATGGGAAGTAGCCGCCGAAAACGGTGACCTCGGTCGGGGACGCCATTGAATCGTCGTCAGATTGTACCGCATCAATCGTGCCGCGCTGCATGGCTTGGAACAATTCGCCAGTTGGGACCAGCTGATCTGCATAGAACAGTTCAATCTGCATACGGTCGCCAGCGATCTGGTTGAACATCTTAATCGCAGGATCAATGACGTGCTCGGCCAATGCGGCACCAGCATAGGTCTGCATCCGCCATTTAATTGTGCTTTGGGCAAGCGCGGGCGTCGCCAGCGCTGCGGGGGCGGCAATAGCGGCCCCTTGGATAAACTTACGTCTCGTTGTCATTATATCGTCTCCTAGGTTGGGAAAATGGCCCACTTTGCGGGGCTCTTATTAAGGTTGGTTGTAAATGTAGTCTGGCAGCCAAGTCGCAAGGCCGGGGAAAACCATCACAAGGATCAAAGCAAAGACCATGACCGCAACGAATGGGGTGATCGAAGAATAGATATCGCGCAGCGAGATTTCAGGCGGAGCCATCGCCCGCATCAAGAACAGGTTATAGCCGAACGGCGGCGTCATATAAGCGATCTGTGTCGTGATTGTATAAAGGATACCGTACCAAATCAGATCGAACCCTAGTTCACCAACCAGCGGTACGTAGAGCGGGGCAACGATGACCAGCATCGCAGTGTCATCTAGGAACGTCCCCATTACGATAAAGCTAAGCTGCATCAAGATTAGGATCGTCCAAGGCGACAGGTTTAGCTTTTCGGTGAATAGGCTCTCGATTGCTTTGACCGCGCCCAGCCCGTCAAACACCGCCCCGAACGCCAGTGCCGCCAGAATGATCCACATGAACATGCAGGTGATGCCCAGCGTATTGCGGACCGAATTTTCGAATACTTCGCGGGTCATTCGTCCTTTGATGACCGCAGCAACAAAGGCGGCGATTGCCCCAATGGCAGAGCTTTCGACAAGCGATGTCCAGCCGCGCACGAAAGGGATCATCATCACCGCAAAGATAATAAGTGGAAGCAACCCAGCGCGTAGCAGGCGCATCTTTTCTGCGCGTGGTATATCGCGTTCCTCAGCAGGTAAAACTGGCCCCAGATCGGGGTTCATCCGGCAACGGATCACGATATAGGCGATGAATAGCCCTGCCATCATCAGGCCCGGCACGATCCCGGCAAGCCAAAGCTGGCTAACTGGTTGCCGCGCAATCATTGCGTAAAGAACAAGCACGACAGACGGTGGTACTAGAATGCCCAAAGATGACCCAGCTTGGATCACCCCCGTGACCATGCGTTTGTCGTAGCCACGTTTTAATAGTTCGGGAAGTGCAATGGTTGACCCAATCGCCATGCCTGCCACCGACAATCCGTTCATTGCGGAAATAAGCACCATCAGTCCAATGGTCCCAATAGCCAGCCCGCCCCGCAGGCCGCCCATCCAGACATGGAACATCTTGTATAAGTCGTCTGCGATTTTGGATTCTGACAGCACGTAGCCCATGAAGATGAACATCGGCAGGGTCAGAAGCGGATACCACTTCATTAGCTTCATCGCGGCAGAGAACCCGATGTCAAATCCGCCTTTGTCACCCCAAAGCAGCAAGGCGGCGACGACAGCAACAAAGCCGATCGCACCAAACACCCGCTGCCCGGTAAGCAACATCAGCATCATGGTGGAAAACATCAAAGTGGCGATTAATTCGTAAGACATCAGATAGTTTCGCCCTTAATGCGCAGCACGTCTTTGCATAGTTCAGATGTGCACTGCAGTAGCATCAAGAATAGCCCCGTAACCATGACCGCTTTGATTGGCCAAAGGTATGGACGCCACGCGGTCGATGCGCGCTCCATCCTGCCGATTTCTTCGGAACCTGTGATGAGACCACCAAAGAACGAAAACGGTTCGGTTCCCCAGTATCCCAATGAATAAGCGGTGGAGCTAACGGCCCCGTAAAGAAGCACGCATAGATAAAAGATTAGCAATAGCGCAGTGAAGACATCAAACCACGCCTTTTTGCGCGTGGACCATTCACCATAAAGCAAATCCATTCGCACATTGGACCCGAGCTGGATCGAATACGGGCCGCCTAAAATATAGTAGCCGACCATTACAAATTGCGCCATCTCAAGCGTCCAAAGCGAAGGCACAAAGAACGTCTTACTGATCGAAGACCAAAGCAGAATCCCCATCAATATAAATATCCCGTACATGGCGATACGTCCGATACGGTGATTGATCGCGTCAACGACACGGATATACCCGAACATTATACCACGCATTGAACGGTTCCTTGCGCGCTGGTCGCTGCGACAGCATCAACAAGCCAATACGCGATCATATCACCCATGGCATTCTGTTGATCTTCGGTTTGGATCAGGTCGTTCCTGATTTCGAGCATCACATTCAGGTGTCCGTCCGGCAAAGCGTGTTCACGTAGCGTGTGGGTTACGCCGTTGTCTGGGCCATAGGGTTCATTACGTAAAACCACCGCTTTCGTGTGTTCGGTTGATGTGTTCAGCATCGCATCTGCCAACCGGGTGTCATGATCATGAAGCACACCAATTTCGACCCTACGGTTTTGACCATAATAGACAGGGGTAAAACTGTGGATTGTGACGATGATTGGCGCAGTGGTGTTTCTGAGCTGATCTGCAATCGTTTTGCGGAACGGTTCGTAATACATCTGTGCGCGTTGCTCTCGTGCCTCAGGAGTGAGGTTGAAGTTACCCGGGATATCGATGACTTCGCTGCGTGCGGGCATGGCGTCAGGCGCGCTGGGCGGACGATTGCAGTCGTAGACCAGACGCGACACATTGCTTGCGATTAGCACAGCGTCCAGCTTGCGTGCGATCCGCACTGATACGCCCAAAGCACCGGGGTCCCAAGCCGCATGGCTATCACGTGCCTTGAGAGACAGGCCAAGGTGATTCAATGCATCAGGGATATAATGCGAGGCGTGTTCGCATATTAAAACGGCAGCGGACCCACCCGTGGGGTTCACAATTTGCACCGTGTCGATTGGCTGGTTTTGTGTCATATGCTCTCCGTTAGGAATAAACTGCTTGCTCGCTGTGCGACATGTCAACAAAATTCTGTTATATTTGTAACAAGGCGAACTGCTTTGTTATTTTTTTAATCAAAACGAGGGCGGCCATGTCTGACGGAGTTCTTACGATTGCAGATCGTATTCATAATAAGCTGGATGATCTGACACGTGCAGAACGACAATTGGCGCACTCTATTCTTGAAAACTATCCAGCGTCTGGCTTGGGGCCGCTTGCAGCGTTAGCCAAAGGCGCAGAGGTATCGGTGCCGACAGTTGCACGCATGGTGCAAAAGTTGGGTTTTAACGGATATCCGGAATTTCAGGCTGAGCTTCGCGAAGAGCTAAAGGCCAAGGTGCAGAACCCCATTGCGAAACATGATACGTGGGCTGAGGGCGCACCGTCCGGTCATGTTCTTAATCAATTCACCGATGCGGTCATTGATAATATTCGGCACACGCTGGGGCAGATCGCGCCCGCAAAATTTGATGAGGCCTGTGCAATGGTCGCGGATCAAACTAAGTCGCTTTATATCGTGGGCGGGCGTGTTACGCATACGTTAGCCGAGTATCTGTTTCTGCATACACAGGTCATTCGTCCACGGGTGACACATGTTCAATCGACGTCAAACACATGGCCGCATTACCTGCTAGATGTTGCCGAGGGCGATGTTTTTGTGATCTTTGACGTCCGGCGCTACGAGAATAACACCTTGAAACTGGCTGAAATGGCGCATGCGCGTGGTGCTATGATTATCCTGTTTACGGATCAATGGCGGTCACCAGTTCATCAGCTTGCTCATATCAGCTTCAGCAGTCGGATTGTCGTGCCTTCTGCGTGGGATTCGGCCGCTACTACGATGCTACTTGTCGAAACCATGATTGCTGCAGTTCAAAATATTGATTGGGACGGCACAAAAGAGCGCATGGAACGGCTTGAGGAAATGTTTGATCAGACCAAGCTATTTCGCAAGTTCACCTAAGTGAACCCCCTTGTTTTATGAAATGAGCGAACAAAAATTCAATTTTTGTTCTTTATGAATGCTGCGTTGCGGCGTCAAATTTTGCGCGTAACCTAATAATCCCCTTGCCGAAACCGGTTTCGGAACGAACTATGATTCGTGGGGGATTTAATTTGCGTATTGATTTACATGATAAAGGCATGCGGCGTGTGGTGACACGTGTGACAATCGCGGATGTTTCAGATGCATTGGGGTTGACTAAATCGACGGTGTCACGTGCGCTGAATCACTATCCCGACATTTCAGAAACCACCCGTAACCGCGTGAAGGCGATGGCCGATAAAATGGGCTATCGTCCGCTTAGCCATGCGCAGGCCATCCGGACCGGATTGGTGAAATCGCTGGGGCTGGTTATTCAAATGGCAGACCACGATGCGCAGCGCCCATTCTTAGCGGAATTTTTGGCTGGTCTGTCTGAGGGCGCAAGTGTCGAGGGTTTTACCCTAACCATTGCAACATCAAACAGCGCAGATGCTACGGTTGAAACCTTTCGCAGCATGATCCGCGACCACAAGGCGGACGGATTTATTTTACAACGTACAATGATTAACGACCGGCGCATTGAACTGTTAGGTGAAGAACAGGTCCCGTTTGTTTTGTTCGGCCGTGCGGATCAGCCTAAAGACTGTCCATCGTTTGATATTTTGGGCGAGGTGGCAATGCGCAAGGCGGTGTTGCACCTTGTGTCACTGGGGCATCGCCACATCGGTTTTATTAACGGCGGCGCGCAATATACCTACGCCCCATTCCGCAAGGCAGGCTTTTTGCGTGGGATGCAGGATGCTGGTCTTTCGGTGGACGCGAAATATGTGTCGCAGGATGCGGTTACAGTCGCAGACGGAGAAGCGGCCGCTGCCAATATGCTTTCTTTGCCGATGCCACCGACAGCAATCATATGTGCTGTCGATATGGCTGCACTGGGCGTTTATCGTGCTGCGGCCTCTGTAGGCTTAGTCGTGGGTAAAGACATTTCGGTAATCGGCTATGACGGTGTGCCCGAGGGCGCACATGTCTCACCGCCATTGTCGACGTTTGCTGTGAATTTCAAGGAAGCAGGTCAACGCCTGAGCGACCTTTTAATCCGCCGTATTCGCGGGGCAAAACCGCATGATTTGCAAGAAACGGCAGTGCCAAAGTTTCTTAATCGCGGATCGACCGGCGCTGGGCTCGTTGATCCGAATACTTCAATTTTTACTAAGGGAGGAAACTATGAAAATTAATCGTAAATCCACATTATTGATGGGCGCGGCGACTGCTCTTGTCCTGTCCGCTGTTGGCGCATATGCCGACACATTGCGGTTTTGGACAACCGAGGAGCAGCCAGAGCGTCTTGCGCGGCAAGAGCAGATGGCCGCAGATTTCGCGGCTACGTCTGGTCACACGGTCGAGGTGATTCCAGTCACCGAAAGCGATCTTGGTACCCGTGCGACAGCGGCCTATGCAGCCGGTGATCTGCCCGATGTGATTTATCATACTTTGCAATATGCGCTGCCTTGGGCTGATGCAGGTATATTGGACGCAGATGCCGCGACGGATGTGATCGAAAACCTGGGCGCTGATACGTTCGCGCCAGGTGCGCTTGCTATGGCGGCAAGCAACGAAGGTTACGCGTCTGTGCCTGTCGATGGTTGGACGCAAATGATCGTCTACCGTGCCGACAAATTCGAAGAAGCGGGCCTTGAGCCGCCAACATCATACGCCAACGTGTTGGCAGCGGTTGATGCACTGCATAATCCACCTGAAATGTACGGGTTCGTCGCTGCAACAAAGGTCGATGAAAACTTCATGAGCCAAGTTTTGGAGCATGTGTTCCTTGCGAATGGGGTATCCCCAGTTGGCCCTGATGGGATCGAACCACTGGATGAGGCCGCCACGACTGAGGTGTTAGAGTTCTACAAGGCCATCGCAGAGGCGTCGCCTCCGGGAGATCTATATTGGGATCAGTCGCGGTCACTGTATTTCTCGGGGAATGCAGCGATGATCATTTGGTCGCCGTTCATTTTGGACGAATTGGCAGGCTTGCGTGACAGTGCGCCACCCACAATCAACGACGATCCAACCAGCTCTGCTCTGGCGGCAGCAACCGGTATCGTGACGACGTTCTCTGGTCCCTCTAACCCGGACGGCGCAGCATGGGGTGATATCCGCTATTTCGGTATCACGTCTGATGCTTCGACCGACGCGGCAATGGAATTCGTCGAATATTCGATGAACGAGGGCTACGGTCAGACACTTGCCATCGCGCCAGAGGGCAAGTTCCCTGTGCGTCGCGGGACGACCGACAACCCGACTGAGTTCAGCGATCTTTGGGCAACCTTGGATGTGGGCGTGGACCGCAAGGCGCCGCTGGGTGACTTGTATGACCCCGCGATGGTCGAAGAAATCGTTGGTGGTTTGGATGTCGCACAGCGCTGGGGCGTTGCGGATGGTCAGCTGGCGACAGCATCAAAGATCATCAACAGCCAAGTGATCAACCGTTTGGTGCGTGAATACATCGACGGCGAACGCGATGCAGCGGCAACAGTGGCAGCACTGAACGAAGCCATCGCTGGCGTCGAGTAACCAATCAGGCAAGGCGGCGTGATCCGCGCCGCCTTGCACACGACCAATTTCGGAGCATCACCCAATGTCAGACGTTTCACCACCAAAAGGCTCTGGTCCGCTCGCGCGGTTAGAGGCGCGTTTGGCTTGGGGGTTGCTTGCGCCCACGATTGCGGCAGTTGCTTTGGTGGTGATCCTTCCGTTGCTTGCGATCTTTTGGATCAGCATCAAGCCCGTATCGCTATCTGACCTGCGCGCGCCAGAGGTGGTCATCCGTGAAGATATCCGTGGCGACTATGAAGCCGTCGGTGACGAAGCCGCGATCAGATACCGGCTACGCAATTCATCCCAAGACCAACCCATACGTGGCGTCACGATAACAGATACTATTCCTCAGGGTTTAGCGGTCTTTGACCTCGACCCGCGTTGTGCGTTGGATGGTCGGGCATTGTTTTGCGACTTTGGTGATTGGGACGGTGGGTTTCGTGAAACCCTTATGATCCCTGTCATGGTCGAACAGGCTTATTTAGACACCAATATCCGTCCGCAAGACACTGATGCGACGGTCACTGGCCGCGCTTCTAGCGTGCTGACCAATGCGACCTTTACCTTTGACAATTTCAAACGCGTTTTTGACGGGGATGAATTCTGGTCCGTTCTGTGGGTCACGCTGTTTTATACTGTGTTCGGGACGATTGGGGCGCTACTGTTTGGGTTGTTCGCAGCGATGCTGCTGAACAAATCGTTCAAAGGGCAGGGTATTTTACGCGGCCTCTACCTGTTCCCTTACGTGTCGCCTGTCATCGCTGTTGCCTTCGCTTGGATACTGTTGTTCGACCCGTTTTCAGGGTCTGCGAATGCGCTTTTGATCCAAATGGGCGTCACGCAAGAGGCGATCAACTTTTTCGGTCAACGGCCATTGGCATTGATCATGGTGACCCTGTTTGAAATCTGGCGTTATTTTCCGCTGTCATTCCTGTTCATCCTTGCGCGGATGCAATCGATCGATAGCGACATGTACGAGGCCGCCGATATGGATGGCGCGTCACCGTTCCAGCAGTTTTGGTACCTGAGTGTGCCGCAGTTGTTGGGCATTCTTTCCGTTCTTTTCCTGCTGCGCTTCATTTGGACGTTCAACAAATTCGACGACATTTTCCTGCTAACGGGCGGGAATGCAGGCACCCGAACGCTGACGGTGAATGTCTATGAACAGGCGTTTGCAGTGTCTAACATTGGGGCAGGGGCTGCAGTTGCCGTCGTGATCTTTGGCTGTTTGCTGCTATTCTCGTTCTTCTTCTTCCGGTTCATC
Source organism: Yoonia maritima (assembly GCF_003003285.1). GTDB lineage: Bacteria > Pseudomonadota > Alphaproteobacteria > Rhodobacterales > Rhodobacteraceae > Yoonia > Yoonia maritima. The sequence continues at coordinate 114,845 of NZ_PVTP01000012.1, read as the reverse complement.
AGTCAGGAGGAAGGGCTATGAAGCAACTACGCTTTGGATATGTCACAGCACCGGTTTTGGGTGTCTTGTGGACATTCGTGATTGCCCTGACCGTCGCCATCGCGATGAGCTTTGCAACGGGTTCGGCCTTTCGTCCCTCAGGATTGGGCGCATTGATTTGGGGCGCTGGGCTGGGGCTCGCGTGTCTGCCGGGGCCAGTATGGAAACCCGTTGCCGCAGGTATCATCGTCACGATTGCGGCCCTGTTCGGTTTCGGTCCCATTGCTATCGGGAACGGCGTGTCAGGTTTTTCAAGCCTGATGGGTGCTGCCGGAACAGCCGGGTTCGCCGCGTTTGGGCTATGGATCATGCTGGATGAGGTCGCATTCGGCCCGATCAATCGGCACGTGTTTGAGGCTGCGATCATCAAGTTTCTGACCGGATTTGGCTATATTTTCTTTACCGCCATCGTGCTGATCCCGTTCTACGTAATGGTGCTGACCAGTCTCAAAAACCAAGCAGAGCTTATCCAAAATCCGCTTGATTTTTCAGTGGACCTTTCAAAGGGATGGGATCTGCTGCGGTCGTATGACGAACTGTTCACCCAGTTCAATTTCGGCACTTACCTCGTAAACTCTTTCATCATCTCAGTGCTGACGGTCTTCATCACGTTGCTGTTCGCTGTGCCCGGTGCCTATGCGGTTGCGCGGCTGCGGTTCCGTGGGCGTGCTGCGTTTTCGCGGTCTATTTTGCTGATCTATATGGTGCCAATGATCGTGCTGGCGCTGCCGATCTACATTGCTTTTTCCATGCTTGGCCTGCGCAACAGTCTGGGGGGGATTATCATGATCTATCCGGTCACGACGATCCCCGTCGCGCTTTATATGTTGCAAGGCTATTTCCGCGGATTGCCCGCCGAGATTGAAGAGGCAGGTCTTATGGATGGGCTAAGTCGGCTCAAGGTGATCTGGAAGATCACGCTGCCGCTGTCGCTGCCTGCCATGGCTTCGGTTTCGCTTTATGTTTTCATGATCGCTTGGAATGAATTCCTGCTTGCGTTCATGCTGCTGGACGATCCGTCAAAATTCACGCTGACACGTGGGATCGCCAGTCTCAACTCTTCTGAAATTCCGCGCCAACACTTGATGGCAGGCTCTGTGATCGCGACTGTGCCGATCATGGTTCTGTTCTTGGGGTTGGAGCGTTTCATGACCAAAGGACTGACCGCCGGGTCGGTCAAAGGATAACAAGATGAACTACGATAAACTTGATAAACAGGCGCGTAAAATCCTGCAGGCGAATGATCGGGGGCTTTATACAGTGCCTACTAAAGGCCTTTATCCATATCAGTGGAACTGGGACAGCGCGTTTTGTGCATGGGGCATTGCAACATATGACGTACGGCGTGCGTGGGCCGAGTTAGAGACGCTTTTTACCGGTCAGTGGGATAATGGAATGGTGCCACACATCGTCTTTCACAAGCAGGCGATCGGCTATTTTCCGGGGCCTGATGTTTGGGATGTTCCGCGCGTGCCGCATACATCGGGTATTACCCAACCACCAATCGCGGCCACGATGGCGCGTAGTGTCTATGAAGAAGACAAACACTATGGCCGGGTGCATATGGAACTGCTGTATGGGCGGTTGGTGTCTTGGCATCGCTGGTTCGTGAAATATCGTCTGCATGACGGCATGGTGGTTATCACGCACCCATGGGAATCTGGCCGTGATAACGCTGTCGATTGGGATGGCGCAATGGCCAACGTTGATGGGTCAAATGTCGGGGAATACACCCGCCGGGACACGGCACATATCGACCCTGAAATGCGCCCCAAGAAAGAAGACTATGACCGCTATCTTGCGATGCTGTATTTTTCGCGGGATTGCGGATGGGACGAGGTCGAGATCGCGAAGAACTCTCCGCTACGGGTAGCCGACGTTGGTATGACGTTCCTGTTTCTGCGCGCTTGTCGTGATTTGTTGCACTTGGCCTTGGAGTTGGACCACAAGACCGACGAAATCCAAGGCTGGATCAGCACACTAAAACAAGGCGTAGAGCGGCATTGGAATGCCGAGTGCGGTCACTACGATAGTATCGATGTTCGCACTGGAAAATTCGCGAATTCCCTCAGCTCTGGGTCGTTTTTGTGTTGGTATGCAGGCGTAGATCACCCTGAGATGCTTGCCCATTATGAACGGATCATGGGCGAGGTTCCGTTTGGTGTGCCGTCCAATGACCCGGCTGCTGATACGTTCAACCCTAAACGATATTGGCGAGGTCCGACATGGTCCAATGTGAACGCGTTGATCGCTATTGGCTTGGCTGAGATGCACCACATCACTAAGGCAGAAGAACTACGTAAAGCGACCCAAAGCTTAATCGCAGAGCATGGGTTTTACGAATACTTCGACCCTTACCAAGGCTCGCCTGAAGGCGGCGATAACTTTAGCTGGACGGCTTCGATTTGGCTGACTTGGGCGTCGCCACACGCAAAGGGGAGGTTCTAAATGGGATCTATTGCGCTAAAGTCGGTCGAAAAGTGGTTCGGCGATGTTCAGGTGATTAAGGGTATCGACCTTGAAATAGCCGAGGGCGAATTCATCATTTTTGTCGGACCGTCTGGCTGCGGAAAGTCCACGTTACTGCGGATGATTGCAGGGTTAGAGGAAACCAGTCGCGGTCAAATCATGATCGATGACCGTGATGCCACGGCTGAACCCCCGGCCAAGCGTGGCCTTGCAATGGTTTTCCAATCCTACGCGCTTTATCCGCATATGTCGGTCCGCGATAACGTTGGTTTTCCGTTGAAATCGGCTGGCATGCCAGCCGACGAAGTGACGGCAAAAGTGGATGAAGCCGCTCGGGTCTTGAAACTAGATGCCTATATGGATCGCCGGCCAAAGGATTTGTCGGGTGGTCAGCGCCAGCGCGTCGCGATTGGTCGTTCTATCGTGCGCGATCCGACGGCGTTCTTGTTTGATGAACCGCTCTCGAACCTTGACGCCGCATTGCGGGTCGAGATGCGTTATGAAATTGCCAAACTGCACCAGACCCTGAAATCCACGATGATCTATGTCACCCACGATCAGGTCGAAGCAATGACGCTTGCCGACCGGATCGTCGTACTGGATGGCGGTCGCATTGCGCAGGTCGGCAGCCCGCGCGAGTTATACGAAAAGCCAGAAAACCTGTTTGTTGCGCAATTTATCGGGTCACCCAAGATGAACGTGATGCCTGCCGGGACAGTGACCGGGGTGGCGAAGCCAGAAGGAACCACACACATCGGGCTGCGTCCTGAACATGCGGTGTTGGGGGCGCCCGGATCGGGCCAATTAGAAGGCACGGTGGATGTCCTTGAATATCTAGGCGCTGACACGTTTGTTGTACTTGATTGCGCAGCGGCGGGGCAGGTTACCGTCCGCGTGCTGGGTGATAGCGACCTTTCACCGGGCGACCAGATTAGCGTGCAGTTTGACCCTGCACGCACGCATTTCTTTGGTTCCGATGGCCTCGCCCTAATCTAGGGCGCGGATAGAAATCCGCCTTCGGGCAATGCCCCGAATGTAGACCGCCACTGCCCCACAAACCGTGACCGTCGATGTCTGTCCATTGCGACCAGCAATTTTGGATCGATGGCGATGGTCCGCTGGGCACTTTCGGAAAGCAGCGTTGTATCGTCGTCACGGCGTTGAACAAGGTTCCCGGCGGCCAAAATATCTTGGCCTTGTGGTGACAGTAGAAAATCTAGCAAGATTGCAGCGCCGTCTTTGTTCGTTGCTGTTTTCGGGATCATATAGGCGCGCGACAACAAAAGCGTGTAATCTTCGGGGTGGATGACGCCGATATTCTCTCGCGGAGTTGAGCTAAGGTATGATCCAAGGACGTTGTAGGCGATCAGATATTCACCTTTGGCGACACCATCAATGATTTCGGCGGAACAGCACGTCGCGACAGCATTGGTGCGTGCGAAACCCTCTAATAGCCCACCGAATGTTGTGGCTTCGAGACTGTCCATGAATGCAAATAGAAAACCCAGGCCTGATGCCTCAACATCGTAGGTGGCGATTTTACCACGATAGGGTGACTCTGCGCGTCGCATGAGGTCAAGCAAGGCAAAGCGCGTGTGGGGGGCATCATCGGCGGGGACAAGGGCGGTGTTATAGATAATCACCGCAGGTTCGAGCGTAATCCCCCAAAGCTCGTTACGCCAGACACGCGCCGTGGATAGCCCCCGTGTGATGTCAGATGTATACGGATGCGCACATGCGCGATTAACAAGGTCGACCATCTGATGCACGCCAGAAGACAGAACTGCATCAGCGGTTGGTATCTGACCATCACACGCAGCGCGGCTGTCTGCATAAAGCGCGTTGGACCCCCATTGTTCATAGGTGATTGAAATATCTGGGTAGATACCAACAAATGCATCGAGCGCAGGTGTCAAAACGCCAATATCAGTGGTTGAACGCACGACAATATCGGTGGGGTCGATTGCCACATCTGACACAAAATGCGCGTCGGCCTCTTGGGCGATGACGGGGCCTGACAACATCCATATACAAACGAGGTAGCGGATCATGTGTTGTCCTCATTTTGGGTGGGCAATGTTAGTGTTACCCGAAATCCTGTTTCTGTTGTGCCCATGTTGACTGAACCGTTAAATGCTTGAGCGACGGCGTGTACGATCGACAGGCCAAGTCCTGCACTATTGCCTTGTGACGCGGCGGATCGTTCGAAACGCCCGCCAATGCGGGATAAAACATCATGTGGTGGGCCTTTACCTGCGTCTTCGACCCATAGCTCTGACTGTGTCGGGCTTGTGCTAACGCCGATGCGAATGGGGGCTTTGCCATGCTGCAACGCGTTAGTTAGCATATTTTTCCCCGCCTCAGTTACGGATACTTCGTCGGCCATGACAATGACGGGGGCGTCGGTGATGATCAGATCAACCTCGACACCGGGGGCGAGAAGTTCTGGGTCGCAATCGTCTAGAACTTGCAGCGCGATATCGCGCAGATCTACCGGTTCTGGTGGGGCGTTGTCAGTGCGGTGAATAACCAATGCGCGCGACAGCATTTGATCTAATAGATTTCCCAACGACCGGGTGCGTCGCAATAGCCTCTCAAGCCGTTGTGGCTGATGTTCGGTATCATCTTCAATTGCCAATTCTGCCTGCGCGCGGATTGCAGCGACCGGAGTGCGTAACTGGTGCGCGGTGTCTGAAATCAGGTGTTTCATCGCGCCGATTTGCCGGTCAAGACGCTGCATAAATCTGTTCATCGCATCGGTCATTACGGCGACTTCGGCTGGGCCGTCGGCCTGCATCGGGGTCAGGTCATAGGGATCGCGTGCCAGTAATTCGCTTGCCATACGTTCAAGTGGACGCATCGCAGAACGGATCACTAAATACGCACTTAGGATCAGCGCGATGCCCGCGATGCCAGTGATAACAAGCGCACCTTTGGTTAGGTCAATTGCCATCGCATTGCGGGCGCGCAGCGTTTGTCCAACAGTGACCGATACCGTTCCGGAATAGTCTCGCTCTGAAAACCTGCGAACGACAGTCACAAAGCGGCTTGGTTCACCTTGCAACGTACTGTCGAAATAAAATGGGTCGGCTTGCCGTCGTGCCGCACCTTCGGGTGGTAATGCGGTTTCGTATCCGGTCAAAAGTGCGCCGTCTGGGCCACGTACTGCGTAAGCGATGCGATCATCCAGAGCGAGCGAGAGTAAGCCAAACGCAGACACTGGTATATCGGCGATTGCGGCCCCGTCGATGATATTGATTGATTCAGCAATGTCGTTTGCTGCCCCAACCAGCAATCTGTCATAGGACTGCCGCGCGGCGTTTTTACCGTAGGCAAACGCGGCGAGCGAAACGATGCATCCTCCTATTGCGAGTAATGACAAGACGCCAATCATGACCCGCGAAAGAAGTGAACGCTGTGCCAGCTTGGGTGGTTGATCAACCGTTGGCATGAATGCGGTATCCTAGACCACGCTGTGTTTCGATCGCGACGCCCGATGCATTAAGCTTTTTGCGCAGTCGCGCTATGTAAAGCTCAATTGCATTTAGCCCAACATCCACATCATCAAAGGCGAACAGCCCGTCATAAAGACGCTGCTTGCTAAGAACCTTACCTTGGCTACGCAGCAATAACCCCAATAGCATCGCTTCGCGTCGTGTCAGGTCGACGGGGGTACCGTTTAGGGTTGCGGCTAAGGTCGCTGGTGAAAACGATAGCGGCCCAAGTTGAACTTGATCAGATTTTTGATCTGTTTCGCGTCGCACCAACGCGCGGATGCGGGCTTCTAATTCGCGTTGATCAAAGGGTTTTACAAGGTAATCATCTGCCCCAAGGTCCAGCGCCGAAACACGATCATCTACCGAAAAAAGCGCAGTCAGCATCAGAACTGGTGTGCGATCATTTCTCTGTCGCAGTGACTGCAATAATTCAGTTCCGTTACGGTCAGGAAGGTTGATATCAAGCACAATGGCGTCGTAGCTTTGCACTGCAAGGAAATCTTCTGCGGTCGCGTAGGTGTCGGCCAGATCGCAGGCCATACCTGATTTGCCAAGACGGATCGCGATGGCCTCGGCCATGTCAGTTGCATCCTCGACTATTAAAACGCGCATTGGTGTCCCTTTCCCCCAAGGTATGATCACTGACCGCATTTTGTGGTGCGTGACAGGTTCATGACAGCTTGGCCCCCTATCCATTATTCATAGTCATTCGCGAGGAGACTGCAAATGCAGTGCGGATGCTATGGCACCGGGCGGCCTTATGGCCCGGGTGATATATATGTGTGGAGGAGTTATCACATGATTTTCAAGGCAACCCGTATTGCTGTAACATCAGCAATTTTTGGTGCGTCCGCGTTGGCCGCATCAGCACAGGGCTATACCCCAGAAAACGCAGAGTGCATCGCACCAGCCAACCCAGGCGGCGGTTGGGACTTTACTTGCCGTCAAGTCGGACGTTCACTGCAAGAGCAGGGCATTCTTGACCACACTATGCAGGTTGTGAACCTTGCTGGTGGCGGCGGTGGCGTTGCGTTTGCCGAAGTCGTTAACAAGCGTAGCGATGAAAATGACCTGATCGTTGCAGCATCTGCAGCGACAGCAACACGTTTGGCGCAGGGCGCGTACCCTGGCAACACAATGGACGAAGTTCGCTGGCTGGCTGCAATCGGCGCTGACTATGGTGTTGTTGCCGTTGCCGCAGATAGCGACATCGCTGATTTGCCAGCGCTTCTCGATATGATCAAAAACGATCCAACATCTGTTTCTGTTGCTGGCGGTTCTGCCGTTGGTGGTTGGGATCACCTAAAGGTGCTGATCGCGGCTGATGCTTATGGCGTCGAAGACGTGCGTACCGTGAAATACATCGCATTTGACGGCGGCGGCGAAGCGGTAACACAGCTGCTGGCTGGGTCTGTTCAGGCATTCACTGGTGATATCTCCGAAGCTAAAGGTTTCGTAGACAGTGGTGACATCCGTGTTCTTGCGATCCTGTCACCAGAGCGTCTGGAAGGCGAATTCGCTGACTTCCCAACTGCGGTTGAGCAAGGCGTTGACGCGATTGGCGCAAACTGGCGCGGGTTCTATGCACCGGGCGACATGTCTGACGAAGCCTATGACGTTTGGGTTTCTAAGATTGCAGACCTCTATGCATCTGACGAATGGAAAGACATCATGGCAGCGAACGGCCTAGCGCCGCTTGATCTGCAAGGTGCTGCGTTTGAAGAATTTGTTTCTGGTTCTGTTGAGCAGATCCAGCAGATTTCTAAGGACATCGGCATCATCAAATAACGGCCACTCATTGACCGTTCTTCCCCCGGGGGCGCTGTAACGGGCGCCCCCAACTATTTCATACTTACCGCTACAGGAGATCCCAATGAGTGATCGTATCTTTGGCGTTGTCGGTATCCTTCTTGCTGTTAGCTTTGCGTTTGCTGCGCTGGCGATCGAAGAAAGTTTCCTGTCTGACGCTGTTGGCCCAAAGGCCTTTCCTCTAATTGTTGCTGCGGTCCTTGGGATCAGTTCCCTTGTTATCGCTTTGAAACCGGACGCTGCGCCCGAATGGCCAAGCCTTGATCGGCTGGTCGAAATCGGTGCCGCCGCTGTTGTGATGGTTCTTTATGCTGAACTGTTGCCAGTGATCGGCTTTGTCATCGCGACCGCACTTGCCGCCACCTATCTGACTTGGCGTTTGGGTTCCGGCCCTATCGCGTCTGTTGTGACCGGGTTGGGCACGTCCGTTGGCATCTACGTTGTATTTCACCTCGTGCTTGGACTTTCGCTCGCACGTGGTCCTCTTGGCTTTTAACGGAGACTGAAAATGGAAACTTTTGCGTCTCTTGCCGATGGTTTTGCCATCGCGCTGACGTGGCAGAACCTTCTGCTTGCGCTACTTGGGTGCTTTTTGGGCACGATCATGGGCGCGCTGCCGGGGCTTGGCCCATCAAACGGTGTGGCGATCCTGATCCCACTTGCATTCACGCTTGGCCTTGGCGCTACGCCTTCGCTGATCTTGCTGACCTCTGTCTATTACGGGGCGATGTATGGTGGGCGGATTTCGTCAATTTTGCTGAATATTCCCGGCGATGAACCCGCGATGATGACCTGTCTTGATGGCTATCCCATGGCCCAAAAAGGCATGGCCGGTCAGGCGCTGTCTTTGTCTGGTATCGCATCATTCGTCGGTGCGTTTTTTGCGACTTGGGGGCTGATCTTTCTTGCGCCTCAGTTGGTGAAAATCGCGCTTTTGTTTGGTCCTGCTGAATATTTCGCGTTGTTTGCACTGGCGTTTATGACGCTAGGCGGCGTGTCATCAACAAACCAAGCCAAGTCAGCATTCGCTGCGGCACTGGGCCTTGGGCTGGCGATGATCGGCGTGGATACACAAACGGGCGTTCCACGTTTCACATTCGGCGAAGTCCACCTGTACGACGGCCTAGATTTTCTTGTTGCGATCGTTGGGCTGTTTGCGCTGTCAGAAGTGTTCATCTTTCTTGAAAAGCGTCACGGAGAAGCCGATGCGGACAAGAAAAAGGTGAAAGTGGGTCGTTTGACACCGCCTTGGTCGATGATCAAACAGACTACGCCGACCATGCTACGCAGCACTGGTTTGGGTTTCTTGGCTGGCGTTCTGCCAGGGGCAGGGGCATCGCTCGGGTCGTTCATTTCCTACTCTATGGAAAAACGACTGGTCGATAAGGACAAAACATTCGGCACAGGCGATCCCCGCGGTATTGCTGCACCAGAGGCAGGTAACAACGCTGCTGCCGGTGGTGCATTGGTGCCAATGCTAGCGCTGGGTGTGCCGGGTTCTGGTACGACGGCGGTGTTGCTGGCGGTTCTACTGTCACTGAACATCACGCCCGGTCCGCTACTGTTCAGCCAAAACCCTGATGTCGTTTGGGGCCTTATCGCAGCGCTGTTCATCGCGAACTTTATGCTTCTTGCGATGAACATCCCAATGGTTGGCCTGTTCACCCGTGTGCTGATGGTGCCGCCGCGCATCCTGATGCCTGTGGTCGCAATGGTTAGTTTCGTCGGGATCTACGGTATATCAGGTTCATCGTTTGACCTGTTGGTGATGGTCGGTTTCGGTATCATGGGCTGGGTTCTGCGCAAACTGGACGTGCCGCTGGTGCCGATCATCTTGGGTACGCTGTTGGGCAACACGATGGAAAACAACCTGCGTCGCGCGATCACCATCTCAAACGGAGATTGGATGACACTGATCGATAGCCCGCTGTCCATCGGCTTATGGGTCATCGCGATAATCGGATTTATCCTACCGCTTGTTATTGGTCGCCGGGTAAAGGCACAAATGCACGCAAAGGCGGGCGAAGAAGGCACGATTTCCGATTAAACTAAACAGCATGGGCAGACGCTAAGTCGTGCTGCCCATGCGATTCCTTGTCCTGAATAATGTAGATTCTAATTTATTCTAAAACACCACGGTCGTGTTGCGCGATGGTTGGGGATTCACGGGGGTCAATATCATGCTTCTTTAGCAGTACGTCTAAATAGCTGTTTTCTGGCGGGATACCATCATACATGAACGCACAAAAACGTTTGATCGGCGCCCAAATGTGAATACAGCGTGTGTCCTCTGTCAACAGCTTACGGGTTAGCATTGGACGTTTTATAAAAATCCTGCGGTCAGCAAAATGGACTGGGTAGTAAACATCTGTACTTCTGGCATGTTTTGCCTCGCCGGTTTTCCTTAAAAATGCTGTGACCCCAAGCGGTCCCCAGACACCCCACGGCAGCTCAGACACATGCATTGGGTTACCTTCTTCGGCACGCTTTTTGATTCCAACGAGGCGTTTACGCGGGAGCCATTCTGGAATTGGATATTCATCCTTGGTAAACTCGAGCAGCCCCTGCAGGGCTGGAGAGTCTTGAGGCATCCGCAAAATTGCCCCGTTGATCTGCCCTTCATTTTTTTCATTAGTACGTGTCTCGTAGCCGAAAACGTGGCTTTCATTGCCCGGAAATGGCTTAACTGAATATACGTCTGTATCGACGTAAATGATATCTGGGTCGTTCGCGATCATATGGAAACGGAACAGATCCGAAAACAACGCAACACTGCCAGATCGATCGTGTGTGATGAAACGGTCTGTGGGTAAAACAGTGTTGCCATCACGAATTTCAACGCCTTCGGGGACACCCGTAACCTTACCATACGTATACAGGATCGTTTGGTGTCCTTGGTCAACGAATGATTTGAGGCACAACTGTTCAAGCCATGTAAGCGAACCGCCAATCCAAAGTGCGCCAACTGGAGGAAGATCGGCCATAGTGTTACCCTGTCACGTAATGATTAAATTCGAAGATAATCTTTAGCTGATGATCGGTTCTGTCACAAGAAGCTTGCCTGCGGTCCTTGCGGCCCAACTATGAAAGTCACTTGATGCAGCGGAGTAAAGATGGGACAACCTCCTGACTTTGGTAAAAGAATAGGTGCATGGTGGACAAGGAACGCTTTCTCGTTGTGACGACAATGAAGAATGAAGGGCCGTTCATGCTTGAATGGATCGCCTTTAACCGTGCGATCGGGTTCGATGATTTTATCATTTACACCAACAGCTGTGACGACGGTACCGACGCGATTGCGATGCGTTTGGAAGAGTTGGGGCTTGCTGCGCATATTGACAATAACAAGCGTAAAATCGGCAGGAACGGAAATGAATTGTCGCCGCAATTGGCGGCACTGCGCTTGGCGCCTCGACATGAAAAATACGCCGCAGCTGACTGGGTTATCTGTGCTGACGTTGATGAATTCCTAAATATTCGTTGCGGGACGTCATTGCCGGATTTGGTAAATGCGAGCGGCCCCGCAGATGCGATTTCGATTTGCTGGAAGCTGTTTGGAAATGATACGCGCCGCAATTACGAAGACGTCCCAATTACCGAGCAGTTCTTTGGGTGCGCACCTGAAGACAAGATCAACATCTACCGTGAAGCGGGTGTGAAAACCTTGTTCCGGAACAATGGGGCATTTGAACGCATGGGGGTACATCGCCCGCGCGTTAAAAACCACAAATCGTCTGATCCAAACCTGAAGCCAGTCTTTGATGGGATCACTTGGCGTGACGCGGGTGGCAACACAACCGATCCAAGCCAAATTTCTTGGCGTACATGGAAAGGCTTTAAGCACGATCACGCGCGACTGCATCACTATGCGGTGCGCAGTGCAGACAGCTTTTTGGTTAAGCGTGATCGGGGCCGTACCAACCATGTGAATATGGATCAGGGGCAAGAATACTTTGACGCTATGAATGCGAACTATGAACGCGATTACAGCATCTTAAACCATGTGCCTGGCATGCTGACAGAGCTGGCAAAGCTGAAATCCGACAAAGTTCTGAACGATCTACACGCCGCCGCCGTTGAATGGCACCGCGCTAAAATTGCGGACATTAAGTCGCGGGACGATTGGGGTGATTTTATCGAAATGACCTACAACCACAGTGGGCAGGCCCGCAGCGCAGAAAAATCAAAGGCTTAGTCACAAGGCGCACTAATGAAGACGCACGCCTTGTGCTTGTAGGATTTTTTGCATCGCCGCGATATCGATATGCGCGAAATCACAATCGTTTTTGACAGACCAGGCGGCAGCGACGCCTGCGCCTTGCCCAACAACGGCGCAGCAGGCCATGTTCCGGGTCGCGGCATGTGCAATGCGATCTCCGCCGATAGCGCGGCCTGCGACGATCAGGTTTTGCACCCCCTTTGGTAGCATCGACCGATAGGGGATTTGCATGTAGCGGCCCGTGGTCGGAATGATCAAAACACCATACCCATCGATGAACTCTGGGTAGATGCCGATACTGTCGTCAAACCGTCCTTCATGACGCACATCGCTTTCGGTCATGTTATACACGGCGTCGATCTTGCGGGTGTCGCGGATGCCAATCGACATACCGAAATTACGTAGCCGCATTGCGGTGCAGCCGGGTGTGTAGTGGCGAAGCGCATCGATGGCGAGCATGGCTTGCTTACGCCCTTCGATTTCAAATTTGGTCATACTGTCGGGGTCTGTGCCATCACAACCAGCAAGATGTACAAGGTTCATATACGTCATTTCGCCGCTGTCATGTACTGCGCCCCAAGTGCCGCCAATGGTATTCAGGTGGGCGGGGATGATGCCGTCGTTGATTGCTTGGGCAAACGGTTTAGCAAGGAAGGGTGAAAACATTGCGTCTGATTTTCCATCAGATTCGACATGCCATTCGCCAGTCGACCAATCACGATAAGTTTGCGGGTCAGATTTAACACCCGCCATGAACGCGGCCTTATCTACGCCTGCGACGTGAAACATGACGCTGGCTGCTTGCATGTCTTCGACAGGGGTTTTGATCGTTGGTGCGCCTGCACGCTGTGCAATATCTGCATCGCCTGTCGCATCAATCACACGTTTTGCAATGATGGCTTCGCGACCGGATTTTGATTCAACGATCACACCTGTAATTCTGTCTCCATCCATGATGGGGGCAACGAATTGGCGGTGTAGCATGGGGTGAATGCCGGCCTCTTCGACCAGCTTGTCAGCGACCAGCTTAAAACCTTCGCTATCCAATTCGTAGCTAAGTGATTGGCTTTCCGGAACTGCTGCGCCCATTGCCTTGGCGCGTTCTTCGAACTCCCAGCCGATGCCGCCTGCCTCGACCGTGGCTTCGTGCCGGTACCATGCAAAACCTTCGACGCCGACCACTGTAATGTTGCCACCGAAGCAACCGAACCGTTCAAGTAGGGTCACATCGACCCCACAGCGCACAGCGGCTAATGCCGCGGCTAAACCTCCGGGGCCAGAGCCAACCACCAACACATCCGTCGTATGAATGACGGGTGTTTTGCGGGCGGGTTCGGTGATTGTTTTATGGGGCAAAATCGGCCTCTTTGGTTGGTGATGATACAATGATCATCATTTCCGCACGCGCCGCTAGGTCCACAATTATGGAATTGGGTACGCCAGATTGGACGTCTAGGTGTTTTTAGATGGTTTGCACCGATAAACAAATGCCTATCAGTGCAAACCAGCCCTATGTCCGTGAGCGGCTATTGTTGTGGTTCAGTTGACGTTGGTGCCGATTTCGAAAAATGTCGGACGATCACGTAGAACGACGGCACCATAAAGATACCAATGACAGTGGCTGACAACATCCCGCCCAGTACACCAATACCGATTGCGTTTTGCGCGCCCGCGCCCGCACCCGAGGCAATCGCCAACGGCGTCACGCCAAGGATAAACGCAAGCGACGTCATCAGAATTGGTCGCAACCGCAGGCGCGCTGCTTCTAACGCGGCTTGCGTTGCTGAGCGCCCATTCATTTCTAATTCACGCGCGAATTCAACGATCAGAATGGCGTTTTTCGCCGCCAGACCGATGGTCGTCAATAGCGCAACCTTGAAGTAGACATCGTTTGACTGCCCAAACAACCAAGCAGCAACAAGCGCACCAAGCACACCGACCGGAACGGCCAGCATAACCGAAAGCGGAATTGCCCAGCTTTCGTAAAGCGCCGAGAGGCACAAAAACACGACGAGGACAGAGAGCGCGTAAAGATACGGTGCTTCGTCACCGGATTGACGTTCTTGATAGGATAAATCCGTCCAGGCAACGCCCCACCCGCCATCCATCTGCGAGACGAGTTCTTCAATGGCGTCCATCGCTTCGCCAGAGGATACACCTGCAGCTTCGGATCCAGAAACAGATACTGCTTGCAACCCATCAATCCGCGAAAGGCTAGGTGCAACCGGCGCCCATTCCGTTGTGATGAATGCTGAAAACGGAACCATTTCGCCGCTGCTGTTGCGTGCATACCAGCGATCAATGTCTTCTGGTTGCATGCGCGCGTCTGCGGTGCCCTGCACGACAACAGGGCGTAGCGATGTGCCTAGCTGGAAGTCATTGACCGAGTTTCCCGAAAAGATAGTGGCCAGCATGCTGTTCACATCAGATAAGGAAACACCCATTGCTGCGGCTTTTTCTTGGTCGATAACCAGCTTGAGCGCTGCTTCATCATCGGATGCACCGTTGCGCAGGTTGGTCGCGCGTCCGTCAGCTTCTGCTAGGTCGACCAATTCATCGGCAGCAGCGAACAATGCATCGGTGCCAGCAGAGGCCTGATCAACAAGATACATTGAGAACCCAGAGGAGTTGCCAAGACCTTGAATCGCAGGGGGCTGCATAAACATAATTTGCCCAGCACGTGACGACCCGAATTTTGCGTTGGCACGCGCAGCCACCGCTGTCGCCGAAAGATTTGCGTCTGTGCGTTCAGCAAAGTCACGCAGTTTGATGAAAATCATCGCCGCGTTCTGGCCTGACCCGCTAAAGCCAAAGCCCATGGCGACAAAGGTTGCTTCGACGGCTTCGGATTCATCATTTAGCAAATAGTCTTCGACATCTTTCACCACGGCAAGCGTAGACGCGGTGGTCGACCCTTCGGTTAAGTTGACCATCGTCATAAGCACGCCTTGGTCCTCGGTCGGGAGGAATGAGGATTCAATGCGCGTATACACTTGCCACGCGCCAATACTGACGGCTGCAAGCACCAGTAACATCGCGAATGGGCGTAATAGGATGCGGCGCAAGATGGCTACATATCCATCCGTTGCCGCGCCAAAGCCACGGTTGAACGCGCGTGCTGGCGCACCCAGTCCCGTTTCGGGACCATGGGGTTTCAAAAGTGTGGCACATAACGCGGGGGTAAGGATCAGCGCGACCGCTGCGGAAAGGACCATTGCAGTGATGATCGTTGCCGAAAACTGTCGATAGATCACACCTGTCGAACCGCCCGAAAATGCCATTGGCAGAAATACAGCAGAAAGCACGAGCGCGATCCCAATAAGAGCCCCTGTAATTTGCCCCATGCTTTTTTCGGTTGCTTCCATTGGGCCCAAACCGTCTTCGTGCATCACACGTTCGACGTTTTCAACAACCACGATCGCGTCATCAACCAGCAGGCCAATCGCCAGCACCATGGCGAACATCGTCAGTGTGTTGATGGAATACCCAAGCACGCCAAGCATGCCGAAGGTTCCCAAAAGAACCACGGGTACAGCGATGATAGGGATGAGCGTCGCGCGCCAGTTTTGCAAAAAGATCAAGATGACAAGAAAGACAAGCCCGATTGCTTCGATCAGTGTATGTTCAACTTTTTCGATTGATAGCTCTACAAAAGGTGACGTGTCATATGCGTAGGACACCTCGACCCCATCAGGGAGCGCGCTTTCCAATCCTGCGATGGTTTCTCTTACAGCTGCCGCAGTGTCGACAGCGTTAGCACCAGAGGCAAGATTAACGCCAAACCCTGCTGCATTTGCGGTGTTGAACCGTGAATCACCGCCATAGCTTTCTTGGCCAATTTCGACGGTTGCGACATCACCAAGCCGGACGGTCCGGCCTTCTGTTGTTGTCGTTAGGTGAATGCGTTCGAATTCTGCTACTGTGGTAAGCTGACTTTGGGCTGTGACTGTTGCGGTGAATTGTTGCCCTTGCGTGACGGGCTGGGTTCCGAGTGATCCGACGGATACCGTAGTGTTTTGCCCCTGAACTGCGCTGACAACATCTGTTGGGGTAAGCGAAAACTGGGCCAAACCCAGAGGATCAAGCCAAATACGCATAGCATATCCAGAGCCAAAGCTGTTGATGCCACCGACACCTTCGGTTCTGGTCACAGCACCTTCGACGGTAGAGGAAAGGATGTCGCCAAGCTGAATGGTGTCATAGCGGCCATCGGTCGAAACCAGCGCACCGATCAAAAGAATGGACGACGACGACCGCGATATGCTCACCCCAGAGCTTTGTACAGCATCGGGCAGGCGACGGGTGACTTGATCGACGTTTGATTGAACGGTGTTTTGCGCATCAACGGGATCGACGCTGTCGTCAAAGGTTAACGAAAGGCTAGCGCTCCCTTGGCGGGATGACGACACAGTATACAGTAAATCGTCAATACCGGTTAACCCATCTTCGATGACTTCAGTGACGGATGATTGCACCGCTTCGGCTGTCGCACCGTCATATGATGCTGACACGCGGATCGTTGTTGGCGCAATGTCAGGGTATTGCGATACTGGAAGCTGAAGCATTGAATACCCGCCAGCAAGCATGACGACAATCGCAAGCACCCAAGCGAAAACTGGGCGGTGAATGAAAAACCGTGCCATGTTTTATTGCTTTCCGTTTGTGTCGTCAGTGTCGGAAGGCGTGTCGATTACCGCACCGTCAGCGTTAATCGTAACCGGGACAGTCGTGACCTCTGCGCCATCAACAAGATTAGAAAGGCCGTCGACGATCAATACGTCACCAACATCGGCCCCCTCAGTCACGACCCAGCTGTTATCATAGCTGCCCGATGAAGATAGTGTGACTTGCTGCGCGTTTCCCTCACGTACAACAAATGCTGTCAGTGCACCATTCGATGCACGGCTGGTCGCGCGCTGCGGCACAAGCGCTGCTTTGGTTGTCCCGAATGTAATGTCGACACGCAAGAACTGCCCCGGCATGATCAGACGGTCTGGATTATCGAACTGCACCCTTAGATCAAATGTACCGGTGGTGGTCGAAACAGTTGTTCCGGGCGTGATAAGAGACCCTTCGCCCAAGTAAACGGAACCGTCCTCTAGCGTAAGAGAAATCTCTAGCTTGTCTCCAACGGTCAGGTTTCCGGTTTGGATTCTATCGCGGACACGCAGGCGCGCCGCAGAGCTATCACTAACGTCGATATAGATTGGGTCCAATCGCGTCACGCTGCCCAGCGGATCAGCTTGGTTGGCTGTCACCAACGCTCCTACTGATACTTCTGGTAAACCGCCGATGCCATCAATCGGGCTAACCACGGTCGTGTGGCTTAAGTCTAGGATCGCAATATCAAGCGCGGCCTGTGCCGCAGCTACCCCTGCCTCTGACGCTGCTGCGGTTGCTTCTGCTGCCTGTAAGTCGGCCTGCGTTACGGCAGAGCTATTTTGTAAGCTGCGATAGCGGTCAAGACTGGCTGTTGATGTGGTCGCGTCGACTTGCGCGCTCGCTAGGGCTGCTTCAGCGGATGCAACGGCTGCACGATAAGACGCATCTTCGATTTTAAACATGGGATCGCCAACCTTGAGTGGCGCCCCTGGTGTGTACAAAATTGCTTCGATCAGGCCGCTCACGCGGGGGCGCAGGTCAGTTTCTTCAAAAGAAACCGCGCGTCCGGGCAGGGTGCGCACATAAGGTACATCTTCAGAGGAAAGTGTGATCGTGCCAACTTGGGTTGGACCTTGAGCAGGTCCACCGGGGGGCATGCCTTGCGCGTGAACAGGGGCAGAGAAAAGCAATAAAAGCAAGGTAAGCAGTCTGACTGATGTTCCTTGAAGTGAGTTGAGATCAGTCGATTTCATGGGTGTTCCTAACGCAAGGTGTTTTCAATGATACGCATGGAAATGCAGTTTCCGTCGGGAAAGTTGAAATAAACTTGGTGTGTTTCCCTAGGGTAAATTCTTTGTGGTTCGGTTCTAGCTATATGCCGTTGTTTCACGTAATCTATGCTGTGGGGGCGCTCTAACTGGGTGCAATAAAAATAAATGAACGATATTCAACGCGCACGCGCGAAGCTATCGGGGACTCTGGCAAGTTGTAGCCTGTTTTTAGGTATTTCTGACGATGAACTGTCAGTGATCGCGCAGAAGATGGATGTCATAACAGCGCCGCGCGGGCGTTTGGTTATGCAACATGGCGATCTTACCTCAGAAACGTATTTTTTGATTTCGGGTGGCGTTATTGGTCAGTTGGTTGCGGACAATGGCCGCGAGATACTCTTTACGGAAATCGCTGTTGGCGGTTATTTCGGGGAACTTGCAGCATTAGATGGTGCGGCGCGTTCAATCACGATTTCCGCCAGCGCTGACTGTGTTTTTGCGAAGTTGAGCGGCGCAAAATTTCGCGAAATTTTGCTGGCCCACCCGCAAACGGCAGTCAATTTAGCGACAGATTTAGGTGCACGATTACGGCGCATGAATGAACGGGTCTTTGATCTTGTTGTGCACAGCGTTGAGACACGCGTCAGCATTCGACTAATGCAATTGGCCCAAGCCCAAGAACAGTTGATCCAAGGCGGTGTGATTAACGATGCCCCAACCCGAGAGGGGATGGCGAGCTTTGTTGGATCGAACCGAGAAGCCGTTAGCCGCGCTATTGCAAGGCTAAACAAGGCTGGCATTATCGAGACAATGCACAAGAAGGTTGTCATTCTAGATCTTGATCGCCTGCTAGTGTCTGCTGAAGGCACAGCGCAGTAGCAGCGACCAGTTTACCACACATCATGAGAGTAATTTTGCGGCCTCGTGCCCCAGCGCACAGATTTGCCGCGGGGCGGGCCTGCATACACCAAGTGTAACCAGTAACACGCACGACAAAGCCATAAATGGCGTATGTCGTGCGTTTGTTTTCATTGAGACATTTAACCAGCGGGACCCCACATGAACCGA
Organism: Yoonia maritima; assembly: GCF_003003285.1. Classification (GTDB taxonomy): domain Bacteria; phylum Pseudomonadota; class Alphaproteobacteria; order Rhodobacterales; family Rhodobacteraceae; genus Yoonia; species Yoonia maritima. The sequence continues at coordinate 95,871 of NZ_PVTP01000012.1, read as the reverse complement.
TCAGACAAGCACAAAAAAATCGTATCGACACTTTCAGCATTTCACCAAAAGGAGAAGGGCGAAGGTCGTATGGACTTGGATAGGAGCAAGGGGTCCACGTCGCTGGCAGGCTGGTTCCTAGGTCCGCTTGCCGAAAACGAAGATGTGCTTAGCCGATCTGTTGGGCGCGCTGTCGAGGCGCACTGTAATGCGCGCCGGGAATATGGTGCGCAGTTCGGTGATCCGGCTTATGTTACGCCTGAAATCAAAAAGTCAGATACCTATCTCGAGACGATTTCAGCGCTTGATACCAAGCTTGATGACCTACTAGGGGCGTTGCACGGTTCGATCCCGCTTTCCAGTTATCGCAACCAGTCGCATATGTACTGGGATATCACGATGCCCGGCGCGATCGGTTATTTTGCTGCGATGCTGTATAACCAAAACAATGTTGCTGCCGAAGCGTCGCCCGTAACGACCCTGCTCGAGATCGAAGTGGGGAAAGATTTGGCGCGCATGTTGGGGTATACTGTTCCCGCAGATGATGACCAAAGCAGCACGACCCCGACGCCTTGGGCGCATATTACCTGTGATGGGTCCGTCGCAAACGGAGAGTCGATGTGGGCTGCGCGTAACCTGAAATATATGCCGATCACTTTGGCTGAAGCGATCCGCAATGAACCCGACCTTGCGGCTGCTAAAGATGTAGAGGTCATGCTTGCAGATGGGGATTCTAAGAAGCTTCTTGATTTGGAGTGTTGGGAGCTTTTGAATGTTGCGATTGATGACGTCATTGCCTTGTCGCCACGTATGCAGTCCCAGTTTGGCGTTACGCCTGCAGCGATAGCGGCTGCACTAGACAAGTATTCCGTTCAAAACCTTGGCCTAGCTGAATACCAGCAGCGATTTATATCTAAAGACGTCCAAAGTCTTCCGGTGGTGTTGGCCCCATCGACAGCACATTATTCGTGGCCCAAAAGCGCGGCATTGATCGGCCTTGGCGCAAATCAGCTGTGGCGTATTGATGTCGATCTGGATGGCCGTATGCGCATGGACCGTTTGCGTGAAGTGCTGCAAGATTGCTTAGATAAAAAACGTCCCGTGATCGAGGTGGTTGCCGTCATTGGGTCTACGGAAGAAAGCGCAGTTGATCCGCTTGCGGATATTGTCGATCTTCGTGATGAGTTCCGCAAGAAGGGGCTCGAATTTTCACTACATGTGGATGGCGCTTGGGGTGGGTATTTCGCGTCGATGCTGCGTGATAGCAAAGAACCAATCGACCCCAAACAAGGTGGCGCCCTGGAGCAAACCCCTGCAATGATAATGAGCGACTATGTCATGCGTCAGTATCGCGCATTCCAACATGCCGATACGCAGACAGTTGACCCGCATAAGGCCGGGTTTATTCCGTATCCTGCCGGTGCGCTTTGCTATCGAAATGGCGCGATGCGGGACATGATCACATTCACCGCGCCTGTTGTGTATCACGGTGGCGTTGATCCAACCGTGGGTGTTTACGGCATCGAAGGGTCTAAACCCGGTGCCGCTGCCGCTGGCGTTTATCTATCCCATGCAATGATCCGCCCCGACAAATCCGGCTATGGTAAATTGCTGGGGAAATGTATCTTTAATTCTAAGCGCCTGTATTCAGAATTGGTGACCCATGACGGAGCCGACGACATTATCAAAGTGGTGCCTTTCCAACGGTTGCCTGCACAAAAAGCCGGACAAGACGCAGAGGCTGTCGCGCGTCAAATCAAATACATCCGTGACCACTTTGTGAAACCACAAAACGATGAATTGGTTGCCTTGTTTGAACGCGACAAAGACGCGCTTAAACTGTTCCAAGAATTGGGATCAGACCAAAACATCGTCACCTATGCGGTCAACTTTAAGACAAAGGACGGCTGGAATTCCGACGTTGCCCTGATGAACGATCTAAACACAGCCATTTATCAAAAGCTGTCGATTAGTACATTCGATGGTGGTGTTGTGCCTGACAAGCCGATGTTTGTGACCTCTTCTGCGTTTGATGTCCCAAGCTATGGGCAGGAGTTTGTCGATGCGTATGCCGAGCGCGCAGGCTTGAAGCCGACCAATGGTTCTTCCATGTCATTCTTGATTTCAACGACCCAAGATCCTTGGGTGTCCGCAACCGAAGATGGTAATTACATACCGAAAGTTGTCTCTAGTTTCGTAGAGGTCGCTAGGGTTGCTGCTATTGAAATTATGGAAAAAAATGGGCTTGTTTGGGAGTAAAATGATGCTTATCCAAAATTGAACGGGAGATAGCCTTTGGCATTCTTCCGCAAATTAGGGGGGATGGAGAATGCTGAAGGTTGTCATCGGATGGAGTGATGAACCCGACACTGGGGAAGCCACGAAATTTGCCTTGGATATGGCGGTCGCGTCTCTGGATGGGCAATCCGCGCAAGCTGCAATGGTTTACGCAGGGGTGGATTTTGACTTGGACATTGTTGCCAAAGAGATCAAAGCGCGGTTCCCCGATTTGTTGGTCGTTGGATGTACTACAGATGGTGAGATTGCGGGTGGTGAAGGCTTTTTAGAAGACAGCCTCGTTATTACTCTGTTCGCTTCTGATAGTATTCAGTTCACCGTTGGAATTGGACGCAATGCAATTTCTGATCCTCTGACCGCTGCCAAAGATGCTGTTGCTATGGCGCATGCGGGTTCAGAAATTGCGCCGTCTCTTTGCATCTCTTTGCTGGAAGGTTTGGGAACAAATATCCATCATCTGGTTGAAGGGATACGAAGTGCAGTGGGTGCAGATGTGCCTGTTGTCGGTGGCGCTGCAGGTGATCAGTTGCGCTTTGAAGGCACGCGTCAGATGTGCGGTGGCGTTGTCACAAGCGATGCTGTCGTCGTTCTGATGCTGCACGGACCACTTGTCGTCTCTACGGGTGTATCGACAGGATACACACCATTGGGACAATCCCATCCGGTGACTAAGGCTGACGGCCCTGTGGTCCATCAGATTGACGACCGTCCTGCTGCTGACCTTTATGCTGACTATTTGCAGCAACCGTCGATCTTTTACCCGCTTGCCGTCCAAGACGAGACTCGGCAATCGCTCGTTCTCAGCTCACCGCTGAACTTTGATGCTGATACTGGGGCTATTCACATGGTGAACCCTGTTGCGCAAGACAGTATGGTACAGCTTGCGACGGCATCGCGCGAAGAAATTGTGGATGCCGCGCGGAATTCTGTTGGGCAAGCATTTGCTGGTTTCGGTGAAGGGAAAGTTGACGCTGCGCTGCTATTTTCCTGTGCAGGGCGCCGTGCGACACTAGGGACACGTACAGGCGAAGAATATGCCGCCATTAAGAATGTTATCGGAGAAAATGTTCCGACAGCGGGCTTTTACTGTTACGGTGAAATCGCACCCGACTTTAATGGCGGCCAGCCTTTGACACACACGAATGCGTTTGTCGCGGTGTTATTGGGCACGCCCTAGAATTTAGCAATAGGAGTGAGTTCCAGCCTATGTCGGACGGTCTCGCAAATAGTGATAGGGAATTACTTCGTACCAAACGACTTTTGGCTAAATCGGAATTGCGGCGCGCCGAATTAGAACATCTAATTGATACAGGCCAGTCATTTCAACGGCGCGTCTTAGCAGAGGTAGAAGACGCAAAAGCCGCGCTACAGGTTGCGAACACCAAGCTTACACACGAACAAGAACGCACGGATCACCTTTTAAAATCCATTATGCCTTCGTCAGTTGCGTCTGAACTGAAGCAAACTGGGGGCGTAGTTCCGCGCCGCTATGAAGAGGCAACTGTGATGTTTGCCGACTTCGTAGGGTTTACAGCACATGCCGAAACACTTGATCCGTTGATACTGGTTCAGATTTTGGATCAGTATTATTCGGAGTTTGATCGAATTGTTGCAAACCACATTGTCGAAAAGGTGAAAACGATTGGCGATGCTTACATGTGTGTGTCAGGCCTGAATGAAGATCCGAAATCAGCGACCCGTATGGTTGACGCAGCTCGGGATTTTCTTTCGTTCGTCAAAAATATACGACCCTTTGGATTAACACCAGATATGCCAGCGTGGCAAATTCGGATCGGAATTAACTCTGGCCCGGTGCTGTCTGGGGTCATCGGATATGATCGGTTAAGTTACGATATCTGGGGCGATACCGTGAATACAGCAGCGCGCGTCGTTGCAGGCTGTGGCGTGAACGAAATACTGTTGTCGCGCAGCACGTATGATTTGTTGATCGACCAAGACGGGTATGAACCGCTCGGTTCGATCAAGGCAAAAGGCCGCGGACCGGTGGATGTGCTCCGGCCCGCAGGGTTATAGATCAATCCATGTAGATTGGCGCAACTGGGCGAACAGGCACGCCGGGTTTCCATGCTTGATTAAATGATGGTGCCGCATACGGGAATTTATCAAGGTTCAGGTCTTGGTCCGAACTCCGAGGGAGGAAGCTCGTCGGATCGGCGTAAAAGAATGGGTTCACATCCGCGATCGTCCAATAAATTGCGTCCTCTGCAAAGCTACGCCCGTTGGGGTAACCTGCTGGCTCTGATGGGTTCCAAAGGATCATATCACGACTGTAAAAATCGACGATGTCATCAAGTTGGGCTTCTTCAACCTCAAGCCGTTCGAAGCTGAATTTAAACTGATCGCCAAACTTAGCAATGCCTTCAGCTGGGGTCGTCGCATTGTAGGCATCGTTGAACGCGCCGACGGTTTCATAGGATCTATCGACAGGCAAATAGCGGTTGGGGTTATACCCAACCGGCGGATCCACAAAGAATATACCCTGAACGCCAGCGCGCCCCATACGATCAACGGCATGACCGTCTTCGTCAGCGACAACGACCCAATAGTTCAATTTTTGATCGGCCAATTCGGGTACTTCTAGCGTGATCAGGGTCATATCTGAAACACCAAATGCGCCGATTGAGGTCGGTGCGGCAGGTAGGTGGTCGCCTCCTGCCAGTGCTTGCTTAATAGCAAGTGCCGCTGGCGCCTGAACGGTCGTGAAATCAAAGAAGAATGGGTCACGCCGTGGACCAACAAACAAAAGTTCACCGTTTGTGCCGGTGGTGACTTCTAATGCGTGGTTCAGTGCAGTGGTGAAACCTTCACCAACATCTTCGCCGTCCCAACGGTTTGATCGCGCATCGTCGCCCGTTGCACGCCGCAGTTCAAGCCGTTGGCGTTGTGCTTCGCCTTCAATGTCATGAACACGGACTTTGTAGACAATATCTGCAATCGCATCATCATCTGTGTCCAGCTTGAACATGTAGATCAGCTTTGGATCAAGCTTAATTTCGTCAGAGCCAAGCGTGCCGGGCGCGCCGCTGCCTGACAAGGGGTTCAGTGTGAATGACATCGTGAGCCCACCGGTTTGCGCGCCGCGAAATAGAAAGCTGTCCCCAATATCAGACATCGGGTTTAATTGCGTATAAGGCGCATCACGGTGATCTGATGCGATTACTGCGGTAGCGCAGATTCCACCACAGATCGCGGCAACAGAAAATAACGTATTTCGCGTGCTCATTTTGTCTTCCTCGGAAATGTATTTACGAGCGAACCTAAATGAAAAGATTAGGTTCGCCCACATACTTACCCTTTTTTAAGAAGGTAAATTAACGCTGTGACATTAGCTGCGCGACGGGAAGGTGCCCTGAAGTGCGATGATGTAATTAATCACAAGGCTCGGCTGCATGTTCTCGTGCTGCTGGCCACCGCCTGCATTGCTAATGCTACCTGCGGCTAACTGTGAAGTCGGCGTTGTTGTTGCAGTGTATGTTGTTGATCGCGCGAGGTAGTCACCAGTTGGACGATCATTGTCGGCAGGGATATTCACAAAATTCAGGCTGTGATTATGCGGGGGAATCTGTGATTCAACCAAGGTCACGTCTTCAATGCCGACGCGCTGACCGATCACGCGTGGTGAAAGGCCTGGACCCGATCCTGCGTGAATTGGTGCGCGACCGCGCAGATCAGGCAGCGCAAATGTCGAACGACCGTCACCGCCGTAGGTTGTGCCAAGTATGCTAAAGAGTGCTGAATTGGACGAAATAGGCAAGAGCTGCCCGTCGCAAAACGCCCAGCCACGTGGTGCGAAATTTCCACCAAAAAGCATGATTTGAGCAATAAATGGTTCCATTACGGTAACTCCGAATTTCGCAATCGTATCTGATTGCATGTCAGTTGAATCGAACTCACGGCGATCCCGTTCGTTTCTTTCTTCAATCAATCAATTCGCGTTTTTCGATTCTGTGCCCCAGGGCACGGAAATGAAAATCCAAAACAGTATTTTCTAACAAAACCAGATCACCGCGCCACGCGCCAGAATACTCGATTGGATTCACCAGTGCCCCATATTATCTCAAGAGCTCTCGTCTTTTCTCTTATGTTATTTTTGTCGATACTGCCCAAAAGCGCGTTGGCGCTCGGTGGCGGAGCTTTTATCGACTCCGTGATAAAACCCGTGGGTGTTACTGCGGGAAGCTGTAACTTTAACCCATACTATGACGTTGGGTTTCAGGAGGCGCAGGTCAATTTTTCAGGCAATGGTGGTTCGTCAGGAAGTAACTATTGGTTTGGCGGTTCTATTGATTCTTGGCCAAACGATATCACGGCCGCATCGGTGGAATCGAACTGCGGGATTACTGGCATTCAGAACTTTGTGTCCGACGGTGCAAACGGGACTTTCGCAAGCGATGATTTTATGGGGGTGCGGTTTCGCGGAACCCACGGCGGTACGGTTTACGACTATGAAATTGGAATCAAAGGTGTCTCGTCCACTGTATTGGTGAATGCGCGCGTCGCTGCCCCGGTTAACACCGCGCCAACGGCGGATGCGGGTACGGCGCAGAATGTGGCCTCGGGTGCGAGCGTGACGCTGGATGGGTCCGGATCGGATGCGCAGGATGCGGGTCAGACGTTGACCTACGCCTGGAGCCAAATCGGCACGCCAGCGGTCACCCTGTCT
>NZ_PVTP01000012.1:0-88863 GCF_003003285.1 Yoonia maritima | reverse complement strand
TGGTGATGCGGATGTTGTGCTGACGTTCTCACTGACAGTGAACGACGGGATCGACAATTCGACTGCGTCGACAGTGACTGTGACGGTTGCAGCGCCAATCGACAGTACGAATCCGACTGTGACCCTGTCAGGGATGCCGGAATCGCATGATGGCGTTTCGCCATTCTCGCTGTCAGTTACATTCTCAGAGCCGGTTGAAGGGTTTGCAGCTGAAGATCTTGACGTGCAGCATGGATCGGTAACTAGCCTGTCAGGTGCCGGTGCTGACTATACTGTGCAGATCACGCCATCTGATAAAACGAGCTCTGTTATTGTTCAGGTGAAACCAAACGCGGTTACGGATGCGTCTGGAAACCAGAACGATAGTTCAGCGCGGGTTCAAATCGCGGCAGAGATTGTTCGGATTGCAACGGAGGAAATTGGTAACTTCTTAGTCCAGCGTGGCCGGTTGCTGTCACGTGCGCAGCCAAAACTGTCCGCCTTTATGGGCGGTAGTAGGGGGCGTTTCAACGCAAGCGGGACGTCAACACGTGCGCATCTGGATTTTGCAACCGGACTAGATACCCGGGTGTGGGCAGATGTCATGGGGCTTTGGAGCGACGAAAATGGCGACACGCAATCCTATGCCCACCTGAGCCTAGGTTCACATGTTGTGAAAACGGACACGATGATCATTGGGGCAATGGCGCAGGTTGATCGTAGTGAAGCCACGCTAACCAATGCGTCGATTGAAAGTCGTGGTTATCTGGTGGGGCCATACGTTGTTGGGAAACTTCCGGATCAGCCGTTGATCTTCTCAGCGAGCGTCTTGCGCGGTAACTCGCAAAACGAAATCACACTGACTGGTCTTCCTACGGATGATTTCGAAAGCACGCGCACCTTAACCACCATGGGGGTCGAAGGTAGCGTCGCGTTCGACAGTGGTCTGGTCATGATCCCTTCTGTTGATGTGCTTTATCTTCTTGATGAACAGCATGCTTATGTTGATAGCGCGGACAACACAGTACCAGCACAGGATGTTACGATGACGCAAGCGACCCTTGGTCTTGGCTTTGAATACCCGCTGGCGCTTGAGGCGGTGGATGTTCTGTTGACGTCAGGTGTGAACACTGCTTTTTCCAAGACACGAACAGCGGGCGCGACCGACAAAAGTACCGTTTGGGGCGTTGATGTTGGGGCAGTGTTCATGCTGTCGTCAGGTGCAACTCTGTCGGCTGACGTGCTTTACGATGGGCTGGGCGAAACCAACAATGAGACCTTCGGTGGTAGCGTTATCTATGAGGTGAAGTTCTAACTAGATAGACAATAGAAGCAAGAAAGGGCGCATACCTACAACGGGGCGCCCTTTTTTGCGTGTGTCGTTGCAGAACGATAATTTGTGTTCTTGGGACTGTTGAGCAATCATGCCTTAAAACAAACTGCACGGCGTGAATTTGACAGACATAAGTTTCAGGTTTGCTAAAGTTTCAGTCACCGTCCGGGTAGGTAGTCGGCGGATACGTAGCCTGTGACTTGAGGCGCGTTCGACAGGGACACTTGGCACCAGAGCTGGCCGACTTCTGTCACGCAATTTTTGCGATTGAGTAAAGTGCCATCGGGTAAGCCTAATATGACGTTGTAACCAAGCCCTGGGCCTGCGCGTAATTTTAGGAGTTCGTCGGGGCCTGCGCCTTTGACCACGGTGCGGTCCGTGAACGATCCGCCGCAACTGGCGACGAGCATGAAAGCTAAAATAACGGGGATGTTGCTGCGATACATAAATTGGCCTCTTTTGTTTTCTAATCAATAGTCAGACATTGACGCCAATCCCAGACTAGAATCGGTTTGTGTGTTCCAGCGTGCTCATGTTTGCCATGAGCCGCTGAATAGGGGATCAATCGATAGGGATGCCTGCGGGAAGTAGCTTTTGTAATGCCATTCGGTCGATTTTAGAGCCATGCCGTTTATCCATTGGAATTTTAGCAAAGGGAATGACTATAGGCACACGTAATCTGTTGGCCATTTCCTTCCAAGACTTCATATGTGTGGTGTCGCCTTCGATAACCAAAGTTGGGGCGCTATTTTGAGAAATGAGGGCACATTGTTTTACGCCGTCCCAACTGCGCGCTGCGGTTTCGATTGAGAATGGAAAAATGTGCCCGTCTTTGGTTATGACCTGTGACCCAATACGACCAAGTAACCAGAGCCGACCGAGGTCGTCAAAATAACCTGCGTCCCCTGTCCGGTGCCAGACCGTTGTGCCCTCATGGATTTTATTGTCAGCGTCATGGTTTGGATCAAGATAGCCGCTGTTAACATGTGCACCCGCGACAAGTATTTCGTCGTTCGCAATACGAACCCGTATTGCGTCAACTGGATGACCAACGAGCAGGCCTTGCCCAGTCATCATCTTGGTGTGGTCATCGGCTCTGATTTCTGCAGCGTTTAAGTGCGCGATTGGCTCTGCTTCGGTTGAACCATAGACGCAAACAATACGCAAATTGGGTTTTCCGGATTTTAGTTTATCTAAAATGTCCGGAAAGACCGGGCCACCCCCGGTAAAAACTGTGTGGAGCGTATCAGGGATATGGGTCGTTGCTAGTATTTCACAAATTGACGGCGGCAGAAGAACGCGCGAAACGTTCTGGCTTATTCCCCATTGTTCGAGCGTGTCTGGCCTTAGTTTAGCTAAGCGCGACATCTTCCAGCGCGGTAAAATTGACGTCTGACCGCTTGCGATGTTGATCAAAACAAAAACTGGGAACGCGACAAGATCACGTTCAGGGGACGCGCTGCTAAGTAAGGGCGCGATGGCCTGATGTTGAGCCGCTAGAAAACCGTGACTGCGTGGGATCGCCTTAGGTACCCCTGTCGTGCCTGATGTGAATGAAATGAGAGCAATATCATCGTCGTCGGGGGGGACCCGATCATGTGGACGTTCATTGGTGACGCGCGGGCGTAGATGACGCAACGGCCATAATTCGGGCAGGGCAAATTTTAGAAGGCCGTAAATGCCTGAACTGCAAAACGCTGATACGTTTGATACCTTTGCGGCATGCCGCAAGCCCGCAAGCCCTATCGCGGGTTCGGGTAAGATCACCGTAGCGCCAAGCGACCAAAGTGCTGCAAGGGCGGCATAAAGATCGGCGTCTAGTTTCATTGCCAATAAAACGCGGTCGCCTTTTCGAATTCCGGATTTTTGCCACGACTGCGCAAAGCCTTCGGCCCGAGCGCTAAGTTGTCGAAAGCTGATTTCGCGTCCTTTGCCATCAACGATCGCAGTGCGATCCGGATGCCGTGATACGGCGGCGGCAAAGTCTTTGAGGATGTTATCCATTCAGTTTCAACCCAAATAACCCATAACGTCGAAAAATGTCTGCGCCCTCTGATGCGCTACGTATTGCGGATAGGTTGTCATCATGGATTAAAGCATGAATGGCTGTTTCGTACCCTTCAGCAGCGGCAGCTTTATGAAAGGCATGCGCCAAGTGTTGCCCAGCGCCTTTGCTTAGGCTGGCATAGGTCTTTAAGATTGCGCTTGTTGGCTTTGGACCCTCTGCGTAGTTGGGAGTGCCAAACAAAAATCCAGCCAAGGTCTGATCGGGCTGTCTGGCGAAGAAGATAAGCTCTGGCTTTAGCATCGGCACCATGGGCATATACATCGCCATAAAATCGTCGCGCGTGATTGGCTTGAAAAATGCGTTGCGAGCAAAGGCCTGAGTGGACAAGTTGAAAACTTGATCAAAAAGCGCCTCTGGATGCGTTCCATTCCATGCCTCAATCGTGAAATCGGTCGTGGCTGTGGGTGTCGTTAATGCGGTTTTTACCACTGGAACGCGTGCGGAAAAATAGCCGCTGATTTCGGTAAAGCCAGCCTTTTTAAAAACCTCCAAAGCATCGGGGGTGTTACCGGGCTCAAGTAAGAAACTTGGGCTGCCGTCAGTCTGTGTCACGAAGCGATAGCTGTGCCATGTATCGCCGTCCATCGGGCCAATTATTTGGTTTAGGCCTTGATCGCGGACAAATGAAATTGCCTGCGCTAAAACAGACGTACCACTTTGCATTGTTTTACAGCTAAATGCACCAAGGGTCGCAGATGGTTTTCCATCCCATGCAGGACCATCCAAATAGACGGTTACCTTTGCACCATCGATGTGAAAGCTTTGTTTTTTCATGTCAAAAGTCCTGAAAAACCGACCGAATATAAATAAGTGGAAAGTGGGATCACAAGAGATATTATCGTAATCTTGGTGACCCGAGCACGTGCAAATAACTGTGGAAATAGCGTGACGATCGCCGCTGCTAAGGCAAGGTTCGCGACTACCATCGGCCACATTGGACCGTTCCAATTTGTATTGTCAGGATTTAAGTCAATGGTCACTTTTCGTATAGAAACGATAGCTGCAGCAAGGCCTGACAATATCACGATGCGCCTGACAGTGCTCTGTGCGCTGGCCGCCAATGCACACAGCGCCGAGAGCATTCCGATTGCTGATATTCCGTAAAAGGAAATCGCATTCCATTCAGTGGCGTTGCCCAATATCAGCCAGCCCAAACTGATCAGGGCCAGCGCGGCGACGATGTCTAGATCTGGATATTTGCCTTCGCAGGGTGCTGAACTTCGGCTCCAAGCGTGGGCCGCAAGCACAAGTATCGGGATCACCGCGTTTTGGACAGCAGTGACAGCGAGTAGTATAAAAACTGTCGTGACGTATACATGTGATGCATGGTTCGTCAGCCCGATTTTTGGCGAAATCGCCTTGAACGCGACAATGCTGATCGCAAATAATAGCGCTAAGGCTATCAAGTTTGGCAATGGGCTGGCGGCGTGGACAGCCAAGAAGATCAGAAGCCCGATAGGTAGGAACAGATTGTCAAAGCCGCGCCAGCTCGTGGCCTCGACTAAGGTGCCAAATGCCGCGACCATCAATGAGATGACAATGATATTTAGCGGTGCATAGGGTGTCATCGTGAGCAGGCAGACGATTGATATCAATAAAGTGATAACAAAAAAGACGACGCTGCCTTCGATGCTTTTCTCTCCGTCTTCTACCCGAAAGAACTGCGTGCCGTATGTGGTACCTGCCAGTGCAGCGGCGGCATCGGCCAATGTCAGAACAGCAATTGGCAATACGTAGAGATACAGTTGATCCCCGGCCAAAAACAGACATAGGCCAACCGAAATAGCAAGCAGGAGGTCCCCATAAGACCGTCGTTCTACGCCATGCAATGTTCCGCCTAATCGCGAATTGGGCAAACGAAGTACCAGCATGACAACGAGCGTTAGCACCACAAGGAAATACACCGGCCAATGATCTGGAAACAGCCAAGGTAGACACAGGGCATACAGTCCAGTTCCGATATGTATCAATTTGCGCTGAACTTCCGCGCCAATTCGCCAAACATCTGCATAGTGGCGTACGACTGCCATCAAGCCCAACAAAATGGCCACAGAGCCAAGCGCCAACGCAATCTGCAAAGCCGGGTTCATCCGTCTACCTGTTCGATGACAAAGTCGGAATAAAAGAATGCTTTGTCGCGGGCTTTTAGGCGGTTTTCTAAAGCACTAAGGGTTGTTACCTGATTTGCAAAGGCTGGTGGTACTCGGCGTGGGGCCATCATATTCCAATATACCAATCGTGCCCCCGGAGCTGACGCGCTTAGGATGGTTTCATAGACCTGCGCGAAGACATCAGGAGACATGTATTCAAAAATATCCGAGAGGTTAAAGCCATCCGCCTTTTCTCCGGTCGAAATAAATGCCTCGAGCGATCCGGGCCTGATTTCCACACGATCCAGTCTTTCCTTAATTACTTCGAAATTTTCCTCCCGCCATGTCATCGGCAACGCTGCGCCGTGGGTGCCCTTCATGATCCAGTGTAGATAAGGATTTTCTGCAGGGTCACAGTCGACTGCCGCGTGATGAATGCGCCGCGCAACGTGCTGTGCTGGGCTTCCCTCGACGTGATCGAAAAATGCTTTATCCCGGCCCATCCGTCCCATCACAAATCGAGAGAAGAATACGTTCAACAGTAAACGCCAACGCCACGTGTTAAAACGCGTATCTAGAAACATCTGACGTTCAACCTTAGGTCGCGAAACAAAGATTGCATCAATTGCTTTTTTTGAATGAACCAAGGGTAACAAACGGGTGCGAAAAATGCGGAAATAGCGCTCGAACTTACCAACGCCACCTGCGCCGTATTTTACGACGTCTTCGGTGAGGGTTTTCCAGAACTCCTGTGTGTCACTATTTAATCCCGCAAGGGATTTTGCCAATAACACATCGCGGCGCGTGCTGGATCGCGCACCCATTAGTTCAAGAAACTCTGTGTGGTTTAGATTGCGAAACGCCCCAATTCGCAGATTGAGGCAGGCAATTTGCGCAGGTGACAGATCGACGACAACGACTTTGGACGGGTCGAGCGTCAACATCGCCAGCGCGTTATCTCCCGCCGAGCAAATCGACACCAGCGTGGCACCTGCGCATTCCCCAAGCCCTTCGGCGAGAATATCTGCATCCTCCCAAAGTTGGGCGTAGCGAATGTAATAAAATGCTGCTTTTGTTTCTATTTCAGAGGTCGGCATCGCACCGCTCCACCTGACCTGTGGCCCCATTGACCGCTATCATTTCACCATCTGAAATCCATTGGGTCGCGCCTTTTAATCCAACGACGCACGGAATGCCCAATTCCCGCGCGACGATTGCTGAATGTGACAACAAAGAACCGCGTTCGACGACAATCGCAGAGGCGTTGGAAAAAACCGCGATCCATCCGGGGTCGGTGTGGCGCGCGACTAAAATATCGCCGGGCGCAAGCGTTTCTGTCCGTGGATCACGAATAACGCGCGCGCGCGCCGTCACTTGACCGGCTGAACAGCCTGTCGCGGTGCGTTGATTTGTGGCCTCCATTTCTACAGGGGCGTCATCGTTCCAGATCGGCGCAATTGCTGGCCCCCTTAATTCGATCCGTTCGGGTGGGTCGGGGCGTTGTGTTGCAGCGGTGTCTTCGGCTTTGCGTAAGGCGACCAATGACTTTAGGTCAGCAGACAGTCCAAACCCTTCGACTGCGCCAAGTGCTTCTTGCGTGGTTAAATAGAAAACATCGCGCGGTTCGGCCAGTAGACCACGGGCTGCGAACTCTTTACCGAGCGCCAAAAAGACCCGGCGCGTATGACCAAAGATGCGCGTGCGTTCAAACCGTAGATTTTCGCGGTCACGGACGCGATTTTTCGTCCAGTTGATAATTTTCTTTGCAGCAAAGCGTTTGATTGGGTTTTGGGGAAATAATGTTGCCCAATCTGGTTCGTTTTTATCGTGGCTTACCATATGATGCCGTGTCGCGCTTGCCGCGATGGCCTGTAGCAAGCTTGATGGATCATCACTTAGCGGAATGCTTTCTAGTTTTAATTCCTCGGTGCAGCGGTCCCCGAATTTATCGAGATAGGACTGAATTTCAGACGCGATTTTTGGATGCTTAGCAGTTGCAGCGATGCCATGTTCCCGAAGTTCGTCTGTAATTCCGGCATCATTCACCATCTCTCCGATTTTTGCGATCCTTTGGGCAGGCTCTGCTGAGATGATATCGCCCTGACCAATCATAACGTCATTGTGCAAGAGGAGCCCCTGCGGACCCAGCCATTTTTCCATCAGGTTGCGTGACGCCCCAAAGGCAATCATGCACAAAAAATCGTTCACAAGAGGTGCATCCCAACGATCGAGAAGGGTGCTTTCAATTCTACGATATTCTTCCGCGAGCGCCGTCGGTCCTGCGGTGCTGGCATCAAATCCACTGTTCAACGCAGCATTTAAACGTTCGTAAAAGCGGGCTTTTGTTCGCGCAAGCCGGACCGCCTGCCAAATCAGGCCACCGCCAACCTTTATCAACCGGGCATATTCAAGCACACGTGCAATGCCCGTCGCAGGTGGCGGTCCGACGGCATCTGTCACTTCTTTGGGCATGGGCGTTGCGACACCCATCATCGTTTCCATATAGGCCCGGTTCAACGAAAACCCGGGTAGTAAGGCCAGCGCGCGATACCAGTTGACCAGATTGTAATAAACGCGGCCATCAACCCGGCCCAGCATATTGCCAAAGACTGCCGAATTGGCTGCGATTGTCGGCTCGGGCACCCCCAATAAGGATACGAATGCTTGGTAAACGCGTGTGTAGACATGAACCGCAAATGAATAGGTCAAAGGGCTGACCATACCGGGATAGCTTTCGACGATGTTGGAATTGTCAAAGATCGTCCAAGCCGTGTCTGGCATGGGCGCGGGTAAAAGCGGGGTTGTGATTGGGCGCGATTGCAAAATGTGCAATCCATCCTCATTAAAGGCCCATTCGATATCTTGCGGCACGCCAAAGGCGACTTCCGCTTTGCGTGCCAGTTCAGCTACCTGCATGGCCTGTTGTTTCGTCAACACCAGCGGCTGCGCAGGACCGACGACAGTTGTGCCGACAACCCAGTCTTCACCATCTTCTTCGCCAGATACCAAACGCTCCCCCAGGCCTGCGATTGCCGAGATTACGACGTGATCACGTTGGCCTGTCACCGGGTCAGCTGAAAACGCTACACCTGCTGTAACCGCGTCTATCATGGTCTGTACAATAACGGCTGGCGCTTCGGGTTTACCTCCGGATTTTAAGGCCCTGTAGGTTGCTACCGTTTCGGAAAACCCCGACTGCCAGACCTGTTTCGCAGCATTGTGCACATCAGCGGAGGCAACGTTCAGTACGGTTTCAAACTGGCCTGCATGGCTGTGATCTGCACCGTCTTCTTGGCGCGCAGAGCTGCGGACGGCGAAGGGCCCATTCCCCAGTTTTGCGATAGCAGCATCAAGCCCATCTGGCTGATTGTTTTGGGCAAATGCTTCGGCCGGGATCACGAAAAACGCGGGCGGATGAAATCCAAAGTTGCAAAGTTTAGAAAGGGCTGCCGCCTTTCCGCCAACGGTTTGCACATCCGTGGCTTCGTCTTGGGTAATGATTTGAGACATCAAAATAGCCTTAGTAATATCGGGGTGAATCCTGCAATCGCATAACATGCAAAAACCCAAAACCCGGCAAGCGTATCGATGCGCTTGGCTGCTTTAGGTGTCGGTGATTTGGAGTATTCGGCGGCGCTTTTTAGACACATAGCAACGCCAATACCGCCAATAATGGCGTTCAGCCAAAACGTGTCCGTCGCGGCCCCGACTGCTGCCAGTAATGCGAAAGATAATAATGTAATAATCGACCAAATACGAGCTGCGTTTACTGGTCCCCATAGGCCGGAATACGTGTCGACGCCGACTATTTCATCTTGTGGTGACCACAGCTTGCGACCGATTTCCAACACGCAGCCATTTACGAACGATAGCGCCAAAAATAGCCACAACCCAAACGCAGCACCGCCGCCCGGAACCCACTCAAGGCCGGTCAGTAAAAGGTCAATAAGCGGCATAATGGCCATATGGCTTAGCAAATAAAGAATTGGTCGCGCCTTAAGCCAAGCTGGAACACCAAATTCAATGGTCATCGCAGCAAGCCATAGCCAAACCAAAACCAAAAGCCACAAGACCCTAGGATGCCACGCCCAAGCTGTAAATGCAGTGACCGGTAGCGATGCGACCCCAAGCGTGATGATCGTGCGCAGCGAAACAAGCCCACGAGGAATAGGGCGATCGGGGCGGTACCTCTTGTCATCTTCTAGGTCTTTGAATTCATCACAGACACGCATCTGAAAGAACAAAAGCATCGCGATAACAAAACCGGCAGTGAACCCGCCCAAGCTGGGCAAAGGGCGGTCCGCTAGTTCGGCAGATACGCACAGGCTGGCAGCGGAAAACACTGCCAACAGCGGTACTGTTTTAGACAGTGGAAACCGTTCTTGTTGATAGATCCAAAGCGCTGATAAATTCATCTGTGACGGGCCAAGTTTTCATGTGCGCGCGTAAAATGGCCTGCGGCAATTGCCGCGACAATCGATATTTCACCACATAGGCAGGTTGCTGCCGCGACCTCTGCCAAGGCTGAACCCTTACCAGCTCCTTTTAACCCAAGGATGTTCAGTCCGGCAGATTGGCTGGGCAAAGATGTTCCGCCGCCTACAGACCCAACCAAGATGTTGGGCATGGTTACGGAACAAAACAAATCATCACCGCGTGGCTCCATCCGGGTTATGCCGATGGCGCTTTCGGCGACGCAGGCCGCATCTTGGCCGGTTGCGATGTACAGCGCGGCCAACCCATTCGCAAAATGCGCTTGTGCGCCCAATTGTCCAGATAAATGCGAACCAAGATTGGCAACTTGGCCATAGTCCAACATTGCCTGCACGCTTGTCCCGAGTGTTTTTTCGACAACTTCGGCTGTCAACGTCACCGAAGCGCTGACCTTTCTTCCACGTCCAGTCACCAAACCTAGAAATGACGCCTTCTTATCACCGGAGAAATTACCTTCAATGTACCATGCTTTCATCGTGATTGGGCATCGGGCTGCAATGTTTTCACACAAAGCATTTGTCGCTATTGTCACCATGTTTTGGCCTGCTGCATCTCCAGTGGTGTAGCGGCAGATCAGAAAGACGATATTATTATCGACGACTGGTTCCACCGAAACCAGTTTTCCATGCTGGGTGGTGCTTTCGGCTGCGGCCTTTAGCGGTTCGATTTCGTTCACGACCCATTCGACAAACATGCCTGCATTCAGCAGATCGTCAAAAACAAATGCAGGGGTGCGGATCACCCCTTCGTATAACAATGCGGTACTAATCCCGCCGGATTTTGTCGATGCATAGGCACCACGCGCATATGACGCGACCAATGCGGCTTCGGTTGTGGCCATAGGAACGTGAAAATCCCCATGCGCGTTCAGTCCATTGATACGCAATGGGCCAATAACCCCGACGGGCATTTTTACGGTGCCGATAAAGTTTTCAATATTGGCGCTGAACACATCTGGATCAGCCATCGTCAACGGATCTGCTAATGCGTTTTGGTCCATTGGTGATGCGGTTTCTTGTAATCTATTCCAGTATTTTTCGACCGAAGACACACTGGCCTTGCGCACTGGGCGTAGTGTTGTGAACTCAGCGTCGCTGGGCAACATACGTTCTTGTATTGGTTCGATCTGAAATCTCGCGCGAACTTTGTGAAGCATATCAATAATATGCGAAGGAATGGTCATACGCGGACTCCGGGTTTACTTTCGAAATTATACAGCCACAACATGTGCGCATTATAGCGCGCCGCGCAAGGGAAGCAGATGAACAAAAACCTAAAGCATCGTTGGAGCATCGGTCACAACTACTTAACGGGGATCACTTTTGGTCGGTGGTGCGGGTTATTGGCCGACAACGGCTTTCAGGTTTCTCCGGCCTATTTACACCGGGCGGCAGTGATTACCTTGGCGAGTATGTCAAATTCAGCCTTCGCCGGAATTGAAAAACTGCGTTACAGCAAGGCGATTGAACGCGCGCAAACCCCAAAAGCGCCTTTGTTCATTTTGGGTCACTGGCGCAGCGGGACCACGTTTCTTCATGAACTTCTAGCGCAAGACACTGCACAGTTTTCATTCCCCAATACCTATCAGGTGGTCAATCCCTACACGTTTCTAACAACTGAAAACTTTACCACACGTATGTTACCTTGGCTGGTGCCTGAAAAACGGCCGATGGATAACATGGCACTGAAATTCACTTCTCCTCAAGAGGATGAATTCGCGCCGCTGCTGATGACGCTAAATTCGCTGTATCTGGGCACTAGTTTTCCACGCCGCGAGCAGCATTATGATCGGTATATGACCTTTCGCGATGTCGACCCGCAGGAGGTGGAAAAGTGGAAAGCGGCCTTCATCTATTTTTGCAAAAAGCTGTCGTTAAATGACCAACGCCGCCTTCTTATTAAGTCACCACCGCATACGGCACGTATTCGAACAATTCTTGAAATGTTTCCAGATGCGCGGTTTGTCCACATTCATCGTGATCCATATCGCGTGTTTCAGTCGCAGCGCCATTTCTTTGATACCGCAGGTTGGTATACTTACCTGCAAAAACCCGACCTTGATGCCATTGATGAAGGCATATTGCAGCGTCACGAAACCATGTATGATGCTTATTATGAGGATCTTCCAAACGTCGCCAAAGATCGCATCGTCGATATTCGATTTGAGGATTTAGAGACCGCCCCTGTTAGCGAAATTGCAAACATCTATGACGCATTGTCACTCGATGGATTTACTTCTTTCGAACCTAGCTTGCGCAAGTACGTTGCCAGTTTGAAGGGTTATCAGAAGAACAGTTTCGATGGGCTGGATGCGGTAACCAAAGCAATTGTCGCAAACCGCTGGGCGCGCAGTTTTGAAAAAGGGAATTACCCTAAATGAAGCGTGCACCCGGCCCAAATGGGAACCTGATCTGGGGATCTCTTTCTGAATTCAAGGCAGATTCTTTGGGCTTTTTGTCCGATGCAGTTCGTGATCACGGGGATATCGTTCGTTTGCGTTTTGGCCCGGTCACGGCGCATTTAGTTAATTGCCCCGCACATGTGGAACATGTCTTGTCCCGTAATGCGGCCAACTATGATAAAAACACGCGTAGTGCTGGTCGGATCGCGGCGACGACAGGGGATAGCCTGCTGTCAGGCAATCATAACGCTTGGAAACGGCATAGACGCCTGATTCAGCCTGTTTTTCAGCCGCGTTGTTTTGACGATATCGGCACAGTTATCGACACGCTCGTGGATCCGATGTTAGCGCGTTGGAAGAATGCTGGCACGATCGATATTGTCGATGAGATGATGCAACTCGTTATTGCCGTTGCGATAAAGGTTTTGTTTTCGTCAGACATCGATCCGCAGCGGATCAATTTAGCGCTCGAAACGGTACTTGCCGATACTTGGCGACGGATCGAGGCCCCAGTTGATGCCTCAATGCTTTCAGCGCGCTTTCACCGTTCGCAGTTTAAATCGGCGGTTGCAACGATTGATGACATCGTGATTGATCTGATCCAGAGCCGGCGCAAAACGTGTAAACGTCCTGATGATGTGCTGACTCGTTTGCTCGCTGCGCATGAGCTAGAGGGAGAAGCAGGTCTGACCGACCAAGAGCTACGCGATGCAGCGGTGACGCTTTTATTGGCTGGCCATGAAACCACAGCGAATGCGCTATCGTGGGCGTTTATCCATGCAAGCAATGGTTTTGATTCCGCAGATCCTGCTAATATCTTTGCCGAAGCAATCCGGCTTTATCCGTCTATTTGGGTTATCGAAAGGCGCGCGATCCAATCTGATAAGATCGGTGGATTCCATATTCCAAGTGGCAGTTCTGTTTTGATTTCTCCATATCTTTTGCACCGGCATGACGGCTATTGGCCCGATCCCGAACGCTTTGATCCGTCACGCTTCGATGGGGACCGTCCGCGCGCGCGGCATGCGTATTTGCCTTTCGGATTGGGAAAACATCGCTGCGTTGGTCTATATTTAGCCAATACAATCGCAACAAAGATCATAGAACGGGTTTTCGCGCAGTTCTGTCTGACGCTGTGCCCGGGTCAATTACTGGAAACGCAACCGGGCATCACGTTGCGCCACATGGCGCCCGTTAGAATGCAGGTCGAGACCAGATACAAAAAGCACCTCTAGCCATGCAGAGCCATTTCTAGCGAGAGATCGCATTTAGTGAAACTGTCATGGTTTATTCACCCGCACGCAAACGTTTATTGAGAGAAGGCTATTTAACGTGGTCTGGACGCTGTAAACACCGGCAGAACTATGTGCTGCCGGTGTTCATGTTTAAAGGCGATCTTAAATAAGGAAAGTCAGATCATCCATTGAGAAGTAACCCGCGCCGTCCTCGAGACCGCCAACGGTGGGAACGAATTCTATGTGATCAATACACCTTCCCAACCCAGATCATGAGTGATGTGTTGAAAGGTTAGATCAATTTCTACTGTTTCAACGAGCTCGTCACGATCGTACCCATTGACAGTAACGGTGTTAGCACGAAGGTCTGATCTGCTGTTAACACCACCGGTCATCATGTAGTCATTTGCTAGGGAGATGCTGTGAAAAATAAAATCATCGTTGTTTGTTGCCGTAAAGGCAATTGTAGAAGCAAAGGTATTTGCAGCTTCTAGATCGGGGTCTGCGCCGATTGCGCTGGTTCGGCCGCTATATTCGTAGGGGAGTAAAGCGCCTTGACTATTGGGGTTTACATTGTCGGGCGTGTACACATTTACGGATATAGCACCATCAAATATCCGTTCACCGTCGTGCAGTCGAGCTCCATCGTTGAAGTCAAGGATGTATTCTATCTCCTCCCTAGGTAGATTAAGCTCTCTCAGGTAATCTTGGTACTCTTGTGGAATATCTTCATATGCGTCGAACGTCGTAATGATTGACGCACTACCATCGCTCTGGCGATCGGTTACTTTTAGCAGCCAGTCATCGCTGTCATTTCCATCTAACTGAAGTGTCACATCGGGTTTTCCATTGTCGTACAAAAGTATTGTTAAGTCACTGTTGTCGTACCGTGTCGCGCGTGTTTCAATTTTGCCATTTGCATCGTATTTCGTTTCTATAGCTTCCCAAGTGCGGCTGTCGCCGAAATCTTGCTCTAACGTACTCGTGCGCTTTCCTGCGTCATAGAACTCTTCTTTGACGCTGCCGTCGTCGTATAGAAGTGGTCTCAGGCATGAAAATTCCTAATGATGTTTTAAAAACTGCAACTTTTGAGTGAATACCGTGATGATGATGAAAAATAAGATCAAATTACTAGAACGACGAGAGTTTTTCTCGACGTGCTATTTTTGCGTAAATGCAGTCGAACGCTGGTTTCCTTGGCCCACCCAGAAAATACTGGGTAGATGAGGTGTATTATGCCGTGGCTAATACTTCTCTGGGGGCGTGATACGGGCATGCGACATAGTGAGTTTGTCCGATGTCCATCATCGCTGGCCGGCCGTTGGCGCAGCTTGCCACTGCTTTTGGGCAACGTGTGCGGAATACGCAGCCGGATGGTGGAGCGAGTGGCGAGGGGAGTTCGCCTTCGAGGATCGGCCGACTGCGTGCTTTTTCTAGAACAGGGTCGGGGATCGGGACTGATGAGATCAGGGCTTGGGTGTATGGGTGTTCGGGTTCTGTGGTCAATGCGCGTGCGTCGGCGTGTTCCATTGTGCGCCCAAGGTATAGCACCATGATCCGGTCGCTGATGTGTTTCACAACGCTAAGGTCGTGCGCAATAAAGATGAGTGAAAGACCAAAGTCGCGCTGTAGTCCCATGAGCAAGTTAACCACCTGTGCCTGAACCGAAACGTCCAGCGCCGACACGGGTTCGTCGCAGATCAATAGCTTGGGTTTGAGGATAAGCGCACGCGCGATCCCGATCCGTTGGCATTGCCCACCAGAAAACTCGTGCGGGTAGCGGTTGATGAGGTTGGGCAGTAGTCCCACACGTTCCATTAGTTCGGCGACGCGTTTTTTGACCTCGGCACGTGGCGTGTTTGGTTCGTGGGTTATCAGAGGTTCTGCAATGATTTCGCCCACGGTCATGCGGGGGTTCAGCGCCGCTAGCGGATCTTGAAAGATCATCTGCACGTCACGGCGGTGAACGCGGCGTTCGGCGGGGGACATGTTGGCAAGGTCGCCGCCTTCGAACATGATCTGGCCACCCGAAGACGGGATCGTCCCGACAATCGCGCGGGCGAGGGTCGATTTGCCTGACCCAGATTCTCCAACGACGCCCAAGCATTCGCCAGCATTCAAATCAAAGCTGACCTCGTTAACGGCATGTAGCTTGCTTGCCGGTGTCCACGGCCAAGAACCGGGGCGGCGAATATCGAATGTAACGGATAGGTCTTTTACAGAAAGGATTGTCGACATTACACGACCTCCGCGATTGGTTTGTGGCATGCGCGGCGGTGGCCCGCCTCTAGTGTCTCGAGGGTAGGGCGCAGGGTTGCACATCTGTGCATAGCGATGTCGCAACGTGGCGAAAATGGGCAGCCTGCTGGCAAGCGTGACATGTCTGGCGGTTCACCCGCGATTGTCGCAAGTTCTAATTCTTCGCGATCAAGCCGAGGTACGGCTTGGAGCAGTCCCAAGGTGTATGGGTGGGTCGGGTTTGCAAAGACAGTTTCAGTCTGCCCTTCTTCCATGACTTGGCCGCCATATAGCACAAGCGTGCGGTCGCAGAAGCCAGCAACGACCCCAAGGTCATGTGTGATAAGGATAATGGCCGTCCCAAATTCGCGACGAATATCGCCCAGAAGCTGCATGATTTGTGCCTGAACAGTCACGTCTAGCGCTGTCGTTGGCTCGTCTGCGATCAACAGACGTGGCCGACATAAGAGTGACATGGCGATCATGATACGTTGCCGCATCCCACCCGAGAATTCATGCGGATAGTTGGTGATCCGGTTACGAGCGTCAGGAATACGCACCGCGTCCAGCATCTTGACGGATTCATTGATCGCGTCGCGTTTGGACATACCTTTGTGTAGGGTAAGCACTTCGGCCATTTGTTCGCTGATCCGTAGGTATGGGTTCAGCGATGTCATCGGGTCCTGGAAGATCATCCCGATTTGTTGGCTACGCACTTTGTTCAGCGCCTTGGTGGACATGCCCAGCAGGTTTTGTCCGTCAAAGTTGATCGTGCCCGTTGCCCGCCCGTTTTTGGCCAATAGGCCCATCGTTGCAAATGCGGTTTGACTTTTGCCTGACCCGGATTCACCGACCACCGCGAGCGTTTCACCTTCGTTTAGGCTGAGGTTGAGACCGTTGACCGCGTTCACTTCGCCCTCTGGGGTGGTGAATGAAACCTTTAGGTCTTGGATGTTCAGCAGGCTCATATCAGCGGTCCTTTGGGTCGAGAGCATCGCGCAGACCGTCACCAACAAAGAAGAAGGCAAAGATCGTTAGGACGAAGAAAAACAGTGGGAAAAGAAGCTGCCACAGCGTGCCGTATTGCATGGTCCCGGCACCTTCGCTGATCAGCGCGCCAAGGCTGGTGTTGGGTTCTTGTACGCCAAGGCCAAGGAAACTGATGAAGCTCTCAAAGATGATCATATTCGGAACAAGTAGGGTCGCGTAGACGACCACGATGCCCAGCAGGTTCGGAATGATATGCCGCAAAATGATCCGCAGCGGATGAACGCCCGTTGCAACGGCAACTTCGACGAATTCTTTGTTCTTGATGGTTAGGGTCTGACCACGCGCGATCCGCGCCATGTCGAGCCATGAGATAAGCCCAATACCGATGAATAGCATCAGGATTGAACGTCCAAAGATGACAAGCATCAAGATTAGAACGAACATGAATGGGATCGACATCAGAACATCGACGATACGCATCATGATGCCGTCAACGCGACCGCCAAAGTAACCAGCCGTCGCCCCATAAAGCGTACCGACAAGTACGGCGACCATCGCGCCCACGATGCCGACCATGAGCGAAATGCCAGTACCTTGCACCGTCCGTGCAAATAGGTCGCGCCCGCTATTGTCCGTGCCAAAATAATGGCCGGTCTCAAATGAAGGTACGCCCAAATGCGCATTGCGACCCATGAGAGAGAAATCGACAAAGTCGCGTTCCCACTGGGCAAAGAACCCACCAAATAGCGCAAAGGCCGCGACGAGGATCAAAACGATAAGTGATACCACAGCTGCCTTGTTGCGCATGAACCGTGCACGGGCCGATGCCCAGAGTGACCGGCCCTGTACCTCGGCCAAAGCAGCGGCGTTTTCGATATCTTCTACAGTTGTGCGATTGGGAAACATTTGGTGACCCCCTTAGTAGCGGATCTTGGGGTCAATCCAAGCGTAGAGGATATCAACCACAAGGTTAAAGAGAATGGTCAGTGTGCCCACCAGAATGGTGATACCCATCATGACCGAATAGTCGCGGCTAAAGGCAGAGTTCACAAAGAACGTCCCGATGCCACCTGTTGAGAAGAACGCATCGATCACGACGGAACCGGTGATCATGCCAACAAATGCTGGCCCTAAATAGGACAGCAGCGGTAAGATCGCGGGCTTCATTGCGTGGCGTAGGATGACCCGGCGCATCGGAATACCCTTGGCTTGTGCAGTTCTAATAAAGTTGGTGTTCAGCACCTCAAGCATCGAAGACCGCATAATTCGGGCGATCGACGCCATATATGACGTGGAAAGGGCAATCACGGGCATGATCAAATAGGGCCATTCGCCACCGTTCCAACCACCGCCGGGCAGCCAGCCAAGCCACAGTGTAAAGACCAGCAGTAGGATCGGCGCCATCACAAAGTTCGGTAAAACCTGCGCGCCAACGCTGAAACCAACGGCTAGGTAATCCAGCCAGCTATTTTGTTTAATCGCCGCAGCCGTGCCAAGCGTCACACCGACAACCGTTGCCAGTACAAACGACCAGAACCCATAGGTCAGTGTCACCGGAAAGCCTTGGGCGATGATGTCATTGACGGACCGGTCTTTGAATTTGAACGATGGTCCAAAATCGAAATGTGCGACAACACCCCAGATATAATCAGTGATCCGTTTCCAGAACGGCTGATCCAATCCGTATTTGGCTTGGATATTCGCAAGAACTTCGGGCGGCAGTGGGCGTTCGGAGTTGAACGGGCCGCCGGGTGCTGCGTACATCAGCACAAATGACAAGATCACAAGGATCAATAGGGTTGGCACCGCCACCATGAGGCGACGAACGACAAAGCTGAACATGTTGAATTTTCCAAGCGAAAAGCAGTGAGTGTCGCGCCCCTTATATCACAAAGGGGCGCGATCAACTGGGCAGTCGACTAAGTTTAGTCTGCTACGATGTAAAGATCGCGCGCGTACCAGTTCTGCTGAAAGTTATTATACGGCCAGCCTTTGACGTTGTGGCGTAGCATTTTGTCAGCCGCATAGTGGTAGATTGGGATGATTGGAACATCCTGCGCAATCAGCTGCTCTGCAGCTGTATACTGCACCTGAGGATTATCTGATGTTTTGGCCTCTGCCATCAGGGCGTCATACTCAGCATTTACGTATTTCGCATCATTGTAGCCGGATTCAGACTGCATGAGGTCAAGGAATGTAGATGCTTCGTTATAGTCGGCACACCACGCACCACGTGCAATTTGATAGTCTTGGTTGCCACGTGTTTCCAAGAACACCTGCCATTCTTCATTGCCAAGCGTTGTTTCGACACCCAGTGTCTGCTTCCACATTTGGCTGACCGCGACAGCGATAGATTCATGCGCCGACGAACTGTTGTAGATCAATTCCAATGACAATGGATTGTCGCTGCCGTAACCGGCGGCTTCCATCAGCTCGACCGCTTTTTCGTTGCGTTCGGCTTGGGTCATCGAAACCATTGGTGTTTCAGGCGTTTCAAAGCCAGCGGTTGCCCAGTGGGTAAACGTA
Source organism: Yoonia maritima (assembly GCF_003003285.1). Lineage (GTDB taxonomy): Bacteria > Pseudomonadota > Alphaproteobacteria > Rhodobacterales > Rhodobacteraceae > Yoonia > Yoonia maritima. Next base: position 69,509 of record NZ_PVTP01000012.1, on the reverse strand, counting down.
TAAGCAGGCTTTTGACCACCAGCGAGAACGTTGTGCACGATGATGTCACGATCAACGGCCAAAGACAGCGCCTCACGGACGTTAACATCCAAGAGCGCTGGGTTGGTCGTGTCGGTCAGGTTGATGGTGTAGTAATAAGAACATGCATTTGGCACTGACATCACGTCTTCTGGATACTCTGCTTGTAGGGCCGGGAATTGACCCGCAGGAATATCTGTCCGATCGAGCTCACCCGCGAGATACCGCGTTAGCGCTGTATCTTCGTCATTGATGACCAGCGACGTGACTTTTTCGATGATGGTGTTTTCGTTGTCCCAATACATTGGGTTGCGTTCGCGTACCAATTTTTCTTGCGGAACGTGTTCGGTCAGAACATAGGCACCGTTTGACACCATGTTACCCGGTTTGGTCCATTCTGCGCCCAGTTCTTCAACAACTTTTTCAGGAACAGGGAAGGTTGTGTAATGGGTCAGCATTTGCGGGAAATAGGGCAGGGGCTGGGTGATTTTTACGACGACGGTATGATCGTCTGGTGCTGAGATGCCGAGCGCATCTGTTGGCATGTCGCCTGCGATGACCTCGGATACGTTTTCAACCGCCATCAGTTCTAGAAACCAAGAATATGGTGACGCCAATTCCGGGGATGCCGCGCGGCGCCACGCGTAAACAAAGTCGCTCGCGAGAACAGGATCGCCATTCGACCACTTCGCATCACGCAGGGTGAATGTGTATGTCAGCAGATCGTCAGAGACTTCATAGCTTTCCGCCACGCCGGGAACGATATTGCCATCAGCGTCTTGGTTCATCAGGCCTTCGAACAAATCACGCACGATGTCGCCGCCATCGGAATCTTCGACAACGCCCGGGTCGATTGATGGGCTTTCGTCGAGCGTACGGTAGGTAAATGTCTGATCTGCAGCAAGTATTTCGCCCGTTACGGGGTGCGTTGCATGTGCGTCTGCAAAAGCGGCACCGCCTAAGACTGTAAATACAGCAGCAGTGGTTGCCATCAATGTTGATCTAAATGTCATGGATTTTCCCTGTTTGCCGCCCGTTGGCCGGACGGGGTTTCGTTGTCCCGTACGCTTTGAGCGTCGATCCTTAATCCTTTGACCAATGAGTCAAAATGGCAAGTAACTTTTCAGCTACCCTGACGGAAACTTATGCAAATAGGTAATTTTTAGGCGTTTAGGCGTGTCTTGCGAACGTTGTGATCATTTCTAACCTCAGAAAACCAATATCAATCTATGGTTGTTTTTCGGCGGATCAGTCAGAGCGATTCGCAATGCATCCAATGTGGTAGTCCCCGACAACGGCTAATAAGCCCAATATCCGGAAAAGTAGCTTTCGGTTTTGGTCGCGCCTTTTTTTAGGAAGAAATCTTTTGCTTTACGTACGATTCCACGTTCTGTCGCGATCCAGACGAAGGTACCCGCGGGCAATTGGTCGATCTTGGATAGTTTCGACCATAATGTTGTTTTGTCCTGACGTACGACCCATTCGACTTGAACGCCTGAAGGGGTGGTAATTGGCGATATATCTTGTGCGTCGCCCACCTCGATGATGGCGCGGCCAGTGGTGTGCGTCGCTGCGTTGGCCAATATGCGTCGAATTGCGGGCAGTGCGGTTTCATCGCCAGCGATAAGTAGTGCATCGCAAACCGGAAAATCACCACCGCCAGGCCCCATGATTCCAACGACGTTGCCGGGCAGCGCAGATTGTGCCCAATTTGTTGTGCGCCCCCCCGCATGTTCAAAGATGTCGAAGCTAAAGCTGCTAGAAACGGGGTCAAAATCAACGAAAGTATATCCGGCGCGGTGAAGCGTGTCGTCGCCTGTCGGCCATACCGTGCGTTTTTTGTCGTCCAGCATAGGCCAAACGGCTGGCCTGTTTTCAGGCGGTAACAAAAGGGAAAAATGCATGCCACCCGATGAGAACGGGACAAGATTTTCACACTTGATGACAACGCGCAGAAAATTTGCAGATACGCGCTGCACCGAAAGCACAGAACCTAGCTGAAAGTTGGGAGGCGTAATGTTGACGTTTTCATCACCCGTCCATTTCATATCGGCACTTGCCTGCGGAACAACATGATCGAGCAAATAAATCACGGCTTCGCGTGTTTGGTATAAATGGGTGTCGTCTGGCGCGACGATTGCAACGCCGAAGCCTAGGTTTTCAACCGAAAACGAAACCGAAGCTTCGCCATACGTGACCTCCAACCGATCAGAATATTGGGTCATAGGTAGACCGTATTCCTCGATATGAGATTTGATATGTGGTAGCAGACCATCGGGGACAGTACCGTCAAAGCGGCTTGTTGATGTTGATTTGGTCATAGTGGGATTACCATTGGTGTGTTTGTAACAGGGTCCGGATCGACGCGCGCCTTAAGCCCGAATGCATCCAACAAATTCGCGGCGGTCAGGACTTGATTTGGTGGACCCGCTGCAACCAATCGCTTGTGCCCCAACAAGACCAGCTGATCGGAATATCGTGCGGCAAGGTTCAGGTCATGAAGTACTGAAATAACGGTGAGCCCGGTTTCTTTGTTCCGTTTACGAAGGAGGCTCAACACCTCAATCTGATGAACGAGGTCAAGAAATGTGGTCGGTTCGTCTAACAGCAACAGCGGGGCGTTCTGTGCCAAAACCAAAGCGATCCACGCACGCTGGCGTTGCCCGCCTGAAAGCTCGTTGATTGGGCGTTCTGCTAAGTCTTGCATTTGAACAGCTGCAAGCGCGTCATGACACGCTTTGGAATCTTCATCCCGCCAAGGGCTGAGGAAGCCGCGCCAAGGTGTGCGTCCGCGTTTGACCAAATCAGCAACGCTGATGCCCTCTGGTGCGAGCGGTGCTTGGGGAAGGATTGCCATCTCGCGCGCGAGAGCGCGTGTGTCGCGGGTGTTAATATCAACACCATCTAACACCACCTGTCCTGCGCTGGGCTTTTGTAATCGGGCCATTGCTTTGAGCAGCGTTGATTTACCACACCCGTTCGGGCCCAAGATGGATACCATCTGGCCCTTTGAAAAGGTCAGGTTCAGGCCCTCGATCACGTTTTGATCATCATATCCAAGCGATAGATCAACGGTTGTCAGGCTCATAGCTCACCTCTTTTCATTTCTCGTGATAGACGCCAGAGTAGGTAAGGCGCGCCCAAAATTCCGGTCATAACACCTGCAGGCAGCTGAACGCCGGGCAGGGCTGCCCGTGCCGCAAGGTCCGCGAGCATGAGCACAAGCGCACCTGCGCCTGCGCCTGACAGCATTTTGCCGGTAAGGCTTTGGGCACCTGTCATGCGAATTCCCATGGGGCCGGCCATCAACGCCACAAACGGTACAGGGCCCGCCACTGCCACACCTGTCGCAGCAAGCAAGACAGCCGTACCAGAAAGCAGCCAGCGGGCTGCCCCGACACGTAATCCCAGCCCAGCCGCGAGGTCAGGCCCTAATTCAAGCGCCGCAAGATTTCGCATTTGTCCAAATGACACTGCTGTTAGTACGCCGCCAATGATCCAGACCTGGGTGGCATGGCTCCAGTCGCGTGCGGCAAGCGATCCTGTTAACCAGCGCTGCGCTTCCGCGGCTTCATTGTGGGCAAGCAATGTAAGCAGAAAGGTTGATAGTGCAGAGCTGAAGAAACCGACGCCAAGTCCGACCAAAATCAGTGTGAGCGGCGCAGGGGCATGTCCTTTTTGGTGGGTAATCAAAGCGACGCACCCGGCGGCAACAAGACCGCCGATTGCGGCGACGAGTGGCATGGGCGCATTGATCCCGAATGCGACGGCAATAATAATGGCCAAGCCCGCCCCAGAGGTGAAACCCATGATGTCTGGTGCGGCAAGTGGATTTCTAAATAGCGCTTGGAACAATGCCCCTGACAGCCCTAACACGGCACCTGCGCCAAATGCGGTGACGACACGCGGCCCCCGGATCGTGTTGACCATCAGCGCGCCGGGTCCTGTGCCGGTTGTCATGCCTTCCCACAGGGTTGCTATCGACAACGAAGACTGCCCAAAGATAAGCGAGGCAACAACGGTCCCGCAAAGCAGGCATATCATAAAGACGGGGCCTCTCATGATTGGGCTCCTGGGCGCAGACGCCGAGCGACCCAAAGGAATACAGGCCCGCCTAGTAAGGCTGTCATAATGCCAGCGCGAACTTCGGATGGTGCCATCACAACCCGGCCTAACACGTCAGCAAACAAGAGGATCGTCGCCCCAAGGATGGCTGAGACGATCAGTTCCATTCGAAGCCAGTGACCGACAATCAGTCGCGCCAATGGTGGCACCATCAGGCCAAGGAACGCAATCGGCCCCGCGACAGCGACAGCTGATCCGGTTGTCAATGTTACAACAGCTAAAGCGCCCGCTTGGACCCTGCCGGGGCGTGTTCCTAACCCGCGTGAAAGCGCGGAACCTAATGATAATGCCTCAATCTGCGGCGCAATAGCGAGAGCAGCAAGACCGCCGACGGACGCAACCATAGCCATTTCCATTAATGGGCGTGTGGTTGCTTGGGTTAATGACCCCGCGACCCAAAAGCGAAATACCTCAAGAGAGTCTTGCCGCACGAGCACCAATGCTGTCACCAACGACAATAACAGCGCATTCAACGCGGCCCCAGCGAGTGTGAGCCGCACAGGGCCAACATCACCGCGCAAACCGCCACCAAGGGCGAAGACAATAATCGATGCAATCGCGGCACCCGGGAACGTGAGCAATGCAACCATTGCCTGATCAGAACGTCCCAACAGTGTAGTCCCCAACAGTAAAGCAAACGCGGCGCCCGAATTCACGCCCAAGATACCGGGATCAGCGAGCGGATTTCGCGTGATTGCCTGCATCACCGTTCCCGCAACGCCAAGTGCGGCCCCAGCAATCAGGCCAGCGAACAATCGCGGTATGCGAATGGCCGCAACAGTTACATGTGCGGGATCTGTTTGGTCGTAGTGGGTTAACGCCTCTAGAAATATACGCGGAGAGATGCTGCGCGCACCAACTGCGAGCGCTAAGGCCACCGCGAAAATCAGAAGCATAACGATCCCGGCAAAGCGCATTATTCGGTTAAACCTGCTTCTAATGCTGTCGGGACGACCGTTGACGGATCACCGTCCAGCGCGAGCTTCATCTGCGGTTCAAGTTGTTCGAGCGCATATGGCAACGACAGGACGGTACCAAATGAAACAGCACCAGCGAGCAGTTGATTGCAAAACACTTCGCGGCCTTCGCGGTAGGCATTCAATGTACGCCGCATCGCAAGGTTTGCGATATCAGGCGCGCGATCTGTTGATGAAATCCATAACAGTAGATCAGCATCGAGCGGAGAAAGATCCTCTGGCGACAATGTCGTATAGAAGCCGTCGATGATTGTTTGTTCGGTCAATTTTTCTGTTGGCCGGAAGCCAAGGTCCGTAAAGAAACGGGCACGGGTATCTTCGCCCATGAAGGCACCAGTTTGGCCGCCATCATGCCATGCCGCGACTGCTGTCTTGCCAGCCCAGTCTGGATTTCGGGCTTTAATATCAGCGAATTTTCCATGCACATCAGCGATGATCGTTTCTGCCAGATCAGACTTACCAACAGCCCGCGCAATCGTGCGCAGACCAACATCCCAAGGTGTTCCATAGGCAGAATATTCGTCTGAATGCATAAGCACCGGCGCGATCTGTGAAAGCAGCGCGTATTCTGCTTCGGATATGCCTGACCCATTTGCGACAATTAAATCGGGGGCAAGGCCAGCAACTGTTTCCGCAGATACTTCGCCAGTCATAACCGTAGGTTTTGCATCGCCCAAATGCTCTTGCGCCCAAGGCCAAACGCCATAAGGATAATCGCCATACCAATAACGGATCCCAACGGGTGCAATGCCCAAGGCCAAGATTGAATCGTGCGAGTTGTAGCCCAAAGAAACCACGCGCTTTGCGGGGGCGGGCAGTGTTATTTCACCATATGCGTGCTGAAACGTCAGATCGGTACTTTGCGCAAGGGCAGGTGGGGCAGCCAAAACACTTGCTGTACCTGCTAGAAAACTGCGGCGGTTCAGTGTCGTTGAAATGAAACTGTTCTTGAGCATGTGCTATCCGTTCAATTGCAAAGATGGAAACCTCCGCCCGGTGTGCAGGGCGAAGGTTGTTGTCATTACCAAGTGTATTTGAGCGTGGCGCGTGTCGTCCGACCGTCACCATAGTATTCGCTACCGTAGTAGGATGTGGTCATATATTCGGTATCAAACAGGTTGGTCACGTTGAGCTGCAAGTCGACATTCTCCGTCACCGCATAGCCGAATGCAGCATCGACGACCGTGTAGGATTTAACATTTGTGGTGTTCGCGTCGTCTCCAAATGTCTGCCCCATGAAACGTGCCCCTAGGCCAAAGTTCATGTCACCCAAGCTATCTAGGTCCTCGATGGCATAGTTTGCCCAGACCGAAGCAATATGTTTAGGCAGTCGGGCAGGGCGGTTACCTTCGTTTGTGGCGATCCCATCATCGACAATTTCGGCATCCCAATACGCATAAGAGCTTAGCAAACTGAAGTTATTTGAGATTTCCGCTTTGGTCTCCAGCTCAAGCCCGCGCACGTTGACCTCGCCGATCTGGCGGCTTTCGGTTGGCGACACTTGTGTGTTCACGTTTGTCTGCGTCAGGTCAAAGATTGATGCCGTGAACAGCGCGTTCATGCCTGCGGGGCGGTATTTCATGCCCAGCTCGTACTGTTCGCCTTCTTGCGACTCGAGAGAGATATTCGTGAGGTTTGGTTGGAAGGATTCTGAATAGTTTGCGTAGACCGACAGGTCGTTTGTTGCTTTGTAAGTTAGCCCAAAACGTTTTGTGAATGCTTCAACAGTGTCTTCAGGAACTGTCGTATCGATGCCCGAATAAACATCGTAGCTGACATTCGACGCCATATCGATCACGTCATATCGCCCGCCCAAGGTTGCAATCCAACGATCATCAAATGTTAGTTCTTCTTGGACATACAATGATGTTGTTTTGAGCTCTGGCGCCCAGACGATGTAGTCCGGCACTGTAATGCAGGCTGTTCCGCAATAGTTGGGATCGTTTGCATCAATACCCGACGCGCTGCCGTATTTAGATGCTTCGTCCATTTGGAACCAAGTATATTCAAGCCCGACCAGCGTTTGCGATTCTACTCGACCAAAACTGCGTTCGTATTGAAGCCGGTTATCGATTGCGAATTGTTCACTATGCCCATCGACGGCAAAGGCACTACGCGCCGCTGTCGGATCAGACGTCGCGCCGTAGACTTGTTCATAGGTAAGATCCAATTCCATGTAGCGCGCGGTGCTTCCAAAGCTCAGGCCGCCACCGAAATCGTGATCAAACTGAAAGCCGATGTTGCTTTCGACTGTGTCCATTTTGTTAAAGTCTGGTTCACCAAGGAACGTATCAATGTCGACATCAAGCGTATCGGAGAAACCGACACCCGGCACGCTGTCGTGTTCTTTGTAGTCGGCCAAAAATGTCAGTGTCGTCGCATTTGTAGGTGCGTATGTTAAACCAACCGCCAGATAGCGGCGATCATCTGTTGAATAGTCATAGCCATAGGCTCCGTCTTGCACTTTTGTTGTGACGCGATAGCTCAGCGATCCGTCGTCGTTCAATGTGTTGCCAAAATCGGCACCGACTTCGCTGTGATCTTCGCCCAGTGTCACATATGTTTCTGCAAAAGCTTCACCTGTTGGGCGTTTTGTTACACCGTTGACCAATCCTCCGGGCGCGTTCAAACCAAACAGTGACGAATTCGATCCTTTTAGCACTTCGATACGTTCAAATGCATAGGGTTCGCGACGACCAAAGGTAAAGAATTCCCCGCGTACAGGTAGCCCATCGCGGTAGGTTCCGTTGGCAAGCTGGTCAAATCCACGAATACGGAATGCATCATAGCGGTCATCGCCGCCCCACTCGTTGACCATGACACCGGATGTGTAGCTCAGAACTTGTTCTAGATTCTGTGCGCCACGTGCCTCGACTTCTTTGGCAGTGACAACCGAAACGGATGCGGGGGCATCCAGAAGATCAGTATCTGTCTTACTGCTGGATGTCGTGCTGGACGCAACGACCGTTTCTTCATCTGATGCGGTATCAAGCGTAATCGTACCCAGCATCTGTGATTGAGTATCTTGTGCAAAACCTGCGGCGGGAAAGGCAATCGCAGTACAGGATAAAAGAGCGATTTTTAAACCTGATCGAACCAACATGTGTTGCGTGGCGGTCGTGTATGATTGATTTTGCATGTGCGTATCCTGCAAGCTTTAGTTTTAGGTGGCTTGCTGGTGGCCGCGTCAAAAGGTGGATGTGCAGACATTGACTTGCTATGATTTAAATCCGACTAATTTACTTGGTATTGATCGGGTGCAATGGCAAAAACGCAAGACTGTGGAGGTGTTGCGTTTTTGTTTCATGTATTCATACCGTACCGGTTGAGTTGTTACCGCTTTGACCTGTGGCTTTCACAGGAATGCGCCTAAATTGGATAATGGATCGGGCCATCTTGCATCGTGATCCAACGTAGTTCGGTGAATTCCTCGATGCCCCATGATCCACCGAAACGCCCATATCCAGATGCTTTCACCCCGCCAAACGGCATTTGTGCTTCGTCATGGACTGTGGGGCCGTTGATGTGGCAAATGCCGCTTTCGATGCGTTTGGCGACCGCCAAGGCCGCCATTGTATCACGGCCAAACACCGCAGACGATAGGCCGAATTCGCTTTCGTTGGCGATACGAATTGCTTCGTCTGCTGATCCTGCGCGGATGATCGCGACAACCGGACCAAAGCTTTCTTCAGTATAAATACGCATTTCTGGGGTTACATTATCAAGTGCTGCTGCATTCAATATTGTTCCTTGGCCGCCGCCCGCAATTAACGTCGCGCCTTTGTCGACGGCATCGGCGATAAGTTCTTTCACGCGGTCGGCGGCCCCTACGTTCACCAACGATCCCAGTGGCGCGGTCCCGTCGCGCGGATCGCCAGCGATAAGTGTTTCGACTTTGGTAGTGAAAGTTTTTACAAAATCATCGCCAGCGCTGCCTACGGTGATAATCCGTTCAGTAGACATGCAGATTTGGCCTTGGTTCATATAGGCAGAAAAACCAGCAGCAGCGACGGCAGCATCGATGTCGGCATCTTCCATAATAATCATTGGGGCCTTGCCCCCCAGTTCAAGAAGCGCGGGCTTTAGGTTGCGCCCAGCAAGTTCGCTGATGATACGGCCGACGCGGGTAGAGCCCGTAAAATTGACGCGCCGAATTGCGGGATGTGCAACCAGTGTTTCGACGATCTTTGGGGCTTCATCTGGGGCGTTTGAAATGGCGTTCAAAACGCCCTTTGGAAATCCGGCTTCAGATACCGCTTCTATGATCAGCGCATGGACGCGCGGACATAGTTCAGAAGTCTTCATGACAACGGTGTTGCCACAAGCCAACGGCGTTGCGATTGATCGTACACCAAGTATTACCGGTGCATTCCACGGCGCCATAGCAAGAACGACACCAGCAGGTTGGCGTATGGCCATTGCAGTAGACCCCGGGCGGTTAGATGGAATGATCTCGCCTTTGATCTGGGTCGTCAGGGCTGCTGCTTCGACAAGCATATCTGCAGCCAGCATTACATTGAAACGCGCCCATGCTTCGGTCGCGCCGATTTCGTCTTTCATTGCCTGAACGATGTCATCGCCACGGGCCTTTAGGTTTTCTGCAGCGGCAAGTAACGCGCGTCTTCGTTGTCCCGGGCCAGTAGATGACCAACCCGAAAAGGCGCGTGCCGCTGCATCGACAGCGCGGGACACGTCGGCAAGCGATGCAGCCGCAGCTTCGGTGACGATTTCTTCGCTGACCGGGTTCTTATGCGTAAATACACGGTTGTCTTCTGCAGGTACGTATTCGCCATCAATAAAAAGATCTACATTTTTCATATCGCGTTCCTATGCGTTTACCGGTGCGACAGCGCCACCAAGAAAGGCGCGTTCCACGGAAGGGTTGGATTTGATTTCTTCGGCGGGGCCTGATCCGGTGATCCGACCGACCTCGACCAAATAGACGTAATCAGCGAGCGCGAGTGTCGCCCGCGCATTCTGTTCTACGATTACGATGGTTAGACCCTTTGCCCGGATACGGGTGAGGGCCGAGAATACTTCTTTGACCACGATAGGCGCGAGCCCCAGTGACGGCTCGTCCAACAGCAAGATTTCGGGGTTGGACATAAGCGCCCGACCGATCGCGACCATCTGTTGTTCACCGCCAGACATGGTGCCCGCGATCTGGCCGCGCCGTTCTGCCAGCTTTGGGAAAAGGTTGAAGACCTCTGCTAAGGTTTCAGTCGCGCCTTCGCGTGCACGCTTTGGTATTGCGCCAAGCCGCAGGTTTTCTTCGACACTTAGTCCCGGGAATATTCCACGACCTTCGGGAACAAGAGCAATACCGTGCTCGGCGAGTTTATGGGCCGGCATGTCGAGCAAGGACTGGCCGTTATAACGAATTACACCTGACTGCGGGCGCGCTCGTCCACCAATCGCCCCGAGCAATGATGATTTCCCAGCGCCATTCGCGCCCAGTATTGCCACCATCTGGCCTGCTTGAACGCTGATAGATGCGTTGTCTAACGCGATGTGTTTGCCGTAGGCGACTGTCAGGTTCTCAACTTCAAGCATCGACGTCTTCTCCTAGGTAGGCAGTGACAACGGCTGGGTCTGTCAGCGCTTTGTCTGTTTGTTCGTCCGCGATCAGTTTCCCCGAATTCATGACGACAACGCGGGGACAAAGTGCGCGAACCGCATCGATAATATGTTCGACCATCAAAATGGTTAGCCCGCTGTCGCGTAGCTCACTGATCAGCTTGATGCCTTCTTCCAGCTCGGTAGGGTTAAGGCCTGCCAACCATTCATCAAGCAATAGTAGCTCAGGCTCGGCCGCCAGTGCGCGGGCAAGTTCCAATCGCTTTTGGTCGATATATGTTAGATCTCCGGCTGACATTGTGGCGCGTTCTGATAGGCCAACCATCGCGAGCGCATCTTTTGCGACACGTTCAGCTGCGGCACCCCAATGTGCCTTGTGCCCAAAGACGGCGGGGATCTTGACGTTTTCTATCAACGTAAGCGATGGCAAAATGCGTACCAGTTGAAACGTCCGCGCAACGCCGCAACGGGCAATCTTATCGCGGCGTAACCCCGTAAGCTGTTGCCCATTCAGAGTGATTGTTCCAGCGCTGGCAGGCAATGCGCCCGAGATCAGGTTGATCAGCGTTGTCTTTCCAGACCCATTTGGCCCAAGCAACCCGACGATTTCGCCACGCTTCAAACTGAATGATACATCGTCAACAGCGCGCAATCCGCCAAACTGCTTTACGGCATGTTCTATTGCAAGAAAGCTCATGACTGGACCTTTCGACGCGCGCGTAGTTTTTCAATGCCTGCAAGTATGCCGTCTGGAAGTAGGAAAACGACGCCGATGAACAACAGCCCCATGAAGATCGGGTAGCTGTCGGGGAAGTTGGTAGATAGCCACTCGAACACCAGAAACAGCGGGACAGCCCCAAGCGCCGGTCCCCACAACCGATTTGCCCCACCGAGCAACGCCATGATCACTGTCAGAAAGCTGACCGTTGGATTGAATACAATTGCGGGTTCTACATAGACATAGCGTGGCGAAGTTATTGCACCTGCCAGCGTTAGGATGACCGCTGACAACACGAATGCGATCAGTTTGACGCGTGCAAGATTGATGCCGGAATGTGCTGCGACGGCTTCGTCGTCACCGATAACGCGTAGTGCCATGCCAAGCCGTGACCGATGTATCCATGCCGTTAGTGCGATGGTTGCGGCACCTAGTGCTAGCATTTGCCAATAGATATCGCGTGCCGAGATATCGAGGAAGATATAGCGACCCAGCGTGCCTGTAACGTTAACTTCGTACCAGGTGATCAGCTGCCTAACGAGTTCCGCCAAGCCAAAGCTGAAGATCACGAAATAGACGCCCTGAAGGCGCAGCGTTGACAGGCCAACCAAGGCTGCCATCGTGGCGCCAATGCCGCCAGCGCACAGCAGAACAGCCCAATAGGGTAGCGCCTCGTTCAGGACGGCCATGCAATATGCACCTGTCCCGTAAAACGCGACCGTTGCAAGCGACACATAATGCGTGTGTCCAGAAAACAGCGCCCAAGCAGAGGCGAGGGTCACATAAGTCGCAGCACCGATAAGCAGGCCAAGCCCATAGGCCGAGACGAAATTGGGCGCAAAAGCCAGCGCAACGAGAGCGAGGAGAGGAATGATGAGTTTGGTCATATCAGCGTGCTCCGAACAGGCCTTGCGGGCGCCACAAAAGGACGACCAAGAAGATTGCAAATGTGGCTGCTAGGGTCAGGCCGGGATCAATTGCGGTTGCGACGAATGTCTCAAGCAATCCCAATGCGATGCCTGCAACCAACGCGCCTTTAACATTTCCAACCCCGCCCATGATGACAATCACGAGGGCCTTCATGGTGAACACGACGCCGTCAGTAGCCGAGAACGTTTGATACATAGCAATGGATGCACCCGCGACGACAGCAAGCGCTGTTCCCAACGCAAACCCTTGTCGCGCGACCTTGTTCACATCGATACCAACAAGCGGTGCAGAGCCGGGTGTTAACGCGACTGCACGCATGATCAGGCCCCAGCGTGTTTTTGCGAGCGCTAGAACCAATGCGCCGCCAGCAACAACACATATGCCAAATGCAATCAGCCGGTTCAGTGCGACAGACACGCCAAGAACATTCACGCCCCGATCGAGGTAGGAAATTGAGGTGAAATTTGCGCCGAACAACATCAGCAAAATGCCCTGGATCAGGAACAGCAGCCCAAAGGTGGCAAGGATACTATCGACCTCGAGTCGGCCGCGCGCACCTGACCGCTTAACCAATGGGCGCATCATACCCTGATAGAGGAACCACCCAAGCGCATAGCCCGCAGGCGCGATCAGTATCATCGCGATGAGTGGAGATAATCCGAGCTGTTGAAATACTGCAACGAGGACGAATGCGCCAACGAGGGTAAGCTCGCCATAGGCCAAATTCATGATCCTAGCGATCCCGTATTGTAGTGTTAGACCAAGCGCGAGAAGGGCATAAGTGCTGCCCAGCACAAGGCCGAGGATGAGTGTCGTTAAGATCATGATGTCTCTGCTTTTTATGGTGTGTGCGGCGGCGTTATCCGCCGCACGACGATCAATTTACCATTCAGGCTTTGGAATGATGGGGGTAGATGCGCCTTCGGCATCTGCAGGGTTGATCGCGCGGAACGCCCCACCTTGCCACTGACCTACCCACCACAAATCGCGCAGTTGGTTATCCTCAAGCTTCACCTCGCCTATGACTGTGTCAAAGGTGCCTGTCGAAATTTCGGTGGCCAAGGCTTCATGGTCGAGCCCGACACGTTCGATGGCCTGTGCCAGCATTTCAAGCGATGCATAGGTGATTGCAGATGCCCAGCTATCAGGTGGGTTGCCCACGAATTCGGTATGTCGCGCAAAGTATTCCTGAATCGCAGGGCTGTCGGCATTCACACCACCGATTGCCATGACACCTTCGGCTTTGCCGTCTGCGATCCCCGGATAGATCGGGAACGCGCCACCAACCGAGATGTAGAACGCTTTGGGGTTATAGCCCATTGATTGCGCGGTTTTGGTCATCCCAAAGCTGCCCGGTGGATAAGAAAATGCAACAAAACTGTCCGCGCCTGATCCTTGGGCTTCGCTCATGATTGCAGCAAAATCGGATGTACCAAGCGGGTAGCTTTCGTCATAGACCAGTTCAAAACCGGCCTCTTCAAATGCTGGCCGTGCACCGGAAATGAGGTCGATGCCAAAACCATCAGCAACAGACACCACGGCAACCTTATCGTTGATCGTACCAGCATCGCGTGCCGTTGACAGCACATCAACCAAGCCCGCAGCATAATCGTGGCCACCGCCAAGCATCCAGAAGCTCCGGTCCCAGCGCGCAGCGAATTCGGGCGCTTTGTCGGTGACTGCAGTGACTGCCAGTTGTGGATAGCCAAAACGCGCCATCAGGGGTGCGATAGCAAGGTTCGCGCCTGTTCCCCAAGGCGGCAGGATCAGATCGACCTCATCTTGCGAGGCAAGGCGCTCGATTGTGCGAACCAGATCTTCGTTCGACGAACGGTTATCGTATTCGACGACTTCGATCATGCGTCGTGAACCGTCGGGCATGGTCAGGCCGCCGGACTTGTTCACTGTATCTACCCAAAGCTCATAGTTTGGGATTGTCGTGATACCAGCGCCAGTCGCGTTGGGGCCAGTGCGAGCAACGGCATAGCCGATGGAAATTGTGTCATCTTGAGCGACTGCAGGCACAGCTGGCAGTGTAATTGCCGAAGCCACAGTAAAAGACAGTGCACAGATGGATGTGCGCCGCGTAAAACGTTTCATGGTATCCTCCCTAATGGTCCGGATTGCGCCGAACCTTTGTCTGTCCACCGCGCTTCTCCCGTGGCTTTGGCGGACCTGAGTGTAAGCATAGGCCGACAAACTGGTCGCCATAAATGCATATATGCGATCAATAATTGTACTTTTGATTGGTATTGCGATGCATAACGATGTTATTTGGGGCGAAATGTCTTTGCGTCCATCATATCCACGTCGTGAACAACCCAGCGTGAATCGTATCGAAAGCCCACTCACACGGTCTGGATACGCGTTGACTGACGGTTGGTCGCATTTGTTGCTGCTATACTCTGGTGCTGCGCAGGTAATTGACGGAGATGCGTTTGTCGGACCGCGTTTGGTTTGGTTGTCGGATGGAAGAGGGGAACTTGTCGTGGACAGCGGCGCTAGGGGCAGGCTGTTGTCAATGCCTCATGTATCGTTATTGCAAGCGCTGCCCGTGACGCCGCTTGGTGATCAAATGCGACAAATCATCAGTCGGGACCTTTCCGCCCCGTTAGAGGAAGAGGACAGGTTGTATACGTTGATTGAAGGGTTTTCGCGTGAACGAACAGAAGCGGGTCCCGGTGCCGACATCGCGCAGGCGCATTACCTTGGTTTGATCTTGGTGCAAGTATGGCGTCAGGCCCGCGCGGATATCGTGTCACACGTGCGGTCCCCGCAGGGCTTGGCCGAAAGGTTCGTTTTACTTGCATCGCAACGTGTTCGCGAGCATTGGACCGTAGATCGCTATGCATCTTCGCTGAATGTAAGCCGTGATCGGCTGGGTGTCGCAGTAAAGCGCGCAACTGGTGTATCGCCGCAAGCGTATCTTCATCGTGCCCTAACACGCGAGGCAATGGAGCTGCTGGCGAATACAGGCGCAACTGTAGCGCAAATCGCGTTTCGGCTTGGGTTTGGCGATCCAGCTTATTTTACGCGGTTTTTTAAACGACAAGTTGGTGAAAACCCTGGGGCATTTCGCAAAGAGAACCGGATTCAGGACGATGGTTCAACAGGTTCGTTTGCTGCTTGGCCTTAGGTGCTGATGTGTATCGGACTTGGTTTGGTTGGCATTGATCGACTGTTTTCCCCTTTTGTTGCTTTGATAATATGTAATCCGAGTAAAAAAGTCGGATTGACTTTGTTGATTAAATTGCTCAGGTAATAAGCATCTTATCCTTGGGCTGTCCAAGGATGCCGAAAGGCGACCCGCCAGAAGGACCTTGCGATGCAACAGGGAACACAACAGACAACCGAAAAAGCCGCTGATCGTGGTGCAAGTCGCCCCGCTCGGACAGAGTTTGTCGATGTGATGTATCAGCCTGCCACGTTCGAAGGTCTTAGCCTTGAGTGGGTTTTTGATCGGTTTGAGCGTCAAGGAGGACATGCGTAATGTCTGTACATCCGCTTCCACGCACAACTAAGCCAGCAGAACCACAGCAACTGCCAACATATTCAGCGTCCGATTTGACGCAAAATGGCGACCGTGCGCTGATCACGCTTGGCGACCAGACTTATACGCTGCGGATTACGCGGGCAGGTAAATTGATTTTGACCAAATAAGCCCCGCATTCCGTTCCGGACCGCAGCCAACGTTATCCTCATCACTGTATGTTTTACTAAAGGAACGACTACATGAAACGTATCTACCTGCTTTCAACTGCGCTGGGCCTTAGCCTTGCAACGCCTGCGCTGGCTGTTGAAAAGGCTGATGTCCTGAATACTTATGCAGATATTGCTGCGGCCAACTATGACGATGCATTGATCACTGCCAAGACGTTGCAAGCGACTGTAGACGCGTTGATTGCAGACCCATCCGCAGAGGCATTGCAAGCTGCGAAATCCGCTTGGCTCGCGTCGCGCGTTCCTTACCAGCAGACCGAAGTTTTCCGTTTCGGCAACGCGATTGTTGATGACTGGGAAGGCAAAGTGAATGCTTGGCCGCTTGATGAAGGTCTGATCGACTATGTTGATACGTCCTACGGCGGTGCAACGGACGAAAACGCATTTGCTGCGCTGAACGTTGTTGCGAACCCATCCTTCACGTTGTCCGGTACTGAAGTTGACGCGGCTGCGATCACACCTGAGCTGCTGGCAGAGACGCTGCACGAGGCTGATGGTGTCGAATCTAACGTTGCAACGGGTTACCACGCGATTGAATTTCTGCTGTGGGGCCAAGACCTGAACGGTCACGGCACTGGTGCGGGTAGCCGTCCTTGGACAGATTACGCCGCTGGCGATGACTGCACGGGCGGCAACTGTGACCGTCGCGGTGAATACCTGAAAGCAGCGACTGACCTGTTGGTGTCCGATCTTGAGTGGATGGCTGCACAGTGGGTTGATGGTGGTGCAGCGCGCGCAGAACTGACCGAAACCGAAGCAACTGGTATCTCTGCTATCCTGACCGGCATGGGTTCACTTTCATACGGTGAGCAAGCTGGTGAGCGTATGCGCCTTGGCCTGATGCTGAACGATCCAGAAGAAGAGCACGATTGCTTTTCTGACAACACACATAACAGCCATTATTACGACGGTTTGGGGGTGCAAAACGTTTATCGCGGTGAATACATCCGCGTAGACGGTACTTTGGTCACTGGTCCGTCACTGTCTGATCTGGTTGCAGAAACAGACGTAGGTCTGGACACCGAAGTGCAAACCAAACTGTCCACAACAATGCTTGCACTTGGCCGTATCAAGTCAGCTGCCGAAGCTGGTTTTGCTTATGATCAAATGCTTGAGCGTGGAAACGAAGCAGGTGAAGCACTGGTCATGGGGGGCGTGAACGGCTTGATCGATCAGACACGTTCGTTTGAACGCGTAGTCGCGGCGCTTGGTGTTGATCAGATTGCATTCGAAGGCTCTGACAGCCTTGACGATCCAGAAGCGGTTTTCGAATAGAAACCGGTTACTAATCACATTAAACTGGGGCGGCATTCCAAAGGGGTGCCGCCCTTTTCCGTCGGAGCCAACATGCCAAAGACCCCAAGCCCCTGCATTGACGTGTGCAAATTCAAGCGCGAAGGCCACTGTATTGGTTGTTCGATGACCAAGGCGCAAAAGTCCATCTTTAAGAAGTTAAAGAAAGACAGCCAGCGCGAAGGTTTCGTGACCATGCTGATGGCGCAGCAAGAGGTCATGGGGAAATACGCAGGTTGGCGCATTGCCTATGCGAAAAAGTGCAAGAAAAAAGGCGCCGAAGCGCCTTTTGAACTCGTTAACTGAACAAAAATACTTAAGCGAGGTGCGAACGTAGGAACCACGCGAACTTTTCGTGTGTTTGACCGCGTGCGATGCACAGGTCTTCGGTCAGTGTGTCGCCGTGTGATGCAGCCAGTTCACCGCAACCTGCCAATGTAGCAGCCAGCGTTTCCTGCGCGTCGAGCATCATTTTGATCATTTCCTTGTCGGTGGCTTTGCCTTCGAATTCGGAAACTTTGGACCGTTTGATCATGCCAGCAAGCGTACCTTCGGCGTGCGCGTCAATTGCTTTGATGCGCTCTGCGAGGTCGTCTTGGGCGACAAAATGGTCTTCGTACATTTTCTGGAAAAGGTCGTGCAGCGGGCCGAATGCCATGCCGGTGACGTTCCAGTGAAAGTTTTGCGCAAGCATCGTCGTGACCGCAGTTTCGGCGACTGTCTGGTTCAGTGCTTCTGCGATTGCTGCTTTTGCGTCGGTGCTAAGAGTGATGGCAGTCTGTGTCATGTCAGTTCTTCCTGCGATTCAAAATAAATGCTGGCTGGCGAAAAGCTGGCTTGCTTATCGCCTTATTTATAGCAGTTTTTGTAAAAGCCAAGAACTTTTTAGAATAATTCTAAACTTGAGAGAATTGCTCGGAAATTCCCCGGATCAGAAAACCTATGTGACGTTGGTGTTCACGCGGTACGCGTGATCGAACGAGGAATGAAAAACTATCGCCGTCGCCGCGCTTAATCGCGCTGAGAGCCTGCACAAGCCAAGCTTCATCAAATGAAATTTCTTCGGTTCCGGGCCGAAAGAACGTGGTTTTGCGACTCGTTACTTGGCGCAAGCATTTGATCAAGGCGCGGGCATGGGCATCGCGCACGGTTTCAGGTTGGGTGGAAAGCAGTGCACAAGCCTTGAACAAGTCCATCTGGGCCGCTACCCGGCATTCCAATGCAATCACGCGAAGCGCATTCAGAACGTCACGCCATTGTGCTGCCATATCTGGTGGGCTTTGGGGCTGACGCGCTGGTTCTTCGGACAACGGTCGTGCCACCATGTCGCAGCTCAGGATCGGTTTTGCCATGAAAAGTGACTCGCGCTTTTTGAATTCCGACTATAACTATCAGAAATATCCGAGCTTAGAAAGATATCTTGTGCGCCGTTCTGTTATTAATCTTGGCTTCGCGCTGATTTGTGCACCCGTTGCGGCCGTTTCGGGGGTGTTGGATGAGCCACATCTGAACATCATTCCCCGTACCGAAGCTGAAACTGCCCGAATCCAAGCTGTCACGGAACCGACAACGGATTTCAGCGCCGCCGCCCGGTTCGAAGAAAAATCTGCGGGCGCTGCCACTGTCCGCGCGCGGCGGGATGCAGATGCGTTTTCGCAATCCTCGGCGAATATCAGTTTTGAGGATGAGCTGACTTTTAAGGTTGGTAACGGTTTCTTTCGCAAGCTGTGGGTGTCATCGCCATCATCGACGCTTGCCTCTGACGGTTTGGGGCCGCTGTATAACGCGCGGTCCTGTCAGCGCTGCCACCTAAAGGACGGCCGTGGGCATACGCCCGAAAATGCATCTGATAGCGCGGTTTCTCTGTTCTTGCGTGTTTCCATTCCGGGCGGCTACGACGACAAAATTGCAGACATCGAAGACTACATCGCAACGCTTCCTGACCCGACTTACGGTGAGCAGCTACAGGATTTCGCCGTGCAAGGGCATCCGGCGGAATACCGGTTAGAAGTGACCTATGCCGAAGAAACCGTAACGCTGGCAGGTGGAGAAACCGTCAGCCTGCGCCATCCGACGTATCGCGCGGCTGACCTTGGCTATGGCCCACTTCACCCCGACGCGATGTTAAGCCCACGTGTCGCACCCCAAATGATCGGCCTTGGTTTGCTAGAGGCGATCCCAGCCGCAGATATCTTGGCAAATGCTGATCCTGACGATGCCGATGGTGACGGGATTTCTGGTCGTGCGAACATCGTTTGGTCTGTTGAATTTGATCAGCCCATGCTTGGCCGCTTTGGTCTGAAGGCGGGAGCGCCGACAGTTCGCCACCAATCCGCTGCAGCGTTTTCTGGTGACATTGGTATCTCATCACCTTTGTTCCCAAACGGGGCAGGGGAATGCACGGTTGCCCAAGTCGACTGTCTGGCTGGTCCGCATGGTGACGGTGATGCGCGCGTGACCGAAGTTGATGACCAGGGGCTTGATCTTGTGACCTTCTATAGTCGCAATTTGGGTGTGCCCGCCCGCCGGGATGTCGATGACCCGCGGGTTCTGCACGGCAAAGAACTGTTTTACCAAACCGGCTGTATCTCATGTCACCAGCCCAGCTTCGTAACGCATCGGCTGGAAGACCGACCTGAACAAAGCTTTCAACTGATATGGCCCTATTCGGACCTCTTGTTGCATGACATGGGCGAAGGGTTGGCTGATCACCGGCCAGAAGCCCGTGCGACAGGAACTGAATGGCGAACCCCGCCGCTTTGGGGTGTTGGTTTGACAGAGCAAGTCAGCGGCCACACATATTTCTTGCACGACGGCCGCGCGCGTAGCCTGCTAGAGGCAATTCTCTGGCATGGGGGTGAAGCGCAGCCTATGCGTGACGCAGTTGCCGCGATGCAAAAACAAGACCGCGACGATCTAATCACATTCTTGGAGAGCTTATGAGACCTCTATTCTTTTCCTTTGCAATGATATTGGCTGCAGTTCCGGCAGTGGCGCAGCCCATTTCGGAACTGACAGCGGACGCCGTGAATAACCACGTATTGCCAGGGTTTTCGCGTTTGGCGGCACAGTCACAGGTGTTAGCCGATGTTGCTCAATCCGATTGTGTATCTGGGTCGCCGCAGTTGCAGGCAGCCTATGGGGATGCGTTTGACGCATGGATTGGCGTAAGCCATCTGCGCTTTGGCCCAAGCGAGCGCGATGATCGCGCCTATGCGCTTGCGTTTTGGCCCGACAGCCGGGCGGTAACGCCAAAGACGCTTGCTGCAATGATCGCGTCAGAGGACGACATTGCGCAAAACCTTGATGATTATGCTGACGTATCTATTGCCGCCCGCGGATTTTATGCGCTTGAATTTCTGCTATACGACGACGTAATTGCGGTCGCAGGAACTGATGCATATCGGTGTACGCTTATTCGCACGGTGACCGGCGATATCGCGGCCCTGACAGATGCGATTTATGATGACTGGACCAGCGGTTATGCCGATCAGCTGTTGCACCCTTCGCCCGAAGCGACCTACCACACCGAAGAAGAAGCGGCCCAAGAGATGTTCAAAGCCGTTTCGACAGGGTTAGAATTTGTCGGCGATACGCGTTTAGGGCGTCCGTTGGGAACATTTGATCGTCCGCGTGCAACCCGTGCCGAAGCGCGGCGCTCGGGTAGATCTGCCCGCCATGTTGAGCTGTCACTCGTAGCATTGCGTGACCTTGCGATGCGATTGGCAGGCGACGATGTCGCGCTTGCCACCAATCTAAACAATGCATTTGATCGCGCGCAATCGCGTGTTGAACAACTTGACGATCCTGTCTTTGCAGGCGTGGATGACCCTATGACACGGTTTGAAATAGAGGTGGTGCAGCAAAATGTGAGCGCGATCAGAACTGTCGTGCGCAATGAACTGGGCCCTAAACTGGGGGTAATCGCGGGTTTCAACGCCTTGGACGGAGATTAACATGACGAGCAGGCGCCAGTTTTTAGCAGGGCTGCTGGCGACGGGGCTTGTCCCGACGCCCACTTGGGCCGATGCGGGGTCGCCACAGTTTCTATCGGCGGCGGCGCTGAGTGATGGCCGTTATGTCCTTTGCGGCATTGGTGCAGACCAAGACATATTATTCCAAATTCCATTGCCGGCACGTGGCCATGCCGCCGCAGCACATCCAACCCGACCAGAGGCCGTCGCGTTCGCACGTCGGCCCGGGACTTTTGCAATTGTGATTGATTGCTTGTCTGGAACGCCAAAGGCGACAATGACAGCGCCAGAAGGTCGCCATTTCTACGGACACGGTGCTTTTTCATCTGATGGTCAGTGGTTATTCACAACCGAAAATGACTATGAGGCCGGACAGGGGCGGGTTGGTGTCTGGGATGTGCTGGCAGGCTATGTCCGGGTTGAAGAGTTTGCGAGCGGTGGCGTTGGTCCACACGATATCAAACGATTGCCTGGCACAGAAACTCTTGTGATTGCGAACGGCGGTATTGATACGCATCCTGATAGCGGGCGTACAAAACTAAATATCGCGACAATGGCCCCTAATTTATCATACGTTCATAATGGTCAGCTTATCGAAACAGTCGCGCTTAATCCAAGTTTACACAAAAATTCGATCCGTCATCTTGATGTGTCAGCGTCAGGCGTCGTTGCGTTTGGTATGCAGTGGCAGGGCGATGGGGATGTCGCGATTCTTGCCGGGATGCACCAGATGGGCGGGGCGGTCGAATTGCTTGCTGCACATGCTGATCAATTGCGCGATATGCGCGGATATGTTGGTAGTATTTCTTTTTCACCAGATGCGACGTTGGTTGCAACGACTTCGCCTGTGGGTGGGGTTGTCCAGATTTATGATGTAGATGGCAAAACCCTGATGCACCGTATTACTGTCGCTGATGCAGGCGGCGTTGCTGCGTGCGATGCTGGTTTTATTATCACTACCGGTTTTGGTGAGTTGGGGGAGATTAATCAAGGCGCACTGCAGCTTGCCAAAGTCGCGGAACTGGCATGGGATAACCATATTGTTCCCGTCGGTGTCTAAAGGTCGCTATAAGTTTGTCGGCGACTGCTTGCTTTGAAGCCAGTCCATGACTAGATCAAACGTTGCCGCGCAAGCCCTTCTGTGGCATGAAGCAGAAAATAAACTGAACGAAAGAGTTTAGATCGTGACAGACTATGCATCCCGCCGCACAATGATGGTCGACACTCAGGTGCGCCCTTCTGACGTAACAAAGTTCCCAATCATTGACGCGATGCTATCTGTTCCGCGCGAACAATTTGTCCCTAACAGTCAACGTGAAGCAGCCTATGTTGGGGAAAACCTTGATATTGGCGGCGGTCGTGTTCTGCTTGAGCCGCGTACATTGGGGAAAATGCTAGATGTGTTGGATATTCAGCCACAGCATGTTGCGTTGGATTTAGGATGCGGTCTTGGGTACTCTGCAGCGATCTTGGCAAACATGTGTGACTTTGTTGTTGCGGTAGAAGATGACGAAGCGCGCGCTGAAGAGGCACAAAGCCTGCTTTCAGAACTGGGTATCGACAACGCAGCAATTATGGCTGGTCCATTGGCCGAAGGTTCCAAAAAGTCGGGCCCTTACGATGTTATTATGATTGAAGGCGGCGTTCAGACAGTGCCTGACGCCGTGCTTGCGCAATTGCGCGAAGGTGGCCGCATTGCGTGCGTTTTCGCCGAGGGAAACCTAGGTGTCGTTCGCGTGGGTCACAAGTTGGATGGTGTTATCAACTGGCGCTTTGCGTTTAACGCGAGCGCGCCCGTTTTGACTGGTTTTGAAAAAGAAGCAGAATTCGCGCTCTAACGCGTTCATATCATATGCGCGGCGCTAACTAAAAAAAGTGAGTGAGAAAAAGATGAACAAACGCAAAGGGTTCGCTGCTATCGCGGTAGTCGTCTCGATGATTTCCGGAGCGGCAGCGCAGGCAGAGACACTGTCAGATGCGCTAACGGCGGCATATACTAACTCTGGCTTGCTTGAGCAAAATCGCGCTTTACTGCGCGCCGCGGATGAAAATGTGGCACAGGCGGTGGCAGCTACTTTGCCAGTTATTAACTGGTCAATGTCGGCGTCCAGTTCAATCAATAACGCGTTGCCCGCGTCACAGCGTGAGGCGACGAACACAGCGCTTGCTGCAATTAGTGGTAGCCTGACGCTCTATGATGGTGGTTCAAACCGTCTTGCTGTTGATGCCCAAAAGGAATTGGTTCTTAGTACGCGTCAAACGTTACGCGATGTTGAACAAGATGTTCTTTTGCGCGCCGTGCAGGCCTATATGGATGTGCGTCGCAACCAAGAATTCGTGCAATTGCGCGAAAGCAACGTGCGGGTGATTACGCAAGAATTCCGCGCGGCCCAAGACCGGTTCGAGGTTGGCGAAGTCACACGGACTGATGTCGCGTCTGCTGAGGCGCGTCTTGCTGCTGCACGTAGCTTGCTTGCTGCCGCACAGGGTGCTCTGGTGCAATCGATCGAAGAATACCGTGCTGCGGTTGGTCGTGCACCGTCGAACCTCGCAACTGTTTCTCCTGCGCCTGTATCCCAAAGCGTAAACGAGGCAAAAGATTTCGCTGTCCGCAATCACCCCAGCGTTCTTGAGGTTCAGCACTCAGTTGCAGCGGCCGAGTTGAATATTCGCCGTGGTGAAACTGCTGTGATTCCGACAGTGTCACTGAGCGGATCAATATCAACAAACCAAGATTCTGTTGAAGCTGGCCAGATTGGCATTGATGTTGGTGGGCCGATCTATGCCGGTGGCCAAATTGCCAGCGTGATGCGCCAGTTGATTGCAAGCCGTGATGCGTCACGTGCTGGCTTGCACCTTACGATGACATCGGTCGAACAACAGGTTGGAAATGCATATGCGTCGCTTCAAATTGCGCGCGCGGCTCGTCAAGCGTCTGATCGTCAGATCAGTGCAGCGCGTGTTGCGTTCGAGGGGGTCCGCGAAGAGGCGACACTTGGCTCACGTACCACTCTTGAAGTTCTAAACGCAGAGCAAGAACTGTTGGATGCGGAAGCAAGCCGCATTTCGGGTCAAGCTGACGAAGTTATCGCGTCATATGCTGTGTTGTCAGCGATGGGCCTTTTGACGGCGGAGCACCTGAATCTGCCTGTGCAGCAGTACGACCCGTCCGCCTATTATAACATGGTCAAAGATTCACCGCCGCTTTTGTCTGAGCAGGGCCGGTCATTGGATCGGGTGCTGCGCGCAATCGGCGAGGAATAACCAAGCTGTTGTTTAGATCCGCCTTTTGGATTAATCTTTAAGGCGGATACATAGCGAGGAATGCACCATGTCTAGCACAGCACGAACGGGCGACATTGACGACGCTTTGCTAAGATCTGTGCGCAATCTCATCTCTGTGCGTACCGGCGAGACACCCCCGCCTGCGCCCGAGCGTTTGATACTTACTCCTGCGCTGCGGGTGGACGTGGAACAACCCTCTGCAGAGCCTGAAATGGTTGAAGAACCTGCGTTTCGTCACGCTGATGAAGTCAGTAAAATTTTGGTGCTGGAGCCTGC
Source organism: Yoonia maritima (assembly GCF_003003285.1). Classification (GTDB taxonomy): domain Bacteria; phylum Pseudomonadota; class Alphaproteobacteria; order Rhodobacterales; family Rhodobacteraceae; genus Yoonia; species Yoonia maritima. The sequence goes on along the minus strand of NZ_PVTP01000012.1, from coordinate 44,616 downwards.
TAAGCGGACTGATCGCGCTGGGTTAGAAGCCACAATTGCCGAGTTGGAAGCCGCTGTTACGTCTCAGTCAGAGGACTTTGAAGCTGACGAAGGTGAGAACTTTGACGATACAGCGTGGGCTGCAAGTGCATTCCAGTCTCGCATCCTCGATTCGTCGGAAATTCTAAACGGTCCGCCGATTATCCGCGAAATAGCAGAGGATGAGCGGGAAACTGCTGATCTGGAGGTGCCGAATGCGGGAATTGATGAAGACGCCCTACGCGCCCTTGTCGTCGAAATTGTGCATCAGGAACTGAGCGGTGAGTTGGGTGAGCGTATCACCCGTAACGTGCGCAAATTGGTGCGTCGCGAAATTAATCGCGTGCTTGTCAGTAAAGGGCTAGATTAAACCGGCCCAGCCAAAGCGATAAGCTGGCTAATATCCATATGCGTTTCAAGATGCTCTGCGAGCGCGTCAAGCGTTGCATCGACGCTGTCCGCATATCGATGATCAGTCAGCGGTTTGCCAAGGCGTGATAAGAACGCCGCGCGAAAACTGTCGGCTTCGAATAATCCATGCAAATAGCAGCCCATAACCTGACCGCTTGTGTTGCTGGCCCCTTCACCGCGCCCGTCAAGCGATAGCCACGCGCGTTCGCAATCTGGGCCAGTTGTCTCACCTATGTGAATTTCATAGCCGCTGACCGCATCGCCTGTAGGCTGGTAGGTTGCCGTTGATCGCGCGAGCCGTTTTTGTGGTTTCATCACAGTCTGTACGTTGAGCAGTCCCAGCCCTTCAACGCGGCATGGTGTGCCTTCAATGCCGTCTTCGTCGATGATCGATGTGCCTAGCATCTGATAGCCGCCACAGATACCCAAAACATGCCCGCCACGACGGACATGAGCGGTTAGGTCAATATCCCATCCTTGGGAGCGAAAATGAGCCAAGTCAGCAATAGTGGATTTCGATCCGGGAATGATGATCAGATCGGCGTCTCCGGGGAGCGGTTGGCCGGGGTTGATAATTTCGACGCTGATGCCTGGGGTGGCGGATAGCGGATCAAGGTCGTCAAAGTTTGCGATACGATTGAGGCGGGGAACCGCAACCTTAATGTCTCCGCCGGTACGGCTTGCGATGTCCATCACGTCTTCGGCTGGTAGCCGCCAGGCATCTGCAAACCAAGGAACAACACCAAGGCTGGCCCAGCCGGTGCGTTGTGCAATGATGTTTAGGCCTTCGGCAAACAGTGTGGTGTCGCCGCGGAACTTGTTAATTGCAAAAGCTTTGATTAGCTCGTTGTCGGGATCTGATAGAACAGCATGGGTGCCGACGAGCTGCGCAATGACACCGCCACGATCAATATCGCCGACCAGTACGACCGGCACATTGGCGGCCTCTGCAAAGCCCATGTTTGCAATGTCGCCAGCGCGCAAGTTTACTTCGGCAGGGCTGCCGGCCCCTTCGATGATCACAAGGTCGCGGCCCACGCCAATACGCCGAAAGCTGTCGAGCACGGCAGGCATTAGCTGCGCTTTTTGTTTTCCATAGTCGCGCGCCTTTAGCGTGGCAAATCGCTGGCCTTGTACGATGACCTGTGCGCCCGTGTCTGTCTCTGGCTTAAGCAGTACGGGGTTCATATCCACAAGGGGCTCTAGGCCGCAGGCGCGGGCCTGTAGCGCCTGTGCGCGGCCTATTTCGCCGCCATCGGCAGTAACGGCTGCATTGTTCGACATGTTTTGCGGTTTAAAGGGGGCTACCGACAGTCCGCGCTTTACGCAGGCACGCGCAATTCCAGCGACCAACATGGATTTCCCAACGTTGGACCCTGCACCTTGGATCATAATCGCTTTGGTCATCGCGCCTCGCTTTCGCGGCGACAATAAGGGCGCATACAGGCAGGCGAAAGTACAAATGAAAACGCAGCCCCAAAGAGCCGCGCTTTCATAAAACCATTACATTGGTCTGTGCATTGCTTACGCAGCGCGTGCTTCCTGCTCGGCCGCGTTGCGACGTTCGCTTTCTTCACGAGACAGGGCAACTGATGTACGTACACCCTTGCCAACGAATTCCATCAGGCCACCAACAACACGTTCGTTCGGGTCAATACCCGCGCAAGACAACACTTCGCGTCCGTCGCGTGAACGTGCCCAGCGGGCGATTTGTTCGGGGCCATTGCCATATTTTTTGTCATCAGCGATGGCGTCATCAAGTGCAGCAAGCACCACAGCAGCAAATAACTTACGAGCACGGTTGCCTTGTTCATTGTTAAACGCAGTACCGTCGACGAAATCTCTCATCATGCTTCCTTCTTTTTGCTCTTGTAGTCCCCGAGTGACGGGCAATATGCATGTTTGAACCCGATTCGGGGGTTCTCTTTTGGAATGGCAGCTATGCGATTCTTGCATAGCTTGATGTCATGCTCGCGCCGCATTCCATGATCTTGCCAGCTCACTACTGTGGATATATAGGCTTGGGGCAACGATAATCAACCTTGCCCCTTTAACGCGGAATGAACACAGCCCATGCCCAAAATAAACGGTAACGAAATTCGTCCCGGTAACGTTCTTGAACACGAGGGTGGTCTTTGGGCCGCCGTTAAAATCGACCATGTTAAACCTGGTAAGGGCGGTGCATTTGCACAAGTGGAACTGAAGAACTTGCGCGATGGTCGTAAACTGAATGAACGTTTCCGTTCTGCGGATAAAGTGGAACGTGTGACGCTGGAACAAAAAGACCAGCAGTTCTTGTTCGAGGCAGACGAGATGCTGACGTTCATGGATACACAGACCTACGACCAGATCGCATTGCCAGCAGATATTCTGGGCGATCGTCGCCCGTTCTTGCAGGATGGTATGACCGTTAAAATCGAATACTACGGTGAAGAAGCGCTGAACGTCACCCTGCCACAGAAAGTCGTCTGCAAAGTCGCCGAGACCGAGCCTGTCGTAAAAGGCCAAACCGCGGCGAACAGCTTTAAGCCCGCAACATTGGACAACGGCGTTCGCGTTATGATCCCACCGTTTGTTGGCCAAGACGAAAATATCGTCGTGAATACTGAGATTTTTGAATACGTTGAACGCGCCTAAGCTGCATTTGCATTCTTGATCCTAAGGCCGCCTTTCGGGCGGCCTTTTGCGTTCTTTGGTAAGAACGGATTACTTCTTAGGCGTTCTATTCTTCGACGGTCAGGATCACGCCGCCAACATCAACTGTTGCTCCGCTCGCTGGCTCAATTGTCCCTGAAACATATCCGGACACGCTCTCTTCGCCAAATACGCCTTCAAAGTCACTTTGCAGATCAATATCGGTGTTGGCGTCGATGCCGAACATGTCGACAGGCGCATTCAGCGTCCCAGTTAGTTCGGTCAAAATCTGAGGATCACTTGAAGTCGCTGTGCGATCAATGAACCCATTTTCAAAAGTTAGCGTTCCATCAACAGAAGGGAGTTCTTTGCTTTGGTCAGACACATCTTCTGCGTAAACAAAATCATTGACGGTGCCCGTTACGCTATCTGTTTCGAATGCGACATCGATCTGCGTCTGCCCCATAAGGGCCCGAGTATTGGAGGTGTCAACAAGCGCAAGAACACCCAAATAAGATGCGGTTCCCATCGTGGGAATGTCTGCTGTTTCAAGTACAACGTCATTTTCAGTTACCTCTGTAAGCCGGTCAACCTCGGCAGAAATATCTGAATAGCTGGTACCCGACCCATCATCACCAAATTCACATGCGCTCAACGTGGAGACGGCAATTAGCAGAAATGCTTTGGCGGGGCTGACTATATGCAAATACTTGATCCATTCTAATATGAGGATGTGGTTTTCTGGCTTTGTCTAAGCTTTCCAATTGGGTAGAACAGGCTTGAGGACCGGTCCACCTGTTATCTTTTTTGTGGCTGGGATCAGTGGTTATTCGCTCATAGCGATAGCTTCGCTTCGTTAGAAAAGCGAAATCGGGCCCTGTTTTGCCCAATGCATTTGCATTCTGTAATGGCGCTGAGAAGTTAAGCTGCGACCACGGCTGTGCCAGCGCACAGCGTACCCGTTGCACGATCAAAACGAAGGTATGCAATTGCATGCCCGTTTGATTGTGTGAAAAGTGTACCTACGGCTTTGTTGTCGGCGTTTTCAATCGGTGTCCCGATTGGTGCTGACCCGGTTATCGACACCTTTGAGAGACCTTTGCGCAACGTCGTTTTGTGCTTCATACGTGCGATGATTTCTTGGCCGACGTAGCAGCCCTTTTTGAAATCGACCCCATTCAAGGGTTCAAATCCTGCCTCAAGAATATAACTGTCTGCGGTGAGTTCGATACCTGTTTCTGGGATCAAGTGTTCGACGCGCAGCGCATCCCAGTCAGTATCGTCACTGACGTTAGTGTCGCCATATAGCCGCCAGCCCATTTGTGAATGGCGTGGGTCGGACACAGCGCCAGAGGGGGCAGTCCCGGTGCCGCGCGATACGATTAGGTCGGTCTCTTCAATGACCACGGCCGCACGCAACCTGTACATCATTAGCCGCTGTGCCAGTGTCGGCGCATGTGATGTCGCAACATCGATTAGCAGGCGGTCAGATTTGCCAATTACAAAGAAGTCAGCAATGTATTTACCTTGTGGGGTCAAAAGTGCCGCGTAGATGATAGTGTCGGCGGCCTTTTCTACATCGTTTGTGATTAAACCTTGCAGGAATGATATACGGTCATCACCGCTTATGGATAAAACAGTCCGGTCAGTCATTGTCGCCGCCTTCAGATTGCGAGAATTGCAGATTGTATAGATCGGCATAGATGCCACCACGTTCAAGAAGCTCGTCATGTGTCCCTTGGTCCACAACGCGCCCATGATCCATGACCACGATGGAATCCGCATTGCGGACAGTGGATAGGCGGTGAGCGATGACCAGCGTGGTGCGTCCAGTCGAAAGCTGCTCTAGCGCTGCCTGTACAATCGCCTCTGACTTGGTGTCGAGCGCGCTGGTGGCTTCGTCAAGTAGCAAGATTGGGGTGTCGCGAAGCAATGCGCGCGCGATAGCAACACGTTGGCGCTGGCCACCCGAAAGATTGGAACCACGCGGGCCAGCAGGGCTATCAAGCCCATCTGGCAGCATCGGTAAAAAATCGCTGACATGCGCGGCATCCAGAACCGATTTTAGGTGATCTTCTGAAATGTCTTCACGACCAAGCAAGATGTTGTCGCGCAGGGTTTCATCAAAGAGCGCTGCGTCTTGGTTCACCACTGAAAAGAGGCCGCGTAGATCAGATAGAGCAAAGTTCTTCGTCTCGGTTCCGTCGATGGTAATCGCGCCGGATGACGGTTCAACAAGGCGGGTCAGAACATTAAAGATCGTGCTTTTCCCCGCACCAGAGGCACCCACTAGCGCAGTGGTTTTACCTGCCTTAGCAGTGAAACCTGTACCGCGCAGCACAGGCAGTTCACCATAGTTCATTTCGACCTGATCAAGGATGATTTCCGGGGAACGTGTCACAATTTCCTTTGGCTGTGGGGGCGAAAGGATTGTTGGCTTTAGGTTCAATACCTCTTGAAGCCGTTCTACGCTGGCGGCAGCCATCTGCCATTGCCCGCTCATTTGGCCAAGGCGGCGCAGTGGGTCAAAGGCCAGCGACATGGATGTAAAGAAAGCCATAAACTGACCGTTGGTCTTTTCACCTGAAATAATCTCGGCTCCGCCGTAAATCATCACACCGAAAAAACCCAAGCCCGTCATAATATCAATCAACGCGGGAACCGCGGCTTGCCCGGTGGCAGTGCGCATATTCGCGGTGACGCCTTCCTTAATCAGCCCGTCATAGCGGTCGGCTTGGTAATTCTCTAATGCGTTCAGTTTGATCGGGTTGATCCCGTGAAATACTTCGTCCAAACGGGTTGATACTCGGCCTGCAATCTCTCGGGCGTTGCGGGCACGGCGGCGAATATAGGCCTGCACAAGCAACGAAGGAAGCACCAGCAATGGAATGCCAATGATGGCAATTAACGTCCACCGCCAGTCGATCCACAGTGCGACGCCAAACAGCCCGATCAGTGAAATCAGATCACGACCCAAGGCCGTGACGATGCTGCTCCAGACTGAATTGATCGAAGTGACGTCACCTTGCACCCGTTCAATCAGCTGACCGGGCGGGTGGATTTGGTAAAAGCCGCTATCAAGGGTCATCATGTGCCTTAGCAGATGTTTGCGCATGCTTGCAGAGGTCAACTGCACAACCAATGTCATCAACAATCGCTGCCCAGCAGAGGTGATTGCCCTGACGATGAAAATGGCCAAAATACCAAATGCAACGAAATAGAGCGCACTGTCATCAGCCGCTGCGAACACGTCATCAAACATCGGCTGAACCATCCGCGACAAAAGCGCGAGCATTGACCCCTCGATCGCCATCAGGATTAGCGCGGCAACCAACAGCCATTTGTGCGGGCGCAGGTAGTCTTTCCATAGCCACCAAAACAGGGAAAACGCTGATTGGGATTTGCTCTTGTCTGTCGGGGGAATAGGCGCGGGCATCGCGGATCTTTCGGTTCAGGTTTCCAACGGTCTAATCTTAAACAGGGGGGCGGGGCAAGTTCACTACGCTTGACCTTGGGTATCTCAGGCGTACTGTCCTCTAGTAACCACTATCGAAAGCATTCCCATGTCCTTGTCTAATGGTCGCCCATATCTGGCGATTCCCGGCCCGTCTGTCATTCCAGATGTGGTTCTGCAGGCGATGCATCGCGCTTCGCCAAATATCTACGAAGGCGAATTACACGACCTGACGCGTAGCCTAATCCCTGATTTGAAGTCCGTCGCAATGACAGACCACAATGTCGCGATCTATATCGGCAACGGCCATGCCGCATGGGAGGCCGCATTATCGAACGCCATCGGCCCCGGTGATACGGTGCTTGTTCTTGCTACGGGTCGCTTCGGCATAGGTTGGGGGGAAATTGCTACGGGTCTTGGGGCAAAGGTCGAGGTCATCGATTGCGGCGTACAGTCCCCGATTGATTTGGCACGGGCCGAGGAAAGGCTCGCTGCGGATACAGCAGGGCAGATCAAAGCTGTGCTCGCTGTGCATGTCGATACATCAACTAGCGTCAAAAGCGACGTTGCAGGCTTGCGCGGTGTCTTGGACCGTACTGGCCACCCGGCACTGTTAATGGCCGACTGTATCGCCTCTTTGGGATGTGATCGGTTCGAGATGGACGCATGGGGCGTCGACATCATGGTCGCCGCTTGTCAAAAAGGGTTGATGACACCGGCCGGGATCAGTTTTGTTTTCTTCAACGACAAAGCTGACGATGCGCAGTCCGCACGCGTCTCCCGCTACTGGGATTGGCGACCACGGGTAGACCCTGCCGTTTACTATCAGTATTTCGCAGGAACCGCGCCAACGCATCACCTTTACGGCCTACGCGCCGCGCTGGACCTGATCAAAGCCGAAGGGCTCGACGCTGTATTCGCACGCCACGCAAAGCTGGCACAGACTGTCTGGGCGGCAATCGATGTCTGGGGCTCTGACGGGCCGATGTCATTGAACGTGCCAAACGCGGAACATCGGTCGCATGCCGTAACATCTATCGCGATCGGTTCGTCAGTTGGCCAAGACCTGCGCGAATGGACCGAAACCAAATGCGGGCTGACGCTCGGGATCGGGTTGGGTCGCGAACCAGAGGACGCATATTTCCGGATTGGTCACATGGGCCACGTCAGTGGGCATATGATAATGGGGGCTCTCGGAACGATCGACGCGGGGCTGAAAGCACTCAACATCCCACACGGACGAGGCGCGCTTGAAGCCGCGTCTGAAGTGGTTGCCGGTACAACAGAGCGTAGGACAAATGATGGCTGATTGTTTCTCTTTCCCATGCGTGACCTGCGAGACCGTAGTTCAGCTTCTCTATGTAATCTGATTTGGCGTTAGAAGTGCGCCACAGCATGCATATGTCAGAGTGGAAGCTAAGTGTCTCCAAATTGTTTAGTGCCACGCGCGTGCTTCTAAGGTTTGAGGTGTGACTCTACCGTTGCTATGATTTGTGATGCGTGGGGATTAGTAGGGACCGTGCGTGACTGCTGAACTGGATACCCAATACATATCCTTTGTTATCTTGTGCGCGGCCCAGCATCAGATAGTTTGGCCGCATGAGTACAAATCCCCGATTCATCCACCTGCGCGTCCACACCGAGTATTCCCTGCTGGAAGGCGCTGTTCCGGTTAAGAAATTGCCCGGCATGGCCGCCGCCATGGATATGCCCGCTGTTGCTGTAACTGATCGCAACAACATGTTTTGCGCGTTGGAATTTTCGGAGGGTGCTTCAAAGGCCGGTATTCAGCCGATCATCGGGTGTCAGGTTGATCTGTGCTATACGACGCCAGAGCCAGGTAAGCGCCCCGAAGATCCCGCGCCTATCGTTCTGCTTGCCCAGACTGAGGCGGGTTATATGAACCTGATGAAGCTGAACTCTTGCGAGTATTTGGATGCGGGTGGGCAGTTGCCGCAGGTCACTTTGGATGACCTAAGCCAATATCATGAAGGGTTGATTTGTCTGTCTGGTGGTCCCGATGGCCCGGTTGGTCGTTTGCTGCGTCAGGGTCAGCGTCCCAAGGCCGAAGCGCTGATGGATCGTTTGGCTGTGACTTATCCAGATCGTCTGTATGTGGAACTTCAGCGTCATCCGATTGATGGTGGTCTGCCAGAGGCAGAGCGCCTGTCAGAGCGCGGCCATGTCGAGATGGCATATGCAAAGAACCTGCCGTTGGTCGCGACCAATGATGTCTATTTTCCTAAGACGGGTCTGTATGAAGCACATGATGCACTGTTGTGTATTTCTGAAGGTGCGTATGTCGACCAACAAGAGCCGCGTCGTCGTCTGACTCCACAGCATTATTTCAAGTCTCCGCAAGAAATGGTGACGCTGTTTGCCGACCTTCCAGAGGCCATTGAGAACACGGTTGAGATTGCAAAGCGCTGTGCGTTCAAGACTTACAAACGTGATCCGATCCTTCCTAAGTTTGCTGATGACGAGGTCGCGGAATTGCGGCGTCAGGCCGAGGAAGGTCTGAAAGCCCGGCTAGCGATTATCCCGCACGCCGCTGAGGTCGCTGAATACGAAAAGCGGCTTGAGTTCGAGCTGAGTATTATTGAGGGCATGGGGTTCCCCGGCTATTTCTTGATCGTTGCTGACTTTATCAAATGGTCCAAGGATAACGGGATTCCCGTCGGTCCGGGGCGGGGGTCTGGTGCGGGGTCATTGGTGGCATATGCGTTGCTGATTACCGACCTTGACCCACTGCGCTATTCGCTTCTGTTCGAGCGGTTCTTGAACCCCGAACGTGTCTCCATGCCCGATTTCGATATCGACTTTTGTATGGACCGCCGCGAAGAAGTTATTCGCTATGTTCAGGAAAAATATGGCCGCGATAAGGTGGGGCAGATCATCACCTTTGGTGCGCTTCTGTCCAAGGCCGCCGTGCGCGATGTTGGTCGGGTTTTGCAGATGTCTTATGGGCAGGTCGACCGTCTGTCCAAGATGATCCCTGTTGAGGGGGTGAAACCTGTTTCCATTGAAAAGGCGCTCGCGGACGAGCCACGTCTACGCGAGGAAGCGCAAAACGAAGAAGTCGTTGATCGCCTTTTGAAATACGCGCAGCAGGTCGAAGGCCTTCTGCGGAACGCATCAACCCACGCTGCGGGTGTTGTTATTGGTGACCGTCCGTTGGACGAATTGGTCCCGCTGTATCAAGATCCGCGCTCTGACATGCCTGCCACCCAGTTCAACATGAAGTGGGTTGAGCAGGCCGGTCTGGTTAAGTTTGACTTTTTGGGTCTGAAGACCCTGACTGTTATTCAGAACGCCGTTGAGCTGGTCAAAAAGAATGGCCGCACGTTGAATGTGGCTGCAGATGGGACTGAATTGTATCAGGCCCCTGTTGGTTTCGAATACGATATTGGGGCAATCCCGCTGGATGACGAGGCATCCTATAAACTCTATTCCAGCGCTAAGACTGTCGCGGTGTTTCAGGTGGAGTCCAGCGGCATGATGGATGCGCTGAAGCGCATGAAGCCGACCTGTATCGAAGATATTGTTGCGCTTGTGGCGCTGTATCGCCCCGGCCCGATGGAGAACATCCCGACCTACTGCGAGGTTAAGAACGGCCAGCGCGAAATTGAATCGGTGCATGAATCCATTGACTATCTGCTGGCAGAAACCCAAGGCATCATCGTTTACCAAGAACAGGTTATGCAGATCGCGCAGGTCATGGCTGGTTACAGCCTTGGTGGTGCGGATTTGCTGCGTCGTGCGATGGGTAAAAAGATCGCCGAGGAAATGGCCAAAGAACGTCCCAAATTTGAAAAAGGGGCGATGGAAAATGGGGTCGATAAGAAAAAAGCGGCCGAGGTTTTTGACCTTCTCGAGAAATTCGCGAACTACGGTTTTAACAAATCGCACGCTGCGGCCTATGCGGTGGTATCGTACCAAACCGCATGGCTAAAGGCGAACCACCCGATCGAATTTATGGCCGGTGTAATGAACTGCGATATTCATCTGACCGATAAATTGGGTGTCTATTTCCAAGAGGTCAAAAAGGGCCTTGGTATCGAATACACTCCGCCTTGCGTGAACAGGTCACAAGCCACGTTTGACGTATTCGAAGGCAAACTTGTCTATGCGCTGGGCGCGTTAAAAAACGTCGGTGTCGAGGCGATGAAGCTGATCGTCGAAGGCCGTGGCGACAGTGAGTTCGTGAACCTTTTCGATTTCGCGCGCCGGGTTGATTTGAAGCGCGTCGGTAAACGTCCGCTGGAGATGCTTGCACGGGCAGGGGCGTTCGACGTACTTGACCGAAACCGTCGCCGCGTGATGATGAGCCTTGATGCGTTATCCGGATATTCGGGTGCAATCCACGATCAAAAGTCATCCAATCAGGTGTCGTTGTTTGGCGAGGCTGGCGATGATCTGCCCGAACCCCGGCTTGCGGGGGGCGACGATTGGTTGCCCGCAGAACGGTTGGCCGAGGAATTCAAGGCAATTGGTTTCTACCTGTCTGGTCACCCGCTTGATGACTACATGGGCGCGCTAAAGCGCAAACAGGTTCTGACACTGGACGAGGTCACAGCAAAGGCAGAGCGCGGCCCTTGCGTTGTAAAAATGGCTGGTACTGTTTCTGGCAGGCAGGAGCGCAAATCTGCACGCGGGAACCGCTTTGCCTTTGCGCAGCTGTCTGACCCGACCGGGCAATATGAGGTCACGTTGTTCTCTGATACGCTAGAGGCTGCGCGCGATTATCTTGAGACAGGTAGCCAAGTTGTGCTGTCTTGCGAAGCCACGATGGAAAGCGACCAGCTAAAGCTTCTGGGTCGTTCTGTAGCGCCGATTGATAACGTTGTTGCTGATGCGGGCGGTTCTGCGCTGCGGGTGTTTATCGACACGCCGGACGCCATCGAATCCGTGGCGAGTATCCTTGCAAACGCAATCAAAGATGGCGTGCGGGCAGGGCGGGGGCCTGTTTACTTTAACCTGATTCACCCCGATTTGCCGGGTGAGGTTGAATTAGACCTTGGTGAAGATTTTCCTGTGAACCCGCAAATCAAAGGTGCGCTGCGCAGTCTGAATGGCGTGATCGAAGTCGAAGACGCTTAGGTTTTAGTTTTTGCAAAGGGATCAATCCGCGCGATGGCGCGTTCGTTTTTGATGATGCAGTAATTCCTGCGATCACCTTCGAATTCGGGGATACTGTTCGTAATCATCGCGAGGGTAGGTGCTGCGAAAATCATGGCTTCGCCTTCGTCGCCGCCAAACTCTTGCGTTTCTTCGGGCGTAAAAAACAACCCCATCGCAACGTCAGTCGCCGGGAACACCTTTGCGCCGTGTTCTGAGATCAGCTGATCGATTCGTGATCGCAACCTTTGGGCGGTTTCATGTGGAAAAGTGACGACAACCAATAGTTTTTCCCCCTTGTCAATTGCGCCTAGGCCTAAATTGTTGAGCTGAATCCTGTACTTTGGTACAATTATTAACTCTTGGGTCTGTAAACGACGGAAAAACATTGTACGTCATGTCGTGAAAATTGTGAAGTAATGGATTAAAAGATGCCGTTCCTATTTGATTGGTCTACATTTTCGAGTCCGAATGGGTCGACTACCATCAATGATGGTGTGAACAGCACGAACTTCACGTCAAGCGCGTTCAGTTCTTCGGGGGCGAACAACCCGGGTTTCTTCTCGAACTTTGGCGGATCCATTTTTGCTCAGCGTGTTCAGGCAGGCGAGGAATCTGGTGTCCAGATGAATTTCTCAACGTCGATCAAGAACCTCAGCTTTGAAATATTCGATTTGGACGCAAACGGTAACGGTTGGGATGATCAGGTGCAGGTGCTTGCATATGATGTGGATGGCAATCTGCTCACACCGACTTTTTCAAATCTGACCGCCAACCACACGATCGTAAATGGCACAACTGTAGAGGCGAGTGGCAACGACAGTGCGGATACCGAAGGTCCCGGCGCGGCAGATTCGATAACTGTAAGCTACGATGTTCCGGTCGCGTCTGTCAGAGTCATTTTTTCTGGAAGTGACACGAGCGGCGTGCGTTCTGGTAACGTTGGTATGGGGGACTTTACCGGCGACGTGGTATGCTTTGGTCACGATACTCTCATTGAAACCGACAAAGGCAAGGTCGCCGTCCAAGACCTGCGCCAAGGTGACTTGGTCATGACGATGGATAACGGGCTTCAGCCGATCCGCTGGGTTGGGTCCCGGACTGTTGATGCCGTTGGGAAATTTGCACCAATCGTTATCTCCGAAGGTGTTGTCGGCAATACCCGTGAATTGGTTCTATCACCGCAGCACCGTGTAATGATGCAGGGCTGGCAGGCAGAGCTACTGTTTGGTGAAGCCGAAGTGCTGGTCGCCGCGAAACAGTTGGTCAACGACAAAACCATCGTCCGCCGCGAAGGCGGTGAGGTGACTTATTACCATATCCTGTTTGATCGCCACGAAGTGGTTTATGCAGACGACGCCCCATGTGAAAGCTTTCACCCGGGTCATGTCGGCATCAACGGAATGGACGAAGCGCAAAGCGCAGAGATATTTGCGCTATTTCCAGAGCTGGAAGACGATGTTCTTGCCTTTGGCCCGACCGCACGTTTGGCAGCCAAAGCCAGCGAAGGCGCGTTGTTAGGGTCTTGGGCGCTGCGCGCTGCCTAGTAACCTACCAATGTGGGGGGCGCTGGTCGGCGAGCGGCACGGTGCCACCTGCGTCTAATTCGCGCGACGCTTCGCGTTCCATCAGCATTGCCAACCGCCGCATGGCAAGCGCCAGTTCGGTTTCTTGTCGCGCGACGATATCTGACAGTTCTTCGACTGTGCGTGTCAGATGGGCGATTTGTTCTTCTAGGTGCAATGTATCGGTCATGTTGCTGCATTAGCGGAACAAGGCTGGCCTGCATAGTCCGGGATTTTCCCAAAACCACACGCTGCGGCAGTTTTTCTATGACTGCATTGCTCCTGTGACGTAGCCGCGTTAAACGGCGACCTATTATCCGCGAAGATAGGACCCAATATGGCCAAGGTTAAAAAGCAGCCCCGCCCAAAGGCGCAGACACCAAAAGGTTTCTGCGACTATTTTGGTGCAGAGGTGGCAGAACGCACCGAAATGCTGACCAAGATTGCCGGAGTCTATCATCGTTACGGCTTTGACGCGCTGGAAACATCGGCTGTTGAAACGGTCGAAGCATTGGGCAAATTTCTGCCCGACGTTGATCGCCCGAACGAAGGCGTGTTCGCGTGGGAAGAAGACAACGACTGGCTTGCCCTGCGCTATGATCTGACAGCCCCATTGGCGCGTGTCGCGGCGCAGTATCGCAATGATCTACCGTCCCCTTATCGCCGCTATGCGATGGGCCCGGTTTGGCGTAACGAAAAGCCTGGTCCGGGCCGGTTCCGTCAGTTCTATCAGTGTGATGCTGATACTGTTGGCGCGTCCAGCGTCGCAGCTGATGCTGAAATCTGCGCGATGCTGTCTGATACCCTAGAGGTCGTAGGCATTCCGCGCGGCGATTACGTTGTGCGCGTGAATAACCGCAAGGTGCTGAACGGTGTGATGGAAGTCGCGGGCGTCTTGGACCCAAGCGACCCAGATCGTTTTGCATCCGAGCGCGGCATCGTTCTGCGGGCGATTGATAAGCTGGATCGCCTTGGCGTTGATGGCGTGCGTGCGTTGCTGGGCGAAGGCCGAAAAGATGACAGTGGCGACTTTACCAAAGGTGCTGGCCTTTCTGCTGAACAGGCTGAAATCGTCATGGGCTTTATGGATGCCAAACGCGACACAGGCACGGCGACTGTCGCCCGCCTGCGCGAACTGGTGACTGGTTCCAAGGTCGGCGGTGACGGTGTTGCCGAGCTTGAGACGATAGCCGAATTGCTGGACGCTGGCGGCTACAGTTCAGACCGCATTGAGATTGACCCTTCCGTCGTGCGTGGTCTTGGCTATTACACCGGTCCGGTGTTCGAGGCTGAATTGACGTTCGAAGTCACCGATGAAAAGGGGCGTCCGCGCAACTTTGGTTCGGTGTCCGGCGGTGGTCGTTATGACGATCTTGTTAAACGCTTTACCGGCCAAGAAGTGCCTGCAACGGGCGTATCCATCGGCGTTGACCGTCTGTTGGCCGCACTGCGCGCCAAGGGTCGTTTGGACACCGTTGCTGCTGGTCCCGTCGTTGTGACAGTGATGGATCGTGCGCGTATGGCTGACTATCAGGCGATGGTGGCAGAACTGCGTAACAACGGTATACGTGCAGAGGTTTATCTGGGTAACCCCAAGAACTTTGGCAATCAGTTGAAGTATGCGGACAAGCGCAATTCGCCTGCCGCTGTGATTGCGGGTGGCGATGAATTCGACGCGGGTAAGGTCCAAATCAAGGATCTGATCCTTGGAGCAGAGATCGCCAAGAACGCCACCCTTGAGGAATGGAAAGACCGCCCGAGCCAGTACGAAGTGCCGCGCGATCAAATGGTCGCGAAATTGCGCGAGATTTTGGACAGTCAAAGCTAATGCCAAATTCACCTGAAACTCGGGCCGAGGCCCGCCGCCTGCGCGATCTGTTTGCCGCCCAAGGTGCGCAAGTGATCGAAGCGGATGTGCTGCAATCGGCAGAAACGCTGCTTGATCTTTATGGCGAAGACATTCGTGCGCGCGCTTACCTAACATCTGATCCGCTACGCGGTGAAATGGTGCTGCGCCCAGATTTTACTGTGCCAGTTGTGCAAATGCATATGGAAAGCCACGCTGACCCCGCGCGCTATGCCTATGCGGGCAAGGTGTTCCGTAAGCAAGAAAACGACGAAACCCGTGCGAATGAATACATGCAGGTCGGCTACGAGGTATTCGACGGGCAGAACCCTGCCGCCGCAGATGCCGAAGTCTTTGCCGTGATCGCCGAAGGTCTGGCTAGGCTGCCAGTACGTGCTGCGACTGGCGATATTGGCATTCTGACAGCCGCTGTGCGTGGTTTGCAGACCACTGATGCTCGCAAGGCGGCGTTGTTACGCCATATCTGGCGGCCGCATCGTTTTAAGACACTGCTCAAGCGTTATGCGGGCGGTAAGGTTCCAGCGACGCGCACTGCGTTGCTTGCGGCTGATGATCCGTTTGCAAATGCGGGTTCCGATATCGGTTTGCGCAGCCGTGCCGAAGTTGAGGCCCGGATCGCTGCATTGCGTGACGATGCAGAACAGCCACCGATTTCTTCGGATGAGGTGATGCTGATTGATGCGATTTTGGATTTGCGTGAAACGACGCCCAATGTCCTGAGCCACTTACGAGACATCGCAGTGGATATGCCGGCGATTTCGGATGCCGTCGCCCGGATGGAAGCACGCGTGAATGCATTGGATGCACGTGGCGTTGATGTCGATAACCTTGAATTTGAAGGCAGCTATGGCCGGACGTCGTTGGAATATTACGATGGGTTCGTATTCGGGTTCTACGCAACAAAACGCCCTGATCTGCCGCCAGTCGCGACAGGTGGCCGTTATGATGCGCTGACCGCCCGATTGGGCGAGGGGCGTGCGGTACCGGCGGTCGGCGGTGTGATCCGTCCTGACTTAGCCTTGGGGGGTGCGTGATGCTAAAGCTTGGTGTGCCGTCAAAAGGACGGCTAATGGAAAAGACGTTCGACTGGTTCGGAAGCCGGGGCGTGACCCTGCGCAAGTCTGGATTAGATCGCGAATACGCGGGTGCCGTCGAAGGTATCGAAGGCGTTGAACTGGTGCTTTTGTCTGCCGGTGAGATCCCACGTGAATTGGCATCTGGGAACATCCATCTTGGGGTTACGGGGTCTGACCTTGTCCGTGAAAAGCTGGCGAATTGGGACAGCCAAGTTGGTGAACTTGCACCGATGGGTTTTGGTGGTGCCGATCTGATTATCGCTGTGCCGCAGGCTTGGGTCGATGTCGATACGCTCGACGATCTAGACGCCGCCGCCGCTGCGTTTCGTGCAAAGCATGGGTTCCGTTTGCGGATTGCGACCAAATACCACCGTCTTGTCCGTGAGTTTTTACGCGAACACGGCGTTGCTGATTACCAGTTGATTGACAGCCAAGGCGCGACCGAAGGTACCGTCAAAAACGAGACTGCAGAGGCAATCGCGGATATCACCTCGACGGGCGATACGCTGCGTGCCAATGGTCTAAAAGTCCTTGATGATGGCTTGATCCACGCCTCCCAGGCGACCCTGTTTCGTGGACGTCGTAAGGACTGGACCGATGAGCAGCGTAAGACACTAAAAGCCCTGCAGACGATGTTAGCGATTTAATATGGATCGTTCTTAATTTGGTCAGGATGTATTGCTAGGGTGCTAGCATTACATTTGAATTTTGGGGCCACCTTATGAAATTCGCTTTTGCCGTTTTTACATTACTGCCAATAGCTGCGCATGCCGACACTGAATACTGGGATTACAAAGACTGGCGTGTCATAGTCGAAACCGTCGATACCGGAGAAGATACGCGTATCGACTGCACCGCGTTGACAGGTGGCGATGGCATGCCGTCTTTGCGCATTGAAGTGTCAAATGGTGACGCATTGCCGCCAGCATACTATCCCGCGCCGGCATTATACGAAACTGCGCCGCGCGGTTACGATACGCTGATGAAAGACAGGCAGCGCGTGCTGTTTGAATTTGACCCAGACAACGTGACCGAAGGTTTTGTGACCGCCGGGTTCGATGACGACGGCATTCGGTTTGCTTATGCGCAAGCACATCAAGACGATAGTCTTTGGCTGTTACAAACCATGCGTCAGGCAGGCCAGCTTTGGATCACGCTGGATGGTGAAGTCGTCTATGGCGCGTCGCTCGCTGGCTTTACCGCCGCCTACGGAAAGATCGCAGAGCAATGCGGGTTTTCGACGGCTGGGGTGATCAACTAACCAAAGGGTTGTTCCCGCCTGTGCGGTATGGCTAAGTGCTGCGATGACACATGATGAATTGTTAGAATGGTCGCGTCGCGCGGCTGAATGGGCGCTTGATTATCACAACGGATTGCGTGATCGACCTGTAAGGGCGCAAGTTGCCTATGGGGATACGGCGGCAAAGCTGCCAGCTGTCGCCCCTGACGCGCCTGAACCAATGGAACAGATTTTTGCGGACTTTGAGGCGACCGTGCCTAACGCAATCACGCATTGGCAGCACCCAAGGTTCTTTGCTTATTTCCCTGCAAATGCATCACCTGCATCAATGTTGGCCGAGCAGCTAACCAGTGCTATCGCAGCCCAAGCCATGCTTTGGCAGACTTCGCCTGCCGCGACCGAGATCGAACAGGTCATGGTCGGTTGGTTGCGTGCGGCTTTGGGGCTTTCGGATCATTTTACGGGGACGATCCATGACAGTGCGACCACTGCAACATTATCGGCGGTGCTTACCATGCGTGATCGGGCGACAGGATGGCGTTCGGTCGAAGACGGACTGTTTGGTGGACCGCGGTTGCGGATATACGCATCGGCGCAGACGCATTCGTCGGTAGATAAGGCTGCGCGCGTTGCAGGCATCGGGCAGGCCAATTTAGTCAAGGTGCCGACACGTGCCGATTATGGCATGGACCCTGATGCGCTTGATGCTGCGATCCGCGCGGACATAGCCGCAGGACATAAACCTGCCGGGGTCGTTTTGTGTACTGGCGGAACGTCGATCGGCGCATGTGATCCGATTACTGAATGTTTGGCTGTCGCAAAGCGGCACGATCTTTACACCCATGTAGACGCGGCTTGGGCTGGGTCCGCGATGATCTGCGCAGAGTTTCGCGATCTATGGGGGGGCGTTGATCGCGCTGATAGCGTTGTGTTCAATCCACACAAATGGCTGGGTGTGCAGTTTGATTGTGCGGTTCAGTTTCTTGCAGATCCCGCGCCTCAGATTAGGTCACTTGGATTACGGCCAGAGTATCTGCAGACCTTGGGGCAGGACGAGATCGTGAACTTCAACGAATGGACCGTACCATTAGGGCGACGGTTTCGTGCGTTGAAGGTTTGGTTCGTGTTGCGGGCCTATGGGTTGGATGGGCTGCGTCAGCGCATTAGAAATCATGTAGCTTGGGCAGGGGAACTGGCCGAAGCGATCAAGCAAATCGAAGGCTGTGAAATTGTGACGGGGCCAATTTTGTCACTGTTCACGTTTCAATTTGGTGATGATGCTAAGACCGAAGCTTTGCTTGAACGCATAAATGATGATGGTCGCGTATATTTGACGCAAACACGTCACGAAGGGCGGTTTGTGATCCGAGTGCAAGTAGGGCAGTTCGACTGTACCCGCGACGATGTGATGACAGTTGCAGAAGTGGTGTCACAAATTTCCAGAAATTTGTGACGTCTAACGCACACCAATATCTGCGAGTGCCCTGGATAGTTCGGGGGGCAATGCTTCTTCGTCTTGTTGCCCAGCAGTTAGGTCCTCTGGGGCATCGTCAGCGGGCAGATAGCGCCAGCCCTGAAACGCGCGGCGCGGGGTTGCAGCAACGCGGATTAAGCCGGGTTTACTGACGATAGCGCAACGGCGGATACCGTCTTCGCCAATGACTTCATCGAGGCGGATGATGGGCTGGCGGCATTGGATCACACCTTTGATCACCCAATAGATTGACCCACCGTTAAGTATTTCGGCCTCGCGCTTGGGCCACATGCGGGTTATGTGCCGGGGATACCCATCGGCAGACTGCGCGTGACGCGTGTCTTGCCATGCAGCCAATCCCGCGACATCATCAGTGCCAACAGACAGCTTTACTATATTTACGCATTTTGTCACATTTGACCCCTAGATGTGGTATCATCATCCCGATATAGACCGGTTCTCACGATTCTGAAAGTAGGGCCGCTGCCCTTGCTTTCAATCATTCACCGCTTATGCTTTGCAGCCTCGCTGCAGCCCATCAGAATCAAACAAGGATCATCCCATGACCGCTTTTGCCGCCCCGATTGCCGAACAAATCTGGGATATGAAGTACCGCTTCAAGCAGGCAGATGGAACGCCAATCGATCAAACGGTCGAAGATACATGGCGTCGTATCGCTAAATCTTTGGCTGTGGTCGAAAAAGACCCGGCGGTTTGGGAAGAAAAATTCTATGGCGCGTTGTCAGATTTTAAATATCTGCCCGCTGGCCGGATCACTGCAGGTGCAGGTACAGCGCGTTCTGTGACGCTGTTTAACTGTTTCGTCATGGGCACTGTGCCTGACAACATGGGTGGCATCTTTGACATGCTGAAAGAAGCTGCACTGACCATGCAGCAGGGCGGGGGGATCGGTTACGATTTTAGCACCATTCGCCCCAAAGGCGCATCGGTAATGGGTGTGGCTGCGGATGCCTCTGGCCCGCTGTCGTTCATGGACGTCTGGGATGCGATGTGCCGCACGATCATGTCAGCAGGTTCGCGTCGTGGTGCGATGATGGCGACCATGCGTTGCGATCACCCTGATGTCGAAGACTTCATCACGGCAAAATCAGACGCAGCCCGTCTGCGCATGTTCAACATGTCCGTACTTATTACTGATCCTTTCATGGACGCGGTTAAGGCGGACGGACCTTGGGATTTGGTGTTCAACGGAAAGACATATCGCACCGTTCAAGCCCGCGAATTGTGGGATGCCATCATGCAGTCGACCTATAATTATGCCGAACCCGGCGTGATCTTTATCGACCGCATCAATCAGATGAACAACCTGAGCTACTGCGAAACCATCGCCGCGACGAACCCATGTGGTGAGCAACCTTTGCCACCTTACGGCGCGTGTCTGCTTGGCTCGATTAATATGGCCCGCCTTGTCAGTAATCCTTTTGAAGCCGGTGCTGCGCTTGACCCGGATGCGATGACTGATCTGGTCGCGACCGCCGTGCGCATGATGGATAACGTTGTTGATACATCGCGCTTCCCGCTTGAGGCACAAGCGCAAGAGGCAGCCGCCAAGCGCCGTATCGGGCTGGGCGTCACTGGTTTGGCCGATGCGCTGCTAATGGTTGGCCTGCGCTATGGATCAGAAGAGGCGGCGCGTCAGACGGACGAATGGATGCACGCGATTGCCCGCGCCGCATATCTGGCGTCGGTGGATTTGGCGAAGGAAAAGGGTGCGTTCCCGCTGTTCGACGCTGACAAGTTCTTGGCAAGCGGCGCAATGCAGGACATGGATGATGATGTTTGTGATGCTATTCGTCAAAATGGCATACGAAATGCGCTGCTCACCTCAATCGCGCCAACCGGTACCATCAGCCTTTATGCTGGCAACGTATCATCCGGGATCGAACCCGTGTTTGCCTATGCTTATACCCGTAAGGTTCTGCAAAAAGATGGGTCGCGAACTGAGGAAGAGGTCGTCGATTACGCCGTTCAACTGTGGCGTGACCTAAAAGGCGACGCGCCTTTGCCAGACTATTTTGTGAACGCGCAGACGCTTGCGCCACTTGACCATGTACGCATGCAGGCCGCAGCGCAAAAATGGATCGACAGCTCGATCTCAAAGACGATCAACTGCCCCGAAGACATCAGCTTTGACGATTTCAAAGAGGTCTACATGGCTGCTTGGGATCAGGGCTGTAAAGGCTGCACGACCTATCGCCCGAACGATGTGACAGGTTCGGTTCTGTCCGTGTCATCCGAAGCATCGCCGTCTGAGGTTCCAGAGCAAGTGCGTGAAGGCGACGAAGGATCTGAGATCATCTATATGTCAGAGCCTCTGGACCGCCCGAACGAGCTAGAAGGTGCGACTTACAAACTGAAATGGCCAGATTCTGAGCATGCGATCTATATTACGATCAATGATCTGGTCATCGCTGGTCATCGTCGTCCGTTTGAAGTGTTTATCAACTCCAAAAACATGGAACATTTCGCGTGGACCGTGGCCCTGACCCGGATGATCAGCGCAGTATTCCGCCGCGGCGGTGATGTGTCATTCGTTGTTGAAGAATTGAAAGCGGTCTTTGATCCGCGCGGAGGTGCATGGATGCAGGGCAAATATGTACCCTCAATCCTCGCAGCGATCGGCGGCGTAATCGAAAAGCACATGATCGCAACCGGCTTTCTAGCTGGCGAAGGCATGGGGCTAAAAAGCGACCCTCAAGCTGACGTAGTGTCTTTGAATAGCAAACCACGCGGAAAGTCCTGCGGATCGTGCGGTTCTTACGACTTGCGCATGGTCGAGGGCTGCATGACCTGCGGGTCGTGTGGACATTCGAAGTGCGGCTAGTTGTGGGACACACCATTTGTCAGTGTCTTTTATTCTGACCACCAATTAGTGGCCACCGGCCGGGTCAGAATAGCCAATTTGCAAGCATAAGAAGTCTATCGGGCGGAAACGCCCGATTTTCTTGTTTTTAGCGCCTGAAGCATAATGCCCGAGGTTCGACTCTGTCCTAGGGGATATGGTTCGGAAGGAATGCCGTCCAAAACCGAATTTGAAGAAATTCCTGTCCAGTTTGGAATTCTCCAGGGCTGGGGGGTAAGTTTATTGCTGCTCGAAGAATGTGAAGCTGTTAAAGCCTGAGTGTTGGGGCGTCCGGAACAGCGTAGCTTCCATGAGATCAACGCTTTGAGTGGCACGGTCTTGTCTGCTGTCAGGCAATGAGTCGTCTCAGGGACAAGCAAACCCCGATGAGCCTTGAGCTGAGAAGATCTTTCGGGGGCGGAAACGCAAAAGGGGCGGCCAAAGGCCACCCTATTTCATCTTCGTTTTATTTCCGGCTTACAGGCTGCTTGCTGTTCGTGCGCGTAGCGCGGCCTCTATCCGCGTATAGCTTAGCTGAAATTCAGGCAGTTAGAAGCCTGCAGAGTAAACAGAATTGACGCCGCGGCCACCTTAAGAGGAGCGACGAGTATCGCGCAGGTCTTGCCATGTGTGCATTCGTATGAACTCCAACCTGGCCAGAGCACCTATCGGAGGGCGGCGTTCGAGTTATACTCATTTCGGGCTACGGCTTAGAGATCAGAAAGCGTTAGGTGGGGTTTTTGAAAGGTCTCGATCGCTTTTCTGAGCGGGGAATTGGGCTTGGCAAAATCTTCGAGTGGGATGCCCAAGCGCGCGGCTTCAGCGGCGTCTCTTAAACTTTTGACTCCGTCCGAAACGCCGCCGGGATGGCTCATTATTCCGCCGCCTGCGCAATAAATAAAGTCGTCATTGCCAAGCAACTTTCGTGCCGGATCAACTTGCCAAATGGTTTGCCCCGATGAATACACTGGCATGGCGGTATGGGCCGAACCACCATTTTTAGAAATGGGTTGTTGTACGGATCTGGCCGCGCGGGCGACGGTGTTATCGCTTTCGGTAAATTTGTTCGCGAGGCCGTTAACGTGCAGATGATCGGCCCCAGCAAGACGCCAGAGTTTCTGCATCACCCCAAAGTCGATGCCAATGTCAGGCGACCGCGAGAATATACCCCAACCTGCGCGGTGCCCGTGGATTAAGACCTTGCTTCGATCACGCACGGCGCGCAGTCCTGTCTGCCCGACAGAATTTACGCATACCATAGCGCAGGTCGCACCAGCACGGTCCATCATGTCGAGATTACGCCACATCTGGTCTATCTCGTCGGTGATGTTCACCGCATATAGAACCTTTTTTCCGGTTCGATCTGAGTGATTATTGATGACACGCATGACGGCGTTCAGGCGATCTTCGAACGGGCAGTCAGGGCCGTTGGCCTGAAGTTCATCGTCCTTTATAAAATCGATGCCCGCAGTCACGAGTGTGCTTACGAGGTCAGCGGTTTCGTCAGGCGTAAAACCGATGCTGGGTTTGATGATCGTGCCAATCAACGGCCCCTTGTCGTGGCCCATAAATGCGCGGGTTCCCTCGGCACCAAATTGCGGGCCGGGATGATCGCGGGCAAACTGCTCTGGCAAATCGACGTCAATCAATCTGATGGCTGACAGCTCTGCTAGTTCGAACAGGTTGCCCGCAAGGGTGGACATCAACGTGGGCAGGGACGTTCCAAAATTGCCGATTGGCCAACTAATGGTGACAAGGCCTCGCTCGTATTTTTCGCCTGTTTTGCGGCTTGGCAATGACGGTGTTTTCGAGGCTCCGGTTAGTGTCACGCTTTCAACGCGCGCGCCTGATCGCTCTCGCAGTTCATCGGTTTCACTGACGAGTCGAACAAAGGTGCCGGTTGACTGTTCACCTGCCAATACGGCGGCCGCGTGGGCAAGCCCCGAAGGGGTTTCGATGTCATAGGTTGCCGTAATGCGGGTCATCGTTGTCCTCCTCCGTCGCGAATCCAGCCAAAATAATCGGGGCTGCCCATCTGGCCACCCTTTAGCGCAAGCTCCAAACCATCCATCGGCCCGTCCGCGTGACCCTTGCATAACGATGCGCCTGGAATTGTCGGGGCCAGCGCTGACAGCGCGAAAATGCCAAGCTGTTTAGTGGCGTAGCCTGACGTATCCCCGCCAGAAATAACAGCGCGGCGGATGCCGCTTCTGGTCAGGATACGATCCAGAATTTCGCCCAAGGCTTGACCGATTTTTCGGTTCACTTTTGCCATGTCGGCATCCGAGTTTTTAACGGCGCCATGCAGGCTTGCAACGGCGGGATCATCGGGCCCTTCGGCGGTGAATATCAAGGGGTCGCGCCCCGCCTCAATCGCGGCAAGGGCGTCCTGCACGATGCGATCAATCTCAGCGGACAGTGCATTGGCGTCCCCGACTGCCTGTGTGGCGTCAAAGCGGACTGTTTCAAACCCGTTTGCGCGTGACCATGAAATCTGCTCGGCGGTGGTTGGTGATACTGAGCCTGACACAGCGACCATGCC
Source organism: Yoonia maritima (assembly GCF_003003285.1). Lineage (GTDB taxonomy): Bacteria > Pseudomonadota > Alphaproteobacteria > Rhodobacterales > Rhodobacteraceae > Yoonia > Yoonia maritima. The sequence goes on along the minus strand of NZ_PVTP01000012.1, from coordinate 20,354 downwards.
ATCGGCACGGCCTGCACCCTTGGGTGGGGCGGCCTGTTTCAACGCGTCCGTTTCGGTCCAGTGACGCACCAGCGCGTATTCAACACCCTGGGAGCCGACAACAAACCTGTTCGCATCGCGGCCTTCCCAGATCATCCGCCCAGCCGAGGTTTCGCTGGCGGCATCTTGGCTGTCGAGAGTGACCACTTGAACGGCATCGGGACGCGATGGCAGGCGCTTGCCTGCCCAAAGTTCTGCGTCGATCTTGTCTGATTGGGCCGCGATATGACGTGCGACATCGGATTCAGACATAGGCGTTACGGGGTGGCGTGCCATGACGGGATGTCGGTCAAGTCGGTAAACCTGATCACCAAGTCCCGCAAACAGATGGCCAAATACCTGAAATCTCTTCATCTGCGGCGCTGCGATCAGGACCGGAACCATCTGTGGTTCCGTCAAGTCTGCGCCAATTTCGATGGCCCGTCCGATTGATCCAATGTCGGGCGAAGAATCCAAGGTTGAGCAAACTTTATAATGAAGAATAGCTGGGTCAAGCGCGAGAAGCGCTGCGAACGCAGGTGTTAGGGACTCGGTGATTTCATCAGGAGAACTCGCCCGTGCGGTTGAAGCGACACCAACCGCGCGCAGATCAGGGTACTGTGCAAGCTGCGCTTGCGTGGGCACATCCAAATACAGCATCGCGGGGATGCCCGAGAAAGTAAGAACCTCCATCACTGCGGCGGCACCGGTGAAATCATCACCATACCACGCAACAAGAAATCCGTCGGGGAGAGAATTCATCTTCAGTTCCTTTTCAGGCGTCGACCATAAATCGGGCTCTTGACACTCTGGCATACTTAGTAACTTATTATACCAGTTGTCAATTCGGATATCTGAGCGACCGATTGACATAAAATTGGAGGTGTCGTGTGACAAAACTAGCTTTGTTTGGTGCGGGTGGGAAAATGGGCGTTCGGCTGTCCAGAAACCTCGCTACGTCGGAATTTGAAACGTTTCATGTCGAGGTTTCGCCACAAGGTCAGGCGAGATTGAAGGAAGAACTTGGGTTCGATTGCCAAGACCCAGATGCCGCCCTTAAGGACGTTAATGTTGTTGTTCTTGCGGTTCCGGATACGGCCATCAAACAGGTGGCTGCTTCGATCATAGACAAGGTTCCATCGGGCGCGATGATCGTGTGCCTTGATGCCGCTGCGCCCTTCGCGGGGCACCTGCCGGACCGCGATGATGTGACCTATTTCGTCAGCCACCCGTGTCACCCTCCGATCTTCAATGACGAAGAAACGATGGAAGGTCGAAAAGATTATTTTGGCGGAATTGCAGCCCAACAAGGCATTGTAAACGCACTAATGCAGGGCCCCGAGAGCGATTACGACCTTGGAGAGAGAGTCGGCAAAACCATTTTCGCTCCCGTCGCGCGGTCGCACCGTGTGACAGTTGATCAAATGGCTCTCCTTGAGCCCGGATTGTCGGAAACGGTCTGTGCGTCCCTGCTTGACGTGATGAAAGAAGCGATGGACGAGGTCGTTGCACGCGGCGTACCAAAAGAGGCCGCCCGTGATTTTCTTCTGGGCCATATGAACATTCTTGGTGCCGTCATTTTCGGAGAAATCGACGGAGTCTTTTCAGACGCTTGCAACAAGGCAATCGAATTCGGAAAACCTGTTCTGATGCGCGATGACTGGAAACGTGTATTTGAACCAGATGAGATCGCTGCAAGCATTGAAAGGATCACCTAGCCTTGCAATTCTGATCCGCTTATAGCACCAGTTGACAAGTTTCGATTTGCGGGTGCATGCAGCACCCGCACACCTAACGGATCAGGATGCGCAATATGGATGACTCTGACGGCAAAATTATCCGCATGAAATTGTCGGATCAGGTGTTTGAGCGCTTGCGGGAGCTCGTCGCGAGCGGCGAACTTGCGGCGGGCGACGTTGTCCCATCGGAACGTGTCCTGATGGAACGCTTTGGTGTTGGTCGGCCCGCGGTGCGAGAAGCCCTGCAAGCGATGCAAAGCAAGGGTCTGATTACGATCACGCACGGGGGGCGTAGCCGTGTTAACGCATTGACCGCGGGTATTGCGTTCAATCAAGTCGATGACATCGCAAAACTGTTGCTCTCCAGCGAACCGTCTAATGTCGACCACCTCAAACAGGTGCGCCATCTGCTTGAATTGGGGACGGTGCGGATTGCTGCGCAGAAGTGCCGTGCAGCAGATGCAGATGCTTTGGTGACGCTAATCGAAAAGCAGCGCGCCGATCTTGGCAATGCCGAGGCGTTTATGAAATCCGACATCGCGTTTCACACGCGTCTGGCGTTGATCACAGCGAACCCGCTGATCCATTCCATCACCGAGATGATGCTAACGTGGTTGTTTGAATACCATTCGTCGTTGCTGCTTTGGTCGGGACAGGAACAAAAGACGCTGGACGAACACGTAGCGATTGTTAACTTCTTACGCGCCAATGACGATGAGGGCGCGGTCCGCGCGATGGACGATCACCTCAATCGTGCAAACTCTAGGTTTACGTCGTCTCCGGCGCGTTAGCGGCAGTGATTGACCACGCGTAGGGGGCAAATGATTGCTGCGCTTTCGCTGTTAGGTTTGCTTTCAAATCCAAATTCCCGATGCGTGCTTCGGCGCAACCGTGGGCAACCTGCGCACTTTGGACTTTCTGTCCTGCACACTTGGCCAAGCCATTGAGTGCGGACGAAATAGGCCACTGCCCGTCGTCGCCGATCACCCCACGCGGGCCGTAAACGGCAGCAGGTGTCCAAACAGACAGTCCTACCGGCGCGAGGGCGCAGGCTAAGCCCACGGCATAAGCAGCACCAAAAATGCCGCGATGGCGCGGATCATAATGGGCCATGCAAATTCGTTCATTGTCGGGGTTCGGGATAGTGCGCGTACCGTATGGGTTTTGGCGCATGGCAATCGTTGCGGGACCGATCCGGTATTCCATATCGCCGAAAATCGCACGGGCGCTGCGGGTGATATGGGGGATCGACTCTAGGGTTTCCATCACAGAGACATCGTCGGCTGAATGCACGATTGGGCATAATCCGTGGCTTATGAAATCCAGATGTTCGAGGGGCGGTCGTTTGCGATTCAGCTCGGGGAAGAAACTCACCATGCCGCCGCCACGCGTCACGTCAGGAAACGCGTGGGATGCAGCGGTGTGGACGTCGGCCAACGGCGGGCAGTCAGGCCATTCGGATCCAGGTGGCGTGGATTGGCGATCAACTGACGGGCAGACAAGGACACTGTCTGGTGCAAAGCCAGCGTCGCGCATTTGCGCGGCCAGCATGGTCAATTCTGTGGCAGGGTCAGCGTTGAAAAGGCAGATCAATTCGAGATCGAAAACCTGATCGGGGCAGGCATGCTGCGCTGCTGCGAATGCTTCGAATTGCGCGGTTGTATCGCCAAGTTCTGCATCAAAATGACAGAGCAACCGCTGGGGATTCACAACTGCAATGTCACTGGGTTTATCGGCCAATCGCAACGCATCTTGCGCGCCAATAACCAGTGCCATTTCTGGGAAGGTGGCATTAGCTTCACCCGTTTCGACCGGCGATGCGGGACTGGTCGCGCTAGGTACCCAAGTAAGCGCAACCGATTGTGACAGGCGCGCGCCATCGGCGATTGTATAGGGCCAAGCCAAGTCTAGCGGACGGTTATACGTCTTGAAGGATGCATCACCCCATTGCCGCTGATCTTCCATCTCAAAAATGTCGCCATGAAACGCACAGCACAGCTTGGCACTGCCAACTTGATTGGTTAGGGCTGCGATATCCATAAAGGGCCGCCAAGGGTCGATCAGGTCAGGAAACGAGCTGTCCTCGCTCGATCCGTCGCTGTGTTTAACGCGGACTGGCTGACCTGCTACATCCGCGATCGGGTGCAGAACGGTGAACCCAGCACGGTTCGTTTCAAACGATCCCAACGCGTCGCCCGTTGCTGACATGACAAGACTTTCAGGGCCGACATCAATGGACACACGCACGGCCAGTTTCGCATCGTTATTGCTGAATACGGCATCATAGGTAATCCCCAAAGCCGTGTCGGTTTGGGTGATCTGTAAATTGTGGAGCGCCGGCACAAACGTGCCCCAATCGCGATCTCTGACCAGAAACGCGATGTTGCGAATGGCTTCGTGGCCCTGCAACGCGATGTGCCGCAACGCGCCGTCTTCGAGCGTGAAAGACCACGGACCAACCCCGTAGTGTTGCCCCTCAACAGGGGGCTGGTCGGTCCCGAACAGGGTAACGGCGTCACTCATACGTCTGCAAGTGACACCGTGCACCCTTGTTCTGCGGCCATATAGGCAGCTTCGACCAGTGCCAGTGTCTTGAGGTTGTCAGCGCCGGATGTTTCCGGCTGACGTCCTGAGTTGATGCAATCAACGAAGTGCTGCTGAATGGTCAGCACACTTTCTTGAATATTGTGCCACGGCTTTTGCGCCCACGGCAGAAGTGGCGGGGAGACGTCAGTTTGCGTCTCACCTTCTGTCTGCACTGTAAGCTGATACCCGGCATCAAGGCGCAATGTGCCGAGCGTGCCGTCAATTTCCAGCAAGGATTGCGGGAAGGTCTCGGGTGTTCGCTGCGTGGCATAAGAACAATCAACAACGCTCGTGGCGCCATTCTCATGGGTCAACATCATCGTCGCGACGTCTTCGCCGTTTATGTTGGGGTTTATGCGCCGTGTGGTCGCCGCGATCTGCGTGGCATCGCCAAAGAAGGCACGCGAGATGTCGAGGATATGAATCCCGAGGTCTTCGATTATGAACCGTTTGCCTTCCGCCAGATATGGCTGGCCTGAAAACACGTCGTATCCGGACCGGAAACTCACGCGGCCAAAAAAGGGCTCTCCGATGGTGCCGGATTTAACGATGTTCAAAGCTGCTTGTATGGGTGATTGCCAGCGAAAATTCTCATGCAGCATAAGGGTTTTTCCGACCGTCTGTGCAGCATTAACCATGGCGCGGGCGTCGGCCATATTTTCAGCGAAAGGTTTTTGGCAGATGATATGAACGCCCGCTTTAGCGGCTATTTCCACCAAAGCACGGTGCGATCCGACGGTGGTCGCAATATCGACGAAATCAAAACCACCCTCATCGAACATCTTCGCGGCATCGGTGTAGCGGCGTTCAACACCAAAAGCACTGCCGCTGGCGTTCAGTCGTTCTGCGTCTTGATCACACAACGCGACGATTTCAACACCGTCAATGTCGCGCCAAGCCTCTAGTTGGTTCTGTGCGAAAAACCCGCACCCGATAACTGCGCCTTTCATGGCCTCTCCCTTAGCTGTCGATTGCCGATTGTGCCTGCAGCGCAACGCGGGCCTGCACCTTTTGTTGGGCTTGGTCGATAACCACTGCTGCGATGATAACGAGGCCTTTGATAACGGTCTGCCAGAATGAGGACACGCCCATCATGACCAACCCGTCCGACAGGACGCCAATAACGAATGCACCGATGATTGTGCCACCAATACGGCCACGACCACCCGACATTGAAGTGCCCCCAAGGACCGCCGCAGCAATCGCATTAAGTTCAAATGTGTTGCCTGTGGCAGGGTGAGCAGCGACTAATTGCGACGAGATAATTAGCCCGACCAAAGCAGCGCAAAAACCAGAGAAGATATAGACAAAATACTTGGTGCGGTTGACCTTGATGCCAGACAGACCAGCGGCGCGTTCATTGCCACCTACCGCATAGATATGACGGCCGAGTGGTGTGCGCGTAGCGATGTAGGCCGCCAAAAGCCCGACAGCGATCAGCATGACAATAGACACAGGCACGCCCAGTATTTCACCGGCACCGATCCAACGGAACGTATCTGACCCGTATTCTGGATTGCCGTTCAGGTTTGGAAACGTCCGCCCGTCAGAGCTGAGCATCGCAGCCCCACGTGCAACGTAAAGCGTCCCGAGTGTGGCGATAAAGGGGGCCACATTTAGCTTGGTTATCAGGAACCCGTTAATCGCACCGATGAACACACCCACGGCAATGACAAGCAAACAAATCTCGAGCGTGTTGAACTGAATGGACCATCCTAGCCCGATATCGATACCGTTTAGCACCAGATATCCCGCCACCATGCCACACAGTCCGACAATTGAGCCGACGGACAGGTCAATGCCGCCCGACACGATGACGAAGGTCATTCCGATCGCCAAAAAGGCATTCAGCGCCACGTGCTTGGACATGATCACCATATTCGCGGTCGACAGAAAGTTCGGCGCGTTGAAGGCAAAGAAAGCAAACACCAAGATCAGGGCGATGAATGTTCGCGCCTTTAGCAAGATCAAAAGGACATCGGGGCTTGATGGCGACGATGGGGCAGAAAGTGATTGATCGGCCATTTAGACGTGCTCCTTATTGCGGCTCGAGGTGGCATGGCCAATGGCCGATGCCTCGACCAATGCGCCGTTCGTTGCTTCTTTTCGGTTGAATTCGCCGGTGACACGTCCGTTGGACATCACCAAGATGCGGTCGGACAGGGACATGACTTCGTCGAGGTCCGAGGTCACGAAAATGATCCCCAGACCATCGGCGGCGAGCTTGCGCATGACGCGAAAGACTTCGGCCTTGGCGCCAATGTCGATCCCGCGCGAGGGTTCATCCATCAGCAAGACCTTGGGGTCGGTCATCAACGCCTTTGAGATGACGACCTTTTGTTGGTTCCCACCTGAAAGTGACGAGACGGCGTGTTCCGCCGAGGCGATTTTGACAGTCATGCGTTTAACAAATTCCGCGACTGTTTGACGTTCGCGGGTCAGGCTCATGTAAAGACCGCGGGTGAATTTCTTGAGGCTCGACAGCGTCATGTTCTCGCGGATTGATAGAATTTCAACCAATCCATCATTCTTACGATCTTCTGGTATAAGTGCGAGCCCACGGCCAATACGGCCTGCGACAGTCTTTTCCTTGAGGGGAACACCGTTTACGTACATCTTGCCCCGCGCGTGCGGGTGACGGCCAATGACGCATTCGAGGAACTCGGATCGTCCCGCCCCCATAAGCCCATACACCCCAAGAATCTCGCCCTGTTTCAGGGAGAGTGAAACATCATCGACCAACAGCCCACCTGCTGGGCTGCCAAGCGAGACATGTTCGGCGCGAAACACTTCATCGCCAAACGGGTGATCAATTTCTTTGGCAAAATCCTTGCCGCTTTCACCGATCATATTGCGCACGATCCAATCGACATCGACGCCTTTCATGGATCGCGCCCCTGTAATGACGCCGTCACGCAGAACGGTGATGTAGTCCCCGATGCGGATCAACTCCTCTAGCCGGTGCGAGATATAGACGATGCCAACGCCGTTGGCCTTCAAATCTGCGATGACGCGAAACAGGATTTCCACCTCAGCAGCGGACAGTGCCGAGGTTGGCTCATCAAGGATAAGGATACGGGCGTCGTGGGCCAAAGATTTTGCGATTTCAACGATCTGTTGCTGACCGACCCGCAAATCGCCGACCAGATCGTCAGGGTCGATGTCCTGCTCAAGACGTTCCATCAATGCGCGGGTCTGTTCCCGTTGCGCGGCCTTGTCGATGTCCACGCGGCCACGGGTTTTTTCACGGGCGATGAAAATGTTCTCAGCAACAGTCAGGTTCGGGAAAAGGTTCAGTTCTTGAAAGACAATCCCGATCCCGTGGCGGCTCGCTTCTTCTGTGGTTTTGAACGTGACTGGTTTGTCGTCGATCAAAATTTTTCCACTGGTCAGCTGTTCCACGCCCGAGATGACCTTCATCATCGTTGATTTGCCAGCGCCGTTTTCCCCGACAAGGACGTTGACCGCACCCATGTGCAGGTCAAAATCCGCAGCACTCAGTGCAACTGTGCCAGGGTAGATTTTGGTGCCGTTTCGTATGGAAAGACCGATAGGGTGTTTCATCGTCACTCCCCGACGGTCATGGCGGTGGGGACCACTTCGAGCGTACTGTCCATGTCTTTGAAGGTGAACATTCCTTCAAACGTTACGGTTTGACCGACAAGATCACCCTTTGGGATCGTCAGTCGTTCATGGGCCATCGCGTTCAGACCATTGCCAAGCTTAGCAAATTCGATCTGGTCGCGGAAATCACTGAAAAGCAGGAATGGCATCGCATCGCGCAGCGTGGTGCCGCGAACGATTGGACCAAGCTGCAAGGTCACATCAATTTCGCTGTCGCCGTCGGTATCAAGATGGAGCTTGGCCGCACGGTTTTCGGTTTTGGCTTCGATAATCGTGCCAGTGCCAGAGATCGCAAAGTTCCACGGGTTCGCTTCGCCTTCGGGGCGCAAACCATGCGCGTCGCCAGCGTCGTCAACGTCTTGCGCGAGTGCGCTTCGTAATTCATCAAGCGGGACCAGATGCGCTGTGACTGTCGGCATCACATCGGTGTCCCAGATTTCGCGGGCATAGATTGCCATGCGTTCTTCATCCGTCAACGCGGCTTCGGCTTCGCTTGCATCATTCGGGTCAACGTTCTTTACGACTTTGCAGGCCGCAGTTGCCGTTAATGCGCTCAGTGCAATGGCGGAAAACAGAATAGTGTGACGCATGGGTCCCCCAGTTCATCAGGAATGAACCCGGCCATGAAGCCGGGTTCGTGTATTTTGAAGTGTAGCGGTTTACCCGCTAAGGGCGAATGTTTCGAGATCAGCCGCATTGTCCGCGTTGATCAGCACACAATCCATCAGCTGCTTTTCTTCGAGCCCTGTTGAGCCGGTTTTGATGTACATGTCGGCCTGCTCAACTGCGATCTGCGCCTGACGATATGCTGGTTGAAGAACAGTCGCCTTGATGCCACCAGCAAGAATGCTGTCGCGCACGTCGTTGGACCCGTCAAAGCCCACAACAATCACATCGGCACGTCCTGCGGCCTCCAAGGCAGCCCAAGCGCCCATTGCCATCGTGTCATTGCCACAGATAACGCCCTTGATGTCAGGGTTTGCCTGCAAGATGGATTCCATCTTTTCAAAGGCTTCTGTCTGAGACCAGTTCGCAGATTGCTGCGCAACCATAACCAGATCAGGATATTGGTCGATAATGTCGTGATAGCCAGAAGACCGGATGCCGGCGTTTGTATCTGCTTCACGACCAACCAGTTCAACGTAGTTGCCTTCTTCCTCCATGATCCGAACGAACTCTTCGGCACCCAACTGGGCACCTTGGTAGTTGTTCGAAACGATCTGGCTAACGGCAATGCCGGTTTCTTTGATTTCGCGGTCAATCAGGAACGACGGAATGCCCGCGTCCTTGGCTCGCTGAACGGCAGCGACAGTTGCGTCTGCACCAGCGTTGTCCAGAATAATTGCAACTGCGCCACGTGCGATCGCTGTATCAAACAGCTCAGATTGTTTGTTTGGATCATCGTCGTGAACAAGCACAATCGTTTCGTAGCCCAGCTCGATCGCGCGTTCTTCCGCGCCAACGGCCTCCGCCTTGAAAAACGGGTTGTCATGGCTTGGCGTTATTATCGCGATAAGGCCTTTGCCTTGTGCAAAGCCCATCTGTGCACTGGCGAGCGTTACGACACCCGCGAGCCCCGACATAAAAATACGACGGTTGGTTTTCATTGGTAGTCCTCCCTTTGTCTCAGCCAGCTGAGCGCAAGACTGATTGAATGCTACCATTTCGACCGCAAGTCATATTGTCAACAGGTATGATGAGTATGTCAAAATGTGAACCCAATTGCTCTTGGGCAAGCTCGCTCCTTGTATTACGATCCGTCGCGCGATGCTGGCAGAACTCGCGTCGCCCGTCGGTCGGCATAGTGCTCTACAATTAAGTGAAGATCGCGTCGTTCGGTTCGGCGGCCTTGCCCGAAAGCCAAAGTGGCTGGTTCCTATATGACTTTGCCGCGCGGTTAACTAGAGCTCAAATTTCGAGAGACGCTTTGGCGGGTATGATGGTTTCAGCGCCGACTGCAGTTGATGCACACTCGATCAGATCATTTTCGGGGAACACTGAGGCCTTTTGGTTGAGTGACTGTGATGCGTATGCATTGTCCCGAGCCAGTGAACGGTTAGGGTGCGCAATTGAAGATATCAGGTCGGCAAAGTATCTTGATCGATCGGAATTGGCACGCTTAGCTGATGTCGGGTTCGCAGCATTGCTAAAAGGGCCCGACAATCTGCGAGCCACGCTGGTAGATTTAGTGAAACAACGCGGTCGATCCGGCACAAGACGGGTATTTGGTGTTTTCTTCAACCTTATGGAAGGAAAAATGGGGCAAGCTATGCCTGCAGTTCGCCGTGTGTTGAGGGAAGTCATCCTTGAGAATTTTGTCATAAATCCAGGTGACATGCTGCTCGGCAAACTTTGTTCGGAACGACGCTTTCACTCTCTTCAGTCTGCAGCTGATCAAACGGGGGTACATCCTACAAAAGTTGCGAGTGTGCTAACCGCCGCCGGTCTCATGGCTCGAGATATTGAGGGAAAATTTACACAAATTGAAGCTAAGCGCGCTGAAGCGATGTTAAGAAGGCTGTCATCTGCGGTTCTCACCAGAGACGCACTCAAATTCCTTGGGCTGCCATGGCGGCATTTGATGAGTTTGCAAAACGCTGAGGTGATTTCACCAATTAATCCAGCTTGCGGGGGACAGTACATGTATTGTCGGCACGAACTTAGCAGTCTCCGCGATGCGATGTGTCAGAATGGTCACGATATTGGATTGGAAAGGGCCGGTTTGGTGCCAATATATAAAGCGGCTAATCAGTCGGTGTGCGGCGTCGCTGAGGTTGTAAAGCTTCTTATTTCAGGTCGCTTGAAGAAAGTCGGACTTGCGCACGGTGTTCCGAGCTTTGACGCCATTCGGGTAGATCCAGCAGAGGTTTTTGAAGCTCTTCCGCGCTATGATGCGGTTGCTAAGGCAATGACGCGAGATGATCTGCTGAAGCAATTCGGCGTATGTGGCGCGACGGTCGCATTCTTGCTTCGGGAGGGGTGCTTTGACGAGTTTCGAGCTCGCTGCCCAAAGTCGCGCAAGATCCGTTCATATGTCACCAAAACCAGTGTTGATCAGTTCTCACATGAATACGTTAGTCTTAGGAACCTTGCCCGTGAGCAACAAGTTTCGGGACGCGTTCTTAGTTATAGATTGAAGAACACAGAGATTCTTGAATTGCCAGTTCCTTCGAACTGTCGCGGCCGATTTTTTAGGCGATCAGATGTGTTAGCCCTATTGGGGGCACCAAAGCCAGAAAGCTTGAGAAAGGATCGGCGCACTAATTGAAGCACCTTGTTCGTTCTAATTTACGCGTAGAACCGTCTCAAAGAAGACCGCGACATCACTTGGAGAAAAACGATGACTAACAGCGACGATTTGGTTGAAGCGATTGAGGTTATGGCGCGAGCTGTCGGTGCCCACGCGATTTGCAAATATAAGTTTGATCGGTTGCGGATCGAGTTTCCAAAACTGCCCGATAATGATCAACAAGCGAAGGCTCTTTACGTGATTGCTGATCTAGTCGAGGAGGCCGCCGAAAACCTTCAAGGGCAAGAAGATTTGTGAACTGTCTGTTCCTTCCAAATGTTGCAGCCGATGTTTCCGCCGCGCCGAGGCGAACTTGGGAAATGTTCCAACTGAAAATATACGCGTCTCATCGCGTTGCCGATCGCATTGGCATGTGTTTGTATTGATGAATTAAATTGCGCAGAGCCATCACCTGGTTCTAGCGAAAACAGTGATTGAGCATTATGAAGCAAGAATTGCAAAAGACCCTGAAATATTGGCGAGCGTCTCTTGCTGATGGCGCATTGGGGCAGGGTCGCTTCAAGCAGCGTGATCGGAAGAACTTTATTGAACTGTCCAAAGACACCCTGGGCAATGGTATTTTGCCAAGGAATCAGGTCAAAAAAGTCTTTGAGGGAGAGAAACCTGATACCAAGCTGATGTCGGTCCGACTTTGGCCGATGGTCACCGCCCGCATGAAGTCCCATGGTGCGACGCTATCGAATGGTTTTTCCGAACTCGTTGCTCCTGTCGTTACCGAGGCGTCAGTTGATCGAGATGGAAATATTCGACCATCACGAAATGTGCTTGCGCGGGACCTACTTACGCCGTTGCCGAATGATGAGTTTTCGCTAGGCAGCATTGAGGATTTCGATACGTTCTTGTCGGCTACACCATTCTCGCCGGACGAAAACTCTCCGATCTGGTCACAATATTTGAGTCACTGCCGCGAAATGCTTGATGCCGTGTCACCAGGGTGGCCAGCAAACGACGACAACTACGTCTCTGCAGGTGTCGGATTCATTGAGGTAGCAGGAGATGCAGCTGCCACCATCGCGCAGGTCATCAAATTATATGATAGTCTCATCGAAGATAAACCAGAGACACCGCTCTTAGGACAATTGGCGGTTCCGTCGTCAGCGCAAAAAGAACTTTCTACACAGACCGAGGCGAACTTCGCCAATCGCCTTGGCCATGCCAACGATGCGTTTCCTCTGGCGGACCATCAACGTCAAGTTCTCTCGTATCTTTCAACCGGCATAGATGGAGATGTCCTTGCTGTTAACGGTCCACCGGGAACGGGCAAGACGACGATGCTTTTGTCCGCTATCGCTAATGCCTGGGTCCGCGCGGCACTTGAAGAAGGCAAGCCACCGATCATCGTCGCAGCGTCGAGTAACAATCAGGCTGTGACAAATATCATCGATGCGTTCGGGAAGGACTTTGCTGAAGGTGTTGGACCGTTTGCGGGGCGGTGGCTGCCTGACATAAAGAGCTACGGTTTGTTTTTGCCGGCGCGTTCCAAAGAAGCGGAAGCTGCTTTGAAGTATCAGACAGAGCGCTTCTTTCGTGAGCTTGAAAGTCATGTCTATTATGAACGTGCCAAAGAGGCGTATCTGACCTCTGGCAAAACGGCCTTTCCTGATCTTGAAAATGCAGATGTCGCAAGCATCGTTTCTCAATTGCACAAACTGATTTCCGCCGAGGTTTCCAAACTTTCTAATGCGGACAGGGCGCGTAAATGGGTTGAAAAAGCAGCGGCTAAAGTCGCTGACCTGCTGGGTAAAGACCCGGTGACCACTTCGGCCCAGCTTGAAAATGTCGCGCATGATAGCGAGGCAACGCATAAACGCCACAAATCTTGGGAGTCCTGCTGGATCAAATACCAAGCTGATGAACCCTTCTTGCTCTCTTTGTTCAGCTTTCTTCCTCCTGTTGCACGAAAAAGAGTAATGAAGGCACGTGTTGCGCTTGAAGATGCTGGCTGTACGCTCGACCTTTCCGGCAGAAGTTCGGTTGCAAGCATCGGCACCTCGCTGCGAGAGGCTCTGCGCTCGGCTAAAGACGTGGCCGTTGCCGCTCGTCATGCCTATGAGGAGGCAAAGGCTGCGATGAAGGAACTGGATCAAGCCCAGGATGATTGGGCCGGCAAAATCGAAAATCTGGGTGCGCCACCAATGCCAGCTTCAGACGCACTGACCGTTGATCGGTTTGCAGATTGCCACACGCGCTTTCACCTCTTTCGGCTTGCCTGCCACTATTGGGAGGGACGCTGGCTGCTCGAAATGGAGGAGAACCTCGATGAGATTGCCGGAGCACACCGAAAGACCGGGTTAAAGACAGTCGAGCCACGCTGGCACCGTCGCATGATGCTGACACCCTGCGCCGTTTCTACCCTTGCAAGCCTGCCAGGCAATATGTCATATGGCCTCAAATCCGGTGGCGACTGGAAGACCGGATATTTGTACGACTTCATCGACTTACTGATTGTCGACGAAGCGGGGCAAGTCCTGCCCGAAGTGGCGGCGCCATCATTTGCATTGGCAAAGCAGGCTCTGGTTATTGGTGATACCCAACAGATTGAGCCGATATCATCTGTTTCCAGTTCAGTTGATATTGGAAATCTGCAGAACTTGGGATTTCTGAAAGACGCCTATACCGAAGCCGATCTTACCGAAGTCTCAGGCACGGGTATGCGCAGTGCTGATGGCAATGTGATGCGATTAGCGCAGCAGGCGTGCTCTTTTGAGCCGTATCCGGACCTGGAACGTGGACTATACCTGTTTGAGCATCGACGCTGCTATGACGAAATTATCAGCTTCTGTAACACGCTTTGCTACAAGGGGATGCTACAGCCCAAGCGGGGTAGCGCGACTGAAGAGCGCGTTGTCCCGGCAATGGGTTATCTACATATCGACGGTATGGCATTGAGTTATGGCGGCAGCCGCGCCAACACGACCGAAGCTGCAACGATTGCGGACTGGCTGGCAGCGAACCGCCAAGATCTTGAACAACAATATGAAAAGAAACTGGAAGACATCGTTGGTGTTGTCACGCCGTTTGGACGCCAGGTACGAGAAATCAAAGGCGCATGTGCTGCTCTGGGTATTAGCCCGAAAATGACGGTCGGCACCGTGCACTCTTTGCAAGGTGCCGAGCGACCGATCATCATATTCTCGCCCGTTTACTCGAAACACGCTGACGGGCAATTCATCGACATGTCACCAAGCATGTTGAATGTGACCGTCTCTCGTGCAAAAGACAGCTTCCTTGTGTTTGGGGATATGGACGTTTTCTCCTCGGCCGCCAAAGGTACACCCCGCGCGGTGTTGGCCGAGGTTCTCTTCTCTCCAAATGGCTCAGCGCTGGAGTTTGCAGCTCGACCACGACCGGACCTTCAAGTTTCGGATCAATCGTTAATGACATTACGGGATGCGGCAGAGCATGACAGCTTCCTGATCGAGGCGCTGTCGTCATCAGCGCGCGAATTCACCATCGTCAGTCCTTGGGTCATTGCTTCGACAATGAAACGCGCTGGTCTGCTAGATGCGTTCCAGAAAGCGACAAATAGGGGGGCTGAGATCGACGTGTTTGTTGATCCGCTCCTTAATCAGTCACGGAATGATGATGGCACAACACAGCTCGACATCGCAAAGACTGTGCTGGCAGAAGTTGGTGTCCGCATTCACGAAGTGCGCCAACTCCATAGCAAGATCGTCATCGTGGATGCCAATCAACTTTGTATCGGTTCATACAACTGGCTGAGTGCAGACCGAAAGGGACGTTACGCCCGCCATGAAACATCAATCGCCTACAGTGGATCGCATCTTCAGGGCGAGATCGATGTGATCAAGGGAAGCCTAGGTGGCCGTGAAAAGCGCTAGTGCGTTTCTCTCTTCTTTCATTATCTATATCAAATATCCGTTTCTGAAGCTGCACCCGTACTCGAGTTCGCTGGGATTTTGATCGACACACTCAACCTATGGGCGGTTAACATAACACCCGTTCAGCGATGTTCCCGGTTCGTTACGACTTAGCGCTTCAACCAACAGCTGTCTGCGCGCGCCGATACAAAGTAGCGCGCGTAGACTGGTTGATGCCGCTTCGCCGGGCGTCTGGCCCGGCATGATGGGCCCCGACGGGGTCGCCGTCCTTTCCATCTCCGCACTCGATCCGCCCCACAGTGCGGCGTCTCCTGCGGTCCCCGCGCTTGATGGGTCCGGGTCCCCCTAAAACCGTTTCAATCAACCGAGAAAAATCATGAAGTGAAGGCCTCTTTCTCGGTGATCTTTTCAAATGCGGGTAAGAACGCGTCGTGGTGTAGCGACAAGTAACGTGTGATCCGCTCGCAGCGCATCAGTTTCGCGATGTACCCACGGGTCAGGACTAAATTGAGATGATCGGCTCCGTAGCTATCTTCGACAATGCGGACCTCGCGTTCCAGGTTGGCAGACTCGCGCTCCATAAGCTCCAGCTGCTCGCGTGAAATACCTTTGATCTTTTTCGGCGTTGCGGCCGACACCAACTGGTTTTCGGGTGTCGCGGCCAGAAGTGATCGGGCATAGTTGATCGTGAACTTGTTCATGGCGACCATGAGTTGCGCCGCTTCAATCTGCCTGATCGGCTTCATTTTCTTCAGAATCTGAAACCCGTTCAAAGCCACTTGTTTATCTTTCAACAGTTCTGCCGCCTCATCGCAAATACCATCCAGCAGCTGGCGTTTCTGCTTCAGGGTCTTGATGTTGACGTTAAGTGCGTTCGCCAGACGGGCCTCCGGTACACCAAGAGAGAGGGCTCTCAGGATCATCTTGTGTTCTTGTATCGTAGCAAGGCGACTGATGCGTTTGTTGTAAGTGAAGGCTTCATCGTCGGTGGAGACAAGACATCGCGCATGCGTCTGACCCTGATCTTTCAAAACCTGAAGGCGCAGATGCCCATCAAGCAATGTATATTGACCAGTGTCGTAAGGATCGCGGGACACGACAATAGGTTCAACAAGGCCAATTTCCAGAACAGATGCTGCGATCTGTTTGAATTTAATACTGGCCTTCTTTTGCGGGGTGACCACATAGAGTGGCGCGATCTCCTCAAATGGAAGCGTTACCAGCTCCTGTTCAAAAGCAGCTGCAACTGTCCGTTCTTCCCGGGTCACCGACATGCGGACGCCTCTTCGGACTGCGGTAGGCGGTCTGCAACTTGCTTTGGCAGACTGCCCAACCCTTCGGCGCGAAGCAATGTGACGAAGTTTTCGTCAGCCATCAGCGTCTTGAGCGCTTGGGTCAGGAACAGCAGTTCGCTGCGCGTTGCACTTGCCTTTCTCAATAACACCTTCTTTTTCTCGACATCGTTTTCATAGGTCTTGAGCAGCGTCTCGACAGAAAGGCTCTTGCGTGGCCGTTCGACAGTGGTCGCGCGACCCTTGCCGTGTTTCTGGCGCGCTTCAACAAGGCGCTTGGCTGCCAGGAGTCTTCCGCCGCGCAGGAGCTTTTTCTCATAAGCCTGCCGGAGAACACGTTGCAGGTCGACGTCATCCGCGTCCGCAATGTCAACGGCGACACTGACTGGGATCTTACCGCTCTCCACTGCTCGCAGGAGGCGATGTTCATGACATTCCAGAAGCTTTAGTACGCCATGGACATACTTTTTGGACAGCTGTGTCTTGGCTGCGATTTCAGCTTCAGAGTATCCCCTTTCCTTGAGGCGCCCAATATCTCGGAGCAAATCCAGCGAATGGTGCTGCCTGCGTGCCAGATTTTCTACCAGGCTCATTACAAGGCAGTCTTCGCTGCTGGCATTGATGACGATCGCCGGGATTTCAGATTGGCCAAGAACCTTGAATGCCTCCAGTCGGCCCTGGCCGCAGACCAATTCGTATACCGGTTTGTCTCCGTCTTCAGTCTCACGCGCAGCAACCGTAATAGGTCTTTTCAACCCAAGCTCCGCAATGTTCGCAGTGATCTCATCGAACACCTTTTTGTTCCTGAGCCTTGGGTTGACCACAGTGATAGCATCGACGGGAACAAGAACAGTGTGCTCAACTGGTGCGTAATTCATCAGGCTACCTCCAGTATTGGCGCACGTACGGCCATGTCGAAGAAATGCGCCAGATTTTCGAAGCGGAATGCATCAAGGGACAAACCGTTGTTTTCAGCCAAGCGTAACTTTGATTTGGTCATGTCAAAGGTGGGCAGCAAGTAGTAGTCGAGGGGTGCAGTATTGGCCTGTCCCATCCTGACGACGATGGACAAGTCCGGAAGTTGGCCGGCGCTCAGGCGAATGTTCCAGCGATACGCGCCCGCGCCTGTTTGCATGCAGCGTGCGATGACAATGGAAACGGTGAACTCGTCATTGATGATGAGAGTATCTGCATTGTGATCACGAACGACGTCGCCGCCAACGGCTTCGACCCCGGCGATGATGTCCCTGACGATGTCGGAATGCAGGCTGTGCAATCGTCTGTTGATCTCAATGTATCGGTAATCTCTGTCAGGCTTGAAGCCGACGAGGCTGTAGGCGCGCAACAGGCTACCAAATCTGTTCTGGTAGGCACCGCTTGACGGAAGTTTTGGCGCTTCATTGATGACAAAGCCCGAGAGGTAGCCGTTTTCTTCCAAAACCTCCTTTAGCCGATCAAGCATTTCATCGTCGGACAACACATGGGAGCGGGCTGCAATGATTGCTCCGGCAGCGTTGAACAGGTTAGCGTCAACAATTGCTTCAAAGGCACCAACAGCGCGGACCCAGTTTTCCGGATCGTTCTGGACATGGCGTTTCTTGAGTTTGAAAGAGTGGCGGTTCCAGAGATTATTCCCGATGTATTTTTCGTTGGTCAGAATTTGACGCACGACCGCTGGCGACCAGTCCCGATCCAGATCGGTTCGAATACCGCGCCGGTTCAGGTCTGATGCGATCTCAGCTTCAGACCAACTATCATTCACAAACCTCAAGAAGATCTGGTTTACTATAGCGACTTCATCAGCCGGACCCGGAACAAGTGTAACCCGGTCGGTTTGAATACTCTTGTGCTCACCTCGCGACAGAATGCCCTTGGCATGACCAGCTTCATCGATCAACATGCGCCGCAACCCGAACCCAGGTGCGCCGCCTTGTCGATAGCCCAACTCAATCAGTCGGCGCTGTCCTGCAAAGACCTTTTGCGACAGCTCGCGACTGTATTCGCCAGCCATCGCGCGTTTGACGCCTTTCACAATGGTGGAAACGGGGCTTCCGTCATTTTCGAATTGCTCGGCGCAATACTCGACTGAAATGCCGGCACGCTTGCAGATATACTCATAATAGGCGCTTTCATCCGCATCCTGAAAACGGCCCCAGCGACTGACATCATAGACGAGAACTGTTTTGAAATCGGTCTCACCTGCTTCGATGTCGTAGATGAGTTGCGAAAGACCGGCTCGACCTTGAATGCTCAATCCGCTTTTGCCAGCATCCGAATAGGTTTGGATTATCTTGTAGCCGCGTTCTTCGGCATATCGCTGGATGGCGTCGGCCTGGTTTTCGGTTGAGTATCGCTGGTGCTCGGTCGACATACGAACGTACTGGGCTGCGTTCCGGCGTTTGTCTCCGTCTGAATTGTTATTTGGCCAACTCAATGACGTGGCCCTCCATATTCAAATTCGTAATTTTGCGCAGCTGTTCTGCGATTCCTTTCACGAACTTATCGGAAAGGAGACGGAAACATGTTTCATAAAAAGGGCAACATCTTTCATAGAGGCAGTCAGGATCTGGTTTCGGCTGTAGAATATCGAGAGGCAGTTAGGTCTGCGCTAACCTATGAACTGGGAGGCGCGGGCCGGGCGGCGAAAGCAACGATAAAGTGGACAGGAGTAAGCGAAAGGACCGCAAAGAACTGGATAGCCGGTTCATACGGACCAAGTGGTGAGCATTTGATTGGTTTGATGAAGCACTCGGATAGTGTGATGGACGTGGTTTTGGAGCTAGCTGGGCGTCATGAGACTTTGGCAATGCAGCGCGTTGAGATCGTGAGACGGGAACTCAGAGAGGTATTGAAGGTATTGGACACGATCTGTGCCGCTGACGATGCTTCAAGTGAAACCTAGCGACATACAAAGCATATTTCGGTTTGTATGCCTTGTATCAAGAAACCGAGTTTTCTCATTGATCGATTGAAAGGATTTGGGTTCTTCGAGCAGTCAGTGTTGGGCAAGGCCGAGAGGAATTTTCGGGCGCGAAGACGTATCATTTGGTTGCGATCTATTGAGAGTTGCCGTGGGTTGGGGGTTGCAGCACTCATTTGTTAGATGAGTTGCAGGTTATGTGTCGGTAAATGGCAAGTTAGATGTCGACGCTATCAGAAAGCCCCACAAAACAAGGCGCGTCCAGCAGCAAAAAGTGTCACCTTATGTGTCGTTCCAGACCATTCTGTCTGTCGGACCGGCCATAGTTATGCCAAATCCCCGGTTTCGGTTTGCCACGAAACCGGGAAAGTCATGCCAGGGTATCCCAATTCATTGAATTTGAATGGTTTTTTTACGAAACGTCTTCGAGCGCCGCTTTCCAGAATATCTATGGTCAGTTGCCCTCAAAGCCCTGTAAAATCTCAACCGTATGTTTGCCCGACCGACCCGGCGCGTAGGTAAAGGCCACCCCGGGTGGTTCCGGCCCGTTCCATGCGCGATCATCGCGGGCGAGCGCCCAAAAATAGCCCTTCTTTTTCTTACCCCGCCCAGGATCAAGGACGGGTGCTGGCGCCTCATCCATAAACAGTTTTGCGGATTGTTTGAGGTGTGCCAGCAGGGCGTTATGAACAGGCTTAAGCTCATGGGCGGCCTTGCCGACCCAGAACGCCAAAGTGGAACGATCGATATCCACGCCTTGTCGGGCATAGATTTGTGATTGGCGATACAGTGGCAAGTGATCAGCATACTTCGACACGACGACGCTGGCGATCGTGGCTTCGGTCGGCATGCCGCCTTCAATCAGACGTGACTTCCCGTACTTGCTCAGGATACCAAGTCAAAGGAGCGGAACAAATCCGCGACAGGTCCAGTTTAGCCAGTGTCAAACGGGCCGAAAGATGCGACTCTTCGACTAAGCGGATGATCTCCAGTTTCTCTGATGCAGGGTACCTCATTCGTGGT
>NZ_PVTP01000011.1 GCF_003003285.1 Yoonia maritima | reverse complement strand
CGGAATTCTGGGGTTCGTTGTGGTGATGCCATTTCGTTTCTCCTTTGAGGCAAAATACCAAGTCAAAGGAGCGGAACAAATCCGCGACAGGTCCACTTCGAAATCTATCTGATCCAAATACTAACTCGACTTTCTAGTTCGCCACTCGGGCATCACTTATATTCAACATGATGGAGTAGGAGTACTGCGCGTTCAACCAATTGTTGCTTCGGAACACCACGTTAGTCAGCGCATTGCGCCATGTTAGGGGCTTCCAGGACTATTGTGCGTGGCCTCCAATTTGCGCTCAAGCTCCTGAATTAATGGCTCAGCGATCGCAAGAACTTCTTGGCTACTGGAGAAAGTATTCGACATAGCGGGGTCAATGAGTATCCCAGACATGCCCATCTCGATCGGGAAAAGTCCACGAAAGGCACGAGAAAGAAGTTCCCTGCAAAAATCCATGACGAAAATACTGGAATAGCCGTGCCCGCCAACTTCTGGGCGAAGTCCGGCTTCAATCCGATGCTCTTTGTCCAACTCCCAATACGAGTCTTTGCACGATTCAATCCTATCAAATAGCTCGCGCAACTGCATAGCAGAGGTGTCGTTCTCCGCTTCCAAAGAAAGTGCCGCAATAGAGGTAACCTGAACGTTTGTTAGGTTCGCGGCTTCAACTGCTCCCGATTGGAAGCCGGACTCTGAGAGGACGATTCCTCGATCAGCTCCGATGTCAGCCACAACCTCACGCAATCCCAAAACATGGAGTTTTGAAACAGGAGTTTTCCAGTGTTTACATTCAACAAGCCAAAGAATTTCAAAACCAACATGTTTTGACCGCACAACAACATCGATATCATGTGTGGTCCTCACTCCAACTAGAGTGACATCCGTCTCAGCTAGGAGCCCGAGTGATCTGAAAAACTCGGCTGCCTCTTCCTAATACTCTTTCCAGTCATCCGCCATGTCAAAACGCCTACTTCACGTGCCAAGATGGTTATCTTAGTTGGCAATAATGGTGTGAGAAAGGAAAGAACACTGTCGTAAAGGAACGATCACATGTCATTCGTCACAATTGAAAAAGTGGTGAGCCGTGATGGGTTCGAACCATCGACCTACTGATTAAAAGTCAGTTGCTCTACCAACTGAGCTAACGGCCCACTGGGCGCTAATTAGAAAGGTGGCACGCTAGGGTCAACCCCCAAATGTCATCTCGACTAGAATAGTATAAAAGACTCCACTATATGGCCGCTATGACCGCAAAAACTCAATCATATCTGCCCTTCATGAAGATGCATGGCCTTGGAAACGACTTTGTTGTCGTCGATGAACGGGGAATCACCCCACAAATTGACGCAACGTTAGCCATCGCAATCGCTGATCGGCACCGTGGAGTCGGATTCGATCAGCTTGCTGTTCTGTCCAATTCGCCGGATTCGGACGTGCATTTGACGTTTTGGAACAGCGATGGATCGACTGCAGGTGCTTGCGGGAATGCGACACGCTGTATTGCGCGGTTTTTGATGGATGAAACGGGACGCGATTCGCTGACACTGACGACAGACCGCGGAACCCTTTACGCCAAAGACGCTGGAAATGGCCTGACCTCTGTTAATATGGGGCAGCCTCAATTGAACTGGGATGAGGTTCCTTTGGCACGTGACGTCGACACGCTGCGTCTACCGATTGACGGAGAACCCACCGCAACTGGTATGGGCAATCCGCACTGCACGTTCTTTGTGGACGATGCTGAAGCGATTGATCTAGCCGCGCGTGGCGCTGAGATTGAACACCATCCGCTATACCCAGAGCGCACGAACGTGCAGTTCGCGAGCCTTTCAGGGCCGGACCACCTGCGTATGCGGGTCTGGGAACGCGGTGTAGGGGTTACACTAGCCTCTGGCTCGTCCTCTTGTGCGACAGCCGTGGCGGCTGCGCGTCGTGGGATCACTGGGCGATCCGTGCGCATTGATCTGGACGGCGGCATCTTGAATATCGAATGGCGCGATGACGGTGTATGGATGACGGGTCCGACGGCACATGTCTTTGACGGGCAATGGCGGCTGTAATGGATATCAAAGCACCTAAATTCTCGAACCACGGTTGCCGGCTAAATGCTTACGAGGCTGAGGCGATGAAAGAGCTCGCGACTTCGGCAGGGGTCGAAAACGCGGTGATCGTGAATACCTGCGCCGTCACAGCCGAGGCCGTGCGCAAAGCCCGCCAGGACATTCGCAAATTGCGCCGCGAAAATCCGGGTGCAAAACTAATTGTGACGGGCTGCGCCGCGCAGACCGAACCCGACACATTCGCTAAGATGTCCGAGGTCGATGTCGTTATCGGCAATACCGAAAAGATGAACCCGGCGACTTGGGCCAACATGGCGCCCAATCTGATTGGGCAAACAGAGCCAGTACAGGTCGACGACATCATGTCGGTCACCGAAACGGCGGGCCACTTGATTGATGGCTTTGGCACACGTAGCCGCGCCTATGTTCAGGTGCAAAACGGTTGTGACCATCGGTGTACCTTCTGCATCATTCCATATGGTCGCGGCAATTCCCGGTCGGTTCCGGCTGGCGTTGTCGTTGATCAAATTAAACGGCTTGTAGATCGTGGATATAATGAAGTCGTTCTAACGGGTGTTGACCTGACAAGTTGGGGCGCGGATTTGCCTGCAGCGCCCAAGTTGGGCGATCTTGTCATGCGTATTCTGAAACTCGTGCCTGACCTGCGCCGCCTGCGCATCAGTTCGATCGACAGCATCGAAGTCGATGAAAATCTGATGCAGGCGATCGCGACCGAACCGCGCCTGATGCCGCATCTGCACCTGTCGTTACAGCATGGCGATGACATGATCCTGAAACGGATGAAACGCCGCCACCTGCGCGATGACGCTATTCAGTTCTGCGAAGATGCGCGAAAGCTTCGGCCTGATATGACCTTTGGTGCCGATATCATCGCGGGCTTCCCGACCGAGACCGAAGCACATTTCGAAAACTCGCTGAATTTGGTGAAAGATTGCGACCTAACTTGGCTGCACGTCTTTCCTTATTCCACGCGGGAAGGGACACCGGCCGCCAAAATCCCAACGCAGGTCAACGGAAAACTGATCAAACACCGTGCGGCGCGTCTACGTGCGGCAGGGCAGGCGCAAGTTGATTTGCATCTAAATGCACAAATCGGCGCGACACATCATATACTGATGGAAAACCCCCGGATGGGTCGGACAGAACAGTTCACCGAAGTGAAGTTCGAAAGGGACCAACCCGAAAGCCAGATCGTTACAACACAGATCACTGGACGCGATGGTGTTCAGCTGACAGCGTAGCACTGATGCAAAGCCTACCAATCCTCTGGTCATTTCGGCGGTGCCCATATGCGATGCGCGCACGCCTAGCGATCCAGTCAAGCGGGCAACCGGTCGAACTGCGCGAGATCGTTTTGCGCAACAAACCAGCCCCGTTCTTGGAAGCCTCTGCAAAGGGCACCGTACCAGTATTGCAGCTACCAGACCGCGTGATTGACGAAAGCCGCGACATTATGATGTGGGCCTTGGGCCAAAGCGACCCCGAAGGATGGCTTGATATGGCCGCCGAAGGGTTCGAATTGATCGCGACCTGTGAAGGGCCGTTTAAGAAAGCGCTGGATCACACGAAATACGCTGTCCGCTATCCCGATTTGGACGAATCCGAACAACGCGAAAAGGCGATGCTGTTTCTTAGGCTGTTGAATGATCGGCTGACAAAGCATCCGTTCCTTATGGGCGATAAACGGACCCTCGCTGATATGGCAATTCTGCCTTTTGTCCGCCAATTCGCCAATACAGATCGCGCTTGGTTTGATGCACAGGATCTGGGGCCACTTACCCAATGGCTTGATGATTTCCTGATGTCAGACCGTTTTTCCAGCATCATGACAAAATATTCGCCTTGGCAAGACGGGCAGGATCAGGTCTTGTTCCCCTGAATTAACAAGGGGGTTAGCTATGCAACTATTGATGTCCGGCATGTCGCCATTCGTTCGCAAGGCGCGCGTTGTTGTCCGCGAACTTGGGCTGACCGACCAAATCACTGAGGTCCCGATTAGCACAACCGCCCTTTCATCTGACCCGACCATCGTTGCAGCAAACCCAACCGGGAAAATCCCGGCGCTCGTTCGCGATGACGGGCCGGCGATCTATGATAGCCGCGTCATTACCCGTTTTCTGAACGATCACGCTGGCGGATCCTTGTATCCCGAAACCCGAATTTGGGAGATCCTGACACTTGAGGCGACAGCAGACGCCATCATGGAGGCAGCGGTTGCTATGGCCTACGAGGTGCGTCTGCGCCCAGAAAACGAACGGTCAACAGATTGGATCGAGGCGCAGTGGGCAAAAGCCAATCGCGGTATCGCTGCAGTGAATAACAAGTGGATGAGCCATCTGAACGGCCCGCTCAACATCGGGCAAATCGCTGTTGCCTGCGCACTATCATATGTGGATTTACGTCATGATGCGCGCGGCTGGCGAACCGGTAACAAAGCACTGGCCGATTGGCACGCAGCGTTTAGTCAGCGCGACAGCATGGTTACTACCGCGCCAGTCTAATCAAAAGTTAAAGCTGACGCCCATATTCACGGCATTGGTGAACACGTCTGTTTCAACCGTGCCACCAGTATCAAGATCAGCTTTATTTTTAGAATACGTACCTTTGTATTCACCAAAGACTGACCACTGATCGTTAATGGGGTAAGTCGCACCAGCAACCCAAGTCGCGGCAGGGCCAGTGACCTGATAGCCAAATGTCTCTGACGTACCATTGGTGACTTCGACATGTGGGATGGCGAGGCCAAGACCACCGCCAACATAAGGTGTCACATCACCGAATGCATGACTCCAACGGCGATAGGCATTCACTGTCAAAGTGTTCAGACCGTCTGTGAACTCAAGCACATCATAACCCGCAGGCAGTTCACCTGCTTTGGGATAAATTTTGTTATGTGCGAAATCGAGCCCATAACCAAAGTCTTCATTCTTCCAGCGTGTCGCGCGAATGCCATAGTAAATCGGCGCGGACGATGATTTACCTTCCCAATCGATTGAAAAGTCATCGTTTCCAATAACGCCATCACGCACAGATACATCCGATGCCGGGGCAGATTGCGCACCTCCATAAAAACTCAGCTCGATTTCAGCAGAGGCCACAGCAGGTGCTGCAATAAGGAGGACGGAAAGTGCGATCGCACGGGACATTGGAATTTCCTAGAATGTGAGTGGTGTAGATCCGCCGTGAGCTGACGGAATTGAGTGTTCGCCTAAGATTGTCATGCCACACTAGCAAGGTACCATTAAGGCAAGCTTAAAATTTTCAAACTGTAATGTGTCTGACACGCCACAAATTTAGCATCAAATTTCATGATGTCGGCGAAAATCGACCTGATCACGCGCAAAAGTGATCAGTACTCCGCCTATCTCTGCAAAATCGCGGGTCGAAATCACACCACCAGATATTGGAATCTTGTTTACGAAGTCTTGGTTGTTTCACAACAATAAAGGCCACAATGAACCCTGCGCCCTATTGTCCGCTGGACGGATCATGTTTTCATGGCTAAACAGCGCCAGAATGGGCTGATGGAAACATCGGTCTGTCTTTCCCGTGGGCGATCGGCCCAATCAAAGAATCGGAGATGCAAGCCGTGTCACATGCAGACGATCATCAGGGCACACGCCGCGACTTTATATACTACGCAACCGCCGGGGCTGGTGTTGTTGCGACAGGTGCAGCGGTGTGGCCACTGGTCAACCAAATGAACCCTTCAGCTGACGTTTTGGCGCTTGCGTCGATCCGCGTCGATATTAGCGCTGTAGCGCCAGGCACGCAGTTGACTGTGCTGTGGCAAGGTAAACCCGTTTTCATTCGGTCACGTACCGAAGACGAAATCGCAGCGGCCCGTGCCGTTGATGTTTCCGAGCTGCCTGATCAAGGCGCTGAAAACGAAAACATTATTGGTGATGCAGATGCATCCGACGAAAACCGCGCACTGTCAGAAGACGGTACTTGGCTGGTTCAGATGGGCGTTTGTACGCATCTTGGCTGTGTGCCTTTGGGCGAACAGGGTGATTTCGGCGGCTGGTTCTGCCCATGCCACGGTTCACACTACGACACTGCCGGTCGTATCCGCAAAGGTCCTGCACCGCGCAACCTTCCCATCCCTGTTGCGTCTTTCGTAGACGAAACAACAATTCAACTCGGTTAAGGAGCGCGCACCATGTCTGGTATCCCCCACGACCATTACGAACCCAAGACTGGCATCGAAAAGTGGCTGCACACGCGCCTGCCCATCGTTGGCCTTGTCTATGACACCCTGATGCTTCCGACGCCAAAGAACCTGAACTGGATGTGGATCTGGGGCATCGTTCTGGCGTTTACGCTGGTTCTGCAAATCGCCACCGGTATCGTTCTGGTGATGCACTATACGCCTCACGTTGATCTGGCGTTCGCTTCGGTTGAACACATCATGCGTGACGTAAACGGCGGTCATATGATCCGCTACTTCCACGCAAACGGCGCATCGCTGTTCTTTGTTGCTGTTTACCTGCACATCTTCCGCGGCCTGTACTACGGTTCTTACAAAGCACCACGCGAGGTCACTTGGATCATCGGTATGTTGATGTACCTAATGATGATGGGCACCGCGTTTATGGGCTACGTTTTGCCTTGGGGCCAAATGTCGTTCCACGGTACAGCGGTTATTACTGGCCTATTCGGTGCGATCCCATTCATCGGTGAATCAATCCAGACATGGCTTCTTGGTGCATCTGCTGTTGGTCAGCCTGCGCTGAACCGCTTCTTCTCGCTTCACTATCTGCTGCCATTTGTTCTGCTGGGCCTGACAATTGTTCACGTTTGGGCGTTCCACACGACAGGCAACAACAACCCAACTGGTGTTGAAGTTCGCCGTACAAGCAAAGAAGACGCAGCAAAAGATACGCTACCATTCTGGCCATACTTCGTGATCAAAGACCTGTTCGCGCTGGCTGTTGTTCTGGCGGTATTCATGGCGATCGTTGGCTTTATGCCAAACTACCTTGGCCACCCAGATAACTACATCCCTGCGAACCCGCTGGCGACACCGTCGCACATCGTTCCAGAATGGTACTTCCTGCCATTCTACGCGATCCTGCGTGCGTTCACTGCGGACGTGTGGCTGGTGCAACTTGTCAACTTTGTCAGCTTCGGCATCATCGACGCGAAGTTCTTTGGGGTTCTGGCAATGTTTGGCGCGATCGCTGTAATGGCATTGGCACCTTGGCTGGATACATCATCGGTTCGTTCAGGTCGTTACCGCCCAATGTTCAAATGGTGGTTTGCACTGCTGGCATTCGACTTCTTGGTTCTGATGTGGGTCGGCGCAATGCCAACTGACGGCATCTACCCATACATCTCTTTGATCGCAGCGACTTACTGGTTCGGTTACTTCCTCGTTCTTCTGCCACTTCTTGGCGTGATCGAGAAACCGCTGCCACAGCCTGCAACCATCGAAGACGACTTTAACGCGCACTACGCGCCGAAAGCTGGGGCGTCTGCCTCTGCGAAATCGGCCGAGTGAGAAAGGACCAATGAATATGTTCCGTAAACTCACACTTACCGCCGCTACAATGCTTGCCCTGACATCAGGGCAAGTGTTCGCCGCCGAAGCAGAAACCGAGATAGAAGACTTTGCGTTTTCATTCGAGGGCCCATTCGGTAGCTTTGACCAAATGCAGCTTCAGCGCGGCCTTCAAATCTACACCGAAGTCTGTTCAGCATGTCACGGTCTAGAATTCGTCGCATTCCGCACACTGCATGACGAAGGTGGCCCTGCGCTGCCTGAAGATCAGATGCGCGCTTACGCAGAATTTTACGAAGTCTACGACGAATCCATCGAAGACTATCGCGCAGCAACACCCGCGGATAAATTCCCTGCGGTCACTGGCGCTGGCGCACCTGATCTGTCGTTGATGGCGAAATCTCGTGCAGGCTTCCACGGCCCATTGGGTTCTGGGATCAACCAACTGGTCAAAGGCATGGGCGGCGCAGAATACATCGCGTCGATCCTGTCTGGTTACCATGAAACGCCTGAATGTGCGCCAGAGGACTTTGACGGTTACTATAACGTTGCCTTCGCCCCCGGTGGTTACCCCGAAGAATGTCTTGACGATCACGGTCACCGTACAGTTCCAGGTAGCTGGATCGGCATGGCGCCACCGCTTTGGGGTGACGATGTTGAATACGCTGACGGCCATTCGACTGAACTCCACCACGAGGCACAAGACGTTGCTGCATTCCTGATGTGGACAGCCGAGCCTAAAATGATGGCGCGTAAACAAGCTGGCCTGTCCGGTGTAATCCTGCTGATCATGCTGTCAGTACTGCTGTACCTCACAAACAAACGTCTGTGGGCACCACACAAACACAAAGACTGATCAATCCAGTCACCGAATTAGAAAAGGCCCGCCAAATTGGTGGGCCTTTTTCGTGACCAAAGGTGAACTTTAGTCCACCCATGTTATCCAAGATACGCAACCAATGCCGGGGGCGGATCATCAAACAAAACGTTAGTCGCAACAGGCATTGAAACGGTTCCATCCGCAACAATCGCGACATCATCGGCGATGCGTTTCGCGTCGTTAGGATCGTGGGTCACCATAATCACCGTGCGGCCCTGATCTGCCAGCGTCGTTTTCACCAAATCCAGCATCTCATCTTTCAAACGCGGACCAAGCGCCGCAAAGGGTTCATCCAATAGAACGACGGGCCGATCAGCGAGTAACACACGGGCAAGCGCCGCGCGGCTTTGTTGACCACCAGATAGCGCGGCTGGCTTTCGCCCACCAAAACCGGCCAGCCCAACACTTTCCAAGACGTCTTCAACTCGACCCGCCTCGGTCGATGACAACCGCAGACTAGGACGCAGCCCCAACCCAACATTTTGCGCGACCGTAAGGTGCGGAAACAGATTGTTATCCTGAAACAACATACTGACAGGCCGATCAGAAGGGGACAGTCGGGTCAATTCCATATCGTCCCAAAGAACCCGACCGGAAACCGGTACAAAAAAGCCAGCAATCGCAGAAAGAAACGTCGACTTGCCTGCCCCCGATGGGCCAATCAGCCCTGTGACTTTACCAACAACAAACTGTAAATCCGCGCGTAATTCAAAGTCATCCTGCCGCAGTTCTAGCCCATCACAGATCAACATCGCTGCGGCCTCCTTGGTCACAAATCCAAAATATCAGCAGGCTTAACGCCAGCAATAGCAGTGCAGCACCTGCTGCTGCGTCCACACGATAGGCCCCCATCAAACGATACATCGCGAGGGGCAGGGTTTCTTCGGACTTGCCAGCGAACAATGTGATTACGCCTAAATCACCCATCGACAAAGCCGCTGATAGCCCGGCACCGAAACCCAAGGGACGGCGAATGCGCGGTAAGACAACGATACGTAACCACGACCAACCTGACAGCCCGACAGACGCCCCCAAGCGCCCGAAATCGTCTTGAACCGCCGCAATCGCAGGGCCAATTGCGCGTAATACAAAGGGTAGGGCAAGCGTCGCATTCACCAGCATGGTTACAATCAAGGCAACATCGCTGGGGCTCACGAACGGATAGACGATCAGGAACGCCCCTGTCCCCACAACCAACCCCGACGCGGCCAATGGCAGCACCCCGATCACTGCGACAGCGCGTCCACCCCAAAGGCCGAGCGCGACAGACATCGCACAACACAAGGTCGCCGAGCCAATCGCAACAAGGATAGATCGTAGGGCAGCAATCCAAACCGTACCCGGCATCAACAACAGCCCGGGTAGCCCGCGAAGAACGACCATGCCCAATGGAACTAACAAGAACGGCGCTGCCGCACTGATAACGACATAGTCCAGCAACGGCCGTTTCAAATCCCAACGCGCGACCACGCGGTCAAAACCTGCGCCCATCGCATCGGTACCAGTGACGCGCCACGCAAAGACCGCAGCGACAACGCACAGCCCAAATTGGATGCACGCCAACAACGCCGCACGCCCTAGGTCGAAATCAAAACGCAACGCCTGATAAATCGCCAATTCAACTGTGGTGCTTTTCGGACCACCACCTAGCGTTAGCGCGACCGCAAAGCTGGTCAGACAAATCAGAAAGATCACCAAGAACGTGCTTGGGACGATTGCCCGCAGCATTGGTATCTCGAGCAAGCGGCCCACTGGTGCACCCAGACTTGCGGCTAGGCGGAACCTCTCAGCTGGGATCGCAAGCCAGCCCTGTAAAATGAACCGCACGGCAAGCGGCAGATTAAAGAAAACATGCGCAAGAACGACACCATGAAATCCGTAAATGGATATGGGGTCGAAACCTAGAACCCCTAGAAAGACGTTCACAATGCCCCCGCGACCGAAGACGGCAAGCAACCCAACGATCGCGACGATAACGGGCAACAAGAACGGTGCGCCCAACAGCGTGATTAACGCCTGACGGCCGCGAAACCGTCGCCGGGCCAAGGCACGCGCAACGGGGATGGCGCATAGAACGCTAATAAATGCGGATACAAAGGCTTGGGTCACCGTAAACCGGATCGCCGCCCAATCAGCAGGACTAAGCCCGCTTGCCCAGTCCGCCCGCAGCGCAACCGCTGCAAGCGTCCCAAGCGTCAACACCAGTACCAGCGCCCCAGATAGGGCGCCGGGCCAGCGTGGACTTATTGTGAAAGCGCGTTGCGCCATTCTTCCAATGCTTCATCCCGGATCGCTGCTGCATCCTCGGGTGATTTCAACAATGAAGCCGTTGGGGTCATCAGCGTTTCAAACCCTTCGGGCAATCCTGCTTCTGGGGTCACAGCCGGGTACATCCAGTTCGTTGTCGGAATGACAGATTGGAACCCTTCGGACACAATGAATGCCATGAACTGGTCCGCCAGTTCTGACTGATCAGTGCCAGCGACTTTGCCCGCTACTTCGACCTGCATGTAGTGACCTTCGTCGAACGACCAAGCAACTTTGCTGGCGTCTTCTTCGGCAATCAAGTGGTATGCAGGCGACGTTGTGTAAGACAGAACCGCATCAGCTTCGCCATCTAGGAACATACCGTAAGCTTCGGACCAACCGGGGGTGACGGTGACGATGTTGTCGGCCAAAGCGGCCCACAAATCTGCGGCTTCGCCCGGGTAGGCATCTTTGACCCACATCAGCAGACCCAAGCCGGGCGTTGATGAACGCGGGTCTTGGATAACGATCTTTAGGTCACTGTCAGCCAGATCACGGATCGACGTCGCTACGGTATCATCCGCATTCCCGACAAAGGCAAAATAGCCCCAGTCAAATGGTAAGAAATCAGGATCAGTCCACGCAATCGGCAAATCCAGATCAGCGGTCACACCGTGCGGTGCAAACAGGCCCGTTTCACGGGCGGCTGCGGTCAGGTTGGTATCCAATCCCAACACCACATCAAATTCGGTACGTGGGCCTTCTAACTGAAGACGGGCCAGCAAGGCAGCACCATCGCTGCTGCCGACAAATTCCAGATCGCAGGCACACTCGGCCTCGAACGCGGCCTCAATTGCGGGGCCGGGGCCCCATTCGCTGACGAAGCTATCGTATGTCAAAACTTGCAGTACCGGGGTCTCGGCCATTGCGCCTGTGGCACAAAGGGCAAGTCCCGCGACAACTGGCAGATAGATCGGTTTTTGCATCGTATCCTCCAAATGCGACGGGCGGATTGGGGGATAGCGCGATTGCCATACCTTCCCTCCGCCGGTCTTAACCGGTTCAGGTTCAACGGGTCCGCTTACGCATCTCAGCCATTTCTGGCCCCCCGAGGTACGTGTTGAATACGCGCTGGCCGGGCAAATGAAAAGGGCCGCAGATTTTGCTGCGGCCCCCCGTCGTAAACGTTTATCAATCAGGCCACATGGTCATGCGGCATTTCAACTTCATCGTCATCAACGATACCCGCATCTGGGTCGTTGAAGACATCAAGGTCGATTTTGCCTTCGCCCTTGGCAACGATAGACGTGACTACCGCATCGCCAGTGATATTCACGGCCGTACGGATCATATCCATCAGACGATCGACACCTAGGATGATCGCAATACCTTCGATAGGCAGACCAACTTGGCTAAGCACCATCGTCAGCATAACCAGCCCAACACCGGGCACGCCCGCTGTACCGATAGATGCCAACACGGCCATGCCGATCACAGTCAGATAACCACCTAGGCCCAGATCAATGGCATAGACATTGGCCAAGAAGACCGTGGCGACCCCCTGCATGATCGCGGTCCCGTCCATGTTGATCGTTGCGCCAAACGGGATACAAAACGACGCGATAGATTTATCCACCCCCACACGTTCGGTAACGGAACGGTAAGTCACTGGGATAGTCGCGTTCGAGCTCGCGGTTGAAAACGCGAAAATCTGCGCCGGACGCATCTTGCGCATAAACGTTAACGGGTTCAGCCCGGCTAACACTTTCAGCATCGTTGGTAGCGTGATGAACAGGTGAATGAACAGTGCAGCAACCAGCGTGATGACATAGGCCATAACGGGCAGGAAAAGCCCGATGCCTTGTTCAGCGAATGTCTTAGCGATCAGACAAAAAACACCATAAGGCGCAAAATGCATAACGATCGCGACGACCTTCATCATCAGGTCATTCATATAGCTACACGCAGCGATGAAACCTTCAGATTTCGCACCAAGCATCAAAACGGCGACGCCCAGAACGACAGTATAAAAGATCACCTGCAGCATTTCGCCATTGGCAAAGGCAGCAATTGGGTTGGTCGGTACGATATTCGCAAAGACGCTCCATACCGTCGGGGCCTCGCGCCCGGTCACGCCAGACGTATCAATGCCTTGCATATCAAAGCCCTTACCGGGGCCAATCAATGACGCCAGCGCAATGGCGATGGTAATCGCAAGCGCAGTCGTCGCGAGGTATAGAAAGAACGACTTGGTGCCAACACGGCCCAAGACACGAACATCACCGATGCCAGTAACCCCACCCAAAAGCGAGAAAAACACCAATGGAACGACCAGCATTTTTAGGGCGTTCACGAACATCTTGCCAATCATGCCAAACAGGCCGGCAACGATCTGCGTATTGATAAAGTTGTTGTTGATTTGGTTAAAGATTACACCAACCACGATCCCTGCGCCCATCGCGATCATGATCTTCATGGTTAGCGACATACCGTGGCCGCCATGCGTATCAGTTGTCATTTTTAACTCCCCATTATTCCTAAGGTTGAGATTGGCACAGTTTTACAATTTCTCAAAATTCAGTGGTGATGCTGACCAAGATTGAACAAACGCGGGCCTTCCTGTAACCGGGTTGCAATCAAAGAGGCGCGCATATGTCGATCAACAGTTTCGGTCATCTATTTCGGTTCACAACTTGGGGCGAAAGCCACGGGCCCGCATTGGGTGCAACGGTCGATGGATGCCCCCCCGGCGTTCCAATTGACGCGGCAATGCTTCAGCAATGGCTGGATAAACGCCGCCCCGGTCTGAACAAGAACACGACCCAGCGGAACGAACCCGACGCGGTCGAAATCCTATCTGGCGTGTTCGAAGGCAAATCGACAGGCACACCCATTCAGCTCATGATCCGCAACACCGACCAGCGTTCAAAAGACTACGGCGACATCGCCAACACCTTCCGTCCCGGTCACGCTGACATCACCTATCACCAGAAATACGGCATCCGTGATTATCGCGGTGGTGGACGGTCTTCTGCACGTGAAACAGCTGCCCGCGTTGCAGCTGGCGGGGTTGCACGCGAAGCGATCAAAGCGATAGCGCCAAATGTTCAAATCAAAGGCTACATGACCCAGATGGGTGCTAAACAGATCGACAGATCAAAGGTCGATTGGGATCAGATTGATCAAAACGATTTCTTCTGCCCAGACGCAGATGCCGCAGCCGAATGGAACGACTATCTCGCGTGGCTGCGCAAAGACGATCACAACTCTGTCGGTGCAATTATCGAAGTCGTCGCCCGTGGCGTACCCGCAGGCATCGGCGCACCAGTTTATGCTAAGTTAGATACTGATTTGTCTGCTGCAATGATGTCGATCAACGCCGTTAAAGGCGTCGAAATCGGTGAAGGTATGGCCGCAGCGGCGCTTACTGGTCGCGAAAATGCTGACGAAATTTTCATGGGTCCAAACGGCCCTGAATACAGTTCCAACCACGCGGGTGGTATCCTTGGCGGGATCAGTACAGGGCAGGATATCGTCGTGCGCTTTGCCGTAAAACCGACCTCATCCATCCTATCGCCGCGCAAATCAATACGCATGGATGGATCACCGATGGAAGTCATCACCAAAGGCCGCCACGACCCATGTGTCGGCATCCGCGCCGTTCCAGTCGGTGAGGCGATGATGGCATGCGTGATACTTGACCACCTGTTGCTAGACCGCGGCCAAACCGGCGGCGTCCGCGGCAAAATTGGTTAAGCACCTATTGCTTTGACAACTGCACCGCTAAAATACCGCCTGCAATAATTGCGACGCCGATTACGTCCAGCCATCCGATGGTTTCGCCCAAAAGGGCGGCCGCGATAGCCACGCCTAAAAACGGGTTGAGGAAGTGGAAGGTTGAGGCTTTTACCGCACCAATCCGCCCGACCAACATGAACCAAACCCAAGTCGCGGCAAGGCCAGGAACCAACGTTGTATAAAGAAAAGCAACGATCAACTGCCAATTCCACGTAACGACCCAGTCTTCCAATATGACGGCAGGAACCGCAAGGATAGTTGCGCCGACCAGCATTTGCAGTCCGACGATCATCAATACATTACCGCCCGATGACGCGCCTAGAACAGCAAGTGTAGCTATCGTCAAAGAAACAACACCGATCACGCATAGGATTAGGCCAAACATGTCGACGCCACCTTGCAGCCTTGCGCCCATGATCAAGGCAACGCCAATCACGCCAGCGATCAACCCCATAAGACCAAGCGGCTTTACCTTGTTGCCAAAGATGACCCAACCCACAAACGCAACCAACAATGGCATGGTAGACGCGATAATTGCCGCTAGCGACGCAGGTACCGTCTGCATCGCAACAAAGTTCATGCCAAGATAAAGCGCATTCTGACAAAGCCCAAAGACAAGCACACCCAACCATTGACGGCAGCTAAGCCGGGCAGTTTGCCCAATCGCGAGTGCGATCAAGATACCCAGCAATCCAGATACAAGAAATCGCAAAGCCAAGGCTGTCAACGGCGGTGCATATTCAACAATTACACGGGCAGAAGTGAACGCCGAAGACCACATCGCCGCAAAGGCGAGACCCATAAGAATTGCTTTGATATCCATGCTGTGACGTTTGCCCAACCGATAGGAAACGTCAATCCAGCCAAGAACTTATATTGTATCGGTACGATTTCATACAATCACTGTGCTGAAACCAGCAGTTCAATCGTGGAACCGTCGGGACGGTTCAAAACTGGCAGGCTGCCACCTTCGGTGATGTCGGAAAAATAAAACGGTTGAAGGTACCAGCCGTCGACAAAACTATCATATCGAACGTCCAGCGAAACACGATGTTCCACCTCAGCTCCAAGCACTAGTGGCGTGCTTGCCATCACAGTGATCAAACCAGTACCCAGTTTCATTTCACTACGTTCTGGGATTTCAACGCTGTTGCGTTCCAAATTGACGCGCGTACCGTCGATTACCAAATCGGTCTGATCCAGTAACATGCTGACGAATGCATCCTGTTCAGCTGCAACTAGTGTTCCATCGCCATCGGTGTCCATATGATCGAACATATGTCCGCCATCTTCCGTTGAAGGGACAACGAGGTACGTCAATACGGCTTCGGTACGGCCAATCGAAATCAGAACTTGTTGCTGAACATCAGCATGAGGATGGGCCCCCGCACCGATAGGTGCGGCAAGCATCAACAATACGAATAAATGACGCATCGGTTATTGGCTCGCAATCCAAGCAGTCCCGTAGTCATTTGTTGGATCACGATACATATTGTGCGTATGTTCCGTCAGATCGCCGCCCAAACCTTGAGGTGCATATTCCAATACGATTTCAGGACCAGTCACCCGAAAGTAAGCGTCGCCAAATGTATCTACAGATCCCCACCAGCCAAAATAAGTGTCGTCGATATCTGCACGCACAGTTTCCATTTTCGCGTTAAAATCACGTGCGTTGAACTGACCAATACGAACTGCAACCAAATCTAACAGCGCCTCTTTTTGCACATCAGTCAGATCAGATCCGCGAATACCCTCTGGGGCGACTGTGGTGCCATAGGCCCCCGGTCCAAGCAATAACTCAACTGGCGACGAACCACGCACTGCGACTGCCTTTTGATCGATATCCAAAGTATCAAGAAACGCAAGTGCCGCTGTAACTTCTTCTTGGGTGATATAAACGCTTTCGCCCTCATATTCGACAGTGAGTGGCTGACCACCTGTCAACATTGGCGAAAACGAAGCCTGCGCACCAACAAAGGTCGCATTTATCGCTAGGTGGTGACCACCAAACTGGAACAACCAAGGCGCATCTGTTGCCGGCGTGCCGACAAACGATACATAGTAATATGCGCTACCAAAATCCGCAGGCGGACCGTCACCGCCAACAAGCGTGTCATCCGCCGCCATCTGTAAATTCGCGTTACGCACGCCGTCAGCGCTGAGAACCACAGAAAGTAACGCATCAAGAGCCGCGTTTTGCACATCATCCAAATCACCACGCATTAACTCGCCGCGCGGCACAAAGCTGGTCGGAAAGTTGGACCACCGCGCACGTTGCTCATTGTCATCAAAGGCATAGATTACAGCATCGCGCTGAGCAGCTGAAAGTGTGTCCAAAAACGCGTTTGCAGTCGCAACAATATTTTCGGTAGTCGCATCAATCTCAGATACATCAATGGCTTCGGCCATTTCAAATGCAACCGTTTCACCTGCTGGACCGCCTCCTTGCGCAAAAACTGAAAAGGCAGTGGGGACCAAAACCGCGATAGTGGCTGCCGCGGCAAGTTTGGTTTTTGTGATTTGCATCTGTTGTTCTCCGATATTCGAAGCATGATACGTATACAGCCACAATTTCCGTCGAAACTTTTGAACAAAAAAGGGCCGCCCATTCAGGCGACCCTTTTATAACCTCGCATTCGGCACTTGGCCAAATGGCTTAGCCGTTTACGCTGTCTTTCAGCGCTTTTGCGATTGTCATTTTGACAACCTTGTCGGCTTCTTTTTTGATTTGCTCACCTGTGGCAGGGTTGCGAACCATACGCTCTGGGCGTTCACGGCAATAGATTTTGCCAACACCTGGAAGAGTAACAGCGCCGCCGCCAGCTACTTCTTTGGTGATGATGCCAGTCACGGCGTCCAGTGCAGCGCCTGCTGCTTTTTTATCCATGCCAGTTTCATCGGCAAGTGCAGCAACGAGTTGCGCTTTAGTTAGTGGTTTAGTCGCCATTTTCTGGTCTCCCTTATTTGCCCGAACTATAGGGCCTCTACCCGCGCATTTAACGTTATGTTGTAGGACACCACAACGATTAGTGTTCGATTTTCAGTGAAAATAGCGACTTTTCGCGCGTTTTTTAGCGTTTTATAGGAACGCAGTCTCCTCAAAGCTGCGCAATTTGCGGCTATGGATGCGTTCAAGGGGCATTTCACGCAATCTTTCCATGGCACGGATTCCGATCATAAGGTGCGCAGCGACCTGTGTTTTATAGAATTCTGACGCCATTCCGGGCAATTTCAGCTCGCCATGAAGTGGTTTATCACTGACGCATAGCAAGGTCCCATAGGGTACACGGAATCGGAAACCATTAGCGGCAATCGTCGCGCTTTCCATATCTAGTGCAACCGCACGCGATTGGGACAACCGCTGAACCGGCCCAGATTGATCACGCAATTCCCAGTTTCTGTTATCGATAGTCGCAACAGTACCCGTCCGCATGATCCGCTTTAGCTCATAACCTTCAAGCTTGGTCACGTCGGCAACAGCTGTTTCAAGCGCAATCTGAATTTCGGCCAGCGCAGGAATCGGCACCCAAACAGGAAGATCATCGTCCAGCACGTGATCTTCACGTAGGTACGCGTGCGCCAGAACGAAATCGCCCAAACGTTGGGAATTACGTAGCCCAGCGCAGTGACCAACCATCAACCACGCATGTGGGCGCAGAACCGCAATGTGGTCAGTGGCCGTTTTAGCGTTCGAAGGCCCGACGCCGATGTTCACCAACGTGATCCCGCTGCCGTTCGCTCGCTTCAAATGATACGTTGGCATCTGGGGAAGTTTCGCAGGAACGGGCAGGGGCGCATCGGACGCCGTGATTTCAACATTCCCGGTGCTGACAAAGCTTGTATAGCCGCTGTCAGGATCTGCCAGCATCTGGCGCGCAAAGCTTTCGAACTCTTCGACGTAGAACTGGTAGTTCGTGAATAAGATGTGGTTTTGGAAATGTTCAGCAGCAGTCGCAGTATAGTGCGACAAACGTGCCAATGAATAATCCACGCGCTGCGCGGTAAACGGGGCAAGCGGACGCGCACCGTCCGGATATGCGAAACCTTCGCCATTCACGATGGCGTCATGCGTCGTGCTTAGGTCAGGCACATCGAAATTGTCACGCAGGTTAAAATCCATCGACCCATCATGGGGAACCGTCAACTTTGGATCATTGGCCGCAGCAAAATGCACGGGCATCACTGTGTCGGATGCACCGATAACTACAGGCACGCCGTGGCTGTTTAGCAGCAGTTGGATTTGCTGCTCTAAGTATGCGGCAAATAGATCAGGGCGTGTAACTGTTGTCGAATATGTACCCGGTTCAGCCACATGACCAAATGACAGACGGCTATCCATCTTAGCGTGGGTCGTCGTTGTCAGACGAATTTCTGGATAAAACGCACGCACGCGCGCCTCGGGCTGGCCGTGTTCCAAAGCGTCTTGAAAGCTTTTTGATAGAAACGAAACCGCAGTTTCATAAATCTCTTGTAGCCGCTTTACTGCGGCTTTTGCGTCGGTAAACGCTTCATGTCCGGGCACATCGGGTGTCCAGATAATGACCTGTTGTTCATCATTCATAGGTCGTCCTCAAACAGTTCTGTTAACTCAAATTTCTCTACATCCACCAATCCCAGATCAGAAATCCGCAACGAGGGGATGACAACAAGCGCCAAAAGCGAATGCTGCATATAGGCATTATTTAGCGTGCAACCACACGCCTCCATCGCGGCGACCATTTCGTCGGCTTTTGCGGCAACGTCAACTGCGGGGCTATCTGACATCAATCCGGCGATAGGCAATTCCACCAACGCCAGTTCTTTGCCGTCTTTCCAAACAGTCACGCCTCCGCCGACTTCACCCAAACGGTTTGCAGCGGCGGCCATGTTTTGACGATCTGTACCCACAACAATCATGTGGTGGCTGTCATGCGCCACGGTCGAGGCCATCGCCATTTTGCCAGTGTATCCAAAGCCCGAAACAAAGCCGTTCACGACCTTGCCCGTACCCTGATGCCGCTCAACCAGCGCAATCTGATAGGTATCACCTTCACCTTCGACCAATCCATCAACGACAGGAAGTTCAGCAGTCAGCGCTTCGGTCGGGGCTTGATTTTCGACAACGCCGATCACCTTGACCTTAACGCTATTCGCGCCCTCAGGCGCGTGGATCGCGAAATCAGCATCGCCCAGCGCCTTGCCCATATTCACGGTTTGACGTGCATCAGCGGGCCAATCGTAATGCGGGCAATCCACGGTAATCTTGCCATCCATCGCAACGGTCTGACCACGGGCAATCACATGCTCGATTGGCAAGGTTTTCAAATCAGACGTCAAAATCACATCAGCCCGCCGTCCGGGCGCGATTGATCCCAATTCGCGCTCTAACCCGAAATGAGTGGCAGTATTGATCGTCGCCATTTGCAGCGCGATCAGCGGATCACATCCGCAATCAATTGCATGGCGGACAACGCGGTTCATATGACCATCATTCACCAACGTTCCCGAATGGCAGTCATCCGTGCAAAGAATAAAGTTGCGCGGATCAAGCCCCTTTTCAGTGATCGCTGTAATCTGGCTTTCGACGTCATACCAAGCAGAGCCAAGTCGCATCATCGACTTCATACCCAAACGGACACGTGCAATCGCGTCAGCCTCGGCTGTGCCTTCGTGATCATCTGCCGCGCCGCCCGCAACATAGGCCGCAAATGCATTGCCTTTGTCAGGGCTGGCATAGTGGCCGCCCACGGTTTTGCCCGCGTTCATAGTTGCTGCCATCTCTGCCAACATCTGCGGATCACCGTTGATGACACCGGGGAAGTTCATCATCTCGCCCAGACCAATAATACCGGGCCACGACATGGCCTCGGCTACATCATCGGCGGAAATCTCAAACCCTGTGGTTTCCAGACCGGGGGCAGAAGGCGCACAAGACGGCATCTGCGTGTAGATATTCACTGGCTGCATCAATGCTTCGTCATGCATCATACGCACGCCGTGCAGTCCAAGCACGTTCGCGATCTCATGCGGATCGGTGAACATGGTCGTTGTGCCATGCGGAATAACTGCTGCTGCAAATTCGGCAGGAGTTAGCATCCCGCTTTCGATATGCATGTGACCGTCACAAAGACCGGGGATCAAATATCGGCCTTCAGCCTCGATGATTTCCGTATCCGGACCAATGCAATGGCTGGCGTCTAGCCCAACATAGGCAAATCGGCCATCGGCCACAGCAACCTGCCAGCCATCCAGAATTTCGCGGGATTGGACATTCACCAATATACCGCCACGAATGACTAGATCAGCATGCGCACGCCCTGCGGCGACAGCGACCAAACGGGGGGCAACTTCGGCCCAAGATTTGATGTGATGTTCCATCCCCAATGGTTTCACCGTTTTCAAGCGGGTTCAAGAGGGGATGATTTACAGGCTAGAAACAAAATCGTTTCTGAAACACAGGCCGCCCGATCTATGCCGGACGCCCATAAATTTAGTCCAAGGGTTACTCGGCACCAACAGTTGCCAGAAATGCGTATATATCTGCAGCTTGCTGTGGGTCGCGTACCTGATACGCCATCTTGCCCCGCGCACGACGATCATCCAATGCTTCACGTAGATACCCAGTTGGGTTTTGGACATAGGCAACAAAAGTGTTTTCATCCCACGTCGCGCCGGTCGCGCCTAGATCAACGATAGCGTCACCATAGCGAAACCCATCAGCAGAGCCCAGAACACGCCCTTCAATTCCATATAGGTTTGGCCCAGTACGTGCAGTACGGCCAGCCAAGACTTCACCATTATCATTGCGAACAACATGACATGCGACGCATTGACGGTTGAATTGCTCTTCACCTGCTGCAACATCGCCTTCGGCTGACGCAGCCGATGCGCATGCGACAAGCGCCGCTGCAACTGTAATACTCTTCATGATCGTTTTCCTTTTCGATCGGATCAAATGACCGCTGCCCCAGTCTATTGCTGATGTAGTGTAGGCAACCGTCCAGACCAACCGTAAAGGCAAAACTTTTTGCTATCGATGCAGCATAAGATCGCAGGGGCGGGCGCTTCGGATAAAGCGCGCCCCTAGCAGTAGTATAATGTTCACTTTACACCACCAACCTTAGCGCGCTGACGGCGTTCTGCCTCTACGCGTTCAGCTTCGTAGCCCTTCAATTTGCGTCCATCATGCGACCAATGGTCCGGTGATTTCCACTTTTCGTTACGGGTAGCGGTCAAAAAACTATCGGCGAATATTGTAAGCATGACTATTCCTTTCTCTATGTTGATAACCAACAAATAAAAGGATTGCTTAGTCAAAGCGACTCTGTAAGATTTCCATTATGTTAGTTGAGCTTTCATATGGATTGGCGTGAAATCCCGTCCCTTTCGGCGTTGCGGGCGTTCGAATGCGCCGCCCGGGCTGGGTCATTTTCGCAGGCAGCGCGCGAACTGAACGTGACACATGCTGCAATCGCGCAACATGTTCGTGCGGTCGAGGCTGAATTGCGCACCACTTTGCTGGTACGTCAGGGTCGTGGCGTTGCCCTAACCGACGCAGGCGCGCGGTTGGCGGATACGCTTTCTGATGGGTTCGGACAAATCATATCCGGGGTAAAATCAGTACGTGACGATGCCGAAACGCGTCCGTTGTCTGTTACAGTAACCCACAATTTCGCAGAGAACTGGCTTATGCCGCGCATATCGCAATTCTGGGCGAAATACCCGAAAATCGCCTTGTCGATTGTACCCAGTAACAAGCTCGTTGATCTGCGTCGTGACGGGTTTGATTTGGGTGTACGCTATGGCGATGGAAAATGGGCAGGGCTTGAAACAACACACCTATTGGCCGCAGATTACACAGTAGTCGCAGCGCCAGGTGTGGTCGAACCCGACAATCTTACACGTTCCGACGTTCCGTGGTTTTTCGAGGACGATCACCATGAGGCGCGCAAATGGGTCACCCAAGCCGGAATGATAGGAGAAACCCAAAAGACGTTCAATGTGACCACGCTTGGTATGGCGCTATCAGCCGTTCGGTCAGGTGGCGGCATCACCGTCGCATCCAGCGCCTTGGTTGTGGACGACATAAACGCTGGGCGGCTCGTTGCGCTGTCGCAAACGCAACCCGAAGGATTAGGGTATTACATAACCCACTATCCCGGCGTCCTATCTAACCGGGTCAAAATCTTGAAGTCATGGCTTCTGAAAACGATCTAGCGCGGACTGCGCTTTGCCAAAATCCGCTGCAACGTTCGGCGATGCATCGACAGACGGCGGGCCGTTTCTGACACGTTGCGGTCGCATAGTTCATACACACGCTGAATATGTTCCCAACGCACGCGATCCGCGCTCATTGGATTTTCAGGCGGCGGTGGCAGCGTATCGCTGCCCGCGAGCAACGCATTCGTAACGTCTGTCGCATCCGCAGGCTTTGCCAAGTAATCGGTCGCACCGATTTTCACTGCCGCAACCGCTGTTGCAATCGCCCCATACCCTGTCAGTACGACAATCCGGCTTTCAGGACGTTTGGCGCGAAGAACTTCGACCACATCCAACCCGTTTCCATCTTCTAACCGTAGATCAACAACCGCATACGCCGGCGGACGTGCCGTTGCGATTGCCTTACCAGCTGCCACAGATTCCGCTGTTTCGACCTTAAAGCCGCGTTTTTCCATAGCTTTTGCAAGCCTACGCAGAAACGCCTCGTCATCATCAACAAGAAGAAGGCTCTTGTCGTCACCCAGGTCCAACGGCTCGGTCATT
Source organism: Yoonia maritima (assembly GCF_003003285.1). Classification (GTDB taxonomy): domain Bacteria; phylum Pseudomonadota; class Alphaproteobacteria; order Rhodobacterales; family Rhodobacteraceae; genus Yoonia; species Yoonia maritima. Next base: position 120,556 of record NZ_PVTP01000011.1, on the reverse strand, counting down.
TTAGTCCATTCCTCGCATGTTCGTAGACGAATAGTAGATTTATGTGCCCTATCGTCAACCTGTGACAATGCACTCGGTTACCTCTGCGATGTGCTCCGGGCTATCGCTTCGGCCAAAATATGTCGCAAACCCACTATCTGGCAGCATCAGATAAGTCGATGTCGAATGCTGAACGAGATAATATTCAGGGTCGCCATCTTCTTTCTTAAAAAATGTCCGATAGGCTTTGGAAGCGGCAGAAACCTGTTCAGGTGTTCCGGTAAGCCCGATCATCTTAGGGTGGAAATTATCGGCATAGTCCCGAACGATATCAACGGTGTCGCGCTGTGGGTCGATTGAGATAAAGACAGGTGTAGCGCTGATCCCTTGTTCGGCCAAAATATCAATAGCTGCCGCATTTCTTGCGCTGTCCAACGGACAAACATCTGGGCAAAAGGTGTAGCCAAAATATACTAACGTTGGTTCTTTTATGATATCAATGTCCGTGACCGTCGCCCCGGTTTCACTGACCAAGGTGAACGGACCACCAATGTCGCCACCCGTCGCCACCCCACAATCGGGTGGGGTCGCAAGCTGCGTAACAGCAAACGTCCCGACCACAACTACCAGTGCAGTACATCCGGCAACCGTCGCTATCAATTTCGACATCACAAACCTCTTTCCCATTCGGTCGCATTGATCCCTCATGCAGGGCTGCGTATCAATGGGTTACCTTGCCGGACGGGATACCCGATCACATGTCTGTTTCAGAATTCACCATGTTTCAAGATCAGCAACGCAGCAACTGGGTACGCCTACGTACACTGACCACACTGCGATGGTTTGCCACACTTGGGCAAGCAGGTGCGATACTCGTGGCATCGCTGATTTACGGGTTAAACATCGAACTCGAGTTCGCGCTTATCCTTGTCGGCGTTTCGGTTCTCGCAAACCTTATCGCTAGCTTTGCATATCCTGAAAACAAACGGCTATCCGAACGCGAGGCATCACTGTGGCTTGTATTTGACCTCATCCAACTCACGCTTTTGCTGTTTATCACGGGTGGATTGAACAACCCCTTTGCGATGCTTGTCCTTGCGCCGGTTACAATCGCCGCAACGGTTTTACACCGCGGTAGCACCGTGTTTGTTGGCCTGACCGCGATTGGGCTGATCAGCATTATTAGCCAATTTCACCTGCCAATCATTATGTCAGATGGCACAACCCTTGTGCTTCCCACGATCTTTCAATTTGGGTTTTGGGCTTCGCTTGTCATCGGGATCGTCTTCTTGTCGATCTATGCGCGGCAGGTCACAACCGAAATGCACGCCATGCGTGAAGCATTGGTCGCGACGCAATTGGCGCTCGCACGTGAACAAAAGCTAACCGATCTTGGTGGGGTTGTGGCTGCTGCTGCGCACGAACTTGGCACACCACTTGCCACGATCAAATTGGTTAGCAGTGAACTCATGGAAGAATTGGGTGATCATCCAGATCTATACGAAGACGCCAACCTGATCCGAGAGCAAGCAAACCGATGCCGCGATATCCTGCACTCAATGGGGCGGGCAGGAAAAGACGACCTGCATCTCCGACATGCCCCGCTCGAAGCCATCGTGCACGAAGCCGCTGAGCCACACATGGATCGGGGCAAGCAAGTCACATTCCACCTGACCGCAGACAGCGGTGCAGATCAAACCCAACCAACAATTGCGCGTCGTCCAGAGATTATTCATGGTTTGCGTAACCTTATTCAAAACGCCGTGGATTTTTCCCAAGCCGAGGTTAGCGTTGATCTCAATTGGTCAGACACGGATATAAAGGTCCGCATTTCCGATGACGGACCCGGATTTCCGGGTTCTGTTATCGGACGTATCGGCGATCCCTATGTGCGTGAACGGCGGCATTCGGACGATTTCAGCGACCGACCCGGCTACAAGGGTATGGGGCTCGGCCTCTTCATCGCTAAGACCTTGCTTGAACGGTCTGGCGCGCAGCTTACATTCGCCAACAGCCGCCGGGCAGGGCTTGGTGATGGCGGCGCGGTTATTGACGTTGTGTGGAACAGAGATTCTCTTCCCAACAGCGGCGATCGCGTAAGCCAGCCCCTAGGCGAAAACCAACAGCACAGCGCCGAAGTTTGAAACAAGCCTCGCACTTAACGCCACATTAACCTTAAAGGCGGATGTTTAAACTCAGTTTTACTGGGGATACTCACAGATGCTACTGAGTCTATTGGACCTCGCGGTCATTGGTATAAGCTGCGCAACCTGCGTTGGGGTCGCCTTTAAATCCCAGCAAGAAATCAAGAAATGGCGCAATGCTAAGCAGATCGACACAGCACGGGCGAACAACCTGCCGATTTTTCTGTTCCAAGATGACGAACTCATTGATGCAACGCCCCAAGCAATCGCACTGATTAACGAACATAGGACCGACCTGTCAGAGTTTGATACTCTGATGCAAATGCTTGGACCCCACTTTCCACAATTGCGCGGACTGGCTGCTAATCCTCCATCATCAAAAACGCGAATTGATGGCGTCACAGCGACGTCGATCTGGGTCGAAATTTGCAAAACCGGTGGACGGCTACGTATTGCGATCAACGGCGCCCAAGAAGAACTGACACCTCATCAATCCTCGACCGTCACAAGCGATATTCGCCTATCAGAACTAGCGATGCTACGTGAACTTACTCAACAATCTCCGCAGTTGATTTGGCAAGAAGCAGACGATGGCAAATTGCTATGGGCCAATCAAACCTACCTCAAATTCATCGATCAAGTGCATGCGCCCAGCGACACCGTACAGGCAGTATGGCCCAGCGCATCAATATTCCCAGATCTCCACGATATTCCCGGTGCAAAGGGCACATCATTGCGCCGCCTTTCGGTTAAATTACACGATAAATCAGCTGAACACTGGTTTGACGTGACAAGCGTACCTCATGGTGATGGCTTTATGCACTTTGCCACGGACGCGAACGGGATCGTCAGGGCGGAACAAGAACGACGCAGTTTCAAGCAAACCCTTGGTCGGACATTTGCGGAATTGTCGATCGGACTGGCAATTTTTGATAAACAACGCCAACTGACGACATTCAATCCAGCAGTGCTCGATCTAACCAAGCTAAAGTTTGATTTCCTCAGCAGCCGTCCCACGCTTGAGGCCGTCTTAGATAAACTGCGGGAATCCCGCATGTTACCCGAGCCTAAGAATTACACCTCATGGCGCGACCAGTTTACCGAACTCGAGGTGGCCGCCAAAAAGGGAACCTACAGTGAAACTTGGGCTCTACCAGATGGGCAAACCTACCGTGTTACCGGGCGCCCCCATCCTGATGGCGCTTTCGCGTTTATGTTCGAAGATATCAGCGCCGAAGTATCATTAACACGCCGGTTCCGTTCTGACATCGAAACCAGTCAGGCAGTGCTGGACAGTATTCCTGACGCCATCGCAGTATTCTCTAGCGCTGGTACGCTCGTTATCTCGAACCAAGCCTATGCTGAACTATGGCAAACAAATCCGGCTTTGTACCACGAACAACGCGCGCTTCAGACCGAAACAAAGGTCTGGCAACAACGGTGTACGGCTACCCCGATCTGGTCAAAGATCCAGAATTTCACGCATCAAATCGGCCCGCGCGAAGCTTGGTCGGACAGTACGCTACTTGATGACGGTCGCCAGTTGTCATGCCACGCGAACCCAATCGCCGGGGGTAAGACGCTAGTGCGGTTTACAACCGCAGCGAAAATGAACCCAGTTATCCAAAAACTAACCATGCACGATCCAGCGATACGCGTTCGCAAACGCTGATTTGACCTTGCAGGTAGCGACCCAAGCAATAGTGTTTCGGCATGAACAATATGCCGATCACAATCGCCCTGCCGAACGAAACTGACACCGTTGAACTGGCCAGCCGCATCGCGCCGTTGCTGGCCCCCGGCGATACGCTTTTGCTGGAAGGGTCCATCGGCGCAGGTAAATCCGCCTTTGCCCGCGCATTAATCCGCGCCCGGCTTGGCCGGATGGAGGACGTTCCATCCCCAACCTTCACCCTTGTCCAAACCTACGAAGACCCAGAAGGCGACATCTGGCACTGTGACCTTTATAGGCTGACCCACCCCGACGAAGTATTCGAACTCGGGCTGGACGAAGCATTCACAACCGCGATCTGCCTGATCGAATGGCCTGATCGGCTCGGTACTGATGCCCCAGAGAACGCTCTTAAACTCGCGTTCGCGGCAGGAGACACCGAACACAGCGTTCAAATCACGACAACACCGGAATGGCACGACCGGCTAAAGGCGGTTTTGTGATGGAACGCAAAACTATCATTGATAACTTTATCGCCGCGTCTGATTGGGCTGATTGGGACCGGCATGGACTTGCTGGTGATGCGTCTGCCCGGCGGTACGAACGCCTGACCGATGGCACGTCGAATGTGATTTTGATGGATGCACCGCCTGAAAATGGTGAAACAACCCACGCCTTTGCCAGCATCACCAGTCTGCTACAAAATGCGGGGTTAGCACCTCCTGAAATCTTAGCGCACGACGTGTCAGCTGGTATCATGATCTTGTCCGACCTAGGCCAAGACGACTTTGCAGGGTGGTTAACTCAGAACCCTTCCGACAACTTGACGCTTTATCGTGCGGCCAACGACGTTTTGGTGCATCTTGCCAATTACCCCGCGCCTCCAGGCCTGAACCAAATGACACCCGAAATCGGCGCTCAGATGGTCGAGATCACAGGCGAATTCTACGCCAACGCCCCTACACCGGACCTCACTAACGAAGTGCACCAGGCGCTCACCACGCTCGCACCAAATGCTAACACGCTTGCGCTCCGCGATTACCACGCTGAAAATCTGATTTGGCGACCCGAACAACAAGGGCTGAACCGCGTTGGTCTGCTAGATTACCAAGACGCATTTATCGCGCCAGCAGGTTACGATCTAGCATCGCTTTTGCGGGACGTACGACGGGAAATAGACCCAGCATTAGCACAAGAAATAACGACCTATTACATGGCAAAGACGGGTGCGGGCAGCGATTTCCCCGCGCAGCTGGCCTGCCTTGGTGCCCAGCGCAACTTGCGAATATTGGGGGTGTTTGCACGGCTTTCCCTCGTCATGGGTAAAAAGCGATACATTGATCTAATTCCACGGGTCTGGGCCAATCTAATGGCCGATCTACGCCACCCAGAACTGAAAATGCTGGAACAGGCGGTGCGCGATACGCTACCAGCACCGGACACAGAAACACTTGCAAGGCTTCGCGCATGACCACGCCCATTCTATTGTTTGCCGCCGGGCTTGGGACCCGCATGGGCGCACTGACCAAGGAGCGGCCAAAGCCACTTGTCCAAGTCGCAGGCAAACCGTTGATCGACCATGCGCTGTCATTCACTGACATCGCAAACGTCGGGCAAAAGGTTGTGAACGTGCACTATCATGCGGACCAAATGCGCAACCATCTGGCTGGGCAAGACATCGCAATTTCCGATGAAACCGATGCGCTGCTCGAAACTGGTGGTGGGCTACGGCAGGCACGGACGCTACTTGGGTCGGGTCCGGCGATCACCATGAATACCGATGCAGTGTGGCGGGGGCCAAACCCAATCGAGACCGTTCTGTCAGCATGGCGCGATGAAATGGAAGCACTGCTTCTGGTGATCGAAAAGCCAAACGTACATGGGCATCTGGGCAAAGGCGATTTTCGCATCGATAGCGATGACCGCCTGCACCGTGGGCCTGACGTGATCTATACCGGCGTGCAGATCATCCGGCCCGAAACGCTCGACCACATCCAAGAAACCGCATTTTCGCTGAACGTGGCGTGGAATGACATTGCCACGCGTGGTGGGCTTTATGGTGTGAAATACGACGGGGCTTGGTGTGATGTCGGACAGCCATCCAGCATCCCAATTGCCGAGGCGATGTTGAATGTTTGAACCATCAGACAGCCCTCGCATTTTCGGCAGCGCGCTGGGCGTCGATTTCGCACAGTCACTGGTGGATGGCCTAACCTCACGCGGTCAGAACATGACGCCGGAAGACTGGGCGCGTACCGAAATATACGTCAACACTACACGTATGCAGCGCCGCATCCGCGAAGTATTCGATGCTGGCCCAGCGCGCCTTTTGCCACGGATCAAACTGGTAACTGACCTTGCGAATGATCCCGTATCGCTGATCGTTCCGCCAGCGATTGCACCATTGCGTCGGCGGTTTGAGCTTCTACAATTCGTATCGAAACTACTGGAACAAGAACCCGACCTTGCGCCGCGTGCCGCACTTTATGATCTGTCAGATAGCCTTGCGAAACTGATGGACGAAATGCAGGGCGAGGGCGTAAGCCCAGAAACCATTGCCAGCCTTGATGTGTCCGATCAATCCGGCCACTGGCAGCGGGCGCTCAAGTTCCTCAACATTATCACACCGTTTTTTGGGGCGACCAACGACACCCCCGACAAAGAAGCGCGCCAACGGCTTGTCATCGAAACGCTGTCACAGCGCTGGGCGGACACGCCACCAACCCATCCAATCATCGTCGCCGGTTCAACCGGGTCACGCGGCGCGACCGCGATGTTTATGCAAGCGGTCGCAAAACTACCCCAAGGTGCGATTGTCCTTCCCGGTTACGATTTCGATCTTCCCGATCCCGTTTGGCAGGCGATGGACGATGAAATGACCGCCGAGGATCATCCGCAGTTCCGGTTCCGTCGTCTTATGGACCTCATGGAATTTGGCCCCAATGACGTAAAGTCCTGGTGTGATTTGGCGCCCATTCATCCAGCGCGAAACAAATTGGTATCACTGTCGCTACGCCCTGCACCCGTCACCAGCCAATGGCTGGAAGAAGGGCCCAAGCTGGGCGACCTGTCCGCTGCAACCGAAGGGCTGACATTAGTCGAGGCTGCGTCGCCCCGCGCCGAGGCCGAAACCATCGCGCTACGTCTACGCCAAGCCGTCCAAGACGGCATCACTGCCGCGCTGATTTCTCCGGATCGGATGCTAACGCGGCAGGTTACCGCCGCGCTGGACCGTTGGGATATTAAACCGGATGACAGTGCCGGTGTTCCGTTGCAGCTATCGCCGCCAGGCCGGATGCTGCGTCATGTTGCTGACACGCTGGGCAAACCGCTGACCGGGGAAATGTTGCTCGTGTTGCTAAAGCATCCGCTGTGCAACTCGACAGATTCTGAGCGCGGCCCGCATTTGCGTCATTCCCGCGAACTTGAGATCTATCTGCGCCGCAACGGGCCGCCATTCCCAACGCCCGACACGCTGCGCAATTGGGCGTCCCGTGCCGAAGGACGCGATGAATGGGCGAATTGGCTTTCCGAAACGGTATTTGGCTATGCCGATCCGCTTACCATACCTTTGTCCGACCATTTGCAGACGCATCTCCGACTGGCCGAAAAGCTGTGCGCCGGGCCATCAGGAACAGACGCTGGCGAGCTATGGAAAGAGGCAGCGGGCCGTGAGGCACGCAAAACCTGCGATACGATTGCCGAGAACGCCGACTTTGCCGGTAAAATGGATACCAAGGATTACGCCGCGCTTTTCGGCGCTATCCTGTCCGAAGGCGTCGTGCGCGAACGTGACAAAGGCCACCCACAAATCCTGATCTGGGGTACGCTAGAGGCCCGTGTTCAAGGCGTTGACCTGACGATCCTTGGCGGGATGAACGATGGGGTTTGGCCCGAGGCACCAGCACCAGACCCTTGGCTAAACCGCGTCATGCGGGCCAAGGCCGGATTGCTTTTGCCCGAACGGCGCATCGGTCTTTCCGCGCACGATTATCAACAAGCAATCGCCGGCAAAGAGGTCTGGATCACGCGCGCTAAACGGTCCTCTGACGCGGAAACCGTACCTTCGCGTTGGGTGAACCGGCTTACCAACCTGCTACGTGGATTGCCCAAACAAAACGGCGTTGTCGCGCTGGACGCAATGCTGGAACGTGGCCGCAACTGGGCTGACATGGCAGCGCAATTATCAGGCGCCGATCACCGGACAGAACCAGCACCACGTCCTTCACCTTGCCCACCCGTTGATGCGCGTCCCAAACAATTGTCCGTCACACAAATCAAGACGCTGATCCGCGATCCATTCGCGATTTACGCACGCAAGGTGCTGCGCCTTGACCCGCTTGATCCGTTGGCACCAACAGCTGATGCACCTTTGCGCGGGACCATCGTGCACGAAGTCTTAGAAAAATTTATCGCAGGCGGCTTTGCACCCGACGATCGCGAAGCACTGATGCAAATCGCCAATGAATGTTTCCATGAACACTGCCCATGGCCGACCATCCGCGCCCAGTGGATCGCCCGGATGGAAAAATCAGCCGATCCGTTCCTAGCAGATGAAGTCAAACGACAAGCCCTGTCCGATCAGCGCGTGATCGAAAAGAAGGGTGAAATCGTAGTTCCAAACGTAGGTGTAAAACTGACCTGCCTTGCCGACCGGATCGACATCACCCCTGACGGTCAGGCGCTGATCTACGACTATAAAACCGGCGTTGTTCCCAGCGAAAAACAGCAAGAAAACTTTGACAAGCAACTGTTGCTCGAGGCCGCGATGGTCGAACGCGGTGCGTTTAATGACCTTGGACAGAAACCCGTTAAAGCCGCCACATTCATCGGGGTAAACACGACGATGAAAAACAGCAACGCACCACTTGAAAAGAACCCGCCGGATCAGGTTTGGGCCGAGTTAGAGACGCTTTTTGAAAATTGGCAACGTGTTGATCGCGGCTATACCGCTCGGATCGCGCTATTCTCAAAGACCGATTACAGCCCCTATGATCACCTGTCGCGTTTCGGGGAATGGGACACCAGTGACGATCCAAAACCAGAGGTGCTGACATGATCCGCGACGCAGCATCCCAACGGCAGGTCGACGCCGCCGATCCACGCACATCCACTTGGCTTTCTGCAAATGCCGGGTCTGGCAAAACCCGCGTGCTGACCGACCGCGTGGCGCGGCTATTGTTGGAAAAGGTGTCCCCGCAGAACATTCTTTGCCTGACCTACACCAAAGCCGCCGCAGCCGAGATGCAGAACCGCCTGTTCAAGCGGCTTGGTACTTGGACGATGATGGCGGACGACGCGCTGCGTGCGGACCTTCAGTCGCTTGGCGTGGATCGTGTGATTGATGATCAGCAACTGCGCGAAGCAAGGACGCTGTTTGCCCGCGCGATTGAAACTCCTGGCGGTTTGAAAATCCAAACCATCCACTCGTTTTGTGCAGGTGTTCTGCGGCGTTTTCCACTCGAAGCGCAAGTGAGCCCGCAGTTCCGCGAAATGGAAGACCGCGCCGCAGAGCTGCTACGCGCAGAGGTCATGGATGAACTGATCACTGGTCCAGATGCACCCGCTGTCGAACAGGTTTTGCGATACTTCACCGGCGCGGAGCTATCCAAACTGACGGCCGAAGTCGCGAACAAACGTGATGCCTTTGCAAACGGTATCCCACGCGAAGCACTGTGTGAAACGCTTGGGATCGATCCGACGCTTTCGGCTGATGTGCTTGTTTCACAAGTCCTAAGCCAATCAAGCCTTGATACGATCCACGCGCTGGCCAAGATTTGCGCCAAAGGCAGTTCGACCGAAGCCAAGGCTGCAGCAACACTTGATAAAGTCAGCACAACCGCACCCGGGACGCTGCAAGACCTAGAATTATTAGAAAGCGTGTTTCTTTTCGGGGCATCGGCCAAATCCCCGTTTGGGGCGAAGGTCGGTAGCTTCCCAACCAAGGGCACCCGCGAAGCCCATGCCGAACTAATGGACGATCTGGAACCCATCATGCTGGGCGTTCAAGACGCTCGCGAAGATCGGCTGGCGCTAAATGCGTTGCACCGCACGCTTGCGATCTATCGGTTTGGCGCTATTTTTGTGCCGGCCTATGAACAGCGCAAATTGATGATGGGTGCGTTGGATTTTGACGATCTGATCCGCAAAGCCAAGGCACTGCTAACCGACCGGGACGTGGCGCAGTGGGTGTTGTTCCGATTGGACGGCGGCATTGACCACGTTCTGGTTGACGAAGCCCAAGACACAAGCCCCACCCAGTGGGCTGTGATCGAACAACTGACCCAAGAATTCGCAAGCGGCGAGGGCGCGCATCCGGACCGCGAGCGCACTGTGTTTGTTGTGGGTGACAAAAAGCAGTCGATCTATTCGTTCCAAGGCGCTGATCCTGCCGCCTTTGATGAAATGAAGGTCCATTTCCGCGATGCCCACCACGCCGTTGAAAAGCCGTTCGAGGTCACATCGCTTGACCATTCGTTCCGGTCTTCGCAAGCGATCCTGTCCGTCGTGGATGCCACGTTTACGGGTGACCGCGCCGCCGGGATGGACGACACGCTGACCCACATTGCGTTCAAAGAAAACATGCCGGGGCGCGTTGATTTATGGCCTGTCGTCGAAAAATCGGTGGTTGATGAACCCCGCAACTGGTTCGACCCCATCGATCTGCCCAGCGAAACGGACCACACTGTGTTGATGGCAAACCGTGTGGCGGAACAGATCAAGCGCATGATCACGCACGAAACCTTGCCAGAGGAAATCGGGCATTCGGGTGAATACCATCGCCGCCCGATCACCGAAGGCGACTTTTTGATCCTAGTGCAGCGGCGTTCGGAACTGTTTTCTGAAGTGATCCGCGCATGTAAGGCAGCAGGTCTAAAGATCGCGGGTGCTGACCGTCTACGCGTTGGTGCAGAACTGGCGGTCAAAGACCTTGCGGCACTTTTGAACTTTCTTGCCTTGCCAGAGGATGATCTTTCGTTGGCTTCCGCTTTGCGGTCCCCATTGTTTGGCTGGTCAGAACAGGATCTCTTCACACTGGCACACCACCGCCCAGAAAAAGGATATCTATGGCCTGCCTTACGGGATTCAGACCATTCCGAGACTTTGGCTATCCTGCGTGATTTACGTAAAGAAGCTGACTTTTTACGCCCCTATGACCTGATTGAACGTATCCTGACGCGTCACGATGGGCGGCGCAGACTTTTGGCGCGGTTGGGGCCAGAGGCAGAAGATGGCATTGATGCGCTGCTTTCCCAAGCGCTCGCCTACGAAAGCACAGGGGTGCCTAGTCTGACCGGTTTCCTGACGTGGATGGAAACTGATGATCTAGAGGTTAAACGCCAGATGGATGCCCAAGGTGACCGGATCAGGGTGATGACTGTGCACGGGTCCAAGGGACTTGAAGCGCCGATTGTTATTTTGCCCGACACTGCCAAACGCCGTGTTGACGTTAAAGACGAATTGCTGCCGGTTGGTGAACACGTGATCTGGAAAACTGCGGCGCAGGCTTCGGGTTCTGCAATGCAGGAAATCCGAGATGATTTCGTCGCCAAGCAAACCCGCGAACGGATGCGTCTTCTTTATGTTGCGATGACGCGTGCAGAAAAATGGCTGATCGTCGGGGCCGCTGGTGATGTGGGGGACGGTGACGACAGTTGGTATAACATCGTTGCAGACGGCATGGCCGCCCGCGGTGATACCGAAATACAAATCGACAACATGGAAGCGCGGCGCGTGGCGCACCTTGATTGGGACGCAGGCGAATTGCTGCAGCCCGAACCTATCACCAAAACGAAAGTTGAGGCACCGACCTTTGGCCCAGTTCCAGAGCTAACCATTCGCAAAACGTTGTCTCCGTCGGAATTTGATGGCGCGAAAATCATGCCCGGTGATCCGGCGCGGGCGGATATCGAAGACGCAATGGAACGCGGGACAGCGATCCACAATCTGTTGGAATACCTACCGCAGGCCGACCCAAAAGAGCGTAAAGCGCTTGGCCAGCGTGTATTGGAACACAACGATCCTGGACTTGTGGAGGAAGTTGTCCGGCTTTTGGATCAACCTGATTTAGCCCATCTTTGGGATCCAGCCGCCTTGACCGAAATTGATGTCACCGCCGACATCGATGGTATAGGGCGCATTCATGGCACGATTGACCGATTAATCATCCGCGAAGACAGCGTTTTGGCGATTGATTACAAGTCAAACCAAATCGTGCCTGATCATGCCACACAAACGCCGTTGGGAATTTTGCGGCAGATGGCAGCCTACGACGCTGCCTTGCGCCAAATTTATCCAGATCGCGATGTTTGTGTGGGCATTTTATGGACGGCCACGGGGACATTGATGCAACTGCCCAAAGAACTGCTTCACGAAACCCTGAACGGCCTTTCGATCCCTTGACCAATCCACGATGGGTACATAGGTTCAGCGTCCAATGACATTCGCCAAGGAGTGACCCAATGGCAACCGTAGCAGTAACAGACGCAACCTTTGACGCCGAAGTACGCCAGTCAGATATTCCTGTTGTCGTAGACTTCTGGGCTGAATGGTGTGGCCCATGTAAACAAATCGGCCCAGCTCTTGAGGAGCTATCTGCCGAGTATGATGGCAAAGTAAAAATCGTCAAAGTAAACGTTGACGAAAACCCGAATTCGCCTTCACAGCTTGGCGTTCGCGGCATCCCAGCACTGTTCATGTTCAAAGGCGGCGAAGTCGTTTCGAACAAAACAGGTGCTGCACCAAAAGCTGCTTTGCAGGGCTGGATCGACGAGTCGATCTAAGCAGTCTGACATTATGAATTATGGGCGCCCATTGTGGCGCCCTTTTTCATTTCAGACGGGCCAACCGTGACCCTGCAAAACTTTGCGTATGGTTTCTTCTGTTTCTGGCCGTCCTGCGTTGATGGCCTGTTGTTGCAGAAACCAAAACAGATAGGCAGCGTAGTCTGGAGTGTGATCTGTGCGCGCAGCAAATGCTTCGGCAACGCCCATTGTTTGCACATTTAACCCGATATGATGGAAATCAGTTTTTCCAAACAAGATCACAGGTTTTTCTAAGAAATATCCGTGAAACCCAAGACTGGAATTCTGCGTCACGATGTAATCGCAATTATGCAGGTATATGTCCGCACTACGGTGTTGAATGGATAGCCGACCGTTCGCGTCAACCAGTGACTTCAACGCCGTCAAATCATCATCGCTATAGTTTTCTGACGGGTGAAGCGTCGCGATAATTTTTCGGTCAGGATCATGTTGCAGCGTTGTTTCAATCATCTCAATCGGACTGCAAAACTGAAACGAACGACGCACGGTTAAACGCCCCTGCAAAGGCATGTATACAAACCCTTCTTTTCGGGTTTCGCCTGCAAACAGTTTTTCGCACCACCGTTGATGGAACTTCTTTGCTTTGGTGTGATCCACTGCGCTGGTATCAAATGTTTCTTGCGCGACAGGCCATTCCCAACGCTTGCTTTGTTTTTCGATGTGCCAAAACGGATAGATATACGTCTTACGAAAGCTAAGACCGCGTTCATCAACAGGGTCATCCATCAAAAACAAACTACGCCCCGGTCGTGCCATTGCATTTAAACGACCAAGTTCATCATTCCCATCATAAGCAAATTTTAAACCAGCGCTTTTCAACACAGCGCATACTTGCCTTATGAAATTATGGTTACCACGTTCGGCTTGTCGTCGCAGTTTAGGGTTCAAATAGAATGTGACAGTGTTTTCGTCGCTCATACCGCGAACGCTAGCCCGGTGACTGGCGGGCGGCAACCCATCGGGGTTGTTTGCCCGCGCGCGCACCGCCATATAGTGTCCAACCCGCAAGGAGCAGATTGATGAGTAAAGAAGAATTCCCCGGCTGGCACGGCACAACGATCATCGGTGTGCGCAAGGATGGTAAAGTTGTAATTGCTGGCGATGGGCAGGTTAGCCTTGGCCAAACTGTGATCAAAGGCACAGCACGAAAAGTGCGTCGCCTGTCACCCGGCGGACAAGATGTGATCGCTGGTTTTGCGGGTTCGACCGCTGACGCGTTTACCCTGCTTGAACGGCTCGAGAAAAAGCTAGAAGCAACCCCCGGTCAGCTGGCACGCGCAAGTGTTGATCTTGCCAAAGATTGGCGCACAGACAAATATCTGCAAAAGCTAGAAGCGATGCTGATCGTCACCGATGGCAAAGACCTGTTTGTGATTACAGGGGCGGGCGATGTTCTGGAACCTGAACATGATATCGCAGCCATCGGATCCGGCGGAAACTTTGCGCTGGCTGCTGGTCGCGCCATGATGGACAGCGACATGGACGCCGAAGCAGTTGCGCGTAAGGCGATGGCAATTGCCGCTGATATTTGTGTTTATACCAATGGCAAATTGACAGTCGAAAGCATCGGTTAAGTGATTGGTGCGACGGCAAGACCGACGTTGAATTCCTCGCACCAAATCCAGACCTCGTTATAGGCTGATGTATCGATACCCTCTGGGGCCATATATTGGGATGCACCAGTATCACTGGCAAGCGGTCCCATAATGGTGGCGGGGTCATAAACCCCGTCTTTGCCCAGCGCGACTTTGGGGTCCGGCGCGCCATCAAACACAAAATCATCAAGCAGGTTGATCTCGCTTCCCGCGATTTCAGCGATGCCCGTCACCGTATGGCCATTGATGCCACCCCATGTACCTAAACGGCCATGGCCACCTGCAAATGCTGGCAATGCTGCTGTACTTAGCAACGCCGTGATAAAAGAACGTCTATCCATCGGAAACCTCCTGTTTCTGTTGCTGCTAATCGTACAGCGCATTGGTTTTCAAACAATCATCCCCACGCGTTTGTGAAGCGCTGCAACTTACGGCAAAAGGAAGGTGTCACCCTTGGAGTTGCATGCCACAACACTTAGGTGTGACGAACGCAAAGGAATGCCGATGATTGACACAGATGACCTACGCGCTGCGATCAACAGCGGCCTATTGTCCGAACGACAAGCCGCTGATCTGGCGCAGCTTGCGCAACAGCGGAAAACATCAGGTTCTGATCTGTCGCCCGGCGATGAACCGTTCGAACTGTTTCGTGGTTTCAACGAAGTCTTCATAATCATCGGATTATTTATTCTTGGTATCGGTTGGTATTCGGTTGCTACGCTCGCGCTAGGTGACGAAATTGTTGACCTTAAACGCTATGTCATCGGCGTTACGTTGGCTGGCGCTGTCGCGATCTGGCTACTGTCAGAATACTTCATCAGAAAGCGCCGCATGATCGGCCCCGCATCGACGCTTGCGATTATGTTTATCATCAACGCGACCTTTGGTTTTCTAAGCTATTTCGCCGAACCGTTTATGGTTGGTCAGGGTAATTTCGAAAGCATCCCGCTTCCGCTTTTCCTAGGTTTGATTTCGCTCCTAATCTATTGGTGGCGCTTTCGCGTACCGTTTGCGATGGCAATCCTTGCTATCGGGTTTTTCGTTGTCTCGATGGTGTTCACCGCCAGCAAAGGTGGCGAAATTAACGAATTCAAAGACCTTTTCTTGCTATCCGCTGGCGGACCATTTGCGTGGATCACACTGGTGTTGGGGCTTATTGTTTTTGCCGTCGCCATGATGTTCGATATGAGCGACCCACATCGCGTCACCCGGCGATCAACGAACGGGTTTTGGCTGCATGTCGTTGCAGCGCCTGCTTTGATTAACACAATCGGCCTGACTCTCTTGAACCAAGGGACGTCGGCCGCAAACTTTGGACTATTTGTTGTGCTTGGTATCTTCGCTGTTATTGCGATCATCATCGACCGGCGGTCATTTTTGATTACGGCAATTGGCTATATCGTGACCGTTGCAATCACAGTTCTGGATGGCGATGGCGTCGCCCTAACAGTTCTGCTACTTGGCGCAATCATGCTGTTTTTAGGTGCTTTTTGGGAAAAAATTCGTGCGCGGACTTTGCGTTTGCTGCCGGCTGGTTTTCCATTGCACCGCCTGCCTCCATCCCATGTGTAAGGATTGACATGACTGACCTCACCCCACGTGAAATCGTATCGGAACTTGATCGGTTTATCATTGGACAGAACGACGCAAAACGCGCCGTGGCTGTGGCCCTGCGTAACCGCTGGCGCCGTAAGCAATTGGGCGACGATTTGCGCGATGAAGTTTACCCAAAGAACATTTTGATGATCGGGCCCACTGGTGTTGGTAAAACCGAGATCAGCCGCCGCTTGGCGAAACTTGCCCGTGCGCCATTCATCAAGGTCGAAGCAACAAAGTTCACCGAAGTCGGCTACGTCGGCCGTGACGTTGAACAAATCATCCGTGATCTGGTTGATACTGCAATCTTGGACACGCGCGAGCACATGCGCGAAGACGTCAAAGCCAAAGCACAACAAGCCGCCGAAGACCGCGTTATCACAGCTGTTGCTGGCACCGATGCCCGCGATGGAACCCGCGAAATGTTCCGACGCAAGCTGAAGGCTGGCGAACTGGACAACACCGTGATCGAGCTGGAGCTGGCAGACACATCCAACCCGTTGGGTGGTTTTGAAATACCTGGCCAGCCCGGCGGAATGGGCGGCATGATGAACATTGGCGAATTGTTCGGCAAAATGGGCGGTGGCCGCACGGTTAAGAAGAAGATGACCGTCGCAGAAAGCTATGACGCGCTAATCGCAGACGAAGCCGACAAACTGCTTGATGATGAGACAGTGACCAAAGCCGCGCTAGAAGCAGTTGAACAAAATGGCATCGTCTTCTTGGACGAGATCGACAAAGTCTGCGCACGCTCTGACGCACGTGGTGCTGATGTTTCCCGCGAGGGTGTTCAGCGCGATCTACTGCCATTGATCGAAGGTACAACCGTTTCAACCAAACACGGCCCAATCAAAACAGACCACATCCTGTTTATCGCCTCTGGCGCATTCCATGTCGCCAAACCATCAGACTTGCTGCCTGAACTACAGGGCCGTTTGCCGATCCGTGTTGAACTGCAAGCCCTGACTGAAGACGACTTTGTCCGCATCCTGACCGAAACCGACAACGCACTGACGCTGCAGTATACCGCACTGATGAAAACGGAAGAAGTCATAGTGACGTTTTCTCCCGAAGGGATCAAAGCACTGGCCAAGATCGCGGCAGAGGTCAATGAATCCGTTGAAAACATCGGGGCACGGCGATTGTACACCGTGATGGAACGCGTATTCGAAGACCTGTCTTTCAACGCGCCTGATCGCGGTGGTGAAGCTATCACCGTAGATGCCGCATTCGTTGAAAAGCATCTTGGCGAATTGTCCCGTTCCTTGGATGTCAGCCGCTACGTGTTGTGATTTAGCTGCACCCCTGCATTAGGGCTTTCCTTTTGGGCGGTGCAGGATCACCAAAGGCGTATGAATTCATTCGCCTCTTATTTCCGTTTTATCCGTGAAAACGCGCCATTCCTTGGGGTTGGCGCGATTTTATCGTTCCTGTCTAGCTTTGGCCAAACGTTTCTGATCGCCGTCTTTGCCGGAGAAATCCGCGAAGAATACGGGCTATCCAACGGCGATTGGGGGCTGATCTATATGATTGCCACAATGACGTCAGCGGGGGTCATGATTTACGCAGGCGGTTTGACAGACAGGTTTCGCGTCCGCAGTTTGGGTGTTGTCGTTCTGACATTGTTGGCGTTGTCCTGCCTTGGCATGGCGTTCAATACACATGTGCTTGGCTTAGTTTTTGTCATCTTTTGCCTACGCCTGTTTGGCCAGGGCATGAGCAGCACAATTTCGATCGTGGCGATTTCACGTTGGTTCATCGCGACACGTGGCCGTGCGCTCGCTGTATCAACGCTTGGGTTTATCCTTGCCGAAGCCGCGCTACCGCTATCAAGCGTCTGGCTAAAATCTCATATGGAATGGCGAAAAATTTGGGTCGGATTCGCAGTTTTCATTCTGCTCATGATCCCACTCTTGTGGAGATTGCTCAAACTCGAACGAACTCCGCAATCCTCGGCAAAGTCCGACACTGCTGTTGGCATGGACGGACGACACTGGACTCGCGCCGAGGCATTACGCCACCCGCTATTTTGGACACTTGCCCCCGCGATGGCGTTGTTCCCCATGCTCGCTACTGCATTCTGGTTTCATCAGGTCCACTTTGCAGAAATCAAAGGATGGGAGCATCTGAAATTCGTTGCTGTATTTCCACTGGGGACATTCACATTCATGGGCTCCACGTTCCTGTTTGGCTGGGCCGTGGATAAATTCGGGGTAGGGCGGTTATTGCCGATCTACCTACTGCCATACTCAGTCGCATTCATCGTTCACGCCTTTGCCCCCACGATAGCCTGGTCCGCATTGGGTGTGATCCTGATGGGATTGGCTGGCGGCGGTCAATCAACGTTACCTGGTTCCGTATGGAGCACATATTTCGGCACCGCACACATAGGATCCATCAAATCAGCAGCGGTTGCTTTGATGGTACTTGGGTCCGCGATTGGCCCGGGACTATCTGGTTGGTTGATTGATCTCGGCTTTGAATTCGATACGCAGCTTTTGTTTTACTCAGCAACTTTCGTGATCGCGTCACTTGCCATGGTTCCAGCGATCAAAAAGGCGCAAACCCGTCTATCGGCTTCGGCGTAAATACACATAATACGCGCCGTGGCCTCCGTGTTTCAAATGCGCTGGCGTCACTTGAAGGATCGCGTGGTTTAGTGGTGGAAGCGCAAGCCATTGTGGGACCTGGTGTCGTAAAACGCCCTGCCGAGTTGGGATGGCTCCGCCATCATCACGATCTTTGCCTTTGCCAGTGATCACCAAAACCAACCGACGCCCGATCGAGTGCGACCCAAGTATAAATGCAACGAGTTCGGGGTGTGCCTCGCTCATAGTCATTCCATGCAGGTCGATCCGCGCCTCTGGCACCAGTTTACCGCGTTTCATTTTGCCGAATGATTTGTGGTCCATATGTACAGGTGCACGGCTTAGTCGTTCTGTGATGCTGGGCAAAATATCATGGGGGCGGTGCGTATTTGCTTTTTGTCCAACCTTAAAGTTTGGCATCGGTGTGCCGCCAACATCACGGGGTTTTGGTTTAGGCTTGATCGGTGCCTTTTCAGCAGCGTGCGATTTCGGATCAAGTGGTTTTGCCCGTTCGGCAACTTTATCCCACAGCGCACGCTCTTCTTCAGAAAGGTTTCTTGGCCGCCGCATCAGGTCGTCTTTCCGCAAATTCGCTGCGCCATATCATTTGGCAGCAAGACAACCATACGTCCGCCATCATTCACCTGACCAGCCAGACGCCCAGCCTCGCTCCCAGTGCCAAAGAATATGTCGGCACGTTGAGCACCCTTGATCGCCGATCCCATATCTTGGGCAGTCATAAGACGGTGCGTCCCAGCTTTTTCAATCCAAACCGGCGCACCAAGCGGGGTGATTTCTGGATCAACGGCGATTGATCTACCCGCAGTAATCGAAGCACCTAATGCGCCCAAAGGGCCGTGATCTGCGGGAACCTCGGTTATTTCTTTGAAGAAGACATAGCTTTCGTTTTCCCACAAAAGCGCCTGACCCTTCGTCCTGTTTTGGGCAACCCAGTCACGGATGGATTCCGGGGTCACATCGCTTTCAGCCAGTTCGCGCCGCGCAATAAGAACCTTTCCGATGGATGTATATTCCCGACCATTCTTGCCTGCGAAGCCAACGCGCATCATGGTACCATCGGGTAGCTGAATGCGGCCTGATCCTTGGACCTGCAGAAAGAACAAATCGACGGGGTCAGAAAGCCACGCAATTTCCAAACCGCGCCCTGCAAGAGGTTGGTCTTCGTCAATCTGCCGACGTGTGTATTTGGCCGGTTCGTCGGGCAACGCATAGATGGGAATTGAAAATGCTTCAGACTTTGTGCGCGATCCAGCAAGCTGCGGCTCGAAATAGCCGGTGAACACCATCGGTGCACCGTCTTCGATCAAAACGGGTTGAAAGTGGCTTTCGAAAAACTGACGGGGTGATTGCGCGGCATTCGCCATATCGCCCCAGTTATCATTGGTCAGATGCGCGCTGGTGTTCAGAAAAACATCAAGGGCGGCCTGATGATCATCAGCCGCCCAATCGTTCAAATCGTCAAAGGACAATTGCCTATATGTCAGTCCGGCCATTGCCTTGCCTGCACCTTATTCGCCAGTCGCAACCAGTTTCCAGTTTGGATCACCGGCATCCATCCGACGCGAGAATGTCCAAGTATCTTTCTGGCGTTTCACTTCTTTGTCGCTGCCTTCGACGATGTCACCACCGTTATCGCGGACGACCGAAGTCATCTCGGACTTAAAGCGGACAGAAATATCTGCTTCGTTGTTTGATGCATCGAATTCGGCCGCAGCCAAG
Source organism: Yoonia maritima (assembly GCF_003003285.1). Classification (GTDB taxonomy): domain Bacteria; phylum Pseudomonadota; class Alphaproteobacteria; order Rhodobacterales; family Rhodobacteraceae; genus Yoonia; species Yoonia maritima. The sequence continues at coordinate 100,417 of NZ_PVTP01000011.1, read as the reverse complement.
GTCATGTCGCTGACACCGATGAATGTAGCGTCAACAGTAAGACCTTTGCGTTTACGGTCTTCGACAACGAAAGCAAAAGCTTCGTAAACGTCATCAGAGATAAACGGTTTGATTTCGTCCAGATCGCCTTTTTCAAACGCCATCAGGATCATTTCATAAGCGGCACGTGCGCCGCCCAAGAACTCCGAAACATTAAACGTTGGATCAACGCGCTTCATCGCGGCAAGCGCTGTCGCTGCGGCGCTACCTTCAGTGACGTGATCGGTGATATCCAGATCAGGACCGTCTTTCACAAGCTCAAGATCAGGCCTTTTTCCACGCCGATCATCTTGTGACGGGCGTACGACAGGTTTTTCGAAACCTTCGCGCGTGCCCAGAACACCCCGCAAGCGCAGGATCAAAAAGACGGCAATGCCAGCCAATACCAAAAGTTCAATAACAGAGTTCATTCGGACCTCAATTAGGGTGGGGCATGGAAACATACCCGTTCCAACCCTATGTAGGGGCTGTATAGGGCCAAGTCCACCTTGCCCGGAACAAGTTAAGAAAGGCGCCCACTATGTGGCTATTGATCGCATTCATCGCAGTCCCAATGATCGAAATCTCGTTATTCATCCAAGTTGGCGGCGCCATTGGTGTTTGGTGGACTCTTTTAATTGTTCTGACAACGGCAATCGCCGGGTCATATTTGGTAAAACAACAGGGCCTGCGTGAACTTGGAAAACTTCAACAATCTTTTTCTGAACTCCAAGATCCGTCCGAACCATTGGCAAATGGGGCGATGATCTTGTTCGCAGGGGCTCTTTTACTAACACCGGGTTTTTTCACAGATATTGTAGGGCTTTCCCTATTGATACCAAAGGTACGCCAAGCAGCATTTGTCTGGGGCCGTTCAAAGATCAAGGTCGCTAGCTTTACAGAAACTTCCAACCAGCAACGCACACAACAACCCAATGATCAGGTCATTGATGGTGAATTTCAGGACGTGACCGGAGACAAAAAACCAACACATCCGCCATCAGGGTGGACCCAGCATTGAGCCTTAGGACATTGGCTGTTAGGAAAACGCCAACAGAATTTAACCGGAGCAGTTTATAATGTCTGATACCCCCGAAAACGGTGCCGCTGCGGCACAACCCGCGCAGGTCAAAAGCCGTGTAATGGCACAGTACATCCGTGACATGTCTTTCGAAAATATCCTTGCGCAAAAAGGTGTTTCTGGCGAAGCCCAACCAGAAATTCAGGTTCAGGTGAACCTAGATGCGCGCAAGCGTACTGCAGACAACCAGTACGAAGTCATCACAAAACTAAACATCACCAGCAAAACTAAAGACAAAGGCGAGCCACTGTTCGTTCTGGAAATCGAATATGCTGGCGTTTTCCACGTCGAAGGTGTCCCAGAAGAGCAGATGCACCCATATCTGCTGATCGAATGCCCACGCATCACTTTCCCATTCCTGCGCCGCATCGTCAGCGACATCACACGCGACGGTGGTTTCCCAGCGCTTAACCTAGAAACAATTGATTTCGTTGCGCTCTACCGTTCGGAGCTGGCACGCCGCGCGGAAGCAGAGAAAGCAAAAGTTAACTAAGCTTTTTCCACAAAGCATCGTCGCCCAATTTGTCGATAAAGGCATTATGGGCGGCGGTTTCTTCAGCAGTTAGCCGCGATGGCAACGGCTGGGGCCGCGCCGATGGGCGCCAATCTTCTGAAGCATTGCTATTCGCTTTTGAACGCGTGTCTGATGAGAGCGCGAAATCCGGCTGTCGTCCGCCGATCAGCTCTAGATACACTTCGGCAAGGATTTCACTGTCCAACAACGCGCCGTGCAACGTCCGCGAAGAGTTGTCGATGCCAAACCGACGGCAAAGCGCATCCAATGATGCTGGCGAACCGGGGAACTTGCGACGTGCAATTGCCAACGTATCAAGTGATTGATCCATAGGCAGCAACGGGCGACCAAGCCAACCCAGTTCCGCATTCAAAAACTTCATATCAAATGCGGCGTTATGGATGACCATTTTTGAATCACCCACGAAATCAACAAATGCCTGAGCGATATCTTTGAACACTGGCTTGTCACGCAGCGTTTCTTGACCCGGCTTTGGATCTTGGGGCGGTTGCAATAAATCGGGACCAATACCGTGAACGCCAAACGCCTCGGCTGGCATTGATCGTTCGGGATTGATGTACTGATGATATGTACGGCCGGTTGGCATATGGCCGATCAGCTCGATCGCACCGATTTCAACAATCCGGTCGCCTTCGTTGGGTTCAAACCCGGTGGTTTCCGTATCAAGTACGATTTCGCGCATCAGATTGCCCCTTTAGTTCCGCAATCAGGTTTCGCACAGCAGCGCGGGTATCGTCCAGCGTCAGCGTTTCAATAATATGGTCAGCGCGTTCACGTTTTTCTGCATCCGGCGTTTGGCGGGAAAGAATAGTCTTGAATTGCTGTTCCGTCATACCGGGCCGGTCCATCACACGTGATTTTTGTATGTCAGCAGGGGCCGTCACAACCAAAACTGCATCTAACCATTCGTCTGCACCAGTTTCGAACAGCAAAGGTATGTCAAAAACCACCAGTGGATCATTATGATTGGCTAAGAATTTACGGCGACTGTCAGCAACAAGCGGATGCACAATTTTTTCAAGCTGCGCGATGACTGTTGGATCTGATGCAATCAACTCTTTCAGTACGTCTCGGGACACTGATTTTTCGACGACCGCATTGGGAAACGCAGCAGCGATGGGTGCTACGGCCAATCCATCTTTTTCATATAGTTCATGCACAGTGGCATCTGCGTCCCAAACAGGGACACCTTCGTCGCGAAACATCTGTGCTGTCGTGGATTTTCCCATCCCAATTGATCCGGTCAATCCAAGCCGTATTGTCATGCTAAAACAGCCTGACGCGTTTCTTCATCGACTTCTGGGCGCTTACCGAACCAACGTTCAAACCCAGGCACACCCTGATGAAGCAGCATTCCCAAACCATCGACTGTCGTACAGCCGACCTTTTCGGCTGCCTTCAAAAACGGCGTACGCAGCGGGTTATACACAATATCTGTGACGACAGTTTCAGGGCGCAGCGCATCAAGCGAGACTTTGAATTCAGCAGCACCTTTCATCCCAAGCGAAGTCGTATTGATCACGACATTCGCGTCTTCCAGAACACTGCCAGCCTGAACCCAATCGACCACACGAATACGCGCACCGAAATCAGCGCGCAAAGCTTCTGCTTTGGCACGGGTCCGGTTGGTAAGGATAATTTCCGGCACACCAGCGTCTGCCAATGCCACGATAACAGCGCGCGCAGCACCACCAGCACCAAAGATTACGGCTGGCCCAGATTTTGGATCCCAATCCGGGGCGCCTTGGCGCAGATTGGAAATGAAACCATAGCCATCGGTGTTGTCCGCAAAAATGCGTCCGTCTTCTTTGAATGTCAGCGTATTCGCCGCACCAATCAAGGTCGCACGATCTGTAATTTGATCCGCGTATTGCAGTACTTCTACCTTATGCGGAAGCGTGACGTTCACTCCTACGAAACCCTGACTAGGCAGCATCCGTAGTGTTTCTTCCAGATCACCTTCTGTGACTTGTAGGGCGGTGTATTCACCCGGCAACCCATAACGCTTGAGCCAATAACCGTGCAGTTTTGGCGACAAAGAATGAGAGATTGGGTTACCAATGACACAAGCTTTTGGTGATTGGGTCATGACGGAAGTGTCCCACGCAATGTCAGATAAGATAGTAGCTCTAATAGCGGCAGTCCCAGCACGTTGAAATAATCCCCCTCGATGCGCGTGAAAAGTCGCACACCTTCTTCCTCAAGCTTATAGGCTCCGACAGAGTAACGAATGCTTTCCCAGTTGCGATCAACATAATCAGTTAAATATGTGTCGCTCGCGTCACGCATTTGCAGCCGCACAACGCCAACATGACGCCATAGCGGTTTGCCTTCGCCGTATATCACAGCTGCTGACAACAACTGATGCTTTTGACCGCGCAAAGACTGTAACTGTGAAAGCGCCTGCTCGGGTGTTTCTGGCTTACTATATATAGTGCGCCCAAGCGCCAAAACTTGATCACAGCCAATGACAAGCGCATCTGGATGTTTTGCGGCAACCCTTTGTGCTTTGAGTTCGGCCAAAGTGTCGGCAATATCCCGAGGCGCAGCATCTTCAGCCTCGAGAGACTGGCGGATCGCATCTTCGTCAATACGAGCCTTATAAACTGTAAAGTTGACCCCCGCGTTTTTGAGCAATGTTGCGCGAATTTCAGAGCCAGAGGCCAATATGATCGTATCGGTCATGTGGATAACCTTTTGGAAAAACCGTGTGTCAGCCTGCGGGCGACCTGTGGGATGAGTCAGTGGATTTCTGAACCTGTGCGAAAGTCGAAACTTATGCCAGCTGTTATGCCGATTTTTCCACGGTGGGAAAGGATAAGTCGGCCCTGTGGAGGAATCGCGCGAAAGTGCAGAGTCAATGTCACAATAGGTACCGGTCGCGAAAACATTACAACGTTCAACGTATTGTTTTTATGACATAAAAGCTTAATTCTAACAAGAGTTATATAATTATTTTTCCAAGTTCAGCCTTGGGATAAGTCTGCGGATGAAAAAACAAACCACAGAAATTGGGCTCACTATCATCATCATCATCTTTTCTTTTAATATATATTTATTAAGAGGTAACTGACGGAAGAGAGTGAAACACATGCTGGAATTTCTGAGCGGTTATTACGATTGGATCAAAGCGATCCATATTATGGCTGTCATCTCGTGGATGGCCGGTATGTTCTACTTACCGCGTTTGTTTGTTTATCATGCTGAGCGGGCAGTGGTTGGATCAGAGCTTGATCAGACATTCCAGGTAATGGAAGAAAAACTGCTTCGTGTGATTATTAATCCCGCTATGGCCGTCACCTGGATCGCAGGGTTGACCATGCTCGCCATGGGGGCATTCGATTGGGGATCGGTCTGGGCATGGGCAAAAATCATATCTGTGATCTTAATGAGCGGTTTTCACGGCTGGCTAAGTAAACGACGGAAAGAGTTCGCTGCAGGGACCAACACGCGCTCTGGGCGGGTCTACAGGCTCGCTAACGAGGTTCCGACAGTTCTGATGGTGATAATCGTTGTAGCGGTCGTTGTGCGCCCGTTTTAGGGCGTCGTTGACTCGCGGTGCATGTTTGCTTATGTGTGCCGCAGCTTCCCGTCCGGGAAAGTGGTTTTTCCATTTTTATATGCAAAGACACCGGCCATTGGGCTGGTGATGGATTTTATGATGTCCCAACACCGTCTGAACCTTGCTGATCTCAAGGCACAAAGCCCAAAAGATCTGTTGTCGCTGGCTGAAGAGCTCGAAATCGAAAATGCTTCGACGATGCGGAAAGGCGATATGATGTTCGCCATTCTGAAAGAGCGGGCAGACGAAGAATGGATCATCGGCGGTGACGGCGTTTTGGAAGTCTTGCAAGACGGCTTTGGTTTCTTGCGTTCACCCGAAGCGAACTACCTTCCGGGTCCAGATGATATTTACGTTTCACCAGACATGATCCGTCAGCATTCATTGCGGACTGGCGATACCGTCGAAGGTGTGATGAAAGAGCCGAACGACACAGAGCGTTACTTTGCGCTGACTTCGGTTGAACAAATCAACTTTGAAGAGCCAGAGAAGGCCAAGCACAAGGTTGCGTTCGACAACCTAACGCCGCTTTACCCAGATGAGCGGCTGAACATGGAAGTCGAAGATCCAACGATCAAAGACCGCTCAGCACGGATTATCGATCTTGTTGCTCCTATTGGTAAGGGGCAGCGTTCATTGATCGTCGCGCCGCCGCGGACTGGTAAAACGGTTCTTTTGCAAAACATCGCCAACTCGATCGAAAAGAACCACCCAGAATGCTATCTGATCGTTCTGCTGATTGACGAACGCCCTGAAGAAGTCACCGACATGCAACGTTCGGTGAAAGGCGAGGTTGTTTCTTCGACATTTGATGAACCAGCAACACGTCACGTTGCTGTGTCTGAGATGGTTATCGAAAAGGCAAAACGTCTTGTTGAACATAAGCGCGACGTCGTGATCTTGTTGGATTCGATCACGCGCCTCGGCCGCGCATTTAACACAACCGTTCCATCGTCCGGTAAAGTTCTAACCGGTGGTGTGGATGCGAATGCATTGCAACGTCCAAAACGTTTCTTTGGTGCGGCACGGAACATCGAAGAAGGCGGCTCTCTGACAATCATCGCAACCGCGTTGATCGATACAGGTTCACGTATGGACGAAGTTATCTTTGAAGAATTCAAAGGTACGGGTAACTCTGAGATCGTTCTGGATCGCAAAGTGGCTGATAAGCGCGTATTCCCTGCGATGGATATTCTGAAATCCGGTACACGGAAAGAAGAGCTGTTGGTGGATAAGGTCGATCTAGCGAAAACATACGTTCTTCGCCGGATTCTAAACCCAATGGGTACGACTGATGCGATTGAATTCTTGATTGGTAAGCTAAAGCAGACCAAAACAAATTCGGACTTCTTCGATTCAATGAACACGTAACTTATTGTTATAATACAATGGGTTGATTTATGGATACGATTTTTGCCTTAGCAACTGCAAAGGGCCGGGCTGGTGTGGCTGTGGTCCGTTTGTCAGGTTCAGACGCGGTGAGATCTGCTGAAAGGCTGATGGGGAATGTACCTGTCAGCCGAGGTGTTCGTGTGCTTTCCGATCCTGACGGGCAATTGTTGGACGAAGCGTTGGTCCTGAAGTTCGCAGAAGGAAAAAGTTTCACAGGCGAAGAGGTCGTGGAGTTTCATTTGCACGGTAGCCCGGCCGTCGTGAGTGCAGTGTTAACCGTGCTCGGAAACGATCCTCAACTTCGTCAAGCAGAACCCGGGGAATTTACACGTCGCGCGCTTGATAACGGGCGGCTAGATTTGGCGCAGGTCGAAGGCCTAGCCGATTTGATTGATGCTGAAACTGAGAGTCAGAGAAAGCAAGCGGTCAGAGTTTTCTCTGGTGCGTTGGGTGATCTGGCAGAAGGGTGGCGGATAAAGCTGATCCGGGCGACTGCATTGCTAGAGGCAACGATTGACTTTGCGGACGAAGAAGTACCGGTCGATGTTGCGCCTGAAGTTCTTGAACTGATCGGCGAAGTCAAAGCGCAGATGCGTCGCGAAGCAGAAGGCGTGCGCATTGCTGAACGTCTGCGAGACGGTTTTGAAGTCGCGATTATTGGTGCACCGAACGTCGGAAAATCAACACTACTTAATCGGCTTGCTGGTAGAGAAGTCGCTATTACATCAGAAATTGCCGGTACGACCCGTGATGTGATCGAAGTGCGACTTGATCTTGATGGTCTTGCTGTAACGATGCTGGATACAGCGGGATTACGTGACACAGATGATGTGGTTGAGGGCATAGGTGTTCAACGGGCAAAAGAAAGAGCAGCACAAGCAGATATACGTGTCCATATGTTGTTACCTGATGATATTGGACCACTTAATGTAGGTGATAGTGATATTCTTGTTCGGGCAAAATCTGATCTAGATTGCGGAGAAGGCCTAGCAATATCAGGGAAAACTGGGGACGGAGTTGATGCGCTTGTTGAAAAAATTTCTGATATCTTGAAGGAACGGGTAGGTTCTGTCGGGATTGCAATGCGCGAACGACATAGGATCGCTATGGTGAACGCCATTCGCTTTCTGGACGCGGCAGAAGCTGATCTTGATGTACAGCATGGGATGACTGACCTTACTGCGGAGGAACTTCGTTCGGCTATTCGCGCAGTGGATAGCCTTGTCGGCCGAGTTGATGTAGAACAAGTCCTTGATGAAATCTTTTCTAGCTTTTGCATCGGCAAATAGGAGTGTTTCACGTGAAACATCATGACTTCGACGTAATTGTTATCGGTGGCGGACACGCGGGTGCAGAAGCAGCACATGCGGCCGCAAGAATGGGTGCGCGTACGGCGCTTATCACGCTGACAAAGCAGTCCATTGGGGTAATGTCCTGCAACCCTGCTATCGGTGGGCTTGGAAAAGGACACCTTGTTCGCGAAATCGATGCGCTTGATGGCGTTATGGCCCGTGTCGCTGACCGCGCAGGTATTCAATTTCGGCTGCTGAATCGAAGAAAAGGGCCAGCAGTACAAGGCCCACGCGCGCAAGCCGACCGTGAAATATATCGCACGACGATGCAGGCAGAGCTAGATCTAGTAGAGAACCTTAAAATCATTGAAGGTGAAGCAACAGATTTAATCATGGACGGTGATCGAGTTAGCGGCGTCGTAATGTCTGACGATAGTCGCATAACTGCGGCTAACGTAATCCTGACTACCGGTACTTTTCTACGGGGCGTTATTCACATCGGTGATGTGTCGCGACCTGGCGGTCGGATGGGGGATAAGCCCTCTGAAAAAATGGCCGAACGGTTGGATAGTTTTCAACTCCCGCTTGGTCGCCTTAAAACGGGAACGCCGCCACGGTTAGACGGACGTACGATTCGCTGGGATTTGCTAGAGGCACAGCCAACAGACGAAGACCCAACAATGTTTTCGTTCATGTCAAAGGGCGTTTTCGCGCGACAAATTGATTGTGGTATTACACACACCAATGAAAAGACGCATGAGATTATTCGCGCTAACCTAGATCGGTCTGCGATGTACGGCGGGCATATCGATGGTGTTGGTCCGCGCTATTGCCCATCAATCGAAGATAAAGTCGTCCGGTTCGCCGATAAAACGTCGCATCAGATATTTCTTGAGCCGGAAGGGATAAACGATCATACTGTTTACCCAAACGGGATCTCAACATCACTGCCTGAAGACGTTCAAGAAGCATACGTACATTCGATCTATGGTCTTGAAAACACTACAATTCTTCAGCCTGGGTATGCTATTGAATATGACTATGTTGATCCGCGTTCGCTTAAGCCAACGCTGGAACTACGTGATGTCCAAGGTCTGTATTTAGCTGGCCAAATCAACGGAACAACAGGTTATGAAGAGGCGGCGGCCCAAGGGTTAGTTGCTGGATTAAACGCAGCTGCGCAGGCCGGCGGTCGCGACCCGATAACCTTTAGTCGTCGGCAGTCCTATATTGGGGTCATGATTGACGACCTTATTACGCGCGGTGTGTCTGAACCCTATCGGATGTTCACATCACGGGCAGAGTTTCGTTTGTCCTTGCGCGCGGATAATGCCGATCAACGTTTAACCGCTTTTGGCCATTCGCTGGGTTGCGTCGGCGACGCACGCTGGGATTCTTTTTCAGAAAAGATGGAAAAGATTCAGAAAGCTCAGGATATGTTGTCTAATGTTTCCCTTTCTGCGCGCGAGATAGCAGGGCAGGGAGTAAAGTTGAATGCGGACGGTCCGCGGCGCTCTGCTCTTGATGCGTTGGCCCTGACCGATTTTGATTTCATGCATCTAGAGGCGCTTGTGCCGGAAACTGGTGCGATTGAACCAGCTGTTAAGGATCAAATCAAGAAAGACGCCTTGTATGCACACTATGTGGCGCGGCAAGAACGAGATATAGCAGCCTTAGAACGCGACGAGAAGCAGGCTATTCCCGAAGACTTGGATTATTCTCTGGTTAAAGGGCTTTCTAACGAGCTTGCCAGCAAGTTGAAAGCAGCACGCCCTGTTAGCATTGCGCAAGCGGGGCGCATCGAAGGCATGACACCGGCAGCACTTATGTTGATCGTAAGCGTGATTAAGCGAACCCAACAAGCAAAGACAGGAAGTTAAGTAATGAGCGTCGATGTTGGTGGGGTTAATGTTTCACGTGAAACATTTTATGATCTACAGAAGTTCGAAGACTTGGTTCGTAAGTGGACACCTAAAATAAACTTGATCTCTCCTGCCTCAATCCCTGAATTATGGGACCGACATATTGTCGATTCAGCACAAATTTACCGATATTCGCCAGAATCATATGAAAAATGGGTGGATATCGGAAGCGGCGGGGGCTTTCCCGGTATCGTAATGGCCATCATTGCGAAGGCTCAGCAGCCAGATGCGTCATTTATCCTCATCGAAAGTGACCAACGTAAGGCTACATTCCTGCGAACAGCCGCGCGAGAATTGGGTCTTCGCGTTACCGTGCTTGCCGAACGAATTGAAAATTCTGACTCGCAAGAGGCAGATGTTGTGTCAGCACGGGCGCTTAGTACCCTATCTACGTTGCTGCCATTGATTGAAAGGCACATAAATCCAAATGGTAAGGCCATTCTTCACAAAGGTAAAAAGGCTGGGGAAGAAATCGCCGATGCGCATAAGAACTGGCGCTTTGACCTTGAAGAGTTCTCGAGTTTAACCGATCTTGGGGGTCAAATTCTTATCGTAAAAGGGATATCCCGTGTCGGCTAATGACTGCAAAATTATCGCTATTGCGAACCAGAAGGGCGGCGTCGGAAAGACGACCACGACAATCAACCTAGGTGCTGCTCTGGCTGAGCAGCGAAAAAAGGTATTGTTGATCGACCTTGATCCGCAAGGAAACGCTTCAACTGGACTAGGTATAGAGCAAGATCAGCGTGATATAACAACATATGACCTTCTTTCGGGCGACGCGAGCTTAGAAGAAGCAGCGTTACCTACCTCTGTAAAGAATTTGTCGATCATCCCGGCGACAACTGATCTTAGTTCGGCCGACCTTGAGCTGATTGATAATGATAAACGCAGCTTTTTGCTGCGTTATGTGCTGCAGGAAGCGGATAAAGCTGTTTCTCAGTATGACTATATATTGATTGATTGCCCGCCATCGCTCAACATCTTGACAGTCAACGCAATGGTTGCTGCGCATTCGATCCTTGTACCACTACAAAGTGAGTTTTTTGCGCTAGAGGGCCTTTCGCAGCTTATTCTGACTGTCCGTGATGTTCGCCAAACTGCGAATCCGGATCTTTGGATCGAAGGAATCGTTCTTACGATGTATGATCGCCGCAACAACCTATCGATTCAGGTCGAAGATGACGCGCGAGAGAACATGGGCGATATGGTGTTTAAAACGGTGATTCCACGCAATGTTCGCCTAAGCGAGGCGCCATCTTTTGCGTTGCCTGTGATCGAATACGATAGCGCGTCGAAGGGTGCGACCGCATATCGGGCGCTAGCAAAAGAAGTCATTAACAAAGCTAAGAAAAAAAGGGCTTAGAGCATGGCAAGTAACGCAAAGAAATCTCGTGGTTTGGGCCGTGGTTTGTCGGCTTTGATGTCAGATGTAGCACCAGATGATACGGCGATCGATACCCCACGCCGTCCTGATTTGTTGGTTCCGGTTGAACATATTTTTCCGAACCCTGATCAACCGCGTCGTACCTTTGGTGAAGATGCGCTTAACGATTTGGCCGCTTCGATTGCTGAAAAGGGCATTATTCAGCCTTTGATCGTTCGTAAGTCTCCGAAAGACGCTGATACCTATGAAATTGTTGCCGGTGAGCGCCGCTGGCGTGCTGCTCAGATCGCTAAGCTGCACGAAATTCCTGTTCTTCTGCGTGAATACACCGACACCGAAGTTCTTGAAGTCGCAATTATCGAGAATATTCAGCGCGCAGACCTGAACGCCGTTGATGAAGCGGCTGGCTATCGTCAGCTTATGGACCGTTTCGGCCATACGCAGGAACAGCTCGCGACTGCCCTTGGTAAAAGCCGCAGCCATATCGCGAACTTCTTGCGTTTGTTGAATCTACCGGACGAAGTGTTGGACTATCTCGTTCAGGGCCAAATTTCTGCAGGTCACGCGCGTGCATTGGTTGGCCATGAGCGGGCAGTGGAAATTGCCCGCGAAGTTATCCACCGCAACCTTTCTGTTCGTGAAACCGAGAAACTTGCCAAGCAGGGGCCGATATTAAAGACAAAGCCCAAGTCCTCCGGAAAGTCTCAGAAGGACGCAGATACAGTTCAGATTGAAAAAGAACTGACAGCGACACTTCGGATGAAAGTCACAATTGATCATAAAGAAGGTGAAGACGGCGGTAAAATGACGATTGGTTATAAGTCGTTGGACGAATTGGACGATCTTTTGCGCGCATTGTCGGGCGGCTAAGCGCCCAACAACTCGCGTAATACTGCATTAAGAACAGGGCGGCCTTCTGGCGTTAGCAGAAGTCTGCCCTCGGCCACATCAACCATTCCTATTTCACGCAAATTATTGATTTTATTTTGAAACAATTCAGTATTGGCTGCAGAAACGCGATTCAGATCAACACCTTCGCGCAATCGCATGCCCATCAACAGCATTTCTGATTGCTGATCCTCAGCTGATAGGGCGGTACGTTCGGAATTGCCATTCCCCGTTCGATTGACCTGCGATAGCCAATTCATCGGTGCTGATGGTGCTTCGGTCGCGAAACGGTTTCCGTTTAAGGTTAGCCGACCGTGTGCACCGGGACCAATTCCCGCGTAGTCGCCATAGCTCCAATAGATCTTATTGTGGATGCTTTCGCACCCGGGCCGGGCGTGGTTGGAAACTTCGTAGCCTTCAAAATTTGCAGCACCGCAAACATCTTGGGTAAGGGCGTACATGTCAGCGGCAACATCATCATCCGGCAATCCGCGAAGTTTTCCGGCGGCATAACGGTCGCCAAACGCTGTGCCCTCTTCGATTGTCAGTTGATACAATGACAGGTGATCAATCGCCAATCCCAATGCTTGTTTCAATTCGTCACGCCAATCCGTCAAAGTTTGCCCCTGACGAGCATAAATGAGGTCAAAACTGACCCGATCGAACGTCTCTCTGGCCGTGCTGAAGGCCGTCAGAGCCTCCTGAGCGGTGTGAAGGCGACCTAGGGCACGCAGATCTTTGTCATTTAGGGCCTGAATTCCCATCGAAACGCGGTTAACGCCGGCCTGACGGTATCCGACAAAGCGTCCAGCCTCGACTGAAGTTGGGTTCGCCTCGAGCGTAATTTCAATATCGTTGGCCATGGACCAGGTCGCGCGCACCTTTGTCAGGATCGCGTCAACCAAATCTGGGTCCATCATGCTAGGTGTGCCGCCACCAAAAAAAACGGAACGCAAGATGCGTCCTTGGGTGTCGGCGCCGACGCGTTCGATTTCGCTTAGGTATGCAGTTTGCCAAGCTTGCTGATCAATCTTGGAAACGACATGACTGTTGAAATCACAATATGGGCATTTAGCCTGACAGAACGGCCAATGGATATATAGGCCAAAGCCCCCGTGTTCCCAATCCTCAGGCAAAGCAACCTGCGACGAGTTTTTGGAAAGCATCAGCCCGGTGGCTGATCTTGTTTTTCTCTTGGCTGTCCATTTCACCAAACGTGATGTCATAACCGTCAGGTTGGAAAATGGGGTCGTACCCGTGACCCTGATCGCCACGCATAGGCCAAACTACCTGTCCTGGCATTACCCCTGGAAAGACCTCATCATGGCCATCTGGCCAGGCTAAAACAAGCGTACAGCAAAACCGCGCGGTACGTGGATATGGGGCAGAAACAGACTCTAACTCTGCCCAACTCCGCTCCATTGCCATTTTGAAATCGCGCCCATTGGGTGTTTCGGCCCAGTCCGCAGTATATACACCGGGGGCTCCATTCAGCCCGTCAATTTCGATCCCACTGTCATCGGCAAGCGCCGGAAGGCCGGTCGCCTTTGCAGCGGCATGTGCTTTGATGCGCGCGTTACCAACAAAAGTTGTTTCGGTTTCTTCAGGCTCTGGCAGACCGTGGTCATCGTTTGACGTCAAAGTCACGCCAAACGGCGAGAGAAGCTCGACCATTTCGGCGAGCTTACCTTTGTTGTGGGTCGCGATGACCAGTTCTTTGCCGTCAAACTTACGCATTAGCTTACCGCCGCCAGTTGTGCTGCTGTTAGTTCAGCGACACCTTTTTCTGCAAGATCCAAAAGAGCGTCCATTTGTGCACGCGAATATGTCGATCCTTCGGCAGACATTTGTACTTCGACCAGCTTACCGGCGGTCATAACAAAGTTACCGTCAACACCTGCTTCGCTGTCTTCTGGGTAATCCAGATCAAGAACTTCTTGGCCTGCGTAAATACCGCAAGAAATCGCAGCGACTGGATCGACAAGCGGATCAGAAATGACATCGCCAGCTTTCATCAGTTTTTGAACTGCCAATTTCAGTGCAACCCAACCACCGGTGATTGATGCACAGCGAGTGCCACCGTCAGCTTGGATAACGTCGCAATCAATGACAATTTGGCGTTCGCCTAATGCAACACGATCAACACCTGCACGTAGTGAACGACCGATAAGCCGTTGAATTTCTTGGGTACGGCCAGACTGACCGTTCTTGGATTCACGACGCATCCGTGTGTTTGTTGCACGTGGCAGCATACCATATTCGGCAGTCACCCAGCCAAGGCCAGAGTTTTTCAAAAATGGGGGAACGCGTTCATCGATTGTTGCTGTGCACAAGACGTGAGTGTTACCGCACTTGATAAGGCAGGACCCTTCCGCATGCATGGTCACATCGGTTTCAATGGAAACTTCACGCATTTCGTTCGTTTGACGGCCTGATGGGCGCATGGGGTCACTCCTTTTGATTGTAACGCTCAGATACGCTGCCCACATATGAAATCCAACCCCGATTGACGCCCGGGCATACTTCGTTTTAATTGCCCAGCCTTTATCCGAGAATGAAATGACTGATCAGACGCCTAATATTTCAGATATGAACGATCGTTCGCGCGAAGTGTTCCGTCGTGTCGTCGAAGGATACCTAGAAAGTGGTTCGCCGGTTGGGTCCCGAACACTGACGCGCGATTTTTCGGAACAAGTCAGTGCGGCGACTATCCGAAATGTGATGCAGGATTTGGAATACCTTGGATTGCTGGATAGCCCCCACGTCAGTGCAGGGCGTATTCCAACGCAGCTGGGACTGCGCATGTTCGTGGATGGGTTGCTAGAGGTCGGTGATTTAGATGGCAAAGATCGCCAAACCATTGATCGTACCCTTGGTGATAATGACAGGGATGTTGCGTCTGTCTTGGATCAGGTGGGGCAGGCGCTGTCTGGTGTGACCCAAGGTGCGAGCCTTGTTCTGACGCCAAAACACGAAGCACCTATTAAACACATTGATTTCGTGAGCCTTTCGCGAGAACGCGCACTTGTTGTTTTGGTGTTCGCTGATGGTCACGTCGAAAATCGCATCTTTACGCCGCCCGCAGGACAAACGCCGTCATCAATGCGCGAGGCTGCAAATTTTCTGAATGCAATTGCCGAAGGGCACACGCTTTCCGAACTGGGCAAAGTCATCTCTCGTGAGATTGCAGCGCGTCGGCAAGAGATCGACAGCCTTGCCGCTGATCTTGTCGAAAATGGCTATGCGCTGTGGGAAAACGAAGGTGAATCTACGGAACGGCTGATCGTACGTGGCCGCGGAAATTTGCTGACTGATGGTGAAAATGAAATTGATCTTGCGCGTATCCGTACGCTGTTTGATGACCTTGAACGCAAGCGCGATATAGCACAATTTCTTGATCTTGCCGAAGATGGCGACGGTGTGCGCATTTTTATTGGGTCTGAGAACAAATTGTTCTCACTTTCGGGTTCCTCTCTGGTCGTTTCTCCTTATATGAACGCCGACCGTAAGATAATTGGCGCCGTGGGCGTCATCGGGCCGACACGTCTAAACTATGGGCGGATCGTTCCAATCGTGAACTACACTGCACAGCTGGTGGGCAAGCTTATTGCCGACCGCTCCTAAAGGAAGAAACTGATGGCTGACAACGAAGAGCAACTGCAAAGCCTTGATGAACTCGCTGCTGAAGGCGATGAAATGGATTTCGCTGCAGAAGCTGGTTTTGAAGAAATAGAAGCATTGCGTGCAGAGCGGGATGAACTAAAAGACAAGTTCATGCGTGCCTTGGCTGATGCGGAGAATATGCGCAAACGGTCCGATCGTGACCGCCGCGAGGCCGAGAATTACGGTGGCTCGAAACTCGCACGTGATATGCTGCCGGTTTACGACAACATGCGCCGCGCGCTTCAGTCAGTAGAAGAATCTGATAAAGAAACGAATGCTGCGTTGCTTGAAGGTGTTGAACTGACAATGCGTGAATTGATCAGCGTATTTAAGAAACACGGCATCGACCCGATCGTTCCCGAAGTTGGTGATAAGTTCGATCCGAAAGTTCACCAAGCGATGTTTGAAGCCCTAGTGCCCGGCACTAAAGCAGGAGAAATTATTCAGGTCGCTGCAGAGGGTTTCATGCTTCATGACCGTCTACTGCGCGCTGCCCAAGTCGGCGTGTCCTCTACGCCAGCATGATACAAAATATGATAAAAGCAGGGCTGTTGGTCCTGCTTTTTTCTTCTGTGCAGACACATGCGCAAAATTACCGGCCGGATCAGGACTTATATGTCAATGATTAAGCCAACCCGCTTAGCCCAGAGCAGGATTGTCTAGAACGCTTGGCGATCTTCAAGATACTATGGGTATCGAGCGGTAGCTAGTGATCTATGTTTCGCGTGAAGCAGCCGGAATGCAGGTCACGACGATCAGTCCCAACAGCACTAAAACCGCGCCGATCACGCTTTGCATTGTTGCTGTTTCCCCAACGAAAAATGTTGCAAGTAGCCATGCTGTCACTGGCTCTGCCAGCGCGAGGGTAACAGCAGTAGATGCCGCGATATGCATTAAGCCCCAAGTGTAAAACGCATATGCTAGCCCGGTTGCGACAAACCCTAGAAACAACATTCCAACCCATGCACTTGGATCAGATAACCAACCTAAAGGGACGAAGAATAATGCAGGTAACGTAATTATCGCTGCGATACTGAAGGTCGCAGCAGCGATGGTGGTCGTAGGTGCGCGTTGTGTCATACGGCTTGTTGCAAGCGAATAACAAGCATAACAAGCGCCAGCACTTAGCGCGAGGATGATCCCAAAGACGGACCCTTCAGAAGTCGTCCCCGCGAGGCCAAGCATACCAACACCGATGATTGAAAGACATTGTCCTGTGGCGCGAATTTTTCCGGGTAACTTTCGTCCGACAAGAATTTCCCAAAGAGTTGTCCACAATGGTGCGCTGCCAATGGTAACCGCTGTTCCAATTCCAACGCCAGACAGCGAAACGGCATAGAAAAATAGAAGGTTGTAACCGCCGATCGCAATTCCGGCGATGATAACCTCTGCGGGAGGCAGCAAGTGGAACGCTTTGCGGCTTTCGCCATTTGCAAATGCCAAACCCAACAGGAATAATGCACCAAAGGCCAATCGCAATGCACCCACAGCAACTGGTTCGCGGTCGCCCGGCAATAAGGTTTGAACTGTCCCGGTGGTTCCCCACAGGCAGGCTGCTAACAAAACAGCGCCCACACTTGCAAACCGGGCGCTGTTCATCAGATCAAATCACGCAGTTCGTAAATCAGCGAAAGCGCCTCTTTCGGGGTAAGCTCATCCGGCAGGATGCTTTTTAACCGAGTTTCGACCTCAGAATCCTTTGGTTTTTGCGGGCTAGGTGCAGGTGTCGCAGAAAACAGTGGTAAATCGTCGATGATGGCCTTTTGGGCACTCCCGCCTTCGCGTTCGCCTTTTTCCAACGCCTCTAACACGACCTTGGCGCGTTCGACCACGACGGGGGGCAGGCCGGCAAGGCGCGCGACCTGTACCCCATAGCTGCGGTCCGCAGTCCCGCGTTTGACTTCGTGAAGGAAAATCACGTCGCCTTCCCATTCTTTGACAGTCACCGTGGCGTTTTCCACACCATCAAGCTTGTTCGATAGCGCCGACATTTCGTGGTAGTGCGTGGCGAACAGGGCGCGACAACGGTTTACGTCATGCAGGTGTTCTAGGGTCGCCCACGCGATGGACAAGCCATCATAGGTTGCCGTTCCGCGGCCGATTTCATCCAAGATGACCAGTGCACGGTCGTCTGCTTGGTTTAGGATCGCGGCAGTTTCTACCATTTCGACCATAAACGTTGATCGGCCACGGGCCAGATCGTCAGATGCACCAACGCGGCTGAATATTTGGCTAACGATGCCAATATGCGCCTTACCAGCCGGAACATAGCCACCCATCTGCGCCAAGATTGCCAGCAACGCGTTTTGGCGTAGGAACGTCGATTTACCGGCCATGTTCGGACCAGTTAGCAGCCAAATAGGCGCGTCAGTCAGACCGCAATCGTTGGCAATGAATGGCTCACCAGCCTTTTGAAGTGCGGCCTCGACCACAGGGTGGCGGCCACCAGTTATTTCAAACGCACGACTGTCGTCCACCAACGGACGGGTCCAATTTTCAGCCACAGACAAATGCGCAAGCGACGTCGCCAAATCGAATTCTGCAAGCGCCCGCGCCAATGCACCTAGTTGTCCAGAGAGCGCCACAATTGACTGAGTTAGGCTAGAATAGAGCCTTTTTTCGATCTCAAGCGCCCGACCGCCAGCATTCAGAATACGTGTTTCGATCTCGGACAGTTCAACGGTCGTAAAGCGTACCTGATTTGCGGTCGTCTGGCGGTGAATGAAGGTTTCATTCAATGGCGCGGCCATCATCTTGTCTGCGTGGGTTGCCGTTGTTTCGATGAAATAGCCCAGCACGTTGTTGTGCTTGATCTTAAGCGAGGGAATACCTGAAAGTTCGATGAACTCGGCTTGCATTGCTGCGATAACTGAACGGCCTTCGTCGCGCAGTTTGCGTACTTCATCCAGTTCTTCGTCATAACCCGGTGCGATAAACCCGCCATCGCGGGATAACAGTGGGGGTTCAGCGACCAGCGCATCATCGAGAAGCGCGAGCAGTTCATCATGCCCGGTTAAATCTTTTGCTGCATCAGCCAAAAGCGATGGCAGATCACCGGTGACGCATTCCGCAAGTGCTTGGGCTTGACCGAGCGTGTTTCGAATGGCTGCCATATCGCGTGGGCCGCCACGGTCCAGCGCCAAACGCGAAAGCGCGCGATCAAGGTCATGAACGCCACGCAGCTGATCACGGATATCTTCGGTCAGTCGCGTGTTGTTTACCAGATGCTCAACACAGTCCTGACGCGCATGAATGACGGGCAGGGTGCACGATGGCGATGATAACCGCCGTTCCAGCATCCGTGCACCACCAGCAGTGATGGTGCGGTCAATGCAATGCAAAAGCGACCCTTGCTTGCCACCATTCATCGCGTGGGTCAGTTCCAGTGAACGGCGGGTCGCAGCGTCGATTTGCATTGCTGCGGACTGGCCTTCCTGAACGGGGGGGCGCAGCAGGGGCAAGTTACCTTTTTGCGTGATATCAAGGTATTCGGCCACGGCAGACATCGCTGAAATCTCGACCCGCGAAAAGCCACCAAAGGCATCTAGCGACCCGACTTTGTATAGGGCGCACAGACGCTTTTCACCTGCCGTGCTGTCAAAGGCAGCAGCACCCAAAGTTGTCAGGGTCGCGCCGTTATCAGACACTATTCCAGCCCAATCCGCCTCTGATCCGTCTGCGACGATCACCTCGCGCGGGGTCAGACGGGCAAGTTCGGGCCCCAAATTCACACCGCTACATGGCATCACATGAAACGCGCCGGTTGAAATATCGACCCATGCAAGGGCGGCCTCATCACGGATCACGGCATATGCAGCAAGGAAGTTGTGGCGACGGGCATCAAGCAGGGAATCTTCGGTCAACGTACCGGGGGTCACAAGGCGCACGACCTCGCGTTTGACCACGGATTTGTATCCACGCTTTTTCGCCTCGGCGGGGCTTTCCATTTGTTCGCAGACTGCGACGCGAAACCCCTTGCGGATTAGCGTCAGAAAATATCCTTCGGCTGCATGGTGGGGTACACCGCACATGGGGATATCTTGATCATCGTGCTTGCCACGCTTTGTTAACGCGATGTCCAATGCTTCGGCTGCTGCAATGGCGTCGTCAAAAAACATCTCATAGAAATCACCCATACGGTAAAACAGCAGCGCATCCGGGTACGCCGCTTTGATTTCTAGAAACTGTGCCATCATTGGCGTGACTGTGGATTTCTTGGTGCTCATTTATGCCCCCGCATCATCTGGCAGACATTATCGGGGCAATGTTAGCGACGAAACCCCGAAATGAACCCGTTGCAGCTACAATCGGTAAACCGTTATGACTGTCGAACCAACGAGGGGGACGATAATGGCCAAAACGAAGATGACCCGCGAAGACGCGCTGCAATTCCACATGCAGCCAAACCCGGGCAAATGGGAAATTCAGGCAACCGTGCCGATGACGACGCAGCGCGATCTTTCGCTGGCATATTCCCCCGGTGTCGCCATCCCATGCGAGGAAATCGCCGCTGATCCTTCGACTGCGTATGACTATACAAACAAGGGCAATTTGGTTGCCGTGATTTCAAACGGTACTGCTGTTTTGGGCCTTGGTAACCTTGGCGCACTGGGTAGTAAGCCAGTGATGGAAGGTAAATCGGTTCTGTTTAAACGGTTCGCCGATGTGAACTCGATCGACATCGAGCTTGATACCGAAGACCCCGATGCGTTTTGCAATGCGGTGCGCCTGATGGGGCCGACGTTTGGTGGGATTAACCTTGAAGATATCAAAGCGCCTGAATGTTTTATCATTGAACAGCGCCTCAAAGAGGAAATGGATATCCCCGTTTTCCACGATGATCAGCACGGGACGGCGGTGATTTGCGCGGCAGGTCTTTTGAACGCGCTGCATTTGTCGGGCAAAAAGATCGAAGACGTTAAAATCGTGCTGAACGGGGCAGGTGCCGCTGGGATCGCATGTCTTGAGTTGCTCAAGGCAATGGGTGCACAGCACGATAACTGCATCATGTGCGATACCAAAGGCGTGATTTATCAGGGCCGGACTGAAGGGATGAACCAGTGGAAGTCGGCACATGCCGCAAACACTGATGCCCGTAGCCTAGATGACGCGATGAAGGGCTGTGATGTGTTTCTTGGGGTTAGCGCCAAGGGCGCCGTTACCCAAGATATGGTCGCGAGTATGGCACCAAACCCCGTCATTTTCGCGATGGCGAACCCTGATCCAGAAATCACACCAGAAGACGCGCATGCCGTCCGCGAAGATGCCATCGTTGCGACAGGCCGTTCGGATTACCCGAACCAAGTGAACAACGTCCTTGGATTTCCTTATCTGTTCCGTGGTGCGCTAGATATTCATGCGCGTGCGATCAATGATGAAATGAAAATCGCCTGCGCCGAAGCGCTTGCTGCACTCGCCCGCGAAGACGTTCCTGACGAAGTGGCAATGGCATATGGCAAAAAGCTGACTTTTGGTCGCGACTACATCATTCCAACTCCCTTCGATCCACGTTTGATCCATCGTATTCCAACCGCAGTGGCACGTGCAGGTATGCGCACGGGTGTCGCGCGGCGTCCGATTGTCGATATGGATGCTTACGAGGCCACCTTGATGGGCCGGATGGATCCGACAGCTTCGATCTTGCGCAGCCTGAACGCACGTGCGCGGTCAAACCAGTCAACTGTGGTATTTGCCGAAGGTGATGATCCACGCGTTTTGCGGGCCGCTGTGCTGTATCAGCGCTCCGGGCTTGGTAAAGCACTGGTTGTTGGCCGTGCAAGCGACGTCGCAGAAAAGCTGACCGCCGAAGGGTTGGGCGACGCAGTGGCTGAACTGACCGTAGTAAACGCAGCGAACACCGAACATCTTGAAACTTACAAAGAATTCTTGAACCATCGCCTTCAGCGTAAAGGGTTTGATAGGCAAGATATCCACCGTTTGGCGGCGCGTGACCGACATGTGTTCGCATCTTTGATGGTTGCTCATGGGCATGCCGACGGGATGATCACGGGCGCGACGCGGAAATCTGCGCATGTGCTTGAACTGATCAATCACGTTTTTGACGCACAGCCGCATGATGGGGCAGTTGGCGTTACGGCAGTGCTGCATAAAGGACGGATCGTCCTAATCACGGATACATTGGTTCACGAATGGCCAGACGAGCAAGACTTGGGCGATATCGCAGAGCGCGGTGCATCCGTTGCCCGCGACCTTGGCCTTGATCCACGTGTGGCTTTCGTTTCGTTTTCGACTTTTGGCTATCCTGTTTCGGAACGAGCCGAAAAAATGCATGTGGCGGCAAGCGTTCTTGACGGTCGCAATGTTGACTTTGAATACGAAGGCGAGATGACGGTTGACGTAGCGTTGAATGTCCAAGCGCAAGAAAACTATCCGTTTTCACGACTAACAGGTCCCGCTAACGTGTTGGTTGTACCGGCGCGACACTCGGCGTCGATTTCTGTTAAGCTGATGCAAGAGATGGCTGGCGCAACGGTAATCGGACCGATCTTGTCAGGTGTCGGTAAGCCTGTTCAAATCTGCTCGACAGTGTCGACGGTAAACGACATCTTGAACATGGCAGTTATCGCGGCATGTAGGATCGATTAATGGCAATTTGGAATCTTGGCTCAATCAACGTAGATATCGTTTTCTCGGTTCCGCATATTTTGGAGCCGGGCGAGACGCTTTCTTCCACGGGCCGAGAGATCTTTTTGGGCGGCAAAGGGGCCAACATGTCGGTCGCCGCCGCCCGTGCTGCCGCGCGTGTAAACCATATTGGTGCCGTCGGAAAAGATGGTGAATGGGCGGCAGATCGATTGCTTGAATATGGTGTGGATACACGAAATATCGCTGTGTTAGACACTGATACTGCTCAGGCAATCATTATGGTCGATCCGCATGGCGAAAACGCAATCGTGCTTCATCCTGGCGCGAACGTGGAAATTCCGCAGACGGTTTTACAGACGGCCATGGCCGAGGCACAAACTGGTGATTGGTTGGTTCTTCAGAACGAAACAAACCTACAACGCACCGCAGCAAGCATGGGTAAGCAGATGGGCCTGAACGTCGCCTATGCTGCTGCTCCCTTTGATCCGGATCGCGTGATGGCGGTTTTGCCTTATCTTGATTTTCTGATCCTGAACGCTGTCGAGGCCGAGCAACTGCGCGAGGCAACCGGTCAGTCGCCCGACGACCTGCCCGTGCGTGATGTCATCGTGACATTGGGTGCAGATGGCGCAGACTGGTATGGTACAAGCGGCAAGCAGCATTTTGACGCGATAAAGGTTGAACCCGTGGATACGACCGGGGCTGGCGACACGTTCACTGGTTATGTGCTTGCTGGGCTTGATCGTGGAATGACGATGGAACAATCAATTGAGCAGGCGACCAAAGCAAGCGCGCTAATGGTCACCCGTCACGGCACGGCTGACGTAATCCCGGATCTTTCCGAGGTTCTTGCTTTCCAGTCCTAGTGCACAAACGGCGCAGCATCGCCCCATAGCTCTGACACACGTTGATCACGCCCGCAGGCATCGCGGTAAAACGCATATGCTTCGCTTTGGCGTTTTGGTCCGCGTCGGGTCAAAACAATTGAGCTACCTTTGTAATAATCTTGGTGGACGGCTTCTGCCTCGTAGAACCGGGCAGCTTGCAGAATTGGGGTAACAATTCGTTGTTCCAAATCGCGTTGGGCAGCAGCCTTGGCAGCCTCAGCTGATGCATTTTGGGCAGCGTTAGACACGAAAATTGCCGTGCGATAGCTTTCACCCCGGTCGCAGAATTGACCGCCCGCATCAGTTGGGTCGACTGATCGAAAAAACAAATGCAGCAACTGATCATAGCTGACAACGTCCGCGTCATACGTGATTTGGACCGCCTCATAGTGCCCTGAACCTTTGATGGTTTCATAGGTCGGGTTTGCGGTCGTCCCGCCGGTATAGCCGGACACCGCGCCGATCACGCCGTTGATCTTTTCAAAGTCGCTTTCGACGCACCAAAAACAGCCCCCAGCTACAGTGGCGGTTTGAATATCTTCTGCGGCAACCACTTGCGCGGTTGGTGCAATTAAAACGGCGGCAATCATTGCTCTGAACATGGGCGTCTCCTCTTTGCTCTATCCTCTTTTGTTGGCGGTTTTGGCGCAATGCACGGCGACGTGATCTCACGCGGTGTTTATCGCTTGGAACATTTGGCGGCCTGTCCTAGCGTCCAAACAAAGGAGCCCGCTATGACCGAAGTGACCACCCACCAAGCCGAAGAAGATGCCCGGAATGAAGACATCCTAATCTATCTGAATGGGCAAATCGTGCCCAAGGCGCAGGCCACGGTTAGCGTATACGATAGTGGTTTCATGTTGGGCGACGGTGTGTGGGAAGGGCTACGTCTGTATGATGGAAAATGGGCGTTTCTAGACGAGCATATGGACCGCTTGTTTGAAGCCGCAAAAGCGGTTGATCTAGATATCGGTTTGGACAGAAAAGGCGTCATTTCAGCCTTGTTAGAGACACAAAATGCGAATGGCATGACCACAGACGCCCACGCACGTCTGATGATCACACGCGGCACTAAGATACGGCCATTTCAGCATCCAAGCCTGTCGCAATCGGGCCCTACGTTCGTGATAATCATGGAGCATTCAAAGCCTAAGATCCCGCGTCCGATCACGCTTTCTACGGTTCCACATTTGCGCGGTCTGCCCATGACCCAAGACCCCAAGCTGAACAGCCATTCCAAACTGAATTGCATCCTCGCTTGCATCGCCGCGCAAAAGGCCGGCGCAGACGAGGCGCTGATGCTCGACTTGAATGGTTTTGTGAATACGACGAATGCTTGTAACTTTTTCATTGTAAAAAAAGGCGCTGTTTGGACAAGCACAGGGGATTATTGCATGAACGGCATCACCCGACAAAAGGTGATAGACCTATGTCGCGCGAACGATATCCCCGTATTTGAACGCAATTTTAGTCTGGTCGATACCTACTCCGCCGACGAGGCGTTTTTGACGGGGACGTTCGGTGCACAAACCCCAGTCAGCAGCATTGATGGTCGTACCATTGGTACGGGTGAACTTGGCCCAATGACGATGCGCTTGCGCGAGCTTTACAAGGAATTGGTGGATCGATCATGAGAATAGCAATGTGGTCTGGCCCTCGAAATCTTTCGACGGCGATGATGTATAGCTTCGGAAACCGCGCGGACTTTGCCATTTGGGATGAACCATTCTATGCGCCCTATCTGGCAGCGACTGGTTTGGATCATCCGATGCGCGACGAAATCTTGGCAGCGCATGAGGTCAATCCAGCAAAGGTTGCCACGCGTTGCATAGACTCTATTCCAGCTCAAAAGGCACATTTTTATATGAAGCACATGCCGCATCATATGATTTATGGCATGCCTTTGGATTGGGCGAATGAATGTGTGAACGTACATCTGATCCGGCATCCCGCGCGGGTAATTGCGTCGTATGGCGTAAAGCGCCAAGAAATGACTTTCAACGATATTGGGTACGCGCAGCAGGCAGCCTTGTTCGACAAAATTGGCGGACATGTCATCGATAGCGCCGACATCCGTACGAACCCGGAAAAGATGTTGCGCAAGCTGTGCGAAGCAATTGACCTGCCATTTGAACCCGCAATGCTGAAATGGAAAGCGGGGCCACGCGCCGAAGATGGCGTATGGGCGGCGCATTGGTACAACGCTGTGCATCAAAGTACGGGGTTTGCTGGGGCCGAAGGGCCGCTACCAGAACTAGAGGGTGAGGCGGCTGAATTATGCGCGCAAGCCCTACCGTATTACGAAAGGCTTGCGGCGCGAAAGCTATGACTTCAGCAGCTCGCCTAGTTTCATCGCGATACGCGCATCGCCTGAGACCTTGAGCTTGCCGGTCATCACGCCAGTCATTGGGTTCAGCTTGCCTTTGACAAGTTTCGCCATGTTGGGCAGCGTGATTTTGATCGTGCAATCAGCCGCGCGATCAGTGTTGTTAGCTGTTTTGTCTTCGAGAACAACAACACCGTCGTCCCCGCAGTCAAATTTTAGGCTGCCCTTTAGAGGCGCATGATCGACCCCGCGTTGCAGCAGGGCCGTGATTTCATCAAGCGTCATTTTGTGCGGCGATCCCGCGCAGCAAGCAGTTTCAAACGCAACGCGTTCAGCTGGATAAAGCCTTGGGCGTCAGTTTGGTCATATGCGCCTGCATCTTCTTCAAAGGTCACGTGGGCCTCTGAATACAGGGAATGATCAGACCAGCGCGCAACGGTTGTCGCAGAGCCTTTGTACAGTTTCACGCGAACGGTACCGCTGACGTGCTCTTGGGATTTGTCGATCAGGGCTTGCAGCATTTCACGCTCTGGTGAGAACCAGAAGCCGTTGTAGATCAGCTCTGCGTAGCGGGGCATGATGCTGTCCTTGAGGTGACCAGCGCCGGAATCCAACGTGATCTGTTCGATCCCGCGGTGTGCTTCTAACAGGACAGTGCCGCCAGGCGTTTCATAGATGCCGCGTGACTTCATACCAACGAAACGGTTTTCAACGAGGTCAAGGCGACCGACACCGTGCTTGCCACCAAGTTCGTTCAACTTGGTCAGGATAGTCGCAGGCGACATTGCTTCGCCATTGATCGCAACGGCATCACCTTTTTCAAAAGTGATTTCGACCATTTCTGGTGTATCGGGCGCGTCTTCTGGGTTCACTGTGCGCTGATAGACGTATTCTGGTGCTTCTTCGGCCGGATCTTCCAGCACTTTGCCTTCGGAAGATGTGTGCAGCAGGTTTGCATCAACACTGAACGGTGCTTCGCCGCGTTTGTCTTTGGCAACAGGGATTTGGTTCTTTTCAGCGAACTCAAGCAGTTTGGTCCGGCTGGACAGATCCCATTCGCGCCAAGGTGCAATCACTTGGATATCTGGGTTCAGCGCGTAAGCCGCCAGTTCGAAACGAACCTGATCGTTGCCCTTACCTGTCGCGCCGTGGGCAACCGCGTCTGCACCTTCGGCAGCGGCGATTTCAACCAAACGCTTGGAAATCAGTGGGCGAGCGATGGATGTACCCAGCAGGTAAACGCCTTCGTAAACGGCGTTTGCACGGAACATCGGGAACACAAAGTCACGAACGAACTCTTCGCGCAGATCTTCGATGTAGATGGCGCTTGCGCCCATCATTTCAGCCTTAGCGCGGGCTGGTTCCAGCTCTTCGCCTTGGCCAAGATCAGCAGTAAAGGTAACAACCTCGCACCCGTATTCCGTCTGAAGCCACTTCAGAATGATCGATGTATCGAGGCCACCGGAATAGGCGAGAACAACTTTTTTAGGGGCAGTCATACGAGGGGCCTTTATGTCAGATGTAATTAGCTTCGCGCGATAACGGTTTTCCGCCGATAGAGCAAGGATTGCACCGTTGACGCATGCTTTGCCGCATGTAACGAAGTCCCCATTCGCCAAAAAAGGGAATTTATTGATGGCTTTTCAGATAATACGGCATGCGTTTGCTATGATTTTCGGCAATTTGGGGCAGGCACTTCGGGTGTCGGTTGGGCCCTATCTGATGTTAATCCTCGTAATAGTTGCCGCTGGCGCTGCGTTGGTAGGGAATAATGGTCAGCTGCTTCGTGTGATGACAGGTGAAGTGCCACCAGAGCATTTTATCGGGCAAGGCGGAGGTGGCATTCTTCTGTTCGCATTGGTCGTGTTGGTGTTTATCGTATTTGTGGCCGCGTGGGTGGCCGTATCATGGCATCGGTTTATCTTGCTTGAAGAATACAGCGGCATGCTTCCTGCTGTGTCTGGCCGTCCAATCTGGCCATATGTGGGACGCAGCCTTCTTTATGGTTTTTTGATTGCACTAGTCGCTTTCGCTGTCGGCATGATATCATCCTTATTCATGATCCCGTTTGCAGCTGCTGGTGGGGATGCTGTGTTTGTTGCAGGCGTAATCATTGGGGTCGTTCTGGTTGCTGTCGTATCTTATGTTTGGTTTCGGATTGGGGTGGCGTTGCCAGCAGTCGCAGTAGGAAAGCCAATCAGTATGGGGGATGCATGGCGTGCCACGGCAGAAATGAGCAGCACGATTTTCGGTATCGTCTTTATCATTGCCTTTGCCAGCGCGATTGCGGGTGTCGCAACACAAGGTCTATACGGACTTAGCCCAATCCTTGGCATGGTTGTGGACATCTTTGTTCAATGGGTGACCTTGATGGTCGGCGTCAGCGTTCTGACAACGCTATATGGCCACCTGATCGAAGGCCGTCCGCTAATCGATTAACCCAGCGATAAACGCGGCGTCGCCATCGTTTGCGATTTCTTGAACGGCGTCGCGTGGGTTCATCCACACGGCTTCATGGCCTGCCTCTGATGGGGGGCCATGTGGTCGCACGGGGCGGGCCAGATAGATATGGCAGATTTTTTCGGCGTTGATTCCGTATTCGGGCATATAAACGAACCGCCGGAAAACCCCTACCCGCATGGGTTTCGCAATGCGCCAGCCAGTTTCTTCGAATACTTCGCGGTGTAACGCCTGAATGGGGCTTTCTCCGGGGTCGATACCGCCACCGGGAAGTTGGAATTCATGGTGTGGCTCGCCTTGGTAAGTTAGCAGCAATTGTCCATCGCGCGGCAAAATCGCATAGGCTCCGGGGCGCAAAACATAGTTTTGACCCGGTTTTGGGCTATTTCCATAGCGTTTGATCATCACTTACCCCTTGGACCGTGGCTTGTCCTGACTATATAGGCGCGGTATGCCAATTCCTGACATGTAAGGAAACCCTATGAGCCTCAGCGCCAAAATCGCTTGGGACGATACCGTCCTGCCTTTTCAACTTGATGCATCCGACATCCGTGGACGGGTGGCGCGGCTTGATGGCGTGCTGGAACAAGTGCTTTCTCAGCATGACTATCCACCGATGATCGAAGGCATGGTCGCCGAAATGGCTTTGCTGACCGCGATGATCGGCCAATCGATGAAAACACGTTGGAAGCTGTCTTTGCAGGTACGTGGCGATGGCCCCGTTCGATTGATTGCGACTGATTATTATAGCCCAAGCGAAGACGGTGCGCCCGCAAGCGTCCGTGCCTATGCGTCGTACGATAAAGAAAACATAGATTTGAACGCCGACGCGTTTAGTCAAATAGGCAAAGGGTATTTTGCTATTTTGATCGACCAAGGTCAGGATATGACTCCCTATCAGGGTGTTACGCCAATTTCTGGTGCATCTTTGTCTGCCTGCGCTGAAACATATTTTGCGCAGTCCGAGCAGCTTCCAACACGGTTTTCCCTGACATTCGGTCAATCGCAAATACCGGGTGAAGGTACGCATTGGCGTGCAGGCGGCGTTATGTTGCAACATATGCCAAAGGCGTCTCCGTTCGCAAAAGGCGAAGGTGGATCGGGCGAAGACGGTCTGCTGGAAGCCACTGACATTTTGAACGATGACGAAACCGAAAATTGGACACGTGCCAATGCGCTGCTTGATACTGTTGAGGAAATTGAATTGATTGGCCCGTCAGTTACGCCGACTGATTTGTTGTTGCGTCTATTCCACGAAGAGCAACCGCGCGTTTTTGATGCGCAACCGGTTCAGTTTGGATGTACATGTTCTGATGATCGGGTTCGCCAAAGTCTTTCGATCTATTCTGCAAAAGACATTGGAACGATGACGACAGAAGAAGGCACAGTGACAGCTGATTGTCAGTTCTGTGGTGCGCACTATGTCTTTGATCCAGCGACACTGGGTTTTGAGGCTAAGGATGACGGTGCCTGATCTACGCACACGTATTCGCGATGCGCTGTCCATTTCGGGTGGCGCATCGTCTGATTTCGACCTGAATAAATCTATTAGACCAACAGGGTTAACCCAGACTCCCGCCGCTGTTTTAGTGGCCATTCATCCAGTGTTAGAGACTGTTATTCTTACAAAACGGTCTGCGCGGCTAAAGCACCATCCGGGTCAAATTGCGTTTCCGGGTGGTAAGCAAGACCCAACAGACGCTACCCTTACAGATGCCGCATTGCGCGAGGCACATGAGGAAATCGGGCTACCTTACGGCATTGTCGATGTTCTGGGTGCGCTACCGACGCATCAAACTGTGACGGGTTATGAGATGACACCGATTGTTGGCATGCTGACTGCAGACTACGATCCTATTCCCGAAGCAGGCGAAGTTAGCGAAGTGTTCGAAGTTCCGCTATCACATCTGGCCAATCCCGAAAACTATCGGATTGAAGGCCGTTATTGGTGTGGTCAAAGGCGAGAATACTATGCCGTTCCATATGGTCCATATTACATTTGGGGAGCAACGGCTCGCGTTTTACGTGGATTAGCAGAGCGTCTGTCATGACTGTAATTGATGCGCCTTGGTTAAATGACAAAGCGGCCCAACAAGTCTGTGGCTTGCTGACCGACGCTGGCTATCAGGCTTGGTTCGTGGGTGGCTGCGTGCGTAACGCGCTTTTGGGTGCGCCCGTCGCCGATTTGGACCTGTCGACAGACGCGCATCCGAATGTTGTAACGACCTTGGCCAAGGCTGCCGGGCTCAGCGTTATTCCAACCGGTATCGAGCATGGAACAGTCACTATTCTTGCTGAAAACGTCCCTTTTGAGGTGACAACCTTTCGCCGAGATGTCGCGACGGATGGACGTCGGGCAACCGTCGCTTTTGCTGACAATATGGTTGATGACGCTCGCCGTCGCGATTTCACGATGAACGCTCTGTATGTCGGCCCTGACGGTGTTGTCGCCGATCCACTAGGCGGTTTGCCTGACCTCCACGCCCGCCGGATCCGGTTTATCGAAGATGCCGATCAGCGGATCAGAGAGGATTACCTACGCATCTTGCGGTATTTCCGGTTCCACGCGTGGTATGGTGCAACGGATGAAGGACCCGACCCTGATGCGCTGGCGGCCTGCGCCGAAAATATTGAAGGTTTACAAACACTTTCAGCTGAACGGGTCACAAGCGAACTGTTGAAATTGTTGGCCGCACCTGACCCCGCGCCATCAGTCGCTTCAATGGCTTCGACGGGTGCGTTGGCGCAGGTGCTTCCCGGTGCGAATGCGGGGATGCTTGCCGTTTTGGTGCATGTCGAAGGGCAGGCCGGAATGTCGCCTGACCCAATCCGCCGATTGGCGATTTTGGGTGGTGAGACTGGCGGGCTGAGGTTGTCGAAAGATGAAAGCAAGCGGCTAAAACAGATGCGCAGCGATCTTGATCCCAGTGAACTTGGTTATTGGTTTGGCGCGCAGGCCGCGTTGGATAATTTGGCTGTTACGGCGGCAAGCCTTGGTCAAGAAATAGACTCTAACTTGGCCCAAAAAGCGAAGAATGGCGCGGCCCAAGTGTTCCCACTAAAGGCTGCTGATTTAATGCCAAAGCTCCAAGGTCCCGCCCTTGGCAAGGCGTTGAAAGACGCAGAGGCGCGGTGGATTGCATCGGGTTTTACACTGACAAAGGCTGACTTACTTGACTGACTTACTTCCGCTGTTTGGGTTTGTGTTCTTTGGTCTGTTTTCACCGGGCCCGAATGTCATTTTGCTGACAGCATCCGGCGCGCGCTTTGGGTTTCGGCGCACCGTTCCGCATATTTTGGGTGTGGCGCTGGGCGTTGGGATTACCGCTGGCGTTACAGGGTTCGGTATTGGCGCACTGCTAAAGGCGCACCCAACACTTGAGATCGTCCTAAAGATAGCCGCCAGTGGGTGGATTCTATGGATGGCCCTCAATCTATGGCGCGCTGATCCGGCGAAAAATCAAGGTGGGGATCGCCCGTTTACATTCCTTGAGGCTGTTTTGTTTCAATGGGTAAACCCAAAGGTTTGGGCAGTGGCACTGAGCGCGACCGCATATGTCGCTGGCGCATCGCCGACGGATCAAGCGGTGACGCTTGGCCTAACGTTTTCTGGTTTGAACCTTGGGGTTTGTTTGTTTTGGGCGACTGCGGGCAGTTTGCTTGCCTATCTTCTGACCAATCAGGCCGCTTGGCGCATATTTATGCGGATTATGGCTGTGGCATTGGTCGGTTTTTCGGTGCTGGTTTTCCTCTGATTGAAACCTTGCTATGTCTTTCGCGTATCCGAAAGGCAGGTCCATGTTTCGTTATTTCGAAGGTCTGGTCGATCCTTATACCACTTATCAAGAAACCGATGCGCCGCCCACGCGGCTCTACCCATTTTTGCGGCAATACGCAGAGCCATTCATTGGCGTTTTCGCCATTACGGCAATCGCGTCAGTGGTTATTGCCGCGGTCGAGATTTGGTTGCTTGGCTATCTTGGTCGGCTTGTCGACATATTGTCAGGCGGCACCCCAGAACAGGTCTGGATGCAAAGCGGGCTAGAGCTCATCCTGGTTGCGGTGTTCATTCTGACATTGCGACCGGCCATCCATATCTTCCAAGTTTTACTGCTAAATAACACGATCCTACCCAACTTTGGGACATTGGTGCGATGGCGAGCACACAAGCACGTGCTGCGGCAATCCGTCGGATGGTTCGAGGATGACTTTGCCGGCCGTATTGCCAACCGGATCATGCAAACACCCCCAGCTGCGGGCGAGGTCGTGTTTCAATTATTCGACGCAATAACCTTTGCGATTGCCTATGTTATCGGTGCTGCCATTTTGCTCGGGCAGGCTGACGCGTGGCTTATTTTGCCGCTTGCGCTTTGGTTTATACCCTACGCGTTTCTTCTGCGCTGGGTCGTGAAACGGATTGGCCCCGCGTCAGAGGCTTCATCAAACGCGCGCAGTGCAATTACCGGTCGCGTTGTCGACAGCTATACCAATATTCACTCGGTCAAGATGTTCGCGCATCACGACCGTGAAGTTGCCTATGCCAAAGACGCAATAGAAAAGGCGCGCAGTACGTTCCAAGCAGAGATGCGCCTTTACACGATCATGGATGTGGCATTGATGATCTTGAACGGTTTGCTCATCGTTGGGGTCGTTGGTTGGGCGATCTATCTGTGGATGCAGGGTGTTGCCTCTGTTGGGGTTGTTGCTGTTGCGACGTCGTTGGCGCTGCGTCTGAATGCGATGTCCGGCTGGATCATGTGGGCAATCAGCAACTTTTTCCGTGAACTGGGTGTCGTCGCTGAAGGGATGAAAACCATCGCGCAGCCAATTCGATTGTTGGATGATGATAGCGCTGGCGCACTTAAAATGGGTGCAGGCAAGGTCGAGATTTCCGGCCTGTCCCATCACTATGGCAAAGAAAGTGGCGGTTTAGATAACATCAATCTGACGATAGCACCGGGTGAAAAGGTGGGCCTTGTTGGGCAATCTGGTGCGGGTAAGTCGACGCTGGTCAAGCTGTTGCTGCGCTTTTACGACGCGGAAGAGGGGCGCATTGTCATTGACGGACAGGATATTGCGTCTGTTAGCCAAGAAAGCCTGCGGCGCGTTATCGGTATGGTACAGCAGGATTCATCGCTGTTGCATCGATCGGTACGTGAGAACATTTTGTACGGACGTCCAGATGCCACCGAAGAGCAGATGATCGCTGCCGCGCAAAAGGCCGAAGCCCATGGATTCATTCAGGGGCTTGAGGACGCTGAAGGTAACAAGGGTTATGATGCACGCGTTGGTGAACGCGGTGTTAAGCTTTCGGGTGGTCAACGGCAGCGTATCGCGCTCGCGCGGGTTATTCTGAAAGACGCGCCGATCTTGTTACTGGACGAAGCGACAAGCGCGCTAGATAGTGAGGTCGAAGCCGCGATCCAGCAGACCCTTTACGGGATGATGCAAGGTAAAACGGTTATTGCCATCGCTCACCGACTTTCGACCATCGCGCAGATGGATCGTATTATCGTTATGGACCAAGGCCGTATCATCGAGGACGGCAGTCACGACGATTTGTTAGCAGCGAACGGGCAATACGCGCGGTTCTGGGCTCGTCAATCTGGTGGGTTCCTAGGATAATTTGAGCAGGACATAGAATGAAACCAGAGAACTGGATCGACCCGTTCGAACGCGCCGATGGGCCGCCCCCGCAGACCTTGTTGGCGTTCCTAAAATGGTGCGTGCAAGGCAGCATAAAAGTAGTGTTTTTGGCTGGAATAGTGTCTGCTTTGGCGGGAACACTAGAAGTCGCCACCGCCCTGATGCTGGGGTGGGTTATCGACGCGGCGCTAGCGTCCGATGCTGGTTCTTATTTCTCGCAAAACATGATGTTGTTGCTTGGCGTAACCCTATTTTTCGTAGTCGTACGCCCGATTTTCCTAGGTGTGTCTGGGCTTCTTCAAAACGTGGTCATTGCACCGTCTTTAAGCAACCTCATCTTGTCGCGCCTGCATCGGCATTCAATTGGGCAGTCGGTTACATTCTTTGACGATGATTTTGCTGGCCGTATTGCGCAAAAGCAGATGCAAGCGGCCAGAGCGGCAACAGATTTGGTGGTCGATATGATCCACACTGTGGCCTTTGCGTTGGCTTCGCTTGTTGGGTCGATCATTCTGTTGCTGACGATGGATCTGCGGTCTGCTGCGCTGCTGACGCTATGGGTGGTCGCCTATATCGGTATGATTAAATACTTCATGCCTCGTATCCGTAAACGCGCAAAGGCACGTGCTGCAACACGTGCGATGGTCACAGGGCAGGTGGTTGATACCATCACGAATATTAAGACCGTAAAGCTGTTCGCCCACGATGATTTCGAAGACCGTGCCGCGATCGAATCTATGGAAAACTATCGCGATAGGGCGATAAGTTATGGCTGGTTGTCTGCGGCGTTTCGGTTCTGGCTAATGGCGCTGGGCGGGTTGCTTCCAATCATTTTGGTCGGCGCGACGCTGTATTTCTGGAGTTTGGGTTCAGCAACGGCGGGTGACATTGCCGCAGCAGGTGCGATTTCCTTGCGGCTGTCGCAAATGACGGGCTGGGTCAGCTTTACGTTGATGGGTATGTACGCCAACGTGGGTGAGCTTGAAGATGCGATGCATACCCTTAGCCCTGCGCATTCTTTGACAGATGCTTCTGACGCGGCGGAGCTGAACGCGGATCAAGGCGCGATTGCCTTGCAGGATGTCAGTTTTCGATATGGTGGCGGGCCCGGTGGGTTGGATGGGGTGAACCTCTCTGTTGAACCGGGCGAAAAGCTGGGTTTGGTTGGCGCGTCTGGCGCTGGGAAATCGACATTGGTGGCTTTGCTGCTGCGTCTTTACGACACCGAAGAAGGCGTTGTTTCGATTGACGGCCAAGATATCCGGGACGTCACCCAAGAAAGCCTGCGTCGCCAGATCGCGATGGTCACCCAGGAAACCGCAATGTTTAACCGGTCAGCGATTGATAACATTCGCTATGGCAAACCAGACGCGACCCAAGACGAAATCGAAGCAGCAGCCAAACAGGCAGAGGCGCATGATTTTATTCTTCAGTTGGTCGATCACAAGGGGCGCAAAGGCTATGATGCGCATCTGGGTGAACGTGGCGTAAAGCTGTCTGGCGGCCAACGACAGCGTATCGCGATTGCCCGCGCCATTCTAAAAGATGCCCCAATTTTGGTGCTGGATGAGGCGACAAGTGCTCTCGATTCCGAAGTCGAAGCATCGATTCAAGGTGCATTAGAGTCCATTATGGACGGCAAGACAGTGATCGCCATTGCCCACCGCTTGTCTACTTTGGCGCAGATGGATCGCATCATCGTGCTTGACGCGGGCCGCGTTGTTGAACAAGGAACGCACAACGACTTGCTGGCCAAAGGTGGGCTTTATGCCCGTTACTGGAATAGGCAGTCTGGTGGTTTCATAGATGCGAAAGATGCGGCGGAATAATGTTAACGATTGAAAGCTTGACTCACCTTGGCATGGGGCGCGCATCTGATGGGCGGTCTTTGCTACCTCGTGTTCTTCCCGGTGAAGAAGTCGAAGTTGCCCAAGACGGCACCGTGCGGATCGTGACACCGTCGACCGACCGCGTTGCGGCATCTTGTCGGCATTACAAATCTTGCGGTGGATGCGCGATGCAGCACGCGAAAGATGAATTCGTCGCGGATTGGAAGCTGGGCATTGTTCAAAAGGCAGTGCAGGCGCACGGGCTCGCCCCTGATTTTCGCGCGGTGGCGACTTCGCCAGCACGGTCTCGTCGTCGTGCAAAGCTTTCTGGGCGCCGTACCAAAAAGGGCGCGATGGTCGGGTTTCACGGTCGCGCGTCCCACACGTTGGTTGCTGTGCCTGACTGCCAACTGGTTACACCAGCGATATTGGCCATTCAGCCCGCGCTAGAGGCCCTGACCGTCTTGGCATGTTCCCGCAAAGGCGAGATTGACCTGACGGTTACTGATGCCGCGCTTGGTCCGGATGTATTTGTTGCCACAGACAAAGACCTGACACCGCAGTTGCGTGTTGAATTGGCGGCATTTGCAAACCAGCATGGTTTGTCGCGTCTGGTCTGGAACGACGAACCTGTCGTTACTATCAATCCACCGACCCAAGATTTTGGCGGCACAAAGGTGACGCCTCCTCCGGGCGCGTTTTTGCAGGCAACAAAGCACGGTGAAACCACGCTGCTGCAAGCCGTCGAAGAAATTACGGCCAAGGCGAACCGTGTCGTTGATCTGTTTGCAGGATGCGGCACGTTCACACTGCCTATCGCTAAACGGGCCGAGGTTCACGCCGTTGAGGGCGAGGCTGAAATGTTGAACGCGCTTGATCGTGGTTGGCGCGAAGGTCATCAGCTGCGCAAAGTGACAACTGAAACGCGCGATCTATTCCGCCGTCCGTTAGAACCAGACGAGCTGCGCCACTTTGATGCTGCCGTGATTGATCCCCCGCGTGCCGGTGCTGAAGCCCAGATCGAGGCATTGGCCCGTTCCGAGATTAAAACAATTGCGATGGTGTCGTGTAACCCGATCACATTTGCCCGCGATGCAAAAATGCTGACAGATGTTGGGTTTAGCATGCCTTGGGTGCAAACAGTCGATCAGTTCCGCTGGTCCCCACACGTAGAGGTCGTCGCCCCATTCACACGAAAATGAGGGTAAACAGCTAGAATTTCCTACCTTTTGCCACAATGTACGGTTAAATTACTTCAAAACGGCGAAGACCGGTACAAGTAGGCAGTGATATGATTTCAAGACGATCAGTAATGGTTGGCGCAGCAGCAGGTTTGGCCGGCTGTAGCGCAGGACCACAAGTTTATAGCGGGCCACAGGTGACCCGCATTCAGGTCCTTAAAGGACAGCGTACGATGCAGTTGTTGCATCAAAACCAGCTTCTACGTGAATTTCGATTCCAGCTAGGTTTCACGCCTGAAGGACACAAAGTGTACGAAGGGGATGGGCGTACACCGGAAGGATCATATTTGATCGATCGCCGTAACCCGAACAGTAGATATCATCTGTCATTGGGCATTTCTTACCCAAATGCTAATGACGTTGCCTATGCGCGCAGTCAGGGGTTGGACCCAGGCGGCGATATCTTTATTCACGGCACACCTGATCCGTGGGTCGGGAAGGCCGATTGGACGTGGGGGTGCATCGCCATTTCAAACAAAGAAATGGACGACGTTTATGCGATGGTTCAGACAGGTACCTTGGTAACGATCTACGCTTAGAATGTGACTGGGGCGATTGGCCGTGATACGGTTGGATCACTACCCATGTTCATACACCACCAAAGTTTGCCTGCCGGTTCTTGGTACCATGAAAAACCCATAGAGCGTGCTGCCGGGTCCAAGATCACGGCACGCGTATCTGGTTGCCCCATCCATGCGGCAAGCGTTTGCAATTCGGTTTCATAAGATTCCGAAATGTTTTCGCCTAGCAACCTACCGGGGAACCCAGCGCGACGTGCACGGTCAAGCGGGCTGGATCCATCTGATCCGAATAACCATGGTCGGTTCTGTGCGGACATATCACGCGCATGTGTCGCGGCGGCTGCGTTTAATTGTGCATTCAATTCAACGGGTGCTGCGCCAGATGTGCCACGAAGCGAGTTTACGCTGTCTAGCATTCTGAATTGAACGGCCGCTTCGTCTTTGCTGGTGATCCGGTAGACAGTCTGCACGGGTAATCCATCAGGACCCAAAGCACGTTGCGGGTCACATGCGGCCAATGTGGTGGCCACAAGCCCTAGGATTATCTCTCTTCTGTACATTAGTTACCTAACTCGGTTGCATTTTTCATCATTAGCGACATCAGCGGAACACTTCAAACCCACATTACGTCACTTGCGTCCATCTGACATTTGTTTGAATTGCAGTGACTGACCAGACACATTAGATTGCAAGACTGAAAGAAGTTCATATTGAACCGGAGACCGAAATGAATAATGATCTGTCACGTCGTGGGTTTTTGGCCGCAGGTGCAGCTATGATCGGCACCGGTGCTGTGGCACAAACGGCCAATTCGACCGAAATCGAAAGCGATCTGTCGCAGCAAGTTCAGCGCAACATTTCTAGCTTTCGTTCGCTCGATTGGCAGCCGTATTTCAGTAACCTGAATAACGGGGCTATCTTGGTGGATATTCAGTCGCGTGCGCTGCACTACTGGTCTGAAGATCAGGCTATATACAAACTTTTCCCAACCAGTGTGCCCCTGACAGATGACCTGACCCGCACTGGCCGAACAGAAGTGACGCGCAAGGTCGAAGGCCCTAGTTGGGCGCCGACACCAGCAATGCGCATCCGTAACCCTGAGTGGCCTGAATTTATTGGTCCAGGTCCAGATAACCCATTGGGATCGCACGCTCTTTACTTGTCTTGGCAATACTATCGCATCCACGGTACGCACGACACGCGCAAGATTGGTCGCCGGTCATCTAACGGGTGCATTGGGCTATACAATGAGCAGATCGCAGAGTTGTTTGGCTATGCTAAAGTTGGCACACAGGTATTGCTGATTTAAGAGCTGAAACGCCGCGTGAACCACGCACCGATACGGGATTTGTTATGTCCGTATGCCGTAGGTGCCGGTGGGGTGTAGACCGGGATTTCGCTGGTATTGGTGCGCGCTCGCGCTTTTGAACGCTCAATAGACTTGGATGTTTCTTCGTTGAATTCGTGAACCCAGTCTGGAATTTTCTTTTTCGGTGCAGAAACAGGGTTGGGCTTACGAGTATTTTCCCGTGGCTCTGAATTTAACACATATTCATTCGTTTCAGACACAAGCCGAGTCAAAACCTGACCCAGGTTATCACTTGGCTTAAGCAACAAAGGCTTAATGCGGCTTCGTTGATCGCCATCAATAAGATCAGACCATTCCCGTGCTGATTGGATCCGGTCTTTTGGTAATATCGACATGGCTTTGTCGATTGCTTCCAAAAATGTCCGATCATATTCGTCAAATCGCCCAGCTAAGGGTTCGCATGGGTCTGGGTTTTGGCTCGCGAATTCAGCCATACGTGTTTGGCTGTTGGGTGGGGCTTTGCCAGAAATGAGGTGATAGAACGATGCGCCAAGTGCGTAGAGATCGCTGCTGGGGCTTTGTTTTCCACCCGCGAAATAGAATTCCTGCGGTGAGTATCCGTCTTTGACGACTAGAACAGCAGAAAGTTCGCGGGTTTCACGGCTTGCTTCTTCTCTGGCTGCGCCAAAGTCGATCAGAACGGGATTGCCCCATTTATCAAGTAAGATGTTATCAGGCGAAATATCACGGTGAAGTAGATCTTGGCGGTGAACAAGATCAACAGCATCAAGTAGCTTGATCAATATGTCTTTGATTTGCTTTGGCTTTAGATTTTGTTCTTTGTCTTTGATGATGTCTAAAAGATCGCGGCCATCAATAAGATCTAGGATCATATAGGCTGTTTCGTTATCTTCAAAAATCCGGTGAACGCCGACAACATTCGGGTGCCGCATTTTTGCGATTGTCCGTGCTTCTCGCATGAACATTTCAACGATTGACCGGTATTTTTCGTAATGCCTGTCGGACCGCACATAGACGTTTTTACCGTCACGGCGACAAAATACTTCGGGGTAGCATTCCTTTACGACAACGCTGCGATCCAAATAATTATCTTTGGCAAGGTAGGTGATACCAAACCCGCCATTACCAAGCCGTCGTTTAATGATGAATTGGTCACCGAGCAGAACAGTCCCATTGGGAAGAGCCTCGCCGCGGGTGGGCGAATTGGTAAGGTTCTTTTCTGGCGTTGCCGTTGTCATATCTTATAAAATGCGCGCGCCAAAACGAGCGCCTTCCCCAAAACTCAAGTCAATGTTTGCCGGATAAATGTGGTGGTAATGCGGCCAACAAGCAAAAAATCGCCTACAAACAATACCCTGCATTTACAATAATGTATAATTAATAATCATTGTATCCGTCAGCGCCCTAAATGAGGGCGCTGACTAACTGAATTTGCCTTAATTGGGCGGTGTGATTCTATTCGAGCCAGCCTTGTAAATTCCGCTCGATCACGCCGGATAATGCATCGATGTGATCCGGATTATCGTTCAGGCAAGGCACATATGTGAACCCTTCGCCGCCTGCGTGCTCAAAACTTTCCCTGATCTCTTCGTTAATTTCTTCCAGCGTTTCGATGCAGTCAGCCGAAAACGCTGGTGCGCAAACGGCGATGTCCTTAACGCCTTCTTCGCTTGCTAGTCGGGCGACTTCTTTTACGGTATATGGCTTTAGCCATTCTTCGCGACCGAAAATCGACTGAAATGTCGTCATGATCTGGGTGTCGTCCCAACCTAGACGTTCCTTTAGCAAGCGTGTCGTTTTTTGGCAGTGGCAGTGATAGGGGTCACCCTCATGCAAATAACGTTCAGGCACACCGTGGTACGAGCAAATTAGCTTTTCAGGTTTTTTGTCAGCGTTTGCGTATGCCTTTTCCACGGATTTCGCGAGCGCATCAATATACGCGGGGTCTTCGAAATATGGCTCTACGACACGGGCGACTGGCTGCCACTTTTCTTCCATCAACGCGCGGAAAAATTGATCGTTCGCGGTTGCTGAAGTTGCGCCAGCATAGTGTGGGTAAAGCGGGAAGAATAGAATTTTGGTACAACCTGCTTCAGTCATTTCACGGACTTTGGATTTGGTCGAAGGGTTGCCGTACCGCATGCAAAAATCGACCATGACATCATCGCCATAGCGTTCTTCCATTTTTGCTTTGATCGCTGCGGTCTGCTGTTTGGTGATCGTCAGCAGCGGACTTTCGTCTGCTTCGTTGTTCCAAATGGTTTTATACGCAGCGCCGGATTTTGAAGGTCTGATCGTCAGAATGATCAGTTGCAGGATTGGTTGCCATTTCCAAGTAGGGTAATCGACAACCCGCTTGTCGGATAGAAATTCATTCAGATACCGCCGCATCGACCAATAGTCGGTTCCGTCCGGTGTCCCAAGGTTTGCTAACAGAATACCTACCTTTGCAGGTTTGATCTTTGGGTGGTTAGCAGGGGCGTGGGCAGGGCAGGTTGCAGGCTGCGGTTTATCAGACATTTGCGTGGCCTTTTGGAACGAATGTTTAGAACGGAGTTAAATAGTTTACGTCCAAGGTCAATCTTTGGATTGATCTAAGGGCGTTTCTGTCGCGCCTAACGCATCGGCAAGTCGGGTCGTCGCGCTGCCGGGACGTAATGGTTGTTGCTGCCCCTCGCCGGGTGACCAGCCGGTTAGGGTGATCAGTTCAAATGTTGCATCAACCCGACCATCATCGTTGCTAAAGTGTTCGGCGTAAATGCTTGCGGTTTCGGTCATCACGTTGCGACGGGTCATGTGTTTAATCCGCGCATCTAGCGCGTTGGCTTCGCCCATTTTGCGCAAATCGTGCATGAGATGAAACGCATTGGCATAGCTTGCAGTAAGCGGTGTGGCGTCTGCAACAGGCAACGCAAAGCCTGCGCGCTGTAACAATGCGCCTAGGTCACGAATTTCGCCCATCGGTGCGATACGTGGTGATATGCCGCCGGCGACGATAGCTTCGGCTTCTGCCAATGACGCACGCAGTTCATGCAGTGTTTGGCCGCCTAAGAACCCGCAAAGTAATAAGCCATCGGGTTTCAGCGCATGCCGACACTGGACAAGTTGCCCGACAGGATCGTTTGACCAATGTAGTGCCATAACGTGTAAAATTAGATCATGGGTTTCGGGTTCCGCAGATAGAGTATCATCGTCTGCCAAAATGGTCGCGTTTGGAAAGGCCTGCGCCCAAAAATCAGGAAATCCAGTAACGATCGCAACGGACGTAAAGGTTCTGTTAACCTCGTTCAGTCTTTCTTGCAGCTCAGCGGCTAATGTTTCGTGCAAGAACAGCGCATCCGCGTCAGCGCGGGCGCGATTACGTTGCAGGGCGAGGCGGTCAACAAGTACGGGCATATTTTCCATGCCCCCCATCTAGGGTGCAAACATGCGAATGCAAAGCGTGATCAGAGCAATCTACCCTGCGCAATGCGTCGCATGTGACGCGCAAACGGAATCTGAATTTGGACTTTGTGGTGCATGTTGGCGTGAAACAAAGTTTATTGGAGGGCTGATTTGCGACACCTGTGGCGCGCCGCTTCCGGGCGAAGATACAGGCACAATCGAGCAATGTGATGATTGCATGACCATCGCCCGACCATGGGATCATGGGCGAGCAGGGCTGATATACACAGGGATTGGTCGCAAGTTAGTGTTGGGTTTCAAGCACGGGGATCGTACAGATTTGGCGCGACCTGCCGCGATATGGCTTGCGCGGATGGCGCGCCCGCTTTTGCGTGATGATACAGTTTTAGTGCCGGTACCGCTCCATTGGGTGCGTCGCGTTCAGCGCCGTTACAATCAGGCCGCGTTACTGGCGCATGCCTTAGGCCGGGAACTGGGTGTTCCTGTTTGCTCTGATGCGCTTCTAAGGCCCAAAAAGACAAAACCTCTTGAGGGGCATAGCCGTGATGCGC
The DNA here is from genome assembly GCF_003003285.1 of Yoonia maritima. GTDB lineage: Bacteria > Pseudomonadota > Alphaproteobacteria > Rhodobacterales > Rhodobacteraceae > Yoonia > Yoonia maritima. Next base: position 57,875 of record NZ_PVTP01000011.1, on the reverse strand, counting down.
GCTTTGCTGCGCTGTCTGGGGCGATTGTGCCAAACCCAAAATGTGCTGATGTAATCGCCGGGAAGCCCGTGCTGATTGTGGACGATGTAATGACATCCGGCGCCACGTTGGCCGCTAGCGCAGAGGCCGCGAAGGCAGCCGGTGCCACACATGTGTCTATTGTTACACTGGCACGGGTGGTCAAAGACGCTTAGATGCAGGGTAAATGTACTAAGGATGAAACGATGAAAACTGTTGAAATTTACACAAAATCCACTTGCGGGTTTTGCCATATGGCAAAGCGTCTTTTGACGGCCAAAGGCGTGAGCTTTGCGGAGGTCGATATTCTGGCTCAGCCTGATCGACGCGCCGAAATGATCCAGCGCGCGAATGGTGGTAGCACTGTTCCGCAGATTTTTATTGAAGGAAATCATATCGGTGGCTGTGATGACCTGATGGGGCTTGATCGAAGTGGTAAGTTGGATGCTATGCTGGCCTGATGAAGGCCGCACTTTTACAACTCAATGTCAGCGATTCTCCGGAAGCAAATTTGCCCGGAACGGTTGACCTCGTCGCGCGCGCCGCTTCGTTGGGCGCGGGTTTTGTTTTGACGCCGGAAGTGACGAATTGCATTTCGCAAAGCCGACAACAACAGCAAGAAGTCTTGCAGCACGAGGAAGACGACTTAACGCTTGCTGGGCTATGTGCTGCTGCAAAAGACAACGGCGTTTGGCTGTCGATTGGATCGCTTGCGCTGAAAACGGACGATGTGGATGGGCGTTTTGCGAACAGGTCCTTTTTGGTCAACCCAGAGGGAGAGGTTGTCGCTCGGTATGACAAAATTCATATGTTTGATGTCGCGGTGTCTGAGACCGAGGTTTATAATGAATCTGCAGGGTATCGTCCCGGTTCGCGGGCGGTTGTTGCAGAAACACCATTTGCAAAGCTGGGGCTAAGCATATGCTTTGACGTCCGTTTCCCGTATCTCTACCGCGCATTAGCGCAGGGTGGTGCGGATGTTATACTTGTTCCATCAGCATTTTCACCCGTCACAGGTGCCGTCCATTGGGAATCCCTTTTGCGTGCCCGAGCCATTGAGACCGGGTCGTACATCTTGGCTGCGGCGCAAACAGGTGAACACGCATCGTCGACGGGAAAACCCCGACGGACCTATGGGCACTCGCTGGCAATCTCACCTTGGGGCGAAGTGTTAGCGGATTCCGGCTCGGCGCCTGGCATCGCAATGGTTGATATTGACCTATCAGAAGTGGCAGAAAGCCGGAAACGTATTGCGGCCCTTACTCAAGACAGGGCCTTTGAAGGGCCTTAATGTCGGAAACCACAAATAATCTCGCTGTTTCACTGTTTAGTGAGATTCTTGTTGTCGACCAATTGGCGCGGGCAAGTGTTGCACGTGTACTGCCCAAAGGGATGGAGCTGTCGCATTTTTCGGTTTTGAACCAGCTTGGTCATGCCGGGATGGAACGTACGCCTGCACAATTGGCAAAGACGTTTCACCTGACGCGCGGTGCCATGACGAATACCGTTAATAAGCTCGAGCGCGCCGGTTGGGTTCATATTCGTCCGGATTGGGATGATGCACGCCGCAAGATGGTATCAATTAGCCCTGCAGGCCAAGCGGCTCGCGACGCAGCGCTAGCCGCGATTGCCCCCGTGATCGCCGAAGTCGTGAAGGAAGTCGGCGCCGACAAGGTGCGCATCGCGCTGCCAGTTTTGCGTGAATTACGGCTAAAGCTAAGCGAGCTAGAATAGCCTAGCGTTATGCCACCGGCTTTGTCGCTGCCGTGACATAGTTCACTGACAAATCTCGGTCAGAGATCGACCAAGTGAATTTCGCAAAATTAAACACGAACCCTTTACGATCAACAGGTGTCATCCCGGCCTTTTCAATCAGCGCGAAAAGCTCATCAGGTGTAATGAATTTCGCCCATTCGTGGGTGCCTTTGGGTAGCCAACGCATGACCCACTCTGCTCCGACAATCGCCATCGCAAACGATTTTGGGTTTCGATTGATGGTTGAACAGATGTGGATACCGCCGGGCTTGAGCAGTTGTTGACAGGCGGTCAGATAGCCAAGCGGATCTGCAACATGTTCGACTACTTCCATATTTAGTACTGCATCAAATTGTTCACCGGCTTCTGCCAGGGCTTCGGCGGTCACGTGACGATAGTCGATATCCAGCCCAGATTGTTCGGCGTGCACCATAGCGACCGGGATGTTTGCCGCCGCTGCGTCAGCGCCTACGACAGTTGCGCCCAAACGTGCCATTGGTTCGCAAAGCAACCCGCCACCGCAGCCGATATCCAGAATGCGTAAACCTTTGAATGGCTTTGGTTCGGTCAGGTCACGCCCGAATTCAGCGGCGATTTGGCGCGTGATATAGTCCAGTCGCACCGGATTCATCATATGTAATGGCTTGAACTTTCCGTTCAGGTCCCACCATTCTGCTGCCATGGCTTCGAACTTGGCGATTTCAGATGGGTCGACGGTGTTGGTGGCAGACATGCGCTCGCTCCGGATGGTCAGTGCTTCTTAGACGCGATATAGGATGATTATGGACAAAGTCGTAGGACAAAAGAGCGCATACGCATATCTTTACCCACCCATCGACCCATTTGATCGGCAAATGCTGGACGTGGGGGATGGGCATCAGATCTATGTTGAACAATGCGGCAACCCGAATGGTATACCCGTTGTCGTGCTACATGGTGGTCCGGGTGGCGGCTGTAGCCCAGCAATGCGTCGCTATTTTGATCCAGAGATTTACCGCATTGTGCTGTTCGATCAGCGCGGCTGTGGTCGTTCACGCCCGCATGCAAGTGTCATCGCCAACACGACGTGGCATTTGGTTGCTGATATTGAGCAAATCCGAAATGTTCTTGAAATTGAATCATGGGTGGTTTTCGGCGGAAGCTGGGGCGCGACGCTATCTTTGATTTATTCCCAAGCGCATCCTGACCATGTTTTGGGTTTGGCCCTGCGTGGTGTTTTCTTGATGACGCAGCCAGAGCTAGAATGGTTCTATGGCGGCGGCGCAGGTAAATTCTGGCCCGATTTATGGGATCGGTTCACATCTTTGATCCCCGACGATGAACACGACGATCTTATCGCTGCATACCACCGCCGTCTATTTGGTGGCGACCGTTCTGAAGAAGTCAAACATGCCCGTGCGTGGGCGGCTTGGGAAAACGCGTTGGCTGCGATTGATAGTGATGGCGCGACTGGAGAAGCGCCGGCTGAATATGCCCGGGCATTCGCAAGGTTAGAGAACCATTATTTCGTAAACGGCGGGTTTTTGGCAGAAAACCAACAAATTTTGCACCCCGATCAGATGGCGAAAATTGCGCATATTCCGGGGGTCATTGTGCAGGGTCGTTACGACATGATTTGTCCACCGACATCTGCGCATAAGCTATCGAAACTATGGCAGAATTCCCGGTTGACCATGGTGGGCCGTGCGGGTCACGCATTGTCCGAACCGGGTATCAGCGCAGAGCTCGTCCGCAGCATGGATGTGTTCAGCACCCAGCGGGACTTCTTGGGTCTTTAGGGTTTACAGCCCAATTCTAGCCGTTACTGTTGCGTCTAACTAACTGGGAACACGTTATTTTGGACAATGTCCTAAAGATTATCATGCAGCGTCTTGCGCTGGGCTTGCTTACTTTGCTTATCGTATCAGTGGTGATCTTTGTTGCAGTGAACATGCTGCCCGGCGATTTCGCGCAAGCGATTTTGGGGCAAGGCGCCACCGAAGAATCTGTCGCAGCTATTCGCCGTGATCTTGGTTTAGATCAGCCTATGGTCACACGCTATTTTGATTGGCTCGGCGGTGTTGTTCAGGGTGATTTTGGTGCGAGTTTTGCTAGCGCAAATGCCGCCAGTTTTAGTGGAACAACATCTGGCGTAAAAACCGTAGCGCAACAGATCGGGCCACGTTTTGCCAATACGATGTTCCTTGCGGCGGTAACCGCAGTTATTGCCGTCCCGTTGTCAGTGACGCTGGGTATTCTGGCCGCACTTTATCGCAATTCGGTGTTTGATCGTGCTGCTAACATTTTCACGCTCACGTCGATCTCTAGCCCTGAATTCTTTCTGGCCTATGTCTTGATCCTGTTTCTTGCGGTGCTGAACCCAATCTTTCCATCCTTGTCGAATATCTATGACGGGATGGCGTTTAGCGAACGGTTGAATAAATCCATGTTGCCCGCGCTGGTGCTGACCCTTGTTGTGACTGCGCACATGATGCGCATGACACGCGCGGCGATCATTAACCTGCTGGCCAGCCCATATATCGAAATGGCGCGCCTTAAGGGGATGTCGCCGATGCGGGTGATCGTTAAACATGCGCTGCCAAATGCGCTCGCGCCGATTATCAACGTGGTTGCATTGAATTTGGCCTATCTGATCACCGGCGTTGTCGTGGTCGAGGTGGTGTTTGTTTACCCCGGTATCGGTCAACTGTTCGTTGATAGCGTTAAGACCCGCGATATCCCGGTTGTTCAGGCCTGCTGCCTGATCTTTGCCGCTGCTTATATTTTGCTGAACCTGACGGCTGACATTATGTCGATCCTGTCCAATCCACGTCTGAGGCATCCGAAATGATTTTATGGATCGCAGCAGTGTTAGTTGGCATGGGCGCTTTGGCGTGGGTGTTTCGTTTTGCCGGGCAGGCTGCGACAGGGAACGTGCCCAAGTTTCGCGATATGCCGTTTGGTGTCGCCTATGGCTATATTTTGGCGGTGTTGGTCGTTGGCTGGCTGATTTGGGCCTATTTTCAGGGCCGCAGCAGTGATCCTGCCATCGCGAATAAATTCTTCTTTCTACGCATAGGCATCGAAGGTTTCATTATCTTTGCTATCGCGGCATGGCTGTTCCGTCTTGCTGGCCGTCGGGTCGGCACCGCGTGGAGCCGCAAGATGTTCCGCGCCATGCCTTTGACTGCGGCCTTTGGTGTCATGATCATTTTGATCTATGCGATCTTGGCAATCTTTGCGGGCCTACTGGCACCATATGGCCAAGAACAAATCATTCCGGGCGTAGCCGCCAACATCACCCCGGGTGGGGACCCAGCGTTGGGTGGTAATCCTGATTTCCCATTGGGCACGGACCAGATTGGTCGCGATATTCTGAGCCGCTTGATTTACGGCGCGCAGAACACTGTTGGGATTGCTTTTGCGACCACGCTTCTGGCGTTCTTCTTAGGTGGCACGTTCGGGTTCTTGGCCGCGACATTCGGCGGTTGGTTGGATCAAGTGCTGTCGCGCATGGTTGATGTCTTGATGGCGATCCCCTCACTGATCTTTGCGTTGTTGTTGATGACAATCGCAAGCGTCTGGGCGCCGCGTCTGGGTATCCCGCTTACCGTGTTCATGGTGATTATCATCGCCGTAATCGACAGTACGCGTGTTTTCCGCCTTTCGCGTGCAGTTGGGCAAAACATCGTTGTGATGGACTATATCGAGGCTGCAAAGCTGCGTGGCGAGGGCTTTGGCTACATCATTTTCAAAGAAATTCTTCCCAACGCGACCGCACCTCTTCTTGCTGAATTTGGCCTGCGCTTTTGCTTTGTGTTCTTGACCATTGCCGCACTGTCGTTCCTTGGTGTGGGTATCCAGCCACCATTGGCGGACTGGGGCACGATGGTTCGTGATCTAAGTGGTTTTGTGAACTACGCACAATTTGCGCCAATGGCCGCGACCGCGCCGCTGTTGGCAGCGGGTGCGATTGCGCTGCTAACCGTCGCTGTGAACTTTGTTGTCGACTGGATGCTGCATAAATCATCGGGGCTAAAAGAATGACCGAACCGCTGTTGAAAATGCGCGGCGTCAAGATCGAAGGCCGCAGTGACGAAACGTGGAACCCGATCATCAATGGTGTTGATCTAACGTTAGCTCGTGGAGAGGTCCTTGGCCTGATCGGTGAATCTGGTGCGGGGAAATCCACGCTGGGTCTGGCCGCGATGGGTTATACCCGAGACGGTGTTCGGATTAGCGACGGTACGATTGAATTCGACGGGATTGATTTGCTGACCGCATCTGCTGCGGTCAAACGTGAATTGCTAGGTAAGCGGATCGCATATGTCGCGCAGTCCGCCGCCGCCAGCTTTAACCCCGCGCACCGTCTGATCGACCAGCATGTCGAAGGCCCTTCGCAACATGGCGTGATGAGCCGCGCCGAAAGCGAAGCAGACGGGATGGAGTTGTACCGCAAGCTGCGGCTGCCAAACCCGGACGAGATTGGTTTTCGTTATCCGCACCAGGTGTCCGGTGGGCAATTGCAGCGTGCGATGACCGCGATGGCGATGTCATGCCGTCCTGATCTGATCGTTTTCGACGAACCCACAACTGCGCTGGATGTGACCACCCAGATCGAAGTGTTATCGGCGATCCGCGATATCGTAGATCAGTTTGGCACCGCTGCGATCTATATCACGCATGATCTGGCCGTTGTGGCGCAAATGGCTGACCGGATTAAGGTGTTGCTTAAGGGTGATGAGGTCGAAACCGCCGATACTCGCACCATGCTCGACGCGCCAACGCAAGAATACACGAAATCGCTTTGGGCTGTGCGCAGTTTTGAACGCCCGGCCAAACCTGCGATTGCGACCGGCGCTGTGCCTGTCATTAGCGTTCAGAATGTAGATGCATCCTACGGTTCTACCCCGGTGCTGCACGACGTTAGCTTTGACATGCACGAAGGTCGCACCGTCGCTGTGGTTGGTGAATCTGGGTCAGGTAAATCCACGACTGCACGGTGCATCACTGGGCTGTTGCCACCGAAGTCAGGGCAGATTTTGCTAGACGGAGAGGCACTGCCTGCGAGTTACAAAAAGCGTAGTAAGGACCAGTTGCGTCAGGTGCAGATGATCTATCAGATGGCTGACACCGCGCTAAACCCGCGTATGTCGATCGGTCAGATCATTGCGCGCCCGGTCCAGTTTTATCTGGGGCTGACGGGTGCTGCGAAACGCAAACGCGTTGATCAGTTACTTGAACAGATCGAGCTAGAGCCATCAGAATACTATAATCGCCTGCCGTCCGAACTGTCGGGCGGTCAAAAACAACGGGTTGGTATCGCGCGTGCCTTAGCAGCCGAGCCAAAATTCATCATTTGTGATGAGGTCACATCGGCGTTGGATCAACTCGTTGCCGAAGGCATCCTGCGCTTGTTGGCAAAATTGCAGGATGACTTGTCACTTTCCTATATGTTCATCACACATGACCTCGCGACTGTGCGCGCAATTGCGGATGAGGTCGTCGTGATGAAGGATGGTCGCGTGGTAGAGCAGGGGCCAAAGGTCGATATGTTTACGCCGCCACATCACGCCTACACAGATCTATTGCTGAGCTCGGTGCCCGAAATGGATCCGGATTGGCTGACTAATCTGCTGAAAGAACGCGGAGTTGATAACGTCGGCGATGCAGCAGTTGATAAGATGTAACACGAATCACCCATTCTAAGATGGGATAAGCGGGCAAAATATCGCTCGAATAAGATAACTGGGAGTACGATCAATGAATGGAATTAGTAGACGCGGTCTGTTGAAAACGGGTGTCGCCGCTGGCGTATTGGGTCTGTCCGGTATGCCGCTGCGCGCGCAAACACGTGGCGGTAAATTCACCGCTGGCCTAAACGGCGCAAACACATCCGATAGCTGGGACGGGCGTACACACGCCGATATGTTTATGATCGGTGCCGGTATGGGCGCTGTCTTTGACTGTCTGACCGAAAACGGTGCTGACGGTTCCCTCAAAGGCGAATTGGCAGAAAGCTGGGAAGCAAGCCCAGACGCCAAAGTCTGGACATTCAACCTGCGTCAGGGCGTGACATTCCACAACGGAAAATCTTTTGGCGCTGACGATGTGATTGAATCCCTTCAGCTACACGTGGCCGAAGGTTCGAAATCTGGCGCGCAGCCAATCGTGTCTGCGATCACCGAGATGAAGAAAATCACTGAGCATCAGGTTCAGTTCACGCTTGCCTCTGGCAACGCAGATTTCCCATATCTGATGTCTGACTATCACCTGTTGATCTACCCTGCTGGTCAGATCGAAGAGGCGATTGCAAAAGGTATCGGTACGGGTCTGTACGAAGTCGTCGCATTTGATCCCGGCGTGCGTTTTGTCGGCAAGCGTTATGAAAACCACTATAAAGGTGACAGCGCTGGTTTCTTCGATGAAATCGAATACATCGCGATCAACGACAACACTGCACGTATGAACGCACTGCTGACTGGTCAGGTTGATGCGATCAACCGGATCGACTTTAAGGGCGAAGCTCTGCTGAACGCGAACCCTGCTGTGCGTGTGCAAGAAGTGACTGGCAACCAGCACTATACGTTCCCAATGCACACGAACACCGCGCCATTTGATGATGTGCACGTGCGTCAGGCGCTGAAGTACGGCATCAACCGTCAGGAAATGGTCGACAAGATCCTTCTTGGTCACGGTCAGGTTGGTAACGACAGCCCGATTGGTCCAGCAAACCAGTATTACAACGCTGATATGGAGCAGCTGGCTTACGATCCAGACAAAGCAAAGTTCCACCTGCAGCAAGCTGGGCTTGATAGCCTTAGCGTTGATCTGTCTGCATCCAACGCAGCGTTTGAAGGCGCGGTTGACGCAGCACAGTTGTTCCAAGCGTCTGCGGCTGCTGGCGGCATCAATATTAACGTGGTGCAGGAACCTGCTGACGGTTACTGGTCCAACGTTTGGCTGAAGAAACCATTCTGTGCATGTTACTGGTCTGGCCGCGCGACCGAAGATTGGATGTTCTCATCTGCTTATGAATCTGGCGCACCTTGGAACGACACCAAGTGGGAAAACGCACGCTTCCAAGAACTGTTGATCACAGCTCGTGCTGAACTTGATAGCGACAAACGTCGTGATCAGTACGGCGAAATGCAGCAAATCCTAAGCACAGAAGGCGGCGCACTGGTGCCAATGTTTGCGAACTACGTACAAGCTGTGAACAACCGGATCGCATCTCCTGACGTTGTTGGTAACCTGTGGCAAATGGATAACTGCCGCATGGCAGAGCGTTGGTGGGGGGCGTAAGCCACACCGCGTTAACTAATCTAAGACGCCCCTCCGAAAGGTGGGGCGTCTTTGCTTTGGGACCGCATTTTGACGTTCTTAAATTTGCAAAACGCGGAGGGGTTGCAGACTCGGGCGTCTCGGCGTATATGATCGACAATAGCGGCGTCTTGGCTTCCAAAACCAACGGCTCCACCGGGAAATATCAACGGGCCGCGCGCCCGTTTTTTTGTGCTTGAGAGAGATATGAACGACCTGATCGCTAAAGCGGCCATCGACCGCCGTATCGCTGAAATTATCACCCCTGTTGTCGAAGACATGGGGTTCGAAGTTGTGCGCGTTCGGCTGATGTCGGGCAAGGAAACGATCTTGCAAGTCATGGTGCAAAAACCTGATGGCACGATGGAAGTTGACGATTGCGGACACGTGTCCACAGCGCTGAGCGCTGTGTTGGATGTCGAAGACCCTATTGTTGATGTCTATAACCTTGAGGTTTCCAGCCCGGGCATCGACCGCCCGCTGACCCGCCTGAAAGACTTTGACCAGTGGGAAGGCTTTGAAGCCAAGATCGAAACGGATGAACTGATCGACGGTCGTCGCCGGTTCAAAGGTGCGTTGGCCGGTACTGAAGGCGACGAAATCCTGATCACGATCCCTGAGGGAACGATTGGTCTGAAATTTGAATGGCTGTCAGATGCCAAGCTGGTTCTGACAGATGAATTGATCCGCGACGTACTGCGCGGGCGCAAAGATGCGGGCCAGATTGATGAGGCCCAATTTGATGAGATTGAAACCATAATCGACGGTGAGGAGAACACCTGATGGCATATACTTCCGCGAACCAGCTGGAACTTTTGCAAACGGCCGAAGCCGTCGCGCGCGAAAAGAACATCGAGGCCGGCTTGGTTGTCGAGGCGATGGAAGAATCGCTCGCTCGGGCTGCTAAATCCCGTTACGGCGCTGAAATGGACATTCGTGTTTCCATCGACCGCAAGACAGGTAAGGCAACGTTTACACGCGTGCGTACCGTCGTCGAAGACGAAGAGCTGGAAAACTACCAGTCTGAATTCACCGTCGAGCAAGCCAAAGAATACATGGAAAACCCCGAAGTGGGTCAGCAGTTCATCGAGGAAGTTCCCCCCGTTGAGCTGGGTCGTATCGCGGCGCAATCTGCGAAACAGGTTATTTTGCAAAAAGTCCGCGAAGCTGAGCGTGACAAGCAATACGAAGAATTCAAAGACAAGGCCGGTACAATCATCAACGCGCTGGTTAAGCGCGAAGAGTACGGCAATGTTATCGTTGATGTGGGTGCTGGCGAAGCGGTCCTGCGTCGTAACGAAAAAATCGGCCGCGAGGCATACCGCCCGAACGATCGTATCCGTTGCTTTATTAAAGAAGTACGTCGCGAACAGCGCGGTCCGCAGATTTTCCTTTCTCGCACAGCGCCAGAATTCATGGCTGAGCTGTTCAAGATGGAAGTTCCTGAGATCTATGAGGGTGTGATTGATATCAAAGCCGTTGCACGTGACCCAGGTTCACGCGCTAAGATCGCTGTAATTTCTTACGACAACTCGATCGACCCTGTCGGTGCCTGTGTTGGTATGCGCGGTAGCCGCGTTCAGGCTGTTGTGAACGAACTTCAGGGCGAGAAAATTGACATCATTCCTTGGAATGAAGATATGCCAACGTTCCTTGTGAACGCGCTTCAGCCTGCCGAAGTGTCCAAAGTTGTTTTGGATGAAGAAGCTGGCAAAATCGAAGTTGTTGTTCCTGATGAGCAATTGTCACTGGCAATTGGCCGTCGCGGTCAAAACGTGCGCCTTGCTTCGCAACTGACCGGTCTGGATATCGACATTCTGACCGAAGAGGAAGAATCCAAGCGTCGTCAGGCAGAATTCGAACTGCGTACGAAATTGTTCATGGATGCACTTGATCTGGACGAGTTCTTTGCCCAATTACTCGTATCAGAAGGGTTCACCAACCTTGAAGAAGTCGCATACGTTGAAGTTGACGAATTGACTGTCATCGAGGGCGTTGACGAAGATACAGCAAGCGAACTGCAAACCCGTGCTCGCGAGTTTTTGGAAGCAAAAGCCAAGAAAGCCATGGATGCTGCCCGTGCATTGGGTGTGGAAGATAGCCTTGCAAGCTTTGAAGGTCTGACACCGCAGATGCTTGAAGCATTGGGTAATGATGGCGTTAAGACGTTGGAAGACTTTGCAACCTGCGCCGACTGGGAACTAGCCGGTGGGTGGACCATCGTCGATGGCGAGCGTTCCAAAGACGATGGTGTTCTAGAGCCATTCGACGTGTCCTTGGAAGAGGCGCAGAACATGGTCATGACTGCGCGTGTGATGTTGGGTTGGGTTGATCCGGCTGAACTCGAAGCGGACACAGACGACGAAGACGATCTGACAGAGGAAGAAGAGGCCTAAATTTAGGCCTTTTAAGGGGATAATATATGGCACGTGGTGGCCACAACAAACTAAAAGACGACGAGGCGACACGTAAGTGCATCGTCACCGGAGAGGCGCAGCCAAAAGCTGGGCTTATCCGGTTCGTTGTGGGTCCTGACAACCAAGTTTATCCCGATGTGTTGGGAAAACTACCCGGCCGCGGCATGTATGTGTCTTCAACGCGTGAAGCATTGGAAGCGGCAACAAGGGGACAGTTTTCCCGTTCTGCCAAACAGCCGGTCACCGTGCCCGACGGTTTGGCGGTTGAAGTTGAGCGTCAGCTTGCACGTCATACGGTAGATATGATCGCAATGGCCCGTAAAGCGGGCCGTGCGGTTTGTGGATTTGAAAAGGTAAAGGGTTGGCTCGCCGGTGGCGAGCGGGTCCGCGTCTTGGTTCAGGCTTCTGATGGGTCCGAACGCGGCAAGGCGAAATTGTGGACGCCCGAAGGTGCCCGATATTTTGGCTGTTTTACTGCTGAAGAATTGGGTTTGGCTTTTGGGCGGCAAAGTGTGATACATGGCGCGCTTGCGACTGGCGGACTCAGCAATCGTGTTGTAGACGAAGCCACAAAGCTACGTGGCTTGCGCGAAGTGGACGGTGGCGATACGGCCTCCGGGAAGGATAAAGAAGCTAAATGAGCGATAACGACGGTAAAAAGACACTCGGTCTCGGTGGTTCGCGTCCAAGCAACGTGAAGCAAAGCTTTAGCCATGGGCGGACCAAGAACGTCGTGGTGGAAACCAAACGTAAACGCGTTGTGGTGCCAAAGCCCGGCACGGCCAAGCCATCTGGTGGTTCAGGCCCGATTGGTGGCGACCCTTCAAAACGGCCCGCAGGCATTTCGGATGTCGAGCTGGAACGCCGGATGAAGGCGCTTGCGATGGCGAAAGCCCGCGAAGCCGAAGAACAAGCGAAGCGCGAAGCCGAAGAAAAGGCCCGTGCAGCAGAGCGTGAAGCACGTCGTGCAGAGATCGAAGCAAAAGAAGCTGAAGATCGCGCCCGTGAAGAACGCGCAAAGGCGAAAGCCGAAGAAGAAGAGCGTAAGCGTGTAGAAGCTGCAAAAGCGAAGGCGAAAGCCGCTGCACCTGCGCCAGCCGCACCTGACGCGGCGGCGGTTCCTGGTGAAACAGCTGTTACGCGCCCATCTTCTGCGCCACGTAAAACAGACCGTGATCCTTCCGGCCGTGATAAAGCAACAAAAGCAAAGCCAGGCCGTGGTGGCGCCAACGATGGTCGCCGTTCCGGCAAACTGACGTTGAACAACGCGACAGCTGGCCGCGAAGGTGGTCGTCAGCGTTCCATGGCTGCAATGAAGCGCAAGCAAGATCGCGCCCGCGCCAAGGCGATGGGTGTCTCTGCTGAGCGTGAAAAGGTATTCCGCGACGTTGCCCTGCCAGAAGCGATCACCGTTTCTGAATTGGCGAACCGTATGTCCGAACGTGTTGCTGATGTCGTTAAGGCATTGATGACAAACGGCATCATGGCGACGCAAAACCAAACAATCGACGCTGATACGGCTGAATTGATCATCGAAGAATTCGGCCACAAAGTGGTCCGTGTTTCTGACGCTGACGTCGAAGACGTGATCACTAAAATTGACGACGATCCAAAAGATCTGCAATCACGTCCGCCGATCATCACGATCATGGGTCACGTTGACCACGGTAAAACGTCGCTTCTTGATGCGATCCGTAACGCGAAAGTGGTTGCTGGCGAAGCTGGCGGGATCACACAGCACATTGGTGCTTATCAGGTCACTACAGACAGCGGTGCTGTTCTGTCGTTCTTGGATACACCGGGTCACGCTGCCTTTACGTCGATGCGTTCGCGCGGTGCACAGGTCACGGATATCGTTGTTCTGGTTGTTGCTGCTGATGATGCGGTTATGCCGCAAACCATCGAAGCGATTAACCACGCTAAGGCCGCAAAGGTCCCAATGATCGTCGCGATCAACAAGATTGATAAGCCTGCAGCAAATGCTGACAAAGTGCGCACCGATCTGTTGCAGCACGAGGTCATCGTTGAAAAAATGTCCGGCGATGTGCAGGATGTTGAAGTCTCAGCAATGACGGGTCAGGGCCTTGATACTTTGCTCGAAGCGATTGCGCTTCAGGCGGAAATCTTGGAACTGAAAGCGAACCCTGATCGCGCTGCCGAAGGTGCTGTGATCGAAGCTCAACTTGATGTTGGTCGCGGTCCCGTTGCGACTGTTTTGATCCAGAACGGTACGCTGCGCCAAGGTGACATCTTTGTTGTGGGTGAGCAGTACGGTAAAGTGCGTGCGTTGATTAACGACAAAGGCGAGCGTGTAACCGAAGCTGGTCCAGCGGTTCCTGTTGAGGTGCTTGGTCTGAATGGTACACCTGAAGCTGGTGACGTTCTGAACGTTGTCGACACTGATGCGCAGGCACGTGAAATCGCGGAATACCGTGAAAAAGCGGCCAAAGAAAAACGTGCAGCAGCTGGTGCAGCTACGACGCTTGAGCAGCTTATGGCGAACGCCAAAGCCGACGAAAACGTCAGCGAGTTGCCGATTGTTGTTAAGGCCGACGTTCAAGGTTCTGCCGAAGCGATCGTTCAGGCGATGGAAAAAATCGGTAACGATGAAGTCCGCGTCCGCGTTCTGCATTCCGGCGTTGGTGCGATCACTGAAACAGATATCGGTCTTGCCGAAGCGTCTGGCGCACCAGTGTTTGGCTTTAACGTACGTGCCAATACATCGGCGCGTAACACTGCCAACCAGAAGGGCATCGAAATTCGCTACTATTCAGTCATCTACGATCTTGTAGACGACGTGAAGAAAGCGGCATCTGGCCTGCTGTCCGCCGAAATTCGCGAGAAATTCATCGGTTACGCTGCAATCAAAGAAGTCTTCAAGGTGTCCAACGTCGGCAAGGTTGCTGGTTGTATCGTCACCGAAGGTGTGGCTCGTCGTTCTGCAGGCGTACGCCTGCTACGCGACAACGTGGTTATCCACGAAGGTACGCTGAAGACGCTGAAGCGCTTTAAAGACGAAGTTGCAGAAGTTCAGTCTGGTCAAGAATGCGGTATGGCGTTCGAAAACTACGACGATATCCGTCCAGATGACGTGATCGAAATCTTCGAACGTGAAGAAGTCGAACGTAACCTGTAATAAGCGTTACATAGAAATAAAAAGGGCGGTCCGAATTGGGCCGCCCTTTGTTTTTTATTTAACTGTTTGAATTTATAGCCAATCTCGAAGGATTGGTATCAGCGGAATATCTGCCGCTGGCATAGGATAGTCGCGCAATTCATTTGGGCGCACCCATTTCAGCGTCTGACCTTCGCGTGCCCGTGGCGTGCCTTCCCATTTGCGGCAGGCAAACAGCGGCATGAGTAAATGAAAATCATCATAGCTGTGGCTTGCGAAAGTGAGCGGGGCGAGACATGACGCCCAAGTGTCGATGCCTAACTCTTCTTTAAGTTCACGGATAAGCGCAGCTTCTGGGGTTTCGCCAGCCTCGATTTTGCCGCCCGGGAATTCCCATAGGCCTGCCATCGATTTGCCCTCGGGGCGCTGTGCAAGCAGCACACGCCCGTCGGGGTCAATCAGTGCGACAGCGGAAACAAGAACAGTCTTCAAGACCGGTAATCCGCGTTGATGTCGATGTAACCATGGGTCAAATCACAGGTCCAAACGGTCGATTTGCCGGAACCTAGCCCCAGATCAACACTGATCGTTAGTTCTTGGTTCTTCATATACGCGCTTGCGACTTCTTCAGAGTAGTCGGGCGAACGCCAGCCATTTTCTGCAACAAGTATGTCACCAAACCGAATGCTCAGCAGGTCGCGATCTGCCGCGGCACCAGATTTACCAACAGCCATGACAATCCGACCCCAGTTGGCATCTTCGCCAGCAATCGCCGTTTTCACCAGCGGAGAGTTGGCAATCGACATAGCTACCTTGCGCGCATCCGTATCATCGGCTGCACCTGTCACGTCAACCGTCACGAACTTGGTCGCGCCTTCGCCGTCACGGACGACTTGGTGTGCAAGATCCAGCATGACGCCGTGCATGGCATCAGCGAATGCATCGTTTCCGGTGACATCAATACCCGATGCACCAGTGGCAGCAGCGACAAGACTGTCTGACGTCGATGTATCGCTATCAACTGTGATGCAGTTGAACGTCCTGTCGTTTTGCGTGCTGATGATCTTTTGCAGGTCTGGTTGACTGATATTGGCATCCGTAAAGATGTAGACAAGCATCGTCGCCATATCAGGCGCGATCATTCCTGACCCTTTTGCGATACCAGCGATCTTAACGGGTTTCCCATCGACCATCACTGTCGCTGTGGCACCTTTGGGGAAGGTATCCGTGGTCATGATCGCGCGGGCGGCCTCTTCGATCTTGGAAGGGCTTTGGTTGGCGACCAGTTCGCTTACTTTGGATGTGATCCGTTCGTGAGGAAGGCGTTCACCAATTACACCTGTCGACGCGGTAAAGACGCGACTTGGTTCGATCTTTAGCTCATCCGCGACAGCAGTACAGATCGCAGAAACGCTGCCATCACCGTGTTTGCCCGTGAACGCGTTTGAGTTTCCAGAATTGACGATGATCGCTGCGGCGCCAGTTGGGTCGCTGCCTAGCTTTGATTGGCAATCAAGTACGTTTGCTGATCGTGTCGCCGAGCGAGTGAACACGCCTGCAACGGCAGAACCCACAGTCAGGCATGCTAGCATTACATCCGTTCGGCCCGCATAGCGCACCCCCGCAGCCGCAGATGCAAAGGTGACGCCATCGATTTCCGGAAGTTCCGGAAACCGTTCAGGTGCAAGTGGTGAAACAGCCATGTGTTTAGTCCAGCAATTCGAAGCGACCGATGATTTCTGGATCGAATTGGTCAGCTTCAGGTTTAACGATATCCTGACCCGCAGTCAGTTCATCCAGATAAGCTGTAATAGCGGCTTCTTGCAATTCGCTAGTTAACTGTGGCGTCATTTCTTCCAACGTTGGTAGAGCCTGCACACGTTGTTCGATAAGTGTCGCGACGTGCCAGCCAAACTGGGTTTCAAATGGTTCTGAAACGCCGCCAACTTCAAGGTTGCTAATGGCTGTTTCGAATTCTGGAACCATTGCGCCCGGGCCAAACCAACCCAGATCACCACCGTTTGGACCAGTTGGACCGGTTGAAACATCGCGTGCAACGTCGGCGAATTCTTCACCTTTGTCGATGCGTGTTTTTGCTGCTGCGGCTTCTTCTTGTGTTTCAGTTAGCAAATGCGCGCCGTGAAATTCGGGTACTTCTTCTGCATCGGCAAAGCGTTCGTCATATGCGGCTTGGATCATTTCCGGCGTGACAGAGTTTTCTGCGATGTTCGTGATAACTTCACCAGCGAGCAGAGTGCGTTCTTCGTTTTGCAAAGAATAGGTAACCCGCGCTGGGACGTCTTCGATAGCATCTGCAAGAAGCTGCTGTTGCACTAACTGATCCACAAGACCTTCGAACAGCATTTCGTTAGGAAGTGTTGCGTATTGTTCGGGCAGTTGGGTGCGCGCGATCAACAGTTCGCCCAGTGTGATTTCAGTTTCGCCGACAGTTGCGATGACTGTACCGGCTGTTACGTCGTCTTGGGCGAAGGCGGCGCTAGACAAAGATAATGTCAGTGCAGATGCACCCAAAAATGTAACATGTTTCAGCATAAATCGATCCCTTAATGACCCACGCGGGTGCGTGGCGTTGACACTGCATATCCGGCCCCTTACATCCCTAAGATGCCTCGACGGGGCTGGTCTCGGCCCTTTGTATGTGGCCAATCACGGGCCTACAAGCGACCTCGTCTCAAATTGATGTCAGACAGGCGCGGATGCGCCGCCGGAGTGAATATGCTGGGTATCGGAACGATTGCCAAAAAGGTGTTTGGCACACCGAACGACCGCAAAGTAAAAGCTGTCCGCCCACTGGTCGGAAAGATTAACGCGCTAGAGCCCGAATTTGAGGCGCTTTCTGACGAAGGCATCAAGGCAAAGACCGAAGAGCTTGCCAAGCGTGCGATGGGCGGTGAAACCCTTGATGCGCTGTTGCCCGAAGCATTTGCGAACTGTCGCGAAGCTGCCAAGCGGGCATTGGGGCTGCGGGCCTTTGATACACAATTGATGGGCGGCATCTTCCTGCACCAAGGCAACATTTCAGAGATGAAAACCGGTGAGGGTAAAACCCTTGTTGCGACGTTCCCGGCCTATCTGAACGCACTGACAGGCAAAGGCGTACATATCGTTACTGTGAACGACTATCTTGCCAGTCGTGACGCGGAATGGATGAGCCGTGTTTATACCGCCCTAGGTCTGACGACGGGTGTTGTGGTTCCCAATCAGCCAGACCCTGAAAAGAAAAATGCCTACTCGTGCGACGTGACCTATGCCACGAACAATGAACTGGGCTTTGATTACCTACGCGATAATATGAAATCTGAGCTGTCTCAGATGTACCAGCGCCCTCACAATTTCGCGATTGTGGATGAGGTCGATAGTATTCTGATCGACGAAGCGCGGACACCGCTGATTATCTCTGGTCCTGCCGAAGATCGTAGTGAAATGTATGCGACCATCGATAAGGTGATCCCCGAAGTTCAGGACGAGCACTTTACGCTGGATGAAAAAACCAAGCAGGCGACTTTCACCGAGGAAGGTAATGATTTCCTCGAAGCACGGCTAGTAGAATTGGGCCTACTGTCCGAAGGTCAGACGCTGTACGATCCTGAAAGCGCGACATTGGTTCACCACGTGAACCAAGCGCTAAAGGCGCACAAGTTATTCGTCAAAGACGACAACTATATCGTACGCAATGATCAGGTCGTTCTGATTGATGAATTCACCGGCCGTATGATGGACGGTCGTCGTCTGTCCGATGGCCTGCATCAGGCGATCGAAGCCAAAGAAAACGTCGCGATCAAGCCCGAAAACGTGACGCTCGCGTCTGTTACATTCCAAAACTATTTCCGGCTTTATGAAAAACTGGGCGGAATGACGGGTACTGCGACCACTGAAGCCGAAGAATTCATGGAAATCTATGGCCTGGGTGTTGTCGAAGTTCCGACCAACCGTCCAATCGCGCGTGTCGATGATCACGATCAGGTTTACCGCACCGCCAAAGAAAAATTCGAAGGCGTCGTCAAAGAGATCAAAGAGGCCCACGCAACTGGGCAACCGATCCTTGTTGGTACAACCTCTATCGAAAAGTCAGAGCACCTTGCGCGTCTACTTCAGGCGGAAGGGATTAAGTTTAACGTTCTCAACGCACGCCAGCACGAACAAGAAGCTCAAATTGTTGCTGACGCGGGTCGTCTGAACGCTGTGACAATCGCTACTAACATGGCGGGTCGCGGTACAGATATTAAGCTGGGCGGTAACGTAGAGTTTTCAATCATGGAGGCCATTGAGGCGAACCCCGATGGTGACCACGCGACAATCCGAGCAGAGATCGAAGCTGCACATGATACCGATGAGCAGGCCGTAAAAGACGCTGGTGGTCTATTTGTTCTGGCTACTGAACGTCACGAAAGCCGCCGTATTGATAACCAACTACGTGGTCGTTCTGGCCGACAAGGTGACCCGGGCCGTTCATCGTTCTTTCTATCGCTCGAAGATGATTTGATGCGAATTTTCGGATCAGAACGGCTTGATAAGGTGCTGTCTGGGCTGGGTATGAAAGACGGCGAAGCGATCGTTCACCCTTGGGTGAACAAGTCGCTGGAACGTGCACAGGCCAAAGTCGAAGCACGTAACTTTGACACGCGTAAGCAGTTGTTGAAATACGACGATGTGATGAACGACCAGCGCAAGGTGATCTTTTCGCAGCGCCGCGAAATCATGGAAGCAACTGACCTTTCCGAAATCGTCAAAGATATGCGCGACCAAGTGATCGACGACTTGGTAACTGATTACATCCCTCCCAAAAGCTATGCTGATCAATGGGACGCTGCGGGTTTAGCCGAGGCTGTGAAAGAAAATTTTGGGCTTGAGTTGCCAATCGTTGAATGGGCGGCAGAAGAAGGCGTTGATGATGGCGACATTATTGAACGGCTCGAAAATGCCTGCGATAAATACATGGGTGAAAAGACCGATGCATTCGGTGCGGACACCATGCGCCGTGTTGAAAAACAGTTCTTGCTGCAAACTATTGACAGTAAGTGGCGCGAGCATCTGCTCACTTTGAACCACCTGCGGTCAGTCGTAGGTTTTCGTGGGTACGCGCAACGTGATCCATTGAACGAGTATAAAACCGAAGGCTTTCAATTGTTCGAAAGCTTGCTTGATGGATTGCGCACAGATGTAACTAAACAGCTGTCTCGTATTCGCCCCATGTCGAAAGAAGAGCAAGAAGAAATGGTGGCGCAGGCACGTCAGCAGCAACAGGCTATGGCAGCGCAACAAGCCGCTGCAGCAGTCGCTGGACAAGTACGCGAAGGGTTTGACGAAAAAGATCCCACAACATGGGGTAACCCATCGCGCAACGATGACTGTCCATGCGGGTCTGGCAAGAAGTTCAAACATTGCCACGGGCGTATTGCTTGAATTATTGCTTAATCACTTTGCTAAGTGCTGCTATTGTACCTGCAGAGTGATTAGTTATCGGAAGTTTCAATGTCCCGTATGTCAACGATAAAGACGGTCCTACGGACCTTCGTAGTTGCGTTGGGGATTGGATTCTTTGTGCAATACGGGGAAGCACCCGTTGCTGATACTGGAGAGCCGCTTACGGTTCCGCGCCCCGTTACAGTTGTGACAAATAGGAAAGCCCATTCTGTTTTTGGAGTGGCTGAAAATCCTCGTCGGTCCACAGGATACATTTCCGATGTTCAAACCGTTGCGCTGGTCAATCAGGAATACACGGAAGAACGGCTGCCGGAGCTGAGTATGATTTCCGCAACGCGTGTGATTGATGACGCGTGTAAAGTGTCACTGTCAGCGCAGGCCGCGCCTGCCGCGATGGCCCGGCTGACGGTCAATGCGCCCTGTCATAAGCGGACAGAATTCACACTTATCCATAGCGGTATGCGTTTTTCGAACCGCACTAATGCTGAGGGGCGAGCCATTGTGTCGCTTCCTATACTATCTGTAGATGCGAAAATTTCGTTACTTATCAATAATGTTGAACAAGCGCACGTTGCTCTTTATGCGCCCGAGGTTCCCCAATATGATCGCACTGTCTTGCAATGGCGCGGCTTTGCTAACCTCCAACTTCATGTGCTTGAGGATGGTGCCAGCTTTGGTGAGGTCGGCCACATCTGGACTGGCTCTGTTCACACGCCAAACTTTGCGATTTTAGGGCAGCATGGATTTGTTAGCCGATTTGGAACGCGATATGCAGACATCCCTTATCAGGCAGAGGTTTACACCTATCCTGCGCGTTTAGTGCGCCCTGATATGGCGGTTATGATGCCTGTGGGGGTGATGGTAACTGATGAGCTGTGCGGTGTTGTGTTGAATGTTCAGATAATCCAAGTGATTTCTGGTCAAGTTAATGCGCCTATAGACGTGTCGATCAAAGGGCCATCATGTGACAACGTTGGCCAGTTTATTATATTGCCTGACGTCCTGAGACCCGTCACCGGCGGCTTTCGTTAAAAGTTTTCACCAAATAGACCCTCGGCCCGAAAGCTAACTTCACAAGATTTACCAATGATTAGGTGGTCGTGGACAGTGATACCCAACGCTTTGGCAGCCGTGTCAATTTTTCCAGTCATTTCAATATCAGCCTGTGACGGAGTGGGGTCGCCTGATGGATGATTGTGTACTAAAATCAAAGCGGCAGCATTTAGCTCTAAGGCGCGTTTGACGACCTCCCGGGGGTAAACGGGAACGTGATCCACCGTGCCCTTTGCCTGTTCTTCATCGCCAATCACGGTGTTTTTAGTATCTAAAAATAGAATCCTAAACTGTTCTGTATCTCGGTGGGCCATGGTGGTGTGGCAATAATCTAGCAAAGCATCCCAACTAGAAACAACATGCCTTTGCATAACCTTGGCACGGGCAAGGCGATGTGCGGTCGCCTCTACGATTTTGATTTCGAGCGCGACAGCGTCACCAACACCGTTGATTTGCCGCAACTGATGTAGTGGAGCCGACAGCACCCGGTTGAAGTCACCAAAAGTGTTGATCAAATCATGTGCAAGAGGTTTCACATCCTGACGCGGGATTGCGCGGAATAGGATGAGCTCAAGCAGTTCATAGTCCGGAACCGCAGTTGCGCCGCCTGTCAAAAACCGTTCGCGCAGTCGTTTTCGGTGATCGCGCATATAGGACGGTGTTCGACCTGATGGCATTGGCACGGCTTCGACAATTTCGTCGATTTCGGAAAACAGGGAACGGGATTCGGCAAAATCGGACATACCCCGAGTGTCTGCCATAATCAGTTAATGAACGGTGAATTTGGCCCCGGTGCTATCATCGGGGCCAAATATCTAGCCTTTCATAGAATCCCAAAAGTTTTTGACAGAATTAAAGAAGCTAGATCCTTGCGGGTTGTTGTCTTCGCTAAGTTCGTCGAACTCTTTCAAGATTTCGCGCTGGCGCGCAGTGAGTTTCACAGGTGTTTCCACAGCCAGTTCAATGAACATATCGCCGTTTCCACCACCGCGTAGCGCTGGCATACCTTTGCTACGCAAGCGCATCTGGCGACCAGATTGTGAACCTTCTGGAACCTTCACACGGCTACGGCCACCGTCGATGGTTGGTACTTCGATTTCACCACCAAGCGCTGCTGTCGCCATTGAAACAGGAACCCGACAGAACAGGTTGCTTGCTTCGCGTTCGAATAGCGCGTGGTCGTTGACCTCGATAAAGATGTACAGATCACCTGTTGGACCGCCACGCATTCCGGCCTCGCCTTCGCCAGCAAGGCGAATACGGGTGCCAGTTTCGACGCCAGCAGGAATGTTAACCGAAAGCGATTTCTCTTTCTCGGTACGTCCTTGGCCATGACAGGATTTGCACGGGTTTTTGATTGTTTGGCCCATGCCTGAACATGTCGGGCAAGTGCGTTCGACGGTAAAGAAACCTTGCTGCGCACGGACCTTACCCATACCGGCACATGTCGGACATGTCTGGGGTTCAGAACCACCTTCGGCACCGGTGCCGTTACAGGAGTCACATCCAACAGCAGTTGGAACAGTGATCGTCTTTTTCAGACCAGCATAGGCGTCTTCAAGGTTAATCCGAAGATTATAGCGCAGGTCGTTCCCGCGTTGCGCGCCACCACGACGGCCACCGCCACCGCGGCCACCACCCATGAAATCGCCAAACAAATCGTCGAACACGTCTGAGAATGCGCTACCAAAATCACCTTGGCCGCCACCCGGACGTTGACCGCCGCCACCCATGCCGTTTTCAAACGCAGCATGACCGTAGCGGTCATAAGCAGCTTTTTTGTTCTCGTCCTTTAGGACTTCGTAAGCTTCGTTAGCTTCTTTGAACTTTGCCTCGGCAGTTGGGTCGTCAGCATTGCGGTCAGGGTGCAGCTCTTTCGCCTTTTGGCGATAGGCTTTCTTGATGGCAGCAGCGTCGGCACCTTTAGCGATGCCAAGCACTTCATAATAGTCACGTTTTGCCATGATAAATTTTCCCCCTTGGGAATGGAAAAGACCGACCCGGATTTGGGCCGGTCCACTTTCCTAAACGCGCGCTAGCTTATTCGCCGCGCTTGTTGTCATCCAGATCTTCGAAGTCGGCATCAAGGATGTCATCATCGGCTGCTGGTGCTTCGGGTTCTGCTTCACCAGCCTCTTCCTGAGCGGATTTGTAGATGGCTTCGCCCAGCTTCATCGCAGATTCAGTCACGTTCTGAATACCGGATTTGATCTTCTCGGCGGTGCCGTCTTCAAGGTCATCCTTAAGTGCAGCGATTGCCAGTTCGATCGCTTCGATCGTTGTTGGGTCAACCTTGTCTGCGTGCTCTTCCATGGACTTTTCAGTCGAGTGGATCAGGCTCTCAGCTTGGTTTTTCGCTTCGATCAATTCGCGACGATCTTTATCTGCCTCGGCGTTATCCTCGGCGTCTTTGACCATTGCTTCGATGTCTTCATCGGACAGACCGCCAGATGCTTGAATCGTGATCTTCTGCTCTTTACCGGTGCCTTTGTCTTTCGCGCCTACTTCAACGATACCGTTGGCATCAATGTCGAAGGTGACTTCGATCTGTGGCAGACCGCGTGGCGCTGGTGGAATCTCTTCGAGGTTGAACTGACCCAACATTTTGTTGTCGGCAGCCATCTCACGCTCACCTTGGAACACGCGCAGTGTCACAGCATTCTGGTTGTCTTCGGCAGTCGAGAAAACCTGAGACTTTTTCGTTGGGATCGTTGTGTTGCGGTCGATCAAACGAGTGAACACGCCACCCAGTGTTTCGATACCCAGCGACAGTGGTGTCACGTCCAAAAGAACAACGTCTTTCACGTCACCCTGCAGAACGCCGGCCTGAATAGCAGCACCCATGGCAACAACTTCATCTGGGTTCACGCCCTGATGTGGTTCTTTACCAAAGAATTTACCGACTTCTTCTTTCACGCGTGGCATGCGGGTCATACCTCCAACAAGAACAACCTCGTCGATGTCACCAACAGATAGGCCAGCATCTTTGATCGCGTCTTTACATGGTTTGATCGAGTTTTTGATCAGGTCAAGTACAAGCGATTCCAGCTTTGCGCGGGTCAGTTTCATGACCATGTGCAGTGGCTGACCGTTTGAACCCATAGAGATAAACGGCTGGTTGATTTCAGTGCTGGAAGAAGAAGACAGTTCGATCTTCGCTTTTTCAGCAGCTTCTTTCAGACGCTGTAGCGCCATCTTGTCTTTGGTTAGGTCGACAGAGTGTTCTTTTTTGAACTCGTCTGCGAGGTAGTTAACGATGCGCATGTCAAAGTCTTCACCACCAAGGAACGTGTCACCGTTGGTAGATTTCACTTCGAACAGGCCGTCGTCTATTTCCAAGATGGTTACATCGAATGTACCGCCACCAAGGTCATAAACTGCGATTGTTTGTGTGTCTTTTTTATCAAGGCCATATGCCAGCGCAGCCGCTGTTGGCTCGTTGATGATACGCAGTACTTCGAGGCCAGCGATCTTACCGGCGTCTTTCGTCGCCTGACGCTGAGCATCGTTAAAGTATGCAGGAACCGTGATAACGGCTTGGGAAACTTCTTCGCCAAGGTAGCTTTCGGCGGTTTCTTTCATCTTACCAAGGATGAACGCAGAGATTTGGCTAGGGGAGTACTTCTCACCCTTTGCTTCAACCCATGCGTCGCCGTTGCCGCCGTTGACGATGTCAAACGGCATGTTCTTCTTTTCTTTCGCCAGATCAGTATCGTCGAAACGGCGACCGATCAGACGCTTAACAGCGAAAATTGTGTTTTCTGGGTTTGTGACCGCCTGGCGTTTCGCCGGCTGACCGACAAGACGTTCGTCGTCGGTGAACGCAACGATAGATGGCGTTGTGCGCGCACCTTCGGCATTTTCAATCACACGTGGTTTAGAGCCATCCATGATGGCGATACAAGAGTTAGTCGTTCCTAGGTCGATACCAATAACTTTGGCCATTTCAAATCCCTCTACATTAGGCGGTTTGAGTAGCGCGAACCCGTTTCGGCACCCGCGCCAGTTACGTTCTGATGATCAGGGGAAGCCCCCAAACAAATGATCTAGGCGTATATAGGGATGCACAAACGTGGCTGCAAGCGCTCTAAGGGGACTCAATAGGCAAAAAATAGGCATTTTCCCGCAGAAACGTTAATGTAGTTGGGTCCTTGACTTAACGCCCGGCGCTCCAACTGGCGGATACGTGTTGTCTGGTGAAAAACATACCCATCATCCCAATCACAAGCAGGGTTAGCGATACATAAAGCGGGTAGGAAATAGTCGTGAAGTGTGGGTTGTAGTGCAGAAACACAAAACCTTTGTTTTGGTCAATGATGTGAAACAGCGGGTTCCAGTCAAACATTGCGATCATGCTTGCCGGTAGTGAATTTACCAAGAACATTTTCCCCGAAGCAATCATGTTTAACCGGCGGTACATTTGCCCAACGATACCCATCGTGCGCGGAAACCAAGGCGTAATCGCGAGAAACACAATTCCCACACCGATGCCTGAAAACCAAGCTAGCAAAAGCATTCCCATTGCTCCGATCGGATTGTCAATGCTGATTGGGGTAAACGCGCAGTGATAAATCGTCAGGACAATTATGATGGATAAGGTCTGTTGATATAGTTCCGCGAGCGCCGCAGACGTCATCGTAACGATGGGGTTCATCGGCGCATATAGCATCATCGGTGCAAGCGCACCGCCCGCGCCTTGAACTGCTTTTACGGTTTGAATGTGCGCCCGAAACAATAAAACACCGGACATGATGTAGAGCAGGAAGTCGCCTCGTATCGGAGAGCTGCGCATTCCGATCACCATGTACATGAGTAGAAACACGGCAACCATGACCATACTTTGTAAAACAGTGATCACTAAGCCTACGACCGCATTTCGATTGCCGCCGCGGACAGTCCTTACTGTAACATGGTATATCAACTCTAGATTGCTAAAAAGGCTTCCCGCGGTGCTTGCATTTCGGCGTGTCTGAAACATGATTATGCTTTCACTGCGTGCCTACCGGAACCGGCAGGTATGTCCCTGCATCGGGTTGCCCAAATGGCGATGAACATTCATAACGGCTATATCGTAACTTTTCAATAAACAGGACCCGTCATATGGATTTCGATAAGCTGACAAAAGTAATGCGAAAGCTAGCGTTGTTAGCTGGTGATAAGATTATGGAAATCTATGCAGCCGATGATTTTGAAGTTCGTGCAAAAAGCGACGAAAGTCCAGTCACGGCAGCAGACGAAGCAGCGGATGCGATTATTAGCGCTGGTCTACGTGAAGCCTTTCCTGATGTGCCGCTCGTAACCGAAGAACAGTCTGCTTCGCATGGTCAATCTGTCAGCACATTCCTGATCGTAGATCCTCTGGATGGTACAAAAGAATTCATCAAGCGCCGAGGCGACTTTACTGTTAATATTGCGTATGTTGTCGACGGCGTTCCTGTACGTGGCATTGTATATGCACCTGCAAAGGATCGGCTGTTTTATACATCTGCAGATGGATCAGCCGTAGAGGAAACCGGAGAATTCGCAAAAGATGTCGTTGGGAACACGAAACCAATCCGGGTTTCAGTGCCTGATAACGATGCTCTTTTGGTTGTTGCTTCGAAATCTCATCGAGATCAAGCGACCGATGATTACATCAGTAAATACAATGTAGCTGACATGAAGAGCGCCGGATCGTCGCTTAAGTTTTGCTTGGTCGCGACTGGTGAGGCCGATCTGTACCCACGGGTTGGACGTACGATGGAATGGGATACGGCTGCAGGGCATGCTGTGCTTACTGGTGCTGGTGGTCAGGTTGTGCGGTTCGATGATCATACCCCGCTGGTCTACGGTAAACCTGAGTTTGCGAACCCTTTCTTTATTGCGCTTTCACCTGATGTGAAGTTGGAGAAAGCTTAATGCCTGTCTTAATCGTTATTCCAGCGCGCTACGCGTCTACACGTTATCCGGGTAAGCCCCTTGTTGAATTGCGCGGCGCTGACGGCGAAGCAAAAAGCCTTATCCGTCGGTCTTGGGATGCCGCCATGCAGGTGAGCGGTGTCGATCGTGTTGTTGTAGCGACCGACGACGACCGGATCGCAGACGCAGCGCGTAGTTTCGGCGCCGATGTTGTTATGACTTCGGTGGATTGCCAAAATGGCACAGAGCGGTGCGCAGAGGCCGTCAAAAATATTGATGGAGATTACGATATTGTCGTCAATTTGCAGGGCGACGCACCGTTGACCCCGGCATGGTTTGTCGAAGACCTTGTCGCGGGCCTGCGTGCGCAACCCGATGCGGATGTGGCGACGCCTGTTTTGCGGACCGAGGGGCGCGCGCTGAACGGATTTCTAGCTGATCGCCGTGCGGGACGTGTTGGCGGTACAACTGCTGTGTTCGGAACCAATCACAATGCATTGTATTTCTCAAAAGAAGTGATCCCTTATACCGGGAAAAATTTTGCTGATGATGACGAAACACCTGTTTTTCATCACGTTGGTGTTTATGCCTATCGACCTAAGGCATTAGCAGCGTACCCAGGATGGACCTCTGGGCCTCTTGAGCAGCTTGAAGGTCTGGAGCAACTTCGGTTTCTTGAACGTGGTACACCGGTTCTTTGCGTCGAAGTTGATGGAAAGGGTCGCGAGTTTTGGGAGTTGAACAACCCAGAAGATGTGCCACTTATTGAGGCAATGTTGAGCAAGATGGGGCACGCCTAGATATTGGTGACGATCATTTGGGGTTTACCCTTAAGTTTCACAGCTGCTCACGCTAAGCTTTTATTAAGAAATAAGTAAAAAGGTACCGTTATGAAAAGAAAAGTGACCAAGGCAATTTTTCCTGTTGCAGGCTTGGGGACTAGATTTCTTCCTGCAACCAAATCGGTTCCTAAGGAAATTATGACTCTGGTTGATCGCCCGCTTATTCAATACGCAATTGATGAAGCACGCGCTGCGGGGATTGAGGATTTCATTTTCGTGACTTCTCGGGGTAAATCGGCCCTTGAAGATTATTTCGATCACTCGCCAGAGCTGGAAAGTGCGCTGCGTAAATCGGGTAAGACGGAATTACTAGAAACGCTTAAAGCAACCAACATGGATAGCGGTGCGATTGCGTATATTCGTCAACACAAGGCCTTGGGGCTTGGACATGCGGTTTCTTGCGCTAGAAAGTTGATTGGGGATGAACCTTTTGCGGTTATTCTTCCGGATGATTTGATTGCGTCTGAAAAACCATGCCTTCAGCAAATGATCGAAGCCTACCAAGACACCGGCGGCGCTATGGTTGCTGCGATGGAGGTGACACCGGAGCAAACGTCGTCTTACGGTGTGCTTGATGTGCTGAGCGAGGACGGTTCCGTTGTTAAAGTTAAGGGTATGGTCGAAAAGCCTGCTGCGGGAACCGCGCCATCAAACCTTGCTGTGATTGGTCGCTATATTCTTACGCCAAGAATTATGCAGAACTTTAAAAATATCGAACGTGGCGCCGGCGGGGAAATTCAGCTGACCGATGCGATTGCATATGAGCTAACAGCAGGCCGCGACATCTTTGGTTATAAGTTTGAAGGTGAACGTTTTGACTGCGGGTCGAAGGCCGGGTTTTTGCAAGCAACGGTTTCATTTGCGTTGAAACGACCAGAATTGCGCGATGAAATGGCAGGTTTTCTGAAAAACTTGGATCTGGATAAAGCGCTAGCTGGATAAAGGCTTAATTTGAAAGGTATGATTGGCGACGCATGGTTGAACTATCGGATGCGCTGGAAGCGGCGGCGATTGTTGCTGCGGATTTGGCGTAAACGTAAACAACTGAAATGCGTCGCTGACAAGACCAGTCAGATCGCGCCTAATGCTATCTTGGTATTTTCAACGGTACGCAATGAAATGCTGCGCTTGCCGCATTTTTTAGACTATTATCGTAAGTTAGGCGTCGCGCATTTTCTGTTTGTTGATAACGCGAGCGATGATGGCACCGCAGAATATTTGGCTGCGCAACCAGATGTTTCTGTTTGGGCTGCAGATGCCAGTTACAAGCTGTCTCGTTTTGGGATGGATTGGTTGGGCTGGCTGCAATGGCAGTTCGGGAATGGGCATTGGTGCCTAACTGTGGATGCGGACGAATTATTGGTGTACCCCTATTGCGATAGTCGGGACCTACACGCACTAACCCATCATTTGGACGAAAAAAACATCCCGACTTTCGGCGCTGTGATGTTGGACATGTACCCAAAGGGGCCCACGATTTCCACCGCATATAAGGCAGGTGATGATCCGATTTCAGTTATCCCTTGGTTCGACAGTGATGGCTACAGACACGAACGCCACGCCGTTTTTGATAATCATTGGATTCAAGGAGGCGTACGTGAGCGGATGTTCTTTGCAGAACAGCCAGATCGCGCACCCACGTTGAACAAGACACCTCTCGTGAAATGGCATTGGCGCAATGTTTATGTCACTTCAACGCATCATATGTTGCCGCGGCGCTTAAACAGGGTATTTGATTGGCCTGACAAGGGTTTGCTAACTGGCGCATTACTACATACGAAATTTTTGCCTGATATTGGTGTTCGGTCGTCTGAAGAACTGGATCGAAAGCAACATTTCGAAAATAGCGCGCTTTATGGACCATATTACCAACAGCTAGTTGCTGGACCTGATTTGTGGACCGACGCGTCAGTTATGTATATGGGCTGGCAACAGCTTGAGACGTTGGGACTTATGTCGCAAGGTAGTTGGAACTAAGTTTTGCCAGTGCAAAAGAGGAACTAGTTTGGGAGCATGGACTTCATATCGTTTGCGGATGCGCCGAAAGCGTTGGAAGTTCCGCGCACGCCGTAAAGGACGCGAGCTGACGGCTGTGCAAGATCGCACACAGTCAATCCGCCCGACCGATATTATTTTGTTCTGCACGTTTCGAAACGAAGACATTCGGCTACCGTTTTTTCTGCAGTATTACCGCGATTTAGGTGTGAACCACTTTATCTTCGTCGACAACGGCAGCGACGATGGTGGGGCTGACTATGTAGCAGGCGATCCTGATGTGTCGCTATGGAAAACAGATGGCGCATATGGTCAGTCGCGATATGGCATCGATTGGCTAACCTATTTGCAAGACAAACATGCACATGGTCATTGGGCTTTGACCGTCGATGTGGACGAATTTTTTGTCTATCCATTTTGCGATACGCGCCCGATACGCGCGCTTGCCGATTGGCTTGAGGCATCCGAAGTACGTTCATTCGGGACGATGATGCTGGACATGTATCCAAAGGGTCCTGTGGCCGCCGCAGTATATCGGCGTGGTGACGATCCTTTTAAATTGGCGAATTGGTTTGATCCCGGGAATTACACAATCAAGTTAAACGACCTTTATCGCAATTTGTGGATTCAAGGTGGCCCCCGCGCACGCGTTTTCTTTGACGACAAGCCTAGTCAATCGCCCGCACTGAATAAGATACCATTTGTAAAGTGGGATAGATCATACACCTATGTGAGTTCGACCCATATGTTACTGCCGCGTGGGCTAAACCTTGTTTACGGGCAAAACGGTGGCGAAAAATCGTCAGGCGTGTTGCTGCACGCAAAATTTCTTAACATCTTTTCTAAACGGGCGTTGGAAGAGGCGGATCGTGCGGAACACTACAGCCACGGGCGTGAATACAAATCCTATGTGACTGAAAACGATACCGACCCTGAAATTTGGTGCCAATGGAGCGAGCAATACATTAACTGGCGTCAATTGGAGGCGCTTGGCTTAATGTCAAAGGGAAACTGGGCATGACATTTGGTGTTGTCATGTTGGTGCATACAGAGTTCGCTCGCGCCGAGCAGGTGGTCCGACATTGGGTTGATGGCGGCTGCCCGGTCGTCGTGCATATAGATACTACCGTCGACGCCGAAGCTTACGATGGTTTTGTGCGCTCACTTGCTGATTTAGAAACGGTGCGGTTCAGCCAGCGATTTCGTTGTGAGTGGGGAATGTGGGGGCTGGTCGAAGCGACGCAGGCTGCCTCTGAAATGATGTTGCGTAATTTTCCTGAGGTGAGCCACGTATTTCTAGCGTCTGGATCATGCTTGCCGCTGCGCCCGGTATCTGAATTGCGCGGGTTTCTATCCAATTGGCCAAAAACGGATTTCATTGAAAGCGCGACGACAGCTGATGTGCCATGGACTGTTGGCGGTCTTGATCGAGAACGGTTTACGTTGCGATTTCCGTTTTCGTGGAAAAAGCGACGCAAATTATTCGATAGATATGTTCGTTTGCAACAGGTTCTGCGCGTGAAACGCAAAATTCCGGCTGGCTTGGTACCTCATATGGGGTCTCAGTGGTGGTGCTTAACTCGCGATACGTTAAGTGCGATTTTGACGGATCCGAAACGTCGTGCCTATGACAAGTATTTCCGGCGTGTTTGGATCCCGGATGAAAGCTATTTTCAGACACTTGCGCGTTTGCACGCGAAACGGATCCAAAGTCGGTCTTTGACGTTGTCAAAATTCGATTTTCAGGGAAAACCACATATTTTCTATAACGATCACGCCGAAATATTGCGTAGGTCTGAATGTTTTGTCGCGCGTAAGATTTGGCCAAATGCGGGCCTTTTGTATCGCATGTTTCCAAGACAGCCGAATAGTCAGTTGACAGATGCAAAGCCAAATACAGGAAAAGTCGATCGGATTTTTGGTCGCGCCTTAGAAAGGCGAACGCGCGGGCGGCAAGGTCTGTACATGCAAAGCCGCTTTCCCAATGTGGCGCGTGCAAATGGAATTACGGCGGTTCCCTTTTCTGTGATGCAGGGCTTTGACTGCCTGTTTCCTAATTTTGAAAAATGGCTATCTGGGCAAACGGGCGCACAAGTGCACGGACACGTTTATGCAAAAGATAGGGCGCATTTTGCGGGTGATGCCCCGATTTTCAGCGGTGCTTTATCCGACAGCGCTGTTTTGCGGGACTATAATGCTGTTGGGTTTTTAACCAATCTGGTTTGGAACGCACGAGATACGCACCAGTGTATTATGTTTGGTCCTCAAGACACGCAATCCATCCGTTGGTTACTGGCGCATGACACAAACGCACGTGTCTGGGTGATATCTGGGGCGTGGTCAATTCCGCTGTTTTTATCGGGTAAACCAGCACGCCAAGTACGGGCGGAAGCGGCTCGGTTGCAGCGGATTGAGCATAAACTGCTAAAGGCATTACGTGCGCCTGATGCCCATGCGCGGATTCAAATCTGTACACTTGCTGATTTTCTCGAAAATCCACATGCCATTCTACAAGAAGTGGTCGACGAGATCGCCGGCCACAAGGCAGAAGAACTATCAGAATTACCCGAAATGGCTGATTTGACGGGGCTGGCAGAGTTCCTTCAAGAACTGAAGAACCAAGGGATGCACCCCTTTTTGACTGGGGATATTTTGGTCGATGCGGAAAAGCAGCCGCAGCCCGCGTCAGAACCAAAATCATATGTGGTTGGTCATAAATGAGAAATTTCGACTACTTTATTGTGCTGGCGGAAATGCGCACGGGGTCCAATTTTCTAGAGGCCAATCTGAATGCACTTGATGGCGTGAGTTGTCAGGGCGAGGCTTTTAATCCAGCGTTCATCGGTTACCCAAAGACCGAAGACATCTTGGGGATAACTTATGAACAGCGCGAGGCGGATCCGCAGTCCTTGCTTGAACGTGTGAAATCCTATGACGGCCTGTGCGGGTTTCGGTTTTTCCATAGCCATGACCGTCGGGCATTAAATGTGTGTTTGACTGATCCGCGATGTGCAAAAATTATTCTGACTCGTAATCCGATTGATAGCTATGTTAGTTGGAAAACTGCTCAGGAAACTGGACAGTGGAAGCTGACCAACGCAACCCATTCCAAATCGCTACAAATTAAGTTTGATCGCGATGAATTCGAAGCACAGCTTTCTGCGATACAGGAATTCCAGATTGAGGTGCAAAACGCGTTACAGCGAAGTGGTCAAACTGCGTTTTATATCGGTTATGATGATTTGCGTGATATGGATGTCATGAACGGTTTGGCGGCGTATTTGGGTGTTGAGGCGCGCTTGGATAATCTCGACAAGAAACTTAAAAAACAAAATCCAGAGCCGCTTGAAGATCGGGTTAGCAATTTTTCAGAAATGAAAGATGCGTTGCGAGAGACTGACCGCTTTGACCTCACACGTACCCCGAATTTCGAACCTCGGCGCGGGGCCGCCGTTCCAACCTACATTGCGGCTGACAAAGCTGGGCTGTTGTATATGCCATTACGTTCGGGCCCTGATTGGGCTGTTAAGCGTTGGTTGGGTGATCTTGAAGGGGTTAGACCGCGCGATTTACAGCGTAAGTTCACACAAAAATCGCTACGGCATTGGCAGCAAGATCATGTAGGTCATCGTAGCTTTACGGTGGTAAGGCACCCGGTAGCGCGTGCGCATGCAGCGTTTTGCGATTGTATCATTGATGATGGACCGGCAAGTTTTCCCGGCATTCGGGCGAACCTGCGCAAGGTCCACCGTTTGGCAATACCTGAACAGGCACCCGATTTGTCTGATAGATCGGGCTACGGCGATAGGCTGCATCGCAAATTGTTTCTGGGTTTCCTAAAGTTCCTTAAAAGTAATTTGGCGGGACAAACGTCAATTCGTGTTGATCCAGCATGGGCTAGCCAACTGACATTACTACAGGGCATGGCTGATTTTTCGGTGCCTGACATGATCCTGCGCGAAGATCGGTTGCTGAATGATTTACAGGTTTTGGCAGGGCAGGTGGGGATCGCCGATTGCCCAGACCTTATCGTATCTGATCATCCGCATCATGACCGACTTGCGTCGATCTATGATCAAGAAATAGAAGACGCCGCGCGCGAAGCTTTCACACGCGACTATACAGTATTTGGGTTTTCGAATTGGGCCTAAGCAGCCTGCGATGACTGGGCTTCGGTTAGGATTGTATGAAGAGTTGCCGGATCGCTATTTGCACGCAGTTTTGTACAGGTGGCGGAATCGCGCATTGTCCGTGACACCAAAGCGAGTGCCTTTAGATGATCAACACCCGCGCATTCAGGCGCAATAAGGCAAAACACCAAATCAACAGGCTGCCGGTCAACTGAATCGAAATTCAGCGGTTTTTCCAAACGCAAAAAGATACCTTGAACGGCTGTCGCACCAGCGAGCCGCGCATGCGGAAGGGCAATCCCATGGCCAACACCCGTTGGACCAAGACCTTCACGCTCGATGAGGGCCTCGATCACTTCGGCAGATTTCAGGTCATAGCTCGTCTCTGCCAATTCACCCAAATCGTGAAATAGCCGCTTCTTGCTGGTGCAAGAGGCGATTGTCTTTACCGCCTCCGGCTTTAGGATATCTGCAATTTGCATCGGCCGTTTCTCTCACCAATTTCGCTGGGGCTTAACCCTGCGTTTTGGGGTCAATCCAGCCAATATTTCCGTCGTCACGTCGATAGACGACATTAATTCCGTTGTGTTTCTCGTTGCGGAAAACCAGTACCGGAGCACTTGCAATTTCCATTTGCATCACCGCTTCACCAACCGAGAGTGATGGAATTTTGGTTTCCATCTCTGCGACGATCATCGCGTTTACAGTGTCTTGCTCGGCCTCATCTGACTCATCTGTTGGTGCGAGGATATAGGACCCAGCATCAGAAAGTTCAACCGGTTGCGACCGATCAGAGTGGTGATCCTTCAACCGTCGCTTGTAACGACGTAGCTGTTTGTCCATTTTCGCGGCGCTGCTATCAAGAGCTGCGTAGATTTCAGTCGCTTTGCCAGTGGCTTGCGCCGTAAGCCCAGTTGAAAGATGCACAACGGATTCGCAGACATATTCGTGACCAGATTTAGAGAAAACGACGTATGCCTCGGTCGGGCGCCCCGCATATTTATTCAAAATATCCGAGAGTTCTGATTTCACATGTGTCTGCAGTGCTTCGCCAATGTCGATTTGCTTACCGCTGATTTGATACCGCATCGTTTCTCCTATCTTGTGGTTGCAGACATCCAATACGTCACCGCCAACGCGGTGCAGCATCGCACGCCTAATCTATGGAAAACGATAACACCCCAAATTTGTTAATCTTATTCCCTAAACCCAGCACAAAAGCCGGCGAGGTTGCGGGAAAAGAAGTTTGGTCAGTCATCTACTACAGTTGGCGACGAAAATGGGATTTTGTCAATATTGCAGTGGCTAAAGTCGGCAAAGAATCAGTTTACGCGAAAGCTGTCGCCCAGATACACGCGCCGGACATTTTCGTCTGCGATCACTTCGGCGGTGGTGCCGTGCATCAAAACTGTTCCATCGTGTAGAATATAGGCACGGTCTACAATCTGAAGCGTTTCTTGGACGTTGTGATCTGTGATGAGAACACCAATCCCACGATTTTTCAGGTCAGCGACCAAGTGCCGGATTTCGCCAACGGCGATTGGGTCGACACCTGCAAAGGGTTCATCAAGCAGCACATATTTTGGCCCCGCCGCAAGACAGCGCGCGATTTCAACACGGCGCCGTTCACCACCAGAAAGGGCCATTGCCGATGCACGACGCAGATGTTCTATCGAAAACTCTGATAGCAATTCTTCCAGCCGTTCGCGTCGACGATGGCGGTCTTTCACGGCGATTTCTAGGATCGACATGATGTTGTCTTCGACATTCATACCACGAAAGATCGACATCTCTTGGGGGAGATACCCGATGCCAAGCTGAGCGCGGCGATACATCGGAAGCGTCGTTACCTCGCGCCCGTCAATGATGACTTTGCCACCTTCGGGGGCCACAAGGCCAGCGATAGAATAAAAGCATGTTGTCTTGCCAGAACCATTAGGGCCGAGCAGCGCGACAACCTCTCCGCGGCCTAAATCGATTGTTACATCACGGATAACTGGGCGCTTGCGATAGCTTTTACGCAAGTTAACGATATGTAACCCGATATCGGAGTTTAGCGTTGAGCCATCCATTAGTTGCCGCCTTGCTGAAGAACGGTGCGCACACGACCTTCCATTGAGGCAGTGCCGGTTGACACATTGACCACCATAGTTTGCGCTGAAATCGCGCTTGCGCCTTGTGTTAACAGCACGTCACCCGTCAGTGTCAAAAGCCCTGTCGTGATATCATAGTTAGCGCTTAGCGCTTCCGCGGCTTCTGTTGCAGTGACAAACGTTACGCCGCCGGTCGCAATGAGCTGGGCGATTTCACTGTTTTCCGCAGCATAAACGACCTCAACTTGGGCCGCTGACAGGCGCAGATCACCTTGGCCAATAATAACGTTGCCGGTGAATGTTGCTTTGCCACTGTCTTGATCGACGGCAAGACTATCTGACGAAACTTCGATTGCGGCTGCCGTATCGACGGCCATGCCGCCCAAATTAATATTAGTTTGAGCATAAGACGCGCTGCCAATGGAAAACATGATGGCCGACAATATGGCGATATTCTTGAACACTTGGCTGAGTTCCTTTGCTAATGCGGCGATCACTCTTGCGGTTTGTATATCAGTTTGACGCCATTGGTGAATAGCATCTGCTGTCCAACATGATCAGAGGAAACCTGAAACGTGACTTTTCCTGCAGTCAATTCGCCGAACGGGGCATGTATTTCGAGCAACCCATCTGATGTAACGACCCCGCTATCAAGTTCAGCGATAAGACCATTTGTCTCCATCTCGTATCCGGTCGAGGTTTCAAGCCGCGCGAGCCCTAAAAACCGTGCGATCCGTGCAGGTCCATCCAGTTCGCCATTCGTTGCTGTTACTTCGATCGAGCTGCCGCCGGGATTGTCCATTCGCATCTGAATGCTATCGATCGTGACCGTGTCGGGGTTTGTTAGGCTTGGGTGCGCGCTGCGTGCGGCAATCGATAAAACGGCACCATCGTCGGTAACCCCTGAGAACCTTGGAGAAGATAATCGCTGCTCGCGCGCAATCTCTGCAACTTCCGTAAGATCAATATCTGCAGGCTCGTTTGGATCACGGGCAAACATAAACAACGTGGACAGCAGCGCGAGAGCACCAATTGGCAGCACAATTTTGGCCAATCCTACAATTCTAGAATAAGTGTTGTCTCGCCCACCCATTATTAAACGACCCCCGCACGAAGGCAGTCATGGATGTGCAATATCCCTGCAATTTTATCTGGGTTGCTTTGGTCGGCGGCGAATAGGCAAGTAATTTTGCGGTTATTCATAATGGCCAATGCCTCTGCCGCCAGTGATTGCGATGAAATGACGGTTGGGTTTGTTGTCATGATCTCACCAGCGCTATGATCAAGTAAACCTGACATATGCCGCCGTAGGTCGCCATCGGTGACAATGCCAATGAGCGTTTGGTTTTCGTCAACCACACCGACCACGCCAAATCCCTTTTGGCTAATGATTAACAAGGTGTCAGTCATCGGTGTGTTGAATGAAACGACCGGGACGGTTTGACCAACGTGCATCAGGTCAGAAACTTTGGCTAATTGAGCACCCAATTTGCCGCCCGGGTGAAATTCGCGAAAGTTTTCGGGGGTGAAATTTCTATGCTCCATCAGCGCAACCGCGAGCGCGTCACCAAGCGCAAGAGTCATGGTCGTCGATGTGGTTGGAACAACGCCTGATCCACATGCTTCGCCAAGTTGCGGTAGTGTGATG
This sequence comes from Yoonia maritima, assembly GCF_003003285.1. Classification (GTDB taxonomy): domain Bacteria; phylum Pseudomonadota; class Alphaproteobacteria; order Rhodobacterales; family Rhodobacteraceae; genus Yoonia; species Yoonia maritima. The sequence continues at coordinate 20,164 of NZ_PVTP01000011.1, read as the reverse complement.
CTGACATCGGCTTGTTGCAGCAGCGTGCTGTTTGAGCGGCTGGCGACGCCGATCATCGGAATTCCAAAACGGCGGGTGTAGGTCACGAGGTCAGCTAATTCGGGTGTTTCACCGGAATTCGATAAAACTAAGACAACATCTCCTGATGTCATCATGCCAAGATCGCCGTGGCTCGCTTCGGCTGGATGGACAAAATGTGCAGGCGTGCCTGTACTTGCAAAGGTAGCCGCAATTTTTCGCGCGATATGCCCAGATTTACCCATGCCAGACACGATGGCGCGCCCTTTGACCCCAAGTAAAAGATCAACCGCCATTGCAAAACTGTCATCAAGACCGTCTGCCAATTGCTCCAACGCAGTCGCTTCCTCGCGGATAACGCGCCGGCCAGTGCTTAGGAATTTATTTGGATCTGCCATTAGTGCGAAAAAATGTCGACGTCAGACCAACCAGCAAGATCTAGTTTGGCGCGCGTGGGCAGAAAATCAAAACAAGACTGCGCGATTTCGGTGCGGCCTTCGCGGTCCAACATGGCATCAAGCGCAGATTTGAGTTTATGCAGATGCAAAACATCAGATGCCGCATAGTTTAGCTGCGCATCTGTAAGCTTTTCGGCGCCCCAGTCGCTTTGCTGTTGGTGCTTTGAAATATCGGTGCCGACCAAATCTTGCAGCAATGTTCGAAGCCTATGTCGGTCAGTATATGTGCGGACCAATTTTGAAGCGATTTTTGTGCAGTAAACGGGGGCGGTTAGTGTACCAAAGGCATTATAAAGCGCCGCAATATCAAAACGACCAAAGTGGAACAGCTTTAGCACATTTGGGTCTTCTAGCATGGCGCATAAATTTGGTGCGCGTGTTTGTCCTTTCGTGAGTTGGACCAGATGGCATTCACCATCGCCGCTAGACATTTGAATCAGGCACAACCGATCGCGCTGAGGATTAAGTCCCATTGTCTCGCAATCGATTGCTATAATGGGTCCGAGGTCCAGGCCGTCTGGCAAGTCATTCTGATAAAGATGATTGGCCAATGATATGTCCTTTGAACTATCTCTTCTCTCAAATACGTTGTGGCGGCCTAATCCTCAAGTGTGCTGGATAAATTGTGTGTCAGGTGCTGGGATGCGTAGGGTGGTTTTCGCGTGTTTTTCAAGCCAAGTTCGAAACTCAGCTGCTGGCATTGGTTTGGCATAGCCGTACCCCTGAGCAATAGCGCAACCGCGATCATTTAGATGTTGTGCCTGAACGTCTTCTTCGACTCCTTCTGCAACGACACTTAGGCCAAGTTCACTTGCCAGCGCTAAGATAGCGCGAATTACACTGTCGGCGGCAGCATCAGGCAGCGGAGCGACAAGCGAACGATCAAGCTTAATCCCATTTAACGGTAATTGGGTAAGTTTTGAGAGCGAAGCGTAGCCAGTCCCAAAGTCGTCTAATTCGAGCCCGATGCCACATTCAGATAAGCTATCTATGTTGATCGCGGCCATGTCGTCCGCGCCATTGATTAACGTCGTTTCCAAGACTTCGATGTTGACTTGATCCACGCCAAGACCTGACCGCTGCAATTCAAGTAAGAAACGTTCAATGAGGTAGGGGTCCGAAATTGTATCTGGCGCGGCATTCAATGAAATGCATGGACGCCAAAGATCTTCTTTTTGCCATAGAACGGCATGGGCCATAGCCGAACGCCAAATCGTGTGATCCATGTCGATGATAAGCCCAGCGCGTTCAGCCGCGGGTATGAAACGATCGGGCGTAAGCAGCCCGCGGGTCGGATGCCGCCAGCGCGCCAACACTTCAACGCCATGAAGCCGCCCATCACACAACCGAATTTGAGGTTGGAACCACGGTTCGATTTCGCCGCGCTTTATCGCGTCATCAATTTCTGTTTGAAGCAACTGAAGGTTATTCGCGTCCACACGCAACGATTGGGTAAAAAGCTGTGTGCTGTTTTCGCCCAAGCTTTTGGCGGAATGCAGTGCAACGGCGGCATTTGCGATGACCTCCATTGGGTCGGCGTCTTTTGAATTGAATTCAAGATACCCAATGCTGACATTAATCGCGATACGGCGCCCTTTGACGTCGAATGGGTCGGTGACAGAAGCACGTATTCGCCCGATCAACTCTTTTGCGGGTTCGTCAGTGACGACAACGAATTCGTCGCCGCCAACGCGAGCAACCATGTGGTCTTCGTCAATGCAGCTTTGTAATGCTTGGCCAACGGCGATCAGCAAACCGTCACCACAATCATGTCCAGCAGAGTTGTTGACAGACTTAAAGTTATCGAGGCCAATAAACAGTATCGATAACTCTTTGGTTCTTTTCCGCTTACTCATCTTTTCCAAGTATGCCGCCAAATGGGCACGATTGGGTAGACCGGTTAGAGGATCTTGGTGTGCAAGCTGTTCTAATTTAGAATTTACTTGCTGAAGCTGCGACCGTGAATCTCGTAATGTCGCTGTTTGGCGTTGTAGCTGCTGAATAGTGGACTGAACGGCGAGGTGGGTTGGTAAAAAGACAAACCCAGCCTCAGCAAGAAGTGCGATCGCTGAAAAAATTAATATTGCGCGCTGTAACGATGACAGACGCTTGGTATCGTTATGCGCCTGTTGTTCCATAAGTGTGGTCGCTGCAGTGAGGTGAGTTTGCAGTCCTTGTTCGACGTATAGTTCGTTAAGTTGCTGTGCTAAATTGCGACGTTGTTCAGGTGTCGCCTGATCAAGGCGCTTGGCGGTATCTGTAAAACGCTGCACCATGATACTGACCGAATTTGCAGCATCAAATGACCTGAGCCAACGCTGGTCTGCGATCAAGGTATCATAGCTATTTTCGAATTGCGCTATTGCTTCGTTAAGGTGGGAAATATCAGATTGATCACTGATCGCCAGTTTGTCGGCGATTAAGATAATTTCATGCGCGTACATGATTTGCGTATGGGATGCACGTATTCCTGTGGCGGCGACCATTTGTTTGTCGATGATGGCCCGGTTGATGGATTGGGTCGCGGCGAGTAGACAAAGGATGGTTAGCAAGGCGACACAAGAATGAACCCAGAGCCGTTCTGGGCGGCGCTGAGTAAACATTTTGCTAAGGCGTAACGCTATGGGTCTTATAAGCTGCATTAATCGAATCCTGCGGGACAACTTGAAGCAAAATGGACTCGATTGCTTAAGGTAAGGTTAGGTGTAATCGCTTTGCTCTTATTAAGTAATCGTTAACCATTATTCGTTCATTCTGGGGCTTGGGGCGTCGGTAGGAATGAGAAAATTCAATTACTTCGATTGATCATGCAGCCGTGTCATGTGCTGTTTGGGATAGCCCTGATATTGCAGGGGTGTGGTGCTATCTATGTGTCGCCGCGGGTTGCTGATCAAAATGACAACGTATTGGTGCGCCAGCTTACCGGGGAAAGCTTGGTTAGTGCCAATCAGACTGATTACACGCCTCGTCGCCTTCCCGATTATTTCACCCAAAATGCTCGTGTGTCGGGCAATGCTTTAGGTGTTGGTCCGCTGCCAGATCTGGGCAGCCCACCAGTGGTTCCACCGATGAAAACAAGTATACCGCCCGCAGTTGATCCTGGCCCATATTTGATCGGGGTAGGTGATGTCGTGTCGATCCAAACACAGGATCCGCATCGCATATCGGAAAATTTGGCTGGTGGTGTGGCAACCCAAACGCACGTCCAAGAATATACTGTGCGCGACGACGGGGGGATAACGATACCTGATGTTGGCAGTGTGATTATCGGTGGGCTGACGGTTGATCAGGCAGAAGCAGCGTTATTCCAAAGCCTGATTTCCGCGCAGATAAACCCCAAATTTAGTTTCGACATTACCCAATTTAACGCTGCAAGCGTGTCTTTGGGGGGCGCAGTAAACGCGCCTGTCGTGATCGCGATGGATCTTACTCCACTTTATTTGGACGAGGCGCTGACCCGTGCTGGTGGCATTGTGGTTGCTGATCGAGATTATGTTTCGATCCGAATGTATCGTGATGACACGCTGTATCAGATCCCATTTGCGCAATACTTAGACGATCCGGGACTTCAAAAACTGCGGCTTGTCGCGGGGGACAGCATTTTCGTAGATGTCACGTTTGAACTGGAGCAAGCGCACGCGTATTTCGAAAAACAGATAGCGCTGACACAGTGGCGACAGCAGGCGCGAGTGCAGGCTCTGGCGGCGTTAACTGCTGAAATGGATTTGCAGCGCGCTACTCTTACCGAACAACGCACCAATTTTCAGGATAGGGCGGTGTTGGATGCCGTGCCGCGCGACTATGTTTACCTAACAGGAGAGATAAGCGAGCCAGGACGATTTGCTTTGCCGTTCGAAAGCTACGCTTCGCTTGCTGATGCATTATACGCGAAGGGTGGGTTTTCTAATAAAACTGCTAATTCATCTCAAATCTATGTGCTGCGTGGCGACGAAAACGGTCAAATCACTGCGTGGCAGCTCGATGGACGTAATGCAGCAAATCTTGTGCTGGCAACGCGCATGACTATGCTGCCTAACGACATCATTTTCATTGCAGAACAACCAGTGACACGGTGGCATCGTGTGATTCAGCAGATTGTGCCATCCTTGATTACCAGCGGCGCAGGTCTGGCCGTGAACTAAAGATCAAAGCGTTTGCGTATGCGGTCTACCGGGGTACCATCGCGTAGTGGAATATTGCGAAGCCGGTCATAGTCCTGAAATCCAAGTCCCGAATAGTACCGCAGCCCCGCCACGTTATCGGCGCGGATTGTGGCATCTATTACCTTTGTTCCAGCTTCCAACGCCGCTGCTTTGGTTGCACGGAACAGGTGCTGGCCGACGCCCTTTCCTGCGGCGTCCGGTGAAACAAAGCTTGCTATAATTCCCCAGTCCGCGGGCATCGGGTCGTCTGGGTCCACCGCCCAACCTAGCCATTGAAAGCCGATGACGGCCCCAGCGTCTTCTGCGACTTGGCAACTAATCAATGCCGAAGGCGCGATGTAGTGGGATTGCATTTGCGCCACGCCGAACGGCGTTTGGTGCGCCGTAGAGCCACCAAGTGTGATGATTTTGTTCAGCAGCGCTGTCATGTCTGCGGCATCTGCGTGGGCCGCTGTGCGAATAATCATAAGGCATCCATTAGTTGTTGATGTCGCTTTGTGAATTCGTCGCGCACCTCGATCGGAGCGCGTAATCGGATCGTTAGCTTCTCGGTCAGCATTGGGTCTTGTTTGCCGAAGAACTTGTTCGCTTCGGCCTCGGTGAAACCAGCGATTTGAACAGCCTCTAACCACGCGGATAGCTTGTCGGCCTTTTTTATTTGCCGCTTTACCGTTGCGGGGATCTGCGCGGGTAGTCCGAACCTGATATGGATTGCGGCAGTTAGCCGGGTATCTAAGGCTTCGTAATCGGGGCCGACGGCGGCTTTGACCGGGCTGATCATATCGCCGATCACGTACTCGGGCGCGTCATGAAGCAGGGCGGCAAGCTGCCATTTCACGGGTGCGCTGGGCTGTTGAAGTTTGAATATCTCGGTCACAAGCAGCGAGTGTTCGGCAACTGAATAGGCGAAATCGCCACGAGTTTGCCCATTCCAACGCGCCACAAAAGCCAAACCGTGTGCAATGTCTTCGATTTCAATATCTACTGGAGTGGGATCCAGCAGGTCTAATCTTCGTCCTGATAGCATCCGTTGCCATGCGCGTGGTTGCTTCATAATAAATCCGCCTTAATTAACGACTGAATGAACTGGATAATACGTGGCTTTGGATTGTGGCAAGGTGCTTGCAGTGGTATTGGCCCTCAACCTTCTTAGGAGAATGAATGATGTCGCAAGATTATGTTGTAAAAGATATCGACCTCGCCGCGTTTGGTCGTAAAGAACTGGATATCGCTGAAACTGAAATGCCGGGCCTGATGGCGCTGCGTGCAGAATACGGTGATAGCAAGCCGCTCGCCGGTTCACGGATCGTTGGTTCGCTGCATATGACGATCCAGACTGCGGTTTTGATCGAAACGCTGGTCGCACTGGGCGCTGATGTGCGCTGGGCGTCTTGCAACATCTTTTCAACCCAAGACCACGCTGCTGCGGCAATCGCTGCGGGTGGTACGCCTGTCTTTGCGATCAAAGGTCAGTCACTGGTTGAGCACTGGGATTATCTTGACCGTTCCTTCCAGTTCCCGGAAGGCGCTAACATGATCCTTGATGATGGCGGCGACGCAACGCTTTACATCCTTTTGGGTGCGCGCGCTGAAGCTGGCGAAGACGTTTTGTCTGTCCCGACATCTGAAGAAGAAGAAGCGATCTTTAACCAGATCAAAAAGCGGATGGCGGAATCGCCCGGTTGGTTCACGAAAACACGTGAAGCCATCAAAGGCGTTTCTGAAGAAACAACAACAGGTGTTCACCGCCTTTATGATCTGCACAAGAAAGGCCAGCTGCCTTTCCCTGCGATCAACGTGAACGACTCTGTCACGAAGTCAAAGTTCGACAACAAATACGGCTGTAAGGAATCGCTGGTCGACGGTATCCGTCGCGCAACTGACACCATGTTGGCAGGTAAAGTCGCTGTCGTTTGTGGTTACGGCGATGTTGGTAAAGGCTCTGCAGCGTCATTGGCCGGTGCCGGTGCCCGCGTCAAAGTAACCGAAGTCGACCCAATCTGCGCGCTTCAGGCGGCAATGGACGGTTTCGAAGTTGTTGTGCTTGAGGATGTTGTCGACAGCGCTGACGTCTTTATCACCACCACTGGCAACAAAGACGTCATCCGTATCGAGCACATGCGCGAGATGAAGGATATGGCGATCGTTGGTAACATCGGTCACTTTGACAACGAAATTCAGGTTGCGGCGCTCAAGAATCACAAGTGGACGAACATCAAAGAGCAGGTCGATATGATCGAGATGCCTTCTGGCAGCCGTTTGATCCTGCTTTCTGAAGGTCGTTTGCTGAACCTTGGTAACGCGACTGGTCACCCATCATTTGTGATGTCTGCTTCGTTCACGAACCAAGTACTGGCGCAGATCGAAATTTGGACCAAAGGCGACGAATATGCGCCCGGCGTGTTTATCCTGCCCAAGCATCTGGACGAAAAAGTTGCTCGTCTGCACCTTGATCGGATCGGTGTGAAACTGACCGAGCTGAAGAAAGAGCAGGCCGACTATATCGGCGTTACCGTCGAAGGCCCGTTCAAGCCAGAACACTACCGCTACTAACCGGTCATGCGACACAGCATACGTCAAGCAAAGGCGCAGCAGGTCGCAAAAGAAACGAAAAAACGCGGTCACCCCTTGTTACGAGGGGCGGCCGCGTTGCTGTTTATGGGGATGCTGGGGTTCGGCGGTTATCAATTACTGATGCATCCGAACACGCCGTTGCCGTCCAGTTGGAACCCTGTTCACCCGCTGAAAATATCAGACCCGCTAACGCCATTAACGCAATGGAAACTGTTGCAGGCAGCATCGGAACCCGCTGTGTGCCTTCGCGTGCTGGAGGAATACAGCTCAATCACTGCGATGCCTGACTTTGAGCACACGGATCAGTGCCATATCCGAAATCGTGTAGAGGTTTCAGGTGTCGGTGACGCATCTATTGATGCAGTCGAAACCAGTTGCCCCATCGCGTTGCGCCTTGCCATGTGGGAACGGCATAGTTTGCAGCCAGCAGCGATGGCGCTTTTGGGCGCGCCCGTTCAGAAAATTAACCATATCGGCAGCTATAACTGCCGGGCGATGCGGACCGGCAGGGGGGAAACGACAAGAATGAGCACTCACGCCACCGCTGCAGCAATTGATATCAGCGGCTTCCGGCTTGCTGATGGTCGCAGGCTAAATTTGATCGACGATTGGACAGGTGATACCCCCGACGCACGGTTCTTGCGTCGAGCCCGGGATGGCGGATGTCAGTTCTTTAAGCTGACGCTTTCACCAGACTACAATGCGCTGCACGCAGACCATTTCCACCTGCAATCACGCGGGTGGGGGTTGTGTCGGTAAAGGCGAAACATCGCCGCCTTCAGGCTTTTTTCTTTACGAAATGTAACTTGCCCCTTTAACGTGCACCCAACGCTGCGCAAACATGCGGCGTCGACTAGATAATGACACCAACACTGGGGACAATCTCATGGGTAAAAGAGACGATTTGATCGCAAAGTACGCGGACGACCTGAAAAACAAGTGCGGCATGACACCAGACATGGATCTGCTGACTAAAGTGACCATCGGTTGTGGGCCCGCGATCTATAACGCTGACGCTTCAACTGTCGCATCCAGCCAACCTGACGAGATTGCGACTGTAAAAAACAACTTCCTGATCAAGAAACTTGGTCTCAAAGATAGCGCCGACCTTGATTCCGCAATCGACTCTGTTCTGGAAACATATGGCAAATCAGAGCGTAACAAATACCGCGCTGTCGTTTATTACATGCTGACAAAGCACTTCAAAAAAGAATCTATTTACGGCTAAAGCTGTGATGTATTGACGGTAAGACGCCCGCAGTTTTCGCGGGCGTTTCGCGTTTTAATTAAATGCGAAATTCTATTCGTTTGTCCTAGATGAACGAATGACGCTAGATTGCGATCAGGACCAGTAGGTCCGGACTTAAAGATTCATATGCGTGTGGTGGCTTAGGAGCACGCGGGGTGAAAAGAGGGTTCGGATTGTGTCTGAACCCTCTTTTTCAGAATAGCGTCAGGACAAGCCCGATTATGCCACACCCAAAGGTCGCGTAGCCGCCGTCAATTAGCGTTAGCTTAAAAGGGCGACCTGCGTAGGCATTGTTAATCATGATCCAAGGGCTGATAAAAAATAGTCCAACGCCCAACCCGGATGTCAGCCCTTTACCAAGCGTTTCGATGTCAGAAAGCGCAAAGATATGCCGCATCATGCCCGCTACAAGAACCATAGCAATTGCCGAAAGCACAAACGGTAGCGGGCTTCCGTCGCCATCTGGTTTGCCGTCAGCAGTCATTTTGATGCCAGCGGCCTGCATCCAAGGTTTTGCAAGCGTCATGTACCAAGCCGCGCCAAACGCAAACCCCGCTGCCGCGGCGACCAAAACAGAAATATAGCCCATGATTTCCTCCCATTTTTGTTAATTATGAGTGGGAATTACATTTCGGGCTAGGGTTTTGTTTCGCCCATTGCGCAGACGATTTCCCATTCTTCATCAGTGACTGGCTGTACCGATAAGCGCGAGCTTTTCACGAGGGCCATCTCGGTCAGGCGATCATCCGCTTTGATTTGTTCGAGAGTGACGGGTTTGATGAATGGGCGCACGGCTTTGATATCAACGCAATCCCAGCGTTCGTCATCGGTGGTGCTGTCTTGATGTGCTTCGGCACAGACTTCGACGATGCCGACAATCTCAAGCCCGGTGCGTGAATGGTAAAAGAACCCGCGGTCACCCAGCTTCATTGCACGCATGTTGTTGCGCGCCTGATAGTTGCGCACACCGTCCCATTCTTCGCCTGCGTCGCCTTTAGCGACCTGTTTGTCCCAACCCCAAACGTCAGGTTCGGATTTGAACAACCAATGTGCCATTAGCCCACCACCTTTTTCCAAGCTTGAATACGAACGTCGCTAAATAGGCCCGCCTTTGCATATGGGTCATTATCGGCCCAAGCCTGCGCTGCTGCCATGTCGGCAACCTCTAGTACGATCATCGATCCGCACATTTGATCGTTGTCGTCCAAGAACGGCCCCGCCATTTCGACCACACCGGTTTCCGCAATATATGCCAAATGGGCATCGCGGTTGTCTTTGCGGGTTTGCAGCGCGCCGGGTTTGTCGGTGGTGATCAGGGCAAAGCGCATTTATTCTTCCTTTAGTGGGCGCGAAAGCAACGCGTTTAGCGCGCTCATCACGTCAGTTTTGTTTTCTGTTAAATCTGCCACGACTGTGCAGATTGGCATATCAATGTCCAGATCAGTCGCAAGCTGACGCACGGCGCGGGCGGTTGCCGCCCCTTCGACGGTTGTTTCGCTGTCAAAGCTTTCACCACGCCCAAGCGCTAGACCATATCGGAAGTTTCGCGACTGTTCAGACGTGCAGGTCAACACGAGGTCACCAAAGCCGGACAGCCCTGACAGGGTTTCAGCTTGACCGCCAAGTTCAGTCGCCAATCGCTGCATTTCAGGAAAGCCGCGCGTAATCAGCGCAGCGCGTGCGCTTTCTCCAAGGCCAGCGCCAATGGCGACACCTGACGCAATCGCCATCACATTCTTCAATGCGCCGCCCAGCTCTGCGCCTATTGTATCGGTCGTTCGATAGATACGAAGCGATGTCGTCGAAAGAGCTGTCTGAAGGATCCCGCCATCTGCATCGTCGGCACAGGCAAGCGTCAGTGCAGTGGGCAGGCCGCGCGCAATATCTGCGGCAAAGCTGGGGCCAGTTAACATTGCAGCAGTCGCATCAGGCACCAAATCCCTGATCGTGCTTGCTGGACCGGTCATCCGCTTAAGGTCGATGCCCTTGCAACAAGCAACAAGATACTTGCCTTTCAGTCGCTCAACATGTGCGTTCAAGAACGCTGGCAATGTTTGCGCAGGGATAGCCAAAAGGATGGTGTCGCAAACAAAAATAGACTCTAATTCAGCTGAAAACGTAATATTTTTGGGCAGCGTCACACCGGGTAGTTTAGGATTGGCGCGGTCATTTTGCATTGTGGCAACCGCGTCCGGATTGCGTGCCCACAGCGAGATTTCATTGCCGTCAAGCGCCAGCGCCACCCCCAGCGCGGTTCCAAATGCCCCGCCGCCTGCGATCCCGATCTTCATGCTTTTGCTCCCTTTTTTCCCGATCCGAGCATGGGAGTGGCCCGTTGGTCAAGCGGCCATCTTGGTCTTGCAGACAAGGTAAGATCATCGCGATGCCCTGCTCGCATCATTTCGATCCCAGCATAGGCGATCATCGCGGCGTTATCGGTGCACAAGCGTAGTGGCGGAGCGACAAAATCAGTCTCTAATTCGGCGCAAAGCTGCATTAATCCGTCGCGGATCGTACCATTTGCAGCAACGCCGCCTGCAATCGCAAAGCTGCGTTTTGCTGGGTTCAGGTCAAGATAAAGCTGCATCGCACGCCGTGTCTTTTCGGTTAGCACATCGGTGACTGCAGCCTGAAAGCCAGCGCATAAATCGGCTTGATCTTGGACAGTTAGCCCGTCCTTTTCTGCGACCACGCTATCGCGGGCGCGAAGAATTGCGGTTTTAAGGCCAGAGAACGACATATCGCAGCCGGGCTGGTTCAATAGGGGCCGTGGCATTTTGAACCTTTTCGGATCACCTGATTTCGCCGCTTGTTCGACGGATGGGCCACCGGGCTGTGGAAGGCCAAGGATACGCGCGGTTTTATCAAACGCCTCGCCGGGGGCGTCGTCGATAGTCCCGCCGATCCGTTGATATTTATCATGCGCCTCGACAATCAAAAATTGGCAATGACCGCCTGAAACCAGCAGCATCAAATAAGGGTAGGGTATTTGATCGGTCAGGCGGGGCGTCAGTGCGTGCCCGGCTAGGTGATTTACACCGATCAAGGGCAGGCCAGTCGCGGCAGAAATACCCTTTGCACACATCACCCCGGACAGAACTCCGCCGATCAGGCCGGGGCCCGCCGTTACAGCGATTCCATCCAAATCACCCAATGTTAGACCCGCATTTTGCATTGCTTCTTCGATACAGTGGTCCAGCTTTTCGGCATGTGCGCGTGCTGCAATCTCGGGGACGACCCCGCCAAAGTCAGCGTGCAAATCGGTTTGGCCATAGACCACGGACGATAGCACCTCGTTGTCGCGTACGACGGCGGCGGCCGTATCATCGCAGCTGCTTTCGATTCCTAGAATGGTCAGTGTCATGGTGTAACTCGGTTGCGTGTGTGTTCTAGGCAGGTAACATTGCACAACCGTCCAAACAATGGTGAGCAGATGACGCCGACCCTGATCGTGACAAGACCCGCGCAGCAGGGAGAAGAGTTCGCGCGTCATATCCGTGATCGGTTTGGCGATCGTGTTAAAATTATTCAATCGCCTTTGATTGAAATCGTTCCAGTCCCTGTGAATGTCGATTTAGCACATCTGTCAGGGGTGATATTTACGTCTGTTCACGCTGTGAATGCTGTTAAATTACCCGCAGGTATTACTGCGTGGTGTGTCGGCCCGCGAACGGCGGCTTGCGCAACGAAAGCCGGGTTTCGTGCGATAACGGGGCCCGGCGATGCTAAGGCGCTATGTGATGTGATCCAAAAACAGGCACCCTGCGGCCCATTGGCGCATATCAGGGGGGTGCACGCGCGCGGATACATAGCGAGAACGCTGACTGAAGCCGGCCTGCCATGCGATGATGTTGTTGCCTACGATCAGCACGATTTGCCACTAAACAGTGACGCATTATCAGTGCTCAAGGGGGAATTTCCTGTGGTATTACCCCTATTTTCCCCGCGTACAGCTACCATATTTAGTAGGCAGAGGCCGTTTGTTGCGCCTCTACACCTAGTGGTAATGAGTAACGTTGTAAAAAAGGCAACAGGCACGGTTGATGCGCAAACCATCGCCGTCGCCTTGCAGCCAACTGGCCATTCGATGATTGGGGCAACGTTTGCGCGTCTTGATGCCCTGCTTAATAATGTTTCATAGCTAAGCCGACGGTTGAGCGTCCGGCATTGCCGCGCTAGTGTATTTAGGTTCTTCACGCAAACAGTGGATGAATCTGAGAAAGGGTTAAAACGTGGCAACACAGCCAGCAACGGGCCGTAAGGTACCATCTAATTCCGCCGAAGCGGTGAATCCGCTGATCGACTCGATTCCTGCTGAAGTTTACCCGTCAGATGTACCTCTTGCCCCCGACGTGCAAACGCCCGAAGCCGAAGCTGCATCGCAAGTTGTGCCGGACCCGATTGTCGATGAACCAGCGCCAGCAATGGCAAAGGAGAGCAGCAGCAGTGGATTTCTGCCCTTGTTGCTTGGTGGTGTTATTGCTGGTGGGATTGGGTTTGCAGTTGCATCGCTGACAATGCCAACTGCCGACACTGCACTGTCGAACCAAGTAGCGACCCAAGCAAGCGCGATCCAAAGCCTAAACCGGCAGGTTGCAGCAATGGGCGACGTCAACGCTGTTGGCATTGAGAATGCGCAAGATGATTTGTCCAGCCATATCGTTATGCTTGAGACAGAGTTACGTGCGACGTTGGCAGACTTGGAAGAGCGCACCGCAATTTTGGAGAATACACCTAGTGGTTCTGGTGGTGGTCTTTCGACCACTGCATATCAGGCAGAGCTTGATGCGCTACGTGCGCAGCTTGCTGATATGACCGAAGTTGCAGAAACCCGCTTGGATACCGCCCGTGCCGAAGCAGCAGCGATCGAAGAAAACGCAGCCGCAGCCGCGCGAAATGCGGCCGCGCGTGCAGCATTGGCCCGTGTTCAAACTGCGCTGGAAAGCGGTGCGCCGATTGGGGCAGCCTTGGGTGATCTGGAAGATGCAATTGGTGAACCCACGCCAGAAGCGTTGATTGCGGTTCAGGATGGCGTGCCAACAATGCAAAATCTACGCGAAGGTTATGCCGATGTTGCACGTGCCGCGTTGGCGACAGCCCGTAATGAAGGTGTGTCCGGCGAAGATGTAAGTGGTTTTAGTGCGTTCTTGCGCGACCAATTTGATTTGCGGTCTACTGCCCCGCGCGAAGGAAACGACGCTGATGCAATCTTGTCGCGGGCTGAATCAGCGCTGAATAGTGGGCGGCTGTCGGATGCTTTGGCCGAAATTAGCGGTTTACCTGAAGTCGCTCGTGCTGAAATGTCAGAATGGTTAACCCTTGCCGAGTCACGCGCAGATGCGCTGGCTGCTGTCGATATGCTTTCAACCTCACTCAGTGACAACTAAAGGCGATTTGTATGCTCTGGTCCTTGATAAAAATTATTGCTTTTGTTGTTGCCGTCACTGCGCTGACCTTTGGGGCAACGATGTTGATGGACGTCGAAGGCGGTGCCACAATCGGCGTCGCTGGAAAGGAAATCACGCTTAGCACGCTGGAAATGGTGTTTGCGCTGGTGGCGCTCGCCGTTACAGTTTGGCTGGGGCTTAAATTCCTCGTGTTTTTGGTTGCGGCGTTTAAGTTTTTGAACGGCGACGAAACCGCTATTTCGCGGTACTTTGATCGGAACCGTGAACGTAAAGGATATGAGGCGCTGTCCGAAGGCATGATGGCGCTTGCTTCTGGTGAAGGCCATCTTGCGATGACCAAAGCCACCCGCGCGGATAAGTATCTTAAGCAGCCACAGTTAACGAACCTGCTGACTGCGCAAGCTGCGGAGATGACAGGCGACCGTCGTAAGGCCGAAGAAACATACAAGAAACTGCTCCAAGATGATCGGACCCGGTTTGTTGGTGTGCGTGGTATCATGAAACAAAAACTGTCCGAAGGTGATACGGAAACCGCTTTTGCATTGGCGCAAAAAGCATTCGCTTTGAAGCCAAAGCACGAAGAAACACAGGATGTGTTACTGCGCCTTCAGGCTGATAAGGCAGACTGGGCTGGGGCACGTCAGACACTGGGTGCAAAACTAAAGGCGGGTTACTTACCGCGTGACGTGCACAAGCGTCGCGATGCGGTGCTCGCATTGTCTGAAGCGCGTGAAATTTTGGATGGAGGTAAAACGATTGAGGCGCGCGAAGCCGCAGTTGAGGCCAACCGTCTGTCTCCTGATTTGATACCTGCGGCGATCATGGCTGCACGCAGCTATATTTCCGATGGAAATGCGCGTTATGCGACACGGGTTCTTACAAAAACATGGAACGCACAGCCGCATCCCGATATCGCCACTGCATTTGCTGAAATCGTGCCAGATGAAAATCCAGAGCAGCGTATTAAGCGGTTCCGTACATTGACCAAATCTACTGCCGAGCATCCAGAAACAAAGATGTTGCTGGCCGAGCTTCATATCGCCGCAGAAGATTTTCCCGCTGCTAAACGTGCGTTGGGCGACCTGAATGACAAAGAGCCTACAGCCCGTAGCCTAACGTTGATGGCTGCAATTGAGCGGGGCGAAGGTGCCGAGGATTCTGTCGTTCGTGGTTGGTTGACCCGTGCCCTTACTGCGCCACGTGGCCCACAGTGGATTTGCGACAATTGCCAGCATATCCATCCGAAATGGGCACCGACGTGCGGCAACTGCGGTTCGTTCGATACGCTTTCTTGGAAAAACGCACCAACCGAAGAGGTCGCAATGCCTTCTGGCACAGAGATGCTTCCACTGATCGTGGGGCAGGATGCGCCGCAAGAGCTTCCTACTGAAATCGCGATCACTGATGCTGATGTTGTTGAACCAGAGAAATGAGTCTCTGCTACAGGCGCGCTGGATTAGCGCGCCTGTCATCGTTTCGTCTTAGGCTGCGAGCAGGTCATCAGTTGTCGTGAAATCCAGCCCGATGATAAGCGGGTCATGATCAGATGATGCGTAGACCCCTTCGTTATAGAAACCTGGATCGTTGTAATCGGTATCGTACCCGATCAAATCAGGCTCGTCGGCGTTGATGTGCCATTCAGTAACGCCAGTCACATTGTCAGCGATTTCGTTATCACCCAGGCCCTGGTCGAGCGTCCCTTGCTGCCCATTGAATACATATGAATACGCTTCGTCTTGACCGATAAATGTGTCGATCAGATCGGTTAGCCCAGCGTCGTCATCAAGGTACTGCACGGCGTCTTCTTCAGCATAGGAGTTCATATCGCCCAACAGCAGATAGTTCGTGACGCCACCGTTGTAGTCGTTAGCGACCCAATCGGCGAGCTCAACAGCACCGTCTAGCCGCACAGCATTCCAGAACCCCTGACCGTCACCCTGGTCAAAGTTGGGGTCGGCGTAGAGGTCAGCCAGCAGACTTGTGACCTGAGCATAATCGGCCGATCCTGCATTGGCGCTATTTGCCAGCCACGCCTCGGCAGCATCTGCAACGTCTTGCAGATCGCTATCGCCTTTGGATTTGAAGTGCGAAGAAACCACCGTAAAGGTTTCGCCGCTTTCGTTATCGGTGAATGTTGCTGCAACAGATGGGCGGTTGCGCTGGTAGTCATTGAATTCTTCGCCAATAAGCCCGCCAAGTGAAGACGCAATTCCGTATGTCGCGTCAGCCGAGGTTTCGTCGAACACGATGTAATCGGAATAGACCAAAGTCACCGCAGAGCTATCATAAATGATGCCTGTCGTGATCGCATCTGTTCCTACGAAATCGCCTGTGCCCGTTGGATCGACGTAGGCGTAGGTTGCATCAGTGCCTTCTGCATTTAGGATATCGACAAGGGTTCCGATTGTCTCGGTGCCGTTGTTTTCAATCTCTTGTAGGGCGACGACTTCTGCGCCTGTTCCAATGATCCCTTCAGCGATTTTGGATGATTGGCGGTCGAACTCATCCTGATTGTCGGCGCCGCGTGGACTTAGACCGCCGTCTGGTCCCGTCCCACCCGAGAATGTCGTGAAGAAATTCAACACATTGTAAGACGCGACCTGAAGCGTGCCACCAACATCGGCTGGTGTTTCTTCGCGCGCGCCAGAATTGGTGTCTTCGACGAACTCAATCGTGTCGGTGACGTTTAATGTCCATTCATCATACGAAAACGTCAAAACACCATCAACAGAATCTGCAATCTCTGCGCCAAGCCGCACAGTCGTTCCTGTGTCAGAAAAATCATCGCCGCTATCTAATACACCGTCGCCATCATCACCCGCACCGCCTGACAGATACCCAAATTCGGTTGGGTTCTCGGTCGACGATCCATCATCCAGCAGCAGGCTGGCATTTTCGTTGGCTTCAGTAAGCGCGGCGATCTCATCTGCTTGCGTTTGTGCATCGTAAATTTGGGTCGGCTGTGTTTGAACGCCCGCCGCGATGGAAATTTGCCCGTACCGATCAAGGTTAAAGTTTTCGGTCACTGTTAGGGCATCGTCTGTGCCAGTTTCGACTGACAGCAGCATACCTTCAAGCGCCTCGTAGTTAGGGGCAACGTCAGGCGATAGCGTAACAGTCGTGAGCGCTGGTAAATCTGCATTTGAATATGTCACTTCAAGAGATGTTACCGATGTGATTTCGGTCAGCCCGAAGAACTCTGTGACCGTCCCGGTGACCTGCACCAAATCAGCGACCGATACCGCATATGCGCCAGCCGTATAAACAAAGATTCCTTCAGAAGTGAGCGCATTTCCATCGCTATCGGCGTCTTCTTCCTGAAGGTAAAAGCCGTCATCGGTCACAAGAGTAACCACTGCGGAAACGGTTGCAGTTTCGCCATCGTAATCGGACGCATCACCTTCGCCTTGTATAGCCGAGATGAGCATGAGCTCTGGTTCAGGATCGACCGAAGGTGTTTCTGGGTCTGATGTTGCAATCACATTGTCAAAAAAGATCGCTTCGGAGGCGGAATTGCTGTCGAATTCTACGACGAGCTGTGCGGTGTCTATGTCGTCGCCCAAGGTGGTCGATAGTGTCATCCAAGCACCTTCGACGCCCATGTCATCGATATCTTGGCCTGTGCTATCTAACAGTGCAACCGTGCCCTGATCCGTGACGACATATATGTTAATTAGATCGTCAGCCTCCCATCCGGTGGCTTGGACGAAAGTATCAAGCGACAGTGTAACTTCGCCCACGGCGGATAGGTCAATTTCATCAAATGTCATTACTAACAGGCCATCTGCATCAGATAATTCATACCCCTGAACGCCGTCTGTATACTCACCCACAACGCCTGCGAAACTCTGAACCCCGATATAATCGGCGTCCGATATCCCAGTGTCGCCGCGCGTGTTAACCCAGCTAAGATCATATCCAAGCTGCCCAATGGACGCGTCAGTACTATCCACGGTGGCAAGACCGTCGACATTGATCAAATCAACGATTTCGCCAATGCCAACAGTAGTGCCATCTGCGGCCGCAAATTCATATTTGCCACCGGTTGCCTCGGTCTCAAAGCTTTGACCGATATAGAACACCTCTTGGATCGCAACGTTATCGATATAAAGGTTTTCCGCGCTTGAATTACTGTCTAGCTCAACAACCAAGGTCGCTTCTGTGACATCGGCCCCAAGGGTCACGCTTAGGTTTTGCCAAATACCTTCGATATCAAGATCATCGATGTCTGCGCCTGTCGTATCGAGAAGCATCACCGTACCTAGGTTCGTTTCCACATAGATGCTTACTAAATCGTCGGCTTCCCATCCTGTGTCATTCACAAACGCATCCAATGATATTTTTACCACTGTCGAATCCGCCCGCGCGGACAGGTCCACAGTGTCAAAGGTCAAGCGCAGCAAACCGTCAGCGTCTTGCATTTCATAGCCCTGCGCCCCTTCGGAAAACTGTGAAACATCACCTGTGAAATCCGTTACGCCAATGTAATCGCCATCAGAAATGCCGCTACCATCGCGCGTATTTACCCAAGACAAGTCAAAGCCGAGCAAGCCTTCAGATGCAGCGGTGCTATCAACGGTCGCCTGTCCGTTATTCACAAGGTCAACTTCGGCACCATCGGCAAGCACTGATCCATCGGTATCAGTGGCGGTATAAAATCCACCGGTTGCTTCGGTTTCGAACCCTTGGGTCAACGCAATAGGGTCCCAAATATCGTTGATGGAAACTGACAGATCGGCACTATCTGCTGCACCAAATTCATCTGTTACTGTAATGGTGATTTCATAGACATTGTCGGCGTTCGCATCCGCCGGTGCTTCAAAATCAGGGCTCGACGCAAAAGAGATTTCGCCTGTATCCGCATTAATGGTGAACAGCGCGGCATCGTCACCGGACAGGTCATACGTTAAGTTACCGCCTGCATCAGCATCTTGCGCGTTGATGCCTGCGGCCAAGCCAATCACGCCTTCGTCCATTGAAATAGCAGCATCGTCGACCACAAGAACCGGCGCGTCGTTGGTACCGGTCACAGTTACAGTCACGGTGGCTATATCTGATCCGCCAAAACCATCGTCGACGGTGTAAGTGAACATATCTGTCACAACTTCGCCTTGGGCAAGCGCATCAAACGTAGTGCCAGGCAGATAGACGATTTCGCCACCTTGAAAAGAGATTTCAGCACCAAGGGTAGAAGTCACATCAACGGAAACAACCGTGATTTCATCACCGTCAAAATCGGTATCGTTGGCCAACAGCTCATCGGTATTTAAAACTGTTGCGGTGTTCTCGATTGCGTTTGTTGTATCGTCGCTTGCTAAGGCCGCGTTGTTGCGGCCATCAAGATAGAGCGTGTAATCATCTTCCTCGAAATATAGCGCCTCGACATTTTTTATGGCTGAAACCCCAGCGAAATCACCGTTTGCATCATAGGTGGTGACTAACGCTGTTGTGCTTCTCATCCAGTTCCAAGGGTTGCCAAGTAAGGCAATGTCAGCATCCAAAATCGAACCTTGGAATGTCACCGTATCAAAGCCGCGCCCGCCATTGATAAAGTCGAAACCTGAGGAAGCGTGAATAATATCATTTCCTGAAAGCCCGAATATAAAATCTGTGCCAGCAGTACCATTCAGTAAGTCATCACCACGACTCCCTATTTCGAAATTTGAGCGATGTTCGGTACGGTTGTGCGACGACTTGTTGAAATTCCAATGATACATCTGTCTATCCCCAACGTTGGTTTGCAGCTTAGCCTTGATTTGCACGTTTCAGTAACACTTGCATGAAAAACTTTTGCGGGAAATGTAAAATTTAAGACAACCAAAGGGCGATATTGGCAATATCGATAACACTGAGTCGAAAGACCCCATGGGCGCCTGTGCCCTGAAGTTCATTTTTTGAGCACTGTGCATCAATTGTATTGGGTTGAGAGAAAATTAAAGCGATCATATCGCAATGAAGTTAATAAAAGTTACCTTAAATTCAAAATTCTACATTTATTATATTGAATTATAAATGTTAAGATTTATGAGTATTCCTCATACTATTATTTGGTTAATTAATGTTTTTTCGAAACGTCATTTATGGGGTAATTCATCTGCCTTTGGCGTGTAGATGTATGACAACTTGCGCAATTTTGAGAAGGCGAAGTTTTTGAAAATTGAATATACTGGTTTGGCAGGTGTTCTTGAAATTACACCCCTGTCTGACGTCAGCGCTTATGGGTTCAAATAGTGCAATTTGCTAAGAGAGTGTTTGTTGCTCATCGTAGCCACCGAGGAGTGGAAGATGAGAAAG
>NZ_PVTP01000010.1 GCF_003003285.1 Yoonia maritima | reverse complement strand
CATGCTAGTAAAATCAGACGGTGACACCAGCCCACCAATCTGACGAAAGCCGGAAATATCTAGATCCAGGTGGTCCAAGGTTGGGGGCAAGTGCACCTGTACCGCGCTGTCTTTGTAGCAAAAGGTACTTAACAACCTGTTACGACGATGCCGCCAAACATCATCTTGCCTAAAATACTCCCGCCGGAGGCAAGAAGATTATTCTAAACCCGGTTCATCCAACAAGTGACGGCCCTGCCGGTCCTCGACTTCGATCACCCAGAGGTCAGGATCAAACCCACGTTGCTTGCTGATAGAGCTATCGACGGCCGCCTCATCACCCTCGGTCAAGACAACCCATTTGCGTTCACCCGTCATCAGGTCAAAGCTACGTTGATAGCATGACGCCTGCCCATCTAGCGTGTTCAGCTTTATCAGAACCGCCCCGGCAGTACTGTCACCGCGTGCAACGACGAAGGCAGGGATATCTAGCAAGCGTAGTCGTGTCAGATAGGCCGACACCCAGATGTCTGCTGTCAGCCGCATCAGTTTACAAGATCACGCATTGCCGTCTTTGAAATCGAGGCCCATCTCTGAATACCGCTCAGATTCCTCAAGCCAGTTTGGCCGCACCTTAACCTTAACGAAAAGGTGCACACGTCGGCCTAGGAATTCTTCCAACTCTAGCCGGGCGGCTTGGCTAACCGATTTGATCGTTTCGCCACCTTTGCCAAGGACGATACCCTTATGGCCATCGCGCGCGACATAGATCAGCTGATCAATCCGGGCAGAGCCATCGGGGCGTTCTTCCCAGTTTTCAGTCTCAACAGTCAGCTCATATGGCAGTTCTTGGTGCAGACGGAGCGTCAGCTTTTCGCGGGTCATTTCGGCTGCGATCATCCGCATTGGAAGGTCAGCGATTTGGTCTTCGGGGTATAGGTACGGTCCTTCCGGAACCTGCTCGACCAACCAGCTACGCAATGCGTCACAACCGTGACCACGTTCGGCAGAAATCATGAACGTTTCAGCAAAGGGATAGGCGTCGTTCATCTCTTTGGTCAACGCGAGCAGCACCTCGGATTTCACTTTGTCGATCTTGTTGATCGCCAGCGCGACCTTCGTCTTGCCAGCGCGTTCTTCAAGCGTTTCCAAGATCGCCTTTACGCCGTCAGTCATTCCGCGATGGGCTTCGATCAGCAAAACGACGATATCGGCATCAGCGGCACCGCCCCACGCGGCAGCGACCATCGCACGGTCAAGACGACGACGTGGTTTGAACAGGCCCGGCGTATCAACGAAGATAAGCTGCGCGTTTTCTTCCATCGCTACACCGCGAATACGGGCGCGTGTGGTTTGCACTTTATGGGTCACGATCGACACTTTCGCGCCAACCATACGGTTCAGCAGCGTCGATTTACCGGCATTCGGCTCACCGATTAGCGCAACGAATCCCGCTTTTGTTGGGGCATCAGTCATGACTTAACTTTCTTAAGAAGGGCTGTCGCAGCAGCCTGTTCGGCATTGCGCTTAGAACCAGCGGTCGCTTGCTCGGATGGACCGGATTCAAGGCGTACCTCAATGGTAAACACAGGTGCATGGTCAGGTCCAGTACGCGCGACCTCTACATATTGGGGTGGTACCTCGCCACGGGCTTGCGCCCATTCCTGCAACGCGGTTTTAGCATCCCTTGCATCAACGGCGACATTATCGATTCGCTTGCCCCACAGGCGCAGGACAGCTGAACGTGCAGCGTCAAATCCACCGTCTTGGTAGACGGCTGCGATCACAGCCTCCATCGCATCGGCCAGTAGCGCCTCTTTGCGGCGGCCACCGGATTTCATTTCGGAACGACCCAGCTTTAGCACAGCGCCCAGATCAATCTGTCGGGCGACATCGGCGCAAGCCTCGCGACGAACAAGCGCGTTATAGCGTGGTGCAAGCAACCCTTCGGGTGCGGATTGGTCGGCCAAAAGCAATGCCTCGGCCATCACCAGCCCCAACACACGGTCGCCCAAGAATTCTAGCCGCTGGTTATCATCCCGGTGCGGGCTGACCATCGACGAATGGGTTACAGCGCGTAACAACAGTTCTGGCTTTGCAAACTGATAGCCAAGCCGGTCGGAAAACGCAGAGAGTTCAGCTGAAATCTTCAATCGAGTGCCTTAAAGAAACGGTCGCTACGCCACGTCCAGAAAAAAAGCATGGACCGACCAGCAGATGAAAAGATAACCCGATCAGCGCGACCAATCAGGTCTTTGCGTTCAACGAAACCAACGCCGTTGCTTGATTGCGGGAAACGACTATCCGTAGAATTATCACGGTTGTCGCCCATAAAAAAGAATTCGCCTTCGGGAACAACAAACACCTGTGTGTTATCTTGGGGACGCGGGCCGCTGTTAAGAATGCTATGACGCACGCCATTCGGCAGCGTTTCGATCTGACGTTCTTTCACACAATCTGCGCCTTCGCCAACAACGCCATTGATACATGACGGACGGCGTCGTTCGGGGCCTTGCGGCTCCATCACTTCGATGAATGGGTCAGTATCCTCAACCACAACTGCCACATCATTGATATAAAGCAGCCCATCTTTCATCTGGATGCGATCACCCGGAACACCAATCAGGCGCTTAATGAAATCGCGGCCAGACACAGGATGGCGGAACACAACGATATCGCCACGCTCTGGATCTGAACCGAACAGGCGGTCGTCAAAGTCTTCTGCAAAACCACAAACATCGTCAGCCCCAATATTCAAGAAGGGCACAGATGGGCAGGACGCGTAGGAATAGCCATACGCCATCTTGTTCACGAACAAGAAATCACCGACCAACAATGTGTCTTTCATAGACCCCGAAGGAATCCAAAACGGCTGAAAGAATATGCTTCTGAAAATCCCGGCGATGACGAGCGCCCAGAAAACGGTTTTCACCGTCTCAATGATTGCACCTACAGGTCCAGTTTTTTCGGCTTGTTCGGCCATTCCAAATTCCTTTTTGGCGTTTGAGGCTTCATGAGGTGACGCGCCCCCCCTGTCAAGCGGCGGGGCGGGCCTCAATGACCACAAACGCTTGTGCCCAAGGGTGATCGTCGGTCAAAGTCACGTGAATGACGGCAGTGTGACCCGGTGGGGTCATTTCATCCAACCGTTCTTTAGCCCATCCAGTCACCTGCATCGTCGGCTGGCCGCTACGCAAATTGGTAACAGACATGTCCTTCCAAGAGATACCCATTGCCAACCCGGTGCCAAGCGCCTTTGAGCACGCTTCTTTCGCAGCCCAGCGTTTCGCATAGGTCCCGGCAATATCTTTACGACGCTCGGCCTTAGCTTGTTCAATTTCGGTGAAAACCCGATTACGAAAACGGTCTCCAAACCGGTCAAGCGTAGCGGAAATACGTTCGATATTCGCAAGATCGGTGCCTATACCTAAGATCATTTTGATCGCCCAGCTTCAATCGCCTTGAGCTGGTTTTTAGCCCCCATACGCAGGAATAAGAAATTGCAAAGCGCGATCATCAATATCATGAAAACAAACATGCCGATGATCAGTCCAATCGATGGCGGTGCATTCAATAGGATTTCATATCCCGGAACGTTGGTGACGACTGTCGCAGTAAAAAGCGCCAAGAAGCCAGCAGCGATAAGGGTCCCCACGATCACAAATGATTTAGTTTCTGCCCGCGTTGGAATTCGGTCATTGTGCACCGCGAACTTCTGCCCTTCGATCATCGCACCAGCAAGGGCTGGCGCAATTGCAACAAACCCGGTGGACAGGTTGATGCCGGTTAAATGCCGCAACAACCCAAGCAAGATCGGCAACCCGATGGTCAAGCCAATGACCACCCCAGTGTATCGCATATAGTTCATATCAAATCCCCGCCCGCGCCTCATCCATACAACGACGCATTGCTTGAATCGCTGGAGCAAGGCCACGGAATATTGCCTCACCAATGATGAAATGTCCGATGTTCAGTTCTTTGACTTGCGGCAGCACTGCGATTGGACCAACGCTGTCGTAGGTCAGGCCGTGGCCCACATGCACCTCTAGGCCCAGTTCATCAGCATAGGCCGCCATATCCGTGATTTTCGCCAACTCGCTATCGCGTACATCCCAACGTTCTTCGGCCCAAGCATCAGCATAGGCACCAGCGTGCAATTCGATCACTGGCGCGCCGATACGCGCGGCCGCTTCAACCTGCCGCTTATTAGCCGCAATGAATAGCGAAACGCGCGATCCCGCGTCCACAAACGGTTTAATATAATGCGCCAGCTTATTATCCTGCTGCGCAACTTCTAACCCGCCCTCGGTTGTCTTTTCTTCCCGTTTTTCTGGAACAAGACAAACCGCGTGGGGTTTATGGCGCAAAGCAATCGCCTGCATTTCATCAGTCGCAGCCATTTCAAAGTTCAACGGGATCGACAGTTGCGTCGCCAGCCGCTCAATATCGCTATCAACGATATGGCGACGGTCTTCGCGCAAATGGGCCGTGATGCCATCCGCACCCGCCTGTTCCGCGATCAAGGCCGCGCGCACAGGATCAGGAACATCGCCACCACGCGCGTTCCGCACCGTCGCGACATGATCAATGTTTACACCAAGACGCAATTTATCATGTGTCATCTACGTTCCCCTTTTCACTTAGGAAGCTAGGATTATCCGCGATTGTCGCCACTCTCTGTATCGGGCTTTTTATTGAGCTGACTTAACTTGTTACGCAAGGCCTTGCGGCGGCGGTTCTGGTGGCCGGTGATTAAAGGTACACAAATGTAATAAGCCAAAGCACCACAAATGATGCCTGGAATGATGCCACCAACCAAATACGGCAAAAACACCTCGTGATAGAATTCAGCCAACCCATGCCAATCCGGGGTCGCACTGGTGAACATCGCCATGAAGTTATGTGAAATGTCGGAAAACGCGCTGCCAAACCGGCATCCTAAGCCGCAGAAATTAGGGTCTCGGTGGCCAAAACCAAACAGCGCCGCGTTGAATGGGCGACCTAACAACCAATGCCCGGCAGACAGCGCCGTAACACCAATCGGGATATAGGTTAGCGGGTTGCCAAAGAAAGTCCCCAGCAGCGCTGCAAAGATATTCCCACGCATGGCACGCGCAATAAGCGCGGCAATGACAAAGTGAATACCATAAAACGGTGTGAAAGAGGTGAACACCCCAGCGGCAATCCCACGCGATATTTTCTCTGGCGTGTCAGGCAGCCGCTGCACGCGGTGTTTGACATATTCAAACGCGCGGGCCCACCCGCCACGGGGATAGAAAAAGTCGAGCACGATCTGCCAGATCGGTCGCCTATCCCTGCGCTTAAACACCAAAACCTTTATTCCTTCGACAACGAATTAGCTGCGCCTCAAATTTGCGAGCGCGGGATCACGATGCCGCACGATGGACGACACATTACTTTCGGCCTCTAGGGCAGTCATAACACGATGCAGATGCTCTGCATCACGCAAATCAACGTCAATCAAAAGCCTAAAATAATCAGGTTTGCGATCAATAAACCTAAGATCAGAGATATTGGCGTTTTGCTCGCCTATCAATGTGCAAATTCGTCCCAGCACACCAGAATCGTTTGTGATGGCGACATCGAAAGTCACAGTATTTACAGCAGCATGCGTTCCCTCGTGCCAATGCAAATCAACCCAACGTTCCGGCTGGTCCTCGTAATCGGCCAGCGCTTCGCAGTCGATGGCGTGCACAACAACACCCTGACCTCTGTAGGTGATCCCCAGAATACGTTCGCCGGGCACGGGCTGACAACATGGACCACGCCGTTGCACCTGATCAGCAGCAAGCCCTACAACCGCGCGTTTTTCGTCTACTTCATCGCCGTCACGCGCCTCAAGCTCTGGATAGATGGCGCGCACGACTTCTCTGCCAGTGATTTCAGCGCTACCCAACTGCGCAAGCAGCTCATCGACATCCGCAATGGCAAGCGCCTTAGCGGCAGTGCGCAGCGCCTTATCCGTGGCCTTTTTGCCGACGTTTTCGAACGCGACCCGCGCCAGTTCACGGCCAAGACGCACGAAACGCCCGCGATCTTCTTCGCGCAGGCTTCGGCGGATGGCCGTTTTGGCGCGCCCAGTCACGGCGATCTCGATCCAAGTTGCTTGCGGGGTTTGGCCCTCGGCGGTGATCACCTCAACCGATTGACCATTTTTCAAACGGGTCCAAAGCGGCACCCGGATGCCATCAACCTTTGCCCCCACGCAAGCAGACCCGATTCGCGTATGGATCGCATAGGCAAAATCAATCGGCGTCGCGCCGCGTGGCAGCTTAATCACGTCACCCTTAGGGGTGAAACAGAACACCTGATCGTTGTACATCTCAAGCTTAACGGCCTCGAGAAACTCATCGTGGTCCTGATCTTCATCCAACCGTTCAGTCAGGGACGCGATCCAGCGTACCGGGTCAACAGCAAAGCGGTTTTCAACAAGTTCACCGTTCTTATAAGACCAATGTGCCGCCACACCCGTTTCGGCAACTTCGTGCATCTCACGCGTTCTGACCTGCACTTCGACTTGCTTACCATCGCGGCCAGAAACTGTCGTATGGATCGAACGATAGCCGTTGCTTTTGGGTTGGCTGATATAATCTTTGAACCGGCCCGGCACAGCGCGCCAACGCTGGTGAATTGCACCCAGAACGCGATAACAATCAGCCTCTGTCGCAACAATAATACGAAAACCGTAGATGTCAGAAAGGCGGCTAAAGCTCTTTTCCTTTTCCTGCATCTTGCGCCAGATCGAATAGGGCTTTTTGGCACGGCCCGTAACTTCGGCCTGAATGTTTGCCTTTTCCAATTCGACCCGCATATCGGCCGTAATCTTTTGCACCACGTCACCCGCCTCACGTTGAAGCGTGATAAAGCGGCGAATGATTGAACTGCGTGCTTCGGGATTAAGAACCTTGAACGACAGATCCTCTAGCTCTTCGCGCATCCACTGCATACCCATACGTCCAGCCAAAGGAGCAAAGATATCCATCGTTTCTCGGGCTTTTTGGGCCTGCTTTTCCGGGCGCATCGATTTAATCGTGCGCATGTTGTGAAGACGGTCGGCCAGCTTTACCAGCGTTACACGCAAATCGCGTGAAGTCGCCATGAATAGCTTGCGAAAGTTTTCGGCCTGTTTGGTCTGCGTCGATGTCAACTGCAGGTTGGTCAGTTTCGTAACACCATCAACCAGATCAGCAATTTCACGGCTAAAGCGCTTTTCGACTTCTGCAAATGACGCTTTGGTATCTTCGATAGTGTCATGCAAAAGGGCAGTAACAAGCGTCGCATCATCCATCTGCTGCTCAGCAAGAATACATGTCACAGCGATAGGATGGGTAAAATAGGGCTCGCCGGAATGGCGAAACTGCCCTTCGTGCATTTCAGCACCAAAGGCATATGCGTCGCGCAACAGCGCCTGATTCGTATTTGGGTTATAAGCGCGGACCAGAGAGATCAGTTCGTCAGCAGTCGTCATCTGGTCCCGCACCTATTTGTGTAGGCCGGCAAAGGCCTATTAGCGTTGCCCTTGCGCTTCCATCAGCGCGCGCAGCAGTTTTTCTTCGGACATGTCGTCTTCGACAGGTTTGTCAGCTTCTGCACCCATCAGCAAAGACATGCTGTCTTCTTCTGGCTCATCAACTTCGATTTGTGTCTGGTTTGCTTCGATCATGCGCTCGCGCAGGTCGTCAGCTTGCTGGGTTTCGTCAGCAATTTCACGCAGTGACACAACTGGGTTTTTATCATTGTCGCGGGCAACTGTAAGCGGAGCGCCAGCAGCAATTTCGCGGGCACGGTGGGCCGCAAGCATCACAAGATCAAAACGGTTAGGAACTTTATCGACGCAATCTTCTACGGTAACGCGGGCCATGGGCGTACTCCAGTCAGACAAGGGGACTTAGCAAGAGGCTTATCTATTGCCAAAATTTAAGATTGACAAGAGGCCGAACCCGGATGGAACCATAAAATTCGCCGCATGCACAAGCGTCAAACTCCGCTAATCCACACGCACAACAGATTCCAACTCCTCTGGTGGCAGCGCATTACGCATTTCACGCACCGTTTTGCCGAAAACGGGATGCACCCAGTTCGGCGCCACATCACATAGCGGAACCAAGACAAAACTGCGGTCCTGCAATCGCGGGTGCGGCAAAACCAATCGATCTGGCGCCTGTGCTTGTTGATCAGCCAACGCCAAATCGCGCCAATAAGAATACGTCAGGACATCCGGTAAAACCAACGCATCGACGGCAATTAAATCCAAGTCCAATGTGCGCTGCCCCCACCGTTTATCTCGCACGCGATGCGCCTCAGATTCAATTTTGTGCAATTCTACTAGTAATTCGTCGGGTGACAGATTCGTGTTTATCACCATTGCGGCATTAAAAAAGTCAGGCCCCGCGCCTTTTGGAAATGCCGGATTCCTGTATAAATCGCTCGAATAATGATGTTTCACTGACATATCAGCGACAAATTTCATTGCTTTTTGTACAGTTTCCCTAGGGTCACCAAAAATTGAATTTTCGTTGCTACCAAAGGCGATAAGCGCCAAACTAAGATTATTCGTCATATTCGCCACTTGTCAGGTTTCGCGAAAACATTACAATATTCGAACCCTTGCACAATACATACCACTCACTGAGTGCGGGGCGCGCGAACAATTTTGAAAGGAAATTTCATGTTTTATCGGGACGAGCGGCTTGCGCTCTTCATCGATGGCTCAAATCTTTATGCAGCCGCTAAATCCCTTGGCTTTGACATCGATTATAAACTTCTTCGCCAAGAGTTTATGCGTCGTGGCAAAATGCTTCGGGCTTTCTATTACACAGCCCTGCTTGAGAACGATGAATACTCACCGATCCGACCACTCGTGGATTGGCTTCACTACAACGGCTTCACGATGGTAACGAAGCCCGCGAAAGAATACACTGACAGCATGGGCCGCCGTAAGGTTAAAGGCAACATGGACATCGAGCTTGCCGTTGACGCAATGGAACTTGCGCCGCATGTCGATCACGTTGTGCTTTTCTCTGGCGACGGCGATTTCCGTCCGCTGATCGAAGCGCTCCAACGTAAAGGTGTCCGCGTTTCCGTGGTTTCTACGATCCGTAGCCAGCCACCAATGATCTCGGACGAACTACGCCGTCAGGCCGACAACTTTATAGAGCTTGATGAACTGCGTGATGTGGTGGGCCGCCCTACCCGTGAACCACGCCCAGAGTTCGCTGAAGAAGCAGCCGCGACCGAAGAAAGCTAATAACATTGGCGTCAGGCGGGCAACTGTCTGACGCCATCCTCTGGACGCCACGGCGTCAAAGTCTTACCTCTGTAGCAACCGCCGGAGGATACAGATGAACAAGCCCCCTCTTACCCTATACCTTGCCGCCCCGCGCGGCTTTTGCGCAGGCGTAGACCGCGCAATTAAGATCGTCGAAATGGCGATCGAAAAATGGGGTGCGCCCGTCTATGTGCGGCACGAAATCGTCCACAACAAATTCGTCGTAGATAGCCTGCGTGATTTGGGCGCGGTGTTTGTCGAAGAACTTGACGAATGCCCGGATGACCGCCCCGTAATCTTTTCCGCGCACGGCGTCCCCAAGGCCGTTCCAGCCGCCGCCGCAAAACGCGAAATGATCTATGTCGATGCCACCTGCCCGCTGGTGTCCAAGGTCCATATCGAGGCACAGCGCCACGCCGATAACGGCCTTCAAATGATCATGATTGGCCATGCAGGCCACCCCGAAACCGTTGGAACCATGGGACAATTACCTGACGGAGAGGTCCTGTTGGTCGAAACCGTCGAAGACGTCGCAACAGTGCAGGTCCGCAATCCAGAACAGCTTGCATTCGTGACTCAAACCACCCTATCGGTCGACGACACGATCGACATCGTCGCGGCGCTGAACGCCCGCTTCCCCAAGATCGTCGGCCCCCACAAAGAAGACATCTGTTACGCGACCACCAACCGCCAAGAATCCGTCAAAGCGATCGCACCCAAATGCGATGCGATCCTTGTGGTCGGCGCACCGAATTCATCAAACTCCAAACGATTGGTCGAGGTAGGCGCCCGCGCAGGCTGCGCCTATTCTCAACTCGTGCAACGCGCGACCGACATCGACTGGCGTGCGATTGATGGCATCAAAACGATGGGGATCACTGCCGGGGCGTCCGCCCCCGAAGTCCTGATCAACGAAGTCATCGACGCGTTCCGCGACAAGTACGACGTCACGGTTGAACTGGTGGAAACCGCCAAAGAAAACGTCGAATTCAAAGTCCCGCGCGTGTTGCGCGAACCGGCATAATGCCAGACGCGAAAACAATCGCGATCTATAATGAAAAAGCAGCGGAATATGCGGCGCTGACCAAAACCGCCAAACCCGACGCGTCGCTTCAGGCATTTATCGACCTGATGCCCGAAGGTGGGCGCGTGCTCGATCTAGGTTGCGGCCCAGCGACAGCTTCGGTGCATATGCGCGCTGCCGGACTGTCACCTGATCCTGTCGATGCTTCTCCTCGGATGATCGAATTTGCCAATCAAAACCACAACATCGGTGCGCGCTTAGCTACATTTGATGAAATCATCGGGACGGACGAATACGATGGTGTCTGGGCCAGCTTCAGCCTCCTGCACGCACCAAGGCAGAAGCTGCCAGAGCACTTTTCCGCCATCCATCAGTCGTTAAAACCTGCAGGCATTCTTCATCTTGGCATGAAGACAGGGTCCGGCACCGCCCGCGACGCCATAGAACGGCTCTATACCTATGTCAGCATTGATGAACTCAAAAACATGCTAACCAACGCCGGCTTTGCCATTGTTTTCACGCGTGAAGGCGTTGAAAAGGGGCTCGCTGGAACCGCCGACCCATTCGTTATTATGCGCGCCAAGAAAGAGACCAATGCCTGAACTATTCGCCTACACTGACGGAGCCTGCTCCGGTAATCCTGGCCCCGGCGGTTGGGGTGCTCTTTTGATCGCACGCGACGGCGATAAGGTTCTAAAAGAACGCGAATTGAATGGTGGCGAGGCCCACACAACCAACAACAAGATGGAACTGCTTGCCGCAATCACCACGCTTGAAACGCTGGACCGCCCAACCAAACTGACCATCGTGACCGACAGTTCTTATGTCAAAGATGGGATCACTGGCTGGATCCACGGATGGAAGAAACGCGGCTGGAAAACCGCTAGCAACAAACCCGTCAAAAACGAAGACCTGTGGCGCAGGCTTGATGCCGCAGTACAGACACATGACGTGACGTGGGAATGGGTTAAGGGGCACGCCGGACACCCAGAAAATGAACGCGCTGATGAACTCGCGCGCGCGGGCATGGCCCCGTTCAAGAAATGACACTGCTCGCATTCCTCGATTACGCATCGGTGTTTGTGTTTGCACTCACAGGCGCGCTGGTCGCCAGCCGCGCGCAGCTAGACTTGGTCGGGTTTGTCTTCATCGCCAGCCTGACAGCTGTCGGCGGCGGGACCTTGCGCGACATCATCCTAAATCGGGACGTCGTGTTCTGGGTCGATCACCCCGCCTACATTGGGGTTGCGGCGCTGGCAGCGCTACTGGTTTTCCTGACCGCCCACCTGCTGGAAAGCAGATATAAAACCATTTTGTGGCTAGACGCATGTGCGCTTGCCGTCGCCGTACCGGCTGGCGTCGCAGTCGCGCTCGCGACCAATCAGCCACCCAGCATCGTGATCATCATGGGCATCATCACCGGCTGCTTTGGCGGGCTGATGCGCGACGTGGTCTGCAACGAAGTCCCATTGGTGCTAAAACAAGGTGAACTATACGTCACCTGCGCAATGGCCGGCGGCATCGCAGCCTCAATCGCGCTTTACTTCGACATCCCAGAACCGACTGCACTCCTCATCTGCGCAGGAAGCGCCTTCGCCCTCCGCGCGGGGAGCATCCAATTCGGCTGGCACCTCCCCGTCTACAAAGCCTATCCACCGCGGCAAAAGTAGAGCTAAGGGACAGCATCTACCAACTCGTCGCAGATGTTAAATTGAAGCACCCGATTTACGAAGTGGCGTATCCAATACAACGAACACCCTCAAAAACGACGTAGGTCTCGTCGGAATAAACCATATTGTCTTCAATTTCCCTTATATCTGTTTCAGGGCAAGTTATGCGGATCGCAGACCGTGCCAAATCTAGCCGTTCCCCTTGATCCGCGATAGCCGCAGCAAAAAATATCTCGATATCACTTCTGAAATAGTCTGCATGCCCGACTACCCCATTTGGGTGTATGACTTCCGTTCCGACCAACTCGCGAACCGCTCGCAAGGATACCCGCGGTCTAAACGATAATGTATTTTTGTAATATGGTGATAAGCGTTCGTAATACCATGCCTCAGAATACCCCGTCCGGTCCTGATGTACTGCACAGCCCGAAAAGGCCAGAACGGACAGCACCGCTATTTTGCTTTTCACTTTGTTCATAGCCACGCCCACTTAGCGGTTTGGTATCGCCAACTTGTCAGGTACCGACGCGCAGAACAATCTTTCCAATATGCGCACTGCTTTCCATCCGCGCGTGGGCCAGTGCTGCGTCCTCAATGGCGAATTCCTGATCCATGACAGGGGTAACTTTGCCCGCTTCAATCAACGGCCACACCTTGGATCGTAGTTGATCCGCGATACGTGCTTTGGCTAAATCCGACTGCGGGCGCAGGGTTGATCCGGTCACTGTCAAACGCCGCATCATAAGTTGCATCAGGTTCAATTCGACCTTTGGCCCTTGCAGAAACGCGATCTGGACCAGCCGGCCGTCATCAGCCAAGGATTTCAGGTTTCGCTGAATATAAGGGCCTCCGACCATATCAAGGATCAGATCAGCCCCACCAACAGCTTGCATTTTTTCAACAAAATCGACGTCGCGATAGTTGAACGCAGCTTCGGCACCCAAGTCGACGCACGCCCTGCATTTTTCGTCGCTTCCAGCGGTGGTAAACACGCGTGCGCCAAAAGCTTTGGCCAGTTGGATCGCCGTCGTCCCGATCCCTGAACTGCCCCCATGTACCAAGAACCGTTCGCCCGCCTGCAAGCCACCGCGCATGAACACGTTAGACCAAACAGTGAAAAACGTTTCCGGCAAACAAGCCGATTGCGCCATACTAAGGCCTGCGGGGACACGCAAACAATGTGCAGCAGGTGTCGTGACATATTCAGCGTACCCCCCGCCCGGCAACAGCGCACAAACCTGATCACCGACAGCAACCGATGTAACACCTGCACCCACGGCGACAACTTCACCAGATGCTTCTAGCCCCGGAAGATCGCTCGCATTCTTAGGTGGATTATACAGCCCCGCCCGTTGCAATGCATCCGGTCGGTTCACCCCAGCAAACGCGACCTTAATCAATACATCATCATGGGCAGGCTCTGGCATCGGCCGATCAACTAACGTCAGTACATCCGGCCCACCGGGCTGGGAAATCTCAACGGCCTTCATCATTGCGGATCCTTCCAAACACCCGGCAAGTCATCGGGGACTGATCCCGCAGGGGCCCGTACGCCGGATAGAATTTTACCTAACGATCCCGTGAACGGCTTTAGCAATGGGCTTGCATTCACCTGCGCCTTCACCTTCTCGAATTTCATGACATCATCAATACGGCGGTCGATAAATGCATCAGTCGCCTGACCGTCCAAACTGTCGTCGCCCAGCCAATATAAAACAACAGACGCATACACAGCAGAAAGGGTCATGCGCTTGCTATACCAATTCACATCACGTGACGTATCACCAAGCGCATTCCAAATCGCATCAGCAGTGCCCCAGATCAACTTTGCCCCATCCGCCGCCATATGGGGCATCGCAAATAATGTCGTACCCCGGCGCACAGCTTCTTTATCATCAACGGCGGATAAACGCAGCCGAATCGCTGTCGCAACCTTGTCACGAAACCTTAGTTCAGACATATCGGTAGCCATCAAACCTGCGACCATCGCTGCGTCACCTTGCTGATGAAACGCAATCGCCAAATCAACTGCGCCACGCGGGCAGCTTGCCTTCGCTTCCGCGTCCGGAATTCCCACGTCACTAACAGCCATCTTAAACGCGGCGGGCGACCAGCCATCAAAGGCGACATGCGGTAGTATCGCATCCAATAACTTTGCCTTATCAGATGTAATAGCAGTCTTAGTCATCGGTATTCTCCTCACGGCCACGGGTACTAGACAAACTAGCCCACCTTTGCTATCTGCCCACTTCCTGCAATTTTTGCAAATCCAACTTAGAGAGGTGGTGAAAACCACATGCAGGTTAGTGTTCGTGATAACAACGTCGATCAGGCGTTGCGTGCTCTGAAAAAGAAACTTCAGCGTGAAGGCGTTTTTCGTGAAATGAAGCTTAAGCAACATTTCGAAAAACCGTCAGTACGTAAGGCGCGTGAAAAAGCAGAAGCTATCCGCCGTCAGCGCAAGCTGGCTCGGAAAAAGCTCCAGCGCGAAGGTTTGCTCTAAGCAACCCAACGTGACAAATTTGAACCCCGTTTGAGAAATCAAACGGGGTTTTTTCGCATTACACTTATAGGTTTTATTTTAGCCCGCCATATGGGAACGTTAAGATGATTTGATCATTTTGAAAGTGAACGCAGATGGCATATACACGCGGCCTACTTATTTTCATCTCAAGCCTTAGCTTAGCAGCATGCGAAGACCAAGGTTTTGGCGAAGGCAACACCCCGAGCGCTAGCATTGTCACACTATCTGATGAGGGCGAAATTCCCGATCAAAATTATGAAGACGACGATGGTTCGGGATCGCATTCTGATCTTTCAGTAGTCGGGACAGCGCTGACCGGGTACGCTTATTCCTACGGGCTTGTAGATGGTACAACCAACTTTGTCGGTGTTGCCGGAATTGCGCCTGCGTCAGACCCCGGCGACGCGATTACAACCGGAACAGTCAGCTACGAGGGAACCTATGCTCTCACGCATGTTGACCAAGACAGCGAAACATTCGTGACGGGTGATATTACACTGATCGCTGCCTTTGATACCGGCTCAGTAACCGGCGACGACGGAGCTCTTGTTGTGACTGGTAATTTCTCGGGAACAAATCTTGGGGGAACAGTAACTTACGAAGACCTTACTGCAAACCTAGATGGTGTTGTTGGTACTGATGCGGTCGTTGGAGCATTTGCTGGGAATGACAGCGAAAGCCTTGTTGTTGGGGGCATTATCGCCAATACAGACTGACAGGCTGTGACCTTACGCCGAGAGTAAATTCGTTCTCGGCGTAACAACTGTCGGCCTATGATCCCACGCGGATGACCGAAGTACGCTTATCTGACACGCAAAGCCGTGCGGCGTTGTGCGCGGTTGCTGCAGCAAGCTCTGGGAACAGTGCAACAACTTCTTTTTGGGTTTCAATCGCGTCTACTTCAGCAACATTTGGAAGATAGCTTTCTGTCCAAAGCCCATCACATCGGACAATTTGATGCTGATCGAACATCACATGATAATACTCAACGCCTTCTAAACAATGTTTAGAAACAATAGCTTGATCATTTAGCAGTTTAATCGCAGGCACCAAAATTTCATCTTCACCAAACAGCAACTCTGCCCGCCAACCAGTAATCAAAATACGATGCTGCGGTGACAGCAGGATGTCACAGTTAGGCTGCCCAGGACCAAACCCGTCTTTTTTGACGAGCACTGGGCGGAATTTAGGTGTAGTTGCCAGCGCTGCCGCAGGCAGACGTTTCACGCCGACCCAGCGCACAATTTGCGGACCATCATCAAGCGTCGAAACAAGATCACCCACTTTAATATCTTCGACTGCGGTCAATCCAAATGGGGTTTCCAAGCGACAACCGCGCGTAAAGCACGGTGGAGAGGCAAGCGCCGTATACGGGTTACTGGGCCCCTCTTGGCTGGACACAACCGTGAGCGGCACACCAACAGGAGGGAAGCCACCGACACCACCGACAAATGCAAGCCCTTCAACGGTCGCATAAGAAGCCCCGCCTCCGGCTTCGTTAATATTGAAACCACGAACAAAGTAAGTATTCCCGTCAGGGTCCTGCAACGTTAGCCCATACTCTGCCTCTACGCGTTCTCCGCCTGCATATGCCACACCATCATAGGTTTGAGCCCCATCCAAGGTCTGACCATTGCTCGAATCCTGAAAGTTCGCGTTGTCATCAATGATGTTAACAGCCTGCCAACTATTATTGTTCAACGTAATCGTCTTACCAACCAGATGCGTTCCATCACCTTGGGTAATCCCTGACAACTGTGCACCATCAGAAATCGTAATATTTGATTCAGCTAGGGTATATATCGTTTCGACAGGCAACGGACCAACCACTCATTCAATGCTTCGCTTAGCGTAGATACTTAATATTAAAAGTATATGCGCGGCCAGCAATCTCCCACTCATTTGGCCGCGAACGGCCAAACTTTGGGTATTTTTACATCAAATACGCGATTAATGCTGCTCTGGCACCAAGATCTCGCGCTTACCAACGTGGTTGGCCGAACTGACGACACCTTCGTCTTCCATCTGCTCAACCAGACGCGCGGCTTTGTTATAGCCGATCGCCAGTTTGCGCTGGATATACGACGTCGAACATTTCCGGTCCTTGATCACAATCGCCACTGCAGTGTCGTACAGGGCATTCTCGGTGTCTGATCCGTCACCCAGCCCCAACACCAGATCAATGTTGCTTTCTGTGCCCTCTGGCGGACCTTCGACGACACCAGACATGTACTCTGGCGGACCAAAGCCCTTAAGGTGGTTCACGATTTCTTCGACTTCTTCATCGCTGACAAACGGACCATGAACGCGGGTAATCTTGGAACCGCCCGCCATATAAAGCATGTCACCCATGCCCAACAGCTGCTCAGCACCCATTTCACCAAGGATCGTGCGGCTATCGATTTTCGACGTCACTTGGAATGAAATCCGAGTTGGGAAGTTCGCCTTGATCGTACCGGTGATAACGTCAACCGACGGACGCTGTGTTGCCATGATCAGGTGGATACCCGACGCACGCGCCATCTGCGCAAGGCGCTGAATGCAGGCCTCGATCTCTTTACCGGCAACCATCATCAGGTCGGCCATCTCATCGACGATCACGACGATATAAGGCAGCACCTCTGGCGCGAACTCTTCAGTCTCGAACACTGGATCGCCGGTTTCATCATCAAACCCGGTCTGAACAGTGCGGCTGAACATCTCATTCTTGGAGAGCGCGTCTTTGACGCGGCCGTTATAGCCATCAATGTTCCGCACGCCCATTTTGGACATCTTGCGGTAACGCTCTTCCATTTCGCCCACGACCCACTTCAGGGCAACAACTGCCTTTTTCGGGTCGGTCACAACCGGGGACAACAGGTGCGGAATGCCGTCATAGACGGACAGTTCCAGCATCTTGGGGTCGATCATGATCATACGGCATTCTTCGGGCGTCAGCTTGTAAAGCAGCGATAGGATCATGGTGTTGATCGCAACCGACTTACCTGAACCCGTCGTACCCGCGATCAGCAAGTGAGGCATCTTTGCAAGGTTCGCAACGATAGGCTCGCCGCCAATGTCTTTGCCCAGCGCAAGCGGCAGTTTCTGGTTACCATCACCAAAATCACGGTGCGAAAGGATTTCGCGCAGCACAACCTTTTCACGGTTTTCGTTAGGCAATTCGATACCGATCACGGTACGACCCGGCACGGTCGAGACACGTGCAGCAAGTGCGGACATCGAACGCGCGATATCGTCAGACAGGCCGATCACACGGCTCGCTTTCAAACCCGGTGCGGGTTCAAGCTCGTACATGGTGACAACGGGGCCGGGGCGCACAGATGTGATTTCGCCTTTAACACCATAGTCATCCAGAACGCTTTCCAGCATACGCGCATTCTGTTCCAGCGCATTATCGCTCAGGTGATGACGCTGAACGTCGATTGGGTTCATCAACAGATTAAGCGGCGGGTGCTCGTAATCTGCGTATTTGTCGTCAAACGCCAATGCAGGTTGGGCTTCAGCCTTTGCTTGGCGCGATGGCTGTGGCGCACGCTTTGGCGGATGCTGAACCACGGCACGTGGTTCAGGCGTCGGTGCAGCAACCGGTGCCGCAGCAACCCGCGCTGTAGCAGCTGGTGCTACGGGAACATGCGCCGGTGGAATCGGCATATGTGGCGCTGCAACATAAGGTGCCGCGTCCATGTTTGGCTGCGTTGTGTCCTCATCATCCAGCTCTGGCATCGGCTCAAGCTCGGCGATTGGCGCGCGTTCTTGCACAGGCGCTGGCGCAGGTGCGGACATGGGTTCCTGAACAGCAGGCTGCGCAGCGACCATAGGCTCTTCGCGCTGCCCAAAGACAAGCGGTTTAGGACCACGACCAGCAGTCAGTGCCGGTTCAAGACGGACACCAGTCGGCGAAGGGGGAATCTCACGCGCCTTAATCGCATTGGCAATACGCGTGCTAACCCGGTCAGAATCATTGTTCAGCGGCGCGATTGGTTCAATCGGCGCAGGCGTCACCAACTCT
Organism: Yoonia maritima; assembly: GCF_003003285.1. Lineage (GTDB taxonomy): Bacteria > Pseudomonadota > Alphaproteobacteria > Rhodobacterales > Rhodobacteraceae > Yoonia > Yoonia maritima. The sequence continues at coordinate 129,321 of NZ_PVTP01000010.1, read as the reverse complement.
GGCTCTGGCATCGGATCATTGCGCTTCAACAGCCCAGACAGAAAGCTCCCGCCTGTTGCAGGTGCTGGCTCTGGCGTTGCGACAGGCTGCGCCTCAACACGCGGTGCTTCGATGTTGCGCGACGCGGTTAAGGGCGGCGCAGGCGGCATCTTTGGTGCACCACCAGTCACCGGTGGTTCAGACACAGGCATCGCAGGGCGTGCACGCACAACGGCGGCAGCGCGAGCCTTAAAATCGGGTACGCTTGGGGCTGGATCGGCAAACGTGTCCTCTAACACATCTTCATCCATGAAATCAGTTGTTGCCCGGCGCTCTGCTGCGGTGGCGCGATATGTTTGCAGGTTAGCGTTCATGCCCTGTGCAGCCTTTGCAGACAATGCAGCGCCCTTCCCAACAAGCTTAAGCAGTGTCGCATACAGCATCACTGTCCCAAGCAGCAGGAACCGCCCAGCAATACGCAACTCAGGCCGAGTAAACCCAAGCGCAAAAGCCATCAAAGCAACCAGCGCAACGCCTGTCAGTAACGAAAGCAGCTTAACGCCAAAAACTGCGCCAAACGGAACGATAGTCAGGATCACACCCAAAACGGTATCACCAAAAAGACCACCCATCCCAAAATTGGCAGGCCATTCAGTGCCCGGGGTCAGCGTCGCCGCATAGACAGCACCAACAACAATCGCGACTGGGGCAAAGATGATGCGACCCATCGCACGGTCTTGACCGTGGTGCAGCACAAAACGCGCACCCCAAGCGATCAGCAACACAGGCACAACCCAAATTCCAAGACCAACAACCATCATCAGCGGCGCAGCAATAGACGCACCAAAATGGCCCAGCCAGTTTTGGACAGGGGCATCAGTCGCAGAAATCCAGCTTGGGTCGTCAGGCGAATAGCTACCGACGATCATGGCAATGATCAGGCCCACAAAGCCAAGCCCAAGACCCAGCAATTCCTTGCTGCGCTTTTCAAGCGCTGCTTGCGTCGCACTATCCAAAAGAGGGTCCCGCTGCCGTGTTTGATATGATGCCATCTTTACCGTCCTCAACCATACAAACAGTCACGGATCAAAGTCAGTCCGCGCTGCATTTCTTGTGTTGGGGCCACCATAGCGACCCGAATGTAACTTGCGCCGGGGTTCTCACCCGCGACATCGCGACTTAGGTACGCGCCGGGCAGAACCCGAACACCTGTTTCCTGCCATAGCTTCACTGCTGCAGCTTCGCCGTCTTCAACAGGCAGCCATAGAAAGAAACCCGCCTGTGGCGATTGATACCCCGGCACATGCCCGAATATCTGATCCGCGATTTCGTATTTCTGATGATAAAGCGCGCGATTTTCTTCGACATGCGCTTCGTCATCCCAGACCTTGGCTGCAACCGCCTGTAGTGGCTCTGGCAAAGGTGCGCCCGCAAAGGCGCGTAGCTGCCGAATACGCGCGATGGATTTTGTACCACCAGCACAGAACCCAGACCGCAAACCCGGCAAGTTCGACCGTTTCGACAGCGAATGAAAAATCACCACCCGATCAGGATCTGCACCCATCTCGGTCGCGATTTGCAATGCACCGACTGGCGGCGTGTCGCGATAAATTTCGGAATAGCATTCATCAGCAAAAATGACGAAGCCATGCTTTTCAGCCAGCGTGATCAACGCACGCCAATATTCCGCATCAGCCACAGCACCCTGTGGGTTTGCCGGCGAACAGATATACGCAATCGTCGTGCGTGCCAGAACGTCATCAGGCAACGCATGGAAATCTGGCAAGTGACCGCTGCTTTCGGTCGCCGGGACGTAAATCGGCTCGGCCCCGACAGACAGCGCAGCAACAGCATACACCTGATAAAACGGGTTCGGCGTCAGAATAACCGGCTGGCCGTTCTTTTCTTCAGGGCTCAACGCCATCGCAGCGTTATACAGCCCCTCACGCGTTCCGTTCAGTGTCAGGATTTGGTCATGCGCAAGATCCAGCCCGTAACGGCGGTTCAAAAACCCGGCAATCGCATCAAGCAAGTCATCAGTGCCGTTATTGTTCGGATACTTTGCAAAGCCCTGCAAATTAGCCGCAAGAATATCGCCCACGAACGCAGGAAACGCATGGCGCGGTTCGCCAATCGTCATATTGATCACGTCCGAGGCCGTTGTCGGTACGTCAAGTAACGCACGCAAACGGGGCCACGTCGCAACCGGGAGGTTCGAAAACCGCTCGGGGAACACCATAACTGCCTCAATTCACGGGATCATTTCGCCCCGTTTTTTACCAAAGTAGCGTGATGCCACCCTGTCTGTCCAGAACTAGCGGCGAATCGTTGTGATTTTGTGGCTTTTACGCCAGCGCTTGTTCAGCGGCGGCACACAGGCGCAACAGCGCGGCCTCGCCCCCGTTTGACCCGTTAAACATGATCCCACAGGATGGAACGCCAGTAGGCAAAGTCACAGACGCCAAATCAAGCAGGTTCGCCACACGCGTATTACGCAGCGCCAACAGGTTCTCGGCCTTATAATATGCGTCATCCGACAACAGCCGATCAGCATGCGGCGGCAATATCGGCGCCGTCGGCATAATCACCGCATCAAACGGCGCGACCTCGGCTGCGTATTGCTTACGGATATCACGCAGTAGATTCCAACCCGCCACGTAATCAGGGCCACTTACATCCTTGCCACCACGAACACGCTCCAAAATCTGCGGGAACATCTTTTCGGGATTTGCCTCGACCAGATCACGCCACCAGCCATAGCTATCAGCGGCGTAAAGGTTACCCGCCAAATTGAACGCATCAAATAGCTGCGAGAAATAGCGGTGCTCAACAATCGCGCCAGCATTCTGCAACCGTTCAACCGCACTTTGGAACGCCGCCCGCGGCGCATCGCGCACATCATCGGGAACGATGGTATCCAACACCATCAACCGAACACCCTGTAAATCTGTGTGCCCCAGATCAACGGCTTTCTCACCTTCCAACGCAGCATACAAAAGCGTGGCATCCTCGACCGACCGGCACAATGGGCCAACGGTATCAAAGGTCAGGCAAAGCGGTACAACGCCATCCAGCGACAACCGCCCATGCGTGGTTTTCAAACCAACCAGATCGTTCCAAGCAGACGGGATACGCACTGATCCGCCCGTATCAGACCCTATTCCAGCCGCAGCCAACCCAAACGCAACCGAAGTCGCCGCCCCCGAAGACGACCCACCAGCAACCGCTTCATGGTCGTTCACACAAGGCGGGGTCGCCGTAATCGGATTAAGCCCAAGCCCCGAAAACGCGATCTCGGACATGTGGGTTTTACCAAGGCAAACCAACCCGGCGGCAGTGGCATTTTGCAAAACCAACGCATCCTGCGTCGGCACGCGGCCCTCCATCAAAGCAGTCCCCGCCTCGGTCGCGACGCCAGCCGTATCAAACAGGTCTTTCCAAGACACAGGCACACCATCCAACGGGCCACGGCGAAACCCGGATTTCGCACGTTCCGATGCAGCAGCAGCCTCGGCCCTTGCGCGGTCATGCGTCACCCTCGCATAGATACGATCACGGAACTCATGGGCATCAATGGCATCCAGATACACTTCCGTCAGAGCAACCGGATCAATCTCCCCCGCCCCAATCGCACGACCCAAATCAGCCGCCGTCATCCATCGCCAATCTTGCATGTGAATTCTCCTGTCTTACAGCGACCCTAGCGGGGAGGAAAACGGAGAACAATCGAGGAAACACGACGCCTAGCACATTGCGAACTTAGTTCTCCCTTCCTCAAAGCAAGAACTGCAATCACAGGTAGATTTAGTAACGGCGATCCAATAGCCTAGTCGAATGTCTGGAGGGGACTATGGGGCAAATAGCATACAGAGCTGATACTGGCGAAATAGTTGAGGCTTTTTCCGTCTCTGATCTGGAATGGGATGCACTATGCAACGCGCAAACCGGAACAGTGTTAATGCCGCGATCTAAATGGCCCGCCGTGCCTAAAACTTCCAGCCGTGGACTCCGTTTCTTCGCACATAATGTAGGGTTTAGCGGCAACCCTCCAAAACCGGAAAGTTACGCTCATACACGCCTTAAAATCGACATTCTGAAAGCCGCGCGGTCATTAGGATATACTGCAGACTTAGAGGTTGCAGGAAGTACGCCTGACGGAAATCAGTGGATTGCAGACGTACTCGTTACACTTCCTAACGGCAACAAAACTGCATTCGAAGTACAACTTTCTAGTCAGCACCTTAACGATTTTAGATTAAGGACTAAAAGGTATCGCGAATCCTCAGTCAAATGTTGCTGGATCATTTCAGAAGAGCCAGTTGGTAACCATCTTAGAAAAGCAATCTTTAACGAAAACTTTGAATACAACCAAGCGCACATTGAACTTCAGGTGGACGATGAGGACCTACTGACTTTCGGAGTTACGTTAAAAGATAAAAGTACCTATCCTGACTCGTGCCCAACTTTACGTTTTGGTCGAGGCCAGGAGATCCGACGCATGTCTCTACAGGACGCCATCGACGGATTTCTCAAAGGTTGCCCGATATGGCGACGCCCGACCTGGTATTGGCAAGCGAACTAACGTGATTGAAAATATGGCAGGGAGCTTCTTATCGCTCGCTTCAGACAATTACCGTTGGTCCCAAACGAACTATTATTCGGCGCAAATGACATACCAAGTCATCTAAACTTATCCATGACAAAAAACTTATCTTGCCTTTGGGCAAACGTCCGACGTAAATCCGACGCATCGCCGACCGCTCATTTCCACACAAAATAACGCGTTAACCCTCGCCTCGAGCCAAACGGCAAAAACCACCGTACGGTGGGCACCCCAGCGGCCAAGGATCGCATGGACAATCCCGCGTGCAGGGTCATATTAAGCCCTATGGATACGGATATCATCATCGTAGGTGGCGGGCTGAACGGCCCAGCCTTGGCACTGGCCGCTGCACAGGCAGGCTTTGCCGTGACAATCATCGACAGCTTGGCCATTGATCGGCGCAAACGCCCTGATTTTGATGGGCGCAGCTATGCTTTGGCGCTGTCGTCGAAACGCCTATTGCAAGGCATCGGTGTCTGGGATGCCGTCGACGATGACGCCCAGCCGATGTTGGAAATCAAAGTCACCGATGGCCGCGCTGGCGAAGGGCCAAGCCCGTGGATGCTGCATTTCGATCACGCCGAAATCGAAGAAGGCCCGATGGGTTTCATGGTCGAAGACCGCCACCTGCGCCGCGCGTTTCTGGACGCGATGGCAGCGGAGCCATTGATCACCCAACTGTCCAAAGAAACCGTTGTTTCACAGGCAATCCAGAACGCCCGAGCCAGCGTAACACTCGCATCTGGCAAGGTGGTAACTGGACAAATTTTGGTCGGATCTGATGGCCGCCGCAGTGGTACCGCCGAACGCGCCGGGATCAAGCGGACTGGCTGGGGTTACGGGCAAACCGCCGTAGTCTGCGCCGTCGCCCACGACAAACCGCACGGCGGTATCGCACACCAGTTCTTCATGCCCGGTGGCCCGCTTGCCATTCTGCCGCTCACGGAAAATCGCAGTTCAATCGTGTGGAGCGAAACCGACGCCCGCGCCACCGAACTTGCCGCGATGAATGACGAAGATTTCCTTGATGCGCTACGCCCCGCCTTCGGCAGTTTCCTTGGCCAAATCAGCCTGACAGGCGCACGATTTACCTATCCGCTAGGCCTCACGCTCGCCAACAGCCTGATCGGTGATCGGCTAGCGCTAGTCGGCGACGCCGCCCACGGCATGCACCCTATTGCAGGGCAAGGATTAAACGCTGGGCTACGCGACGTGGCTGCTTTGGCCGAGGTACTATCAGACGCACGCGCACGCGGCGAAGACATCGGTAGCCCGCAAGTTTTGGAACGCTACCAACAGTGGCGGCGGTTCGACACGGCTACGCTCGCGCTTGCCACTGACACGTTCAACCGACTGTTTTCCAACGATAACCCACTGCTACGCGCCGCACGTGATATCGGCATGGGCGCAGTCAACGCCATCCCAGGTCTACGTCGCGGGTTCATCCGCGAAGCAGCCGGGCTGACCGGTGATTTGCCGAAATTGATGCAGGGGTAGAAGAAACCTAAGGCTGGTATAGTCTGCCCCGAAGAATCATGACGTTTTGAGAAACGGATGCCCAACGAAGTTACGCCGCCATTTTTCGATATCCGCCGATCAGTTAAACGGCGGATGGTTACACGATTGATTATCGTTCCCTTATTGGCCATCGGGCTTAGCTATTTTGGCTTGCGCCTAATTCCGGACAGCTTTGGCCTTGGGATGTCGATCGACGACATTGGCGACCTCAACTTCTGGAGCATTCTTGGTGTTTTCTTGGTCTGCACTGGGGCATATAATCTTATCAAGGAAGCCGTTTTTGCACATCGGTCACGCAAACCGTCGGGATACTGGCATTTTCGCCTAACGTCTGACGATTTGCTTTGGCATGTGCCGCAGCATGCACACGGCACAGAAATCGGGTTTCACGCAAAACTTTCTGACATCAAGCAGATCGAATTTCGCACGCTTGAGCGGTATGAACAATCTGATCTGCGCAGTTACTGGGTGCACTTTAACGGTGGCACCCCGTCGATTGAGCTCAAGGATTATTCAGGGATAAGCCTAAGTTGGCTTGCTAAGAAAATTGGAGAATCCGGTGTGCCTTACAACGAAACGCGTAGAACGTACTGATCAATCCAGCTTACGCGCTTCGTCCACCAGCATCACGGGGATGCCATTGCGGATTGGGAAAGCAAGTTTAGCACTTTTCGACACTAACTCTTGTTTTTCTGCGTCATAGGTCAGCGTGGCTTGGGTCATCGGGCAGACCAAGGCCTCTAGCATCTTTGGGTCGAATTGTGGTTCGGTCATTGTAATATCTCGTCCCCTGATCCGCCACGTAGGGCGAATTGGATTAGTGTTGTCAGCGTCTCGCGGCGCGTGGTGAGTGAGGGCGCCTCTAGCAGGGCTTGTTTGTCTTCGGGGTCGAAGGGGCACAGCATAGCAAGTGAATTGATCAGCAGCTCATCGTCTGCATCGCCCAAGCTGTCCCAATCTGTGGATAGGCCTTTGTCTTCGAAAAACCGACCAAGCGTTTTCATAAACGGTTCGCGCTCAAAATCGGGGTCTTTCTCGGCTGTGCCAAGGTCACGGTCAAAACCTTTCCAATCGACTTTGCAACGACGATAGGGCGTAAAGCCGTCAACCTCGTTCACGATCCGAAACCGCGATACACCAGATAGGGTGATCATGTAGCGCCCATCTTCCGTTTCGGAAAAGGCAGTGATCCGTCCAGCGCAACCGATGGTGTGCAGCCGACTACTATCATCGGGGCGTGCATAGGGTTGCACCATGCCAATCAGCCGGTGCGATGTTTTCAGCACGTCATCCAGCATCGCCAGATAGCGCGGTTCGAACAGATGTAGGGGCAACCGTGCGCGCGGCAAAAGCAACGCGCCCGGGAGAGGAAACACTGGAATGACGTCAGGCAGGTCTGCGATTGGTATCATGGCAGATAACCTAGGCCGATACGCCGATCATGCAAATATCAACGATGACAATTTTCGGCGGCCATTCAAAACAATTGGGTCTTTGGCCTCTCTGGCGTCGAAAATTGTGAACAACTGCGCCTTGGCGGCCCCATCGTTCCATTCGCGATCACGGCGGAATAGTTCGAGCAACTGATCGACCGATTCTTCGACTTGCCCGTTGGCATGCAGTGCAATTGCCAGATCAAACCGGGCCTGATGGTTTGCCGGGTCAGCCTCGACTGCGGCCTGCAGATCCGCAACTGGACCAGCGTTCGCTGCCTCGCGGGCTAGCGTGATTTGTGCATGCGCTGCTTCAAGCAACGGATCATCCGAAATCTCTGCGGGGGCACCGTTCAAGATGGCCTCGGCCTGATCAACGTCATCCAATGCCAGATAAGAACGGACCAACCCAGCATAAGCGGGCGCACTGTTTGGTTCTTCTTGCAGGATCGCGGCAAAGGTTTCAGCCGCGTCAGCGACTGCGCCCTCTTCTAGCATCTGGTCTGCGGCCTCGATGGCAGCAGAAAGCCCTTCAGCCTCTGGATCACCGCCAAGTGCTGCTATCTTTTCCACGAATGCGTCAATCTCGGATGGTGGCAAAGCACCTTGGAAACCATCGACGGGGCGTCCTTGAAAGAATGCATATACCGTTGGGATCGACTGAACCTGCAACTGACCCGCGTAGGCTTGGTTCGCATCGACATCGACCTTAACCAATTTAACGCGCCCGCCTGCCTTGGTCACGGCGGCTTCGATTGCGGGGCCAAGCGTTTTACATGGGCCGCACCAAGGCGCCCAGAAATCCACGATAACGGGCACGGTTTGCGATGCTTCGATAACGTCCGCCGCGAATGTCGCGTCGGTCGCGTCTTTGATCAGATCAGCGGGGGCCTTTGGGGTGGCGTCCAATTCCAGCATGTTCTGTCTCCTTATACGTTTGTTACCGCATATATGTGCGTTCCTGCACGATAGGCCAAGAGGCAATGACACTTTACCAACAACGTTTCCGAACATAGCGTGCAGACATGACAAAAACATTGATGACATTTGGCGACAGTAACACGCATGGAACGCCACCGATCCAGAAGCGCGGGGTATATGCACGCTATGGCCGTGAAACCCGGTGGCCAACGGTTGCACTTGCTGATCTTGGATCAGACTGGGAGCTGGTCGAGGAAGGGCTCCCCGGACGTACCGCCGCCTATGCCGACCCAACGATGGGTCCGCACATGAACGGGCAGCTGGGACTACGGATTGCGCTGGAAAGTCACGGCCCCATTGATGTGCTGACGATTATGCTCGGCACGAATGATCTGAAGGCACATTTTGGCCTGACCGCCGAAGGCGTTGCTGCAGGGATCGCGGGCCTTCTCGCCATCGCAAATTCCGAAGAATACCAAACAAGGCACAGCGGCTTCGAAGTCTTGCTGATCTGTCCACCTTTGGTGCTTGAACAAGGGCCAATCTCAGACGTCTTCTATGGCGCGGCGGCCAAGTCAGCACAGCTTGCGCCGCTTTACGCCGGTCTTGCAGCACATTGGGGTGCTAAATTCTTGGACGCGGGCCAGCATATCGGACCAAGCCAAATCGACGGCGTGCACTTTGATGCTGACGCCCAAATCAAACTCGGCCATGCGGTGGCCGCGGCGCTATGATCCCAAAACTTGCTGCCATCGCCGTGGTTCTTCGCGGCGACCATGTGCTGCTTGCTCAGCGCAAAAACGAACCCGATGCCGGGCTGTGGGGTTTTCCGGGTGGGCATGTTGAATTCGGTGAAACGGCGCTGGACGCGGCAGCCCGCGAGTTACTTGAAGAAACGGCCATCGTCGCAGAACCCGCACGTTATCTAACAAACCTAGACATCATCACACATGATACGAATGGGACTATCGAACATCATTTCCTGCTAGCAGCCGTCCTGTGCACCTATCGATCAGGCACGCCAAACGCATCCGACGATGTAAACGAAGCAAAGTGGTTTGAGATCACTGAGGTTCCCGCACTAAGGACAAGCGCCGATGTCGTCGAAGTCATCGCGCTGGCGCAATCCGTCTATTCAACGACCCCAACCATCGGGCCTAGCTGAAATCCGAAGTCCGAACGCCGAAGGTCGGTAGAATAAAGCCGCGAGACCTTTCCATCAAAATACAGCGCGTTGGGTAGTTTCAGGAAATCGCGAAAGAAGCTGCCAAATTCGTGGAATGTCACTGCGTTGTTTGAGATCGCAAATACGGCTGTTGCTCCGTCTTGTGTCGTCCCGACTCCGTTGCGTAGATAGCGCGACGTACTGTCGACCAAGAACCGTGGATGCAGGTCACCATCAATCACGAGCATTGGGCCAGATTGCGTCGCGTCGCGGCATTCAGGCGTTTTATCTAGATAGTCGAGAGTTTCATAAATCTGCGCGGCGTCATCGGTAAGGCAGAACACGCCATTGGGTAGCAGTCCAAAGTTTCCCGGTCCCGCGTTCGGGATCACGCGCATTTCTTCGATACCGTTTTCAATGTAGTGACCTACGGGTGCACGATCATCGTGGTACATCCCGGCGTTCATCGCAAAGACAAGCGTGCCTTCGTCCGCGAAATCATCAACGGCCGAGAAACTGCCCAGCACTGCGCCTTCGTCATCGCGCAGGAATAAACGTAGGTCTTCTGTCACGGCATCAACGCTACAAGTGGTGTAGCTGTTGCCTTCGTAAGATACGTCTGCGCAGGTGACCGCCGCCGCCGGGGCGGCCATCCAAAGCAAAGCAAACGCTGCCGCACGCATTAGTCGTCGATGTCCTGACGCACGTGGTCTTCGGCCAACAGGGCGCGGGTCGCGTCCATCTGATCGAACGTACCATCAATTTCGAACCGCAGTTCAGGTGCGAACTTCATCGTGCCGCCCTTCACCACAAGATGGCGAATTTCATAGCGGTTACGACGCATCGCAGCCAAGGCTTCTTCTTTGCCTTGCCCGCCGAGCGGCAGAATAAACGCCGTTGCGATGCTTAGATCAGGGGACATGCGCACTTCGCCCACGGTGATGGACATGCGGTTGAGTTCTGGGTCATGCACGTCGCCGCGTTGCAGGACTTCGGACAGGATTCGGCGAAACTGTTCGCCCACGCGCAACATACGTTGTGTGGGTGCCTTGCCGTCGCGATTTGATTTCTTTGCCATGTCCCACATTTATGCCTCTTCTGCGCCAAAGCCAAGCAAGGCTTTGCGTCAGCGGCAAACCATGGCTAATAGGGAACAAACGCGAAGGAACAGACCAATGACAGATACTCCAGGCATCGTAATCACCGGCGGATCAGGCAAAATGGGCCAGATGTTGATCAACACGGTTCTTGCGTCGGACAAATGCCGCTTGGTCGGCGTGGTTGATCGTGCTGGACACGACTGGATTGGTCAGGACGTTGGCACCGCGATGGGCGGTCAGCCAGTTGGCGTTATCGTAACTGACGACGCGCTAGAAGCCTTTGCCAAGGCGCAGGCTGTTATTGATTTCACAGCACCTGCCGCGACCGTTGCTTTTGCGGAACTCGCCGCCCAAGCCCGCGCGGTGCATGTGATCGGCACGACTGGGCTGACTGATGATGATCTTGCCGCAATTAACGCCGCTGCGCGCCACGCCGTTGTAGTCCGTGCAGGGAACATGTCGCTTGGTGTGAACCTGCTGGTGAAATTAACCCAAAAGGTTGCCGCCGCATTGGACGAAGATTTTGATATCGAAGTGATCGAAGCCCACCACCATCATAAAGTCGATGCCCCATCAGGCACCGCCCTGATGCTAGGCGAAGCGGCAGCAGAAGGCCGGGGAGTCGATCTAAAGGATGTACGCGATAGCGGGCGCGACGGGATCACAGGCGCACGCAAGCGCGGCGACATCGGCTTTAGTGCGATCCGTGGTGGCGATATCGTAGGCGAACATGACGTGATGTTCGCAGCCGCCGGTGAACGTATCGTCCTGCGTCACCTCGCGACCGACCGCGCGATCTTTGCACGCGGTGCGCTCAAGGCCGCGCTTTGGGGTCAAGACAAAGGACCAGGCGAATACGACATGATGGATGTTCTTGGGCTGTAACTCACTGACCTCGGTCAATAGTCCCGTTCAAAGAACACACCGACACTGGTTTCACCATCTTGATCAACGCTGCCTTTGGCGGTGATCTCGTTGGTGATATCTAGGTTCAGGTTGATTTCCGTCTCGCCTTCGCTGGTGATTGTGACATCGGTATAGACATTCTCGGACAGGTATTTGCCGCCACGCACGGCTGCATTGCCTTCTTCGTCGGTTGTGACGTCAAAATCATCCAACCCAATATTTTCACGCAAGCGGTCCACGGCACCGCCGCCCTTCCCGGCAAGCGTGCTGATCGCCGAAGCCAACTGAACCGCCTGAAGCGGGCTGATGCTTTGCAGGTCGCGACCAAAGATGAGCTGCGAAAGGACTTCGTCCTGAGGCAATTCCGGGACCGATTCAAAGGTCACTTCGGGTTCGTTCGCGGGCCCCTCAACGATAATGTTGATCGTTGTTCCCGTCGTGGACTGTGTTGTCGCGACAAGCCGGATGTATGGCGCAAAATCGCCCTGCATCGTCGCGCTGCCCTCTGTCAGGTCAAACCGCTGTTGCAGAATGTCGATGCGCCCGCGCATCAATTCAAACCGGCCAACAGGTACAACATTCGCCGTTGTCCCCCCGATGGTCAACCGACCACCCAATTCAGCATCAAGCCCGCGACCGCGAATGAAAATTCGCGACGGAGCGTCGACGATAATATTCAACGGATAAGCCCGCTTTGAAGCGCCACTAGAACTATCACCGCTGGTGGCCGTCTGAAGAACCCCCGCACGTTGCAAAGTTTGCCGAACGGCGGCACCTTCGCCAAGGTGCACCACATCAGGAAGGTCACCAAGCGAACTGATACTAGACGACGGCACCTGAATATCGGTCTGTCCCAATGTCAGCCGCCCTGCGATGCGTGCACCGCCATCAACTGGACCCTTCATGGTGATCGTACCATCCACCGTTGTTGAATATAGCTCGGGATCTTGCTGCACCACGTTATCGAAAATCAGGGCAAGATCGGCCTGTTTGGAACCCGTCAGGCCAATAGGACCACGAACAGATAGGCTCCCGCCGCCTTCAACTTGCGCACGTAAATCAAACTGCGCAGCATCGCCGCTTAGGCTGATCTGGCCGCCAATATTAGATAACGCTTGCTTTAATGTCGGCGCGGTCAGTCGCCCGTCCGCGAACGTCACGCGACCATTCAACGACGAAAGTTCAGGTTGCCCGTTAACGCCAATATCGAAATTCGCGGTACCGCTTAGGCGCCGTGGATCGATTGCAGCGTTTGCCAAGGCAAGCGGCGCACTCCCGTTGATGTCCAAATCCATACGACCGTTTTGATTAATTTGGCCGTTCACGTCGGCACGCAAACCGCCAGGTCCAGTACCTGTGGCATCGATGCCCCAGTTCCCAGCTTCGTCCAATGAGGCGGACCCTGTCGCGCGCACGGGGCCGCTGATCTGATCGGTCAGCACACCAACATCGCGCAAACTGGCGTTAAACCGACCTTGCCCATATCCAGCAGCGCCGTTAAGCGCTCCAACAATTGATACTTGCGGTGTCGACACCTCGAGCGTGCGAACAGCCAACACGCCGTCAGACAGGCCGACTGTTGCATTCACCCGTCCCGTTCCAGCAATTAACGGATCAACGGTTGGATTTCCAACACCCAATCCGTCGCTGCGCGCAGCGATTGTCGCGTCAAAACGGCTAAGATCGGGTAACACATTGCCCGAGGCAGATAGCGTCAAACCACCCGTTAACGGCTGCCCAACCAGAGCCGCAAACACACCAAGGTCAGCCACATCCGCAGTCAGTTCACCTGACACCTCGTAATCATTTGCAGGTGCTGCCACATTCGCATCCAAGGCGACATTGGCCCCCGCGCCGGACATACGCAAAACAGCATCTGTAGCATTTTCAACGCCCGGCACAGCATTCAAAGTGAGCGAGATTGGACCATTCAGGCTTGGGTCAAGAACAGCTGCATCAGCAAGGCGCAGATAAACGTCGGCAGCTGTCGGGCCTTCGGCACGTAAGTCAGCACTGCCACCCAACACAAACGCATCCGTGAGAACAGACAGATCAGAAACCAAGAGGGAATCATTGGCTGGGCGCGCAATCGAAACACTGAATTGACCGTCGCCAGCAAGAAGCGGATCAACCCGTTCGATCCCGGTGACCAAGTTTTCGGTTTCCCCAGAAACATCAACGTCAAAACGCAATTGATCGCTCAGCAGCACACCACTTGCAGTCACGTTGGCTGCCCCTGCCAAAGGCCGACCTGCAATTGCTGCATACCGCGACAGATCGGATACCGCAGCGCGCAACTGTCCATTGACCGTCTGGCCATTCTCGGATGGGTTAACGGTTGCACCACCCGAAAACGTCGTCGCAGGTGCAGTACCGTTAACGGTGATATCAATGACGCCATCTGCGTCACGCTTTACGTCGCCAGCCACCGTCGCACGACCAATCACATCGGGCATGACTTTGCTGACGTCGCGCAGGATGGCATTGAATTGCGCAGCGGTTTGTTCACTGGTCAACGAAGCCGTCGCCGTAACCCCGGCAGCAGGCGTTTGGATTTGCAGTGACTCTAGCCGTGTGCCTTCGGTGTCGCGCACCGCTGTAGCGGCAATTGTACCCGCCCCAGCAAGAACAGCATCGGCCTGCTCAATGCCAATCGATAAATCTGTCGTCTGCCCTGTCAAAGCAACGCTGTACAAACCATCCAACGGTGTCAGCGCAGCCTGAAGATCAACGTTAGCCGCACCGCCGAGTTCATTCCCGACAAGTGTTGAAAACCGCTCAAGGCCAGCAACCTGTACGTTGGCGACGATTGACGACTGAAAGCCAGACTTTGGCCCGTCAACAACGCCGCTAGCGCGAATATCAATGCCCGCGCCGCTAAGGGTAAATTGGCTAATCTCAGTCGGTTCGTCTTCGATACGGGCGGCAGTAAGCACGCCTTCGATCCGGTCACCAAAAGCACGAGCCGCCCCGGCATCATCAAGCTGAAGCCCTGTTGCGCCATAGGCAAGGTTCGCAGTCACCTGCCCGATCAAATCGCCTTCGCCGGGTCTTAGTATTCCACCGCCCCGCAAGCTCAGATCATCGATTTTTAGTCCGGGCCGGTCAAAACCTGTCACGGAAATGTCCGCGCGCCAGTCGTCGGCTGTCGCAGCATCATAGGAAATCGCAAGATCAGCGCCGTTCACATAGGTTTTCGGCCCAGACAGAGGCAGCAGCACAGCCTCATCGGTGACGGGCGTAATCGCACCAGCCAAGTCGATCAGCTCTGGCCAACCTTCGTTGCCAATCTGCAAAGCACCAGAAAGCGTGACACGCCCTGCATCAATCGCGATTTCAGGAATGTCGACGCGCCCTGTATCAGACAATACGGCTTGGGCGGACAGTTGTGCATCCGTACCAAAGAAACTTTGGTATTCTGGGTTAAACAACGGCGAGATGTCCCCGCCAACGTCCAGACTGATACGCTGCTGCGCATCAGCATTCAGCAATCCAAAGGTACCGCTTAAACGATCTTGACCGTCAGTCGCGATGGCAAGAGTTGCGTTATAATCATCGATAGGTGCGTTGCCTTCGATCGCAAGTTTTACAGATGGCCGCCCCGGCAGATCCAGAATACGGGCCGCAATGCCATCGGCACCCTCTTCAAGGTTCAATAGCAGATCAAGCACACGTGTTTCGTTAGAGTATCCGCCATTGATTTCAAAAACGCCCGCCTTTTCCCCAATTCGGGTGGCTGTGATATTGGCATCACCCTCACCGCCACCCAACGATGCTTGTCCCGATAGGCTGATCGTTATGGGTTCCCCCAAAAATGTCTCGCCCAATTCAATCTGTTCGATATTTAGTTCGTCTAACGCAATGCTGACTGGCAATTCAGGCAGCGCAAATGGCGTAGCTTCTGCGGCGGGGCCGGATGACGATGCTTCGGGCACCGGTGCGCGCGACACAACAATACGCGCTGCGCTTAGTTCCTCAACATCAATCGCACCACGCAAAAGCGCGCTACGGTTCCACTTAAGCACAATATCCTCGAGCGAAAGCCAAACACCATCGGCATCAGAAACAGTTAGAACATCAATCGTCGCATTCGAACTTAGTGCACCTTGGAAACCGATGATGCTAACATCCCGGCTGACGCCAGACAGATTTTCCTCGATCAGTTCAGTCAGATACCCTTTGTCTTCTTCCTCTTGGGTCTGTGCGATTACAGACATCGGCAAGAACATCGCACATATGAACGGTAGGAATTTTCTCAAAACGCTTGTCCAATCCCAATATAAACTTGCACGTCTTCGCCGGCGTCATCGCCGCTCGCTTGGGTCCCGATATCCAACCTGATCGGACCTATCCCGGTTTCATAGCGTAATCCGATACCCGCGCCGGCATGCCAGTCACCGTCTTCTAGCGGCAGATCAGTATCACCAATTTGCCCAACATCATAAAACCCAACCAATGATATTTTTTCGCGGACAAGATAACGCGCTTCTAACTGCGCACCAGCAAATGATGTACCACCAGTGGTGACCGCCGTGCCGCCCACGACGCTATCGATCCCAAGCGATTTATACGGTTGTCCGCGCACCGTCCCACCACCGCCGGAATAAAACAGATAATCTGCAGGCGCCTGATCAATATCAGCGCCAACGATGCTCCCAAACTGCAAGCGCCCGGCGAAAGTCAGTTTTTGCTCTTCGCCAAAACTGTAATACCCACGCGCGTCACCAAACAAACGCAGCCCCTTTACGTCAGCGCCTAGGCTGATGAATGGCGTCGAAGACAGGTCAAGGTAATACCCTGATTTCGCGTTCGTTTCGCTGTCACGACGATCATATGTTGCGTCCAACGGCAGGGTTAAAAGCGTGTATTCCCGCGTGCCAAGGTCGCTTTCTTCGCGTGCGGTGAGCAAGCCAACCCCAACCCGAACAGTCAAATCGTCACTTAAAATCCGTGAAAAACCTGTCTCGACGGCAAATTTATCGATCAGGTAATCGGGTTCATCTTCGCGAGATAGCTCAGAGGTAAGAAAAAACTCTGTATCCGGGCCGAATGTTGCGGGCCGTGTAAAGTTCCCGCGCAAGCTATAGTCGGTTCCGCCAGTCTCGCCGTCTATACCTGCAACTTCGACATCAACACGTAATCTTTCGGCGCCGCCCAGCAGGTTACGATGCAGCCAGAAAGATGAGACTGTCAGCCCCTCGACCGTCGACATCTCAAGCCCGAACCCAAAGCGGCGGCGCTTAGATTCATCCAACTGAACGGTCATTGGCAGGACTGCACCGTCGCTTAGGTCATCGGCTTGGGTCACTGCCACGCTGTCGAACGTACCCGTACGACGCAATCGCCGCTCAACAGCGTCAATATCAGATGGTGAATACACGTCGCCCGTTGGTAAACCCGCAATTTGGCGCACGCGGGCCGTGCTTACCGTTTCGTTCCCTGTCACGGTTAAATCACCGAACCGCACCAAAGGTCCGGGATCAAGTGCAACAGCAACATCAAGTTTTTCATCTAAATGGCGTGCCGTAATACGTTGCGACGCCACACGCGCCACCGCGTACCCCTGATCGCGCCAGCTATTTACGCCACCAGACACAGCTGACGATATCTGCCCTGATCGCGCAGGTTGGCGTGGCCCCAAATCCTGAGGAAGTTCAGTACCTCTTGGCAAGGGGGTTATCGAAACTTCGCCAAATGTGAACCGTGGCCCCGGCGTTACATTGATAACAACTTTAGAAATGCTTGAAGGCGCTGAAAGCGGCGCGATGCGCGATGCTTCCGTGCCATCTACAGTGATCGAGATTTGGCCCGCGTAATAGCCTTGCGCATATAGCGCCGTTAGAAGCCGACGATAGTCCGCCCGCGCTGCTGCAATATAGTCCTGCGGGACGGCGGTATTATCCAGCGCGCGCAACAAAGATGCGTCATCTAATGCGCCGCGTGCTTGCGTACTGTTCAGACGTACATCCTGCGCTTGTGCGGCGCTTGCCGCACAGATGAAACCAAAAACGAGCCACTTCAAATCGGTCAATTGCTGCCCCCTACACTGGCTAACTGGTTCACTACGGATTGGTTCCCTTAGATACTAAACAAGCATCCATTGATTGACCATTCACATACGCGCAAGCAGTTTTCAGGCGAACGGATCAGCAGGATATTGCACACCCGCAAGGTAAAGCCCTTGTGGAGGGCAAACCGGCCCACACCTAGACCGATCTGCTGCTTCAAGCGCGGACGTAACATCATCAGGGGTCCATGCACCCGCGCCGACCCGTTCCAACGTGCCGACAAAGCTGCGTACTTGGTTATGAAGGAAAGATCGGGCACGGACATAGAATTGATATTCGATGCCATTAGGGCGCTGGATTTCTTTGATCGTTAATTCATCCAGCGTTTTGACTGGGCTTTTCGATTGGCAAATTGACGATCTAAATGTCGTAAAATCATGCAAGCCAATTAATCGGTCCGCACCGGCCTGCATCGCCGCAGTATCTAACTGACAGTTCACGCGCCACAACTGGCCAGCCTCGGATGTTAGCGGCGCGCGCCGCGCAACAAGGCGGAACAGATACCGACGCTCCAATGCCCCAAAGCGCGCATGCCATTCGTCATCAACACGCGCGCATTTCACTACCGCAATCGGATGCGGTTTTAGATGAAAATTGAGCGCCTCTGACAGTCGAAACGGGTCCCAATCGCGGCTCATATCACAATGTGCGACTTGTCCCGTGGCATGGACGCCAGCATCGGTACGGCCTGCAGCACCGATGGTGTGTTCACCCGGTTCAATCTTAGCCAAAGCCGCCTCTATCGCGCCTTGTACAGAAGGTTGGTCATTCTGGCGCTGCCACCCCGAAAAGGGCGCACCGTGATATTCGATAAGAAGGGCAAAACGTGGCATTCACCCCGATTAGGGGGGAGAGTACATAAAATCAATCCCTACACATCCGCCCGACACGGCCCTATCTTGATCGCAAGCATCGAAAGGGCCGCAATTGGTTATCGCAACTATCGCAAATCAGATTACACGTGCCGCGGCCGAAGTGACTGATACGCTGACATCTCCGTTCGCTGATCCGGTGATCCGGCTTGGTGTGACTGGACTTTCACGCGCGGGCAAAACTGTGTTTATCACCTCGTTGGTCGCAAACTTGATGGATCGCGGGCGTATGCCGCAACTGGCTGCCGCTGCGAACGGCAGTATTCAAACGGCCTACCTTCAACCGCAACCCGACGATACGATCCCAAGGTTTGCCTATGAAACCCATCTAGGGTGCCTGACGGCGCCTGAACCCAAATGGCCCGAAAGCACCAATCGGATTAGTGAATTGCGGCTATCGCTGCGCGTTCAACCTAGCGGGCTGTTGTCCGGCTTATCCGGTCCACGGACTGTGCATATTGATATTGTCGATTATCCGGGGGAATGGTTGCTTGATTTGGCATTGCTAGATCAATCCTATGAAGAATGGTCTGCCGCTGCCCTTGCTCGCGCCGCAGACCGACCGGGAGGCGACGCCTACTTACAGCTTTGCAAAGTGTCCGATGCGAATGCTTCGCTTGATGAACCAACAGCCCTACAACTTGCCGAGGTCTTTACGACCCATCTCAACGAAAGCCGCGCGGCGGGATTTTCAGACTGCACCCCGGGGCGGTTTATGCTGCCGGGTGAATTGGCCGGATCACCCGTATTAACATTCGCCCCGCTCCCGGGCAGTGGCTTTTCAAGAAAATCGCTGGGTCGTGAATTTGAGCGTCGTTTTGAAAGCTATAAGCGCAACATCGTGCGCCCATTCTTTCGGGATCACTTTGCTAAGATTGATCGCCAAATTGTGCTGGTTGACGTTCTGGGTGCGATCCACGCTGGCCCTGCTGCGCTTGACGATCTGCGCGGTACGATGGCTGGCATCCTAAGCGCATTCCGCCCCGGTCGAAACGCGTTCCTGACGCGGATATTCCAAGGACGCCGCGTCGAGAAAATCCTGTTCGCGGCGACCAAGGCCGACCACCTCCACCACAGCCAACACCCGCAACTTACCGCGATTACTGAGGCCTTGCTGCGCGAGGCCCGTGACCGAGCGGATTTCGCGGGTGCAAAAACCACGGCAATGTCGATCGCATCCTTACGTACCACGGTCGAAGACACCGTCGATCACGATGGCAAGCAGTTGGACGTAGTAAGGGGGCGTTTGCTTGATACCGGGAAACAAGCGGCGTTCTATCCCGGAAAGCTGCCTGACGACCCAGCGCATCTGCTATCGCCCGCACGCTCGGGCGCGGAAAAGTGGCTCGATGCCGATTACAGCGTGATGCGGTTCGCCCCTGCCCCACTGACCCTACGCCCCCGCGATGGGCCACCACATATTCGGCTCGATAAGGCCGTTCAATTCTTGTTGGGAGACAGGCTATGACAAACGGCCCCGTCCTGATCGACCTTGATGAAACCGAAACAGCCAAGCCGGACACAGCGCCGCCAGTCCCTGATCTTGTGACGACCCCACAAGGGGCAGCGATGCAGCAGGTCGCGGCGATAGCTGCCCGCAAGCCATCGCGACTTGCGCGTTGGTTCTGGTCAATCGCTGTTTCGCTTGTGGGCTTTATCGTATCGCTCGCCGCTTGGGATTATGTGAATGGGCTGCTAGCGCGGTCGCCTATCTTGGGTGGAATCGCCACTGCATTGATTGGCCTTTTGATCCTCGTTCTAGCGATTGTTGCATTGCGAGAGCTTGCCGCATTTGGGCGGTTAAAACGGCTGGACACGATCCAACGACAGGCAACAGATGCGCTTAACAGTGGCGACCTAAAGTCGGCGCGTTCTGTCATTTCCGCGCTTGATAAACTTTATGCCCACCGCGATGACACATCATGGGGACGGTCAGAGCTTAAATCACGCAGCAACGATGTGCTTGATGCGGATGGCTTAATCGGGTTGGCCGAAAACAGTTTGCTTGCCCCGCTCGACGCGCGCGCCCAACGCGAGGTCGAAGCAGCAGCTCGTCAGGTTGCGACAGTCACAGCTATCGTTCCGCTTGCCTTGGCAGACTTATTCACGGCTCTTACCTCGAACCTACGCATGATCCGCCGCATCGCCGAGATTTACGGTGGCCGGGCAGGCACATTGGGAAGCTGGCGACTGACACGCTCTGTCTTGACCCATCTTGTCGCCACGGGCGCGGTTGCTGTGGGCGATGATCTGATTGGATCAGTCGCAGGCGGGGGTGTTCTGTCCAAAGTATCGCGCCGGTTTGGTGAAGGCGTCATAAACGGCGCCCTAACCGCACGCGTTGGCGTCGCAGCTATCGAAGTCTGCAGACCGCTTCCCTTCCATGCCGCCCAACGGCCATCAGTCACGGCGCTGCTGCGCAGGGCGCTGACAGGGTTATTCGGAAAAGGGTAGTTCTAACGAAAACGAGGCGCAGGACCAATCGGAAGCGGGCCGATCGACATCGAACCGCCCCTAAACACCAATGGCAGCTCGAGCCCACCACTACCCAAAGCCATCGTCGAAGCGACATTCATAACTGTCGTTTCAATACCGGGATCGATCAAGCCAGCGGCAACCATCATTTCGATCATCTCACGCCACTGTTCTGATCGAAAAGTGATGCGCCCATCTGGAATTCCTTGCCTGTCGATATCAAAACCACCCTGCGCTTGAACGGTAACCGCACCCCAGCGAATGGTAAAATTCCGAAGTGTAAAATTGGTCGCAACTGGTGCCGGCCCAAGACCATCAAACGCATGACGGTCAAGAGGCTGATCAAAGGTAATTGCGCTATCCTGAACCACATGTGTCAATGCAGGCCCCAATCTACCCGAAGGATCAATTTGTTCAACAATCGCCCGAGGTAATATGATCTCATCGGCTTCGAAATACGCATCATAGCGATTTTCGGCAGATGGCTGCGTACGAAATGCGCCCAGCGCACGGTCCCAACTCATCTGCCAACTCATGTCTGATTTTGCGGTGAGCTGCCCGACCTCGATCGTCGCGTCATCAAAACTTAGATCGGCATTCGCAGCGACCCCAGCGCTTGCCCGCAAACCATCAGCATTGAGCGTGATGACCTGCCCCGCAACAGCAAACTGTTGTTCATCCGGAAATGCTGCAATCACGCGATTGGGCTGATAGCTAAGTGCAAAAACCTGAAAGAACGGCGCATCCCAACGCCATGGATCACCGACAGGTGACACCGACAATTCCGTAACCGTCGTATCAAATCGCGATGGAAAACCAATTGTGTTTAAATCTGTATAAGAGATATCCCAACCGTCGTCTTGGGCTTGGCTGATGGCCGATATGGCACCGCGTTCCACAGCGCGGGAGCCGACGAGCCAATAAATGCTATAAAGCGCGGCAAGAAAGATGACGAAATAAGTTAAACGCCGCATGTCGGAGCCTCAGGGTAGTTGTTTGCGGCAGACTAACAATACTGAGCTTGAGGCGCGAGCCTTACTTCTTTTCTGCGGCTCTTACGTTCACGGCCAACCGGTCCAAAATGTCTTCCACATCTGGGAAGCGTTCATGAGAGGTCACGTCATCATTACGGCCAAGCTGGGCAATAGTTTCATCAGTCGAATGCTCTTCTAGCAAAGCAAAATATTGTCCCGTTTTTCGATCGTCTGCCATTTTACGTCCCTTTGCACAAAGCCCTGCTCGCCTCTACGCATGTATTAATACAATCTTAACACCTCGATGATTGCGCAAACAAACTCTCAAAAACAATGGGTTAATAGACATAAACTCCCAAATCTATCGATCGAACGCAGACAAATACCCACAATTTTGAGAAATTTTACTTCAAATACAGAGCACTAGATAAAACTGTGTCACGGATGAGTAGAATCCCAACAAACAATATGCTGCAATTTTACAACATTCACCGTCACGCAATACGATAAGGCGCAATATAAATACACCCTATACGTGTATACTAATTCCGCAACCGTCGAATCTTGCAATCAGAGCATTACCTTGCGTCACACCAAAACAACCCATCAGTAAATGCGTGACAGAACACAAAAACATTAACAGCAAGAGTCTTAGCCATACACCAGCCCATTCATGGTGCCCAACAAACCGTACCGCGACCATTCCGCTTCGTTCTGCTCAAACACCTATGTGCGAAATATCACAGACTTTTCCCAGCTAACAGCACACCATATTACATAACGTCTTCGCTTAGTTTGCGACCATAAATTGGAGTCCCGCATTCCTATGGAACCTTTACTAGGACAAGTGATCCTTTTTAGCGGAAATTTCGCGCCGCGCGGCTGGGCGTTTTGTGACGGGCAACTGTTAGATATTAAGTCAAACGAGGCACTTTTTGCCATCCTTGGTACGATCTATGGTGGTGATGGGCACACACAGTTCGGATTACCTGACCTTCGAGGCCGCGTCCCTATGCACGCCGGGACTGGCCCAGCCCTCACCTCACGCAGGGCCGGCGACAAAATGGGATCAGAGCGCAACTTGGGGCAGATTTCAGAGCATAAATCGCTAATTTCCAATTCAAAAATACTATCTACGCCCCCAAACACCTGTAGCATCGACGCAACAGACGACAATATGCAGCCCACACTTTGCATCAACTATATCATTGCAATCACAGGAAAATTCCCAAGACGAAATTAATACTGGGTAAGAATTTCTTTCTATTTGGTAAAAAAAGATCATTCTGTGTCCAAACGCACAATAACCTGCCCCTATCGGGACTACGCTTAGCAAAAATACGGGACTCTCTCGTATGAACTACAGCTCAGAAGGCACGTACAATGTTCAACTTAGCTCCCGCAATTCCTGCACGTAGTGACCTTGATTGGTGCTGGTATCTACGCCGCCATGGGCAAGCGGGCGACGCACTTGAACGTGTGTTACACGATATCGGCGTAATGGAACCCAGCGGATGGGCGCATTGGCACCCCAGCACGTTAACGGATACGGGCGCACCAGTCGCCGTCGAATTTTCGACTGACGACAGGGCGCTTGCCCTCACGACAGAAGTAGATAACCCCGCCATCAACCCAGTAACCCGGCTTGCCAAAGCGTGTAAAACAATCGTGGATTTAGGCGGAACCGGACCCAGCATCCAGCTTCGCGAAGTTATTAGCGCGGCTCAAGGGCTATCAAATCTGGAATATGGTGCACGTCTAGGTCTGCGTCATGACGGAAACAAATTGGGCATAACCCTCTTCGCGGAAATCCCTGCGTCAGCGTCGGATCTATCACCGCTTATGTCCGAAACCCCGTTTTCCCCAATTTTACAGGACTACGGCCCATCAGCACGCGCAACGATGCTGGCCTATGATACGCTTACACAGCAAGTCACGATTCACTGTGAGGCAGACAACGTCCAACGGACAATTCTCCCCGCGCTTTGCATGCCTGCGCAGGTGTCACCAGATGTGTTATCGATGTCGATTGATGGCATGACAAATGGCCCGCCACAGATCGCGTTTCCAACAGCTACTTTAGGCTTTAGCTACACAATGGGCAGTGTTGGTACATTACCAATCTTATCTCTGTCATTTAGCTCTAAAGAACTATTCAAAGACGACACCACCATTGAAAAGCGCGTGCGCGCTTGCGGCGGCAATAAACTACCCAGTTATAAAGCGTTACTTGAGCATTTACCGACTGCTGCGACCGGGAAAACACATCACGGTAACTTTCGAATGAAAGCCCAACAGGATGCTGCGCCCGTTTTATCCATCAGCGTCGCGGCACCGTGGCATAGCTACGAATAGTTTCCGTGACATAACGAATACAAAAAGGCTGCCAAATTGCTTGGCAGCCTTTTTTTTCGACCAAATACAATTCACATACATTAATACTAAAAATAGAATCAGGAAACTTATAGGTATTAAGCTTAACCATTGCCCCAATTAAATTAAATAAATCCGGAGGCATTAAATGACAGGAAAAAAGAAGATTGCGGTAATCGGCGGCGGCGTAGGGGCAATTACATCGGCATACGCGATTACACAGCTACCCAATTGGCAAGACGAATACGACATCACGCTTTATCAACTTGGGTGGCGTCTTGGCGGCAAAGGTGCAAGCGGCCGCAATATGGATCACGCGGCACGTATTGAAGAACACGGATTACATATCTGGGCTGGCTTCTACGAAAACGGCTTTAGACTGATGCGCGATTGTTATGACCAGCTAAACAGTACCGGACTACGCAGCCCTAACGCCCCATTGGGAACAATCGAAAAGGCCTTTACTGGTCTTAATCGTTTTTTACTGGCCGAAGAAATTGAAACAGATGGCAAGAAAACAATCCATCCATGGCTCATTGAGTTCGCACCTAACGGGCAAACACCGGGAACCGGTGGGGTGCTTCCCACACCCTTTTCTTACTTTCAGGAATTACTGGAATCGGTTGTTAATTTTATTGAAAAGATTCTCGAGGAAATTGAAAAAGGTAAATCATACGTTACGCCCGACCGCTTCAAGCCCGCGCTAAAGCGTAAAGGCCTTGCCACACAGCAACGTTCACCGCTTCATCAGATGCGCGACTATGCGCATGCAATGCCCAAGGACGCTAACCAGCATACGCAAAGCGATTTGATGGTACTTGCCGATATGGCACGCCATGCGCAAAACTGGCTAGCAAGTGACAAAGACATCAACGGCGTTTTGTCCGACGAGGCCCGCCGCTTTAAATACATCATTGATCTATCGCTCGCATTTTTTCGTGGCACAATCGACAACGGTCTATTTTTGCATGGCTTCAATGCGATCGACGATCACGAAATTAGCCAATGGTTGCTTGACTATGGCGCAAGCGATCAAGCGGTCTATTCAGCTGTTTTTCGTGGCTGCTATGATTACGTGTTCGGCTACCCTGGAGGTATGACAGACCATCGAAGCGTTGGCGCAGGCACCGCAATCCGAGGTTTGCTACGGCTCGCGTTCAGCTATAAAGGATCGTTGTTTTACAAAATGATGGCTGGGATGGGGGACACGATATTTGGCCCTTATTATCAGATACTCAAGCATCGCGGCGTAAAATTCAAATTCTTCAATGCGGCGACCCATCTGGCGTTGGACGACAGCAAAACATTCGTCGACAGAATAGATATGGTCGAACAGGCTGTGGTCAACAGCGGCGACTATGACCCGTTTGTTCCGGTTAAGGGCTTGCCTTGTTGGCCATCGAAACCGCTATGGGGGCAGCTTAAGAATGGTGCTGAATTGGAAGCATCTGGTATCGATTTCGAATGCGAAAAAGAGCCACCAACGGGTACAGCTTACAGCCTGAAACGCGGCAAAGATTTCGACGAAATCATTCTTGGCGCGTCATTAGGTTCGCTCCCCTATATGGCGTCCGAACTTGTCGCGGCCAGCAACCGTTGGAAATTGATGTTGGATAAGGTGCAAACCGTCGCGACGCAGGCCGCACAGTTTTGGGTCGACAAAACCGCTGCTGAAATGGGCTGGAACGATGTTGTCGCCAAACACAATATCGGTGACATTCCCTCAGATTTGAAAACCGTCATCACCAGTTTTATCGAACCACTTGATACTTGGGCCGACATGTCAGACCTGATTGGCCGCGAGGACTGGAGCAACCCCGGCCCTGCGTCGATCGCGTATTTCTGTAGCCCGGCAAAAGACGCGGGCGTTGACCCGATCCCATTCGAAGATCGCGTACTGGAGTGGGCCAACAATTCCCTGCTTCAAATGTGGCCGAAGGCAGAAAAGAACGGTAAATTTGATCTAGACCTACTTCATTCTGGAAAAGCCAAAACCGGTCCAGAGAAATTCAAGTCA
This sequence comes from Yoonia maritima, assembly GCF_003003285.1. GTDB lineage: Bacteria > Pseudomonadota > Alphaproteobacteria > Rhodobacterales > Rhodobacteraceae > Yoonia > Yoonia maritima. The sequence continues at coordinate 102,917 of NZ_PVTP01000010.1, read as the reverse complement.
CAGTATTTTCGTCAAAATTTTTATGGGTCTGAACGATATGTGTTATCGGTCCCCGGCAGCGTGCAATACCGCCTACCCCCAGATGGCACCGGGTTTGAAAACCTATACGCCGCCGGCGATTGGACACGTTGCGGTATCAACGCTGGCTGTGTCGAGGCCGCGACAATTTCGGGCCTAGGTGCCGCACGTGGTTTGACCGGCGCGGATATCGAAATTGTCGGTGAAGGTGATCTTATCATCGATAACGGCCCCGGTGACGCAGCCCGACTTGCCAGCCCATACGCCCAAAGCGCGAATTGGCCGTTAACACCGTTTTTCGGGGTCGGTGAATTGGATGGTTTCTTTAGCTTCCATGCCGTCGACGCAACCACACTTAAAAATGTGTTGCCCAAGGGCATGACATTGCATCCGCAAGCCACCACCCCCGAAGGAACACACCCTGTTTCCATCCTTGCCAATCAACAAATTGGTGTGCGCCCGACAATCCTGCCTCGCCTACTTGGCTTTCGAAATTACAACGAGGCGATCATCGCAATCAACGACGTTCAAGTTGAAGGTCACGACGGTGTCTTTGCCTATCTTCCCAACCTTTACCTGAATAGCAATCTACCGCGGCTCGCCGGAGTGTGGTTTTACGGTTACAATAAAAAACTTGGTAAACTAAGCATGGGCAACGATCATTACACGGTTGCAACCGAGCAAGGGTCGCCGATTTGGTCGGCAAAATATGCCCAACGCGACATGCAACGTCCGTTAACTGACTATGGCGCTCTTGGCGACGTGGCCCGTCGTGCCAATCAGGTCGTAGTAACCCTAAATAAATGGGGAAAATGGCAATTTTCAAATCTAGATTTCGGTTTAACATCCGCCCAAGTCGCTGGTGTACATGCCCAAATTGACGTTCAAAATGCAGAACTGGCTAACCTTCCGGCAGGCAAGATGATTTCGCAACCTCTTCAGATAAATGCAGGAGAGAACAGCCCACAATCGGCTTTGCCCGGCGCATTCCGCATTTGGACAAGTTGGACTTTGTCAAACCCATTCGACAGTGGGCGCATTGCGCGCTTGGAAGCGGCAAGAAACCGCCTATAGTGACCTCCGGGGGCACGGGAGCGCGGTATGAACCACTCGGAACGATCCCCTGCTTCGGTTGGCAGGGGCGAACGAAAACAAGTCACTGCGGTGTTTATCGACGTCGTCGGCTTTAGCGACATCGCAAGTACTGCTGACGCTGAAGATCTCGAACAGTGGCTTGAAGAATTTTATGCGCAAGCGCGATCCATTGTTGAAGAACACGATGGCGAGGTAACGGAATATCTGGGTGACGGTGTTGTCGCGCTTTTCGGCCTTGAACATGCAGACGAACTTACTGCATCAAAAGCGGTAAATGCTGCGCTTGCCGCAGTTGCAAATATTGATGCCGTATATAAGAACGGCGGAGACATCCAGCTACGCGCAGGCGTAGCAACTGGCGAAGTTGCTGTACGGCGACGAAACGCCAGCAACCTACCGCGCGCAACCGGTATGGTCACCACGCTCGCCCAACGTATCCAGGAACGTGCAGCCCCTAGCGGTGTCATGATTGCCCAAAGCACAAAGGACCTTCTTCGGGGAACCATTGTCGCAAAAGCCATTCCAGGCCAAAAGCTTAAGGGATTTGCCGAAATCCAAACGCTTTACCAACCCACAGCGACCATCGCGCGACCTGACAATCAACTGCAGCCATTTTTTGTCGGCCGCACAAATGAACTTAGCCGCATCGAGAACAGCAACCAACCGAGCCTTGTCATCGGCCCAGCGGGTATCGGGAAAACTGCACTTTGCCGCTATGTCGCCCAATCCGCATCGCGAATTGCTACATTTAACGCAAACGGGGTACATACGCGCGCCAGTTATCAGCCTTTCAAAGACTGGATCGCAATACACACGCGCACCTCCCTGCCTGAATTCTCTGATATTCAACGGTGTTTTGAACCCTTTGGGCTATCTACTGACGCGCAGCGCGCCTTAGCACTGGTACTCGGGCTTACAGATGGGCAGCGATTGCTGGCGGAAAAATCTAATGTCGCGCTGAAAGCACTTATTGAAGATGCTATTTGGCAGGCAATCCAAGCCATCCAACCCGACGGCATATTGGTCTTTGAAGACTTGCACTGGCTAGATAACGCGAGCTTTGGCGTTCTCGTCAACATTTTACAAAGCCCCGAAGCGGGCCACTACCAAATTCTGATGACAAGCCGCGAAGACACAAAGATCGGCAAATACCTAGACAATTTACCGATATCGTTGATCCCGTTAGATGCATTGGATCGCGTCGACGCCTCAAACATGCTTGATGCGCTCGCAGCAGGCAAAACACAGGCGAAAAATCGCGAAGCCTTGATCGAAAAAGCAGCAGGGGTTCCGCTGTTTTTGGAGCAGCTCTTTCAGCGATCCCTGTCAGACAATGACCAAGGCATTCCAGGATCGTTGATGGATCTTCTTGCCAGTCAAATCGACGCGACAGGTACCTCAAAGCCGGTGCTGCAATGCGCGTCTGTCATTGGGCGCAATTTTAACATCGAAATGCTGCGTGCAATCGCCAAAGATTACGAACCTCTACAACCGCATTTAGCAAAGGCCTGCGCACGCGGTGTGCTAACAGAACAATCAAACGACAGCTGGACGTTTTCGCATGCTCTGTTGCATCAGGCCGCCTACCACGGGTTGTTGCGACGTACGCGCGTTGATTTTCACAGCCAAATCGCATCACATCTTCAAGAAAACCATGCTGACGCTGTGAGACGGAACCCTGCGATCCTGACTGACCATCTCAGCCTTGCGCAGCAACATGTGCCTGCAATTCAAAACTATCTTACGGTCAGTCAGTGGGCGTTGTTTCAAGGGGCGTTCGAAGATGCCGAGACACATATCCTCGCTGCAATTTCTTTGTGCTCTCAGGCGCCCACCGACGTCGATGTACATGACCTGAAAATTGCGTGCTACACAGCGCTTGCGTCGATCCGCGTCCAGCTAGGCGGTTACATGACTCTCGCGGTAAAAGAAGCCTTTGAAGCAGTGTCGGACCTAGCATCCACGCAACAAGGCTATTCCGCCGCGAACGGGCCGGCGTTTTGCGGTATGTTCTCTCACGCGATTATTTCAGGGGATCGAACCGGCGCAGATCAATTTTGCAAACTGCTATTAGAAACCGCAGCACATGTTCCGGTGTCCGAAACCAACGGAGAAGTACAACTCGCAGCACTAAACGTCGAAGCATGCTTGCATTGCTACAGCGGTAACTTCGAAAAGCTTTTCGTCGAGTTTGCCAAGCTGCGCGACTTATACGACATCGACAAACATGGTGCGATGATCACGCAATACGGTGTCGATCCATTTGCAGCGACGCAAATGTTCGACAGCGTTGGCCGATCAATTTGTGGCGAAACCCATTCTATCCGCGATCTTGTTGCCGAATCGGACGCCCATCAAGACTTGCTAAATATTCCAGTCATGCTGCCTTATTCGTTAATCTGGGGTTCTGTTCCGCTATTTTACGCTGGGGATGTCACAAGGGCCGTAGCGCGAGTAAAGCAAGGAATAGAGGCTGCCCATGAACAAGGTGCTGCATTTTGGCAGGTAACAGGCGCGGCTTGGCTGAACGTTATGGACCCATCTCAAAGCAGCACCAAAGATGGCTTGGTAGCGTTTGGTCAGGTTCTAAACATCCATGAAATGAGCGGCGCTCGGGTCGGCTTACCGTATTTCAGGTCACATTATGCGATGGCGCTAGCCCGGCAGGGTGAGATTGACACCGCATTGCAAGAATCCATGTCAGCCGTCATTGAAAATGAGGCTTCGGGTCTGAATTGCTGGCTCGCCGAGGTGCTGCGGCTTCATGCGCAGGTCTGCATTATGGCCGGACAAACCGAAGCCGCCACCGCCGCCTTTGCAAAATCCGCAGACATCGCGACATCACAAAACGCGCGCCTATGGCTTATCCGCACACGCCTTGATCAATTCAAAGCCGGGCTGATTACAAAAACCGAGTTAGCCCACGCTGTCGAAATGTTCCATGAAAACGCAACGCCGCCTGAAATCATCACGGCGAAAGAGATACTGGCAGACATATGACCGTTGAAGAACTGCTCAGTTTTGATCTGCCGCTGTTTTCTGGAATAACCGCTGATGATTTGTCCGGAATTCCGATATCCGTAACTGAAAAAACTTTCAGCGCTTGGCAGACGATTTTTGATCAAGATGACAGTTCTTACGATTTATACTTTCTGCTGTATGGATCACTGCTAGCTGTTTACTGGACGACCGAAGGCCGCGAAATCGTGTTTTCACGTTTTCCAGTTGGCGCATATTTCGGAGAGTTGGCAGCCCTAGATGGCACAAGCCGGTCACTTGCTGCCGTGTCGAAAACGGAGGCCAAGGTGCTTATTTTAAAGCGTGAGTGCTTTTTGCAGCTGTTTAATGAAGTCCCTACAGTTCGTGACAGGATCACTCGACAGCTTGTGGAACGCATTCGTATTTTAACTGAACGTAATATGGAAATGACCACATTGTCGGTCGAACAACGTGTCGGCACCTATTTGTTCCGCTTAGCCGCAGAACACGGCAAATTGGCTGCAGGTGCAGTTATCGAAAATGCACCGACGCACGCTGAAATCGCGGGAACAATTGGCGCCAACCGCGAAATGGTTAGCCGATCAATCAGCAAATTATCTAGACTGGGCGTGGTCAAATCATCGCGACAAAGGATCGAAATTCTCGATCCTGAAGGATTATCCAAAGAACTTTCTTAACGGTGCGTTAACGCACATAGAATATGAGCAACAACTGTTAGGCAGAAGCCTAATTATTAAAGAACAGGTAACGATTATGAGAATATTCAGTATGTTTGGACCAGAAGGCGTTGTTGGGCTGCTGGTTACAACGGTTCTCATCTTACAGCTCATTTTTGCCTAAAAAGAACAGTTTTAGTAATTGTCAAAAAACGCTTTGGCGAAGACCTACGTTTGAGCTACACAACCGGTAGACGACTGCGAATCAAGGAGACTGCTTATGGAACGAAAGGATTTCATCCATCTCAGCTGGTAACCCAGCTAAGCAGCGCAGCTGTGCCATTCGCTCAGCGCATTTTTCTCCTAATACTTCAAAGATTTGTAGATCGGATAGCACATGCATCCCCCGTTTTATGTCGTCGACCACAAGGTCGGCCCTGAAAATCATAACGATTATTCTGAGCGGACGACCAAGCGGCGCACGCAACCACAACGGTTGCAGATTTCACCTGTAGCAAGCAGCTGGCCCCCTGTGCCTTTCATCCCCGAGGTTGACACAAATCCGCAGTTGATCAGGCTGCCTAGTGGGATGTTAGTCGCGGAAAAGCCACGGCTGCAGATTGTTCCAGCACCGCAACGTAGCTTGCGTCACGTTATTGGTCGCTGGTTAATCAGGATTGGCCAACGCATGATATTAGAAAACCGCCCAGGGTAATTGACCCGGGGCGGTCAGTGACTACGTTGTATACGTCACAACCCAAAGGAATGCCGATGTTTTTTCGCTCTGCCGCGACCGTGATTTTAACAGCTCTCGGTTTCCCCGCTGCTGCCCTATGCGTCGGCGATAACTATCTGGATCAACTCTCGGTCGAACAACATGCGCGGCTGAATGCCGCCGTTGAGGAAATTCCTTTTTCGCAAGGTTTGATTTGGGATGCCCATAAAGATGGCCACGACCTGAAAATCGTTGGCACGATGCACATCTACGATCCCCGCCTAGATACACTTTATGCGAAGCTGTCTGACGATGTGGTAAATGCCGACCTGATCCTTGTAGAAGCATCCCCTGAAGATCAGGCAGCCCTACAGCAGCTTATGTCAACGGACCCCGGCCAGTTGTTCCTAACCGAAGGACCAACACTGCCAGAGCTTCTTGGTGATGAAACATGGGAGTTGCTATCAACTGCCGCCGCTGATCGAAACATTCCAAGCTTTATGATCGCTAAAATGCAGCCTTGGTATGCGTCAATCGTTCTGGCAATACCCTCTTGCGCGATGGAAGACATGATCGCAGGTGAACTTGGGCTGGATCACATGATCATGGGTGCCGCGACCGAAGCCAATATTCCAATACAGTCGCTGGAGAACTTCAAAACGATGTTTTCCATTTTCCAATCGGAGCCATTGGAGGAACAGTTAGACGTTCTGCGCATGAGCCTGATGATGCCCGATGTGCAGCAACAGATATTCGTGGGTATGCTTGACCGCTACTTTGCCGAAGACATCGGAACGCTGTGGCAAATGTCGCGTATTGCGATGGATGATTTACCCGACATGGATGCCGAGACCGCAACCCAGCTTTTTGACGAAACCCAAGAGGCAATGCTGGACGGTCGCAACCGAAATTGGATTCCCGTGATTGCCCAGGCTGCAGCCGAAAATGATAAGATTGTTATAGCAGCCGGTGCAGCGCATTTGATCGGTGAAAACGGAATTCTTAGCCTGTTGCAGAACGAAGGCTGGACCATCACACGCGACGATTAATCGTCACCAAAATCAGCAAGCCCCTTTTGGCCAGCTTTGGTTAGGCCATAGACACCGCGTTCGACACGTTCGAACCAACCATAGTGGTCATCCGCCATGATGCGGGTGGCTTGTGGGACTTCGGTCCATTCTTTGACCTTTGCCCCCTTGGATGGGCCATGGATTGCCAGAAAGCGTGCGCAGCGTACGGCGTCTTGGCGGTATCCAGTGACGATTCCATGGCGTGTCGCACCGCCGGAATTTGGATCACCCTTCAACCGATCAAAGGCCCGGACCAAACGGGTGTGCTTTTTTTTGGATTTTCGGGGTGTGTAAGGCGCCGGATCAGCAAGCACCTCTACAAATCCGTCGCGCTCGCGGACTGTCATAACGCCTAGCCCAACGCGGCGGGCCAGTTTCACATTCGCCTTGAGCGCCTTTGCCCGCCCACCAGCAGGCACGGCGACATAAACGTGATCGGTGACCAGCAGCCGTTCGATCCCCTGATGGAACAGGGCTAGCGAAAATCCAAGCTTTAGCTCGACCACCACCAAATCATCGCCACGTCGCGCGACAACATCTGCTGCGCCGACTTCTCCCTTAACGTCGTAGCCCTGCCGTTGCAGGTGGGCTTTGATTGGGGGGTATAGATCGGCTTCGCGCAAAATGGTCTCCTACGCGGTCAAACAAAACGAAATTGGCCACGCAGGCAAGCCCCACCGCCATGACAGCGATGGGGAACGGTATCTATCGGCCGCCTAAACGACCGGGAAACCGCGGTGTTCGCGCATCAATACGCGCACGGCGCTGTAGGTTTGATACGGGCCGCCCCTGCCGGGGGCCGCCCGGTTCAGGGCGCACGGCACGGCGATTTTTCGGAGCGGACAGCGGGTTTTGGCCCGGCTTGCGGGGTTTGGGTGATTTACGGGGCATATCTGCACCTTTTGGTAAATGATCATGGGGCCATTACGGCCAAGCGACACGCCAAAAACGGCGTTACTGCAGCATGTCCATTGTCAGGGTGCTCCTCTCAAAAAGGGTCGGGCGACGGTAGTGCCCATCAAGAATGGCGAGGCGGTTAAGCGTTCTGGTCCATTGTTAGGTTCCTCCTTTTCGGTAAGTCAATTTACCACACCGCCGATATTCGGTCAAACCAACGCGATGGGGTGACAGGGTGGCTGGACACTTCTATAAGACGGCCAAATTCTCCCTTAGAAAGTGACAGCAATGACAACTCTTGTTTTCGGCCACAAAGCACCTGACACAGACAGCACCGGTTCCCCACTGATCTGGGAATGGTTCCTGAACCACACCGGCATCGAAGCCAAAGCCGCCCTGCTTGGCACTCCAAACACCGAAGCCGCTTTTGTTGCCAAACGCTGGGGCTTTGAACTGCCAGACGTTATTGCAGATGTCGAAGACGACCAGTCTTGCGTTATCGTTGACACCAACAACCCTGCAGAGCTGCCAGCGAACATCAACAACGCTGACGTTCTGGCAATCATCGACCACCACAAACTGGCCGGTGGTCTGGAAACGAAGAACCCAATCAACATCACAATTCGTCCGCTCGCATGTACTGCGACAATCATGCACGAGATGATGGGCGACAAAGCGGCCGACATGCCAGAAGGCATCAAAGGTCTGATGCTGTCTTGCATCCTGTCCGACACGCTTGCCTTCCGTTCACCAACAACGACATCCATGGACAAGGACCTTGCCGAAGCATTGGCCAAAGATCTGAAAATCGATCTTGAAGCATACGCATCTGAAATGTTCGAAGCAAAATCAGACGTTTCTGCGTTCTCTGACGCGGAACTGCTGCGCATGGACAGCAAAGAATACGGCGTAGACGGCAAGAAATTCCGTGTGTCGGTTCTGGAAACCACAGCGCCCAAGATCATCTTGGACCGTAAGGCATCCATCATGGAAACCATGCCGAAAGTCGCCAAAGAAGACGGCGTAGACGAGGTTCTATTGTTCGTCGTGGACATCCTGAACGAAGAAGCAACAATGTTCATCCCGAATGACGTTGTGAAAACGGTTGCTGAGAAATCATTCGACGCCAAAGTCGAAGGTGACAGCGTTGTTCTGCCCGGCATCATGAGCCGTAAAAAGCAGATCATCCCGAACCTTAAGGCCTAAACTGCCTGCCCCGGAGGTGATCCGGGGCGTTCCATCCTTACAATTATCAAAGGCCGCGCCATGACCCGGATTATCGAAACTTTCGCAGACATCTCGGGCCAGTATGACGCGGCCTTTGTTGACCTTTGGGGCTGCATGCACAACGGTGTTGAAGCCCTGCCAGACGCGGTTGCGGCCATGCAAGCCTATCGCGCGCAGGGTGGTGTTGTGGTGCTTGTCACCAACTCACCCCGCCCTTGGGAATCAGTTGCGCATCAGATCTTGGACTTTGGCATTCCAGAGGATGCATGGGACGCGATTGCGACATCGGGCGACAGCGCGCGTGCTGCCATGTATCGCGGCATCGTCGGTGAAAAGGTCTACTTCATGGGTGAAAGCCCGCGCGATGATGCCTTTTTTGAACCTCTCCAGATTATCGACAAACCAGTTAACATTCAGCGAGTTCCATTGGATCAGGCCGAAGGCATCGTTTGCTGCGGCCCGTTCGACCCGATGGCCGACCTTGCTGTGAACCGCGCCGACTTCCTTTACGCCAAACAAAAGGGCCTAAAGCTGCTGTGCGCCAACCCTGATATCGTCGTTGATCGTGGCGACGTTCGTGAATGGTGTGCGGGTGCCTTGGCCCAGCTTTACACTGAAATGGGCGGAGAGAGCCTGTATTTCGGCAAACCCCACCCACCCATCTATGACCTTGCGCGCCGCCGTTTAGCGGCGTTGAACAAGGTACCATCTGACGCGTCCATCATCGCGATTGGCGACGGCCCGCACACTGATGTACTGGGCGCGCTCCAAGAAGATCTGGATGTGTTGTTCATTTCAGGCGGATTGGCCGCTACCGAAACGAAAACGACGACGCAACCTGACCCGGATGCGCTGAAAACCTATCTGGATGATCAAAAGATCAGCGCCACCTTCGCTATCGGCCACTTGCGGTAACGTAACGCTTGATTTTTCTGCGCTTGCAAAGTAATAAAATTTCAAAGCCAAACGGCATATGGGATTTTTTGTTACTCAATGGAGCGCAACATGCTAGATAACGCCCCACGCGGAACGATCTGTATCGAAGATATCGAGATCGGTATGGTCCGGTCTTTGCGCAAGGTCGTAACTGACCGTGATATTGAGCTATTCGCCGAAGTCTCAACTGACCGGAACCCAGTGCATCTTGACGACGACTATGCCCAAGACACGATCTTTGGTGGGCGTATCGCGCACGGGATGCTGACTGCTGGCCTCGTATCAGCCGTAATTGGCGAACAACTACCCGGTCATGGCACAGTATATCTAGGCCAAAGCCTGAAGTTCCTTGCGCCGGTTCGCCCCGGCGACATGGTTCTGGCAGAAGTCGAAGTCGTCGACATTGATCACGCGAAACGCCGGGTGACGATGAACACCCGCTGCCTTGTGAACGACAAAAAGGTGTTGGTGGGGGATGCGACCGTTCTCGCTCCGTCGCGCAAGTTCGACTAGGGTTGCAGCCCCCCGCAGGCCGCGCTACGCAAGGCCATGCGCATCATCCGAGATACCCTATTTATTGACCCTAGCGACCGCGGCGCGGCCGCGGCTATTGGCAACTTTGATGGGGTCCATGTCGGGCACCAATCCGTCATTGATCTTGCGCGGGCAGCGGCAAAGGCCGCGAATGCGCCATTGGGCGTCATGACGTTTGAACCCCATCCACGCACTTATTTTTCGCGCGATCCCAATCCGTTTCGGCTGATGAACGCAGAGGCGCGCGCGCACCGCCTAGAAAAGCTAGGCGTCGAAAAACTGTATGAGGTTCCGTTTAACGAAGCACTCGCAAATCTGACCCCGCGCGAATTCGCCCAATCTGTCATCACTGATCGGTTGGGCTTAAAGCACGTGGTTGTTGGCGCAGACTTTTGTTTTGGTAAAGGGCGCGCTGGCACGGTCGCTGACCTTCAGGCATTTGGCGAAGAAATGGGCTTTGGCGTGACTGTCGCACCGATCCTAACTGTTGACGCCGCCAACGTGTCCTCCACCGCGATCCGTCAGGCGCTGACCGATGGAAAACCGCGCGATGCCGCCGCGATGCTAGGTCACTGGCACCGGATCGAAGGCGAGGTCATTCGTGGCGACCAGCGTGGTCGCGACCTTGGCTTTCCGACGGCAAACATGTCGATCACCGGGCTGCACCCACCAAAATTTGGCGTCTATGCGGTGAAGGTCGACGTTCTGGATGGCCCGCATGCGGGTACATACGATGGCGCCGCATCCATTGGCGTGCGCCCCATGTTCAATGGCGAGGTTCCAAATTGCGAAAGCTTCCTTTTCGACTTTAAGGGTGACCTATACGGCGCGACCCTATCTGTCGCCTTGGTCGAGTACTTACGGCCAGAACTAAAGTTCGATGGGCTCGACGCGCTGATCGCTCAAATGGATGCTGACTGCGACACTGCCCGAAAGATTCTGCAAGATGTCGAATGAAATCACTCGCGCGGGTCTAGCGGACCGGTTTTGGGAAACCAAACCGATGGACAAGCTCAACAAACCCGAATGGGAAGCCTTGTGTGATGGCTGCGGCAAATGCTGCGTGAATAAGCTCGAGGACGAAGACACTGGCGTGGTTGTGATGACACGCGTCGCCTGCCGTCTGTTGGACGACGAAAGCTGTCTTTGCAGTAATTACCCTAACCGCCATCAATTCGTCCCTGAATGCATCGTTTTAACGCCCAAGACGATCCAAGAGACGATGTATTGGCTGCCCCAGACCTGCGCCTATCGCCTAATCTATGAAGGTCGCCCTTTGTACGACTGGCACCCGCTGATTACAGGCGATCCAGAATCGGTTCACCGTGCAGGCGTTTCCGTAAAGGGCATGACCGTACCTGAATTCGAGGTCGATGAAGACGACTGGGAAGATCACGTCATAGAGGAACCAACCTAGATGTTTTTCTCATCCGATAATGCCGGTCCTGCGCACCCAAAAGTCATCGAAGCCGTCATGGCTGCCAACACCGGCTATGCACCAGGCTATGGCGCGGACGCGATCATGGACACGGTACGCCAACAAGTACGAGATGTGTTCGAGGCCCCAGAAGCCGCCGTTTATCTGGTCATCAACGGCACCAGCGCAAACGCCCTACTGCTTGCTACGATGTCCCAGCCCTGGGATACGATTTTTTGTGCCGATGTCGCCCACATCCAAGAAGACGAATGCAACGCGCCAGAGTTCTATTCACAGGCTAAGCTAACGCTCGTCCCGACTGACGACGCGAAGATGTCGCCAGACGTGTTGCGCAGCAAAATTGAGGCAGAACAGAACCGCGGCGTCCATGGCCCGCAACGTGGGCCGCTGTCGATTACGCAAGTGACCGAAAAAGGCACGATCTACACGCTCGACGAAATCAAAGCTTTGACTGACATCGCCAGTGGCTTTGGCATGAAAACCCATATGGACGGCGCCCGGTTTGCAAATGCATTGGTCGCGCTGGATTGCAGCCCTGCGGAGATGACATGGAAGGCTGGCATCGACACCGTCAGCTTTGGTGGCACCAAGAACGGTGCGATGGGCGTAGAGGCCTGCGTGATCTTTGATCCTGACCTTGCATGGGAATTTGAACTGCGGCGCAAGCGCGGCGGCCACCTGCTGTCCAAGCATCGTTTTCTATCCGCGCAGATGCAGGCCTATCTAACCGATGGGCTATGGCTAGACACTGCGCGCGCGGCCAACGCTCGCTGTGCACAATTGGCCGAAGGGCTTCGCGGGCATAACGCGCTGACGCTCCAATACGACCCGCAGGCCAATATCATCTTTTTCGACATGCCGCGCAGCGAACACAAGCGCATGCTGGATGGCGGCGCATTCTATTATGTAATGAATGGCGATCCCAATGAGGGCGACCCAGACGCGCTGTTAACGGGCCGTCTGGTCACCGATTGGTCGATGACCGAAGACGGGGTTCAGCAGTTCATCAAGCTGCTGAACGGATGATTTCGGCAACCTGATCAGCATGGGTCATCGGCAGCATATGTCCTGCACCCGGCACCACATGATCAGTCGCGTTCGGTAATCGCGCAGCCAGCGTGGCGTGAATATCAGCCATGACAGCCTGCGACGCACCACCACGGATAAGTGTGACGGGTAGTTCCACTGCGCCTAGCCGCTGCTCTGATGTGATCCCAGCCGCGTCTTCCTCGATCTCAGCAGCACCTGCTACGACCAAATGAATGCGGTCTGTCAGGTACTGCCTACGCCGATCCGACATCGCATCCCACGGCATTCCACCCCAGATTTCATTGAACATCTTGGCGGCGGCGTCTTCCTCCCCACGCAACATCGCTGCGACAAACGGGCGAAACCCTTTTGCGAATTCCGTGTGAGCGTTAGTGCCCTTGGCCGCCACGAAATAGACGGGCTCTATCAAGGTTAGACGGCTTACCAATTCAGGGCGCTCTACAGCCAGCCGTAAGGCAGCAGTCGCACCAAAAGAATGGCCAATCACATGCGTCGGCCCATCACACAACTGGCCAGCAACATCGGTGGTCAGCCGTTGATAGTCGCTTGCCCCATCCCATTTGCCGCTTTGGCCATGACCGGGCAGATCAAACAAATTCGTCCGATAACCAAGCTGTTGGACCAGCGGCACCATTGCTTCGGATCGGCCAAGCGCACAATGCAAGACAAGCGCCGGAGATCCCTCTCCGACTGTATCGGCATGAATGTCATGCCCCATGATATTTTGCATTTAGCCGCGCCCAGCCAAATATGCATCGAGGTCATCAAGACGATCTTGGCCCCAGAATCTTTCGTCCGTGTCGGTAATAAAGAACGGCGCACCAAACGCACCACGTGCTACGGCCTCTTCCAAGTTCTTGGCGTAGGTATCGGCGCTGGTCAGCATGTGTTTGTCCGCAAGATCCGGTGCAAAATCTGCTTTGGTCAAACAGTCACGAATGACATCATCTTGGGAAATATCGCGATCTTCGGCCCAACAAGCCGCGCCAATCGCATGGACGAGCGCAGCAACGTCGCCACCTTCGTTTTGCGCCGCGATGATCGCATAGGACGATGGCGCAGGATTCGTTGGCCAAAACGCGGGCTTTGGTTTCAATGGCATGCCCGTCTGGGCAGTCTGACGGCGCAGTTCTTGTGCACGGTATTCCATACGGCTGGGGTGCCGATCTTTGGGCGCTGTGCCACCGGTCCGGGAAAACAGGCTCATGATATCAAGCGGCTTATAAGTGATGGTCGCGCCGTGCTTCGCCGCGATTTCGGCTGGGCGAGTCCCGCATAGGTAGCTAAACGGCGAAATGGTCGCAAAGAAATAGTCGATATGGGCCATTTTTAGTCTCCTAGAGTGCGCGAATTGTTTGCGTGACGGTAACCCTGTGTTAGTCGGTGTCAACGCCTCGAATCTGTCACGCCTCTGTTACTGCCTTCTGCCAAAGGACCCCACTGATGCCAACTATGACTGCGCCAAAGCTGATTTCTGGAAATTCAAATCAGCCTCTAGCCCAAGCAATATCTCGCCGGATGTCGATGCATCGCGGCATGGATGTCGGACTTGTCGATGCCCGTGTTGAACGGTTCAACGATGGCGAAATCTTTGTTGAAGTTTTCGAAAACGTCCGCGGTGAGGACATGTTCATCGTCCAGCCAACATCAAACCCCGCCAACGACAACCTGATGGAATTGCTGATTATTGCTGACGCGCTACGCCGTTCATCAGCGGCCCGCATTACCGCAGTGATCCCTTACTTTGGCTACGCGCGCCAAGATCGCCGTTCCAAGGCCCGCACACCGATCACGGCCAAGCTGGTCGCGAACATGCTGGTCGAAGCCGGCGTCGAACGTATCCTTACCCTGGATTTGCACGCAACGCAGATTCAGGGTTTTTTCGATATTCCTGTCGATAACCTTTATGCGTCCCCAATTTACGCACTGGACGCGATGCATAACTTCCGGTCTTGCATGGATGACGTCATGGTTGTGTCCCCTGATGTTGGTGGCGTGGCCCGTGCCCGCGATCTGGCGCAGCGCATTGGCGCCCCCCTATCCATCGTCGACAAACGCCGCGGTAAGCCCGGTGAAGTCGCTGAAATGACTGTTATCGGCGACGTAAAAGACCGGGTTTGTATCATCGTCGATGACATCGTTGATACAGCTGGTACGCTTTGCAAAGCCGCTGAAGTCCTTATGGATAACGGCGCGAAAGAGGTTCATTCATACATCACACATGGCGTTTTGTCTGGCCCGGCGGTCGAACGCATCACGAATTCAGCGATGAAAAGCCTAGTCATCACCGACACGATCGCCGCGACAGAGGCTGTTCAAGCCGCACCAAACATCCGTATCGTCCCGACTGCACCGATGTTCGCACAAGCGATCCTGAACACATGGAACGGCACATCTGTGTCATCATTGTTCGATCACAAGACGCTTGGCCCAATCTACGAAGGCCTATACGCCGCGAAATAAAGCATTCAGGGCGTCGATTCATTCGGCGCCCTTTCTCTCTAATAGAGCTCCCAGCCTTCGTCGTGAGGCAGCTCTCCGAACGACGTCCAAGCGATGCGCACGCGTGCCACTTGTGTGTCGGCCCAAGTCCGAAACACAATCTCAAACCCGTCTTTGGTGATATTCTCTGCCTGCACGTCAGCGCGGGTGTTCGTTGAATTCGATATGTCCCACATAGACATAGAAACTTGGACATGCGGCACAGCCCCGTAGGACGTGTTAAATTTGACTGTTGCACGACTTTGGCGCGGGCCTTCGCCGCGCCACATCGCGCCATCGTCTTCAAAATCGGAAAAAAGAACCACTTCTCCGTGGTCTATTCCAATTGTTCCACTGCTTAATCTGTGCATACTGTTCGCGAACTAGAAACTTACTTATGGTTGTATTTCACTTTTAAACACCAAACGCGACCCCACAATAGAAAAAGGCCCCGCACAGCGGGGCCAATGGCAATAATTTGCGCAACCTTAACCGAAGTTAGATTGGTTCGGATCCAACCCGATATGAGACCCGATTGCTACCATATCGGCAATCAGCTTAGCCGCGTCATCGACAGGACCAGGTTCGTTTTCGAACACTTCTTCATGCTTTTTGTACAGTTCTTTAGCGTCTGCGATCATTTGGTCGTAGACTTCTTGGGTCAATTCATCACGGTGCAGGGCCTGTTCAGCCAGCACAGAGATGCTTGTCGCGCTGATTTCAGCGAAACCACCAAGAACAACATATTCTTCAGTGGTGCCACCGTGTGTCACGCTCAAGATACCTGGGCGCAGTGTCGTAATGGTTGGTGCGTGGCCCGCCATCGCGGTCATGTCACCGTCGGCACCGGGGATTTGGACCTCGGTCGCCTCGACAGACGCCAAACGGCGCTCAGGAGATACTAGATCAAATTGTAGGTTCGCCATGTCGGCTCCTTGCAGGTTTTTTCAGCTTAGCTGTACCGGGCTGTCCGGACCTCAGCATTTGCCGCGTTCATACCATTCGTCACTGCCAAATGCTATCGCTTTACAAAGGAAACATTGACGACACTCGACTAATTAGTCTCTGCCAAAGGGTCAAGCGCCAACTGGCGCTCTTGATGTCGCAGCAGTCGCTGCTGCCAGAGCATACAGAGCAATAGTAATGGAAATAAGTGAACCGATAAGACCAATGCGATCACCGTGCCGATTACAGGCATCAACCACATGAACGCCCAAGCAAGTTCTGATGCTTTAGGCGACAAGCCAAAGAGTTTTTCTGGATCCCGAACATACATTGCCAACATGATATGAAAGACTACTAGGTCGTATAGAAAGTAATATGGAAGAACTGAAAATGTCGTAAGTGTGAACCAAGTTAGCCAACTGCGAACACATACATCTCGCAACGGTAACGCTCTAATAGACAGTAATACAGCAACAAGAGCGTAAGCTGCGTGTAGCAAATATGCGTCACCAGTTCCAAAATTAAACATTCGGCCCTGCATAAAACCTGTTGGAACTAAAAGATTAATAGCCCCTCGCCAATTTTCAAGAACAAGTCGTTGCTGCTCAGCTGTAATCGAAAAAAACATATTCCATGGTTCGGTGCCCCAAACCAATACTGTCGCAAAAACGAGCAAACCGAAGGCGATCGCACCGCAACCAATCAACCGCCACTCGTGCCGGACAATTAACATCGGAATTGCAACAATACCCAAATGTGGCTTAAATGTCAGGAGCGCCCAGCTAACACCCGAACGCACCACACTGCGCTGACTGTAACAAAATGCAAAACATAATAATGACGCGGTTATGAAACCATTTTGCCCTGCGATGATATTCAACAAACCGGCCGGCGATAGAACAATAAATAGCACCCACTTTCCATCAAGTTCCAAGGCACGCACAGCAACAGCGATCAAAGCAACCCCGACGATATACCATCCCAGCAACGCCAGCATGTAGGGCAATTTAGCCACTACGATAGCTACCCAAAACACTGTAGGAGGGTATGACCAATTATGAGCACTGTAGTCATCACCATATCGCTCGGTGATAACCTCCATATATGCATTCTGAGAAAACAAGACGCCCACCTTATCTTCCGCGAGCAGTCCCCCTGCTGTGTATAGATTTAAAAAATCCCGTCCGAGTACTAGCCCCGCAAAATCGCGACCATTCTCAGCACTGATAAAATAGGTCAACCCGATACTTATCATTAAAGCGACCGATGCCCACGAAAACCACGTAAGTCGTTTTAAAGAGGTCATAACAGTTCCTGAAATTTTTTAGTTTTAAGTGTCGACGACATGGTCATAGCTAGCTCACGAACTTCAAGAATAACGCCAACGAAACGAAATAAACATCTACCAGTATGACAGAACGCAAAAAGGGGCGCAGATGCGCCCCTTTTTCTAATTCCTAACCGCAACAATTAAGCTGCGGCTGCAGCCATTTTTTCGGCTTTCGCTTTCACTTCGTCGATGCCGCCTACCATGTAGAATGCACCTTCTGGAAGGTGATCGTATTCGCCAGCGACAACGGCCTTAAAGGACGCGATTGTGTCTTCCAGCGGAACCTGAACACCTGGTGAACCAGTAAATACTTCAGCAACGTCAAACGGCTGCGACAGGAAGCGTTCGATTTTCCGTGCACGTGAAACGGTCAGTTTGTCTTCTTCTGACAGTTCGTCCATGCCCAAAATCGCGATGATATCCTGAAGCGACTTGTAGCGCTGAAGCATCTGCTGAACGTCAGCAGCAACTGCATAGTGCTCTTCACCAACGATTGCTGGGTCCAGCAGACGTGATGTTGAATCGAGCGGGTCAACCGCAGGGTAGATACCCTTTTCAGAGATCGCACGGTTCAGAACGGTTGTCGCATCAAGGTGCGCAAACGATGTTGCCGGTGCAGGGTCGGTAAGGTCATCCGCAGGTACGTAGATAGCCTGAACAGAAGTAATCGAACCGTTTTTGGTCGACGTAATACGTTCCTGCATCGCACCCATGTCGGTTGCCAGTGTTGGCTGGTAGCCCACAGCAGAAGGAATACGACCCAGAAGCGCGGACACCTCGGAACCAGCTTGTGTAAAGCGGAAGATGTTATCCACGAAGAACAGAACGTCTGTACCGGACTGGTCGCGGAACGCTTCGGCCATTGTCAAACCAGACAGCGCAACACGCATACGCGCACCGGGAGGCTCGTTCATCTGACCGTAAACCAGAGCCACTTTGGACTTGGTCAGGTCTTCCATGTTGATAACGTTGGATTCGATGAATTCGTAGTAAAGGTCGTTACCTTCACGTGTACGCTCACCAACACCCGCGAATACAGAGTAGCCAGAGTGCACTTTAGCGATGTTGTTGATCAGCTCTTGGATAAGAACTGTCTTACCAACACCCGCACCACCGAACAGACCAATTTTACCACCCTTCGCGTAAGGCGCGAGAAGGTCGATAACTTTGATGCCTGTTACCAGAACTTCGGACGCAGTGGACTGCTGTTCGAAAGCTGGCGCGTCAGCGTGGATGGAACGGCGATCTTTTTCACCGATTGGGCCACGTTCGTCGATTGGTTCACCGATCACGTTCATGATCCGGCCCAGTGTGGCGTCGCCAACTGGAACTGTGATTGTTGTGCCTTCGTCGGTCACTTCTTGACCGCGAACCAGACCTTCAGTGGAGTCCATAGCAATAGTACGAACTGTGTTTTCACCAAGGTGCTGAGCAACTTCGAGTGTCAGTTGCTTGCCGTTGTTGTCAGTGGTTAGGGCGTTCAAGATCTCTGGCAGGTGGTCACCGAACTGCACGTCAACGACGGCGCCGATGATCTGCGTGATCTTACCTTTAGCGTTTGCCATAATGGTTTTCTCCGGGGTCTAGAGCGCTTCCGCGCCCGAAATAATTTCAATCAGCTCGTTGGTGATCACAGCCTGACGCGAGCGGTTAAACTCGATTGTCAGTTGGTCGATCATGTCGCCAGCGTTGCGTGTTGCGTTGTCCATTGCAGACATCCGTGCGCCCTGCTCAGAGGCCGCGTTTTCCAGCAGAGCGCTGAAAATTGCTGTTGCAACACCGCGCGGCAACAAGTCAGCAAGAATTTCTTCTTCGCTTGGCTCGTAGTCGTAAAGTGCAGCTTCAGCATCTTCAGCCACATCAAAGCTGGCTGGGATGATTTGCTGTGCAGTCGGGTGCTGAGTAACAACGTTTTCAAAGCGCGCATAAAAGATAGTCGCGACATCGAATTCGTTATCATCAAAGCGGGACAGCACGTCCTTTGCAATGTTTTGCGCATCGACATAGCCGAGACGTTTGACGCCACTCATGTCGACGTGATCGACAAAGTATTCGCCCAACTCGCGTTTGATCGCGTCGCGGCCTTTTTTACCAACAGTGATGATTTTCACTGTCTTGCCTTCAGCGATCAGCTTTTGCGCATGTGTTTTGGCTAGCTTGGCAATGTTGCCGTTGAAGCCGCCACACAAACCACGTTCAGCCGTCATGACGACCAGAAGCTGTACCTGATCGCTGCCCGTACCGGACAGCAATTTAGGTGCACTTTCTGAACCGCCAACCGAAGCAGCAAGCCCGCCCATCACAGCGTTGAAACGCTCTGTGTAGGGGCGTGATGCCTCGGCTGCGTCTTGGGCGCGGCGCAGTTTTGCCGCCGCGACCATTTGCATGGCCTTCGTGATCTTACGGGTCGATTTGACCGACGCGATCCGATTTTTAAGGTCCTTAAGATTAGGCACGTGTTCGTCTCCTTATCTTACGGTTTAAGCGAAATCGGCAGCGAATGTGTCCAAAGCAGCTTTGATCTTGGCTTCAGCGTCGCCTTTGATCTTTGGATCTTCTTTGGTGATCATTTCAAGCACATCAGCTGCGTTTGTACGCAGGTGCTTAAGAAGACCAGCCTCGAAACGGCCAACGTCTTTGACGCCAACTTTATCCAAGTAGCCTTTGGTACCAGCGTAGATCACGCAAACGATCTCAGCGTTGGTCAGTGGCGAATACTGTGGCTGTTTCATCAGCTCGGTCAGACGGGCACCACGGTTCAGCAACTGCTGTGTCGCGGCATCAAGATCGGAACCAAACTGCGCAAACGCAGCCATTTCACGGTACTGAGCAAGCTCAAGTTTAACTGGACCAGCAACAGATTTCATAGAGTTCGTCTGCGCAGCAGAACCAACACGAGAAACTGAAAGACCAGTGTTCACCGCAGGGCGGATACCTTGGTAGAACAGTTCTGTTTCCAAGAAGATCTGACCATCAGTGATCGAGATCACGTTGGTTGGAATAAACGCAGAAACGTCACCACCTTGGGTTTCGATGATTGGCAGAGCAGTCAAAGAACCAGAACCGTTGTCTTCGTTCAGCTTACAAGAACGCTCGAGCAGACGGGAGTGGAGGTAGAAAACGTCACCTGGGTAAGCTTCACGTCCTGGTGGACGGCGCAGAAGCAGGGACATTTGACGGTAAGACACAGCTTGCTTGGACAAGTCATCATAGATGATCAGCGCGTGACGGCCAGCGTCGCGGAAGTGCTCTGCCATTGCAGTCGCAGCGTATGGTGCAAGGAACTGCATCGGCGCAGGATCAGAAGCTGTCGCAGCAACAACGATTGAATATTCAATCGCGCCAGACTCTTCGAGCTTTTTAACCAGCTGAGCAACTGTCGAGCGCTTTTGACCAATAGCAACGTACACACAGTACAGCTTGTCTGAATCGCTTGCAGCAGCGTCGTTGTAAGACTTTTGGTTCAGGATCGTATCAAGTGCGATCGCTGTTTTACCTGTCTGACGGTCACCAATGATCAATTCGCGCTGGCCACGGCCAACTGGGATCATGGAGTCAACAGATTTCAGACCAGTCGCCATCGGTTCGTGAACCGATTTACGTGGGATGATGCCCGGTGCTTTGGAATCAGCAACTGCGCGCTTTTTCGTTTTGATTGGACCTTTGCCGTCCAATGGGTTGCCAAGACCGTCAACAACGCGGCCCAGCAGTTCGTCACCAACGGGCACGTCCACGATGGACTTGGTGCGCTTAACGGTGTCGCCTTCTTTAATGTCACGGTCGGAACCGAAGATAACAACACCAACGTTGTCAGATTCAAGGTTCAAGGCCATCCCGCGGATACCACCGGGGAATTCAACCATTTCACCGGCTTGAACGTTATCAAGGCCGTAAACGCGGGCGATACCATCACCAACGCTTAGTACCCGGCCAACTTCGGCCACTTCGGCTTCCTGACCGAAGTTTTTGATCTGGTCCTTAAGGATCGCAGAGATTTCAGACGCTTGGATCGCCATTTATCCGACCTCTTTCATAGTGTTCTGGAGTGCGTTGAGCTTGGAGGCGATCGACGTATCGATCATCTTAGAGCCCACTTTTACAATAAGACCGCCAATGATTGACTCATCGACGGTTTCTTTGATGGTGACAGATTTGCCCACTTGGGCAGTGAGTGTTTTGGCTAGCTTATCAGCTTGCGCTTTTGTCAGCTTTTTCGCTGCTGTGACTTCTGCAGTCACTTCGCCGCGCTCTTCAGCCAACATGTCTTGCAGCACTTTCAGCAACTGCGGCAACACAAACAAACGACGCTTGCTCGCGAGCAGAGACATCACGTTGCTTGTTGTCGCAGACAATTTCATTTTCTTCGCAACAGCACCAACTGCTGCACCCTGCTGTTCGCGGCTATACAGCGGCGATGTCAGCAACGTGCGCAAATCGGCGCTGTCGGAGATTGCAGTTTCCAAAGCAGCTACGTCAGTTTCTAGCGCTTTGATGGCCTTGCCTTCTTTGGCAAGGTCAAACACTGCGGTCGCATAACGCGATGCAATGCTTGTGGAGATACCAGCAGTTTCGGACACGTCCACCCTTCCGATGTCTTAGGCCCAGATCACCGTCCAACAGCGGACAGCAAACAGGCAACTTGTTTGGCCCCCGTGGATCACGAAAGCGTCAAAATCCTGCGCGATGTAGCAGAGCAACTATGTTGTCGCAAGCACCCTGCACGGTTAATCCACAGCATATCAGACCCTATATGCATTTGTGTCACCATTTTTCTGCATACAATCAGCGTACTTCGATTTTGGCACGGCAAAGAAAAAGGGCGCGGCCAATTATGGCCACGCCCTCGAATCTTACTTTTGTGTCGATGACCTTAGAAAAGGTCGTGCCAAACGGTCCCGTCATAACAGCGCAATTTCAGCGCTGAAGAATCGAAATAGATGTCACCAGTTTCGGGATTTGCGGGCGCCGCACCCGGCGTCACATGCAGCAATTGGTTGATACGCACGCGTCCATCAGCGCTATCGATCACGATGGCCGATGCCCAGCTTGTCCCGTCTGCACTGACTTTAATGCTGAAATCATCGCTGCCAGACAGTCCCATCTCGGCCCGGCCAGACCAACCACTTTGGTAGAGCAGTGAAGCCGTATCGCTGCCCCCCGCTTTGTTGATTTTCACCTGATGCCCAGCCCCCGCGTTATTAAGCAATGTTGCATCGCTCGACACGACCAATCGGTTGGTAGTGTCAGCGGTCGCATTCACCCCAACCATCGGTAAATTCTGGGTTTCAGCAGCCGCGCCCTTGGTCACCCACTGACCACCATTCAACACCTGCAATTCACCGATATCGCGGACCCATGCCAGCCAGCCATCGCGAGGCGCGACAAATAGCCACCCCCCACCCCGCCACGTTGCAATCAGGCCATCCTGCCCTACCCAGTCGCCCGTCGTACCGACGCCCAGCGCCCAAGCTTGGCCTTCGGTTGGAGCCGATGGCGGTGCAATCGCCATGCTTGATTCCAAGGTGAACTGCACCATCATATCAAGAAGCTCGATCGCTTCGTTATGGGTAACGTGTTTTTGCGCCTGTGCAGGCATGATGAACGGCAAAGACAGATTTGGAGTTTGATCGGACATGGAAACAATCGCGCCTTTCGGGAAATGTGAAATCCAGCGCAGTATTGCGGCCACAGCGTAAATGATCCCTAAACCCACCGTACGACGGTTAACGCGTCGTTAAGACCTCTCCGGCACCAACGTAGTTAACGAATCGCTACGCGGCATCGGAGGCTATTAATGGTTAAACGTGCGTTGATTACCGGGATCACCGGCCAAGACGGGTCGTATCTGGCCGAACTACTACTTGAAAAAGGGTACGAGGTGCACGGGATCAAGCGGCGCGCGTCGCAGTTCAACACCGCCCGCGTCGATCACATTTACCAAGACCCACAAACAGACGACGCACGGTTCATCCTGCATTATGGTGATCTAACCGACAGTTCGAACCTTACCCGCATCATCGCACAGGTGCAGCCGGACGAGGTTTATAACCTTGGCGCACAATCCCACGTCGCCGTTAGCTTTGAAGCTCCGGAATACACCGCTGATGTGGACGCAATGGGTACGCTCCGGCTTCTCGAAGCAATCCGTTTTCTTGGGCTAGAAAAGAAGACGCGGTTCTATCAGGCATCGACATCTGAACTATATGGCCAAGTGCGCGAAAGCCCCCAAACGGAACAGACCGAGTTCCATCCACGCAGCCCCTACGGCGTTGCAAAGATGTTCGCCTACTGGACCTGCGTGAATTACCGCGAGGCTTATGGGATGTTTGCCTGCAACGGGATCTTGTTTAACCACGAAAGCCCCCGCCGCGGCGAAACCTTTGTGACCCGCAAGATCACACGCGGGCTGGCCAATGTCGCGATGGGTCTTCAGGACTGCCTTTACATGGGCAACATCGACGCCCAGCGCGATTGGGGCCACGCCAAAGATTATGTACGTGCGCAGTGGATGATGCTGCAACAAGACACCCCAGAGGATTACGTGATCGCCACCGGCATCCAGCATTCTGTCCGCGACTTTATCTGTTGGAGCGCGGCAGAGTTGGGACTGCAATTAGCATTTAAAGGGCAAGGCATCCACGAAACGGCGACCGTGACAGCCGTAACTAGCGACTGCGCCGCATCGGTCAAACCCGGTGACGTGATCATGCGAATCGACCCACGCTATTTCCGGCCCGCCGAAGTGGACACATTGCTAGGCGATCCAACAAAAGCGCAAGCGCAGCTTGGTTGGTCGCCCGAAATCACAGCGCAACAGATGTGCGCTGAAATGGTGGCCGAAGACCTACAAACAGCACGACGTCACGCGCTGCTACAGGAACACGGGCTTAGCCTACCCATGACGGTCGAGGCATAACATGCGTATTTATGTAGCCGGTCACACTGGCATGGTCGGAAGCGCAATTGTCCGGCAGCTACAAAAGGAAGCTAAGCACGAGGTCATCACCGCCACCCGTGCACAAGTAGACCTAACCGACCAAAGTACCGTGCGTCAGTTTCTACAACGTGAACGCCCAGATGCCGTGATCCTTGCAGCCGCACGTGTTGGCGGGATCATGGCAAACGGCACCTATCCCGCACAGTTTATCTACGAAAACATGATGATTGCGGCAAATGTGATTCACCAGTCCCACGCAGCGGGAATCGACAAACTACTATTCCTTGGGTCGTCATGCATTTACCCGCGCGAAGCTGCCCAACCGATAACAGAAGCCGCATTGTTAACTGGTCCGCTCGAACCCACGAACGAACCCTACGCGATTGCGAAAATCGCCGGGATCAAGCTGTGCGAAAGCTATAACCGGCAGTACGGCACAGACTACCGGTCCATCATGCCAACAAACCTATATGGCCCAGGCGACAACTTTCATCCCCAAAACGCACATGTCTTGCCCGCATTGATCACCCGTTTTCATGCTGCAGTTCAGAACAATAATGACAGCGTAACCATCTGGGGAACCGGCACCCCAAAACGAGAATTCCTGCACGTGGACGACATGGCAGAGGCTGCTCTGTTTGTGATGAATTTAGAGCAACACGCATACGCCAACGCCACGCTACCAATGCAAAGCCACATCAACGTCGGAACAGGCCAAGACATAACAATTGGTGCCTTAGCCCAAATGATCAAACATGCGGCGGGATTTTCAGGAAAGATCATATTTGACACCACCAAACCCGATGGGACGATGCGCAAGTTGCTTGATACAGACCAATTGGCCCATCTTGGATGGAAACCACAAATCAACCTGCGTGATGGGCTCAGCTCAACATACGACTGGTATGTTGAGCAAACAAAGTCGGGCGCGCCCCAAAGGTGCGTATAATGGAATCACAAACAATTACTCCGGTCATCTTATGCGGCGGCTCAGGCACACGACTGTGGCCACTTTCCCGTAAAAGCTATCCGAAACAGTTTGCACCTTTGATTGGTGCAACGAGTCTGTTCCAAGCCAGCGTAAAAAGGCTAAGCGGAGCACGCTATGCTGCGCCCGTCGTCGTAACGGGCGATAGCTTTCGCTTCACTGTCGTCCAGCAATTAGACGAAATCAGTGTCGACCCGGGCGCAGTTCTGATCGAGCCAACAGGGAAAGACACAGGACCTGCCATTTTAGCCGCTGCGCTGCACATTGCCGAAACCAACCCCAAAGGGCTCATGCTTGTTGCACCATCAGATCACGTTATCCCTGACGACGATGCATTTGCGAACGCCATCGCATCAGCTGTCCCCGCCGCAGAAGCGGGCGACCTTGTTACGTTCGGGATTAAACCCGATCGACCCGAAACAGGGTACGGCTATCTTGAATTAGAGCACCGCCCCGGAAATACCCAAGAACCACGCCCCCTTAAATCTTTTGTAGAAAAACCAAACGCAACCGATGCTGCCACGATGATGGCAGAGGGTTGCTATCTTTGGAACGCAGGCATCTTTTTGTTTTCGGTCCAGACGATCCTGGACACATATCGCGCAAATGCGCCCGACATGTATGCCGCGGTAAATACTGCCGTGAATGAGGCTAAGCCTGACCTTGGTTTTCTCCGCCTCGCCCCCGAACCATGGGCCGCCGCGCCAAGCATCTCGATCGACTATGCCGTGATGGAAAAGGCCAGCAACCTCTCTGTCGTCCCCTATGGTGGGCGTTGGTCCGACCTTGGCGATTGGGCAGCCGTTTGGCGTGAAACCGAAACCAAAGGGTTGTCACTATCTGGCGCAGCCACCGCCATTGATTGTGAAAACACATTGCTACGGTCCGAAGTCGAAGGCCAAGCCATCGTCGCGATTGGGCTAGACGATATTGTCGCAGTTGCAATGCCTGACGCTGTGCTGGTGTCTCACAAAAGCCGAACGCAAGATGTGAAAAGCGCCGTCAGAATTTTGAAAAAGAACCATGCGCCGCAAGCTGAGCACTTTCCAAAGGATCATAGGCCATGGGGGTGGTTTGAAAGCCTTGCGATGGGGGAGCGGTTTCAAGTTAAACGGATCGTCGTAAACCCCGGTGCATCGCTGTCATTGCAATCCCATCATCACAGGTCAGAACATTGGATTGTCGTTCAGGGAACTGCCAAAGTTTCCGTAAACGAAAGTATTCGTTTGGTGTCCGAGAATCAGTCAATCTACGTACCGCTTGGCGCACAACATCGCCTTGAAAACCCCGGCAAATTGCACATGGTTTTGATCGAGGTGCAAACTGGGGGGTATCTTGGCGAAGACGATATTATTCGTCACGAAGATGTTTATGCAAGAACCTGATCCGCGATAAACCGCTATATTTAATAGCAAAGTTTGACAGTGTGCTTCTGCTTGTAGAAAGTGCGTCAACGAATATGTGCTGCGCACTGAATTTCGCCATATTTTCAGGCGAAATTCAGTGCGCATATGCCCAAGTACTTGCGTAAAAGAGATTACCGAATGCCTGACCTTCCCAACAACAACACCACAACCGCCACACTCAGCGTTGGGGGGACTTACTCAGACACGCTCGAAACCTCCGGTGACCGAGACTGGATCAGGATTGACCTAGATCCTGGAGAATATGTTCAACTATCGTTGACCGGGGTTTCTTTAGCTGACCCTTATCTTCGTGTTTATGACTCAACGAGCCGCCTCATCGCACAAGACGATGACAGCGGCGGCAACTATAATTCACAGACGACAATCGGGGATGAGACAGGTGGTACATTCTATTATTGAAGCAGCAGCGTATGATGACAACGGCTCAGGCACATATCGACTTGGTGCGACTGCAGTAACTGCGCCAACACCAGTCGACACACTTGATGGTGGAACACAGCGCACCGACACCGACGAGCCTATCACGGTTTACTTTGTTACCAACGGCGACGAACGCGATGGCATCACATCTGAAGGTTGGTCCGCCTACGAACGTTCGCAGTTTATGTCCGCACTCGCATCCATTTCTGCCGTTACGGATGTCACGTTTGTAGAATCCACTGATGCAAACGCTGACTTCCAAGTCGTTCTCGACTCAAATGAACTGAATAATGATGGCTTGCTTGGATATTTCTATTACCCGAGCGGCTCTTCGTCCAGCATCGGCGTATTTAATGCCAGCGGATTTGGATGGGATACGAACGGCCTGCAAGCTGGGGGACTGGGTTTTTCCACGATAGTACACGAAGCACTTCATGGAATGGGCCTTGCTCACCCCCATGACGGGTCTTCGATCTTAAGCGGTTTAGATCCCAGCGCCTCAGATTTTCCTTTTGGGGATTATGGCGATTACGACCTAAACCAAGCCGTCTATACAATAATGTCCTATAACGGTGGTTATAACGAAGCCCCATCGAGCAGTTTTTCATACGGTGACGCCGCTGGACCGATGGCCTTGGATATCGCTGCACTTCAAGAAATATATGGTGCCAACACGACCTATGCCAGTGGCGACAGTTTTTACGAATTACCCGACAGCAACAGTGCCAACAGTGGCACAGGCTGGCTGGCTATTTGGGACACTGGCGGAGACGATACGATCGGCTACACCGGGAACCTCGATGTAAACATCGACCTTCGCCCTGCAACGCTACAATACGAAGTAGGCGGCGGCGGCTTTATTTCAGCTGCTAACGGAATTTCCGGCGGTTACACAATTGCCAATGGCGTCGTGATTGAAAACGCAAGCAGTGGATCTGGAAACGACACGCTGACCGGCAACGACAGTGCCAATACCTTATCCGGGAACGGCGGTGATGATCATTTAGTCGGCGGAACCGGCAGCGATACACTTTATGGGAACTCTGGCAGCGATACGGTTGAAACCGAGAGTGGAACGAACACCATTTATGGCGGAAGTGGTTATGATACGCTGAACGGCGGTTCAGGTGCAGATGCGATATTTGGCGGCAGCGGGAACGACACGATCAACGGCAATTTCGGCAGCGATGACCTATCCGGCGGACGTGGCAACGACGCCATAAGCGGCGGCGATGGGGCAGATCGAATCTTAGGTGGTATGGGCCAAGATACCATGACGGGTGGTGCTGGCGCGGATACATTTATCTTTGCCGCAGCTAGTGACAGTTGGGCAGATCACGCTGACACAATTACTGACTTTCAGGTCGGCATTGATTTCATCGATGTTTCTGGATTCGGTACAGATTTTACGTTACCCAGCACATTAGTCGTAACCGACAACGGTTTTGACACCACAATTGAAATTGACCGCGACCTTGATGGCACAGCCGAGATAGCGATTCTTGTCACTGGGGTAACGGGTCTGAGTACGGATGATTTTATTCTCTAATGCGTGTGCTTGTAACAGGTGGCGCCGGGTATATCGGCAGTCACACTCTTCTTGAACTCATGGCCCAAGGCCACGATGTCTGTGTACTCGATAACTACTCTAACGCCACACCCGAAGTTCTTAACCGTGTGCGCGGGTTATCGAACGGAAATGTCGCGGATTTCACAGGCGATGTTCGTGATCCAGCGATCCTAGACCGCGTGATGCAAGAATTCCGTCCCGAAGCAGTGATTCACTTTGCTGGGCTCAAAGCTGTCGGTGAGAGTGAAGAAAAACCGCTGTTGTATTACGATGTAAACGTCGGCGGAACACTCGCGCTCCTTCATGCGATGGATCGAATCGACTGTAAGAACATCATTTTCTCATCGTCCGCCACGGTATACGGTGAACCGGTCTACCTCCCCTATGACGAAGCCCATCCAACAGCCCCAATGTCGGTGTACGGTCAGTCAAAGTTGATGGCCGAGAACATTCTAACCAATTGGGCTAAAGCCACCGCAGGTACGTCAGCAGTGTTGCTGCGCTATTTTAACCCAGTTGGCGCGCACCATTCTGCGAAAATTGGTGAAGACCCAAAAGACATTCCAAACAACCTAATGCCATTCATCGCGCAAGTCGCCGTGGGCAAGCGGGACGCGTTGACCGTATTTGGTAACGACTACGACACACCCGACGGCACAGGTTTGCGCGACTATATTCATGTTGTCGAT
This sequence comes from Yoonia maritima, assembly GCF_003003285.1. Lineage (GTDB taxonomy): Bacteria > Pseudomonadota > Alphaproteobacteria > Rhodobacterales > Rhodobacteraceae > Yoonia > Yoonia maritima. The sequence goes on along the minus strand of NZ_PVTP01000010.1, from coordinate 73,494 downwards.
TTGGCCCGCGCGCATGTTGCTGCGATAAATTACGCTGAAAAGTCCACCGGCGCACGACCATTTAACATCGGCACAGGCCAAAGCTATAGCGTCCGCGACATGATCGCAGCATTTGAACGCGCATGCGGGAACCCAATCCCCACAAAACAAGCGGCGCGACGGGCGGGCGACATCGCTGCGATGCAGGCCGACGCATCACGCGCAGCCGCAGAACTTGGCTGGAGCGCAGCACATGGCCTGGATGACATGACGGCAAGCACTTGGGCATGGCAATCGGCCAATCCAAACGGATATGACAACTAAAGAATAAGCTTCCCGCACGTTACTGCACGGGAAGCCCACAGACATAAATTGTTAAACGTCAACCAATCTAACGTGCCCTATTTTTGACTACGGTCTGGCCGTAGGCAAATGTCTGTGCGTTTTGTCACTATCTACGTTAATCAAAGGTTAACCTAGGGGCACTCAATCTATCTAATTGTGTGGAAATTAGCGATATGCCTGCAAATAAGGTCGTCTGAGCATCCTGAATACTTTGCGCGTCGACATACAATCTTAATTCAGGCGCGTTTCCAGAGGGCCGAAGATGAATGATGCGACCGTCTGTTAATGTCATGCGTAAACCGTCTGTCAAATCGCTTTCAGCTTCGGCCGCATCTAAATGTTGCAAAAATTCAGCGCGCGCCTTGTCGTCATCCGTCAACCGCTGCACTAACGCTTGCCCGCGTTCCGTTGGGACATTTTGCAACCGATTTGCCGCCGTAAATCGCGTTGGCTGCGCTGCAACCAGCTCAGCCACACCATGTTCACGGCTCGCGGCAAGAACTGTAACAACGGGAAGAACAGCATCCCGTGTCATTAGCGGCGGCAGAACCCCGTTCGGTCCCAAAGCCCTAAAACCGCCATTGGCTTCGTAACCAACGGTTTTGCCGGACATCTCTTTCATTGCTGCAATCACAAATGGCGACCCAATTTTTGACCGTACAACGCTATCAAAGCATTGAAGAAGGCCAACACTCGTGTTTGAAGAAACAGGCGTAACCACGTTTTCTGCCTCCAAAACCTGCGCTGTTATCTGCCCAAGAATGTCACCCGGTACGATATTGCCGTTCCCGTCAGTAAGCATGGGGCGGTCACCGTCGCCATCGGTCGACACAATCGCATCAACGCCAAATGATTGCGCCCACGCGCGCAATTGCACACGTGTTTCGTCGGGAATCGCTTCTGTATCCAAGGGCACAAACTGATCAGACCAACCCAGCATCACAACATCTGCGCCAAGCGCTTCTAAAAGCTCACCAAGCATTGCCCGACCGACAGCGCTATGACCGTATAACCCGATACGCATTCCAGATAGGGCATCCGCATAAGCAACTGTATACCGCGCGCAATATTCATCGTTAACCGACGTGTTCCGAACCGTACGACCAATACCTACAGGACCGCTGCCCCCAAGCGATGCAAGAATCCGTTTTTCATGCGCCTTAGTGATTTCTCCGCTGGGCGTATAAAACTTCAGTCCGTTCCGGTCAGCGGGGATGTGGCTACCTGTAACCATAATCGCAGCAGCGCGCTGCCTTTGAGAGGCCAACGCCAACGCTGGTGTCGGCACCGCACCGCACATCGTAACATCTGCACCCGCATCACGCGCTGCCGTTGCGACAGACTTTGCGATGTCAGGTGACGATTCGCGCAAATCATGGCCTACATATATCCCGCTACCGATTGGGCATGCTGAAATGAACGCGGTGACATACTTGGCCACACAATCAGGGGTCAATTCTGTGACCAATCCACGCAGGCCGCTCGTGCCGAATTTCGGGGGCATCATAAACTTTCGTCGTTAAAAATAACAGATTTCCGCACGGACAAAAGCAGCTGATGCGCGAGTAGAATTCGGTAAAATTCGCCAAAATATTTAAGCAATTTCAAGGCAATATCCCCAGTCCTGCCGCATTTGAAACACGCAAGCGACGACCCACAGCGCAATACTGAACCCCAGACGACTGTTTCAGGTCCTGGGGGGACCACACATGTCACAAATCACTTTGATAACTTACCTCAATTCTGGGGCCGCGTTCGCACATTCACATGTAACAGACCTTGCTTTGGTTTTAGTTAACGGCAGACAAGTTTTGTACAGCACCACTGACGGTAGCGGTGTTCTAAGCAGTTGGAACATCGATGGAACAACACCCGCGAATATTGATAGCCAAGCTTTTGACGGAACGCTGCAAGCTGGTAGTGTAGCGAACCTGAGCGTGCTGAACGATGATGGCATTGTCACGCTGTTCAGCGGAGGCGGCACCCAATCGGCTCCGCAAATTATCACGCTTGATTCGAACGGCGCATTTAACCTCGATACGGCTGTATCGGTCGAGCAACTGACCGGGTATCAACATTTCACCACTGTGGATTTAGGAACAAGCAGATTTGCTGTTTACGGAGGTCTGGTTGGTGCAGATGGTTTAGGGCAAATCACCTTCGACAGATCAGGTACAATTTCCGCGCAAACAACAACGGCTGGAATTGCAGGTACATATACCGACCAAATATCGGCGACGACCACCACAGCAATAGATGGGCAAAACTTTCTTTTAACCGCCAGTATGACAGGCAATGGCGTTACCAGCTGGTCAATTGACCAAACCGGAGCGCTATCAGCCGTTGACAATCTAGGGACTGATCAAGAACTTTGGATTGATGTACCAACAGTGATGACAACCACCGTCGTGAACGGGCAGACCTATGTGCTGTTGGGGGCTGCCGGAAGCGACAGCATTTCGGTCATGCAGCTAAATCCAGACGGCAATATGATCTTGCGCGATCATGTGCTCGATGGTCTTGAGACACGCTTCGGTGGAATTTCAGCGCTAGAGGTAATCAATCATAATGGGCAAACCTTTGTCATCGCAGGCGGGGCAGATGACGGGATAAGCGTGTTTATTCTGCTTGAAGGTGGTCAACTTTTGCCGCGCGGCCACATCGCCGACACGACAGAAATGGGCTTAGACAACATTAGTGCGCTTGCGGTCAACGGACATGGAAACGGTTTAGATATCTACGTCGCAAGCAGCAGTGAAATCGGGATAACAAAACTGCGGTTTTCAACGGGACCAGCAGGCGTAACCGCGACAGCAACCCTTGCAGGTGGCGTACTGCTAGGGTCGGATGGGGGTGATATATTACAAGGTCAGCTTGGGAATGATGTCATATTTGGTGGTGCAGGTGACGATATTCTACGCGATGGCCGTGGCAGCGATACGCTAACCGGTGGGGCGGGTGCTGACGTGTTTATCTTGTCCGCAGATGGCGCGACAGACACGATCACTGACTTTTCGCTGGGCGAAGATACCATTGATTTATCCCTTTGGCCGATGCTGCGTGACGCAAGTCAGCTGACGATGACAATGCTAACAAACGGCGTTCAGGTCAGTTACGGAGAAGAGGTATTAATCGTTCAAAGTGTGGACGGTCGACCTATCGACTACCGCGATTTCACCAACGCCGACTTGATTGGAATTACGCGCATTCCGCAGACTGTGACGCCCGGGTACCCTGGACCATATACGCCTCCGCCCGACCTTGATCCCCCAACCGTCGATAATGACGATCCCGCAGTCATTAATCCGGTGACCGGCATCGGTGTCATCACAACTGGAAACCTTAACGAGTTGCGCGATGCTATGGGTGGACACGCTGATACATCAGCGGGGTACGCACCCGTTATCATAGGGCAGGACACCGACGATAACTTAAATGGTGACGTTGCCAACGATGTCATCATAGGCGGCGGCGGGAATGATATCATTTCTGGCGAAGACGGTAATGATACACTTCTAGGCCGAAGCGGCAGTGATACGCTATTTGGTGGCGTTGGTGCAGACATTCTGTTTGGTGGCGCTGGCGCAGACACCCTGAATGGCGGCACCGGGCAAGATATTTTACGCGGTGGCGCCGGCAATGACGTGATTGACGGCGGTGCTGGAAATGACATTTTATTCGGTGATGCCGGCGCAGATGAGTTCATCTTCAATGGGGGCATCGACACGATCAGCGACTTCACCCAAGGCGAAGATCACATCACCCTCAGCCCGGACCTGTGGACCGGACTTACCTCAGTTGATGATTTGCTTTTGGTCTACGGACATCTCGATGGCAGTCAGATGACGATAGATTTCGGTGGCGGTGATGCGCTGGTGATCGAAGACGTGACCGATCCCAGCGCGCTTGCCGATGATATTGCGTTGTTCTGAAGCAGTCAGTTTGCAAGCGATGCGATTGACTGACCCAGTCCAAATACAGTGAGCGCGGGCCCAAGTGCACTTTCGGTGCCATAGATTAGATCGTCATCTTGGATGATGAACTTGCCAGCCGAGAAAAGACCGTCAGCAGAAGTTAAGTCTATCGTAAACACAACGCGTTCTTGCGCGGGGCCTGTCGTATCGTCCCGCACAACTGACGCATCATATTCGCGCATAATTAGAATCCCCTTTGGGTTTGCGGTCCCGTCACTAACGCCACCGACACGTGACATTGCTTCAAGCGCGGTCATGTCTTTTTCCGTGATCTCGTGCACGGCTTCGGTGCCCGTCGCACCCAATGACAAAAATTTGCGATCATCCGCAATGATCATAACCCGATCACCGCCTCGCATGGTTGTGTTTTGGGCAGGTTCTTCCAACAGCCGCTCAAGCGATATGCCATAAGTTCGACCATCCCGGATCAAACGCACCTGTGGGTTTGCAAGGGCAGGGTTCGCACCACCAGCCAGTGAAAGCAAATCTAATAGCTTAAAGTTTCGGTCAGGCAATTCATATAAACCAGGCGCACCCACTCCAGAAGCTAGGTTCGCCATATTTTGGCGTCCCGGCGTCACGACAAGCTGGACTTGTGCAGACGGGATCGTTTTGCTCAGTTCTTCTTCAACACGCGCGCGCGCGGTCATCGCAGACATGCCGGAAATCCGCATGTCACCAATATAAGGTACAAAGATACGACCATCAGACCCGACCTGCGTTTCTTGTAAAGGCGTTGCACGCTGACCAGTTCCAGACAAAAGCGAATTTTCTTCGGCGTCCCAAATCGTCAATTGAACCGTGTCACCGGGTGCTATGATCAATGACGCTGGCTGTTCCTGCCCTGCGATCCAAGGATATGGATGGAAATCATGGTTGGGCCAAGCATTGATAACAGGAAGGGTATCGCGGGTAACTTCAATGACTTCGAAGTCGTAAACCGGCTCTTCACCCTCCTCCCGATTGCCTGCGTTTGACGCAGCTAAAACCTCGGATTGAAATCCGGCACCACGTGGAAGACTGCAGCCAGCAGTCAACAAAGACAGGCCCAGCAATAGGACCCGATGCAAAGTGAAACGCATGCTCTCTCCATCAATCGACCGCCATTCATTGATGACGATATCATTTTTTTCCACGATTATCCTAATTAACCGTGAAAAGAGAGAGTGAAAAATTACAAAATAGGTGATAGTGGCAAATTGGTTCCAACAAAGGTACAAAAGCAAGGGAACAAAGTGCCCCCTTGCCGAAACAATTTACCCTTCGACAGCTGCGATCACAGCGTCATATGTCTCGCAAAGCGGTGCCATTTCAACAGAAGCTTTGGCAACAGTTATATTTTCTTGAAACTCGCTTACCACAGCAAACATAAGATCGGGGTCGTTTTGGCCGATGATTTGGATTGCTTCTTTTGCCTGCTCAAGTTTGACATCTACAAGCTCTGAAGTGCATTCGTCCGACGCATAAGCGGCTGAAGAAACGCACACAGCAATCGCAGTAATAAGTGCCTCGATTTTCATAGGTTACATCCCTTTTTGTTAGAACCGTGAGTGGTTCAAAACCGATGTAGCCAAAGAATTACGAAAACCTAATACGTATAATTTAGGTCGGTAATTTCATGCCGGAATCCGCTTAGAGAGGGCAAAATGTTGCCGATTCCCGCGTTTAGAAGTCGACGGCAATCCCTTTTCGTTCCCAATCACCAAAGCGAACCGGTTCAGGGCCATCGCGTCCACCCAATTCTGTCGGCAGGCCCTGCGCTGCGTCTTTTTTACGTCGTTCTTCGGCTTCGGCAAGTGCACGTTGCGCTGGGGTAGACTGGTCTTTGTCTTGATCGGGCATTTGGACTCTCCTTGTCGGCGGCATGGCTTTGATATACGCCGCTGGCACCCAGCATCAAGAGATACCCCATGAATCAAACAGGTTTGCCTGCCCGACGTACCGCGCATCATCTATTGATGCAGATCACGACCGAAGGTCGCCTGATGGCAGAATTGATTGCTGGCGGCGCCTTGAACCAGCTAGCGAATGATGACCGCGCGCGCGCCCAACGCCTAGCGACAGACGCGTTGCGTGGGTTGGACCGTGCCGACCGGATGCTAAAGCCATACCTTAAAAAGACGCCACCAGATCACGTGATGAATGCGCTTCGCCTTGGGGTTATCGAACTGTGCGGTGGCGAAGCGGCGCATGGCGTCGTGAATGCCTATGTTGAAATCGTGGGGCGGAACAAACGCACGCAAGCGATGAAGGGCCTGACCAACGCGGTCCTGCGTAAAATCGCGGCTGAAGGCCCCGAGGGCTGGGAAAAGCGTGCAGTTCCGTTGACACCCGGTTGGCTACGCCAGCCATTGGTCGCGGCATGGGGCCGCGAGGCAGTTGTTGGCATGGAAGCAGCACACTTTAGTGGCGCTCCACTTGATCTAACAGCAAAGACAGATGCCGACGCTGTAGCCAAGGCAACTGGCGGCACCGTTCTACCAACGGGTTCCGTACGTGTCACAAACGCTGGTCAGGTGACGTCGTTGCCCGGATATGATGCGGGCGAATGGTGGGTCCAAGATGCTGCCGCAGCTATTCCAGTAAAACTGCTGGGTGATGTGAAAGGCCGTAAGGTTCTCGATCTTTGTGCAGCCCCCGGCGGCAAAGCAATGCAGTTGGCTGCCGCAGGTGCAGATGTCACCGCAGTAGACTTGTCCGAACGGCGCATGGAGCGGGTACAAGAGAACCTAACGCGTGTCGGCCTTAAGGCTCGCACCGTAGTTAGCGACGCATTTGCGTTTGAAGAAACTGGGTTTGACGCAATCTTGTTGGACGCACCCTGTTCAGCAACCGGAACTATTCGTCGGCACCCTGACCTGCCCTACGCAAAAGATGGCTCCGAGTTCGGCGCACTGATCGACCAACAAGAAACGATGATTGATCACGCGCTGGGTTTGCTGAAACCCGGCGGACGGCTGGTGTTTTGCACCTGTTCATTGCTACCCGACGAAGGCGAAGTCCAAGTCGAAGAAGCACTGTCACGCCATTCGGGGCTGACGGTTGATACTGATGTACTGCGCATTCCCGGGGTCGATCCAGAATGGATCACCCAAGAGGGCGGGCTACGTCTGCGCCCTGATTACTGGTCCGACCTTGGTGGAATGGACGGGTTTTATGTGGCCGTTCTACAAAAAGCAGAATAATCCATTCATAGGACGTGTTTTTTTCAAACGACATCATAGCCTTGGCGGGTCCACGCTTAGGCTAAGAAGTTTTAGTGACTTAACGGCAATCATTTCCTATCCTGCGCTCAATAACAATTGGCCGAGGCAGCGCAGAATTGGCAAAAGCGACCACATGGCGGGATCGCCGGACGACATTTATGAACCGGGTGCACGCCCGGCGTGCGGCGTTTTCTGATGTAACACCAAGCTTCGTAACACCGCCCGAACCGCGCACAATTGGTGCCGTCGGCCGTGGCCGGCAATTGATTACCGGCAATTTTCTATTTTCTGGCCTATTCGTTGAAGGTCCCAACCTATCAATCTGGGACATCGCGCATGATAATCCAGATGTGATGAACGAGATCCACGGCTCTGCTTGGATGGATGACCTTGTTGCGGTTGGCGATGAAAAGGCACGGACCCGTGCCCAAACATGGGTTTATGATTGGATTAAACGGTACGGAAATGGACGAAGCGCAGGCTGGGAACCAAGTGTTACCGGGCGCAGGTTAACACGGTTTATCAATCACGGCCCTTTCATCTTGCGCGGACAAGATCAGCCCGCCACGGATCAATTCATGCGTTCACTTGGGCAGCAAACCCTGTTTTTATCGCGACGCTGGGTGGCTGCCCCACATGGGCTTGCACGGTTCGAAACCTTGGCTGGCCTTATCTATGCTGGCCTCATGCTGAGTGGCATGGACCGCCATGTCGACAGCGCCGTCAAAGCGCTCGCGGCTGAATGCGCATCACAAATTTCCAGCGATGGGGCGATTGCCACGCGCAATCCCGAAGAATTATTGGAAATCCTGACCCTATTAAACCTTGCGGCACAGACACTAACCTACGCAAAACGGCGTATTCCACGCAGCATCGTTCAAGCGATCGATACAACCGTACCGACATTGCGCGCACTTCGACATAGTGATGGAAGCCTAACACGGTTTCACGGTGGCGGGTCGGGACTTGAAGGTTGGCTCGATCAGGCTTTCGCGGATTCCGGCGTTAGGACGGCACCGGATGTGGGCTTGCATATGGGATTTGCGAAACTAACAGGCGGGCGCACGTCACTTATCATCGATGCCTCCCCTCCGCCGACCGGCGCTGCATCTCTCAAAGGGCACGCAAGTACGTTAGGGTTTGAACTAAACTCTGGCCGTCGGCCGATCATCGTCAACAGCGGTTCTGGCGCACGCTTTGGGGCTGAATGGCGGCGTGCGAGCCGTGCAACGGCAAGCCATTCCACGCTAGGTCTTGACGGTGTGTCATCTTCGCGCCTGAACACTGACAACGCAGAACTAAGCGAAACGCCTGACACCGTGCGTTACAACGCACCCATTGTCGAAGGCGGACGATGCGCCGAGCTATCACACAACGGATACCAAACCGGCCATGGATTGACCCACGCGCGAATATTACAACTATCCATCGATGGCAGGCAACTCACTTGTGAAGACCTGCTAACCACGCTCGACGATACTGATGATGCAAAGTTTGACGCCGCGCGTGGCACCGATGGTGTGGGCTATAAAATCAGGTTTCACCTGCACCCAGACGTCACTGCGACATTAGATCATCAAAACGTGTTCCTTGCACTCAAATCAGGCGAAACATGGGTATTTACCCATGATGGTGCCGCTGAGCTGTCGATTATCCCCTCAGTTTACCTACAAAATGGTCGATTAAGGCCGCTTGGCACGCATCAAGTGGTTTTATCTGGGCGCGCGATGTCCTATGCGACACGCGTCCGTTGGTCTCTGGCCAAGGCGCAAGATACGCCGACTGCCCTGCGTGATCTTGTCCAGACCGATCTTGTGGACGACGTGGAATATACACCTGGGGACTTTGAATGACCGACCTTGCACCACTGCGCCGCGCGCTTCTTTCTGTATCCGACAAAACTGGACTTGTTGATCTTGCGCGCGCGCTTGCTGATCGCGGCGTTGAATTGCTGTCCACTGGCGGCTCTGCCCAAGCATTGCGCGATGCAGGACTAGAAGTTCGCGATGTGGCTGATGTCACTGGCTTCCCAGAAATGATGGACGGCCGCGTGAAAACGCTACACCCCGTTGTTCACGGTGGCCTGCTGGCCCGCCGCGATCTAGATGGACACCGCGATGCGATGGTCGAACATAACATCGGCCCAATCGATCTGTTGGTCGTGAACCTGTACCCTTTTGAGGAAACCGTAGCCAAAGGCGGCGATTACGCGGCTTGCATCGAAAACATCGACATTGGTGGCCCAGCAATGATCCGTTCTGCTGCGAAAAACCACGCGTTTGTCACTGTTGTGACTGATGTCGAAGATTACGATGCGGTTCTGGCAGAGCTAGATGCGAATGACGGCCAAACAACAATGGCGCTGCGCCAACGTCTTGCCCAAACCGCCTATGCACGTACAGCTGCGTATGACACTGCCGTTAGCACTTGGATGGCTGGCGCGATTGGCCAGAATGAGCCACGCCGTCGTTCGTTCAGCGGCACATTCAAGCAAACCATGCGCTACGGCGAAAACAGCCACCAGTCTGCTGCGTTCTACACCGACGGCACAAACCGCCCCGGCGTTGCGACCGCCGTTGTGCACCAAGGTAAAGCTCTGTCGTATAACAACATCAACGACACAGACGCTGCGTTTGAATTGGTGGCAGAATTCGACCCTGCGGACGGCCCAGCCGTCGCGATCATCAAACACGCAAACCCTTGCGGCGTCGCACGTGGTGCTACCTTGCTTGAGGCATATAAAAACGCATTCGATTGCGACCGGACTTCTGCCTTTGGTGGGATCGTGGCGTTGAACCAGCCGTTGGACGAAGAAACAGCCAAGGCAATCGTCGAAATCTTTACCGAAGTCGTGATCGCCCCCGGTGCATCAGACGCGGCCAAAGCTGTATTCGCTGCCAAGAAAAACCTGCGTCTTCTGACAACAGAGGCACTGCCTGATCCAAAAACACCAATCACCACATACCGTCAGGTCGCCGGTGGCATGTTGGTTCAGGACAAAGACACTGGTTACGTTGGCATGGACGACCTGAAAGTTGTGACCAAAGTTGCGCCAACAGACGAACAGATGTCAGACCTGTTGTTCGCATGGAAAGTCGCGAAACACGTGAAATCCAACGCGATTGTCTACGTCAAAGACAAAGCAACCGTTGGCGTAGGCGCTGGCCAGATGTCACGTCTGGACTCTGCCCTGATCGCTGCGAAAAAAGCAGAGCGTATGGCCGAAGCCATGGAACTGCCACAGCCGCTGACCATTGGTTCGGCTGTTGCGTCTGACGCGTTCTTCCCATTCGCTGATGGTCTGCTAGAGGCCGCCGCAGCTGGTGCGACATGTGTGATCCAGCCGGGTGGTTCAATGCGCGACGACGAAGTCATCGCCGCAGCTGACGAAGCCGGGATCGCGATGGTCTTTACCGGCATGCGCCACTTTAAACACTAAGGGGCGGATATGCGTCTAACTTTCTGGGCCGGGCTATGGGTGCTGCTGCTGGATCAAGCCAGCAAATACTACGTGGTGCATTGGCTTGGTCTGGGAAATCCCGGGCGGGGCAAGATCGAGGTCTTCCCGCCCTACCTTGAATTCCAGATGGCTTGGAATCGTGGGGTCAACTTTGGCCTATTTTCCGGTTTCGACATGCGTTGGGTTCTTATTGGGCTTGCGGTCGTCATCTCGGCCGCAGTCCTTTGGTGGCTGCGTAAAAACGGTGGATCGAAATGGGTCTACATGTCAGCGGGTTTTCTGATTGGTGGTGCAATCGGTAACGTCGTTGACCGGATTTTCTATGGCGCAGTCGCCGATTTCCTGAACATGTCCTGCTGTGGTTTCAACAACCCCTATTCCTTCAACATCGCTGATGTCGCGATCTTTATTGGGGCCGTTGGCCTTGCGTTTTTGGGCGAAGATCACAAATCCAGCCCCAAGAAGAAGAGCGCGTGACGTCGCCACGGGCTTAGGTTACACAGAGCGCGATACTTTCAATGGGTGCTTTAATGCGTGCAATTATTCTATCAGTTCTGACGCTTGTCACACTTGCCGCTTGCGGAAACACAGAACGCCCGTTGCGCGACACGCGTACATCTGACGGCGGTCCTGATGAGTTTTCTGTCATTCCGTCTCGCCCGCTAGAACTTCCCGCGACGACGGCCTTGCCTACACCAACACCCGGCGGCGTGAATCGTGCTGATCCAACACCCAAAGCTGATGCTATCCGCGCACTTGGTGGTAACCCTGCCGTGCAGATCGCTGGTGGAATCCGAACCAGCGAAGCCGCGCTTGTCGCGCAAACGGCCCGCTATGGTGTAAACCCAAATATCCGTACTGAACTGGCCGAGCGTGATGAAGCCGCACGCAAGCGCAAAAAACTGTCGAACGTGTTCAACCCACTGAACCGAGATCGGTACTTTCCACTTTATGCAGGTCAGGCGCTTGATGCCGATGCAGAGCTAGCACGCCTTGCTGCGCTAGGCATCATCGTGCCAACCGCACCTGCGGAACAGTAAAACAATCCTCACATCCCCGTATGTCTGCTTGAACATCGCGGCGCCCGACGTCAATTTGCATCTGACGAAACCGGAAGGGTGCCTATGAAACGTTTGCTTGCCGCTTTGGCGATGATCACCACAACTGCCGCCGCGCAGGCGGAAGAGGTGACAACCTTCACCCTAGACAACGGGATGGAGGTCGTCGTGATCGAAGATCACCGCGCGCCCGTTGTTGTACACATGGTTTGGTATAAAATCGGCTCAGCAGACGAACCCGTCGGTGCATCAGGCGTCGCGCATTTCTTTGAACACTTGATGTTCAAGCAAACCGACATTCTGGAATCGGGTGAGTTTTCAGCGACCGTTGCCGCGAACGGCGGCAGCGACAACGCCTTTACCAGTTACGATTACACTGCATATTTCCAACGCATCGCTGCTGATCGGCTAGATCTGATGATGCAGATGGAAAGCAACCGGATGACCAATCTGGCCATCACTGCAGACAACATCGCGACTGAACGCAATGTCGTGCTGGAAGAACGCAACCAACGGACCGAAAACAATCCCGGCGCATTAGCCCGCGAACAGTTCAATGCAGCGCAGTATCAAAACCACCGCTACGGCGTGCCTGTCATCGGCTGGAAGCACGAGATGGAGCAGCTGAATATCGACGACGCGCTGGCCTTTTATGACCTGTACTATTCTCCGAACAACGCCGTGTTGGTTGTGGCCGGTGATGTGCAACCCGATGATGTTCGCGCATTGGCGGAAACTTACTACGGTGTTATCCCTTCTGAACCCGATCTACCCGAACGCATCCGCTCCCAAGAACCACCGCAGCGCGCGGAACGTCGGATCACATACACCGACCCACGGGTGAGCCAACCCTATCTGATCCGCAGCTATTTGGCCCCCGAACGTGACCCCGGCGCCCAAGAAGAGGCCGCAGCGCTAGTGTATTTAGCCGAGCTTTTGGGCGGTTCACCCTTCACATCCGACCTCGGCATTGCGCTTCAATTCGACACGCAAACCGCCCTTTACACAGGTGCCTCGTATAACGGGAACTCGTTGGATACCGCTACATTTAGCGTTTCTGTCGCCCCCGCGACCGGAGTAAAATTATCGGAAGCCGAAGCAGCAATGGATCAGGTTATCGCAGACTTCATCGCGAACGATATCGATCCAGCGCGCATGGAAAGCATACGTACGCAACTGCGGGCCTCTGAGATTTATGCATTGGATGACACCCAGGGTCTCGCCCAGCGATACGGTGCAGCGCTTAGTCAAAGCCTGACCGTCGCAGATGTGCAAGCATGGCCTGACATTCTGCAATCTGTCACCGAAGAAGACATCAAAGCCGTCGCAGCCAAAGTATTTAACCGCGATCAGGCCGTCACCGGCTGGGTTGTCGCCACCCAAGAGGACGCCCGCTAATGTTTCGCTCGTTTATCGCCCTTACGCTTGCCCTGTTTGCTACAACGGCTAGCGCCGAAATCGACATCATCGAAGTAACATCCCCCGGCGGGGTCAACGCATGGGTCGTCGAAGAACCAAGCATCCCTTTCATTGCCGTGGAAATCCGTTTTCGGGGTGGCACATCGTTGGATTTGCCAGGCAAACGCGGCGCGACCAACCTGATGATGGGGTTGCTAGAGGAAGGGTCAGGCGACATGAACGCCCAAGAATTCCAGACTGCGCGCGAGGCCTTAGCGGCAAGTTACGGGTTTTCGGCTTATGACGACTCAATTGGTGTTTCGGCCCAATTCCTTACTGAAAATCAGGACGAGGCAATCGCACTTTTGCGCCAAGCACTGATTGAACCCACGTTTGACCAAGATGCCCTAGACCGCGTTCGGGCACAGGTTCTGGCCAACATCGCATCCGAAGAAAAGCGACCCAATAGCATCGCGAGCAAAGCCTTCAATTCCGCAGCATTCGGCGACCACCCCTATGGCACCAACAGCGACGGCACGGTTGAAAGCGTGAACAGCCTAACCCAATCCGACATGCATGACGCACATCAAAACGCGCTAACCCATGACCGGCTTTACGTATCGGTTGTCGGCGACATCACTGCAGCTGAGGTCGGGCCGATGCTTGATACGTTATTGGGTAATTTACCGGCGCAAGGCCCAAAACTCCCTGATGATATCGCCTTTGGCCTTGATGGCGGCACGACAGTCATTGACTACGATACCCCGCAAGCCGTCGCATTCTTTGGCCATTCAGGCATGAAACGGGACGACCCAGACTTTTTTGCAGCCTATGTATTGAATAACGTGCTGGGGTCCGGTGGTTTTGAATCGCGGCTCATGAACGAAGTGCGTGAAAAGCGCGGACTGACCTATGGGATCGGGACTTATCTTGTGCCCAAGTTCCACGCTGAAATGATGCTTGGCTCGGTTGCGTCATCCAACGCAACCATCGCCGAAGCGATCGCAGTGACGCGCGACGTTTGGGCCGACACTGCCACAAACGGAATTACGCAGGCAGAGCTTGACCGCGCCAAAACCTATCTGACGGGCGAGTACCCGCTGCGGTTTGATGGCAACAGCGAGATCGCCAACATCATGGTCGGCATGCAAATGATCGACCTATCACCGGAATATGTGACCAACCGAAACGACTATATCGAAGCAGTCACATTGGAAGATGCCAATCGGGTCGCGCGTGAACTGCTGCAGCCAGACAACCTGCATTTCGTCGTCGTTGGGAAACCTGAAGGGCTAAATTAATCCGCCAATGCAAACAGTGGATCAACCCTGACATAGCTGGCTTCCATGCCTTCCTCCATGCCGGTCTCAAGCATCATTGCGCGTGCGTCTGCGTCTGGCATGGTCATCCGCAGGCTTAGCAGCGTCCCATCATCAATGGGTGCAAATGTTGTGACTATGTGATTATCAGGCGTGGGATCGGGTAGATGCATACGCTCTACATGTTCGATCCGTTTATTCGGCGTCAGCGCAATGAACTCTCCGGTCAGATAGAATGCGTTCTCACCATTCGCGTCCTGCCAATCCAATCGGATTTGGCCGCCGGGACGCGCATCATAGAGGCAGTTCGTCATCACCCATCCATCGGGACCGTACAGCCACTTTTTGATCAACTCTGCGTCGGTGTGGGCGCGATAGACAAACTCTGGCGGTGCCTTGAACCGTCGTGTGACGATGACATGGGTGTCGCCTTCGAGCTTTAGATCAAGCTTGGTCATTCCGTCGTCCTATCATCCTTGGTTTGCATTTCGGCCAACACATCATCAAGCCGGTCGTAGTGGGCGGACATTGTTTGGCGCAACATCGCCAGCCATTCGTCCAAATTATCCAAGGCCCCTTCGGCCAATCGGCAAGGGCGCCGTTGCTTATCCACACGCCGTGTGATCAACCCTGCGCTTTCCAGCACTTTTAGGTGCCGTGACACGGCGGGCTGCGTCATGGCGAACGGTGCCGCCAACTCCGTCACTGTTGCTTCGCCCTCGGCCAGCCGCTGTACAATAGCCAAGCGCGTCGGGTCAGATAATGCAGCAAACTTGGTGACCAGAGGTCCATTATGTAATTCATTCATTATATAATATATAAGTTATATATGATAAAATGTAAAGCTGTTTCAAACCTCTCGCAGAATCGCGCATTCATGCTATAGTTTGTGGCATGGCCATAGCAGACCCCCAAATAAAGCCTCGCCCGGTAATTCGGCAGCTTGATGACGCCGCGATCAACAGGATTGCGGCGGGCGAAGTTCTTGAACGTCCGGCTTCGGCCGTGAAAGAACTTGTTGAAAACGCTGTAGATGCTGGCGCAACCCGGATCGAGGTTGTGATTGCCGATGGTGGCAAGACCCTGATCCGCGTCACCGACGATGGATGTGGGATCGCGGCAAGTGATTTGCCGCTCGCCTTGTCCCGGCATGCCACGTCGAAAATTGACGGATCTGACCTGCTGAACATCCATTCATTTGGGTTCAGGGGAGAAGCCCTACCGTCGCTTGGTGCCGTTGGCCGCCTGACCATCACATCACGTGTCCCCGATGCAGATGCCGCAAGCATCGACGTAGCGGGCGGCAAGATGAGCGATGTTCGCCCCGCCGCCTTATCATCCGGTACGGTCGTTGAATTGCGTGACATGTTTTATGCGACCCCTGCCCGGCTGAAATTCCTGCGCACCGACCGCGCGGAAGCACAAGCCGTAGGTGACGTGATCAAACGGCTCGCAATGGCCGAACCTTTCATCACCTTCATCCTGCGTGACGCATCAAATGGCGACAACCGGACAACCTTCCGCGCCGATGCGCAAACTGGCGATTTATTCGACGCGCTGCACGGTCGTTTGCAAACTGTGCTAGGACGCGAATTTGCAGAAAACGCATTGGCAATCGACGCCGAACGCGATGGTTTTCACCTGACAGGTTATGCGGCCTTGCCGACGTATTCGCGCGGTGCGGCGATTGCGCAGTTCCTATTCGTTAACGGGCGTCCGGTTCGTGACAAAATGCTGCTGGGCGCATTGCGCGCCGCCTATATGGATGTGCTGTCGCGCGATAGGCACCCGGTTGCTGCGCTGTTTATCGACTGCGAGCCAACCTTGGTTGATGTCAACGTCCACCCTGCCAAATCCGAGGTCCGGTTTCGCGATCCCGGTACCGTGCGTGGGTTGATCGTATCCGGGCTACGCCATGCGCTTGCTGGCGCAGGGCACCGGGCATCGACGACTGTCGCAACGGCAACGCTGGGTGCGATGCAGCCACAACAGCCGCCAACTGAACCGCGCGTCTATCAAATGGACCAAAAGAGCCTTGGACCAACGCGCCCAAGTTTCAGCGCCCGTTCAATGACATTTCAGGCCCAAGCACCGGGTTTCCAAGAAGCACCATCAGGGCGCGTCGAACCAGTCGTCGAAGATGAGCCTGCACACCTTCCATTAGGGGCAGCGCGTGCGCAGGTGCACGAAAACTACATCATCGCCCAGACCGAAAATGGGATCGTGATTGTCGATCAACACGCTGCCCACGAACGACTAGTCTATGAGAAACTAAAGAACCAGATGGCGGAAAACGGGGTCGCAGCACAGGCGCTTTTGATCCCTGAAATCGTCGAGATGGCCGAGGGCGATGCCGCGATGCTACTTGCGATTGCCGATGATCTGTCGCGCCTTGGGCTGACCATTGAACCTTTCGGCGGCGGCGCGATCGCTGTTCGCGAAACCCCTGCCATCTTGGGCGAGGTCAACGCAGCTGCCATGATCCGCGACATCATCGACGAACTGGCCGACCAGGGCGACAGCGCCAGCGTCAAAGCCAAGATCGAAGCGATCCTAAGCCGCGTTGCCTGCCATGGGTCAATCCGGTCTGGGCGTCGCATGCAAGGTCCAGAGATGAACGCACTTTTACGCGAAATGGAAGCAACTCCACTTTCGGGGCAATGCAACCACGGGCGCCCAACCTATGTGGAACTCAAACTCTCTGACATTGAACGGCTGTTCGGACGCACATGATCCAGATCGGCGACCAGACCTATGCGTTCAGCGATCCGCTGGTGGTTGGCGTGATTTCGGCAACTTGCCTTATATTGCTGGTGCTTATGCTGCTGATAACAACCGCCCGACGCGCAGGTCGGTCGGCTGATGCCGTTTACAACGTAGCCCAGCAAGTCGGGCAGCTGTCCATGAACGTCAACGCGCTTGGGCAAGGACAACAGCAACTGGCGGGTAACATCCAAACCGTTTCAGACGCACAGGCCCACGCCCAAATCCGGGTCATCCAAACGATGGAAACGCGAATGGCAGAGGTTCAGGCACAGATGTCGGAACGCTTGGCCGATAATGCCCTGAAATCGGCATATGCACTCGCAGAGATGCAAGAACGGATGAAGGATACTCTCACTGGTTCGTCTGAAAAAACGACCAAAAGCCTGACAGAGCTGCAGGAACGCCTTGCCACAATCGACAAGGCCCAAACCAATATCGAAAAGCTATCGGGCGATGTGCTGTCCTTGCAGGACATTCTTTCGAACAAACAGACACGCGGTGCCTTTGGCGAGATCCAACTGCAAGACATCGTATCCAAGGCCCTGCCTTCTGACAGCTACACTTGGCAGGCCACGCTATCAAACAACCGCCGCGCTGACTGCTTGGTGCATCTTCCCAATCCTCCCGGCCCTATTGTGATCGATGCGAAGTTTCCGCTTGAGGCCTATGAGGCCCTTGTCGCAGCCGAAACCAAAGCAGAACGCGACCGTGCGCTAAATGCGCTAGGTCAGGCGGTGCGCGTACACATTCGAAAAATATCAGACAGCTATCTTATCGAAGGCGAAACCGCTGACGGCGCGCTGATGTTCCTCCCCTCCGAGGCGGTCTATGCCGAAATCCACGGTCGCCTGCCTCATATTGTTCGTGAAGGATTTAGTGCACGCGTCTGGATCGTTTCGCCGACGACCTGCATGGCAACGCTGAACACCATGCGCGCGATCCTGAAAGATGCCCGCATGCGCGAACAAACCGGTGCGATCCGCAAAGAACTGGCGCTGCTAGGCGGTGACGTTGATCGGCTGGTTGGGCGTGTCGGGAACCTTGACCGTCACTTTGCGCAGGCCGCCAAAGATATCGAAGAAATCAAGATATCGGCGGATAAGGCTGGCAAACGCGCCAATCGGCTCGACCATTTTGACTTCGAAGAACTCGAAACGCCACCAGACGCAAAGGTCGTCCCACTTCGGGACTAGTTGCGCCAGATCAAGGTCACGCATCACGCCTTGCCCCATAGTGCGGATAAGGAGGACGTGAACATGCTACCAATCACGACAGATAAAATCGCAGAGGTGATTATCCTTGCCCGCGAACTCAATCGGGCCGAGCCAGAGTTCGATGGCTTTGTTAATCACCTAACCCAAACAGAACAGGCCGTATTAGTCGCCGTTTTTTGGATTGGTCGTGGTAACTTTGAACCAGAAGAACTGGACGAAGCGCTGCGCACGGCCGCCGAAGAAGCAACGACACCAACGGTAGAGTACCTCAAGGGGTCACCACATTTGGCCAACCACCTTGAGAGCGGTTTGCAAGCATTAGGTATAGACCCCACCGATGCACAGGACGACCTGTTATAGTAGGGTGGGTTTTAACCCACCGCCTCTTTGAAACATGCTCCAGCACGTCCCCAGACATCTTGGTCCAAGGCACCGAGCGTCATGAGATGCGGCAGCAACTGCCCGGCGAAATCTTCACTGCTTTCCGCAGGCAACATCGAAGGCAGGTTATCAATCGCCGTTACATCCAAAACCGGATCATCGTGTACGCGAAGCGCGGGATCAGCCCATGTCGTGGTCCGGTCATAAACCTTGATCGGTGAAAAATCGCTATCTGGATCGCAAGCAATATCCCCGATAACTGACAGTTTGCGTTCTGCTACCTTGGCATCCGCGGGCACGAACACAGGTGTACCAGGGCGTGCAAGGATACAATTCAAGAAGATGTCATGCGCTAGCACCTCGGGGAATGGACCGCCCGAAGCGGTTTCCGCCATGTCCCACTTGGTAACCTTCATCCCCATCGCTTCGCATAGATCGGCACCGCCAGTACCCACACGGCCCAGCGCCCCGATGATCAATGCGTTCGGCCGCGTATCGCCCAAACGCGACAGTAGATCGGCACGCATATCGGCAGCATTTGGATAAGCATGCACGGGTGCAGCTTGTTCGCCATATTGTTGTGCAATCCAGCACATCAGCGACACAGCCGCGCCTGCATAGCCAGCCCAATAACCAAACGCCGCGACCCGGCGACCATCTGCATGGGTCAGATATTCCAGATCATACAGCGCGCCACCGCCAGCCTGAAACCGGTCCAGCAGGACGCGCCCCGATGGCTGCCCCTTATAGGCATGGCCGAACATGATGTGACGGTGACGTAGTGGCGTGCCGTCTTCGGGCAATTCCTTTAACCCAAAGATCAGTGCATCATCCGGTGCATCCACCCATGAGAACTCGGGCGCAACTTCGCAACCGACCGCAACGTAATCCGCAATTGGGATAATACGCTGACTGCTTTCTTCGACCGTAACTTTGAACCCTTGTTTCAGCAGCTGCGCTGCGCCATCTGGCGTAAGACCAACACGTTCTTCGTTGGCGCGACTTTCCGCGCGGACCCAAAGATGCACCATTTTTTATCCTTAAAAGTGAGTAATTGCATATGCACGATCTGGATGATCCAGATGCGGCGCTGCGTTGAAGCTTGCCAAAATCGGCCCTTGCGGAATGACGTGAACCCTATGCACTGACGTGTTCATGATTGGAAGCAATACATGCGCCAACCGTGTTGGGTCTAACAATAGTAGATGGCGCAAAATCATCCCGATCACACCACCAGAGGTCACACATAGCACACGAACACCCGGCTGCGCTGCCTCTTGCAGCACACCTGTTACGCGCTCTTCAAACGATGCGAATGTCTCAACACCTTTGATTTCAGCCCGATGCCAAGCTTCCATGACTTGTGGAATATGTGCGGCGAATTCATCCGGGCCGGGCATCGGTACGCCATGAACATCATCAAGCGCCTTACCAAGACTAAAATAATCCATCTCGTTCAGACGAGGATCAATCACCGGGTCAGAAAATCCCATTCCCGCCGCCGTTTCACGATGACGGCGTAGACTGCCAGCAATCACTTTATCAAACGGTTCTTCGCGGTCGCGCATGTAGTCGCCCAGCCAACGCGCCTGCTGATGACCAAGATCAGATAGCTTGTCATAGCTTTCTTCGTCAGTCGCGCCCGAATTTGCCTGCCCATGGCGCACAAATATGATCTCGCCCATCGTCGTACTCCTATTTTCGGGGACGCTACGTTGCGATTTCATCCATAGCAACGGCTGTGGAACGCCAAAATCGATCACGCCCGCGTAATTTGTCAGAAATATTTCGTCTCACAATTATGCGTTCGCACAAGTTTTGTGATCGCGCCCAAACTCTGAGCATCGCACGAACGCACAGAGTTAGTTTTAGTTTCGTTCGGTGCCGCACAGAACTGACCTATTGGGGCTGCTTGCACCATTTTCAAGAACTGTTTCCGATCACATTGATCACCATTTTCGTGATCGAAATCAGCCTTTTCAAACGGCACCAAGCACCCGATATGCAATTCATCAACACGGCAAACAACGCCGCCGAGACAAACAATCAGCGGCATTAGCGTCGCAAAATAAAAGAGAAAAAGGAACATATCATGTCTATCAAAAAAATCGCACTTGCTGCTGCAACTGTCGCCGCTCTGGGTTCTGCTGCTTCTGCAGAAAGCTACTTCGAGCTAGGTGAAAACTTGGATGCGACTTCAATTCTGGATCTAGGCATCGTTCGCGCCGAAGGCGACGGCGTTGTAGAGATCTACAAAAGCGCTTCAGGCGAAATCGGCACATTGATCGGGACAGAATCTGTCCACGCCGGTGCAAACAGCGACGTTCGCGTCAACGTTGGTGGCACACCGCTGAACAAAGTGATCGCCCTACTGAAAGTAGACGGTCAAGTTGTTGCTCAGCAAGACTACGACATCGTTCGCTAAGTTATCCGCGCAAGCGGTACTCCAGAAAGGTCGTCTTCCGTAACGAAGGCGGCCTTTTTTCGTTGCGGTGCTTGCTGCCAGAATCTGAACGTGGGAATGTGCGCGGAACTCAAATATCCGTCCACACAGGTTACCCTATATGCCCGCTGCCACGCTGCTTCGCGATATCTTTGGTTTTGATGCGTTCCGCCCGGGCCAGCAAGACATCGTAGAGGCGGTCATTGCAGGGGAAAACACCTTGGCAATTATGCCAACAGGTGGGGGAAAATCTCTGTGTTTCCAATTGCCTGCATTGGTGCGCGATGGCGTTACTGTCGTTATTTCGCCCTTGATTGCGTTGATGCGTGATCAGGTCCGTGGCCTCCGCGAAACTGGGGTTTCTGCTGGCGCACTTACGTCAGGCAACACCCAAGAAGAAACCGACGAAGTGTTTGCCGCGTTAGAGGCAGGGACGCTAAAGCTGCTCTACATGGCGCCAGAGCGGCTCGCCTCTGGTGGTACAGTCAATATGCTCAAACGTGTTGGTGTGAACCTGATCGCCGTGGATGAAGCCCATTGCGTTAGCCAATGGGGCCACGACTTCCGCCCCGATTACCTGCGTATTGGCGAACTACGCCGCACGTTAGATGTACCGCTTGCCGCGTTCACAGCGACGGCCGATGCGGAAACCCAAATCGAAATCGTTCAAAAGCTATTTGATGGTGCAGAACCGTCCACATTTTTGCGTGGCTTCGACAGGCCGAATATCCACCTCGCGTTTGCTGTCAAAGATGGACCACGCGCGCAAATCTTGAATTTTGCGTCCGCACGCAAAGGCCAGTCCGGCATTGTCTACTGTGGGACCCGTGCAAAAACAGAAACCCTTGCCAAAGCCTTGAACGAAGCTGGTCACGCGACGTGCCATTATCATGGCGGCATGGAAGCTGACGACCGCCGCATCGTTGAACGCCGCTTTCAGCAAGAAGACGGGCTAATCGTCTGCGCGACCGTCGCCTTTGGCATGGGTATCGATAAACCTGATATTCGCTGGGTCGCGCATGCCGATCTGCCGAAATCTATCGAGGGCTATTACCAAGAGATCGGTCGCGCCGGTCGTGATGGTGCACCAGCCGAAACGCTAACGTTATTTGGCCCCGACGATATCCGGTTCCGCCGCCAACAAGTCGATGAAGGGTTAGCGCCCCCAGAACGTCGCGCTGCTGACCATGGGCGTTTGAACGCGCTACTCGGACTGGCCGAGGCGCTTCGTTGTCGCCGTCAAAACCTGCTTGAGTATTTTGGCGAAACCCCCGGCCCCTGTGGTAACTGTGATCTTTGCGATAAGCCGGCCGAGGTATTCGACGGCACAACCGCTGTGCGCATGGCGCTGTCTGCTGCGTTGCGGACCGAAGAATGGTTCGGCGCGGGGCATCTGATCGATATTTTGCGTGGCGATCTAACCGATAAGATCCAGCAACGCGGGCACGACAGCCTGCCCACATTCGGCGTTGGCAAGGAATACGACAAACGCCAATGGCAGGCGATATTCCGGCAAATGATGGGGCACGACCTCCTGCGGCCCGACCGCGAACGCCACGGCGCACTGCGCATGACCGAAGCCGCCCGGCCAATCTTGCGCGGCGAAGCAACAATCGAACTGCGCCGTGATACTATTCGCGCCGCGCGTGGTAGCGGCCCCAAAGTCCGGATGCTCGTCAGCGAAGAAGACGCTCCATTGCTTTCTGCGCTTAAGGCAAAGCGCCGCTATCTGGCAGAGCAAGGCGGGGTTCCCGCATACATCATTTTTAATGATCGTACCCTTATCGAAATGGCTGAAAAGCGGCCGGTTACCTTGGACCAGATGGCGCAGATCGGTGGCGTTGGCGCGAAAAAGCTGGAAAGCTACGGGCGTGATTTCCTTGAAGTCATTGCTGGCGCGGTCGAAGAAACCCACCCCGCCCGACGGAAACTTGCCGGACGTAACGAAGGCGAAATCTACGATCGATTACTTGAAGTACAAGCGGCATTGTCACGCGGACCGCATGGCGCGGATAAACCGATGAGCTGCACCGCATCCACGCTCGCTAAGGTGGCACAAATGCGCAGCGCTGACGCTGATCAGCTAGAACGCTTAATCGGAGAACGGTACGCTGAGCGGTTTGGCGAAGCTTTCTTAGAGGTCATATCCTCCTGATAGCGTGTCGTTTTACCCACAGCTTATTCAGAAAATGAAAAAACGTTCACGGCAACACTGAAAATTTCGCCACATTTCAACGCCCAACAGCGACGTTTTATATTTGATCAATTATTCATCTTATCTCGTTGTAGATACACAAAAATCAGGCAGTTAGCGCTATCACGATAAGCAGCTTATGACGCTATACTGCCAAGCTCAAAGTAGTTTCACGCCTGATCTCTGCCATAATGGCACCACAATTGTTCTCAGGATGCTGTAAAATCTCATTGGTATCGGACAATATCATTAAAACGGGTAAACAATACGCCCTAAAATTGCAGCCCGCTCAGGGACATAGTAGAATGGAGCTCTTCTTTGAAACACACCACCAGCACCAAACAACGTTCTATTTTGAGAACCCTCATTCTGGCGAGCACAACCACGCTATGCACGAACGCAGCAGCTGACGTCGTCACATTGCGGTCGACCGATGGTACGATCAACCTTCAGGGCGACTTGATCGGTGTCGTCGATGATTACTACCTTCTTCAAACCGCGTTGGGCGATCTTCGTATTGCGACCAACCGCGTACGTTGCGAGGGCGAAAGTTGCCCAACAACCAAAGCGATTGAAGCCGACATTACAGTCAGCGGGTCTGACACTATTGCACAAGGTTTGATGCCCCTATTGATGGGCGGCTACGCGACATCACAAGATGCTGAATCCACAATAACAACGACCGCTAACGACGGAGAGTTCGCAGCGACACTTGTCGGACAGCAAGGGTTCGGTGATTCAATGGGCACCTATCTGGTTAGCTCTAGCAACGCTGGGGATGCTTTCTCTGGGCTGCTCGACAATTCTACGCAGGTCGCAATGTCGGCGCGCCCCATCACAGCAGACGAAGCCGCTGCGCTTGCTGCCAATGGCGCGGGCGACATGACCGCGCTGGACCAAGAGCACATCCTCGCGCTGGACGGTCTGGTCGTGATCGTAAATCAATCTAACCCGGTAACACAACTTTCCGTTGTGGACGTTGCACGCATATATCGCGGCGAAGTCACGAACTGGGCTCAGGTCGGCGGCCCTAATCTCCCTGTGTCCGTCGTAACAAGCGACACTGATACAGCATCAGTGTTTAACGCAGGCGTGTTTGGCGGCAATTCACCAGCTAATGCACCCAGCGCATTTACAGCAACCGACAACGTCGAAGCCTCAAACTATGTTGACGAAAATGCAGGCGCAATTGCATACGTTGGATTTGCATTTAAGCGTGGACAGAAACCGCTGACATTGATCAGCGAATGTGGAATTGGCACAGAGCCTGATGCGTTTTCAGTCAAGACCGAGGAATACACATTGTTCCGCCGTTTGTTCTTGTACAACCGCGGCGATGTTGCTGATCCGATGGCAACTGGTTTCATCGACTACGCGACGTCTGATGCTGCGAACGGTGTCATCCGGCAATCAGGCTTTATCAATCTGGGTGTTGAGCGGGTCGAAATGGGCCTCGCAAGTCAACGTGCCAAAACCGTTCTTCAATCAGGCACAAACGCCACCGAACAGCGCGTCGCAAGCAACATGCTTGCGCTGATGGCAAACAACGACCGCCTGTCATCCACGTTCCGTTTCCGCACCGGCTCGACAATCCTTGACCCGCGCGGCCAAGCCGACCTGACGCGGCTCGCAAACTATCTAAAGGATATGCCAGCAGGCACTGAAGTAACATTGGTCGGGTTTGCGGACTCGGTCGGCGCATTCGGTCCCAACCTATCACTCGCAGAGGGGCGCGCGGCCCAAGTACGCGCTGCACTTGAAACACTCGCGGGCGATAGTCTTAGCAACGTGACAATCAAAACCACTGGTTTTGGTGAAATCGCCCCTGCGGCCTGCAATACAACAGATTCAGGACGTCAGATTAACCGTCGTGTCGAAACATGGATCAGCACACAATGAGCGGGTTCAACAAGTTTTCAAACGTTTTGACATCACAGATGCGCGGCAACGCGCATCCCACCCTGTCGCGGAGTAAAGAGGTCGCCATGTCTAAAAAGTCACCCATCGCCGCAACCAAACACCTTACAGGCGTTGTGATCGCAAGCGTTTGCTTAAGCACATCAGCTTTCGCCCAAAGCGAAGCCGACGCAGTTTACATGGCTGGCGCAGAACGCGTGCATGTTGGTGGGTTGATGCGCGAAACGGCGCAACGTATGGCCGTCGCGTCCTGCTTTTTCGACGCCGGCATCGAGGTAGACGCCTACAGCGCACAAATCACGCAAGGCGTTTCCGACTATGACAGCTACCTAACAGCGCTGACAGAAGGTGACGCTGCACTGGGCATCGACACAGCCGAAGAAGGGCGCGGACTGAACTCGACGATTTATAGTGTGTCGTCACAGTGGGACCGCTTTAAAGAAGCCGCACTGGGGCGCCTAAACGGTGAAGGCCCGACTGACGGGACAGACTATGTTTCGCGTCACAATCTTAACATGATGCATACGTCAAAATACTTGCTGCGCGAAATCATTGCCGACTATGCAATCCCGCCAGCGCTTTTGCAAAGCGACGCATTTACCCTTGATATTGTGACCCGCCAGCCAGCGCTTTCCAATCAAATCAGCAAAGAAGCTTGCGGCTTGATAACCGGAAACACCGTGATGGGAAGCACAACACGGTTTGACAAATCTGTGGGTCGGTTTGACGCATCAATGGGCGCGCTGATCAATGGTTTCGATAGCCTCGGCGTATCGGCACCACCAACGCCAGAAGTTCGTGCATCGCTCGAAGCCATCGCCGCAGATTGGGCAACACTAAAAGCCGACCTTGAGCAGGTAGCGGGATCGACCGACGTCACACTCGCCCTGAGCATCGATCAGCAATTCGAAGTGATTAACGGCAAGTTCGACGAGATTATCCCCGCATACATCGAAAGCAGTAAATCGGGCCTCTGAGCTACTTATGACAAACAGCCGCCCGCCACCAATGTACGGGCGGCTTTATTATGTGAAATGACAAAGAAATAGCCCCTCGTTTCAGAGTGCTAACATCGTGCAACATCCTGTCGTGCTTGACCGCTGCGCTTTGGGCGACTAGCAAGCGCGCAATCTGACAAAGGACATGAACGATGGCGCGCAAACGCAAGGGACGCGATATTTCTGGCTGGCTCGTGGTGGACAAACCCGCTGGGCTGACCTCGACCGCCGTAGTGAACAAAGTTCGCTGGGCGCTTGACGCGAAAAAGGCAGGCCATGCAGGCACGCTTGACCCCGAAGCAACTGGCGTTCTAGCCGTGGCATTGGGCGAAGCGACAAAAACCGTTCCCTACATCACTGATGCCCTAAAAGCATATACGTTTACCATTCGGCTTGGTCAGGCAACAAATACTGACGACGCCGAAGGCGAAGTCATCGCAACAAGCGACCTACGTCCAGACGACGAAACCATCAAGGCCACCTTTGGTGCCTTTATCGGCGACATCATGCAGGTCCCCCCTCAATTTTCAGCTGTCAAAGTCGACGGCGAACGCGCCTATAAGAAAGCACGCGACGGCGAAGAAATGGAACTAGCTGCACGTCCCCTATGGGTCGAGGAACTCCTTCTTATTGACCGTCCCGACGCGGACCACGTCGTTTTGGAAATGACTTGCGGCAAAGGTGGCTACGTCCGATCCATCGCCCGCGACCTAGGCGAGGCGCTTGGCTGCAAAGCCCACGTCAGATCGCTGCGCCGCATTTGGTCTGGCCCATTTCAGGCGACCGATGGCGTAACATTGGAACAGATTGATGCAGCGGCAAAAACAACTGAATTAGACGCATCTATTCAACCTCTCGAAGTGGGTCTTCAAGATCTACCAGAAGTCCGGTGCCTTGCCGAAAGCGTGACCAAACTACGTAATGGCAACCCGGCATCGGTGATCGCGTCAGGCGTTGAATACGGCGAAGAAGTATGGGCATCCTTCGAAGGCAAGGCCGTCGCTGTCGGCACTTATCGCGGTGGCGAAATCCAACCAACACGCGTATTTGTAACGTAGGGTGGATTTTAATCCACCTAACCCTTTGCCCTGATGATTGTTCGAAGCCATACCAAAGACGACGCACCTTCGACCGCGCTTTATTCGGACTGCGAACGCTACCGCTATGCGCTGACCCGTAGCTGGGACGACACCGGCAAGCGCGTATTGTTCGTGATGCTAAACCCGTCCAAAGCAACCGAGGTTCAAAACGACCCAACAGTTGAGCGTTGCGAAAGACGTGCCCGCACATTGGGTTTTGGCGCATTCCGGGTAACAAACATCTTTGCGTGGCGCGAGACTGATCCCCATTTGATGCGCAAAGCCAATGATCCAGTCGGCCCAGAAAATGACACCGTCCTACAGGAATCGGTCAATTGGGCGGATCAAATTATCGCCGCTTGGGGGACGCACGGCGAACATTTGAAACGCGGTGCCGCGACCGCAGAACTGTTGCACAAGACAGGCAAACCGATCTTTACCTTAGGCGTGACCAAACACGGCAACCCAAAACACCCATTATACATCAGCTATTCCCAACAACCGATGCGTTGGGACCCGGCGGCACGTTAACCATAGCGGCAGTTTCCAGACCGCTCAACGTGTTGGCCATGCTAGAAAATTACCGGCAGCTGGGTCGATGGCGACTCGCTCGATCGTAGGTAATGACAATGTTGGCGATTTTAGGAATTCTTGGGGTGACGATGTCAGCGATTATGCTGGTGGACCCTGAAGACGACGAACCAGAGACTACCACACACGAAGACGACCCCGATGAAATCGATGACGAAGACATCATGCCAATGGACGAATTCATGGATGCGGTCGATGCAGACATGATCGTTTTTTCGGGCGATACCGATGACGTTGTGACCACAGGATCAGGCGATGACTATCTTGATGGTGAAGATGGCCATGACCTTTTGGCAGGTGGCGCAGGCGACGATGAAATCCACGGTGGGGCGGGAGACGACCAGATTAATGGCAATGCCGGGAACGACAACCTGTTTGGCCATATCGGCGATGACCTTGTCGAAGGAGGTGCTGGGAACGATAGCCTGAACGGTGGCGGCGGCAATGACATCCTATCGGGAGGCACAGGCGACGACATGCTGCTTGGCTCATTGGGCGACGACACACTAATCGGTGGCGACGGTGCTGACACGCTACATGGCGGCGCGGGCGACGATATTATTGAAGATCGCGAAGACAACATCCGCGACTTTCTGAACGGCGGCGCAGGAAATGATGTGCTGATTGGTGGGAATGATGACGTCCTAAACGGTGGCACTGGCGCCGATACCTTTGCATTGGGTACCGACACCATGGCAATCATCCAAGACTTTATCCCCGGTGAAGACGTAATCGAAATTAGCTATGCGGGTAACGAACCAACAATTACAACTCAGCTATCTGACGATGGCTTGGTATTGCTCGCCGACGATCAAATCGTTGCCACGTTCAGCAATCTGATAGAGCTTGATCTTTCTTCGGTCACGCTGGTTTCCACATAAAAAGCTTTCCTTTTTGAAGGAATCCCCCTAAATGCAGCCATCCGCGCAGGGAATACCTTGCCGGAGCCTCCACGGGCCTTTCTGGACGACATCCCGGATCGCGCCATTCACCCTTAATAACAAGGAGACCCCGATGTCGATTACTGCAGAAGACAAAGCACGGATCATGAAGGAATTTGCAACCAAAGAAGGCGACACAGGTTCGCCCGAAGTTCAGGTTGCTATCTTGTCATCGCGCATCGCGACACTGACAGAGCACTTCAAGACCCACAAAAAAGACAACCACGGCCGCCGCGGTCTGCTTAAAATGGTTGCTCTGCGTCGTAAGCTTTTGGACTACACAAAGGCCAAAGACGAAGCACGCTACCAAAGCCTGATCGAGCGTCTAGGTCTGCGTCGCTAAGCCGACGCATCGAAGCATAGCTTCAGCAACGATACAAAACGTCCACCTTTTGGTGGGCGTTTTTTACTTTAAGCTAGATCGAGACTAATTCTCTTGAAAACCGCCACAACACACGCATAAAGTGTGTGGATGAATAATTCCAAATTTCATGATTTAGCAAAGGCCATGTAATTGATCGGACACAGTACAAAATGTGACCAAATCGCAGTTGAAAGAGCTTTCTCTTCCCAAATACGCAAAATTCAGCTATGGCCCGCAAATCTTGAGAGACCGGCGCCCGCATTCCAGCGCCTGACAAAGAAGATACCGGAATGAGGGGGAATACGCCCCCTACGCAAAATGGGCTGCGGCCCGACTAGGAAAACATGATGTTTAACGAAGTTAAAAAATCGATGCAGTGGGGGCAAGAAACGCTCACACTTGAAACGGGCAAAGTTGCTCGTCAGGCTGACGGCTCTGTCATTGCCACGCTGGGTGAAACCAGTGTTATGGCAAACGTGACATTCGCACGCGCCCAAAAACCCGGTCAGGATTTCTTTCCTCTGACCGTTCACTACCAAGAAAAATACTACGCCGCCGGTAAAGTACCAGGCGGCTTTTTCAAGCGCGAAGCACGTCCAACTGAAAAAGAGACGCTGACATCCCGCCTGATCGACCGTCCAATTCGCCCACTGTTCGTTCCCGGCTTCAAAAACGAAGTTCTGGTCATGTGTACAGTTCTGTCGCACGACATGGTCAACGACCCAGACATGGTTGCGATGATCGCTGCTTCTGCTGCGCTGACAATTTCCGGCGCGCCATTCCGTGGCCCAATCGGCGCTTGTCGCGTTGGTTTCGTGGACGGAGAATACATCCTGAACCCTGAAATCGACGACATGCATAACCTGCGCCTGAACCCAGAGCAGCGTTTGGATCTTGTTGTAGCCGGCACCAAAGACGCCGTGATGATGGTTGAATCAGAAGCGTACGAGCTGACCGAAGCAGAAATGCTGGGTGCGGTGACTTTCGCCCACGAACAGATCCAGCCTGTGATCGACCTGATCATTGATCTGGCAGAAGAATGTGCGAAAGAGCCATTTGACTTCCAGCCAGAGGATTACTCTGAGCTTTCCGCAGCTGTAAAAGCCGCTGGCGAAGACGCAATGCGCGCTGCTTATGCAATCACAGACAAGCAAGAGCGCACAGCCGCGGTTGCTGCTGCGAAGGCATCAATCATCGAAGCCCTGACAGACGAACAAAAAGAAGACGGCAACTTGGGCGCTGCGCTTAAGAAGCTCGAATCAAACGTTCTGCGCGGCGATGTTGTGAAAAACGGCAAGCGTATCGACGGTCGTGCATTGGACACAATTCGTCCAATCGTTTCAGAAACAGGCATCCTGCCACGTACACACGGTTCTGCCCTGTTTACACGCGGCGAAACCCAAGGTCTGGTTGTAACGACATTGGGCACTGGCGACGACGAACAAATGATCGACTCGCTGACTGGCATGTATAAATCTAACTTTATGCTGCACTATAACTTCCCACCATATTCTGTTGGTGAAGTTGGTCGTGTGTCTGGTCCTGGCCGTCGTGAAATCGGCCACGGTAAATTGGCTTGGCGTGCGCTTCAGGCTGTTCTGCCTGCTGCAACTGATTTCCCATACACAATCCGCTTGGTGTCTGAGATCACTGAATCAAACGGTTCGTCTTCGATGGCATCTGTATGTGGTGGCTCTCTGTCCATGATGGACGCTGGTGTTCCGCTTAAGTCACCAGTTGCTGGCGTTGCGATGGGTCTGGTTATGGAAGACGATGGCGACTACGCAATCTTGTCTGACATCTTGGGTGACGAAGACCACCTTGGCGACATGGACTTTAAAGTTGCCGGTACTGAAAACGGTATCACGTCTTTGCAAATGGACATCAAGATTGCAGGCATCACGTCTGACATCATGTCAAAGGCGCTTGAGCAGGCGAAAGCCGGTCGTTTGCATATCCTCGAAGAGATGGGCAAAGCCCTGACAGGCGCGCAGGAATTTAGCGTTCACGCACCTAAGATCGAAACAATGCAGATCCCAACCGACAAGATCCGTGAAGTAATCGGTTCTGGCGGCAAGGTCATCCGTGAAATCGTTGAAACATCCGGCGCAAAAGTCGACATCAACGATGACGGTGTGATCAAGCTGGCATCTAACGATGCTGAAGCGATCAAAAAAGCCTACGACATGATCCATTCAATCGTAGCAGAGCCAGAAGAAGGCGTGATCTACAAAGGGACAGTTGTGAAACTGGTCGACTTTGGTGCTTTCGTGAACTTCTTCGGCAAACGCGACGGTCTGGTACACGTGTCCCAAATCGAAAACCGCCGCCTGAACCACCCTTCTGACGTTCTAAAAGAAGGCCAGGAAGTATGGGTTAAGCTGCTTGGCTTCGATGATCGTGGCAAAGTCCGCTTGGCCATGAAAATGGTTGATCAGGAAACTGGTAAAGAAGTCGTTAAAGAAGAAGCCGCTGAAGAATAATTCAGCCCACTCTTAGTTTAAGCGAAGGCCCTGACATTGATTTGTCGGGGCCTTTTCAATTTACGCTACATATTCGTGCACACGGGATAACCGAAAATCCACTCCGAAAACACAACCGTTGCGGTGCAGCCACAACCACCTGCAAATCAAAGAACTACTTTTGTAGTTCAACTATTCTCTCAATTTAAATCCTATAGATAAAATCCATTCACTTTTTGGAGACTAATAATGAATACTACTTTTGCTAGCTGCGTAGCAGTACTTGTTTCATGCACTGCCGTTCAAGCGCAAGAAGCTGGCGATATGTCCGTCGGGCTTGGTGTTTCGACATTCGGTGGCAACCTAGAAGCATCATACGTCATCAACGAACAGTTTCGCGTTCGCGGTGCACTAATGGGCGGCTTCTCTTATGAAGATTCCGGCTCTGAGCCTGGCGACGGTTCCTATGAATTTGACGCAAGCCTTGGCGGTTTTGCCGTCTTAGCAGATTACTATCCAACACAAAGCGGCTGGCGTGTGTCAGGTGGCCTATTCCTATCCAACACAGATTTCACCGGTGTTGCAGAAGCATCAGCTGCCAACCCAATCGAGATTGATGGAACTGAGTACACAAGCGGCTCTGTGACGACAAAGTCTGAATTTAACAACACCGTCGCACCTGTCCTGACAACGGGTTATGATCTGCATTTCGCAGACAACTGGACATTCAGCAGCGAAATCGGTGCGATTTTCATCGGTGGTGTTGATCTGTCAGCGAAATCTGACGATGCGACGTTGCAAGCTGAAATTGACAGCAGCGACGACTACGCAGAAGCGCGTGATGACGCGGATGATCTAAACATCTATCCGTACCTCAGCCTTGGGCTTGCGTACCGTTTCTAAAATTAGGTGGACCGCATCCAATATTGAATGCGGTCCATTTTTGTTACAGCTTCGTCGTACGTAGGTACGGCAACACGGTTTTGAAATCACCGTATTTCGCTTTGGCATCTTCATTACTTACCGATGCTGGAATGATCACATCATCACCGACATTCCAGTTTGCAGGCGTAGCCACACCCTGCCCAACCGACGTTTGCAAACCATCAAGTGCACGTAGGACTTCGGCAAAGTTACGGCCAACGGTCATTGGATATGTCATCGACAGCTTTAGCTTCTTATCTGGCCCAACGATAAAGACAGAACGCACTGTCGCGCTATCCGCAGGTGTGCGCCCGTCAGGCATGTAGGCCTCGGCAGGAAGCATGTCGAAGGCTTTAGCCATTTCCAGCCCCTCATCGGCAACGATGGGAAAACCTGCTTTAGTGCCAGCAACAGTTTCGATGTCACCTTTCCACTTTTTATGATCTTCGACACCATCAATACTGATGCCCAGAACCTTCGTTCCGCGTTTTTCCCATTCGTTTGCCAACTGCGCGACCGCGCCAAATTCTGTGGTGCAGACGGGGGTAAAATCCTTGGGGTGCGAAAACAGGACTGCCCAGCTGTCGCCGATCCAATCATGTAGGGAAATCGTGCCGTGGTCTGTCTCAACCGTCATATCGGGAATTGTATCGTTAATGCGTAGGCCCATTGGAACGCTCCTTTGTTGTAATGCGTTAGTAGATATATATGCCCGCATCGTTGATTGCGCTACAGGGTCATACCCTTTGTCGCAGCTTGTCATGTTTTCATGTTCATTTTCGAACCATTGCAGTGCGCTCAGCGGTATTTAGTGCGGATCGAAACACGTTATTTATGCGGCAACAGATCAGGAGATGACCAATGCTAAAACAAATCAAAGGCCTGCATCACGTCACATCGCTGGCCAGTGATGCCCGTACAAACAATGCGTTCTTTACTAACGTACTTGGATTACGACGCGTCAAAAAGACCGTCAATTTTGACGCCCCCGACGTTTACCACCTGTACTATGGGGACGAAGCCGGAACGCCGGGGACTGTCATGACATATTTTCCGTTTCCAAATGCTGGCCGCGGCATCGCTGGTACTGGCGAAGTGGGGCGGACATCGTTCAGTATCCCAACAGGAACGTCGCAGGCATGGCTTGATCGCTTGGCCACATTTGAAACGACGGCAATGTCTCAAGACGTTCGCTTTGGTCAAAACCGCATTTTGTTTGATGGCCCAGACGGCGATAGATTTGCCCTTGTCGAGAGCAATGATGACCGTACGCCATGGACTGGCAATGGTGTCAGCGCCGATATGGGCATTCGCGGTTTTCATTCGACCGACATGCAACTGGCCGATGACGCCCAAAGCGCAGAGCTGCTAAAGTTCATGGGCTACGAAAAGCAAGAGACCGAAAACAACGTGACCCGCTTCATCGTTCCGGGCGGGAATGATGCCAACGTAATTGATATAGAGCTTATCCCCGGTGCACGTCGCGCTGCCCAAGGTGCAGGTTCAGTACACCACATAGCCTTTGCCGTCGAAAATCGCGCCCGCCAATTAGAAGTACGCGAGGCGCTGTTGGACACTGGATACCAAGTTACGCCAGTCATCGACCGTGACTACTTCTATGCGATCTACTTTCGCACGCCGGGTGGCGTGTTGTTTGAAGTCGCGACAAACGAACCGGGATTTGACCGTGACGAGGACACCGCACACCTTGGCGAAGCGCTGAAATTGCCAAGCCAGCACGAACATCTACGCGCCCGCCTTGAAGGCTACCTCCAACCTATCGAGAACTAATATGCCATATCACGCCAAACGCACAAAGGGCGCAGCGGGACAGCCGCTGTTCCTAACGTTTCATGGGACAGGCGGAAACGAGGATCAGTTCCACGGATTTGCAGAACAACTGGCTCCGGCTGCGCATATTACATCGCCGCGGGGCAACGTAACCGAACATGGTGCCTTGCGTTACTTTCGCAGAACAGGCGAAGGCGTCTATGACATGCCTGATCTTGCACGCCGCACGACCGAAATGGCGCAGTTTATCCGCACCGAAATATCGACGGCGAATGCACCTCGCACGTTTGGGCTTGGGTATTCAAACGGCGCGAATATTCTTGCGGCTGTAGCACTAGAACAGCCAGACATCGTTGATGATCTAATCTTGATGCATCCATTAATTCCTTGGGAGCCCAAACCTCAGCCTAATCTTACTGGCCGCCGGATCTTGATCACTGCGGGAAAGCGTGACCCAATTTGCCCAGCACCTCAAACGCAGGATCTTGCGGATTATTTCACGGACCAAGGGGCGATTGTCACACTGCATTGGCATCAAGGCGGACATGAAATCAGCCAATCCGAAATCGAAAAAATTGCGGAATTTGTCTCTGGCTAAAACGGACACTTTGCTGTGATGCGCGTACCTTGCCCTCCATCCGGGTGTCGAAACTGGAATGTCTCAGAATGAAGCATAAGCCGGGGGTAGTCACCTGCAGGTCCTTCGGCATAAAATGGGTCACCCAATATTGGGTGCCCCATGGCCAGCATATGCACCCGTAGCTGATGTGAACGCCCGGTCTTAGGCATTAACCGTACGCGCGTCTCGCCGTTGCCTTTCCGCATAACACGCCAGTCGGTCAGCGCTTGCTTGCCATTTTCATGGTCAACCATCTGTTTTGGACGGTTGGGCCAGTCCACGATTAAAGGCAGATCAACCGTACCCGTCTTTTCCTGCATTTCGCCCCAGACCCGCGCAACATATGTCTTTTTGGTTTGACGCTTTTCAAACTGCAACCCTAGGTGGCGCTGCGCATGTGGAGTAAGCGCAAAAATCATCACCCCAGATGTGTCTCTATCTAGGCGATGGACCAAAAGCGCAGTAGGAAACACCGCCTTTACACGCGCCATCAGGCAATCGGCCAGCAACTCGCCTTTACCGGGAACTGACAATAGCCCACTCGGCTTATCAACCAAAACGACCTCGTGGTCGTCATGTAAGATGACAAGCGGATCCTGTGGCGGGTTATAATCCGTCATCACACAGATACGCGATCGCCAAAAATAGCAGAGCCAACGCGAATATGCGTCGCACCCAGCGCAATAGCCCGCTCAAAATCACTGCTCATACCCATCGAAAGACCAGTTAAACCGTTGCGCGCTGCGATCTTCGCAAGCAGTGCGAAATGCAGCGATGGCTCCTCGTCCACGGGCGGAATGCACATCAACCCCTTAACGGGTAGATCAAGCGCACGCACTTCGGCAACAAATGTGTCTGCCTGTGCAGGGAACACGCCCGCCTTCTGCGGCTCCTCACCTGTGTTCACCTGAATAAATAAATCTGGGCAATCTCCAATCTCTTGCGCCAATCGCGCAATGGTCGCAGCCAACTTTGGGCGATCAACAGTATGGATCGCCTGTGCAAGCTCCATCGCTTGACGGGCCTTGTTCGTCTGCAACGGCCCAATCATGTGCAGCTGAACGTCACTATAGACTTCACAAAACGCAGGCCACTTTCCTGCCGCTTCTTGCACCTTATTCTCACCAAAGACTCGATGTCCCTGATCCAAGACAGCCTCGACCCGGTCATTAGGTTGCACCTTAGACACTGCAATAAGGGTCACATCATCTTTTTTTCGCCCTGATGCCTCACAAGCGGCACGAATACGATCCTGAATATCGGCTAAGGGCATGTAAGGCTCCGGAAAATAAGGGTCACGTCACGTTTCAGGCCGAAATAAAGGCAATTAGGGACGATGTCACCGCCCAAAACACTGTGTGTCCTTGATGCATCATTTTCCGCGAACCCGCCTAATTATGGTCTAATTTACTTGAGTGTCAGAACCAATGGGCGCAGTTAAACGCCAATGCTAGGAAAACTGGCATTCTTGGGAATGCAAAACACGAGGGAATAAATCCATGAAAAGCATCCTTCTTACAACATCTGCGCTTGTTGCCTTTGCTGGCGCCGCAGCTGCTGAAGTATCTTTCTCCGGTGAAGCAACACTGGGCTACAACTCACGCATCGCTGGCGACAACGACGGTTTCTACTGGGACGCAAACGTTGCAACTGCAATGTCTCAGGAACTGGACAACGGCGTAACTGCTGCTGCGTCTTTTCAGTTTGACGCAATCGACAACGACAACGAAACAGACATCATCAGCGAAAGCTATGTTCTGTCTCTGACAACAGAATCTGCTGGCATGTACTACGGTGACACAGCATTTGCTGCTGAAACACTGTGGAAATCTGCAGGCGACATGGAATCTGACGGCTTCTCAGAAGCTGACGGCGAAACAGTTCTGCGCGGCGAAGCATCTTTCGGTGCAGTTGAAGCAGCCGTTTCTTACACAGTTGCCGATGCAGACAACAACTTCCCAACAGACGACAGCCACGTTGACCAGCTGTCTGTTGCTGCTGCTGGTGACTTCGGTCAGTTCTCAGTAGTTGCTGCGTACCAAGAAGAATCCGAAGCTGCATTCGGCGTTCTGGCAAACGGCGCAAACGGTGACTACAACACGTCCGAAATCTTCGGTCTGTCTGTAGGCGCGTCTTTCTCTGGCGCAGACATCACAGTTGCATACGCATCTGACGAAACACTGGACGAATCTTCTGTAGGTGTTCAAGTTGCTTACCCATTCGGTCCAGTAACTGCGACAGTTTACTACGTTTCAGAAGACGACGCAGCTGACGAAGACAACTACGGTGTAACACTTGCTTACTCCGAAGGCGCACTGTCTGTTAAAGGCGACTACGACTACGACCAAGGCGTAAACAAAATCGGCTTGGACGGTTCTTACGACCTGGGTAACGGTCTGACTATCCTTGCTGGTGTTTACGACCAGTCTGACGACGCGACTGAAGCAAACAACGGTACAGACGCATACATCGCAGGTACATACGACCTGGGTGGCGGCGCATCGATCCTCGTTTCTTATGCAGAAGCTGAAACAGCTGGCGCAAAAGCAGACGATGAAGTTGGTGGCCCAGACTACCAAGACGGCGCGACTGTTGAGCTGACATTCGCATTCTAAGCGAAGCCAGTATTTGACTAAGCGAGAGCGGCCCTTTGGGTCGCTCTTTGCTTTTGTGGGGACTGCTTTGTTGTATAACCGCTTGTGACCCGTTCAACCGTTCGCTACATATTTCGCCAATGGCAAAGTATCCCGACAAAGGGGAAGTGGTTTGACGTCAATGTTGAAATTTGTTCGCACAGGGCTTGTTGCTTTGTTGATCGGCTCGCTCGCTTCATGTGGCGGTGGCCAAACCCCGACACCGCGTGGTGCTGAAAACGTTGCGGTGAACCGCTATCTTTGGGCCGCGTCCCTTGATGTGCTGGACTTCCTGCCTGTACAATCTGCTGATCCGTTTACTGGTGTCATCTCGACGGGCTATGGCACGCCCCCTGGCAGTGGCAGCGCCTATCGCGCAACAGTACGCGTGATTGATCCTGCATTGGATGCCCGTTCGCTCCAAGTCGCACTGCAAAGCCGCAGTGGACCCGTTTCAATCGAAACACAGACAGCCATAGAAAACGCGATCCTATCACGCGCCCGACAGCTTCGCATTGCTGACGGCATCCTATAGCCTTCGGCATATCGCCCGATTATCAAATCCGCCGGGCCCCTGTTGCCCGGCGTTTGCATTCTTGAAAGACCGCTCTGATGACCACTTACACACCCGCCGATATCGAAGCGAAATGGCAATCCTCTTGGGCCGATGCCGAGACATTCAAAGCCGTCCGCAGCGCTGACAAACCAAAGTACTATGTGCTTGAGATGTTCCCATATCCATCGGGCCGTATCCACATGGGGCACGTTCGCAACTACACCATGGGTGACGTGATCGCGCGGTACAAACTGGCGACAGGTCATAACATCCTACACCCAATGGGTTGGGACGCCTTTGGTATGCCCGCAGAAAACGCTGCGATGGCTTCCGGCGGTCACCCCAAGGATTGGACATATAACAATATCGCCGACATGAAGGCACAGATGAAGCCGCTCGGCCTGTCCATCGACTGGTCCCGCGAATTCGCGACCTGCGATCCCGAATATTACGGCCAGCAACAGGCGCTGTTCATCGACTTCCTGTCAAAGGGTCTGATTTACCGTAAAAAGGCCGTTGTGAACTGGGACCCCGTCGACATGACCGTTCTGGCGAACGAGCAGGTCATCGATGGCAAAGGCTGGCGTTCTGGCGCAGAGGTCGAACGCCGCGAGTTGGTGCAGTGGTTCTTTAAAATCAGCGACCATTCCGAAGAATTGCTGACAGCAATCGATAGCCTCGATAACTGGCCTGCCAAGGTCAAACTGATGCAGGCGAACTGGATCGGCAAATCGCGCGGTCTGCAATTCGCGTTTGATCGCACTGATGGCGGCCAGATCGAAGTTTACACGACCCGCCCTGACACATTGATGGGTGCGTCCTTCGTTGGTATTTCACCTGACCATCCGCTGGCAAAAGAATTGGAAGCCAAAGACGAAAAAGTCGCCGCCTTCTGCGCTGAATGCCGCAAAGGTGGAACAACCGCCGAAGCAATCGAAAAGGCTGAAAAGCTAGGCTATGATACCGGCCTGACCGTCAAGCATCCGCTGGACGACAGCTGGGAACTGCCGGTCTATATCGCGAACTTTATCCTGATGGATTACGGCACTGGTGCGATCTTTGGTTGCCCCGCCCATGACCAGCGCGATTTTGACTTTGCGACAAAATACGGCCTACCGATCAACGCGGTGTTCCTGCCATCCGCCGACGCGGACGCCAACCTGACCGAAGCCTATACCCCAGCCAAAACCGACACTGTTACCTACGTCAAAGGCTTTGCCGGTGAGAGTGCTCAAACTGGCGACGACGCAGTCGACACCGCTATTACCTATTGTGAAGGCAAAGGTATCGGCGAAGGCGTGACCAAGTATCGTCTGCGCGACTGGGGCCTTTCTCGGCAGCGGTATTG
The DNA here is from genome assembly GCF_003003285.1 of Yoonia maritima. Classification (GTDB taxonomy): domain Bacteria; phylum Pseudomonadota; class Alphaproteobacteria; order Rhodobacterales; family Rhodobacteraceae; genus Yoonia; species Yoonia maritima. The sequence goes on along the minus strand of NZ_PVTP01000010.1, from coordinate 33,534 downwards.
GGGTTGCCCAATCCCAATTATCCATTGTGATGATTGTGGCGCGGTGCCTGAAAAGAAAGAAAACCTGCCAATTGAATTGCCATATGATGTGACATTCGACATCCCCGGCAACCCGCTGGATCGTCACCCAACATGGCGCGATTGCACATGCCCATCATGCGGTAAGCCAGCCCAGCGTGAAACTGACACGATGGATACCTTTGTGGATTCCAGCTGGTATTATGCCCGCTTTACTTCGCCACACGCTGAAACGCCGGCCAATGCTGAAGATGCGGCATATTGGATGAACGTTGACCAGTATATCGGCGGGATCGAACACGCGATCTTGCACCTGCTGTATAGCCGTTTCTTTGCCCGCGCGATGAACATCACTGGGCACCTGCCTGATAGCGCCAAAGAGCCGTTCAACGCGCTGTTCACCCAAGGCATGGTGACACACGAGATTTACCAAACGCGTAATGCTGAAGGTCGCGCGGTTTACCACTTCCCCGAAGAAGTCACAGACGGCAAACTGGCCGACGGCACCGAGGTAGAAATCGTACCTTCGGCTAAAATGTCGAAATCAAAGAAGAACGTCGTCGATCCAGATGACATTTTGGCGAAATATGGTGCGGATACTGCACGTTGGTTCGTGCTGTCCGACAGCCCTCCGGAACGCGACGTAGAATGGACGGCATCTGGCGCAGAAGCCACGCATAAGCACCTGTCGCGCGTGCTCCGTGTCGCCAACGACATCGCAACGATGGACACAGCACCCGGCACAGGTGACGAAGATCTGCTGCGCGCCACGCACAAGGCGATCCATGACGTGACCATGGGCGTTGAAACCTTTGGCTTTAACGCCGCAATCGCGAAACTCTATGGCTTTACCAACGTCTTGGCGAAATCCAAGGCAGGTGGCGCAGCTAAACGCGAAGCGGCCAAGGTTCTTGCGCAGCTGATGTCACCAATGACCCCGCATTTGTCCGAGGAAATCTGGAGCCTGCTGGGTGGCGAAGGCTTAATCGCTAATGCGCCTTGGCCTGTTGCAGACGAGGCCATGTTGGTTGAAGATACAGTTACTATGCCGATCCAGATCAACGGTAAACGTCGTGGCGAAATCAAGGTTGCGTCCGACGCGAGCAAAGACGCTATCGAAGAAATCGTAATGGGTCTTGAGGTCGTGCAAAAAGCCTTGGATGGCAACGCGCCAAAGAAACTGATCATCGTACCGGGACGGATTGTTAACATTGTCGTCTAACCTGCCATCGCGTCGCTTTGCCATTCTGGGGCTTCTTGCCCTAGGTGGCTGTGGTTTTGCACCTGTCTACAGTGACAGTAACACCCTGCGCGGCGCGATTGCATTTAAGGCGGATGAAACGATCGCGGGATATCGACTGCAAGAGCGACTAGAACAGCGGCTGGGGCGGGCGACAGCGCCCCGCTATACGCTGGACGTAACCATGACCAGAGGAAGCCGTAGCGCAGCCATTACAGACGACGGCGACACAACCCGCTACAACGTGACAGGCATTGCTAAGTGGACCCTTACTGATGCCACAGGGCAGCAAGTTGAAAAGGGAAAGGTTGACGCCTTTACCAGCTATTCCGCCACTGGTTCGACCACTGCGACCCAAACGGCTGCAACAGACGCGACCGCGCGCCTGTCGGTCATCCTTGCAGACATGATCGTTAGTCGCTTGCTGATCCTTAGCCCAAAGTTAATGCAATGAAGCTAACAGGGTCCGCGGCAACAGCATATTTCCGCAAGCCGGATCCAACCCATACGGGCCTGCTGATTTTTGGCGCCGATCCCATGCGCGTCGCCGAAAAGCGCCAGCAAGCTATTGCTGCTCTTGTCGGCCCCAACGGCGAAAAAGAAATGCGCCTGACACGCATGGCGGCAGCCGACCTCCGCAAGGACCCAGCGTTGCTGGATGACGCGGTAAAGGCGCAGGGCTTCTTTCCGGGCCACCGCGTTGCGTTTGTTGAAGACGCAACTGATACAGCCGCCAAAGCGATCACCAACGCGCTGGTTGATTGGAAGCCCGGCGATGCGCAGATCATCGTCACGGCCAGCCAACTGACTGTGAAATCCGCACTACGCAAGCTGTTCGAAAACCACCGCAATGCGATGGCTATCGGCATCTATGACGACCCGCCATCGGTCGCGGATATCGAACAAAGCCTGACACAGGCGGGAATTGACCAGCCAGAGCGAGACGTGATGGATGCACTTGTTGCGCTAGCCTCTTCGCTTGAACCCGGTGACTTTAGGCAGACGCTCGAAAAGATCAGCCTGTACAAGCGTGGTGACGACACGCCGCTGTCGGTGACCGAGGTAATGCTAAACGCGCCACAATCAGCTGAAGTCGACGTTGATGATGTGCTAGAGGTCGTGGCGCTTGGGCAGGCCGACAAACTGGGACCAGTCCTAAGTAATCTATATGCGCAAGGCGTGACCCCTGTGACGCTGTGCATTGGCGCGATGCGACATTTTCGGCGCTTGCACACTGCGGCTTCTGATCCCGGAGGTCCGGCCGCTGGTGTTGGTCGGCTGCGCCCACCCGTCTTTGGACCACGCCGTGACAAAATCGTACGCCAAGCTGCCCATTGGGGCCGCCCCCGTTTGGAACGCGCATTGACTGCGCTGACCGATGTGGATTTGCAGCTACGTTCGGCAAGCACAGCACCGCAAGGCCCCCTGATGGAACGTACTTTGATGCGCCTTGCAATGATGGCCCGCGCTAGCCGTTGAACGAAAAAAGCAGGCCCGAAGGCCTGCTTTTCATCAAGTCTTTCGACTTAGATTTAGTCGTCGTCAGCGTTTACAGCAGCTGCGATAAGCAGAGCTGCAACAACACCGATGATTACATATGTGCTGCTGATAGAAGAAGTTGGTGCTGGTTCTTCAACAACAACAACAGGTGGAGCCATTACTGGCTCAGACATACCGCCAGCGGTGGCGGAAACAGCAGAAACAGCCAGAACAGCTGTGGCGGCAAGAGTAGTTGTAAGGCGCATGTCGGTACTCCAATTAATGCACGGGTGGTCTACCACTGTGTGGTGATCCACATTACCCTATTTAATCAGGGCCTAATGCGAAATCCAAGAGGTTTGCGCATGTTCAGAAAACATCGATTTGCAGATATCCAGCGTCGGGCGACACTGCTTGAAGGCTCCGCACCATAGCACCACGTTGATTTACCCAGTAAATATTGGTGAAAGTAAGGCGTTCGCCTTCGCATTTCTCATTAAATCTACGGGTCGAGATGGTTTTTTCGGCACGTGTGATAACTTCAGTTCCTTCTGAAACGATGCTACATTGCAACAGTTCCGTCGAAATTCCATCCTGATCAGTGATAAAATCATGCCGTCTTTGTGCCGTTCCACCCCCGCGCTGGATTGCCGCCCATGACTGCGAAACATCAGCACCCATCAAATCACGCACTAAACCACGAGTTGCAACAAGCAAACCATTCTCAAACGTCATAGTTACGTTTCGCTGATCCACCCAAGTCACACGACCACTATTGCGCGCAACCTGAACCATTGATGACCACGCCTCTTGGTTACGAATATTGACGCGTAAGTATTTGCCGGGGTTTGCGTGCATTTCATCCGCAGGAACAAGCGTATTTGCAACCTGTTCTGCGGGTGCCGACTGACCCGTGACAAGGCCAGCCAAACGCGCAGTCAGCCCACTTTGACCGCAAGATACCAGCAACGTCAAAGCCGCAACGCAAACCCCTAAACGCATAATCTTTTTCATCTCCAAAACCGTCCCCAGCTATCAGATAGATCATTGGTGTGTGCATCGCGGACAACCTCATACAGTCGGCCATCCACATTCAACATCGCGCCGCCATCGCCAGAGCGGGTCCGCAAGGTCGCACCGTAATCTTTGCGACTTGGTCGTCCGGTCAAGAAATCTTGCGGAATGGAAATGCGCACACCCTTATTATAGGATCCGTCGCCATAATCTTCATAACTCACGTCTGTTTGGCTTACATATGCGCTGACAGTGACGCCATTTGCGTATTCACGGGCAAGCGTCACTTTGCCCCCCCAGTCGCCAGCCAAATACCGCCCCAGATCAAGCTGCGCGTGATACCCGTCGCCAATATCGTAATAGGCGGACACGTGACCGGTTACGATATCATAGTCGTATTCATCAAATCCAAAGCCCATATCGGTATCACGTTGCGACACATAGTTGACCTCTGCGCCGAAGCCAAAGTCACTTTCAACGGGCTTCCAAAGCAACTCCGCTGATACACCGCCGTACATCCGTTCAAGATACCCACCACTAACACGGCTATAAAGATTCTCAGCCGGCCGACCGTAGTGGGTTAGCATCAGGCTTTCCATGACAGGAACACCATCATCACCGTAGAATCCGCCGTCAGTCCTGACATTATGCAAATCTGGCGTCGTATCAGTAACGGGGTCTTCTGAATCATCTTTCAGCAAACTTTGAACAATCGCCCCCGACAGCAATATCTGAGGCGTGATCTGATAGCGCGCATTTAATTTTAAACCGATGTCAGCGGAACGATCTCCTTCGGACCCAAGCGACGTTACGGCGAAATACGGGCTAATTCCCCATGAAAAAGCGGAAGCATCAGAAGCAACTGGCATCAGGCCAGCATCACCACTCGCATCAGAAAACTGAGCACGGGCCAAAATCGCATCCGATGCGCCCGCCCGGTTTTCCAGCCTTTCGAGATCGCTTCGCGCCAGTGACGTAGACGACAACGGAATTCCATTGACTTCAGGTTCAAGAATGAATGTTTCTACTGATCCTGGCATGACCTGCGTCATCATACGTGCAACGCGTCCCATCGCTTGGGCCTGCGAACGATACTGACCGTTGACATAGCGCACGCGCGCGGTCCTATCGGTAACTTCCAGTCCAGTAAGTTCAAGCCCTTCGATCTCAAGCAACGCTTGCATAGCAGAACGAAGCCCCGCTTCAGAAACAGCTTCACGATCCCAAGTTCGGGCCGCGCGCATATTCTCGCTACGCACTTTCACCGGTGCAGGTGCGCTTTCGATACCACCCATTCCCGGTCGGTTATTCGCATTCAGGACAAAGGTTCCGGACAGCGCCACATCAGCGCCATACAAAGACACAAGCGACACTTGGACACCGTCAAGAGGCCTGTAAGTTACACCAAAATTGTAAGGACTTTCGACATCAAAAACTGGTGCAAATGCCTGTTGGGGATATGCAATTGATGAATACTCCGCCATCATGCCCCATTTATCATTAATTTGGTACGATGCCCCACCGAACAGCGCAGCGTCACCCGAAAACCATTGGTCTGTTGCCAGCTGCCCTTCAGGGGTGTTTTCATCAAATTCAGGTCTGTCACCGCGGCTACCGATTGGATTATCGAAACCGTCATGTGTACCCATCGCCCCCCAACCTAATCCGGCAGTCACCGTCAGACTGTCACCAATAGATTTAGTTGCCACGACATATTCAGACTGGAACCGTCCCGGGTTTAGAAAATCACGCATCCCAATCGCAATTGCGGGTACATAGGTGGATTCGTTAACCAACCGATACTGAAGACTGAATGATCGCTCCAATTCGCTTGTTTCGATACCGGTCCCGGTTGCGTCATAAATATCTGTTAAAGTATAGCTCGCGCTTCCTGACAGACGATCAGTCAACTGCGCGCCAAAATTCAGGCGAAACATGCCATCCTTGGCAATCAAACTACCCGCTATTTCACCTTCGTCAGCGCTTTGTGCGATTGGCATATCGATAAGACCCGGCATTCCGAAAAAGCCATAGCTTAGATCAACGTCCTGCGCGTTTGCCTGATGCCCAATCACGGCTGTCAAAGCTGTGGTCGCAAGGAAAGCTTTTCTTAGCATAAACGTCACTCCATCACTCTGGTTACAAATGTCTACCGCGCAGCATTAAGGATTGCTACTGGTCAGTGGGTATTCTTGCCGACGACGTAGTCAACAGCCGACGCGCCAGCCAAGACACCGGTCGCAAGACATCCGGTTATCAGGTAGCCGCCTGTCGGGGCCTCCCAATCCAGCATTTCGCCCGCGCAAAATACGCCAGGGCGGTCGCGTAACATCAATCCATCTGTCAGGGCATCAAAACGAACACCACCCGCGGTCGAAATCGCCTCGTCCATGGGACGCGGGCCTGCATGCTGAATGGGTAGCGCCTTGATCAGTGGCGCAAGATCATCGGGAAATGGGCGACCGAATTCGGACAGCAACGAAATGCGCACCGGATCAAGCCGCAAAACCTTGCGCAGATGATTTGAGAGGCTTGCCTTGCCGCGAGGTTTCGCGAGCGCCGCGCGAACGCGATCTTCGGACCAGTCCGGCAGCAAATCAACGGTCAACCGTGCACCTTCGCGCAACGGCTTGGACAGGCTGTAGATACCGCCGCCCTCGATACCGCGTTCCGAAATCACGAACTCGCCCCGTGAATTTGTGTGCCCAGCGGATAGCATCGCGGACTTAACCGGCGTCCCAAAATGCCGGGCCATATGTTCTGACCAATCCACCACGAACCCCATATTCGCGGGGGCAAACGGTGCGACTGCATCCGGCAAAAACTGCGCCCAAGAACCATCCGATCCAAGCCGTGCCCAACTGGCGCCGCCCAATGCAAGAATGGTGACCTTTGGGATGATTTCCTGTGGACCCTCCGGCGTATCAAACCGCGCAGCCCGACCTTCCCAACCTGTCCAGCGCCAGCGGGTTTTCAGATCAACCCCCAGATCAGTCAGTCGACCAATCCAAGCACGCAACAGCGGAGATGCCTTCATAACCGTCGGGAATAAGCGCCCGGTCGAACCTGTGAAAACGGGCTGACCCAGACCTTCGGCCCAATCCGAAACGTCCTGCGGACCAAATGCGGCAACAGCATTACGCATGACCTTTGGCGCATCGCCGTAAGCATCCAGAAACTGCTCAATAGGCTCCATTTTTGTCAGGTTTAGACCCGACTTTCCGGCCATCAAGAATTTGCGGCCAACCGATGGCATCGCATCCGCGACCAACACCGATAGGCCAGCCTTTCCCAATACCTCGGCGGCCATTAACCCAGCAGGGCCAGCCCCAATGACCAAGGCATCGGTCACGTTGGCATGTTGCCTTTGATTTCCACAACGCGGTGCGGATATGGAATTTCGATACCGTTATCTTTGAGAGCATTCCAAACGAAGAACAACACATCAGAGGTATATTTGTTCTTTCCGTCATCAATGCCGTTAACCCAAAACTCGACCGCGAAATCGATCCCGCTATCGCCAAACCCACGCAGTTCACAATCTGGGGCTTCGGGCTCGGTCAGCACTTCTGGATGCTTCGCAACAGCCGCTTCGATAATCGCGGGAATTTTGTTGATATCAGTATCGTAGCTAACAGAAAAATCGACTTCGTAACGGTTAGCGGACCCGCTGTCGGAATAGTTTACAACACGGGTCGTGATGAAGTCTTCGTTGGGGACAACAATCCAGCGACCATCAAAGGTTTCAAGGAACGTCGCACGCGCTGTCATCTTGATGATCGTCCCGGCCTCGCCGCCGTCAAGTTCGACATAATCGCCAACAGTCGCTTGGCCTTCGACCAACAGGATCACGCCAGAGATAAAGTTGGACGCGATCTTTTGCAGACCAAAACCAAGACCGACACCAACGGCACCACCAATGATAGCAAGCGAGCTAAGGCTGATGCCCATGATGTTCATCAACAGCAGGAAGGCGATCCCGAAGATTGAGAACTCGGTTACCTTAACAACAAGTTGCCGGATCGCGGGGCGCATAGGCTGCTGTTCGATATAGGCAGCCGACTGCGAGTTGGACCACTGCCCCAACCAGAACAGCAAACTACCCGCAACGATCCCTCGTAGGATCGCAAGCGCCGAAAAGCTGATGTTACCCAAGCTTACAGATGTGTTTCCTAGCGTTTCAATCACCTGATCGAAAAAGCCCAGCGCATAAAGCGCAGTCGCCGGGACAAGCACGAACTTTGCCAGCGTCCGCAGGAATGGGTCTTTGATAATGTCACGCGCCAACGCACGCGCCGCAAGGAACAAGAACACGCGCTTACCGAACGCGATGACAGCGCCAGAGCCAAAGATCGACCGGGTGACAATCTCGCCCACGGCAGTGAAACCATAGGCCAACAGCGGCAGAATCAACGGCAAGAATTGCAGAATAAACCTGCGCGCCTGCGACAGGATCGAATTACTTTCTGCGTCCGGCTTCAAGAAACGTTCAAGCCGCGGCGTAAGCTTTGCATTCACGACACGTGCAAGAAGATAGGCTACGATAAGCAATCCAAACTGCGACCAAGCGGCGGGCGAAAGCAGCCAATCCTGCGCTAGCACGATGCCCTGATCAATTGCTGCACGCGCTTGATCAATCAATGCATTGTCTTGTTCCATGAAACCCCCGATCAAGTTGCCTGTCTTTTGACGTCACTAATCCAGCAGAGCAAGTAAGGATTACCCCGCCGGAATCAGCCCTTTGATGCCCTTAACATGTCTATGTTCAGCGCCAAGCGCGTCCTGCGATAACGTGACGACATGGGCATCAAGTTCGCTTTCAGGCACAATCCGGTCGATCAGCCCCCATTGCAGAGCCTCATCCGCAAGAACCTTTTGGCCCGCCATCAGGATCATTTTCGCACGCGATGGGCCGATCAATGTGGCCATGCGAACAGGGTCCGACGGCTGCGGAAGGAAGCCTAGCTTCATCACTGGATAAAAGAACTTTGCCTTTGGCACGGCGATCCGCAGATCACAGGCAAGCACCAATCCAAAGGCACCACCTGCGACGGTTCCGTTCAGCGCAGCAATCGTCAATCCCGGCAAAGCAGCAATCGCCGAAGATAGTCGCTCCCAAACAGGATCGACAGCGAGTCCTGCGCGGGCCTCCTCTAGATCAGCACCCGCGCTAAAAACAGACCCTGTTCCTGCAAAAACGACAACTTTTGCATCTGTTGCGCGCTCTGCAATTTCGGCAAGTTCGACCAACATGTCGCGGGTCAATGCACCCGCTTTATCACGCCGATCAATCGTGATCCGCCATAGATCACCCGTCACTTCACAGTGGATCATACAAGACCTACCTGTTCGCGAATGGTCTGTTCACGCAGGCTCACATCTAGCCCCATGTAGGCGTCGGCCTCTGGCGTGCACATCCAAACAAGGGTCTTGGCTGGCCATTCCGGCGGCACGTGATCAGACCAATCTAGCTGACTGACCGCATTAATCCCTGACGCCTTAATCTCGCGTTGCATTTCTGTCGCCACAGTTCCCGGGGACAGCCCCATGATGCGCAGGCCCTTAGAGCGGTTTTCCAGATCAGCGCCACGCGTCAGCATATACGCACCCGCCTTTGAGCTACAGTATGCGGTCCAGCCTTCGACGGGACCATGCGCGGCACCCGACGATACAGTGATAATTGTACCGTGACCCTGTGCAATCATTCCCGGAAGCGCGGCATGCATACCGTACATCACGCCTTTTAGGTTGATATCAATTGCACGCCCCCATGCATCCGGGTCAGCATCAGATAGATCGCCAATCGGATCGATGACCCCGGCGTTATTGATAAGTACATCCAACCCACCAAATGTGCGGGCTGTTGCTGCGACGGCGGCCTCCACTTCGGAATGTCGCGACACGTCACAAGGAATGGCGAGCGCCTTTTCGCCGATCTCTCCGGCGATGTCCGCAATGTGGTCTGTACTACGTGCAAGCAATGCCACATTGGCCCCTGCTGCCGCAAATTCGCGGGCGGCAGCGGCACCGATACCCCGGCTGGCACCCGTGATAAGTATGGTTTTCCCGACCATGTTAATGTTTTTCACGCTTGTCCCTTTCGGTAAGCTGCATTGGTGATTAGTTTATCGATCGATACACCCGATCTTGGCACGACTTGGTGGCGCCGACAACGACCGGGACTGATTATAACGAAAAGGAATTCGAATGACCTACTCAATGAAAATGCGCAGCGCTGTCTGCATTGCGGCAATGGTTGCTGGTGGCGCCGCACAGGCTGACGTGACTGCGCAGCAGGTCTGGGACGACTGGAAAGAGCAAATGTCGCTTTACCAGCAGACTGAAATTGAAGTTGGGTCAGAAGAAATGTCTGGCGATACACTGGTTGTTAGTAACCTGTCCGTCACATCAACATCACCTGAAGTCACCTCAAACTACTCTATCAAAGAACTACGCTTCGAAGAAAAACGTAATGGTAGCGTCGTCATCACGATGAGCGAAAGCTACCCGATCACATTCACGCCCGAATCCGATGTGGTCGTTACAGTTGAAACCACACAGTCCGGCCTCGAACTCGTTGTGTCCGGCGATCCCGATGCGATGAACTATGACGTAAAAGCAGACAGCATCGCGATTGCACTGAAAGACGTCGTTGACGGTGATGTCACGTTTGACGGCACAGCAAGCATTGTGCTGAACGATATGTCAGGCACCTACACCACCGCCGAGACTGAAACGCATGATATCAGCTATGACTTGGACATCGCGTCAACGGATATCCTTGTCGATGTGCAAGTCCCAGGCGGCAAAGACGAATATTTTACCGGCGGCGGTAAGATCGAAGGCATAAATATGGCCGCTACAATCGCGATGCCTATCGATGCCAACTTCGAAAACCCCGAAGAACTGTTTGCGAACGGTTTTGCGATGGAGGGAGGTTATACTCTCGATGCAGCCAGCTATATTTTTGATGTGAACGCAGATGGCGAACAATTCGCTGGGTCTGTCAGCATGGGCGACACCGACCTTAAGGGACAATTCAATAGTTCTGTGGTTTCTTATGATGCGAACGCAAACGACGTTGCCCTTAACATCACAGGATCCGAAGTTCCCTTCCCAATCGAACTCACATTTGCAAAGTATGGTATTGGCTTCGAAGCACCGTTGGGCAAATCCGATCAACCCGAAGATTTCCGCCTGAGCTTTGATTTCATCGACGTTGCGATCAACGAAATGATCTGGGGTATGATTGATCCGGGAAATGTACTGCCGCACGACCCTGCAACGATCCAATTCGCACTTGCCGGAACTGCCCAACCGATGATCGACATGATGGACCCTGCGCAGCAGGCAACAATCAAAGGCGACAACCTGCCGTTTGAATTGAACACGCTATCGCTCGAAAATCTGAAAATCGCACTTGCGGGTGCTTTGGTCACGGGTGCAGGCGACTTTACATTCGACCCAACCGACACACAGACATTCGCGCCAATGCCACGCCCCGAAGGCGAAGTCGCGATCAAGGTGAATGGCCTGAACCAACTGATCGACAACTTAATCGCAATGGGTCTGGTTCCAGAAGAGCAAGTCATGGGGCCACGGATGATGATGGGCATGTTCGCCCGCACCACCGGCGACGACCAGCTTGAAACAACGCTAGAAGTGAATGGCGAAGGTCATGTTCTTGTCAACGGACAACGCGTTAAATAATCTCCACATATGAAGCGAACGGCGCGTCGGGCAACCGGCGCGCCTTTTTTATTATCTAACTGGAATTTACAGATGCCCAATCGTTCTTTTCTTGCCACAGCGTTTACCTTAGCTGCCTCACCCACCTTTGCCGATATTACGGCGGATGATGTGTGGAACAATCGTATTGCTTTGGTGCAGGCTTTTGGTGGCACGATAGACGCAACATTAGAACGTGACGGCAACATGCTATTCGTGAACGATATACTGTTCAGCTATGCCCTTCCCTTCGAAGCCGGAGCCATCCGTTCTACGCTGCCACCGATGACCATGATCGAACAGGACGACGGCACAGTTTCAATCATTTACCCCAAAAAGATCACTTACCGATTTGAACTCGACTATCCTTCACTCACAGATGAGAAACTTTCGGGTGAAATTCAGGTAGAACAAGCTGAATTGAAAACCAGCGCAAGCGGGTTCGCAGGCGCACTAACTTATAAACAATCTGCGGGTGCTTATAGCGGCAAATTCAACGTCGATTTAGGCGACGATGCCACCGATAACGGTGTAGGAATGTCGATGATCTTCAGCGGCGAGAGCTATTCACACACAACAACTGTGAACGAAGGTGAGTTGATCGAAATTGTCTCATCAATTTCCTACGGCCCGCAAGGATACGAGCTGGAAACCAACGACGGCTTTGGAACGCGCTCAGTAGATAAAGGCCGTTACGGCGCGTTAGAGGCCCAGGCCCGCGCCGCCTTTCCGGCTCGCGGCTTAGATGTTCTGAACCTCAGTACAGCGTTGCGTGATGGGATGTTCATTCAGACATCACAATCAATGGCTTCAAGCTCAGGCGAGCAAACCGACTATATCAACAATGACGCAGTTGTTTCGGTGGATCATAACTGCGGCACTTCAAGCTCTACGGTAAACATCTCGGCGGACGGCGTACTTATTGATAGTCTCGTGGATGATTGCTCGGGCGATTTTGTAGCAAGTTCTTGGATGGACCTTGCTGGATTGAATTCTGCGATCAAAGCGCAGGCTGACAGACTGTCGATGTCTCTGAACATTCCCCTGTTGAGCACTGACACACCTACGAATGCAAAGTACCAGATGGGCATTGGCGGGGCGAACTTCAGCGACAATATCTGGGATCGATTTGATCCTGGCGGTATCCTGTCGCGCGACAAGATGGACATGAATATCGATCTCTCAGCCGACATCATGCACAATGTCGAATGGTTGGATTTTCTAAACATCGAGAACGGGCTTTTGATAAACCAGAACCCTGTCGAATTGCACAACCTGACGATTAATGCGTTTGACCTTAGTGCTGCTGGCGCATCGATAGAGAGCAAAGGCGCGTTCACCTTTGACATGGACGATTTTGATACATTTGATGGTATGCCACGACCAGCAGGGGCAGCAGAAATCTTGCTGACGGGCGTGCATGAACTGCTGGATAACCTTGTTTCTATTGGCGTTGTAGCCAGTCAGGATGTCACTATGCCCCGTATGATGATCGGTACGTTCACTCGGGATGATGGCAACGGAACTTTGACCACATCGGTGGAAATCAATGACGATGGCGAAATCAGAATGAACGGCGAACGCGTCAAGTAGTCTTGCGAGTATCGGCCCGGCGCACTACGTCTGAGGGAACAAAGGATACCTGATGACACAGCCTCTTTCTGATCTGACCCAGCAGCTATTGGATGCTGCGCGCCGTGCTGGTGCTGATAGCGCCGATGCGATTGCCGTGGACGGCACTTCTATTTCTATCGACGTCCGCGCCGGCGCGCTTGAACATGCGGAACGGTCCGAAGGGGTGGATATCGGATTGCGTGTTCTGGTCGGCCAGCGTCAGGCCTGTGTGTCATCATCCGACACCAAGCCGGATACGCTGATCCAAGTTGCTGAACGCGCTGTCGCGATGGCGAAAGAAGCGCCAGAAGACCCCTATGCCGGGTTGGCAGACCCATCGCAGCTGGCAACGAACCTCGACACAGATATTCTTGAATTATTCGATCCAAGCGAAGAACCCGATCCCGCCGCGCTGCAAGACGCAGCCGCCCGCGCCGAAGCCGCTGCCCTGCGCAATCCAGGCATCAGTCAGGTGCAGTCTGCATCGTCCGGCTATAGCCGTCGCCACATCCATATGTCCGCGACCAACGGGTTTTCTGCAGGCTATGCACGCACCGATCGCGGCCTGTCATGCGTTGCAATCAGCGGCACCGGCGCCGAGATGGAACGCGACTATGATTACGACAACCGCGTGTTTCAGGCGGACCTGCGCGATGCTGATGAAATCGGTACAATCGCAGCAGCCCGTGCCGTTGAACGCACAGGTGCCCGCAAGCCTAAAACCGGCGCGTACCCCGTCCTGTTCGACGAACGGATTGCCAACGGTCTGATCGGTCACCTGCTACAGGCGACAAACGGCCTTATGATCGCACGCGGATCTAGCTGGTTGCGAGATGCATTGGGCCAGCAGGTATTGCCCAAGGGTCTTTCGATCATTGAAAACCCACACCGCGCGCGCGTTCCTGGATCAAAACTGTTTGACGCCGAGGGACTGCAAACTTCGCAACGCGCGATTGTTGATCATGGCGTGCTAACGGGCTGGACACTTGACCTTGCGACTGCGCGCAAGCTGGGGCTGGAAAGCACAGCGAACGCTGCACGTGGCACCGGCGCACCGCCAAACCCAAGCCTAACCAACGTGGCCCTTACTCAGGGCAACCAAACCCGTGGTGAACTCATCAAGCAGATGGGAACTGGCCTGCTCGTGACCTCAATGATTGGGTCAACGATTAACCCCAACACTGGTGATTATTCACGCGGTGCCTCTGGGTTCTGGGTAGAGAATGGTGAAATCACGTATCCAGTGAACGAATGCACGGTCGCCGGGAACCTGCGCGATATGCTGATGTCGATCATCCCAGCAAACGATGCCCGTACGCATCTGTCGCGCGTGGTTCCATCGCTTCTGGTCGAAGGGCTAACCCTTGCCGGAGACTGATCTTTCGCTTTTGATCGATGCCGCCCGCCAATCGGGCGACATCGCCATGCGGTTTTTCCAGAAAAACCCAAACGTCACCGACAAACCCGACGGTGCAGGCCCCGTGACCGAGGCCGATTTGGCCGTGAACAACATGCTAGAAGAAACGCTAGGCGATGCGCGTCCCGACTATGGCTGGCTATCCGAAGAAACCGAGGACTCTGACGCCCGGATGTCGACGGAACGCCAATTCGTGGTGGACCCCATCGACGGAACCCGTGCGTTCATCGAAGGCGGTAAAGACTGGTCGCATGCCCTTGCCATTGTAAAGGACAGCCAAGTCGTTGCGGCAGCTGTCTATTTACCCGTCCGCGACGTCATGTTTGCGGCCACGCTTGGCGGCGGCGCAACAATGAATGGCGTTCCTATCCGTGCCTCTGAGGTCCAAGTCGAAGGCGCTACTGTTTTAGGTGCTAAACCCAACTTTGACGGCCGGTTTTGGCGTGGTGGCGTGGCGCCGCCGATCAAACGAGCCTTTCGGTCTTCTCTGGCTTACCGATTGTGCTTGGTCGGGCAAGGCCGCTTTGACGGCATGATGACCCTGCGGCCCAGTTGGGAATGGGACATTGCTGCTGGCGCTTTGATCGCGACAGAGGCCGGCGCACGCGTTACTGACCAACATGACCGCCCGCTTCAGTTCAACAACATCTTTCCAAAGGTGCCCGGTGTTTTGGCCGCCGGCCCCAATTTGCATGCCAATCTGGCCGTGCTCCTTGAGCCGCAGAACGCAAACCCGTAGAATGGCTGCAATCGTAACACTCACAAAGGTTTCCCTATGACCCAGCGCCTACACCTTGTCTTCGGTGGCGAACTGATCGACCCAACGAAGAATGCGTTCAAAGATGTCGACGCAATCGACATTGTTGGCATGTTTCCAAACTATGAAACGGCATATAACGCGTGGAAAGGCGCTGCTCAGCGCACTGTTGATAACGCCCACATGCGTTACTTTATCGCGCACATTCACCGTCTTCGTGACGAAGAAACAGCCGCATCTGCGACCGAAGAACTGGGCTAAGCCCCGCTGGATAGTCGAACATGGCCCGATCCCTTTCAATTGCAGCCTATCTGGCAAGCCGGGGGTCGGCTGACCAACCGACACGTCTTCTTGCCTATCCGGCGCGCCCGGAAGGGGTCG
Source organism: Yoonia maritima (assembly GCF_003003285.1). Lineage (GTDB taxonomy): Bacteria > Pseudomonadota > Alphaproteobacteria > Rhodobacterales > Rhodobacteraceae > Yoonia > Yoonia maritima. The sequence continues at coordinate 17,886 of NZ_PVTP01000010.1, read as the reverse complement.
TTATTTGGGCACGGTGTACGCACGCCGACCAACTCACCGCCATCGAGACCTTGGGCCGGAAGGTAACCGTAGACGGTGATCCGATCACAATCATTGCTACATTACGCGAATGGACCCATGCGAATGGTGGGCGCGCCATGCAAGAACCTCGCAATAAGGAAACGATCCGCGAGTTTATCGACCACTGGAAGCCCACTCTGGGGATCTGGGTAAGAGGTGACCTTGACCCGCTACTGATGGACGAAATGCGTGCCGCTAAGATGCACAGTATTCTGGTCGATGCAAACGGCGATGGGCTAGAACAGGTCACGGGTGGCTGGGTGCCCGGCGCAATGCGATCCCTTCTGTCCCAATTCGAAGCCATCCTTGCCCTTGATAAAAACGCTGCCAATCGCTTAACCCGTGCAGGTGCTTCGCAGGAAGCAATTATCGTGTCTGGCGCAATGGAAGATTGCCCGCCACCCCTGCCCTGCGACGAAGACGAACGTCAAGCGTTGGCAAAAGCAATTGGTACGCGCCCCACATGGTTGGCCGCCGCTGCGCATCTGGCCGAGCTAAACGACCTTAGCCGTGCGCACCTACAGGCAAGCCGCCGCGCGCACCGCCTTTTGTTCATTATGATACCACGCAACAAAAACGATGCGACAGCATTTGCGGAAACGATGCGTGAACAAGGTTTCTATGTCACACTGCGATCCGAAGAACCCGAACCCACAGAACTGACCCAAGTTTATGTGATCGACACCGATGATGATCTAGGTTTGTGGTATCGGATTTCGCCAATCACGTTTATCGGCGGTACGTTACGTGGTGGCGGCTGCCGTGATCCGTTCGAAGCGACAGCATTGGGTTCGGCCGTCCTATACGGTCCGCTTGTTGCGCCATTTCAACGACACGCGGCACGTTTGAATGCCGCAAGCGCGTCGCGTCTTATTCGATCAAGCGGCGATTTGGGATCAATCATCGAAATTTTGCTCGCTGTTGATAAAACTGCTGAACTTGCGCATGCCGCATGGGATGTCACCTCTCGTGGGGCAACGGTAAGCAACCGGATTGCCGACTATATTCGGCTACGGCTCGAAGAATTGGGGCACTGAATGCGCGCGCCTTTATTTTGGTTTACGGCTCCAGATCGCCCCGCTTTTACAGCACGTCTATTAGCTCCATTGGCGGCTATTTATGCTGGCCTTACCGCCGGCCGTTTACGGCAACCGCCTGCAATCCGCGCCGATATCCCTGTTGTTTGTCTTGGCAACATTAACGCTGGCGGCACCGGCAAAACGCCCACGACGATTGCGTTGATTGAACGGCTAAAAGAACGGGGACACACACCCCATGTTGTGTCGCGCGGTTACGGTGGCAGCCTCGAAGGTCCCATTCAGGTAGATGAGCGCAACCATAAAGCCGGCCAAACAGGCGATGAACCCCTACTGCTCGCTGCTTTTGCGCCAACTTGGGTCGCGCGTGATCGTTCTGCTGGTGTTAAGGCAGCGCAAGACGCGGGTGCAGATGTCATCCTACTAGACGACGGATTTCAAAACCCTACCGTCGCCAAAGACCTATCTATCGTTGTCGTTGATGCCATGCGCGGGTTCGGCAATGGGCGGGTTATTCCTGCTGGGCCATTGCGTGAACCAGTCGATGTCGGACTTCGGCGTGCTGATCTTGTACTGTCGATCGGGCCAGCCAAGGCGCAGGACCAATTCGCCACAGATTGGTCATTCGATGTACCGCATTTGACCGGGCACCTTGCGCCGCTTCCGACGGGAATGCCGTGGCAAAGCCTGAAACTGCTTGCCTTTGCCGGTATCGGCCACCCCGAGAAATTCTTTTTAACCTTGCGCGAAATGGGTGCCGATGTTGTGCGCGTCGAAGCATTGGCAGACCATCAACCACTAACCGATGCGTTGATGAAGCGGCTTGAAATCGAGGCGCAAACACGAAACGCACAGCTGGTTACAACCGAAAAAGACGCGGTACGCCTGCCCGACAGTTTTCGGATGAAGGTCATAACGCTGCCCGTTCGCCTACAGATCGCAGATTGGGCGCCAATTGACGCTGCATTTGACCAGCTTGGGTTATAACGCAAAAAGGCGGACCAGATGGCCCGCCTTTCCACTATCGTTCAACAATACTTAGCTTAGCTTTTCATCTAGAATTGCAGCAAATTCATCGTAATCCATGTTCGAATAGCTTTCGCCATCAATCAAGAAACTTGGTGTCGAACTGATACCGTCACGGTCAGCGTTTTCTTGGTACCACGTGTACAACGCTTCGGCCTTTGCTGCATCGCTAAGGCAGGCGTCAAGCGCTGCATCATCAAGGCCAGCTGTCTTACCTAGGCGACGTAGTTCTTCGATGATCGTTGCGGGGTCGCCGCTTGCCAGCCATTCGCGTTGCTGTTCATACAACACGTCCGAGAACGCAAAGAAGAAGTCAGGGTTGTCAGTGCAACGCGCAATCATCGACGCCCAAAGGCCGGGACGGTCAAAATACACTTCGCGATACACGAAACGGATCTTGTTCGTATCAATGTAGTTCGCTTTTAGCAGCTTGTGCTGGTTCGCGTTAAAGCTGGCACAATGCGGGCAAGTGAATGACGCGTATTCGATCACTTCGACATTCGCCATCGGGTTGCCGACGACCATTTCCATGACCTCGGGCCGTTCACCTGTTGCTTCTTGTGCATTTGCAGCGCCAGGCAAAAGACCTGTCTGCTGATTACGTGGCAAAAGCCCAAGGCCAGCCCCAACAGTCAAAATGGCAGCGCCGCCAGTAGCTAACAAAGTTCTACGTTTCATGTTCACCTCTTTTCAGGTTTTTTGTTTTGATAAGACGTTTGCGCCCAGCGCCGCAAGGGCTGCACGCAAATCGTCGCTTTCGACGGTGCCTGCCAACGCCTGCGCTTCGGACTGCGCGGCGGGGCTTGGCGTTTTTCGGGTTTTCGGGGCTGGGGTAAAAGCCACGCGCCCCTCAGCAAATCCTGTCGGTGCGGTTTGCGTGATACGCACACGCGCAATTGCGCGATAGCCATAACAGGCATTCACCTTTTCGCGAATTTGCTCTTTTTGCATTTCAAGCATCGGGGCCTGCGCGCCAGTCGTCAGCAACGTTAGGGTCGCACCCATGCCGCCTTTGCCGTAACTCACGTTCACAGGGGTCGCGACGCTTGCGGTTGCTTCACCCACCACCTCTGACCAATGTGTCAAAAGGCGGGTCACAGCAAAGCCACGCTCTTCGCTTGCAGTGCGAATGCGGGTTTGCATCAACGTCGCCGCACGAGAAAATCCGCGCGTGGTGCCCTTATGGCGTGCTTGTTTCATAACTAAGCTCTACTGTATGTCAGCCGTTGCGCCAAGTCAGCGCCTGACATGTGAAAGGTAAATAACCATTGCGTGACCTCAGTTTACAGCTTTTGGACTGGTACGACGTCCATGCGCGGGCAATGCCGTGGCGCGTGCCACCTGATGCACGCAAGGCCGGGACGCTTCCGAATCCTTATGCGGTGTGGATGTCAGAGGTCATGTTGCAACAAACAACCGTGGCTGCCGTTCATGAATACCATAACAAATTCATGTCGTTATGGCCAACCGTGCACAAATTGGCAGCAGCCGAAGACGCCGATGTCATGGCGGCTTGGGCGGGGTTAGGATATTATGCGCGTGCCCGAAATCTGCTGAAATGTGCCCGTACAGTTGTTGATAACCATGATGGTGTTTTTCCGCAAAACTATGAAACACTTCTGATGCTGCCCGGCATCGGCCCTTACACAGCTGCAGCGATTTCATCCATCGCGTTTGATCTGCCTGAAACGGTTGTGGACGGTAATGTGGAACGAGTCATGGCGCGACTTCATGACATTCACGACCCATTGCCGGGATCAAAGCCTGCTTTAACCGAAAAAGCACGCGCGCTTACCCCCGCCAAACGCCCCGGCGATTATGCCCAAGCAGTGATGGATCTAGGCGCAACCATTTGCACACCGAAAAGTCCGGCTTGCGGAATTTGCCCTTGGCGTGACCCTTGCGATGCACGGATTGCAGGAACCGCGGCAGAGCTGCCAAAGAAAACACCAAAAAAGAAAACGCCGACTCGGTTTGGGATTGCCTATGTCGTGCGACGCAGTGACGGCGCGTGGCTGTTGGAAACGCGCCCAGAAAGCGGGCTTTTGGGCGGGATGTTAGGTTGGCCGGGGTCAGAATGGGGCGATGCGCCTGAACCCGCACCGCCAGTTGATACGGATTGGCAAACGCTAAACGAAGAAGCGAGACATACCTTTACGCATTTCCATCTGCGCCTAACCATCATGACGGCAACAGTCGGTCTGGACGTAGCCCCAACACGTGGTGAATTCGTCAAAAAGGCTGATTTCAGCCCAACAGCCCTACCCACAGCGATGCGCAAAGTGTTCGATCTGGCGGGTCCGACGCTACGCGACGCTTGAGCGTTAAGAGACCCAAGCGTAGGGTTATCTTAACTAAGAGGTACCCCATGTCGATCAAAAGCATCAGTGCCGCGCTACCGTTCTGGCTGTCGCTTGGATTAATCCCGCTCGCTGTTATCGCCGCGGTTTACGGTGGGTGGAGTATTGCGCTGTTGCCGCTGGCAACGTGGTATCTGTTTACATTCTTGGATTTTTTGCTGGGCTTAAATCTAGAAAATAAGGACCCCGAAACCGAGGATAAAGACCTTTTCTGGTATCGGCTTATCACGCTGATTTGGGTGCCTGTCCAACTGATCACGATTTTCGGACTGATGGCCTATGTAACCCGATCCGGGCATTTGCACTGGGGTGAACAATGGGCATTATTCGCCGCGCTGGGGATACTGTCCGGCACCATCGGCATAAATTACAGCCACGAACTGATGCACCAGAAACCGAAAACTGAACGTTGGTTGGGTGACATTTTGCTGACCTCCGTCCTGTACGGTCACTTCCGATCCGAGCATCTTTTAGTTCATCATCGCTATGTTGGCACACCGCGCGACCCCGTCACGGCGCGGTACGGCGAAAGCTTTTACCACTTCTTCCCGCGTGTCCTTTGGCAAAGCCTAGAGTCATCGTTTCTTGCGGAGAAAGCGATGCTCGCGCGTAAAAATCTACCTTGGCATCACAAATCCAATCCCTTTTGGCGGTATTGGGCGCTTGAGGCAGCGTTTGCGGTTTTGTCATTCGCTATTGCCGGATGGTGGGGCGTATTCCTTTTTGCCACGCAGGCATTCTGGGCGGTGTTCCAGCTAGAGCTGGTGAACTACGTCGAACACTATGCGCTAACGCGCAAACATCTGGGCGACGGCAAATACGAACATGTAAAACCGCGCCATTCATGGAACGCGGCACATAAGGCGTCGAACTGGCTGTTGATCAACCTACAACGCCATTCAGACCACCACTACAAACCCGACCGGCGCTTCCCGCTTCTACAAAACTACACCGACGATGAAGCACCGCAGCTACCGTTCGGATACCCCGTTATGACGATGGCCGCGCTGGTCCCACCTATCTGGAAAAAGGTCATGCACCCACGCGTACAAACATGGCGCAACCTGTACTACCCGGAAATCGAAGACTGGGCACCGTACAAAACAGCAAGCAATCCTCTACCTCGCTAAACAAAAAAACCCGCCGTACTAAGACGGCGGGCAAAGTTAGTAATCGCGGCCCCTTCCACCATGGAAGGGTTCTCCGCAATCACCGGCGGTATCAACGTTGGGGAATGTGACGCAGTTAAGCCTGCGTCAGTGCTTCGCCATCTCTGAGCGGATCTGCTGGCGTAGCAGATCAATCGGAACTTTTTGTCCGTCGCGTTTAAATTGCCAATAAGTCCAGCCGTTACAGCTTGGTGCGCCTTCGAGATGGGCGCCGACCTGATGGATTGATCCTTTGATGTCGTCACCAACTAGCGTGCCGTCTGCACGTACTTTGGCCTTGTGACGACCGTTCAGCGACCACAGCTCTTCGCCGGGGCGCAACATGCCGCGTTCAACCAGAACACCGAATGCAACACGTGGCTCTGCGCGTTTCGAAGTAGATACTTCAAGCGCTTCGCTATCGAACTTGCGCGTGTTGGCGATACGTTTCGTCGCGACCTTGCGGTATGCTTCTTCGCGCTCAATCCCGATGAAGTTACGGCCAAGCATCTTAGCAACCGCACCCGTGGTACCTGTGCCAAAGAATGGATCAAGAACAACGTCACCGGGGTTCGTTGTCGCAACCAGTACACGATGCAGCAGTGACTGCGGCTTTTGTGTTGGGTGGGCTTTTTCGCCTGCATCGTTTTTCAGGCGCTCGTGGCCAGTGCAGATGGGCAGAACCCAATCAGACCGCATCTGGATGCCCTCGTTTAGGGCTTTTAGCGCTTCGTAGTTAAAGGTGTATTTGCTGGCTTCTTCCTTAGAGGCCCAAATCAGCGTCTCGTGCGCATTGGTCAGGCGTTTGCCACGGAAGTTCGGCATCGGGTTTGATTTGCGCCATACGACGTCGTTCAGCAGCCAGAAACCTTGGTTCTGCAGCTCTGCGCCCATGCGAAATACGTTGTGGTAGCTGCCGATAACCCAGATCGCGCCATTGGGTTTCAGCAAACGACGCGCGGCCTTTAGCCATTCGCGTGTAAAGTTATCGTAAACCTTGAAGCTATCGAATTGGTCCCAAGCGTCATCAACTGCGTCGACTTTGGAATTATCCGGGCGATGCAAATCACCTTTTAGCTGCAAGTTATAGGGTGGGTCCGCAAAGATTAGATCAACAGAACCCGCAGGCATGCTGTTCATACGCTCGATGCAGTCACCATCAAGAATCGTGTTCAGAGGGAGCTCAGAAGCCCCTTTTGCTTTGGTTTTAATCGTCATTTTCTGCCTCATACACCCGGCGGTTATTCCGCTCTTTGGTTGTCCCTAGTGTGAGTCAGACTGGATTCACTGTCAAAAGTTTTATTGAATCAATGGCTTACGTTTTACTCTTGATACAAGATATTGTGCACCGGCTTGAACGAACGTCTATGGTGTGGGGTCACACCAAGGTTTTCCAACCCTGATTTGTGTACCGCTGTCGGGTAACCCGCGTTCTTTTCCCAACCGTAGCCGGGGTACTGTTGCGCCAAATCCACCATGTGTCGGTCACGCCACACTTTTGCGACGATAGAAGCGGCCGCAATCGAAAGGCTACGCCCGTCACCTTTGACGACTGTCTCGGTTGAAATGGTCAAACCGCGCGGCACCATGTTGCCGTCGATCAATGCGTGGTCTGTTGGCTGGCCAAGCCCGGCAATCGCCCGCACCATCGCAATATGTGATGCACGCAAAATGTTGTGCTCGTCAATTTCAGCGACGGTGGCTTCTGCCAGCGACACATCCGCCTGCTCCATTATCGCGTCGTAAAGGGCGTCACGTTTCTTGGCTGTCAGCTTTTTACTGTCGTTCAATCCGTCTGGGATGTTGTTTGTATCCAGCACGACAGCGGCTGCAACGACGGGACCAGCAAGCGGGCCGCGCCCAACCTCATCCACGCCAGCGATATAGGTGAAACCGCGATCTAGGGCGGCTTGTTCAAATGTGTAATCAGGATTTGTCATGTGATCAGTGACCAGAACACGGCCCGCGGTTCAAGAATAAAAAGGGGCAAGGGCCATATCGAACCCTTGCCCCAAGGTGGCACGACGACTGGGGCTTGAAGTCGCGCTAGGTGTCAGCGTCTTAGCGACGCCGATCAGAACGGTAACCTTCTTGGCGCATGCAAGCCGGATCAAAGCCATTTCTGGGGCCGTCGTTAGTGAACAGCCGTACTTCACAACGACGCGGCAATTGGGCAACCCAGACTTGATGCCGCTCAAGGCAACGGCTCATGTACATCCGGTGATCGCCATAGCGGGTATCAATTTGACCCAAACATTCAGACGGCAAAACATTGCGATTGCCTGCCGGGCGCGGACGGCCTGTCCAGCCTTGTGGATGGCGCTGGGTCCGGTCCTCTACCTGTGCTGGCTCGCGGTCATTGCGGTCTCTGTTCTCGAGCGCCGCGTTCAATGCTGCAATTGCGGCCAGCCCGATAATCAATTTGCCAGCATCCTCGCGGTCAAACCCATTTGCTTGCGCTGGCATAGCGGTCGCAAAGGTAAGCGAAACTGCGGCGACACCTGCGATCAGTGATTTAAACATATGTGTTCCTTTCATCTGTTGCGCCAAAAAAGAGTGGGTGACGCTGATGAAACGAAATTGGAGCGGACCTTCGCTGCCAAACAATAACGGGGTATGGTTATGCGATGGCGCACAAGATAACATATGACGTTATTGAATATCAGCCCGCTTTAAGGTCAATTAGAGCCATGAAACATCTTTCTTTTACATTCATGATTTTCTGCATGACCGCAGGGGCCGCTCAGGCTGATTGCTATGCTGACTATAAGGCCAAGCAAGACGGACCACTGCGGCTTCACTATGGTGTGACCCAAGTGCGCGGCGATTGCAGTGTACGGTCTGCCGAAGATCAACTACGCCCGGCGTTGGAACGCGACGGCTGGCAACTATTGAATGTGCTTAGTGTCTTTGATGACGCCGGGCTAGAAGAAAGAAGGGGCAGCGCTGGTGACTACTTCCTCCGCTACTGAAGCACGTGAGATCGGCAATAAGATCGTTGTCGCGGGCATCGCGGCAATTGTTCTGATTTTGGCCATCGCTGCGGTTTTGCTGTTTATCAATCTGCCGGACGCAAACGCATTTAATGTACGCGTAGAACGATTGTTCGTGGAAAATGACACGCTCACAGGAAACGCAGAAATCAAACTGCTAGAAATTCTGGCGCAATCGGGGACAGCGTTTTCAGATACACTATCGTCTTATCGTTTTGTGATCTTTGTCCTGTTGGTATTTGCGACCGCCCTGCTGATCGCGGCAGTCGCGTTCCTTGCCATGCTCGTCGTATTGAACCGACGGATGAGCAAAATTGAACGGCAGGGGATCGAAGTGAATTCACTGATCATTAGCCGCGATCAAAAAGCCGTCTATTTAAATGACTTTGAATTTAAACTAACCGAAGCCGCAATCGAAACCTTATCCGTCTTAGCAGAGGCGCGCATGGACGATGAAGTCTTATCGGGCGCCGAAATTGAAGGCGTCATTTCGGGCCGAAACAGCGCCGACTGCGAAGAGGCAGCAGGCGCAACCCGGATCAAACGGCTGCGCGATACTTTGGGCAATCAGATGATCAGCGAACTGCTGGTCAAAAACATCGCGCGCAAAGGATACATGCTCGCGATCGACAAAGATGTAATCAAAATGGTCTAAAGGTGACGCGGCGTTAAGTCGCACGAATCACTTTCGCAATAAGCGGCGTTCCGCGCAATGCGTCTAAAATGAATGGGGCATTTGGTTAGGATTTGATCCAAAAAGTTGACTATTTTAGTGCTTTTCCCCTCTTCTCCTCTAATTTGGAAAAGATTCGCCGCAATTTGCGCACAATTCGACCAACTAATGGTTAATTACGTAGACACATAAACCTGGGCGTATCCATTTGCGGCAATTTTTCGCCGACAAATTGATCACCCACCCAGGGAGGAGAGTAATTAATGTTAAGTAAGCGAACGAACGCTGCATTGGGTATTGTGACCCTTGCAAGTAGCTTGACCATCGCGGGTATGGCACAAGCAGGCGAAGTTACGTTGTCATCAGGCGACGGCACAGTGAACATGACCGGGGAGTTCATCGACTTCCAAGACAACGCCTATATCATCGCAACAGCACTTGGCGAATTGCGGGTTGCCGCAAGTCGAGTAAGCTGTTCTGGCGCGTCCTGCCCGACATTTGACACCGTCGAAACTGACATCACGATTGGGGGGTCTGATGTTGTTGGTTCCGGCTTAATGCCGCTTTTGCTCGAAGGGTATGCAGGCGTTCTTGATGCTGCTGCGTCGCTTGGAAACACAGGGCAAAACGGTGAACTCATCGCGACATTGACTGCCGATCAGGGCTTTGGTGACGATCTGGTATCGTTCCTTGTGGCTTCAACCGGTTCTAGTGACGGTTTCCAACAGTTGCTGTCAGGCGAAGCTGAAATCGCTATGTCGTCACGGCGCATCGTCCCTGACGAAGCCCGCAGCCTGCGTGATGCTGGCGGTGGTAACATGGTCGACCCAGCCCAAGAACACATCGTCGCGATCGATAGCCTCGTTGTCATTACAAACGCGGCAAACCCGATCGACACACTGACAACCGAAGAAATTCGCGCAATCTATTCTGGTCAAATCACGAATTGGTCACAGGTTGGCGGGCCTGATATGCCCATCACGGTCATTACCCAATCCGAAGACTCGGGTACCCGTGCTGTGTTTGAAGACCGTATTTTTGGTGAAACCACTGCATCGCTTGCATCTGGTGCGCAGATCGCCGCATCCGGAAGCGAAGCATCACAGCTTGTAAACGCAACACAAGGTGCAATCGGCGTAGTCGGTTACTCGTTCCAACGTGGTGCAAACCCGGTTAGCCTTGTGAACGAATGCGGGATCACAATGACTCCTGATGCGTTTTCAGCACGTACCGAAGAATACGCGTTGCAGCGTCGCTTGTACCTTTACACACGCGAAGACACCGCTTCGGATCAAACGCTTGCGTTCGTCGACTTTGCCCGCTCAAACGATGCAGATAGCCTAATCGGCAAAGCTGGGTTTATCGGTTTTGCCGTAGATCGTCGCGAACAATCACTTGAAAGCAGCCGCGCACGCAGCTTGCTTGACCCTGCTGCAGATGCCTACGAAGCCGGATTTATGCGTCAAATGTTGGGCCAGATGGTTGACTATGACCGTCTTTCAACGACATTCCGCTTCCGCACAGGGTCTGCACAGCTGGATGAACGCGGTCGGATCGACCGTGATCGCCTGATCGAATACCTCGAGACGCAGCCAGAAGGCACAGAAGTTTTGCTTGCCGGCTTTACGGATGACGTAGGCCAATTCGATGGCAATCGTGATTTATCACAGCAACGCGCGTCTCAAGTCGCCCAAGACCTCGTTTCATATGCTGGGGACCGTATTAATGGCATCACAGTTTCTTCGGTTGGGTACGGTGAAATCGCACCATCTGGTTGCAACGCAAACCAAGAAGGCCGCCGCATCAACCGCCGCGTCGAAGTTTGGATCAAGTCACCAGCGTAACTTGTTCAGCCAATGACCAACGTACCCAATTCAAGCACTCGCAACCGACCAAAGTTTATCTAGCGATACCTGCAAGAGTTAACGATTGTCTAAGCCAGTGCCTGAGACGGGAACGATAAAGGAAATGATATGTCAAAAACAACTAATCTAAAGACAAAGTTGGCAGCATCACGGCGGTTCACGTTCTCTGGACTTACCCGCGTTGCCTCGGTCGCGTCGATCGGACTTTGCATTGCGACGGGCGCATCCGCCCAAAATATTGCAACCGATGTTGGCGCGAGCGAACGGATCAATATTGCAGGCCAGCTTTCTACGCTAAGCCAACGCATCATTGCTTCAGCGTGCAACCTCAACTCAGGCATCACTGTTCGCGAAAGCCAAGCCGTTCTGCAAATCTCAGCAGAACAGTTCACGGTCATCAGCGATGCATTGCTGCAAGGCAACCGCCGGATGGGCGTGTTGGGCGAAGAAACCCGACCGCGCACGTTGCAAGTTATTAGCTCGCTAAACGATGAATGGGGTCCGCTGCTTGACCAAGCAACCGCGACAGCCGTTGCTGCAGATGATAACGCGCAGATCAAAGCGCTTGCCGACAAAAGTGGTCCGCTTTTGGAAACTGCCAACATTCTTGTGAGTGAAATCACCGGGCAATACGCCGATCCTGTTGCATTGCTGCACGCTGATGCGCTTTTGATCGATCTTTCAGGCCGCCAACGGACATTGGCAGCGCAAATGTCGAAAGACGTTTGCTTGATCGCATCAGGGATCAACGTCGAGCAAGCACAAGCAGACCTAGCCAAGAACGCAAAGCTGTTCAGTGACACCCTGTCAGCCCTGCGTAATGGTTTGGAAAGCGTTGGGGTCCGCCCACCACCGACAGCCCGCATCGAAGAAGGCCTTCAATTCGCTGTCGAAGAATGGGACGCGCTTCAGCCACTTCTTGAGCAGGCACAAAGTGGCGCATCGCTTGACGAAGCAACGCGTCAACGTGTGTTCTTTGCGTTCTTAGGCATCGAAGCTCGTATGAACAACGTTACTGTGCTCTACGATAAAAACTCGAAACTGGGCTTGTAAAGCGACCAGTTTGACTGAAAGGGGCGCCCGCAGAGGCGCCCTTTTTTTGTTAGCGCAGCTGTTCTGGCGCGTATTTTAACAAGACTGGAACGACCAGTTCTTCTTCGTCGATCAAATGCCTATTCAGCATCTTTCCAAAGTCATCAAGTATCCCGTGCAAATCACCCAGGCGATCCGTGAACTTTGCCTTCTTATTCGCATCAAACTGCAAGACATCATTCGCGCCACCAGCAAGCCCGGAAAGCAAACCATCCATCGCATGGTGATCGGAATCCAACAAATCAAAGCCACGTGAAACACGTTTGTCCAATTTGGCCATAACCGGAAAATACTGTACATCTTCGATTTGGTGATGTCCGTGAAGCTGATTGATCAACATCCCGCCATAGCGTGACAGGCTGCGTTTATAGTTTTCAGAATCCATATTTGAATCCATCACACCTTCAAGGTCGCCATTCAACTGCGTGAGCAAACGACGAAACATGAGGTGACGGTCTAACCAAAAAGCAATCAACTGCGAATAGTTTGGATTGGTCTTCCATTCGTCACGGGGGAATTCTTTGATCAACACGCGCAATGGATCTGGCAGCGCTTTACGGTTCGCAAGGGCAAGTTCAGGAGTCATGGCAATCCAATCTGTCAAACAGACGCACCGCGTGCGTTGCTATTTGGATACCCTAGTTTGCTATCAATTGAACGATGAACTTCTGTGCTTTCAAGCACGACCCATCAGCGGCGACGCAGAGTATCCCCCAAAGCAAGCTTGGGACTAAGCGTTACCAGCGGACCCTCTTCTTGATCGGCACCCTCATGGTAATCGGCAATAATTTGAGCGGCCTTAGCACCGATTTCACGGCGACATGCATCCATGGTCGCCAACTGGATCGGCAAACCGTCCAGCAATTCAACACCGTTAAACGCCGCAAGCCCAATTTGCCCCGGAACGTCGATCCCCTTCTCAAGCAGATACAACAGGCCACCCGCCCCAATCATATCATTCGAGAAATATAGAAAATCGAGGTCCGGCGTCCGTTCGATCATCTTGGCCGTCATCTCCCGGCCTTTTGCAAGCGCAGAACCGCCAGAATAAAACTCCTGATCTGCAATTTCGACACCAGACTGCGCAAGCGTCCGCGTAAAACCTTCAAACCGTTTGCGGGCACGGTGATCAAGCGGCATCTTCGTACCCATGAAACCGATACGTTTATAGCCCGCTGCGATGATCTCTTCGGCCATTATCCGGCCTGCACGACGGTGTGAAATACCAACGCAAGCATCAACGGGATCGCCATCCACATCCATGATTTCAACAACCGGAATGCCAGATTGCTGCAGCATGGCGCGCGAAGCCTCAGAGTGTTCAAGACCAGCAATGATCACCCCAGATGGCCGCCAAGATAGCATTTCAAAGAGAACTTTTTCTTCTTTTTCAGGAAGATAGTCGGTAACGCCAACAACCGGCTGCAACACGGTATCTTCCAACACTTCCGAAATACCAGAAAGAACTTCTGGGAAGACCATGTTCCCCAATGATGGAATAATCACCGCAACAAGATTCACGCGTTGCGACGCTAATGCACCCGCGATTTTGTTGGGCACATACCCCAAGCTCTTCGCGGCGTCCTGCACCTTTTGACGGGTCGCAGCACTTACATCACCCTTGTTACGTAAAACGCGGCTAACAGTCATTTCGCTTACGCCCGATGCTTCAGAAACATCGCGCAGAGTCAGTGGTCGTTTATTGCGGCTGGTCACGGATCGGTCCTGTCATTGCATCCGACATTGTTAACGGCCCTTTGGCCCGTTGACCAGATGGGCAAAGAAAGGCATTGATCAGCCACGGCGGCCCCGTGGCTCAACTGGATAGAGCAGCCCCCTCCTAAGGGGCAGGTTGCAGGTTCGAATCCTGCCGGGGTCACCAAAAACACCTGAAAAATATGGATTATTTACAGTGCTTTGTGCAGGAGCTTGCAGAAAGTCCCGCGAGCTTTCGCGCCGAATTCTGCTGAAATGGCGGAAATCTCGTACAAAACCTGTACAAAATTCGCACGTCTTTGCGCTTTTAGGGGCCTTCCAATGAGCTGGCGGGTTGCGAACACATGCGCGGAACGCAAGTTCGGCAGCGCAACGCGTAAGCAGATCATCATGTTTCTGGCCGACAAGGCGAGCGACGATGGCTCAGGCATCTGGTGTTCCAAGGGTACGATCCAGCGGCATACCGAGCTGGGCGAGACCACAGTGAAGCGAACCGTGCGTGAGTTTCTGAAGGAAGGCATCCTTGTCGAGACCGGCGCACGGACCTGCAAGAACGGTTTCACCGTCGTTTACCGGATCGATCTGGCCAAGCCCGCCGACGCAAGCCCGTCCCCCGCGTTGATCCGGCACTGGTGCTGGCCGTCGGACGCATTGGCGGCAACCTCAACCAGATCGCCCGCTGGCTGAACCGCGCGATGCTGTTGGGCCGCACTGACCTCGACGCGCTCACTGTTGCCCGTCGCTTGCTGATCATCGAGCGCCAGCTTGCCCAGATCATCGAGGCCGCCCGCCGATGCTGATCAAGTTCTTTCGCAACGGCAAAGGCGCGGGCGCTGGTCCGGTCGGTTACCTCGTCGCGGACAAGGTGCTGGCCTATGACGACAATCGCGACTTGATCCGCGATGCCGACGGCCAGCCTGTGACCGTCACGCGCGAGCCTTTACCCGAGGTACTGCGCGGCAATCCCGACCGCACTGAAGCCATCATCGACACTAGCCGCCACCAATGGACCTACCGCGCAGGCGTGATCAGCTTTGCTGCCGAGGATGCCCCTACCGAAGAGCAGCAAAGCACATGGCGACATTTGGATAACGATCTCTCCTCAAATGATGGACGAAATACTCGCCTTGCCGCCGAAGAGACCCAAGAACCGCAAAACAGGCAAGTTGATGAAGGCGCGCGTATTCGGCTAACGATTGGACGCAAAATCCGCTTTGGTTAACACCTTGAGCCCGATAACGGCGGAGCAAATATTGAACTTAAGGCGCAAAGTGAAAGAGAGCGACTGTTACGAATTTGATGATGTCTGACACGAACGGAACGTACCAAATCGTTTTTGCTAACCAGCCCAAAAGTCAAGTTTAAAGCTGCTTTCTTCGAGGTAGTCATTCAATCGAAAGGCGATGGTTGGCTAGGTTTTGAGCCACCGTGAATCGTCAGGATTTCTTCGGCGACTTCGGCATTGATTTCCATTCCTTGGGCGCATTTTTCCATCCATTCGGGGACACGAATCTTATCAATCGCAGAATCGTAGTCATCTCGAATCTTTTCTCCGTATGCCTCTGCTGCGACTTTCCATGCGCTATCAGGCACGGGGCCCCATCGAGAGATCATCACTGATAAATCAAGAATGTCTCGACTCAGTACCTCAGGAGCATAATATCGGTCAGAGTTGGCCAGAAGCTTCTCTGCATACATCAGGTGCCGGTCAAGTACTGGCACGCCAAAACGTGGATCAATACTTCCGTTCAAATCGATTCGCGATTCTTTGACGATTTCGAACTTGATCTTCGTTCCGTTGCTTTCAACTAACGTCCTCAGGCCGTACTGGTCAGCCCGCACGTCGCGCAACACGTCTAATTTTGCTCCACTGCGTAGGATGTTGTCCAAATTTGGTTTGTTTGCAATGCGAGTACGAAGCTCTCGGTAACCGTCTTTGTCAGCGCAGAGAAAGTCTATGTCTACGCTTTCTCTGTATTCACCGAGATTAAGTACAATAGCGGTGCCACCGCCAAAGTAACATTTTGATTTGTCTAGTAAATCCCCGTCAATCGCTCGTAGGACGTTCAGGATTGCTGTGTGGTGTTCACGCTGGAATGATACTGTCTCAAACAAGGCTGTCACGCAGCCATAAAGACGCCATTACCATAACGATCAACTAGCACTCCAAGCAGCTTTTGCTCATCCGGGCAGATCTTATCAGCTTCGACAAAACGCCAGTTCCGCTCATACAAACCAAGCGCCTCTTGACCATCCACAACAGCATTGTCGGGGCGATTCCAGCACAGGTTGTGCAGCTGAGGATATGTGTTCACGTGAATCTGCATGTCTTGTACCTATCAGATGGAGTGGCTTGCTTCCAGTTCTTTCGTGCTGCCGTTGTTCTGCACTCGTGCTAACACTTATTCTTAAAGAATGTGTTTTCAAGATGACCCTTCGAATGGAATAGTCCTGCAAAAAAGCTCTTGTGCCCTACGGTCAGCACCCAAAACCCATCAAGGCAATGACTGAATAGTGAAGCTAGAGATAGCCTCGACACGCCCTCCTTCGAAGTTATGTCGGTTTCGCCAGTGTGAACTACGATCCTGTGTGTTGCTCCTATTGCATCGCATCCAATGGCAAAACCTTTTTTGCACGCGCAGTTTCATTCACTTTGATCTCGATAGCATAAGTCGCTCCATTGGAGAATTTTAGAACTAGATCGATTTCGTTTTTTTCTTTGTCGCGATAAAATGCGGGGGTTACATTATCGGATGCCGCATTGATGATTGCCTCGATACAAAAGCTTTCCCAACTGTGTCCTAGCGCGTCGCTTTCGCGAAGTTTGTTAAGTGTGTCGATTCCCAGCATGGCATGCAATAATCCGCAATCTCTTACATGGTATGCTTGCATCGAACTGTTGCTCTTGTTGCTGCCAGCAGGCCAATTCGGCAAGCAACGCAGCAGTCCCATCCTTTCGAGAAGGTCCAGTGATCTTCTTACGCTATCCCTCTTTATCGATAGACCCTTGGCGCAGTTGGCCTCATGAAACTCTTCGCCGGTATTATTGGCAATCCATTGAAATACCTCTGGAAAGCGATCACTGGCATCGATGCCCCAACAACAAAGATCCTGCTTGAGCATGCTACTGAGATAGCGTCTTCTCCAATCGAAACTATCGGCGTCAGTATCTGCAATCAAACTATTGGGCAGGCCACCGCGCAACCATAGAACTTCCTTATTCCAATTTGGCAAATTGCTAGATTGGGGCTGAGGTGAGGCATCGTGCGTAGGGACTTGCGCTGACTGTAACTGCTTGCTGTCGCTGAGATGTTCTAAAATTTTGGACCGGCGGCAGTTCGACCTCGGTGATCATTCCCATGAACGAAGTATTCAGTTGTTGTTCAGTTTTTGCGTCTCGCGCTGCCAGAACGAACTTCGGTGCGGATTGAGGGAGTTTCTCCATGGATGGTACGATTGAGTTTCTCACGGATAGGTGAAGTCTGTTTGCCAAAGCTGATTGGTCGCAGTCGTTTTGTCTTTGAACTCATTGGCCGCCTTGATGACGATGAACGCAGGGCTGGTGATCAAGTCGTGGGCCTTGAGTGTGCGATAAACCGTGGATTCCGATACAAAGTAGCGTTTCTGATCCGTGAACGTCACCGCCAACTCACGCGGCGATAGTTCCGTCTCTTGCAACGCCAGTTTGATGACGTCAGCCTTTATCTCGGTTGGGATACGGTTCCAGACCTGCTTTGGCTTAGGAGATTGATCCTGCAACCCGGCCTCACCGCGCTGCAGATACCGATCATACCAACGGTAAAACGTCGTCCGGGGGATACCCAGTTTAGCCAGTGTCAAACGGGCCGAAAGATGCGACTCTTCGACTAAGCGGATGATCTCCAGTTTCTCTGATGCAGGGTACCTCATTCGTGGT
>NZ_PVTP01000009.1 GCF_003003285.1 Yoonia maritima | reverse complement strand
GCCAGCAGAGGTATTCTGCGAAAAGATGTTGGAGGAATTGCGATGACACTCCTACCCTGACACCAACAAGAGTCGCGGTTCAGGTATCGTGCACATCTACATTCGCCATATTATTTCCCTTCTTGGTTCATCAATGACAATCTGTTCTGTGAGTGGTGTCGCGTTATCTATTTAGCTCGCTTTTTCGCGGCTGGCGTTTTCACCTGCAATCGCGGTCGCCAGCCCTAAGCGGTCTAAAGTCGTGGTCAGCTCTGCTATGATCTCCGTTAACTTCGTTATCCGTAGCTTTATCTTCTCCTCCATACCGAGCGCTTGCAGCGCCTCGTCACGCTTTTGCTGATCATTCAACATCGCAATCGTACGAAGCCCATGAATATGTTCTTCGAAAAATCCGTCGATCAGCATGTTATTTTCAGACATAAAGTCTGCAACATTCGCGGTTTGAATTTCTTCCAGCGTCTGCCGCTGTTCTGCCGCCACAAGTTGCCGAAGTTTACGGATATAAGACGGGCGTTTCGCCCTTTTTGAAAGCCATCCGCGCAACCAATTCGACGTAATATCCAGAGGCATTGTCCGCATTAAACAGGCCGGATTCTTAAGACTGTGTGTCTCAAGTGGTTCCACCGTAATGAGCTGCACCGAATTCCCTAATGCACTGTTATATAGGCTTTGCACCTGCTGGACCGCATCCGCCAAAATCGCGTCGACCCTAGGCGGTGTTTCACGTCCAAAATCAGAATAGGTCGCAATAAGTGATCGCCTCAAACTTTCTATTTGCGGCGTCCATCCGTCCGCGCTTTTCGTGTTAGAAAGTTGCAATTCCAGCGCCGCCTGCTCGCGGTCGTAAAATGCTTGATACGCGTTGGACATCTTGTTGATCATCGCATTCGATGCCGCCTCAGTTTCCGCTGCTACAGATCGCGTTACTTCGTCTTGCATTATCTCAAGTCGGGCAATTGCAGCATCCATGTCAAAGCTGGGCGGTGTGACCCAGTTCGTCTCATCAACCTGCTGCAGGAAGACTTTCGAAGTCCGCGCAATATCAAGGGAGCGGCGTGTAATGCCTGACATGTGCGGGAAAGCGATATCGCTGATGCTTTTTTCTTCAACTAGTTTGCGTAGCTCAAACAGCCCAGACAAGTCGCTCGTTTTAGACATAGTGTGGGACAACGTACCGATAGGATTAGCAGCGCTATCGACGCCTTGCTGATCAGCCAAACGTTTCGTGGCAAGATCAGCTAAACAATCAATTGAAGCGGCCCCAATACTGTCGGACATCCCAAAAACTGCCATCTCAGCCCAAGCTGCGCTACCAAAAATAATTGGTATATCTGGTGACAATTCCTCGGCACGCAAAACGTCGCGAATGAAGTTATCAATTTCCGGTATCTGCTCGGTTGGATTGTCCAATTCATCAATACGGTTAACAAAAAAGACTATACTGCTCTTTTTCATGGATCGGATCGTGCGCAATAGTGCGACGTCGACTGTGCTGAACGACTGCTGTGCACTTAGAACCAACACGCAAATATCTGTCTCAGTTAAGCTATCGAGAGTAATCGTCTCTCGCATCAGGAACGGGTCATTTACGCCGGGTGTGTCATGGATAATTGTTGGAACCCGATAGCTTGCGCTATCGATGTAAATATCCGCTGATTTAGTCACATCAGCATACCGGCCATCGGGTAGTGTCCCATTCCCCTCATCGCCCAAACATACATACTTACGAAGCATCTCGGATGAGAACCCAACAAAGCTATGTTTCCCGCCCATAAGCAACGCAAAATTATGACCTAAACGGAGCTCGGTTCGTTGTTGCATCTCGCGTATCTGCACGTGCATTTCATCCATTTCGTCATCAAAACCACTGCGGCTAGCGGTTTCACCTAGGGTACCTCCAACCTCAACCATGTTCAGCCATTCTTGGGTCGTGAAGAAATTGAACACCGCCGCTTTGCCGGCTGGCTTTGGCGTATTGATATGGACTGATGTCACAACCGAGGTCCAAGGGTTAACATCGGATGGTAGCATTTCAGGCTTGCCTATCAACGCATTTGCAAGCGCAGTTTTACCTGCTTTCACTTGACCAATAAGCGACACATCTATCGACAGATTGTCCAGTTCTTCAATCAAAGCCAGAACTCGATCATGCGACAGTAACGCGACGGCTTCCCTTAGGCGCCCAAGCAAATGACCTAGGACTTCACGATTGTAATTGAAGTGTAATTTGCCAAGATCATCACCTTGGCGTAACACCGTGTCGGCGTTTAGGTTCTCATCAGACAAACAAGCCTTCAACAGGCTTTCAGCCCTTCGCTCCGTATCATCAGACGTTATGTTGGAACGCACAGACTTACCTCACTGATCCCGTGCCGATTTGAACAGACGCCTTGGCTGTCAGCTGTCGTTCAACCTATCACAATTCCATTCACACACAGCTTTCTCTTTAAGGCAATAATTTTCTCTAGTTTAGCGTGTATTTAATTATCTTTAAAAGCCCTTGGGTTGACGGATGGAGCAAGCGCTCTATTTCCTCGCCAGAAGTTACACTTTGAATTGTGTGACCCATTTGATGGTCAAGGCTGTTAAAGCTAATCTAAATGCAATTGCGCATAAAATTAGCAAATGACCAAAAGCAAAATGTGCGTTCATCCGCAAAGACTTCCAGCTTGTTTTACGTTTTCGGCGCCGAGCACGAACTTCTTACAATAAGATCGCCATGTAGTTCTTTGCCTTCCGTCGGAGCGTTAGGTTGTGCAAGCCGATCCAGCAGCGCGGTCATCGCATGTTCACCGATTTGGCTGCGCGGTTGCCGGATGGTCGTAAGTGCAGGTGTGATGTTGCTTGCAAAAGGAATGTCATCAAATCCGACGACCGACATATCGCCAGGCACATCATACCCGCGATCCTGAAGCGCACCGATCACACCAATTGCAGTGTTGTCATTAAAGCAAAAGAACGCAGTTGGCAGGGTATCCCTAATGAACAGCCGTTCAACGGCCGCACGGCCACCCAAACTGGTTCCATCACCATCAATCTTCCAAATCGACATTGGTTCTGATGATTGGCTAAGCGCGTCACAGTACCCTTGGAGGCGACGCTCAGACAGTACGTTACCCTTAGGGCCAGCGACATAAACGATCCTTTTATGGCCCAACGACATCAAATATTCGGTCGCAATCCGTGCAGCTGCCCGGTCATCGGTGCAGACATAGCTAATGTTGTCGTGCTGGACAGGCGTAGCTGCCGCGACCGCTGGCGGGATGAGCGACTTTGATTGTTCGGGCCAACCTGCAACTGGCAAGTGACCGGTTAACAAAATCAGCCCATCTGCGGTTCCGGCGGATAGAAAACGTAGATATTTTTCTTCTAATGCAACATCACCGTCGGTGTTCCCAATAAGCACGCCATAGCCGCGCGCATTAGCCACCTTTTCCAATCCTGTCAGGATCCCTGGGAAATTGGGGTCTGATATGGATTCCGCCAAAACAAGAACCATATGGGATCGCTGGCGGCGTAGATTTTGCGCCATAGCATTGGCGGTGTATCCCGTCCGAGCGATCGCAGCATTCACCTTTTTTCGGGTACTTTCCGCGACCTTTTCAGGTTTTGAAATCGCCCTACTAACGGTCGCGATTGACACTTCGGCCAAACGTGCGACGTCTTCGATTGTTGCAGGTTTTTTGGGGTGATTGTGCACGTGTGATTGTTACCGTTTGCCTCATGCAGGGGTTTGCCTGCGGCTCTGCCACTTCACATTCCCCGTCCAATTATCAACAGAATAGCGAAGTAACCGCCGAATGAAAACCTTTACATAAACCGATGTAAAGGTTTACATGAGATTCGCTGCGGGAGGCAGCAATGGATCGGGGAGGGTCTATGTTGGTCGAAAATCCGATAGCGTCGGATGTGTTGCTTCGTGCGGAGTCGCTTAGCAAATCGTTCGGAACGGTGCCCGTTCTATTCAGTGTTAGCTTTGATTTAAAAGCCGGAGAAGTTCACGCGCTTATCGGCGAGAACGGAGCCGGAAAGTCGACGTTGATGAAAATCATGTCAGGTTTTCATAGCCCAACATCAGGCCGCATATTTTACAACGGCGAAGCTGTTACCTTGCCACCAAACGGTCAGGCCGAGGCGCTGGGAATCGTACTCATCCACCAAGAACTGAATTTGGCCGAACAGATGACCGTGACCGAGAATATCTTTCTTGGTCGAGAGATCGCCAAGAATGGTATTTTAGACAAATCGGCTATGCATAAACGTGTGGTTCAGATTTTGGACAGCGTCGGTTTAGACATTTCGCCAGATACGCGAATTTCACAGTTATCCATTGCCGAAAAACAGATGGTCGAAATCGCCAAAGCGATGAGCCGCAACGCCCGCGTTCTGATCATGGACGAACCAACCGCAGTGCTGACCGAAGCAGAAACCCGTATATTGTTTACTCAGGTTGATCGGCTGCGCAAGCAAGGCGTCGCGATCATGTTTGTCAGCCACAAGTTGCATGAAGTTAGTGAAATTTCCGACCGCGTGACTATCTTGCGCGATGGTCAGTGGATCGCAACCCGCCCGACCAAGGGCCTCGCGCTAGATGAAATGGCGCGGATGATGGTTGGGCGCGAACTTTCCGATCTTTACCCACCAATTGCCGAAACCGACATTGATGCCGATGTGGCGCTAAGGGTCGACGGGTTAAGCACACAGAACATACATAACGTGTCGTTTGAACTGCGGTCCGGTGAAATTTTAGGGTTTTCAGGGCTGGTTGGATCAGGCCGCACCGAAGTGTTCGAGGCCATATGCGGACTGGTGCCAATGCGGAATGGGTCCATCACCACCTTTGGTCAGTCTGGCCGCTTTGCGACGGTTGCACAGGCCCGTAATGCCGGGATTGTTTACCTGACAAAAGACCGCAAAGGTAAAGGGCTGCTACTTCAAGAGGGGATGCAGACGAACCTGACGCTTCTTGCCCTGCCCCAGTTTGCAAAACGCCTGATGCTTAACAAAAAACAAGAAGAGGCAGCACTTGCCCGTGCTGTGCGTCGCTTCGATATCAGGGCGCGTGATCCGAATGTGTTGGCCAAGGACATGTCGGGTGGCAATCAACAAAAGCTACTGCTTGCCAAGGTGATGGAAGCTAACCCAAAGATCGTCATCATTGATGAACCGACCCGCGGGATTGACGTGGGTACCAAACAGCAAATCTATCACTTCATCGCCGCGTTGGCTGCCGAGGGCGTGTCGATTGTCGTGATTTCATCCGAAATGCCCGAAGTCATTGGGATCAGTCACCGTGTGATCGTCATGCGCGATGGTCAAATTGCAGGCACCCTTACCGGTGACGCAATCAATGAAACACAAATTGTACGATACGCCGCAGGGCTGAACGAGGAAAAGATGCATGCCTGACACCGCCCAGACACAACCAGCGTCCAATAAACCAAAGATAGACCTTAAAATGTATGGCCCCGCCATTGCCTTGGCATTGCTATGCATCCTCGGATTTTCATTAAACACCGCGTTTCTAAGCGAAGGAAACATAACGAACCTTCTGACACGTTCTGCATTTATCGGGATTATCGCCGTTGGTGCGACGTTCGTGATCACCGCAGGAGGCATTGATTTGTCGGTCGGCTCCATGGCCGCCGCAATCGCAGGCGTCATGATCATTCTGATGAATTCACTGATAGATGTGCTAGGCACTGGTACGCTGACAGTGGTGATCGGGGCGACAAGTGCGATCATCCTTGGTGCGCTAGCCGGGCTTGCGAATGGCCTACTGACGACCAAAGGTAAGATCGAGGCGTTTATCGTCACGCTTGGCACAATGGGTATCTTCAGATCGCTTGTGACCTATTTCGCAGACGGCGGCACGCT
Source organism: Yoonia maritima (assembly GCF_003003285.1). Taxonomy (GTDB): domain Bacteria; phylum Pseudomonadota; class Alphaproteobacteria; order Rhodobacterales; family Rhodobacteraceae; genus Yoonia; species Yoonia maritima. Next base: position 166,920 of record NZ_PVTP01000009.1, on the reverse strand, counting down.
ATCGCTTAGCTTTGAAATTCGCGGCACTTATCGACCTGTTTACTACGAAAGCATTCTGGGTGTACCGATCCCGGTTTGGGTGTTCATCATGGTCGCGATATCAGGTTGGTTCCTTATGAACCGCACCACATTCGGACGCTATTGCACAGCCATTGGATCAAACGAACATGTCGCTCAATATTCAGCCATAAACGTCAATAAAATAAAGACATGGACCTATGTGATCCAAGGCCTGTGTGTGGCTCTCGCAACCGTTATATATGTTCCAAGACTGGGCTCTGCGTCGTCATCCACCGGCGTCCTATGGGAGCTAGAAGCAATCGCTGCGGTCATTATCGGCGGCACCGTTCTTAAGGGTGGGTATGGGCGTATCGGCGGCACGATCTTAGGTGCGCTTATCCTAACAACCATCGGGAATATTCTAAATTTCACCGATCTCGTTTCCAACTACCTGAACGGCACAATGCAGGGCCTGATCATCATCGTCGCGGTCTGGCTGCAGCGGGCCGACTGGGGCGGCAAATCTAAAACGTAAATCGTCGCGCGCACCGGGAGAGGAGCCCGATGCGCAATACAGCCTTCAGCAATTTGGTGTGGGCTTCATCAGCAGAAATCTCATGGGAGGGATAAAATGCATTTCGGAAAAACAATTTTCGCAGGTTTGGTCGGTGGCGTCATGGCGGTTGCCAGCGCTGCTTCGGCGCAGGACACGATCAAGATCGGCGTCTCATATCCAACGCCAACACATGCATGGGCGGCTGGTATGAACTGGCACGCAGAACAAGCCGAAGCCAGGCTCGAGGCGCTATATCCAGATATCGACCTAATCCTTATCAACTCACCTGATCCAGCATCCCAAGCCAGCGCATTGGAAGATCTGGTGTCAATTCACGCGATTGATGCACTTGTCGTGTTGCCGTTTGAATCAGAACCTCTGACCGATCCAGTCCTAAACGTAAAAGAAAGCGGCGCGTTGATTACCGTTGTTGATCGCGGCCTAAGCCAGCCGGGCATCGAAGACATTTATGTCGCGGGCAACAATCCTGAACTGGGCCGTGTGTCTGCACAATACATGAAAACTCGCTTAGAATCCGGCGATAATATCGTCATCCTGCGCGGCATCCCTACGGTAATCGATAACGAACGCTTTGATGGCTTTATGGCCGAAATCGAAGGTACTGGGATCAACGTTCTGGATCACAAACATGCGAACTGGAACCGCGATGATGGGTTCGAAGTGATGCAAGATTTTCTGAGCCGCTTTCCTGATATCGACGCTGTTTGGGCCCAAGATGATGACATCGCCATTGGCGTTGTTGCGGCACTTGAACAGGCGGGGCGTACCGGTGACGGCATGTTCGTCGTGGGCGGAGCAGGCATGAAGGAAACCATTCGCGGCATCATGGACGGCAACGAACTGGTACCAGTCGACGTGCTGTACCCACCATCAATGATCGCGACTGCAATGGATGTCACTGTTGCCGCGTTCAAATCGAATGGGCCAGTCGCAGGACGGTATATTCTAGGTGCGACGCTAATCACGCCAGAAAATGCCGAAGCATTCTATTTCCCGGATTCACCTTTCTAAGCATCTAAACGAGAGCGGAACAGAACCTCCGCTCTCGTGTCCACATGCGTCGGGGTTAAATCCGAAACAACGGCTGCAATATACGCGGGACAAGCGATGTAAATCGCAATGGCGCATCAGTCGCAGCAAGACAGATACATGGCAAACCCGCGTCCGCAATCGGCGTATGTTGCAAGTCTTGATCAGCCACCTCAAGGTCGCCAGCACCATAACGCCCCGTTTCGTCGCTAAAACTGCCCTGCAGTACAAGGGTCAATTCTAGCCCATTATGGCTATGATCAGGTACGGCCTGCCCTGGCGGGATATATAGAAGACGTACATTCCCGTCTGCACCACCGGCGATAATGCTTTGCCGGACACCTAACCCTAGTGACTTCCATCGAGGCGGCTTTCCGTTCAAGGCTTCCATCACCGGCCCCGGATAGATACCTGACCGCTTGTGAACAGGCTTGGATATCACGGGTGCGTCAAGCAACGCCATGATATCCGTTTTCAGTGTATCAGACACACCTACTGCCTCGGTCGTTTCCAGTACGACGCCGCCTGCGGCTTGGTGTGCTTCAAATGATGCCCGGCATTCAACGCATAGCGAGATATGTGCAGCGACAACTAACGCATACGGATGCGGCAAATTACCAGCAGCATACGCAGCCAACAGTGCGTCAGGTGTGTGGTATGAGATATCGTTCATCTTAGCGCATGTCCTTCAGCTCGTGCCGCAATCGCTGCAAACCAAGCCGGATTCGAGATTTAATAGTACCCAGTGGTAAGCCCGTCTGAGAGCTGATTTCCTGATGTGTAAGTTCACCCAGATAAGCTTTTTCGATAACCTCACGCTGATCACGCGCGAGCTTCGTAAGCGCACTTTTTAGATGCCCTGCTTCTTGCTCTAACGCGACGATCTGGCTCGCATCCGGTTCTGATTCTGGGTTTTCGTTCAATTCGTCGGGCAGCGGACGCCCTTCTTTTCGGATCATGTCAATCTGACGGTTACGGGCAATTTGATATACCCATGCCGAAACCTGTGCGCGGGCGGGATCGAATTGGCTTGCTTTGCGCCAGACCGTCAACATAACGTCTTGAACGATCTCTTCGGCCTGCCCCGACCCTGTACCTGAACGCATGATGAACCCTTTTAACCGGGGTGCAAAATGGTCAAACAACGATGCGAACGCAGCTTTGTCACGCTGATCGCGTACAGCCAGCATCCATGATGTCTGAGGGGAAATCTTGGGGGACGGTGGCGTCACCTTTGGCACATCCTTCTGAAGCCCTAAAAAAGAGCTTCGGTCGGCTGGTTCTATTTCGAGGCTCACGTGCAACATAACCTCATTACGGGGCTATGTGAAAGTTGGATCATTTTTGATCCAAAATTTCTTCGGTGACGTATTATTTTTAAATCATTGAAGCAGGGACCCAGAATGTCACTCGACGCACTACCAAATCGCGAACAACGCATTGCCGTCATTGGCGGCGGTATTTCTGGCCTATCTGCTGCGTATCTGTTGGCGCCGAACCATTCGGTGACAGTGTTTGAAGCTGCACCACAGCTTGGCGGGCATGCACGGACTGTCGTCGCGGGATGCAACGGTGACCAGCCTGTTGATACCGGGTTCATCGTCTTCAACTACGCAAACTATCCGCACCTCACCCGTATGTTCCAAGATCTTGATGTCCCCGTTGTGAAAAGCGACATGAGCTTTGGCGCTTCAATCAATGACGGACAGATCGAATACGGGCTTCGTGGCTTGGCGTCACTGACCGCCCAACCGCGCAATCTACTGCGCCCCGGATTTTATCGCATGGTCCGCGACATACTCCGCTTCAACAAACAAGCAGAGGCAATGTCCGAGGATTCAAACGCAACAATCGGAGAGTTGATGAATGACTTGCAGTTGGGTGATTGGTTTCAAAGGTTTTACTTAATGCCACTGTGTGGGGCGATTTGGTCTACGCCCCCTGCCGAGATACGTTCGTTCCCCGCACGCGCATTGGTACAATTTTTCCGCAATCACGCTCTGCTAAGCACGTCAGGTCAGCACCAATGGTGGACTGTGGATGGCGGCAGTATCGAATACGTCCGTAGGCTTGAACATCATTTGCGAGGACATGGCGTTGCAATTCAAACGAATACTGCTGTTGAAAGCGTAAGGCGCGACAGCGAAGGCGTCACAGTTCATACCAAAGCGCATCCAGAACAACGTTTCGATCAGGTCATTTTTGCTTGCCACTCGGATCAAGCATTGCGGCTCATTGCCCAACCAACCCCCCAGGAACAATCTGCACTATCTTCCATCAGGTTTCAGGACAATCAAATGTTCTTGCACCGTGACACCGCCCAAATGCCAAAGCGCAAGGCCGTCTGGTCAAGCTGGGTCTACAAAGCCGACACCACAAAGCCAGAGCCCACAATCGGTGTGACCTACTGGATGAACAAGCTGCAAAACATATCCAACGATGACCCGCTGTTTGTTTCACTCAACCCCTCAGAGCCGATCAGCGAACAGATGATCTATGATCAAAAGACCTTCCGCCATCCTGTGTTTGATGCGTCTGCACTTGCTGCTCAGGCGCAGTTAAAAACGATGCAGGGAGAAAACAACACGTGGTTCGCCGGCGCCTATACGCGCCACGGATTTCACGAAGACGGCTTTGCAAGCGCGGCGCGCATTGCCCGTGTTCTAGACAGGCAAATCGCATGACATTTACCCCTGAACATATCGCGGGCGTGACAACCCACACGCGACGCGGGGCAATCCGGCATGGGTTTCGACACGGCGTGGATTTTGTGCTGATCGACCCAGAGTCGTCTTTCACCGGGCCACCGCTATTTTCGCGTAATCGGTTTAACCTAGCGTCTGTACACGACTGCGATCATGGCGGTGCATTACATAAAGGACGCGGCCCACGCTGGGCGCGTGATGTACTTGCGTCTCAAGGCCTCACAGCGTGGAAAACACAATTACTGCTGCTGACACAGCCGCGGTTCTTAGGACATGTGTTCAACCCGGTCAGCTTCTGGCTCGCGCTGCAAAACGATGCACTGGTCGCGGTCATAGCCGAGGTTTCAACCCCATTCGGCGACCGCCATTCGTATCTGTGCCACAAACCCGACTTTGCGCCAATCACTGGTGAGACGCGCATAACAAAACCTAAATCACTTCATGTTTCGCCGTTTCAACAGATTGCTGGCGGGTACGAGTTTGGGTTTGATCTGCGCCATGATCAGATTGCGATCCGCATTATCCATAAAAATGGCGACGAAGGGGTCGTCGCAACGCTGTCCGGCGCACGTCTGCCAATGACAAACACAAGATTGGCGCGTGCCGCACTCCGCCGTCCATTTGGCGGTTTGCGCACAAAGGCTCTCATCTATTGGCAAGCGCTCCGGCTCCGCCTGAAAGGCGCGAAATACCGGAACCGCCCAACACCACCCAACACCGAGGTTACATAATGTTAGTTCTGACAAAACGCATAAAACACGATTTTCTTGATACCTGCGCGCAGATTGAAACTGGTAGCTTGCGCCTGCGCACCCCCGAAGGAGAAGTATTCGATTTCGGCCAAGGAAACCCAGCAGCCGAGATGCAGATTTCAGACTGGTCGGTTGTAACGGCGATTGCGGCACGCGGCGATATCGGGCTTGGCGAAACCTATGTTGCTGGCCTGTGGGACACCCCATCAATCGCGGATTTGGCCGAAGTCGCGCTTAAGAACCTCGATCAATTTAGCGGATACGCTTACGCAGGCTTTTGGCAAACTCTTAAATTTCGGGTCGTAAACCGCTTGATGCGATCAAATTCGTTAAAGGGCTCAGCACGCAACATTCGCGCGCACTATGATGTCGGGAACGAATTCTACCAGCTATGGCTGGACGAAGGCATGACATATTCTTCAGCCATGTTTACTGCTGATGACAAAGACCTTGTTCGTGCGCAAAACCGTAAATACGACCGTATCCTAAACCGACTGAACAACGCCGAACGTGTGCTTGAAATCGGCTGCGGTTGGGGCGGGTTTGCAGAGCGTGCGACCGATACAGGGCGGCATGTTACAGCGCTGACAATTTCCCCCAGTCAAAAGGGCTATGCTGACGCGCGCCTTGATGGGCGTGCCGACATCCGATTGCAAGACTACCGCAAGAGCAGCGGAAAATACGATAGTATCGTCTCAATCGAAATGATCGAAGCCGTCGGAGAAAACTACTGGCCGACATATTTTGCAACAATCAAGGCACGGCTGGCCGAACACGGTAGCGCCATGGTTCAAGCGATTACCGTCCCCGACAGTTACTTTGACACATACCGGCGGAGCTCAGATTATATCCGGCAATACACGTTCCCAGGTGGGATGTTACTTTCAGATGCCGTGATCGCAGATCAGGCAACGAAGGCAGGATTAATCGTGCGTGACAATCACGCATTTGGCGCAGATTATGCCGCAACCTGTACAGCATGGTACGATCGTCTTGACCAAGTATCTGATCGCATCAAACGCCTTGGCTATGATGAAAGTTTCCTAAGGAATTGGCGGTTTTACCTAAATATCTGTGCTGCTTCGTTCAAAACGGGGCAAACTGATGTTGTTCAGGTTGAGCTCACCCATGCCTGAGCTCATTTGGATCATCGGCGCAACTGAAGGGATCGGCGAGGCACTCGCGCGCGCGTGGTCTGCGCGTGGTGCGCGACTAATTCTTTCGGCGCGGTCCACCCAAAAACTGGATCAACTCGTGTCGGAACTTGGCGCGCAGCACATTGCTTTGCCGTTAGACGTTGGTGACAGATCGACAATCGTGGCAGCAGTGGATCAGATATCAAAAATCGGCCCCTTGGATCGCGTAGTCCACCTTGCAGCGCTTTATGATCCGGGAAAAGTGTTAGAAATTGACGCTGAAAAGGCTGCGCAAATTGTCAGCGTCAATCTGACAGGCAGTTTCCACATTGCGCAACTGGCACAACCTTTGCTGAAAGACGGTGGTCAGCTCGCGTTATGTGGATCCGTCGCTGGATATATCGGGCTACCGCAAGGACAAATCTATTCAGCGTCCAAAGCGGGTGTGATCAATCTAGCCCAAACTCTGCGCAGTGAATTATCAGGCGTGGTCGATGTACGCCTGATCAATCCCGGCTTTGTGGATACACGCCTGACACAGCGTAACGATTTCACGATGCCGGCCATGGTCACACCACAAAGTGCTGCGAACGCGATTATTGCAGGGCTTCAATCAAGACGGTTCGAAATCCATTTCCCCCGCCGCCTGACCTACAGCCTAAAGCTTATCAGTATCCTGCCCTACTGGGCATCACTGCCGCTGTTGCGGCGCCTGACCCGTTAATCATTGCCACGATGCTGCGCATCCCAACCAGAAAGAACAAAAATCATGCAGACAATTATTCTTTATCTTTCAACAGCATGCATGTTCTTTGCTGCTGACGCCGTTGGCCTACGTGTTCTCATAAAACCTGTCTTTGAACGGCATATCGATCACCTTTTTGCAGATCCATTTCGCATCGTTCCCGCGGCACTTTTCTATCTTGGTTACGTGGCAGGGGTTCTTTGGTTCGTGTCCGTGCCTGCATTGCGCGCAGGCGATCCAATGGCTGCGCTCATCAATGGTGTGCTGCTAGGGCTGTTAGCCTATGGAACCTATGAGTTCACGAACTACGCGACGCTTCGCGATTGGTCTGTTCAACAGCTTGTCATTGATACCATGTGGGGTGGTCTGTTGACTGGAATATCGGCATGGGTGGGTGTCAGCGTCGTCCGGGCGATTGGTTGACGCAGCAAACAACCGATACTCATGCGAATTGCATGAGTATCGGTACCTTTTACCTCAAACGTAATTCCGTTTGCGCATCAAACAGCATGACATCGTTTGCTTCGAATTCCAGCGTGACGGTTTCGCCTTCTTTCATGCGCTCTAGACCGCGTTCTTCGATGACGATTTTTTCGCCGTTGTTCGTGAGGATGTGGGTGTAGCTGACGCCACCTAATGCTTCGGAGAGTTCGACTTTTTGTGCGCCACCTTTGACTGCCCGGCAGTGTTCGGGGCGGATGCCGACCCAGATGTTGGTGCCTTCAGCCGGAAGGTTCATTGGCACTTCGATTGTCCGGTCGAGCGATGGAATCTGCACCTGGCCATTTGTCACGGTGCCAGAGAGGAAGTTCATTGATGGTGACCCGATAAAGCCAGCAACGAATTTGTTATCTGGGTCACGGTACAGGTCCAGCGGTGCGCCGACCTGTTCGATTTTGCCGGCACGCAGTACGACGATTTTGTCAGCCAATGTCATGGCCTCGACTTGATCGTGTGTCACGTAGATCATCGTCGCGCCGATTTCTTTATGGAGACGGGCAATTTCGACGCGCATTTCAACACGTAGTTCGGCGTCGAGGTTCGACAGTGGTTCGTCGAACAAGAATACTTCGGGGCCGCGCACAATCGCACGGCCAATTGATACCCGCTGCCGCTGACCACCCGAAAGCGCGGCCGGTTTGCGTTTTAGGTAGTCATCCAGTTTTAGAATCCGGCTCGCTTCGGCGACTTTGGCTTCGATTTCAGCCTTGGGGTAGCCGTTCATTTTCAGGCCGAACCCCATGTTTTGCTTGACCGTCATATGCGGATAAAGCGCGTAGGTCTGGAACACCATCGCGACACCACGGTCGGCGGGCTCCATCCGGGTCACGTCACGATCGCCGATTTCAATCTTACCGCTTGTGGTTTCTTCTAACCCGGCGACCATCCGCAGCAGGGTAGACTTACCGCAACCTGATGGGCCGACAAACACGCAGAACTCGCCGTCTTCGATTTCCAGATCGACCCCGTGGATCACCTGTACATCACCGTATTTCTTGATCACATTATTTAGCGTAACACCGGTCATTGGTCTCTCCCTAGGCGATGGATTTGGTTTCGGGGAAACGCCAATTCTGGGTCTCGCGCGCGATTTGATTTGTGGTATCTCGGATCAGTGGGACAAAACTGTCCAGCTTGTCCAAGGACGAGCGCAATGTTGACGACGTGATCGACAACGCCCCCAGCACCCGGCCAGAGTCATTCCGAATCGGTACAGCCACACAGATGATCCCCGGCTCGTGTTCTTCGCGATCGTAGGCGTGCCCGCGTTCACGAATTGCAACAAGTTCAGCACGCAAAGCGGCCTCGTTGGTCAATGTGCCATCGGTAAAACGGTGCCATGATTGCTGGACCAGGACATCCGTCAACTGGTCTTCGGGTAAGTAGGCCATCATTGCTTTGCCGACACCTGTGCAATAGGCCGGGCCGACTTTGCCAGCCTCAGAATACATAGGCAGCGGTTGGGATGCGTTGCGTTTATCCACATAGATCACCTGCGCATGATCTAGCTGCGCAAGGTGCACAGTTTCGCCCGTCTTTTCAGACAGTTTATCCATATATGGCCGTGCGATAGGTGCCAGTGAACTGGTTTTCCAGGCGGCGTGCGCCAAACACACGAGACGTACGCCCAATGTATATGTCCCACTGTCAGGATCATACGACAGCATCCGTTGTTTGGTCAGCGTTTGCAGCAGCCGGTACAGCGTTGCCTTGGGGTAATCGCTGCTGCCTTGCAACTCGCTAAAGCGTACTGGCCGCTCAAAGCCCGCGACCAATTCCAACACCGCGAGCGCCTTGCCTACCGTTCCGTCTGCCTTCGATTGCATGTGGCCTCCCTACCCCGGGTTATCCGAGGAACCTATTGACAAGCCTATACCGATCCGCGTTAAGGTTTCAATATTAGAAATGCGGTTCCACTATATGAAACTAAAATGTTTTGGCGGGATCGTTGGGAGCATAAATAGGGAGGACACTATGCGTTCCATGAAGAAGCTGATGCTGGCCGGTTTGGCCGCGACTACAATGCTAAGCAGTTCTGCGTTTGCAGAAGGCCTATCAGGCGAGCTGCGCGTATTTTCCGACATGTCGAACCCGGCGCCCCGTGCCGTAATGGAAGGTATGGTTGAACGCTTTGGTGCGATGCACCCTGATCTGGACATCGAACTGACGGTCATCGACCGCGAAGCCTACAAAACACAGATCCGTAACTTTTTGACTGCTGACGCACCTGACGTTGCGAACTGGTACGCGGCGAACCGCATGGGTCCATATGTGAACGCCGGTCTTTTCGAAGACATCTCTGACCTATGGGCAGAGCCAGAGTTCGCAGCGCTTGCATCCACCAAAGGCGCGATGACCATTGATGATAAACAATGGGGCGTTCCCTATACTTACTACCAATGGGGTGTTTACTACCGTCAGGACATCTTTGAAGAGTTGGGCCTAACAGCACCTGCGACCTTTGAAGAAGAGCTGGCGAACTGCGAAAAGATCGTGGCGTCTGGCCGTGCTTGCTACACCATCGGTTCAAAATTCCTTTGGACTGCTGGCGGCTGGTTCGACTACCTGAACATGCGTACAAACGGTTATGATTTCCACATGCAGCTTGCACGTGGCGAAATCGAATGGACAGATGACCGCGTTCGCGAGACATTCGCAAACTGGCGCAAGCTGATCGACATGGGCGGCTTCATCGAAGACCACCAGACCTACAGCTGGCAAGAAGCCCTGCCATTCATGATCAATGGCGATGCGACTGCTTATCTGATGGGTAACTTTGCGGTGCCGCACTTCCGTGACGGTGGCCTGACTGATGACCAGCTTGGTTTCTATCAGTTCCCAGTGATCAACCCAGATGTGCCGATGGCAGAAGACGCGCCAACAGACACGTTCCACATTCCTGCGAACGCGCAAAACAAAGAAGCCGCACGTGAATTCCTGCGCTTCATCGTTTCTGCGGATAACCAGACACTGATCAACGCAGGTGATGCACTGGGTCAGCTGCCTGTGAACGCAGAGTCTTCGGTTGATGACGACAAGTTCCTCGAAGCTGGCTTCAACATGCTGTCCAACGACGCACCGGGCGGCGTGGCACAGTTCTTTGACCGGGATTTCTCGGCAGAGATGGCAAAGGCTGGCATGGAAGGTCTACAGGAATTCATGGTTTACCCTGATAACCTGGACGACATCCTAGAGCGTCTTGAATTCGTTCGTCAGGATACTGCTGAATAATTACAACAATTGCGGGGTGGCTTATGCTGCCCCGCTTTTCGTTCTAGCTGCAAGCATCTGCGCTGCGGGTTTTTGCACTTGGGACTTGAGGAGTAGAAAATGACTGACACGACGGCTGCTGCGCCGCACCACAGTTGGTTCCATCGCAATCGGAAAACGATCACGCCTTGGCTGTTTTTGCTGCCGGGTATCCTGTTTTTCTCGGTCTATGTGATCTACCCGATCATCCAAAGCATCAACCTGTCCTTCTATAAATGGGACGGGCTGGGCGAGGCCGAATATGTCGGCACTGCCAACTATGAACGTTTGGCAAGCGACCGAGCATTCACCGTGTCGTTGTTCAATAACATGAAGTGGCTGCTGCTATATCTACTGGCCATCCCAGCAGGCCTATTTATCGCGCTATTTCTAAACCAAACCGTGCGCGGCATTCGCATCTATAAATCGCTGTTCTTCTTTCCCTTTGTGATTTCCCAAGTCGTCGTGGGCCTAGTATTCACTTGGTTCTACGATCCAAACTTTGGCCTTTTGAATGGTATCTTAGGTGCTGTCGGGCTTGGTCCAATCAACGTGCTGGGTGACCCTGCGCTAGCCACCTATGGCATCATCGCTGCGGGTCTTTGGCCGCAAACTGCATATTGCATGATCCTGTATCTGACGGGCCTAAATGCCGTTGATCCCGAACAAATCGAAGCCGCCCGTCTTGATGGTGCAAAGGGGTGGCGGATGCTGTGGCACATCATCATTCCACAGCTAAAGCCCGCGACCTTTATCGCCTTTGTGGTCACGATTATCGGTGCGCTGCGGTCGTTCGATCTGATCTCGATCATGACCAACGGTGGTCCGTTCGGATCAACCCGCGTGCTGTCATTCTACATGTTCGAAAAGGCGCTGTCCGAATACGGGTTCCGCATGGGATACGGCGCTGCCATCGCGGTTGTCCTGTTCTTTATCATGCTGTTCTTCATCGCCTATTTCCTATGGTCGATGTACCAAGACGAGAAAGGTCGCTAAGATGTTCCCTACCCCACTCGAGCGAACATCCCGGTCGTGGCAGATTGGCTATCAGTCCCTGCTTCCCGTTGCCGTTATCGCATGGTTGCTGCCGCTACTTGCTGTCGCGATGTTCTCGGTCAAGCCAAGCTCTGATTTCACAGGTGGTGACTATTGGTCGTGGCCGTCACGCTTTGCGGGTTTCGAAAACTATGGGCGTGTTTTCACCGACAGCCCAATGCCGCGCTACATCCTGAATTCGTTCATGATCACCATTCCAACGGTAATCGGCGCGGTTGCACTGTCCTGCATGACAGGCTTCGCGCTCGGCGTGTATCGGTTCCGCTTTAACCTGCTGGTGTTCTTCCTGTTCATCGCGGGGAACTTTGTACCGTTTCAGATTCTGATGATCCCAGTACGTGATCTGACGATTGATGCGGGGCTTTATAATACCAAGCTGGGGTTGGTCCTGTTCCACATCGCGTTTCAAACAGGGTTCTGCACGCTGTTCATGCGTAACTTTATCCGCGCCTTGCCCTTTGAATTGATCGAGGCGGCCCGCGTCGAAGGTATCACCGAATTCCAAATTTTCTGGCACATCGTCCTGCCCTTGATGAAGCCCGCGATTGCAGCGCTGTCTGTGCTGATCTTTACCTTCATCTGGAACGACTATTTCTGGGCGGTCGTCCTGACCCAAGGTCCACAAGCACAGCCCGTGACCGCAGGCATCACCAGCTTTAACGCACAGTTTGGCGTGGCCTATCACATGCTGTCGGCGGGCTCGATCGTTGCGGCCCTGCCACCTGTGTTGATGTTCTTCTTGATGCAACGCCACTTTATCGCAGGTCTGACACTTGGGGCTGTCAAATGATCCAATGCTGGCGACTAGACGATGCCCGACAAACCTTGGTCTTGGGCGTCCGCGACAAACAATTGGCCGAAGCGATCTATTGGGGACCGCGCCTGCCAGATAGTGAAAATCTGGAAACGCTCTATGCGGTGCACGGCATCGACGTCGCGGGCGGGATGTTGGATCAACATCCCGAGCTGTCAATTTGCCCCGCCGCAACGCGCACTTTTCAGGGGCAACCCGGCATGGCGTTGCGTGACACGGCAGGCAAACCGCTGTTACCAAAGCTGGCGTTCGAAAGCGTTGAGGCGAAGACAGACGCGCTGACGCTAACCTACACAGACCAATCCATTGGCCTAACCTATCGCGCCCATTTCGCGATTGATCCCGAAACCCATCTGATCTCCATGTCCGCAGAACTGGAATCAGAGCAACCCATCAACTTGCAATGGCTTGCCGCACCCGTGTTACCTGCGCCGCAGCTATCTGATGAGATGATAGACTTTGCCGGGCGTTGGTGTGGTGAATTCCAGATGAACCGCACCCCTTGGTCTGCCGGAATGCGCACGCGCGACAACCGTACCGGCCGCACGGGACACGAACATTTTCCGGGTCTAATCGTCCCTTGCCGCAGCGCAACCAATACCCAAGGCGCGGCATATGGCTTCCACTATGGTTGGTCCGGTGGACATAAAATGGTGGCCGAAGAACTGCCCGATGGCCGACGCCAAATCCAATTTGGCAACGCGTCAGATACTGAACTGACCCCACTAACCCATTTCAAAACCGCACCGCTTTTCGCGACTTATTCAGGTATTGGACTAAACGGCTGCGCAACCGCGTTCCAACGCCACCTGCGCGACCGCGTGGTGACTTGGCCGCATCCTGACCGCCCGCGCCCGGTGCATTATAACTGCTGGGAAGCCATCTATTTTGATCACGACATTCCAGAGCTTCAAGAAATCGCGACGCATGCGGCCAGTCTAGGCGCGGAACGTTTCGTGCTGGATGACGGCTGGTTCGGGAAACGCGACGACGACACGACATCGCTTGGTGATTGGTTCATTGATAAGCGCAAATATCCCGATGGCTTAACCCCACTAATCGACCACATCCATGGGTTAGGCATGACCTTTGGCATCTGGTTCGAGCCAGAGATGATCAACCCAGATAGCGACACCTACCGCGCCCATCCCGACTGGGCGTTGGGGGATGAAGATCAAATTCTGGGGCGGCACCAAAAGGTGCTGAACATGGCACTGCCAGCGGTCCGCGATTACCTATTTCATCGGATCGCCAAAGTGCTGACCGACTACGATATCGATTACATCAAATGGGATCATAACCGCGTTCTGCCGACCCCTGATGCGGATCAAACACGCGGCACCTACGCCCTGCTTGATCGGTTGCGCACTGCGTTTCCACAGGTCGAGATTGAAAGCTGCGCTTCGGGCGGTGGCCGTATTGATTTTGGGATCATGGAACATACCCAACGCGTCTGGCTGTCCGACAGCAACGACGCGCTAGAGCGGCTAAAAATCCAACACAACGCGGCGCTGTTCCTGCCGCAATGCGTGACTGGTAGCCATGTTGGCCCGCGCGTTTGTCATACATCTGGGCGTATCTTGGATATCCGGTTTCGCGCTTGGGTCGCTGCCCAACGCCACATGGGGTTTGAGATGGACCCGCGTGAACTGACCGACGACGAAGCCGATGTGCTGCGCCGTGTCACCGGGTGGTGGAAAGACAACCGCGATTGGATGCGCCACGCCGATATTTTGCGGCTTGATGCGGCGGATCCGGCGGTTCTGGCTGAACAGCATCTACATCAGGATCAGTTCGCCGTCTTTGCCGGTAAGGCCGACACATCCACGCAAATCGCGCCACGTCCGCTGCGCCTGACCGGGCTTGATGCCAACGCCACATACCACGTTGATCTGGCGAACCGTGACGAACTCACCCGTAAGGCGCTGTCACGCGGACAGTCCCCCTTGAAAACAAACGCGATTAACGTCAGTGGCCAATATTTGATGCATCACGGGATCACCCTCCCGTGGAGCTTTCCAGAAACCATGTGGGTTATCGAGGGCCACAAAATATGAAGAAACCACGCCGCAGCAGCAATTGGTACGGAATGATGGACAAAGACGGGTTTATCCGTCGGTCCTGGATGAAGAACCAAGGCTTTCCGGATCACGCCTTTGATGGCCGCCCTGTTATCGGGATTTGTAACACTTGGTCGGAACTGACGCCCTGCAATAGCGGGCTGCGCGATCTAGCCGAAGCCGTAAAGCGCGGCGTCTGGGAGGCAGGCGGTTTCCCGGTCGAATTCCCGGTGATGTCACTGGGCGAAACCCAGATGAAACCGACTGCGATGTTGTTCCGTAATCTGTTAGCGATGGACGTCGAAGAATCCATTCGCGCCTATGGCATCGACGGTGTGGTGTTGTTGGGCGGTTGTGACAAAACCACCCCCGGCCAGTTGATGGGTGCCGCATCTGTAGATTTGCCATCAATCGTTGTGTCCTCTGGTCCGATGCTGAATGGCAAATGGAAAGGCCGCGATCTGGGCTCTGGCACCGATGTCCGCAAATTCGCGACCGCTGTGAAAGCGGGCGAAATGACATTGCAGGACTTCATGGCAACTGAATCCGGTATGAGCAGGTCCAAGGGTGTCTGCATGACCATGGGCACCGCGTCCACGATGGCGTCATTGGTCGAGGCAATGGGAATGGCCCTGCCAACCAACGCCGCCCTCCCCGCCGTTGACGCCCGCCGCGCGGCACTGGCCCATATGACGGGTAAGCGGATCGTTGAAATGGTCGACGAAGACCTGAAACCATCCGACATCCTGACCAAAGCGGCGTTTGAAAACGCGATCCTTACCAATGCCGCAGTCGGCGGATCGACAAACGCTGTGGTGCACCTGCTTGCCTTAGCTGGTCGTGTTGGCGTGGACTTGACGCTTGAGGACATCGAAATCGGTGGTGAAATCCCATTGCTGGTCAACTGCATGCCATCGGGCAAATACCTGATGGAGGACTTTTGCTATGCGGGCGGCGTGCCTGCTGTTTTAAACGAACTCAAGGACATCCTGCGCCCGTCGAAAACGGTGCTTGGTGGTGATATCAGCGCCTATCACGATGGTGCCGAATGCTATAATCCCGATGTGATCCGCCCGTTTAACGACCCAATCAAACCTGCCGCTGGTCTACGCGTGTTGCGCGGTAACCTTGCGCCCAATGGTGCCATCGTAAAGCCTTCTGCGGCGTCTGATCATTTGCTTGAACACACTGGCCCCGCCTATGTTTTCGAAACCATCGAAGATCTTAAAGCCAACATTGACCGGCCTGATCTGCCTGTGACCAAAGACAGCATTCTGGTGCTCAAAGGTTGCGGCCCCAAAGGATACCCCGGTATGCCCGAGGTGGGCGATATGCCGATCCCGGCAGTGTTGGTGAAACAAGGCGTGCGCGATATGGTCCGCGTTTCGGATGCCCGCATGTCTGGTACGGCCTTTGGCACCGTGATCTTGCACGTCGCACCCGAAGCGAATGCTGGCGGCCCGCTTGGGCTTGTGCAAACCGGGGATATCATTCGGGTATCGGCAAGCACCGGTGTGCTTGATCTTCAGGTCGATGAAGCCGAACTTGAAAAACGCCGCGCAGCTTGGGTCGCGCCCGAACCGCATTACACGCGTGGCTATGCCAAGCTATACGTCGATACCGTGCTTCAGGCCGATAAAGGCGCTGATCTAGATTTCTTGGTGGGCAAAGACACCCGCCCCGTCACAAGGGAGAGCCACTAATGAGCCACCCAATTTTCCCTGACCTCAAATCAGCATCGGTGTTCATCACCGGCGGTGGGTCGGGCATCGGGGCCGCACTGACCGAAGGGTTTTTGCGCCAAGGCGCTAAGGTCGCTTTTGTTGGGCAATCTGATGCGTCAGCTTTTGTCGATCAGATGGAAACTGCGACAGATAACCGCCCGTTGTTTATCCAATGCGACATTACCGACACCAGCGCACTACAGGCCGCAATTGATAAGGCCGCAGCGGCCCACGGCCCGATCACTGCGTTGACCAACAACGCCGCCAACGACAAACGCCATGCCACCGAAGAAGTCGACGAAGCATTCTGGGAATGGTCTATGACGATTAACCTCAAGGCCTATTTCTTTGCCTGTCAGGCGGTGCTTCCAGCGATGAAATCGGCTGGCGGCGGAACAATCATCAATATGTCCTCGATCAGCTATATGATGGGGAACGCGGGCTATCCGCTTTATACGACCGCAAATGCTGGGATCACCGGCATGACCCGGTCACTGGCCCGCGAATTCGGCCCTGACGGGGTACGCGTAAACGCTATCGCACCGGGTTGGGTGATGACACAAAAACAAAAAGACATGTGGGTGACGCCCGAAGCTCTCGCCGGGCATCTTGACCGACAATGCGTCAAGACTGAACTGGAACCCGAAGACATGGTTGGTCCGGTCCTGTTCTTGGCGTCAAACATGAGCCGGGCAATCACCGGCCAACTGATCGCCGCAGACGGCGGCGTGGTGGTGACAGGATGAGCAACAACACCAAAAACCCAAACTGGATCGGCGTTGACTGGGGCACATCAAACCTACGCGTTGCCCTGATGTATGACGACGGCACCACGCAGTGCCTGACGTCTGACCAAGGCATGAGCGGGCTTAACCCGGACGCATTTGAACCCGCACTTTTGGCGATGATCAACGATCACCTTGGCGCTGGCGTGACCCCTGTGGTCATCTGCGGCATGGCTGGATCGCGTCAAGGCTGGGCAGAGGCCCCCTATATCGCGACACCTTGCAACCCGCCGTCCATCGCAGAAGCCGTGAAGGTAAAGGTAAATGACCCGCGTATTTCGGTTTCAATTCTACCGGGTGTCAAACAGGCCAAACCTGCCGACGTGATGCGCGGCGAAGAAACCCAGATCGCAGGCTTTCTGGCGCAAAAACCCGATTTCGACGGTGTGCTGTGCCTGCCCGGCACCCATTCGAAATGGGTCCATATCAGCGCCAAAGAGATCGTTAGCTTTCGTACCTTCATGACTGGCGAAATGTTCGCGCTGTTGGCCGAACAATCTGTGCTGCGTTTCTCGGTACAGGCAGAGCTGGATCTGGATGCCTTTGATACCGCCGTCGGCGATGCCCTTAGCCGCCCTGAAACAATCGGCGCAGAGCTATTTGCGCTGCGTGCGGGCACGCTATTGGCGACGCTTAGCGAAAGCGCGGCACGGGGGCGTTTGTCTGGGTTACTCATCGGCACCGAACTTGCTGGTGCGCGCCCCTATTGGCTGGGTCGTGACATTGCACTGATCGGTGCTGGCAAACTAACCGCGCTTTACCAACGCGCACTTGCGCAGCAGGGGATCACTGCGCCTGCTGTTTCAGGCGAAGACATGGTGCTGTCCGGCCTATCTGCCGCTTATACCCAACAGGTAAAAACATGAGCCGCAATATCATCGCCATTTTGCGTGGCGTCACCCCGCCAGAGGTCCACGAAATCGGTCAAACCTTGATCGACGCAGGTATCGACCAAATCGAAGTCCCGCTGAATTCGCCTGATCCATTGGAAAGCATTCACATTCTCGCGGAGGCATTTGGTGAAGTGGCGCTGATTGGTGCAGGCACCGTTCTAACGACCAAAGACGTGGCGGATGTCGCAAGCGTTGGTGGCAAACTGATCGTGTCACCTGACTGCAATCCAGATGTTATTCGCGCAACGAAAGTCGCCGGATTGGCCAGCTATCCGGGCGTCATGACGCCAACCGAATGCTTTGCCGCGCTGCGCAACGGCGCGGATGGGCTCAAATTTTTTCCCGGATCACTTGTCGGCGTTGATGGGTTCAAGGCCGTCTCAGCTGTCCTACCCAAAGGCACGCGCAGCTATGCTGTGGGTGGCGCGGACGCATCCAATTTTGCCGACTGGGCCAAGGTCGGGATCACCGGGTTTGGCATCGGATCGGCCATTTATAGCGCCGGGATAACCGCCCAAGACGTGCGCACACGCGCTGATAAAATCGTTGCCGCATATGACGCGGCGATGCCTGCCTAAGAAACGAAAGATCACCCAATGAAACGCACCCTTGGCACCTGCTACTACCCCGAACATTGGGACGAAGAAATCTGGACAGAAGACGCCCGGCGCATGGCCGAGCTTGGACTGACATGGGTGCGGATCGGTGAATTTGCGTGGTCGCGACTAGAACCATCGCCCGGAGATCTGCAGCTAGATTGGCTGGATCGCGCGATTGATGTGCTGAATGATGCAGGGCTTTCTGTGGTGCTGGGTACGCCAACAGCCACACCGCCACGCTGGATGCTTGATAAGCACCCCGACATGATCGCGCTGGATGCTGACGGCAAACCGCGTGGGTTTGGGTCACGGCGGCATTATTGCTTTAGCCACGCTGGCTTTCGCGCTGAATCGCAACGGATCACACGGATTATCGCCGAACGGTTTGGGCATAAAGTTGCAGCATGGCAGACCGACAACGAATACGGATGCCACGACACGGTGATCAGCTATTCAGACGCAGCCCGCCTTGCATTTCAGGACTGGCTACAGGCCCGATATGGCACGGTCGATGCATTGAACACTGCTTGGGGAAACGTATTTTGGTCAATGGACTATGACCGTTTCGACCAAATCGGCCTACCTAACCTAACCGTCACAGAACCAAACCCTGCCCACGCGCAGGCATTCCGTCGGTTTAGTTCGGATCAGGTCGTCGCATTCAACCGCGAACAGGTCGATGAAATTCGTGCGCACTCAACCGCGCCGATCAGCCACAACTACATGGGGCGCGTCACAGACTTTGATCATTTCGCAGTTGGCAAAGACCTCGAGATCGCGACATGGGACAGTTACCCGCTTGGGTTTCTCGAAGACCGCGTGGGGGCAAGCCCAGAACACCAACGCGCCTTTGCCCGCCAAGGCGACCCAGATTTTCAGGCGTTTCACCACGACCTTTACCGCGCCGTCGGACGTGGGCGTTGGTGGGTGATGGAACAGCAACCCGGCCCCGTAAACTGGGCACCGCACAACCCAGCCCCCCTACCCGGCATGGTCCGTCTTTGGACGTGGGAGGCATTGGCCCACGGCGCCGAAGCTGTCTGTTATTTCCGCTGGCGTCAGGCCCCATTCGCCCAAGAACAGCTACATTCTGGCCTTTTGCGGCCTGACAGCGCAGAGGCCCCAGCAATGCTTGAGGCCCGACAAGTCGCGAGCGAAATCCAAAACGCGCCCGATGTCAGCATCCCGCGTGCCGATGTGGGTCTCATCTTTGACTATGACGCAGATTGGGCGTGGTCGGTGCAGCCGCACGGTGCGGAGCTTAGCTACTTCGGCCTCGTGCTCGACCATTACCGCGCGTTGAGGCGTGCGGGGTTAAACGTGGATATCCTATCGCCAGACACGCAAGATTTCAGCGGGTACAAAATCGTACTCGCACCCGGCTTAATGCATCTGACCGACGAACTGCGAGCCGCATTGGCACAGACCGAAGCCCATGTTGTCTATGGCCCACGCACCGGCGCGCGCGATGCAGATTTCAAAATGCCTGTCCCGTTACCGCCCGCGATTGCCGGGCTGGATGTCACGGTCGCAAGGTTAGAGAGCCTGCGCCCCGACAGCCCAATCCCCTTGGCAGGCGGGGGTGCCGTGCAAGGCTATCTCGAAGAATTCGAAACCACCGCGACACCGATGTTCACACGCGAAGACGGGCAGCCAATAGTCGTGACAGACGGAAACCGGACCTACAACGGCGGCTGGCTAGACGACATCGGAATGGACCGACTGGTCGCACAACTTTGCGAAACAGCAAACATCACGACACGGACCCTACCAAATGGCATCCGCATTCGACGCACAGAGACCGAAGAATTCTGGTTCAATCACTGCGCCGAAGCGGTCAAAACAGAAATCGGGACACTCGCACCTGCATCGGTAACACGCCGGATCATCTGATCGGCGTGTTACATATCATGCATGTACATCATCCGGTGCTGCGGGCAGAAAAGGTTGAATTAGTCGCGTAAACGAGTCGATGTAAGTCAGCAAAACAGGCACCACGACGAGCGTCAAAAGCGACGATGAAATCAGCCCACCGATCACGGCATGCGCCATAGGTGCGTTTTGCCCTGACCCGCCGTGGATATTCAGCGCAAGCGGCAACATACCAAAGATCATTGCAAGAGTGGTCATCACGATAGGACGGAACCGAGTCGTGCCTGCTTCGACCAACGCATCAAACAGGTTCATCCCTGCCCTTGTGTGTTGGTTCGCGTTATCGACCAGCAAAATAGCGTTCTTTACCACCAGTCCCATCAGCATGATGAACCCGATGATCGAGAACATATTCAACGTCGATCCACCGACCAACAGCCCCAGCATCACACCTATCAAAGCAAGCGGAAGCGACGACATAATGGCCAATGGCTGCATAAAGCTGCCAAATTGCGACGCAAGCACCAGATAGATGAACACGATCGCCAACAGCAACGCAGCCGCAGCCGACGCGCCGGATTCAGCGATCTGTTCGCTATCGCCACCAAACCCAACGTGGTAACCCGGTGGCATATCCATTTCGGCAATCGCAGCTGTAATCAACGGTTGTGCTGACCGTATATCTAAGTCGTCTAAGCCAGCAGTGACCTGGACCGAACGTTCACGACCTTCGCGCGTGATTTCACCAGCACTGCTTGATGACTCTACCACGGCGATTTGGTCAAGGCGAACGACACCCGTCCCGTCTGCACTGGCAGCCACAGGCAACGACCCAAGCAAGCTTGCGTTATTGCGAACATCTTCCGGTAGGCGCAGCAGAACGTCATAGCTATCGCCGTTTGGTGCGGTCCAGTCAGACACGGTCGCGCCCGCGATCATTGGTGATAAGGCTTGCCCCACTTGGCTGATTGAGACGCCCACGTCTGACGCAGCATCACGATCGATCCTAATACCAATTGTTGGCTGCGGGTCGTCCAAACTGGTCCGTACATCAGCAAACCCATCAATCGCTGCCAAACGATCCGCAAGATCACGTGACAGACGCGTCAATGTATCTAAGTCCGGCCCAAAGATTTTGATAGCCACAGGTGTAGCAACCCCGCTCCCGAATGAACCGGGAGGACCGACGCGAAACTTTGCACCGGGAACAGCCAATAATGCGTCTCGAACAAGTGGAGTAATCGTTGTCGGGGTCAAATCACGCTCTGTCGGTGGGGTCATACGTACAACGATAGCAGCACTGTTTTCCCCCGAGTTAGAGCCTGAATTGACGGTCGCATAGGTTCCGATCACTTCTGGAAATGTTCGCAGGATTGCGTCGACTTGGGCGATCTTTTCCGCGGTGCGTGCCAGTGGCGTCCCGACAGGCGTTTCCAGATCGACCTGCATTTCCGAGTTATCAGCGGGCGGTACAAATTCAGCCCCAACAAACGGAAACAAAGCAAGCCCACCAACAAAGATCAGCAATGCGGTAATCAGCGTTGTTTTACGCCAACGCAGTGCCGCCTTAAGCAGCTTACTATAGCAAACGCCCAACCAGTCGAAAAATCGTTCAAACTGATGTATCGCCCGGCCAATAGGCCCGCGTTCACGGTGCGGGTCTGCAGCAGGATCGTACCAGACCGACGACATCATCGGATCAAGCGTGAAAGATACGAACAACGACACAAGAACCGCAACGGAAACAGTGACGCCGAACTGCAAAAAGAACCGCCCTAAGATACCATCCATAAACGCGACGGGCAAAAACACCGCCACAATCGACAGTGTCGTGGCAAACACTGCCAGTCCAATCTCGTTGGTGCCATCCAAAGCTGCTTGTTCGTGGGATTTTCCCATGTGTAGGTGACGCATAATGTTTTCACGGACAACAATCGCGTCATCAATCAAGATCCCGACAGCCAGCGAAAGCGCCATCATCGTCATCATGTTCAGTGTGAACCCAAGAAAATAGATCGCGGCCATCGTACCGATGATTGAAATCGGTAACGTCAACCCGGTGATCACAGTAGACCGCCACGAGTTAAGAAACAAAAACACGATCACGGTCGCCAACAACGCACCTTCCAGAAGCATCGATTGAACAGACTCAAAACTGTGTTCAACCGGAATCGCGTTATCGCGAATGATCTCAAGCGTGATGCCGTCGTATAGCGGATCATTGGCCATCGCGTGGACTTCTTCACGCACGGCCTCGGCTACGGCGACGGTATTTGCACCTTGGGTTTTTACGACATCGACCGCTAACGCGCCTTCACCATCCAGCATTGCGAGGCTTGTCTGCTCTGCGAGGTTTGTTCCAATCGTTGCCACGTCACCTAATCGAACGGGGTATCCACCACGGCGGGCAATGATGATTTCCTCAAAGCCCGCAAGATCATTCAGCCGTCCTTCGACCTGAACCGACTGTTTGCTAACCCCTTGTGTCACTGAACCTGCCGGTAAATCGGAATTTTCCGCGGACAAAGCAGCCGCAATTTCAGATGCACCAATTCCAAGCGCCGACTGGCGATCTGGGTCAATCAACACATGGACTTCGCGCGGAAGACCACCAACAACAGACGCCCGGCCTACCCCGGCAATGTTAGAAAGACGCGTCGCCAATTCATCCTCGGCCAGCGCCGTCAGAACACCCGTATCATAGCGATCAGAGGTGATCCCGATTGAGATGATGGGCATCTCGGACGGATCGAACCGCAGAATCTGCGGATCTTCGGCGTTATCTGGCAGGCTCCCTTGGATTTGGGCAATTCGGTCACGCACGTCTTGGGCAGCGACAGAGCTGTCGATCTCAAGCTCGAATTGGATCAAAACCATCGCAGACCCAGTTCGCGCAGTTGAGGTGATTGCATCAATGCCAGACAAAGTCGAAACACCGTCCTCAATTGGTTTGATCACGTCACTTTCAACAGCTTCCGGGGTCGCGCCAGGATACGAAGTGACAATAGCAACGATTGGGAAATCGACTTCGGGGAGTTCCTCGACCGGAAGACGTGAATAGGAAAACAGCCCGATGACAAAGATAGCGACCATAACCATGGTCGCAAAGACGGGCTGGTTTACGGAAATACGGGTCAGGAACATCGGTCAGCCCTCAACCACTGTAATAGCCATATCCGGCTGTAGCCGCTCCAAAGGTGCTGAAACGATAACGTCACCCGGTGACAGACCTTGGGTCACTTCAACTAACCGCCCGCGGTCCCATGTCCGCGCGACAGTCACCGATTGGCGGACAACCCGATCACCTGCGCGTTTCAAAACGAAGTCACCCGCTTCATCGTTGCGTAAGGCATTGACGGCGACGCCAATTGCATCTGGCTTTGCCTCAAGCACCAGAACGCCCGAGGCGAACATGCCACCACGTAACGCGCCGCTGGCGTTGTCAATTGTTGCGAAAATCGGCAGCATCCGCGTACCTGACGCAGCGACAGGCGCAATCCGTTCAACTGTTCCAGAAAACGGCTGATCGCCGAACCCGTCAGCGGTCACATCAACCGTCTGGCCAATCGTGATGCGCGGCGCATAATTCACAGGAACAACGCCCTCTAGCTCAAGCGATGAAATATCCACCAACGTCATTAGAGGGGCGCCAACGCTAACGAATGTCCCCGGATCAACAGTACGCTCTGCAATGATCCCTGAAAACGGCGCGGAAATCGTTGCTTTGGTCAATGAACGTTCCGCTGTCGCGACTTGCTGCTCTAACGCTACTAAATTCGCTTTAAGCTGCTGCACGTTCGCCGCGACACTGTCGAAACTAGACGAAGTCGCAACGCCCCGATCCACAAGGCTTTGAGTACGTTCAAGCTGCGTATTTGCATAATCCAGCTGCGCACGGGTGGCATCTGCAGTCGCGCGGCTTTGCTCTAACTGGTTGCGCAGTGTTTCAATGTCGATACGCACAAGCATATCGCCAGTTTCAACCCAGTCACCTGCCCGATGCGACACAAGATCAATATGGCCTGATACTTCTGCGGGAATGCTAAGCTCGCGGATGGGGCCAAGCGACCCGGTAATGCGTACCGTCTCGCGCAAGGTTTGCGGCGCAATCTTTGTTAGTTCACTCGGCAAGATTTGCATGACGACTTCGTGAGGTTTTTCGACCGCCACGACAACGGCTGTTTCCGCTGGTTCCGTGACCCCAGTCAAAGCACCGCTTGTCAACGCGGACCCACCGACAACAAGTATCGCCAAAACGACCCAAGGCCAACGCCGCCGCGGCGGCTTACGCCCTTCGGCCTTGGCTTTTGCAACCTTCTGTTCGCGGCTGGTTAACGCCCATTCGGGTTTAGGCGCATCGTGGGTTGGTTTAGTCACATCAACGTTCCATCTATTCGTCCGACGCATCTTTCCGCATCGAAATCGTATCATTTTGAGCCAATGCATCTGCCCACGACTTTAGAAAGTCGGCAGACTGGCGGTAAAAATCTGCAAACTCTGAAACAGGTTTGCGTTTATGTTCTTTGTCGGCTGGAAAGCTCTCCGCGATTGCATCAATCTGCGCAGCGTTGCGTTTAAACCGATCTGACATCGTTGAAAGAATGCTCTGATGTGGGCGCGGCAACGCGCGCCACAAGTCTTGGCGCGACCCCTTACGGCTTTCGCGGACAACAATGCCTCGGGCCTCTAGCAGTCGCACATTCGTCGACACTGATGCCTTAGATACATCAAGCTCTTCGGCAATTTGGGTCAAAGAACAGGCCTCACCCGCGAGTATAAGGTATGCCGTGATTTGCCCTGAAATACGCGGCGACCCATCCGCCTGAGAAATCAAGCCGAGCGTTTCGATAAACTTGTCTTCCGGTGTCTGCGTCATGTCATTTCTTTCATTTAATACGTTCAGTATATACTGAACGATAGATTCGCAAGTCTATTGATTAGCTGTTGTATTAACCAAAAGGGCCGCACAATCACACGATTGCACGGCCCCATGTTGTCTAGTCGGTGATTGCTTAACCGATGATGGCGTTCAATGTTGCCGATGGGCGCATCACTGCAGCCGTTTTCGCGTCGTCAGTGTGGAAGTAACCACCAAGATCAGCGGCGGCACCTTGCGCTGCTGCGATCTCGGATGTGATTTTACCTTCATTGGACACAAGTGCTTCTGCAATTGGCGCAAAATGCGCGGCTAGATCTGCATCGCTTGCCTGCGCGGCAAGTGCTTCTGCCCAGTAGCGCGCGAACCAGTAGTGGCTGTCGCGGTTGTCAGGCTCACCGACTTTGCGTGAAGGCGAATTGCCATTGTCCAAAATACCTTGGGTCGCGGCATCAACCGCAGCACCCAAAACGCGCGCTTTTTCGTTGCCTTTGACATCCGCAAGGAATGTCAGGCTTTCGCCAAGCGCGCAGAACTCGCCAAGGCTGTCCCAACGCAGGTGGTTTTCTTCGATCAATTGCTGAACGTGCTTTGGTGCGGAACCGCCAGCACCTGTTTCAAACAGGCCGCCACCGTTCATCAGCTTAACGATAGAAAGCATCTTTGCAGATGTCGCCAGTTCAAGGATCGGGAACAAATCGGTCAGATAGTCGCGCAGCACGTTGCCGGTGATCGCGATCGTGTCTTCACCTTTTGTGATCGTCTCAAGCGATGCACGTGTTGCTTCGCGTGGTGCCATGATCTCAAACTTATCGGCAACGCCTTTGGCTTCGAGGATTGGCTTCACATAGGCGATCAGCTCTGCATCGTGGGCGCGGTCTGCGTCCAGCCAGAAAATCGCGCGTGTGCCTTCGGCCTTTTGGCGATCAATTGCAAGGTTCACCCAGTCTTCGATTGGGGCCTTACGCGCAGAGGCAGAGCGCCAGATGTCGCCAACTTCTACGTTGTGGCTGTGCAGAACGGTGCCATCATCAAGGATCATCTTAACCGTACCGGCCGCCGCGATTTCAAACGTGGTGGGGTGTGAACCGTATTCTTCAGCTTTTTGCGCCATCAGACCGATGTTCTGAACTGTGCCTGCAGTCGCTGGGTTGAGCTTGCCGTTTTCTTTGAAGAACTTGATCGTTTCGTCGTAAACGGGCGCATAAGAATTGTCTGGGATTACGCAGTTTGCGTCAGCTTCTTTGCCGTCTGGACCCCAGCCTTTACCGCCAGCGCGGATCAGTGCAGGCATTGACGCGTCAATGATCACGTCGGATGGCACGTGCAGGTTGGTGATGCCTTTGTCGCTGTCGACCATGTACATCGGCGGACGCTGCCCAGTGA
The DNA here is from genome assembly GCF_003003285.1 of Yoonia maritima. GTDB lineage: Bacteria > Pseudomonadota > Alphaproteobacteria > Rhodobacterales > Rhodobacteraceae > Yoonia > Yoonia maritima. The sequence continues at coordinate 140,161 of NZ_PVTP01000009.1, read as the reverse complement.
TTTCTTCAATCGCGGCTACGATTTCAGGCTCGCCTTTTACCTTCTCAAGAAGCGTACCCAGACCAGCGTTGCCAGTCACGCCCAGCGCGTCCAACTTGTCGCCGAACCTTTCGAACACAGGTGCCAACCACGCCTTAACCGCGTGACCAAAGATGATCGGGTCAGAGACCTTCATCATTGTTGCTTTCATATGCAGCGAGAACAGTGTGCCTTCGGCTTTGGTCTTTTCGATCTCGTCGGCAAGGAACGCATCAAGTGCTGCTGCGCTCATGTATGTCGCGTCAACCACGGTGCCTGCAGGGTATGTCACGCCGTCCTTTAAGACAGTTTCACCGTCAGCTGTTTCCAGAACGATCTTTGCAGTCGCTTCTTTCGCAAGTGTCGCCGACACTTCGTTTGAGAAGAAGTCGCCACCAGACATAGAGGCCACACGTGTTTTACTGTCGGCAGTCCACTCACCCATGCGGTGTGGGTTCTTTTGCGCAAAGCTTTTCACAGCTTTGGCGGCACGACGATCAGAGTTACCTTCACGTAGCACAGGGTTCACAGCGGAACCTTTCAGGCCATCGTATTTAGCACGAACAGCTTTTTCTTCGTCCGTGCTTGGGGCTTCTGGGTAGTCTGGCAATGCGTAACCCTGCGATTGCAGTTCTTTTACGGCAGCAACCAACTGCGGGACAGAGGCCGAGATGTTTGGCAGCTTGATCACGTTCGCATCAGGAGTTTTAACCAGTTGGCCCAGCTCGGCCAGATCATCGGTCTGACGCTGTGCTTCTGTCAGGTAATCTGGGAAAGCGGAAAGAATACGACCTGCAAGGCTGATGTCTTTGGTCCCGACTGACACGCCAGCAGCGGCAGCGAATTTTTGAATAATCGGAAGGAAAGACGCAGACGCCAGCTCGGGTGCTTCGTCAACTTTGGTATAGATGATATCTGACATAGGAAACCTCTTGAAATTGAGTTGCCCGTTCCATACCGGATGCGTCCAGAGTCGTCTACAGTATACCGCTGCATACGGTTCTTAATGCGACAATAGGCGCGTCGCCGCTTTGAAAATCACTGATGCCGTAGCGCGTCGATTGGATTTAGACGTGCAGCACGGCGTGCAGGGAAGAAACCAAATATCACCCCCACTGCTGCCGAAAACAAAAGCGCGAGCACGACGATAGCCGGGTCCGGGCTGAACGGGATGCTCATGAGGTTTGAAGCAACCGCCGCCAGTGCAAGCCCGAATAAGATGCCAACGACCCCGCCGATCATCGACAACACGATCGCCTCCACCAGAAACTGCAAAAGCACCTGATTGGCCGTTGCGCCAACGGCAAGGCGAATTCCGATCTCACGCGTGCGTTCAGTCACGGACACAAGCATGATGTTCATAATCCCGATGCCACCGACAAGAAGACTGACAGCGGCAACAGACGACAGCAACCCAGTCAGCACATTCGTAACGCCTGTCAGCATAGAGGCGAGCTGCTTCATGTCCCGCACCTGAAAATCATCTTCTTCGCCATCGCCAATCCGGCGACGTTCACGCATCAGGACCTCTATATCCACCAAAGTCCGATCGGTTGAGACACCATCAGAAGCGGCAACATAGATCATCGAAACATCTGAAGACCCAACAACGCGCCGTTGGAATGCTTTAACGGGCATTAATACCACGTCATCCTGATCCGTTCCGAAACTGGATGCGCCTTTTGCCTCTAGCAGGCCAACGATATCGCATGAGACATTCTTGAGCCGTATCGTTTCACCAATCGGGTCCGTATTTCCAAACAGGTTTTGCCGCACCGTTTCACCGACGATGCACACGGCCCGGCCTGCGCTTTCTTCGGTCGCTAAGAAACTGCGTCCCAGAACGATAGGCCAGTCCACGACCTCAAGATATTGCCCGTCTGTGCCTACGACCGAAGTACGAGTGTCTTGCTGACCATAAACCGCGTTTAGGCTAGTCTGGTTGAACGGGGCGGCGGTCCGGACGCTTGTTAACTGGTCAATAATGGCATCGACGTCGCGCAATTCAAACGCAGCAGCGACCGAAGTATTCCCCGGACCCATCTGCCCGCCGCCGGGTATGACGATCAATACGTTCGTACCAAGTTTTTCGACATCCGCCGTGACCTGATCAGAACTACCCTGCCCGACAGTCATCATTGTAATCACCGCAGCAACACCGATGACAATGCCCAGTACCGTCAGGATCGACCGCATCGCATTACGAAAGATCGCCTGAATTGCCAGTTTGATCGTTTCCTTGATCATGCCTGCTGCCTTTCTGGGGTCAGCACGCTATGCGGTGTCCCGCTGCGATCTACCTTACCGTCGACCATCCAAATGACGCGGTGTGCAAAAGCTGCCATTTCGTCTTCGTGCGTTACCATGATGATGGTAATGCCGTCCGTCTCGTTCAATGCGCGTAGCAGTTCCATGATTTCGAGCGACCGTTTGGTATCAAGGTTGCCTGTGGGCTCGTCCGCAAGAATGACTTCTGGACTGCCAACAAGCGCGCGCGCAATTGCGACCCTTTGTTGTTGTCCCCCAGACAGTTCGGATGGGTCGTGGTGCTCGCGGCCTTTCAGCCCCACCTTTTCAAGCGCATCCAATGCCTGTGCGCGCCGTTCAGCAGCGGACAGCCCTTTGTAGATCAACGGTAGTTCGACATTATCCAACGCAGAGGTACGCGGTAGTAAGTTAAACCCCTGAAAAACAAACCCCAGATAGTTTCTCCGCAAAAGCGCGCGCTGGTCGGGGTCCAATGACCCGACATGCACACCGTTAAACAAATAGTCGCCGCTCGTTGGGCTATCGAGACAGCCGATCATATTCATCGCGGTCGATTTACCTGATCCGGACGGCCCCATGAGTGCGACGAACTCTCCCGCCTTGACGGTTAGATCAACGCCGTCCATCGCATTTACTTCGGCCTCGCCGCTGCCATAGGTCTTGGTGACATTGATAAGTGCGATCACCGGAATATCGACCGTCATTTATCCGCCCTCGATCATATCAGTGATGACACCGTCACCTTCGGCGATATCGCCTCCTCCGATAATCGTGTGTAGGCCGTCACTGTCCCCTCTATTAATCTCAATCTCGACGGCAACACCGTCGTGCAGCACCCATAGCGTCCGATCAGATACAGCTCCGCGGGTATTTCCATCACCAGAGGGCATCAACAGACCTAGCAATCCTCCCCCAGTATCATCGTCCGACGCTTCGACTTCGACGACTTGTGGTGGGGCAAAGCGCAATGCTGCGTTCGGCACCAACAAAACGTCTGTATAGTGGGCAACCGTGACCTCTGCCGTGGCGGTCATGCCCGGGCGCAGTAACAGGTCGTCATTCACCACTGACAGGATTGCCTTATATGTAACCAACCCATCTGTGCTGTCTGACGCATAGCGCACCATCGATATTTCTGCCGGGAACTGCTGATCATCGTATGCATCAACGGTAAAGGTGGCTTTATCCCCGATGGCGATGCGACCGATATCAGATTCCGCGACATCAACCTGCAATTCCATTTGCGTCAAATCTTCGGCGATTGTGAACAGCTCTGGCGCAGACAGGCTGGCGGCAACAATCTGCCCCGCGTCCACCGATCTATCCAGAACGATGCCACCAATCGGCGACACGATGGTCGCCTTGCTTAGCACCGCCTCCTGGGCGTTCAACTGCGCCTGCGCAAGCTCTACATTCGCCTGCGCGCTCGCGACATTCGCACGCGCTCGTCCAGCTGTCGTACAATTTCGAAATCAGCCTCGGCCTCAAGTAAACTCGCCTTCGCGCTGGTCAGTTGCGCCTCGGCAGCGGCGTGACTGGCGATTTGCACAGCAAGCTGAGCATCCAATTGTATCGTATCTAGCCGAGCCAATACCTGTCCGGCTGCAACCGTATCATTATAATCCACCAAAACGTCAGCCATCGTGCTCGACAGTTCAGATGATATTTCAACAAGGTTTGTTGGCTCAATGGTCCCTGTCGCAGAGACCGTTACGGTCAAATCCCCGATCGCCGCATCTGTGGTGATATATCTCACTTGCGCGCGTTCTTCGGCCTCTTGCATCCACCAAAAACCAAGCCCCGCAACAACGACAGCCACACCGCCCCACAACATCAGTTTAGGCAGGTGCCGTTTGGCATGACCAACCCCTAGCTTCGCCTCTATTTCGCTTTTGGTATCGGGCATGTCGCGATCTCCATCCAAGCCACTATGGCTTTAGATTGCCGGAGTATTCGCGCGCGAGTAATGATTCAGATCAATAGTCACGTTCATTGCTTGCATCATATTCATGTATTGCGGGCTGCAAAGTGCCACTTTGGAAAAGGTGGCAGCGGCCGAGTGGTCGCCGCCGCCCAAGACGGACTTAGAAGAAACCCAACTTGTTTGGATTGTAGCTGACCAGCATGTTTTTGGTCTGCTGGTAGTGATCCAACATCATTTTATGGTTCTCGCGGCCAACACCGGACTGCTTGTAGCCGCCAAATGCAGCATGGGCAGGATAAGCGTGATAGTTATTCACCCACACACGGCCTGCCTCGATCCCGCGGCCAAAGCGATAGCAGGTGTTCATGTCGCGCGACCAAACGCCGGCGCCAAGGCCGTACATCGTGTCATTCGCAAGCTCTAGGGCTTCGGCTTCGTCCTTGAAGGTTGTCACCGACACAACCGGGCCAAAGATTTCCTCTTGGAAGACCCGCATCTTGTTGTGGCCTTTCAGGATCGTTGGCTGGATGTAGAACCCATTTTCAAGGTCGCCACCCATTTGTGCTGCTGCACCACCGGCCAGAACCTGTGCGCCTTCTTCCACACCGATCTGAAGATATGACAGGATCTTATCCTGCTGTTCACGGCTTGCTTGTGCGCCAACCATCGTGTCAGGCAGACGTGGGTCACCCTGTTTGATGGCTTTTACACGTGCAATCGCGCGTGCGATGAACTCTTCATAGATGTCCTCTTGGATCAGTGCGCGGCTTGGGCAGGTGCAGACCTCGCCTTGGTTAAAGGCGAATAGCACAAAACCTTCGACCGCTTTGTCTAGGAACGCGTCATCCTTTGCCATCACATCGGAAAAGAAGATGTTCGGTGACTTGCCGCCCAGTTCCAGCGTAACTGGGATCAGGTTTTCGGTCGCGGCTTGCATGATCTTGCGACCAGTCGCAGTAGACCCTGTGAATGCGATTTTTGCGATCCGTGAAGATGTCGCCAGCGCGGCGCCGACTTCTGCACCGTAACCATTCACGATGTTCAGCACACCGTCAGGCAACAGGTCAGAGATCAGTTCAGCAAACACCATGATCGCAGCTGGCGTCTGTTCTGCAGGTTTCAGAACAATACAGTTCCCAGCAGCAAGCGCCGGTGCCAGTTTCCAAGCCGCCATTAGAACAGAGAAGTTCCAAGGGATAATCTGCCCAACGACACCAAGTGGTTCGTGATAGTGGTAAGCGACAGTGTCTTCGTCAATTTGTGACATCGACCCTTCTTGGCCACGTAGAACCCCCGCGAAATACCGGAAGTGGTCAGCCGAAAGCGGAATATCCGCAGCCATAGTTTCGCGGATTGGCTTGCCGTTATCCCAAGTTTCCGCTGCCGCAATCTGTTCGAGGTTGGCCTCGATCACATCTGCGATTTTGAGCAGGATGTTGGAACGCTCTGTGGCCGATGTTTTGCCCCAAGCTTCCTTTGCTGCGTGGGCGGCATCCAGCGCCAGTTCAACATCCGCCGCGTCAGAACGGGCGACCTCGCAAACCACGCTGCCGGTGATTGGGGTGATGTTATCAAAATAGCGCCCGCCTACAGGCGCCACGAATTTCCCGCCGATATAGTTGTCATACCGGTTTTTGAACGGAGAGCTAAACTGCTGCTCCGTTTGTGACATCTCATTCATGAATTTTCTCCTCCTGACCGAGTCCTCCACCCGGCTGAAGAAGGCTAACGACCGTTTGATTAAGAGGTAAATGGACGTAAAAAGATGCACCATCCGATCTGTCTCAGAACTGAGACAAGGACGCCCGGAAACTTAACTTTCGTCCCTGTTTTACGCGCGCACCACTCTACGCGCGGTCAACGGCACAAGGGCCATTAGCAGTGCCAACACAGCAAACGCCAACGGCAGGCTGGTCGCGTCAGCGACAAAGCCAACTAAAGCAGGCCCCATGAGCACGCCAGCGTAACCCGTCGTGGTCACAGATGCGACGGCAAGACTAGGCGGCATGATCTTTTGTCTGCCCGCCGCGCTGAACACGATAGGCACCAAATTTGCGGCGCCAAGGCCAACTAATACGAACCCCGATAAGGCAACCAATGCCCAAGGCGAAACAAGGACAATTCCGATGCCTAGGATCGCGGCAATGCCTCCCATGATCAGAACACGGAATTCGCCCAATGCCATAACAATCCGGTCGCCAGTTAAGCGCGCGGCCACCATCGCAACCGAGAATAAAATATACCCGATGCCAGCATTTTGCGCCGGCGCTATTTCACGGTCGATAATCAACAGCGCGCCCCAATCTAGGATCGCCCCTTCGACCAAGAACGTGACACCAGCTAGAATGGCGAGCAGCAGAACAATACCGCGCGGGACTGAATATGGTTCAGGCTCTCCGCCGCTCACGGCCAACAAACGCGAGCCAGAAAGCAGGATCGCGACGAGCGCAACAAACGCACCGATAAGTGCTGCGACCACGGTTGTAACACCCAGTGACAAAAGCACGGTCATAAGGCCCGCACCAAAGAATCCACCAATACTAAACTGCGCGTGAAAATTCGACATCAGGGCACGGCCTTCTTTGCCTTCGACCTCTGCACCGTGGATGTTCATCGCAACATCAATCGTGCCTAGAGACGCACCAAAAAAGAACAAGGCCGCCCCAAGAGACATTGGCGTTCCCGCAAAGGCCAACAACGGTAGAAACGCGACCAAACCGAAGCCACCAAGTCGCACCATAGGCCGGGCCCCGCGCCGTGCGGCGATAACCCCAGTCACCGGCATCGCGATAATTGAGCCAAGCCCAAGGCAAAGCAAAACCAGCCCAAATTGCCCTTCATCTGCGCCGATGTTCGCCTTGATGAACGGAAATAGCGGGGCACAACATGCCATCGAAAAACCAGCCGCGAAAAACGCAAGCCGCGTTGCAAGACGCGCGGGTGCGGTCGTTGAAAAATCGGTCAATGGATTTCCTTGTATGGTTGGATTTGAGAATGTTGGATTTATACCGTGATAATTGTGGTTCCGGCGTTTGCCAGTAGCTTTGTTTCGCCGTGATCAGCATCCGTGATCAGCAAATCAATTTCACGAATTGGCAGGGTATGATGCCGTGCTCTTCGCCCAATCTTTTCAGAACTGGTGACAACGAATGTACGGACGGCCGCGTCATGCATCGCCTGTTTCATCTGGGCCTCATCATAATCATCCGCGCTAAGGCCGAATTCCGCATCGACACCGCAGGCACCTAAAACGGCGATGTCAGCGGCGATCTTTGCGACCTTACCTAGCGCCACATCACCCACGGCAATCCCGCCCCGCGCGCTTAACTTGCCGCCCAGCAAAAAGACTTCGATATTGTGCTCTTGGCAAGCGATAGCGATCCAAGGCGAAGGTGTAATCACCAACCGCCCCGGCAAAGCAGGAAGCATCGGGATAAGAGAAAGCGTTGTCGATCCGCCATCCAGCAGCAGCGTCTGCGCATCACCAATTTGGTCAATTGCTGCACGGATCAGGTCGGTCTTTACCGCGCCGCCTAACAACCGCGAATGAAGCGGATCTGCAGGGCGTGCAACAGGCACAGCGCCTCCACGTACGCGGTGCGCTTTTCCGTCCGCCTCTAACGCGAGGATATCGCGCCGAATAGTATCCAGCGACACATCAAACTCCGCAGCGACATCGATGGCAACGACCTGCATACCATCAGCTAGTCGCTGAGCGAGTATGCGTTGCCGCGTATCTGGAATATTCAAATCCATGCAATTTCCTGCAATATGTTGCAGAATCATGCATACGTAGATTTTTTCACATCGTCAACACGACTTAATCACCTAGCCCAAGGCGCTTCATTCGCCGATACAGCGTCGCACGACCGACACCCAATGCGCGTGCAGCTTCGGATACGTTTCCACCCGCTCGCGCCAGTGCACGCACCACAGCCGCCCGTTCTGCTTTGACAAACCCTGTCGGGCCATCTTCGCGTCCAAAGATATCAGAGGCTGGACGTGGCTTGATTGCGCCCAACAGTTCCAAATCAAATACTTTGCGCGCATTCCGCGTCGCCCCGATCACGATGTCATCGGCATCAATGGCCAGCAATGTTGCAATGTCGGAATCCCCGCTATCCGCCACAACGATCCGCGCCCTGGGGAATGATGCCCGGAAGAAATCGGATTCAATGGACTTTGCAGTTTGCCCAACCATCGCCCCGATCAACTGATTATAGCTTTCGGTTTGATCAGCACGTGCCGAAGAAACATCCAATGCTGCAAGCAAACGGCCATCCGTTCCAAAAATTGGGGCGTCCATGCAGCTCATTCCGATATTTCGGGCAAGAAAGTGGTCATTGCGATGGATCGTCACTTGGCGCTTTTCAGTCAGACAGGTACCGATACCATTGGTGCCTTCGGCAGCTTCGCTCCAATCTGCGCCCAGACACAGCCCCCATTCCTTAAAGGTATCGGTATCAGCGTCAGTACAGCGTTGATCCAACACAATCCCAACTTCGTCCGTCAGCAACACGCCACACCCAGAATTCCCAACCAGTCCAAAAAGGTGGTCCAGCTTAGGGGCGGCGACCATCATAAAACGATCATGTTTGTTGCGTCGTTCATGAAGTTCGGATGCATTGACAAGGTTGACCGTGATATTATCAGCGGGGTCTAATCCATGGCGTTCGACAGACCGCCGCCAAGACGCCGCAAGCGAGGAACGCGCAGCAGCGGATCCTGAGTTCACGGCACCCATGATTTTGTCGATATGCTGCTTCTTTTCTGAAATGACCATTCCCCCCTCCCGTGGTTACTGATCTTCCTCCCGTCGGGTACAATAGCCTGAGTCAGCGCAAATGTCTCGGTTTGTGCTCACCGCAGGCAAATCATCAACTTTGGGCGTTTTGGGAACTGCGTATATCTTGAACTGAAAAGTCGATCAGCGTTCGGATTTTCCGTGGGAGAGCACGTCCCTCAAGGTACACAGCACTAAGCGGGATTTCTTCGCATGTGAATTCCGGAAACAGCGGGACCAATGCCCCCGACTTAAGCGCATCCACCACAGCGAAATGCGGCGAATACACGATACCCTGCCCAGCAACTGCCAAATCACACGCTGCCCGAGCAGAGTTCACATGAAACCGTCCGGCCACCGTTACTGCGGTTTCTTTGTTTTCGTTCTGAAACGTCCAACGTCACGCATTGCGGCGGTTGGTGTCGACAATACAGGCATGGTCGGACAGCGCAGCAATGGACTCGGGGGGGCCGAATTTCGCAAGATACGCTGGGCTAGCAGCAATTACACTATGGATCATGCCCAGCTTGCGTATCTTGATCGACAGCATATCAGTAGCCCCCAAACGAAAGGCTACATCAATCCCTTCTGAGGCCAAATCGACGTAATGATCGCTGAGCCGCATATCGAATGTCAGATTCGGATGCTGCATGGCAAAGCGCCCAAGCATGGGGGCTATATAGGCTTCTCCAAAGGTGACCGGTGCTGACACACGAATAACGCCAGAAAATCCACGCGATCCTTCAGAAACGTCCCCAAGTAGATCGTCCAACTCATCTAATAATGCTGGCGCCCTTGCCAACAGGTCTTCGCCTGCAGGTGTCATGCCCACACGCCGAGTTGTGCGCTGAAACAAGCGCACCCCCAACTGCGTTTCAAGTTCACCTACATATTTCGAGGTCAGACGGTTTGATACGCCCAGCTGTTCTGCCGCTGCCGTGAACGATCCGGTCTGCGCCGTCGCAACAAATGCGCGCAGTTGATCAAGCATATCCATAACACAATCCGATTAAGAACATTTTGTGGTAATTCAATCCATAGTTTCTCCATTTCGCGGATACCAATCAAGACTTATGTTCACCTCAATCCATGAAAGGACCCTGAAAATGAACACTGCACATTCCCTGCGCAATTTGCGCGAAAGCCTAGCACCAAGCGAACGTATGCCGCTGGTATTTTTGGGTCACGGAAGCCCAATGAACGCCATCGAAGACACAGAATACAGCCGAGCATGGACCAAATTAGGACAAACGCTACCGCGGCCGAATGCGATTCTTGTCGTGTCGGCACATTGGATGACCCAAGGAACCACCTTGGTCGATGTATCGGCGCTGCCTCGAACAATACACGATTTTCGCGGGTTCCCCGAAGACCTGTTTGCACAGCAATACCCGGCCCACGGCGCACCCAAACTTGCACGCGAAGTTGTATCGATCCTAGCAAGCCACCACGCCGAAGAGGACGACACATGGGGATTAGATCACGGCGCATGGACCGTGCTCAAATTCCTGTATCCAAATGCCGACGTGCCTGTCTTTCAAATCTCAATCGATATGACACGTGATCTTCGCTATCAGCTTGAGATCGGGAAAACCCTGTCAGAACTGCGCGATCGCGGGGTGCTGATCCTTGGTTCTGGCAATGTGGTGCACAATTTGGGTGCGATGCAATACGGCGGCAAACCACAAGATTTCGCATTGGAGTTCGACAAACTTGTGGCAGATCGATTAACCGAAAGAGATTTTAGCGCGCTAGCGGATCGTCGATCATTGGGGGCATTACTGCAAATGGCACACCCGTCCGTCGATCACTATCTACCTGCCCTCACAATTGCAGGGGCATCGACAGAAAAAGACCAGTTAACTTTCATGACCGATGCGATCGATCTTGGGTCTGTATCCATGCGGTCGTTCGTCTTTCACGACAACTAAATCCCAAAGGACCAGTGGTTAAATACCGCTGACCCTTTGTATGTTACTGTGGCAGTTCGATTTGCAGCTTCACATCCTCTGGCGAAGCAGACGCAGCAATATCGAACGCACGAACGCTGTCTTCGAACGCAAATGTACGCGTGATAAGTGGCTTTACGTCAATCGCACCGGAACTCAGCATTCCAACACAGCGCGGGAAAACATGCGCATAGCGGAAAATATTTTCAACACGCGCTTCGCGAACCATAGCAGCGCCGGCATCATATGAAATCGGCTCTGACTGGCCACCGATCATGACGACACAGCCGCCTGGGGCAAGTGGTTGGAAAACCTGCGCGGCGGCTTGGGGTGATCCTGTTGCCTCGAACACAACATCGGCACCCCAGCCATCAGTCGCAGCAAGAACGATATCGACAAGATTTTGCTGAGATACGTTCACCGGTATGATCGCTTGCGACAGCCCAGCAGCAATTTCCAGTTTTTTCTCAGCTAAATCACTGACGAACACGCGCGCGCAGCCTGCTGCAAGTGCCGATAGCGCTGTGACCATCCCGATTGGCCCAGCGCCCATAACGACGGCAACATCGCCAGGTTTAATCCGCGCCTTAGTCGCCGCATGCACGCCGACCGCCAAAGGTTCAACCATCGCTGCCTCCGCAAAGCTAACGTTATCAGGCAAACGAAATGTAAAATCAGCGGGGTGCACGCAGGTCGGTCGTAAAATTCCATGCACTGGTGGGGTAGCCCAAAATCGAACGGCCGGATCGATATTATACATCCCCAACCGTGCTGCCTTTGAAGTAGGGTCCGGAATGCCGGGTTCCATGCAAACGCGATCACCGATTGACAGGTTTACAACCTCTGCTCCCAGCTCAATTACCGTCCCGGATGCCTCGTGCCCAAGGACCATCGGTGCGTTCACAACAAATGGGCCAATACGACCATGCGTATAGTAATGCACATCCGATCCGCAGATCCCCACAGTGTGCAGTTTTATCCGCACATCGCGCGGCCCAAGTGTTTCTTCTGCTTTTGAAATTTCGGAAAAGTCACGTAACGACAGTTCGTCTTGACGTTCAAGAACCAGCGATTTCATGAGACATGCCTCCACACTTGTCATTGTGCAACACCAGTGCCCATCCGCCGCCAAAGATCAAGCACCAGTCACAAAAAGGGGCGCAAGCATGTTGCCGCGCCCTCTTTCAAATTGTCTGTATGATGTCAGATCAAATATCGAAAAAGATCGTCTCGCCTTCGCCTTGCAGGCGGATGTCGAACCGGTAAACACCGTCAGCCTCTTTCTTGGCCAGCAGTGTCGGCACGCGGTTTTGGTGTTCGATCCGGGTTAGGATCGGGTCGGCCGCGTTAGCCTCTGCCTCGTCTTCGAAATACATGCGGGTGTGCAGACCAATGTTGATCCCGCGTGCAACAACCCAAAAGGTCACATGCGGGGCCTGCATCCGGCCATCGGGAAACGGCACAGCGCCCGGTTTCACAGTCTCGAATGTAAATTCGCCTGTGTTCATATCACCCGGCGACCGGCCCCACCCTGTAAAGTTTGGGTCCGCCTGTCCGCGTGTTTCATTGGCAGAATTGAACAGACCTTCGCCGTCTGGCTGCCAGATTTCGATCATAGCGTCGCGTAGTGGCGTTCCAGTGCCGTCAAACACCGTCCCTTTGATCGTGATTTCTTGGCCTTTGACCGGGCCGGTCTTCATAGACGCACCTAGGTCTTCGCCATAAATCTCGATTCCGGTAAAGTTCGGTGTGCAACCGATATGGACATATGGGCCAGCTGTTTGGCTTGGGCTTTCTTTGAGATATTCGAGTTTCTGAGTCATAATCACATTCCCTCAACACGGTTTTCAAAGAACGTCTGACGGCGTCCGCGCAGGACGATGTCAAACTTATACGCACGTGAATCCATTGGCACAGTGCGGTGCATGTCCAAAGGCGCGATCAGCGATTCAACGGCGGCTTTGTCATCGATTGTATCAACGATTGGGCAAAGCCAGATATGCGGGTCACCTTCGAAATACATCTGCGTAATCAGACGCTGGGCAAAGCCATGACCAAAGACGCTAAAGTGGATGTGCGCCGGGCGCCAATCATTCATGCCATTGGGCCAAGGGTAAGGACCGGGCTGAATGGTGCGGAATTCATATGATCCGTCTTCGCCTGTGATCGTACGGCCGCAACCACCAAAGTTGGGATCAAGCGGCGCAAGATAGCTTTCTTTCTTATGGCGGTAACGGCCACCCGCGTTGGCCTGCCAAAATTCCAGCAGCGCACCGGGAACAGGACGGCCCATTTCATCCAACACACGGCCATGGACGATGATACGCGGACCAATCGCGCTTTCACCAGAGGCGGCGTAGTTGTGGATCAGGTCGTTATCCAAATCGCCAAGCATGTTGTGGCCAAACACGGGGTTGGTTTCTTCGCTAAGGGTCGTCGGAAATGAAAGCAGGGCGGCTTGCGGGCTGCGCTTGACCGAAGTCTTATATTGCGGCGTCAGCGCGGCGGGCTGCCAATTGCGGTCACGAGGAACAAAGCCCCCTGTGTTTTTGATGATTGTCATACCTCGACTCCCAATTCGGCGAAGGTTTGTTTAGCAAGTTTGATTGCATGATTTGCCTTTGGCACGCCTGCGTAAACGGCGACATGCATAAAGGCCTGAAGAATATCTTCAGGGCTTGCACCCGTGTTGCGGCTGGCGCGAATATGCATCGGGATTTCTTCGAAATTCCCAGTCGCGGCCAGCAAGGCAAGCGTCAACATAGACCGTTCGCGGCGGCTGATCGTGTCGTCAGACCACAGGGTGCCCCATGCGCCTTCGGTGATCATCGACTGGAACGGCACGTCAAAGGTCGATTTGTTCGCCTCTGCGCGGTCGACATGCGCGTCGCCCAGAACCTCTCGGCGGGTTTTCATGCCTGTGTCGTATCGGTTGGTCATCTTGTTGGCCTTTCAGCAATCAATAGGGCAAGCCCACATAGTTTTCCGCCATCGCTTGCTGCGCGGCTTTGTTTTCGCGCAGGAACTCAAGCTCTGCGAGTTGGATTTTATAGTCGAAATCCGTCTGGTCCGGAAAACGGTGCATTAGGGACGAGAACCACCAGCTAAACCGTTCCGCTTTCCAAACGCGGGCCAGCGCCTTTTGCGAATAGGTGTCGATACCTTCGGAACTGTTGTTCTCATAATAGTCACGCAAACCGTTATATAGGTAATGCACGTCTGACGCTGCCGTATTCAGCCCCTTGGCGCCTGTTGGCGGCACGATATGGGCGGCATCCCCGCAAAGGAACAACCGGCCCCAACGCATAGGTTCAGTCACAAATGACCGCAGCGGCGCAATGGATTTTTCAATCGACGGCCCCGTGACCAGTTTTTCGGCCTGATCCGCAGGGATGCGGCGCTTTAGCTCTTCCCAGAATGCGTCATCGGTCCAATCTTCGGGACTGTCCGACAGCGAACACTGGATGTAATAGCGGCTTAGGTTTTCGTTCCGCATCGAACACAGTGCAAAGCCACGTGATGAATTCGCATAGATCAGTTCGTGGTTCACTGGCGGTGTTTCTGACAAAATGCCAAGCCAACCGAACGGATAAATCTTTTCGTATTCTTTGCGCACGTCCAACGGAATTGCCTGACGGCTCACGCCATGGAAACCGTCACAGCCCGCAATGAAATCGCAATCAACGCGACGAGCCTCGCCCGCGACATCATAGGTCACATAGGGTGCATCACTATCGGCGTCGTGGATAACGACGTTTTCAACGTTAAATTCTATCTTACCGTTGGCCTTTTCACGGGCCTCGTACAGATCACGGGTAACCTCGGTTTGGCCGTAAACCATCACCGCGTGCCCAGTGTGTTCGCTAAAATCGACGCGGAAAATTTCGTCGTCATAGGAAATCAGCGTGCCATCGTGCAGATAGCCCTCTTTCTCCATCCGTTCAGAAACGCCCGCTTCGCGCATCAAATCAAGCAGCCCACGTTCCAGCACGCCCGCACGGATACGACCCAGAACATAGTCCTTTGTCTTGCGTTCCAGAACGACACTGTCGATCCCACGTGTGTACAATAGCTGCGACAAAAGCAGGCCCGATGGCCCACCCCCAATGATGAGGACTTGCGTTTTCATGTGTATCTCCGAGTCTCTTACCCATGCAATTTGCCTATCATTTTTAGATATGTAAAATGACATTTAGACCGTTTTACTTTCCAAATGGGCAACTATGGACCGCAGAATTAAATTTCGCCACCTAGAGGCGTTCACCCACATTGCACGAGCCAAAAGCCTGAAACGCGCGGCTGAGCAGCTACATCTGACGCAGCCCGCGATTTCAAAAACGCTCAAGGACCTTGAGGTGATCATCGGCAAGCAGCTGATGGATCGTGGTCGTGCGGGCGTGCGGCTCACGCCCGAGGGCGAAGTATTCTTGACCTTTGCCGAACAAAGCATGCAGGCCCTGCAGACTGGATTAAGCAGTGTGGCCAGCATCGGGGCTGGCGGCAATCCCACATTGACTGTGGGCGCCCTGCCCAGTGTGGCAAGCCAACTGCTTCCGTGGGCGGTGCAAGATTTTCGGCAAAAATCACCGGGTACGGTCGTGCAATTGCTTGAAGGACCCCACGAATATATGACTGACCGCCTGCGCGCAGGTGCGCTTGATCTCGCGGTTGGGCGTTTGGGACGGCCCGAAAGCATGGTCGGCCTATCATTCACACAACTGTATTCCGAAGAAGTCGTGATTGTTGTTGCCCCAAACCATCCGTTGGCCGGTGCAACGCAGCTTGAACAGCTTGATGGATTCCCAATCGTCTATCCACCACAAGCAGCGGCGATCCGGCCCTTGGTTGCAGGCAAACTGATCGCCTCGGGCCTTCCGCTGTTCAACAACCGGATCGAAAGCGCGTCCGGCGAATTCGGACGTGCAATGGCCTTGGGCAACGCCCAAGCAATATGGTTCATCTCACACGGTGTCGTCGCCAATGATCTGGAAAGCGGGCGATTGGTGGCAATCGATATCGACATGTCAGCGACGACAGGTGCCATCGGCGTCATGGCAAGGTCCGAAGAAGTCCCCAGCGCAATTGCGCATCTATTCCGGCAAAGCCTTTTGGACTACGTGCAGCGCCCTTAGCCCAATGCCATCATGGCAGGTGCCACGGGGATTGGACGGGATAACGCCACATCACGCAGCCGATTATATTGCGCATCACACTCAGCGATCCGGCACCAAACTGCACGGTAATATAGCTGCATCGTCAGCTGCATATAATCATGGGCAATCACCGCCGGATCATAGGAATTCAACGCATGTCTACGTGCGGCACGCCAAGTATCGCGCAATGTCATGACGGCAGGATGGTCTGTTAATTCGCCGATCAGGGCATCAAACGCATCAGCCCCGTCGCCGACGCGCAAACCGCGTGTTGCGGTCGCCAGTGAATGAATGCCATTCGCTCCTTCGTAGATCGACGTGATCCGCGCATCGCGCCATGTTTGGGATACCCGGTATTCAGTCAGATAGCCGTATCCACCCAAAACCTGCATCCCTAGATCAGCGGACGTAATCCCCGCTTCGGTGCAAAACACTTTGCACAGCGGCGTCAGAAAATCGACGAGGCCGGGGCGATTACCCTTTTCAAGTTCCACCAATGCAATATGCGCCATCGCGCGTGCGCCCATCGTCAGGGCGCGTTGGTCATCCAGCATGCGCCGCACGTCGGCATGATCGGCCAGAACGGCATCTGACTTGTCAGCGCGACGCCCCTGTTTGCGTTCGGCGGCATATGCAGCGGAAATCGCATGGGCGCGGCTCGCGTGGGCTACACCCTGAAGCGCCACATCAATCCGTGCGTGGTTCATCAGGGTGAACATCGCGGCCAGCCCGGCACCTTCTTGCCCGACCAATTTGGCGGGCGCAGCGTCAAACACCATCTGACAGGTGGGTGAGGCATGCAGCCCCAGCTTTTCTTCAATCCGTGTAACTTTGATCGTATCGCCTGCAGCAGCTTTGTTGGCGATGAATAGCGACAAACCCTTCACGCCCGAATTGGCATCCCCCGTCCGGGCAAGGATCAGATGCAGGATGTCATTCGACATGTCCTGATCACCGCCCGAGATGAATATCTTTTCGCCATCAATACGCCAGCTTTCACCGTTGCGGGTCGACTTGGTCCGGATCCGCGACAGATCAGACCCCGCCCCCGGTTCCGTGAGGCACATCGTCGATAGTGCCTCGCCACTTGCAAGCTTTGGAACCCAAGTTGATTTCTGATCGTCCGTCCCAAACCGCATCAATGTCGCAATTGCGCCGGGCACCAGATTACAGACCATTTGCATGGCGTGGTTCGCGCCGGAAAACACCTCTGACACGGCTGCCGCGATCAGATGATTTTGCGCCATTCCGCCGAATTCTTCCGGGGCGCTTAGCCCCTGCCAACCGCCCTCGGCCAATTCCGCGAACGCTGCGACAAACCCGTCGGGCATCGTCACCCAGCCGTTATCAAACCGACAGCCCTGACGGTCGCCGCTTTCGTCAAGCGGCGCGATCACACCTGCGGCGAAAGACGCAAAATGGGTGATGATCCCTTTGGCAAGTTCATCATCCCAATCAGCAACGCTGGTAGCGCCAGCAACACTGCGCAGCGAAAACAAGATGTCATCAACTGGCGCAGTGAATGGGGTCACTTTGACACCCCAAGCAATCGCATGGCGTTCTCTTTTAAGATCAACGGACGCACTTCGTCTTTGAACTCTGCCTTATCAAAGGCATCAAGCCATTTTTCCGGGGCAATCATTGGCCAATCCGACCCGAACAACATCTTCTTTTTCAAAAGCGTATTGGCATAACGGACAAGGATTGGTGGAAAGTACTTGGGCGACCAGCCAGACAGATCGATGTAGACGTTGGGTTTGTGTGTTGCGACCGAAAGCGCCTCTTCCTGCCACGGGAATGACGGGTGCGCGAGGATGATTGGCATGTCCGGGAAATCCACGGCGATATCATCCATATACATCGGGTTGGAGTATTTCAGCCGCATCCCGTTGCCGCCGCGCATCCCAGACCCAACACCGGTTTGCCCGGTATGAAACAACGCAGGCTTGCCCGATTCCGCGATCGCCTCGTACAGCACATAGGCGCTGCGATCATTGGGATAAAAACCCTGCATGGTGGGGTGAAATTTGAACCCCTGAATGCCGTGGTTTTCAACCAGATCACGCGCCTCGCGTGCGCCGATCTTACCCTTCGCTGGGTCAATCGAAGCGAACGGGATCAGGATATCGTCATTCTTAGCGCAAGCATCGGCAACTTCGTAGTTGTCGTAACGGCGGTAGCCAGTCTCGCGTTCTGCATCGACGGGAAAGATCACGGCGGCGATATTCTTTTCACGGTAGTGCGCCGCGGTTTCATCAATCGTCGGCGGATGTGCCCAAGGCGCACCAAAGTATTTCGCCATCGTCGATTGCAGCTCGTCATAGCCATCATCATCGTGACAGCCGCAGGATTCTTCTGCGTGGGTATGAAAATCAATCGCGCGGACTTTGGAAAAATCGACCATCTGTTTGCTCCTTAAACGCGGATCAGCGCGGGGTCTTCGTTGTCGTACAGGCGCTCAAGCAGGGTGGCACGCCGCGTCATGATTTTGCGGACATTCAGCGACCCTTTGTCAGTAACTTCGGCATCTTTAAGCGACGGTGGCTCGGCCAAGATTAGCGCGCGGCTGATCCGCTTGGCGGAACCTGTTGCGGCCTTTGCCATGTCTCGCAAACGTTCCTCGATCTGCGCTTGAAGGATCGGATCAATGACCGCACCATCGGACGTATTGTCGCCATGCACTTGATCGGGACGCGGAAAAACGAACAGCCCAATCGCATCGCGATCATGGCCACAGATGACAACATCTTGGACAAGACCGCGAAGCCCATCCAGTGCATCCAACCGCAGCTTACCCGCCTGCACCCATGTACCTGTCAGCAGTTTGAAATCCTCGGACACGCGACCGTCAAATTTTAGACCGCGTTCAGGATCGTCATTGTCGACAAAGCGCATAGCGTCGCCAGTCAGCAAGAAACCATCTTCATCAAATGCCTCTGCTGTTTTGACACTATCGGCAAAATACCCGGGCATAATGTTCTGCCCTTTGACGCGCACTTCGCAGCGCATTTCATCATCGGGCAGTAGTTTTACTTCGGTGCCCGGCAGCGGAACACCAACAACACCCGAGCGCCCGATGGGTTCGTGAAGCATGATCGTAGCAGGCGCGGTTTCGGTCATACCCCAGCTAGAAATCATCAGTGGCAACTTGCCACGTACTTCTAACGCCATTTCCTCGAGCCGGGTCCAGACGTCTTGGGGCAGCGATGCGCCTGCATAGAAAATCATGTCGAGGTCTTTGAAATATACCTCGCGCAGGGCGTGGTTGGTTTCCATTTCGGCAACCAACATCGCAAAGCCAACAGGGACATTGAACGACAACGTGCCGGGGCGTTCGATGATGCTGCGAGCGGTCTCGGCGAACAGTTTCTTGGTCGGCTTACCAGCATCAATGGTCAGCGTTCCACCATGGGCCAGCATCATGTTTACGTTATGCGATCCGCCGAACACATGGTTCCACGGCAGCCAGTCACAGATGCGCGGTGCTCGTTCTTTGATAAACGGCAGAACCGAGGCCATCTGCGATTGGTTCGCGCACATCATACGTTGGGTGGTCAAAACTCCCTTGGGGTCGGAAGATGACCCCGACGTAAACAGAATTTTCGCGACTGTATCAGGACCAGTCGTCGCCAACAGCGCGTCGGCGTCGTGACTGTCATCACCTGCAAGCAGTGCTTCAAAGCTGGTTACTGCGCCCGGCGCCCCGTCAGTTTTCGACGCAACAATCTCAACCTCGTCCAGCTGAGACAACGCCAATGCAGCAGCATATCGTCCTGCATCATCGACGAATGCCATCGCCGGTTTGACCTTGTCCAAAACATAGATCAAGCGGCCGTGCGCCTCCGGGATGAGCGAGTACTGTTCGGCCAGCGGTACGGTCGGAACACCCGCATATTGGGCCCCGAACGACAGCAATGCGTGATCAATCGAGTTGCCGGACATAATAACAATCGGCGTTTCCTGCCCCATGCCACGACCGGCCAGCGACGTGGCAATCGCACGTACAGCGGTAAGTGCCTGCGCATAAGTTACTTCGCGCCACGCGTCGCCCGCACGTTCAGCTAAAAACACCGTGTCGGGGGTTTCACGGGCCCACTTGTGCAGCCAATCGGCTGTCCGATCCACGACTGGATCCAACGGAATTTTTGACGTTAAGATTAGGTTATCACCCGCCTGCGTCATTTCCACCGCATGAGCGCGTAAATTCAGGCCAGTTATCTTGTCCGTCATGGTGTTTACTCCTTGGCCCGTTCGGCGCGCAGTATGACCCGAGATAGGAGATCACGAATTTGATCATTATCTTCGTCAGTTAAATCAGTAAAAAGGCGGTCTTCGTGTGCTTGAATTGCGGCCTCGGCCTGCTGCCAAAGCCGACCACCTGCTGTCGTCATAAACAGCGCATTGGTGCGGCGATCACCCGCAACTGGCTTACGCTCAATCGCACCGATCCGTTCCAGTTCATCAACGACCGCAACAACCCCGGACCGTTTGATTTTCAACACATCCGATAACTTCGTTTGCGATATACCGGGGTTAGCAGCCACAACAGCCAACGGTGCAAATGTACCCACCCGAAGCCCAAGCGGAACAAGGGTTTCCGTCATGTCTTCATGTACAACCAACAACGCGCGTTTGATCCGGTATCCGGTAAACTGCTGCAGAAACCGATCTGCAGCAGTGTCTTCGGAAACGTCATCCTTAGGCGTATCGGACATTTCGTCCTCCTAATTGGCGACCAAATCGACCAGCCAGTAACTAAGCACTGGAAAGGCGATAAGGATGGCTATGCGGATAAATTCGGCCATGATGAACGGAATTGTACCGCGAAAAATTTGCGTCATTGGGATATCTTTGGCCATCGCGGAAATGACGAATAGGTTCATCCCCACCGGCGGCGTAATCAGCCCCATTTCCACCACAACAAGCGAGATGATTCCGAACCACATCGCCTGCTGTTCAAAGGTCATCCCGAAATCAAGCGCCATGACGGTCGGAAAGAACACCGGCACAGTCAGCAAGATCATCGAAAGGCTGTCCATCAGGCAACCCATCACCAGATAGAACGCAACGATACCCAACAAGACCACCATTGGCGCGATGTCCGAGGTCGCAAAGTATTGCGCGACTTCCATCGGCATCCGGCTTAGCGCTAGCGCAACGTTGAACAGGTCCGCACCAAACACGATCGCAAAGATCATTGCGGTTGAACCCGCCGTGTCGATCAGGCTGTTCAGGATGGTCTTTGGTGTCAGGCCGCCTTTGATTGTGCCCAGCACCAGCGTCAGAACAACGCCAACCGCAGCGCCCTGCGCAGGCGTAAAGAACCCGCCATAGATACCGCCCAGAACCACAACGAAGATCACCATGACGTGCCAGATATCGGCAAGCGCCAGCAGGCGTTCTTTCATGTTTGACCGTTCGCTTGTTGGACCCTCTTCAGGGAACAGGCGGACGTAAATAGAAATCGCGATGATAAAGCCGACAACGGCCAGAATGCCCGGCACAGTCGCCGCAAGGAACAGTTTGACGATGTTTTGTTCGGTCAACAGCGCATAGATAATCAGCACAACTGATGGCGGGATCAGAATACCCAGCGTACCACCCGCAGCCAGCGAACCAGATGAAAGCGCGCCGGAAAACCCGTGCTTGCGCATTTCTGGCATCGCAACGCGTGTCATCGTTGAAGCAGTGGCAAGCGACGATCCCGAAATAGACCCGAACAAAGCGCAACCTGCGACCGCGGCCATGGCCAAACCACCGCGAAGATGGCCGATCCACGCCCGTGCGGCGTTAAAGATCGATGCGGAAATTCCAGAGTTGGTCGCCAAGTGACCCATCAAGATGAACAGCGGCACAACCGACAGATCATATGACATGAATTTGTCGACCCAAGCCGTGCTGAGATAGGCCTTTAGCCCTGCTAGCGAACTAAGCTGTATATAGCCAAAGACACCGACCAGCGCCATAGCGAGCGCAATTGGAACCCGCAGGAAGATAAGAATGAACAACCCAACAACAAGAAGAAGGGCAAGTGTAAACGGGTCCATTATTTGGCCTCCATCGGGATAAGGCGCGGCATGAACACCGATAGGCCCATAAGTGCGGCAACGATTGCGGATAGTCCGGTGCCAAATACGGCCGGAACGTAAACCCACCAGACAGGTGCACGCAAAAGCATGGTCTTGTCACCGTAACCGTGGATTTCTTCGAGCCCGACGCTTAACCGCCAAGCAAGATAAGCCCAGCCCAAAGCAAAAAACAGCGTCCAGACGGCATCAACGGTCGTGTTGATTGCCCCCGGTAGTTTGCTTGTGAACACGTCGACCATGACGTGCCCTTTTGTCAGTTGGCACAACGGCAAAAACAGCGAGGCGCTCGCGGCGCAGGCCAGTTCGACAAGTTCGAATTCGCCGCGCACAGCGCCGAATCCAAGGGTGCTGGATAGCACCGAATACGTAACAACAAATGCCGCTCCGAAAATCACCAGCCCGCCAATCGCAGCGCTAGAGATGCAGACGGCATGCAAAAGCCGGTACAGGAGAGAGTTACTCTCTCCTGTCTGGTGAACAATCGGTTCAGACATGATCAGATCAGCCTGCGTCCAGCAGTTCGTTTGCGCGTGCCATCACAGCAGCACCGTCGTGGCCCATGCCGTTCAGCTTTTCGATCCACGCTTCGTGGACCGGCGCTGCTTCTTCCTGCCAAGACGCGATTTCTTCGGCTGGAATTTCTACGATTGTGTTGCCTTGTGCTTCGACAGCAGCTTTACCGCCTGCTTCGAATACGTCGAACTGTGCGCCCAAACGCTGTGACAACTGCATGCCGGATGCAGCATCAACCGCAGCACGGATATCGTCAGACATGCCTTCGTATTTTGCTTCGTTCATGATGAACGCGAAGGTGTTCGAATACAGACCGCGTGACGCAGGTGCCGGGGCAGCAGTGTAAGATGTCAGTTCCTGTAGTTTGAATGCAGGCACAACTTCGTATGGTAGGCAGCAACCGTCGATCACGCCGTTGGACAGGCCAACAACCATGTCAGTAACTGGGAAGAACACGACCTCTGCACCAAGTGCAGTCAGCATGTCACCGGTAGACTGGTTCGGCGCGCGCAGTTTCAGACCTTGCAGGTCCGCTTTGCTAAGCACAGGCGCGTTGCGTGTGTGCAGCTTGCCGCCATCGTGTGTGTGGAACGCCAGTGGCTTGATGCCGCGGTATTCACCTTGGCCGAATTCATCCATCAATGTGTGCATCGCAACTGAAGACTTTTCAGCGTTGGTCACCATGAATGGGTTCGACATTGTTTCAGCGATTGGGAAACGGTCAGGTGTGTAAACTGGCAGTGTCCATGCGATATCACAGATACCTTGACGAACCTGATCAGCAAGCTGTGGCGGCTTACCACCCAATTGCATTGCTGGGAAGATCTGCACTTCTACGGCACCGTTTGTAGCTTCGGACAGCTCGGCGGACCACACCTCAAAGAACTGTTTTTGCATTGGTGCGACAGGTGGCAAGAAGTGGTGCAGGCGCAGCGTCACTTCGGCGGCGTTCAGATTAGAAACAAGCGCGGGTGTCGCAAGCGCGGCCCCCATCGAAGCAAGTGCCGTACGGCGTGTCATTGTTGTCATTTAGTTTCCCCTGTTTTGGAAAAGATAGCTTCTTGGTTTCCCGGATTACCGGAAAACAGGTTTTCTTTTTTCTAAGAATGCCTTGAGCCCTTCTTCGGCATCCGCACTGGTCTGAGAGACCGCTGCGGCAAGACTTTCGGTAAACAATCCATCACTACGAGACATATCTGAAATCCGGCTAATCGCCTGAATCATCATATAGTTGGAAAGCTGCGCATTGCGCGCGATCTTTCCAGCAAGTTCACGGGCCAAAGGCAGCGCCTCGCCCTCACCTACGGCATAATGGGTCAGACCCATCGCCAGGCCTTCTTGGGCGTCATATTTGCGCCCAGTCAGCATCATTTCACACATCCGGTCAGCACCCAGAATGCGGCCAATCCGAACAGAAGCACCGCCACCAACGTAAATTCCACGCCGCCCTTCGGGCAGTTGGAAAATGGTAGACGGTTCCGCAATACGCACATGCGTCGAGGCAGCCATCTCAAGCCCGCCACCAATCACAGCACCAAACATGGCCGACACAACTGGCAAGCCAGAGAACTGGATCGTATCCATGACCCGGTGCCAGTTACGCGAATGGCGCATCGTGCCTTCAGCATCGCGCGCAACATGTTCAGAAAGGTCCAACCCAGAACAATAGTGCCCCGCGGTGCCGACCATAATCACAACACGCACGCCTTCGGGCGGCTTTGCAAAGAACGCATCGATGTCATCAAGCAGTTCATCGCACATCGCGTTCCGCTTGGCCGGACGGTTCATCGTCAAAGTGGCAATCGGGCCATCAACGTCAATCAATAGAACAGGTTCTGTAGGCGTGTTGGACACTATTTTTCCTTACTTAATCGGCATACGCGCAGCGGCATCAAGACGGATCACCGTACCGTTGAGCATGGGGTTCTCGACGATGCTTTGCACCAGTCGGGCATATTCATCGGCGTCGCCCATCCGTGATGGAAACGGCACCGCTTTTAGAATTTCTGAACGGGCGTCGTCTGGCAGGCCTGCGCTCATAGAGGTTTCAAAAAGACCCGGGGCAATCGCCATAACGCGGATGCCAAACCGCGCAAGTTCACGCGCAGCCGGCAAAGTCATGGAAACGATCCCGCCCTTTGATGCAGAGTAGGCGGCTTGGCCGATCTGCCCATCTTCGAAAGCAACTGACGCGGTATTGATAATCACGCCCCGTTGCCCATCCGTGTTGATCGGGTCAGCGGCGGCCATCGCGCGCGCTGCGATATTCATTACCGCGTAGGTCCCCAATAAATTAACGCGCAAAGTCTTTTCGAAACTATCGATTGTCAGGCTACCGTCGCGCGGCAAAATACGGCTGGCAGTGCCAATTCCTGCGCAGGACACGACGACCCGCGGCACCCCGATCTCAACGCCGATTTTTTCAAAAACGGCCTCTACTGCAGCGCTATCGGAAACATCAACGGCATATCCAATACCGTCAATTTGGGACGCAATTTCGCTCGCAGCGTCGCCGCTAAGATCAAGACAAGCCACTTTTGCGCCAAGTTGTGAGAAACGTTTTGCAGTCGCAGCGCCTAGGCCACTGCCCGCACCGGTCACCACAACGCAAGTATCCACTAGTGTCATTATCGTCCTCCCTGCCGGAAAGCTTCATCATCCGAATTGTTATGTCAATGAACAATTGAACTCGATACTCAGACCGCGGCAGCGCGAGCGATACAACCCCTAAGCGCAAAACACATTTTTACTATTCCTATAAAGAACTTACGCTCAGCATAGGTCAACAAAAAATATTATAAATTTTGCAGTGCAGCAAAGGTTATGCAGGCGCAGAAACAGTCGGCGCGCCTTCGAATGCAATCCCTAATTGTGGATCGAAAGCACGCGTTCGCCTGGAACATCGATCAGCACGTTTCCGCTTAGGCGGCTGTACCGATCCGTGTGATCTGGTCGCTAAGGGTCTTTGCGGCGGACAAACTGCGGGCAGTTGCCAGCGCCATCTGCGGCAGAATCATCCATTCGAGTGTCCAAGCAGCGCCGGACCGTTCTTGCTCGTGAATCATCGCATTGTGTATTCCAGCAACTTGGGTCGCATTGAAACGCGCGAGCGTGACAAGCAATTCGGCCAGAACAGGGTTCTGTTTATGTGGCATGGCAGATGAACCGCCGCCGCCATCCATCCCAATCTCACCGACGCCTTGCTGGGCCATAAGACAAACGTCCTGGCCCATCTTGCCCAAGCTACCGCTGATCAGAGACAAAAGTCCCGCGTATTCGGCGATGCCATCACGCATAGCGTGCCATGCCCGTTCTGGATTTTGGAGACCTAACTGCTGCGCCATATCAGCGGCAATCGCAGTTGCATTTTCACCCAAAGCAGCGCGGTTCCCTGCGGCACCGCCAAGCTGCAGGCATTCAACACGCGGTTGGATCTGTGCAAGTCGTTCCTGATGTGCCTCAAGCGGCTGCACCCATGTTTCCAAACGGTCCGCCACAGTGATCGGTACGGCCGCCTGCATACGCGTCCGGCCCATCATTTGGTTTTCGCCAAACTGGGCAATCAGATTGCGCAGCGCAGCGACCAAACCGGTCAGACGTTTCCGCAACAGTGCGTTGAATTCCTGAACTGAAAGGGCCAGCGCAGTATCGATCACATCTTGCGATGTCGCACCGCTATGCACCGCCTTGGCGTTATCACCTGCCAGTGCTTTCAGTTGCGCGACCAATGCTGGAACCGGCAAGCCATCTCGGCCCGATCCGACCTGTAAATCAGCAATGTCAGGCGTAAAGCCGGCCAGCTGATCCGCGACCGTTGTAGCAACGTCTTCGGCCACGACCCCAGCACGACCCAGCGCGCGCGTGAACGCGACTTCGAACGCCATCATATGCGCCAACTGACGGTCAGGGCCAAAGATCGCACTTGCCTCTGCATCGCTCAACAGGCCGCTAAGCCACGGGTGGTTAAAAACGTCAGTCATTGAGCGCGCCTCGCATGTTAGTGACAGTTGCCGCCACCCGTTTAGGGACCTCAATACACGGCAGATGTCCAACACCTTCGATCACTTCCAGCGTCGCACCTTTGATCATCGTGGCAAGCTCTTGCAACAATGGAACAGGCGTCGACATATCCGCTGTCCCCGCAACACAATGGGTCGGCACAGTAAGCTGGGCGGTTTGTTCACGGTAATCCGTGTCGCGGATTGCAGCACACACACCTGCGTAACCCACAGCCGAAGTGCGCACCAACATGTTGCGATACCCAGCTAGCCCCGCTGGCTGCGTCGAAATATAGCCCGGCGAAAACCAGCGTTCCATAATCGTATCTGCGATTGGCTCGATGCCATCTGACTGCACGGCGTTGATCCGGGCGTTCCAACCGTCGGCATCGCCAATCTTTGCCCCTGTGCAGCATAGAACCAGCCCCGAAACCAAATCCGCACGCGTTGCGGCCAATCCCTGCGCGATAATTCCGCCAACTGAATCCCCACAAATCAGAGCATTCTTAATCTCCAACTGGTCCATCAACGCGGCAACATCAGCGACCAAAAGGTCCATGGTGATCTCTGCGTCGTCGCTAAGGCCATGACCGCGCTTATCCATACAAAGCACCGGCGTATCACGGTCCATATCGGCGATGACTTCGTCCCAAATGCGGAAATCCGTTCCGAGTGAGTTCAGAAATACCACAGCCGTGCCGGAACCCGCCCGATACCGGTAGTGTAGCGTCACATCGTTTACATTAGCGAATGGCATTTGTTCGGTCCTCAGGCTGTTTCGACTTTGCGCAGGCCCAGGATGTCGCGGGCTTGCTGCCAGGTCGCAACCGGGCGTTCGTATTTTTCGCACAGGTCCACGGCCCGCTGCACCAAGGCTGCATTGGACGATGCCAACGTGTTGCGATCCAGGCGCACGTTGTCTTCCAATCCAGTTCGCGTATGCCCGCCTTTAGCAATAGACCATTCATTGATCGTAAGCTGCGCCTGTCCGATCCCTGCAGCACACCACTGCGCATCGGGCGCAAGGCGCTTAAGCGTTTCGATATAGAAATCGAAAATCGGCTCGTCCGCTGGCATCGCGTTCTTCACGCCCATCACGAACTGCACGTACAATGGCGACTTGAGCCGCCCATCGGCGGCCATGCGGGTCGCCTGTACGATGTGGCTTAGGTCGAATGCTTCGATCTCTGGCTTGACGTCATAGGTTTGCATTTCAGACGCCAACCAATCGACCAGATCGGGGCTGTTTTCATACACCCGCGTTGGGAAATTGTTGGACCCGACAGACAGCGACGCCATATCTGGACGCAGCGAAAGCATCCCGCCGCGATCACGCCCCGCACCTGAACGGCCACCAGTGGACAGCTGCACAATCATCCCGGAGCAGTGTTTTTCCAACCCTTCCTTAAGACGCGCAAAGCGATCAGGATCCGATGTTGGTTTACCTTCGTCATCACGGACGTGACAGTGGGCAATAGTCGCCCCTGCCTCGAATGCTTCTTGCGTGCTTTCGATTTGCTCGGAGATCGTGATCGGCACTGCCGGGTTATTTTCCTTGGTCGGAAGAGACCCAGTAATTGCGACGCAGATAATGCAAGGATTAGTCATAGTGCCCCCAAAAGTATTTGCGCCAATTAAATCAGGTTCATAGCCAGACCACCAGTGACACGCGGGACTTAGGCTTTTGGCATACCTTTAGGACGCATCAGGCGTTTCTGCGCGGCAATGCGGAAAGGCGCATTTGGTGCACCGTAACCCGCATAGCCACCTTTGCGTTGAACGATCTCAAAGAACATTCCGCCCGCATATGGTTGCGAATAGAACTGATAGAACGCGCCATTGGCATCTTCGTCATACAGAATACTGCCAGCCTTTAGCTTGGCCAGCTTTTCGTCGGACAGCGTGAACCGCGCTGCCAAATCGGCATAGTAATTGTCGGACATCGGTAGCGGCTTGAAGCCACATTCGGCCATCGCGTCCCGTGTCGCAAAGATATCATCGGTGGCAAGCGCGATATGCTGAACCGACGCGCCAAAGCTATCGGCAAGGAAGTTCCCCGCCATGGTGCGATGCGTTTCAGCCCCGTTTAGCGTGATACGGAAACTGCCGTCTTTGGTCTCTAATGCTTGGCTGCGCACCAACCCGTCAGGGTCGACCACGTCAAACATCGGCGATTTCCCCATGCTGAACAACGACGTGTAAAACAGTGACCAGCTTAGCATCTCGTCATAGCTCATGGTTTGGGCAAGGTGGTCGATACTGCGCAAACCCGCGCCAGTACCGACATTTTCATCCGACGTGAATTCGACCGACCAAACGTTGGAAAGACCGCTTTCTTCGTCAATGAAATGCATTACTGATCCGGAAAGCCCACGGATCGCAGGGATATCCAATTCGCCGGGGCCGACTGGTTGATTGAACGTGTTCGCACCAAGCGCCATCGCACGCGCCACTGTCGCAGCGGCATTGTCGACAGAAAGGCCAATATCGCAAACTGTGGTGCCATGCATGGTGTAGGCGCTGCTGGCATAGCCTTCGGTTTCGCGGTTGACCACGATCCGGACATCGCCTTGTGTCCACAGCGCGAGGTTCTTTGCAATGTGATTGCCCGCCTTTTCAAAGCCCAGCGTTTGCAGCATGGCCTCTAGCTGTTCGGCCTCGGCCCCACGCGATGCGAATTCCACGAACGAAACACCGTTTACCCCAATACGTGGGGGCATTGCAGGCATATCGACGGTCACGGTGGGTTCTGTACGACGTACATCATCCATCAACGCGATCAGTGAACGGTGGCCGTCCTTGGCAATCGTTGTCGGGCTACCACCGCGGAATTGGTCGTTGAAGATTTCAAGACTGATCGGGCCGCTATATCCGGTTGCCATGACAGCTTGCATGAAACCTGTAACGTCCAAATCGCCCTCGCCCGGCATGTTCCGGAAATGGCGGGACCAGTACAGCAGGTCCATGTCAATCAGCGGTGCATCAGCCAGCTGTACAAAGAAAATCTTGTCGCCCGGCACACTGCGGATCGAATTCGGGTCTAACTTGCGGGAAAGCGTATGAAAGCTGTCAACAATCAGCCCAACGTTTTCATGATCAGCACGGCGCACGATTTCCCATGCATCGCGGTGATCATTAACGTGCTTACCCCACGCCAATGCCTCATAGCCAACACGCAACCCGCGTTTTGCAGCGCGTTCGCCCAGTTCATGGAAATCGGCAGCTGCCCGGTCGATGCCACCGATAGCCTCGGGATGACAAGACGAACAGATCAGCACCAAATCGGTGCCGAGTTCCTGCATCAAGTCGAACTTGCGCTCTGCACGATCAAACGCTTTGGCGCGCAACGGTTCTGGCAGGCTTTCGAAATCGCGGAAGGGTTGGAACAGCGTGATGTCCAGCCCCATGTCGCGGATCATATTGCCCACTTCGCGCGGACTGCCGTCATGGGCGATAAAGTCCTGTTCGAAAATCTCGATCCCGTCGAACCCTGCCTTTTGAATGGCATCCAGTTTTTCAGGAAGGCTACCAGAGATAGAGACCGTGGCGATCGAGGTTTTCATGTTAGTATCCTAATGCGGTTGGCAGCCAGGTGACTGTTTCAGGCACGAAAGTCAGAACAAGCAGAACGGCAACTTCAACCAAGAAGAACGGCAAGATCGCTTTGGTCAGTCGGGCCATCCCGACCCCGGCTATCCCTTCGGCAACGAATAGACACAACCCAAGAGGTGGGGTGATCAGACCAATCATCAGGTTAAAGATAACCAAAATTCCGAAATGCACAGGATCGATGCCAAAGCTCACGGCGATTGGGTGCAGGATTGGCACAAGCACCAGCATCGCAGCGATGCCTTCTAGGAACAGGCCGACGAACAAGAACAGAATGATCACAGCAATTAAGAAGGTCGTTTTGCTATCAACGTTACCCAACACCCAATCCGTCAGCATGTTTGGCACACGGTTATAGGTCAGCAACCAGTTCGCGGCAGATACAGCAGCGATGATGATCATAATAACCGCACTATCGCGCATGGCTTCGGTGAACAGACGCGGCAGGGCGGAAATCTTGATCTTGCGGTAAACAAACGTACCGATGACAAGCGCATAAGCCACAGCAAAGCTGGCAGCCTCGGTCGGGGTGACGACCCCCATCAGGATCGAACCGACAACAAACACCGGCATCATCAGCGGCAAGATACCACCAAGCAGGGCTTCACGTGCGGGCTGTTTTTCTTCGTTCAGGGCAGCGGACGCCGCGTTGATCTTTTTCATGTCGACGGTCAGCATGACGTAGACGGACAAGAACACAGCCAGCAACAGCCCCGGAATGATCCCAGCCATGAACAATGCAGGCACTGAAACACCCGTTACGATCAACGCATAGATGATGACAGGAATAGACGGCGGGATAATCGGACCGATAACAGATGACGCGGCAGTCAACGCGGCAGCATAGGCGCGGTCATAACCGTGCTTTTCCATTTCAGGGATAAACACACGACCGATCGCAGAGGTATCAGCAACCGCAGACCCAGAAAGACCAGCAAAGATAACAGAGGCCCAGATGTTCACCATCGCGAGGCCCGCCCGCATACGGCCAACAAGGACATTCGCGAATGCGATAATCCGGCCAGTGATACCGCTTTCGTTCATCAGCTCTCCGGCTAGAACGAACAGTGGGATAGCGAGCAGCGGATAGGAGTTCAGACCATTGAATAGCTCTGTTGCGACGATACGCAAATTGTATGGCGCGTCGCCTGTCGCCATAAAGTAAGAAAGCGAAGCAAGGATAGCAAAGGCAATCGGCGCGCCAATCAAAAGGCCCGCGATCAAGATAACGTAGATCATATTATAGTCCCCGCAGCGCGGTTGCACGCTCGATGAATTTCAATACGGCAGCCAGCGTGATCATCGCGCCGCCAATAACAAGCGCGTATTGGTATGGTCCAAGCGTACCAAGCGCATCTAGCGCCTTGATACCGGTCACATCACCCAACCAACGCGACAGGCCAAACATACCCGACGACATCGTGTCACCACGGCGTTCAACAAACGCCAGTGCAGAAAGAACAAGCATCACACCGGTCACGGCCATCAGCACGTCACCAAGGATAAACATGATCGTCTTGCGGCGTTCATTCAGAAAATCGATCACGATTGTGAAACGGATGTGGCGGTCTTGCATATAGGCCAGCGCGACACCGAACATGACACCGTAAACGGCAAGGTAAACGGGCAGTTCTTCACCCCATTGGACGGATTGCCCGACAGTGTAACGGCGCAATGAATTTACAAAGATGATTACAAAAACCAGCCCCATTGATAGGCCAGCGCCCCAACCGAATATTCGGCTTACGAGTGAATTCAGTTTGGTCATTTGGCTGGCTCCTACATGGCTCGTAGTTCGGCAGGCGGCACCTAGATGCCGCCTACCAAAGTGTTTCTTTACTGTGCCGCAGCAACAGCAGCTTGCAGTTGGTCGATCCAAGCAGCGTCGTCACCAAGCTCGCCGCGCAGGAATTCTACTACAGCTGGCTGTGCTTTTTCAGCAAACATTGCCAGTTCGTCAGCAGTCGGAGAGTAAATCTGCATGCCTTCGGCCTGAACAGCCAGAACGCCTTCGGCAGATGTCCACTGCTGGATCGAACGACCCATGTTACCTGCAACAACTGCCGCACGTGCAACAACTTCTTGCTCTGCTGCTGTCAGCGACTGGTAGAATTCGTCGCTGATGACAAGGAAGTCAGCCGCGTAAACGTGGCCGTCCAGTGTCATGTACTTTTGCAGCTGGTGCAGGCCGTTGTTGTAGATAACGCCAACAGGGTTTTCCTGACCGTCAACAACACCAGTAGAAAGCGCGTTTGGCAGTTCTGTCCATGCGATTGGTGTTGGCTCACCGCCAAGACCGCTTACCATTTCCAGGTACAGCGGGATAGGCTGCACGCGGAACTTCAGACCTTCCATGTCTGCGGGTGTGCGAATTTCACGTGTGTTGTTTGTGAAGTTACGGAAACCAGTTTCGCCGTACGCCAAAGTACGCATGCCAGTCTGCTCTAGGCAGTGCTCGCCCAGTGCTTCGCCGAATTCACCGTCAAGAACATCCCAAGCAACAGTCGCGGATGCGAATGTGTAAGGAATGTCTAGAACAGATGCTGCTGGGCATGCTTTGGACATTGCGCCAGAAACGATCGCCATTTGCAGCAGGCCTTCTTGAACCTGACCAACCAGTTCGTCTTCGTTGCCCAAAGCGCCGGCTGGGAAGATCTCAACTGACAGACCGGTTTCGCCTTCGACGATGTTACGGAAAATCTGTGCTGCAGCACCTTTCTTGGAGCCTGTCCATTCGTCTGGATCAACGTGCGCGATGCGAATGGTTTGCGCCTGTGCAACAGATGTCGCAAGCGCCATAACAACCGCTGTAGAAACGGCGATGGATTTAAATGTGAAACGCATGGTATCCTCCCTTTTGCGTGTAGTACTGCTTTCGCAGCGTCGTTTATGAGGTCATAGCCTCAAAAGTTGCTTTCATCCGGGCCGCATCTGGCTGACGCCCGGTGAAAAGTTCGAACGCTCGTACAGCCTGATAAACGGCCATTCCTGAACCGGGCAGCACGCGGCAGCCTTTGGCACGCGCGGCGGCCAACAATTCAGTTTCAAGCGGAAAATATACGATATCTGCAACCCACATCTCGGGGCGCAGCAGCGACACGGGGTAAGACGTGCCCGGTAACTTGGCCATTCCGACAGGCGTCGCGTTCACGATACCATCAGGAACAAGGTCTAGCATCTCCTTAAGATCAGCTACATCAACGGTGACACCTTCGTGTCCCGCAGCAATTTGAGTTTGCAAAGCAACAGCGCGACCATGGTCGCTGTCGGCGATTGTCAGACGCTGAACACCCAAAGACGCAAGCGCATGCGCAACGGCGACACCAGCACCCCCTGCCCCGATCTGCAAGACATGGTTAAGGTTTGCGCCGGGCATGTTTTGACGAAATCCCTCTTGGAAACCCACTTTGTCGGTGTTGTGACCAATCCGCTTACCGTCTTTGAACACAACTGTGTTCACCGCGCCAATCGCGCGTGCATTGTCTGAAAGGCCATCTAATAGCGGCATAACGTCAATTTTATATGGAAACGTGATATTAAGACCGGAAAATCCACAAATCTCTGCGGCGTCAATTATCTGTTGGAGCGGGCGGTCACCGCCCGGAAACTGGTCAACATCAAGCAACTGATAGATGATCCGCTGACCCTGCGCGGCACCTTCGGCCATGTGCATCCGTGGGGTACGTGAACTTTGAATTCCGCGCCCAACGAGCCCGATAACCAAATCATCGTATACGCCAGAATCAACTGCGATGGATTGTTGCGATGTCATTTACGTCCTCCCACCCCAACGAATCCGAACCTTGCCCGCTGGAACAAGCGCAATGAACCATGCGGTTAATTGCCTGTCAATCGCTTTGAACCAATCGGTTAATTGCGAAGGGCGTAAATTGCGGCTAAGGATGTCACATGACAGCCGAAGCAAAACCCAAAGCCTCACGCCAACGTGCAACATGGAAGCAAGACCCCGAAGCCGTGAAGGCCGACATTCTACGGGTTGCCCGAGAAGAATTTGCAGCACACGGGCTGTCGGGCGCGCGCGCGCAAGAAATTGCTTCGCGCACCAAGACGTCAAAGCGGATGATCTTTTACTACTTTAAAGACAAGGAAAGCCTGTATCGTGAGGTACTTGAGCAAGCCTACCGTGACGTACGGAACGGGGAAAAAGCCCTAGAACTTGAAAACCTAGATCCTGTTGCCGCACTGCGAAAACTGGTGTCCTATACATTTGATCACCACCGCCAAAACGAAGATTTCATTCGTCTTGTCATGATCGAAAACATACATCGTGGATCACATGTTGCAGCTTCCGAAACCATAAAGGCAGGCAATTCTCCTGCGGTTGAACAGCTTCAGGAAATTTTAGAACGCGGAATGCAACAAGGCATCTTCAGAAGCGACATTAACCCGCTACAGCTCCACTGGAAGATTAGTGGCCTGTGCTTTTTCAATGTATCCAACGAATCAACTTTTTCCGTAATTTTTGGCAATGAGATTGCCACACAAGAAGGTCAAATTGCCCTCAGAGACGACGTTGTTCACACAATTGTTAACTCTGTTCTCGTTTAACGTCAAAGTCGCCGCGCCGCGTTATTTCACGGATAGGCAGTAATCCCTGCTTAAAATTCGGCAGTTTACCAAGCACGGTAGCGGTGAAGTTGCGTAGCGCTGTGTCACTAATGCTGCGATTGCAAAAAACCCACCCTATACCTAATATCTGCCAAGTTTTCGCCGCATTCATCGCACAGTCACAGACGCGATAAGAAAACAATTTAAACAAAATCAAGGGATTGTAATATGGTGACGTTGAACAGGTGTTTCTGGGTAGCCCAAGCTGGTCTACTGGCAGCTGTGCCTGCCATGGCCGAGGTTACTCTCGAATCGATGGACCGAACAATTCGTGTTTCGGGCGAACTAATCAAATTCGAAAACGATCAGTACACGATCGCCTCTGGGCTTGGTCAGCTGGTAATCGATAGTGATAAAGTGACGTGTAGCGGCGAAGATTGCCCCGAACTCGCAGATGAGCTGAACCAGCTGATCCGTATCGCGTCCACCCCTGCGTTCACATCCGAGCTGCTGCCAGAGCTGATGGAAGAACTGGCCACGCAAAGCGATGCGAGCCTCCAGCTTGTCGTGCAACAAACGACGTCTCAGTCAGGTCTTATTCTTGGCGAAGGCGGTTTGCTATACGGTAACTTCCAGATTCACAGCAGCGACACGTCCTCTGCGTTTGATAAACTGTATAACGGCGAAGTCGAAATTGTATTCTCAGAGCGCCGTGCAACAAATACTGAGGTCGAACGCTTTATTGATGCCGGCCTTGGCAACTTGAATGACCCAGAAAACGAAACTATTTTCGGTCAAGATGCGCTTGCTGCGGTTGTCTCCCCTGAAAACCCAGTAAAATCCATCAGCGTCGCGCAAACCGAAGCCATCTTCTCTGGCCAGATCCGAAACTGGAATGAAATCGGAGGATCAGACCTACCGATCCAACTATATGTCCCATCTGATGGCGGCGAATTGTCTGACTACTTTACACGCGCAATTCTGGATCAAAACTTCTCATCCTTCGCACCGAACGTTGACCGTACTCTCAACTCTGATGAACTGGATGCACTGGTCGCAAACCAGCCGGGCGCGATTGCACTTCTTTCTACAGCAGACAACAAACTTGCACGTCCGGTACGCTTGGCGTCAGCTTGCGGGATCATCTCTGAACCAGACACATTCGCAATCCGGTCAGAAGACTACCCACTCAGCCGTCGTTTGTACGCATACACAACCAATCGCGTTTCGCCGTCACTACTGCGTCGTATGATTACCATCATGCAAAGCGCCAAGGGACAAAGCATCGTAACCAACGCTGGTTTCGTAAGCCTTGATTCAGAAACTGCGACACTGGACGCATTTGGTCAGCAATTAGCGTATTCCTTGGCTGCCCCAGAACAAGGCGGCGAACTGTACAACATGCAACAGTTCACACGCGAAGTTTTGAATTCTGAACGTCTGTCGACGACTTTCCGTTTCTCTAGCGGGTCCAGCCAGATCGATAACAAAGCGCGTGCCGATGCGATCCGTCTTTCAGAACTACTTGAACGCCCTGAATACGAGGGCATCGAAATGCTGCTGATTGGCTTCACCGATTCCATCGGTAAAAGCGAATTGAACACAGTTCTATCGCGTCGTCGTGCTGCGCAAATTCGTGATGAAATTCTGGCAGCAAGTGCTGGTCGAATTGATCCAAATGCGATCACCACGTTAGGCTTTGGTGCTGCATCTCCTGCTGCGTGTAACAATGATGAAGACGGGCGCCAAATCAACCGCCGCGTTGAAATCTGGCTTCGCTAAGCACGCTAACACTGGGTCGCGCTATAGTTGTGATGCTTCGTATGATAGGATTTAGAAACCACATGACGAAGCTCGCAACCACCGGCCCTATTTTAAACACGAATGTGCCGCCACTTTGCCAAAACCAAACGCGAAAGTGCCCGTCACAATGGAGACGTAAATGAATAAGACGCCATTCCAGATTACACGTCGTAAGTTGTTGTCCACGACAACTGCTGCGATGACGACAACGCTAGCGACGCCAGGCATTCTTCGTGCTCAGGCGGTCAATACATTGACCATGTCCGTTTGGGTTCCCCTGCAAGGTGACGTTGCCCAGAACCTGTTTTACCCATGGGCCGAAGGCATTGAAGAAATCACCGATGGCCGGGTCAAGATCGACATCCTGCCAAGCCCGATGGGCCCGCCACCTGCGCATCTCGAACTGTTGCGGTCGGGTCAACTTGACGTTGGGTTTAGTATACACGGCTATTCACAAGGCGAATTTGCACGCGCAAAGATCGGACAGTTTTCGTTCTTGGGCGACGCTTATGGGGCGTCTCAGGCGTTCTCAAAGGTTTATGGTCAACTGCTACGTGGTTCTGAGGAACACACTGGCATTACACTGCTTGGATTGTTCCAACACGGCCCTGGCATGTTGATGTTGCGTGACAAAGTCGTAAGAACAGCCGAAGATTTCCAAGGGCTGCGCGTGCGGACATCAGGCGGCTATATCTCTGGACTTATGTCGGATTTAGGCGCGACCAACGTACCAATGTCGCCGACTGATGCACGGCAGGCATTGATCGATGGAACAATCGACGGCGTATGCTTTCCTTTTGAAGGCGCGAAAGCATTCAACATCGTAGACCAGATCACATATGTTTCCGAAATCCCAAGCGGGTATTATAACGCGACCTGGTTCCAAGGCATGTCAAACGCTGCAGCGGCGCGACTACCTGCCGAAGATCTCGCTTTGATCCGCAGCTATTCGAATGAAATGATCCCTGTTCTTGCGGCCAAGGCGTTCGACTACGCTGACTACATTGGCAAAGAGCAGCTTATCGCAGCAGGCATCGAAATCGAAACAGCCCCACAAAGCGTCATCAACGCGGTTAAGGACGTCGCAGCCAACTACGAATCCGCATGGAGCGCTGAAATGGCAGCGTCTGGTTTCGAAGGTGAACGTGCGCTGGCATTTACACGGCGCTTAACCTCAGGCGGTTAAGTTTGCGTATGGACACGCGCAAAAACAGCAAAAGCAGCCCAATGGGCTGCTTTCTTGTTTCGACTACCACGTTGCAGGTACACCGCCCATCGCACTCACGCCGTAAGCGGACGGCAACATCTTTGCTGCATCCAGATCGTTGTGCCCTTTGAACAGATATCCCCCCGCGCATACGAATTTATGACATAGAGGGATGGCTTGGTGACAGCACGCCATTGCGCCGAACTCGCTGCCGCCCAAATACATGATTCTTTTAGTCGGGTAAAGGTGTCACCCCATTATCGCCCATCGGATTGCATAGGCAACAACGCCAAGCACTGCGACGCTTGCAATCCAAATACCGATGAACCACGCGATTTTTGCGAGCGATTGCATCAATGATACCCTTCCTCTGGATCGATCTTGCCGCGAAACACCCAGTAAGCATAAGCGGTGTACGCCAAGATCAACGGTACCAAGAC
This sequence comes from Yoonia maritima, assembly GCF_003003285.1. GTDB lineage: Bacteria > Pseudomonadota > Alphaproteobacteria > Rhodobacterales > Rhodobacteraceae > Yoonia > Yoonia maritima. The sequence goes on along the minus strand of NZ_PVTP01000009.1, from coordinate 101,838 downwards.
AACGGTTCCAACCAATGCAAATTTCAGACTTGCATCAGGTGCCGCAGCTTCGGCAATAGTCAGACCCGGCGGTACGATGTTCGGATAAAAGCTGATCCCAATTCCGACAAAGCATAGTACGAAAAGGCTAAGCGCAGACAGGAACGGCTGTCCGTCTTTTCCGGCACTCAGTCCACTGAACAATGAAAACGCCGCCGCCAGAACTGCCCCGGGCATAAGCACGCTCAAAATACTGCCAGGCAGGTTAAACCAACGCTGGAAATAGATCGGGTCCTGGAATGGGGTCATGATGCTGACGACACCAATAAAGCCCAGCGTCCCCGCGGCCAGCCACCACGCATAGCGCTGCATTTGGTTTTGCAATGGACCCTCGGTTTTTAGGATTAACCAAGTTGCGCCCAACAGGGCGTAACCAACAACAACGGCAACCCCGGTCAGGATAGAGAACGCGGTTAACCAATCCCACCAGCCGCCGGCGTAGGCGCGGTCGGCAACCTCAATCCCCTGCACCAGCGCGCCCAGCGCAATGCCTTGCATAAAGGCAGCCATGATAGATCCGCCAAAGAATGCGGCATCCCAAACAGGTTTCCATCGTTCGGTCCGCCAGCGATATTCGAATGCGACACCCCGAAAGATCAGCGCCAACAGCATCAAGATTATAGGCATGTAAAGCGCGGGCATGATCACCGCGTAGGCCAACGGGAATACCGCAAACAGACCTCCACCGCCCATAACCAACCATGTTTCATTCCCGTCCCAGATTGGGGCAATGGAATTCATCATGGTTGCCTTGTCTCTTTCGCTTTTTGCAGTCGGAAATAATATCCCGATCCCAAGGTCAAACCCGTCAAGGATCACATATGTCAGTACCGCAAATGCGATGATACCTGCCCAGATGAAAGATAGTTCAAACATGATCAGTCTCCTTTTACGCCATGGGCGTCGTCTGGGTGTGTCTCTTGGATCGGGGTAATCCCTGCAGCACGAACGGGTGCATCACGCAGCCCCAAACGCACAGTGCCTGCAGGTTTGTTCATCATCCGAAGCAAGTAGAACGTCCCTGCCCCAAAGATGAAGAAATACACGACGATAAAAGCGATCAGCGATGCAGCAACTGCGGGTGCTGCCACCGGCGCAAGGCTATCGGATGTGCGGAGTAGCCCGTAAACGGTGAAAGGCTGCCGCCCGACCTCGGTTGTGATCCAACCAGCGAGCACCGCAACAAACCCCATCGGCCCCATCAAAATGGCGGTGCGATGTAGCCAGCGATCCGCATAGAGTTTGCCTTTGGCCCGTCGCCACAGGCTCCAAGCGCCAAGACCTAACATCGCGAACCCCAGCCCAACCATGACGCGAAAGCTCCAGAATACGATCATGACAGGTGGCTCATCTTCGTCAGGAATAGTGTCTAATCCTGCCAAAGGCGCATCCCAATGGTGCTTGAGAATCAGACTCGACAGCTTTGGAATTTCGATTGCGTAATCGATCCGCTTTTCTTCCGGGTTCGGGATGCCAAACAGGATCAGCGGCGCGCCATCTGGGTGACTGTCATAGTGACCTTCCATCGCCATGACCTTGGCCGGTTGATGTTCCAGCGTATTTAGACCATGTGCATCACCTGCGAAAATCTGTAGCGGAGCAACGACAACCAGCATCCACATTGCCATCGAAAACATCCGCCGCGCGGGCGCATCTTCACGGTCACGCAACAAATGCAATCCACCCACCCCGCTAACGACAAGCGCGGTGGTCAAATACGCGGCCAACACCATATGAACGAGCCGATATGGGAACGACGGGTTAAAGACGATTTGCCACCAATCTTCGGGTACAAACTGCCCTAGTTCGTTCATGCTGTAACCGGCAGGTGTTTGCATCCATGAGTTCACGGACAAAATCCATGTTGCTGACATCAGCGTACCAAAAGCCACCATCGCAGTGGCAAACATGTGCAATTTGTCACCAACGCGTTCGCGGCCGAACAACATGATACCCAGAAAACCTGCTTCAAGGAAAAACGCAGACAGCACTTCGTATGCCATCAATGGGCCCAGCACCGGCCCTGTCTTATCCGAAAACACCGACCAGTTGGTGCCAAATTGGTACGACATGACAATACCCGACACGACGCCCATACCAAAGGCGACGGCGAATATCTTTTTCCAATAGTTAAACAGGGTCAGGTAAGTCTCATCGCGGGTTTTAAGCCACAGACCATTTAGCACTGCCAGATAGCTGGCCAATCCAATGGAAAAGGCTGGAAAGATGATGTGAAACGACACCGTGAATGCAAATTGCATCCGGGCAAGGGTTTCGGCGGTCATAGTATCGAACATATTAATCTCCGCTTATCGCGTCATTCTACGCGACGGCTGAACAAGTCGATCGAACAGGTTGCTGTACACATTTCGACATTAGAATGTATAACATGACATAGAGCCTAAGCTTACGGCGGCAAAGCGCAACAGCGTGGATTTCATGAGGCATCGCGCCGCAGTGCGGCGATTGGTAACGGGACAAACAAAATAATGACGATTGAAAACTGGACACAACGTTTTCCCGGCTTGGCAAAACTGTCTGCAGAAACTCAAAACCTGCTTTTGGACAAAAGCAACGTCATTTCTGTCCCTGCGGGTACGACAATTTTTGGCCCCGGAAATTCACCAGAGAACATGCTGTTCTTGTTAGACGGCACTGTTCGGGTGCAGCAAGTATCAGAAACCGGTCATGAAATTGTTCTTTATCGCATCCACGCAGGCCAAAGTTGCGTGCTAACAACGGCCTGTTTATTGGCCTTCGAAGACTACTCAGCCGAAGGTATTTGCGAAACCGACATCCAAGCAGCCGCAATACCGCGAACCGTTTTTGACGACCTTGTCGCCCAGTCCAAACAGTTTCGCGACTTTGTTTTTGCTGCTTTTTCCAAACGAATTACCGATCTGTTTTTGATGATCGACGAGGTCGCGTTTCAAAAGATGGATGTGCGGCTAGCAGATAAGCTGATCGCGCTTTCTGATGGCCAAGATACCATCGCAACAACCCATCAAAAACTATCCGTCGAATTGGGTACCGCCCGCGAGGTCATCTCGCGTCAGCTTCAAGAATTCCAGCGCAGGGGTTGGGTCGAACAAAGTCGCGGGTCTGTACACTTGATCCAGCGCAATGCGCTGGAAAACTTAGCAGGCCATAATCATTAACGGGAACCTTATTTCGTTTGGTGACAATGTCACCGAATCTAACGGGCTCCCGATGTAGAAGGATCATGAACCTAACACGGAGCCAAGAAAATGACCGTAAATGTTGGAACACGCGACCGCCTTGTTCGCCTTGTGATTGGCGCTGTCTTGCTTGCTGCGCCTTTCGTGACGAATTTCGCTCTTTTTACCAATACCACTGTGACCACGATTTCGGTGGTTGTTGGTATCGTCTTACTGGCCACTTCGGCCATCCGATTTTGCCCACTTTATAGCATTTTTGGCCTGCGTACCTGTCAGGCCTAACCTCCCTGAATCAAAGGAGACCACACATGACTTATCCAGTTGATATGAACGTCACCCCTGACGTATCCGCCCATTTTGATGAGGCTACAAATACGATTAGCTATATCGTCAAAGACCCAACCAGTGACCATTGCGCGATCATCGATAGCGTGATGGACATCGACTATGCCGCTGGCCGGATCACCTATGACCACGCAGATCGGCTGATCAAAGAAGTGCAGGACCGAGGCCTGACGTTGGACTGGATCATCGAGACCCACGTGCATGCAGACCACCTGTCCGCTGCGCCTTATATCCAGCAAAAACTGGGTGGTAAGATCGGCGTCGGATCAAAGATCATGGTCGTGCAAGACACATTCGGCAAAGTCTTTAACGAAGGCACCGAATTCCAGCGTGACGGATCGCAGTTTGATGCGCTGTTCGAAGACGGCGACACCTACAAGATCGGCAACATGGAAGTCTTTGCAATCTATACGCCCGGACACACGCCCGCATGCATGGTTCATGTTGTTGGTGACGCTGCCTTTGTTGGTGACACATTGTTCATGCCAGACGGCGGATCTGCCCGTGCTGACTTCCCCGGCGGGGACGCTGGCACCCTCTATGACAGCATCCAAAAGGTACTGACGCTACCTGACGACATGCGTTTGTTCATGTGCCACGACTACGGCCCCAATGGCCGCGACATTCAGTGGGAAACCACTGTTGGCGAAGAAAAGGCGCACAACATCCACGTCGGCGCAGGCAAAAGCCGCGAAGACTTTATCAAGTTCCGCACGGAACGTGATGCGACACTAGATATGCCGAAACTGATCATTCCGTCGCTTCAGGTAAACATGCGCGCAGGTGCTGTCCCAAAAGACAAAGACGGCAACCCAATGCTGAAAGTACCTGTAAACGGTCTTTGATCTAGGAGAAGAACATTGGAACTGAACACCCTTGCCGCAGGCGTGTCTGCGAGTCCCCAAATCATGCCTGATGACATGCAGGTTATTAAGGACGCCGGCTTTAAAGCCATCATCTGCAACCGTCCTGACGGTGAGGGTGCGGATCAGCCAACGTTCCAAGAAATCGCCAATGCCGCCAAAGAGTTCGGCTTAGAGGCAGTATACCAACCCATCGTCGCTGGCAAAGTTAGCGACGATGATGCTGTCGCATTTGGCAATGCACTGGACACCCTTCCCGGTCCAGTGCTTGCCTATTGCCGCACTGGCACACGGTCGGCCACGCTGTGGTCGCTATCGCAAGCCAGCGCACTTAGCGTCGCCGACATTCTGGCTGCAACCAAAGCAGCTGGCTATGACATGGGCGGCGTTGTTCGCCGCATTGCGAATGGCGGCAAAACCCCGACCGATACGGGTGACGCAAGCTATGAGGTGGTGATTGTCGGCGCAGGCGCTGGTGGGATCGCAGTTGCGGCTAGCCTAAAGGCACGCAAACCAGAACTCGAGATCGCAATTATCGATCCCGCTGATGTCCACTATTACCAGCCCGGCTGGACGATGGTCGGCGGCGGTATCTTTGAACCCCAAGAAACGGCGCGTACGATGGGGTCCTTGATCCCGCGCGGCGTTCACTGGATCAAAGCAGCAGTCGCCGCGTTCGAACCTGAGAATAATGCCGTCATTCTTGATGGATGCCGGGTCGTGAAATATGATCGGTTGATCGTGACACCCGGCCTCAAACTTGACTGGAACAAGATCGACGGTTTGGTCGAAACCTTGGGCCAGAATGGCGTAACCTCAAACTATCGCTATGACCTTGCCCCATATACGTGGGAATTAGTGTCCGGTATGAAGTCTGGCCGCGCAATCTTTACGCAACCCCCGATGCCGATCAAATGCGCAGGTGCACCGCAGAAGGCGATGTATCTATCCGGTGACGCATGGTCCCGCCGTGGTGTTCTAAAAGACATCGACATCCACTTTAACAATGCTGGCGGCGTGCTGTTCGGCATCAAAGACTATGTTCCGGCACTTATGGAATACGTCGAAAAATACGACGCAACGCTGAACTTCTTTCACAACCTCGTTGCCGTCGATGGTCCCGCAAAAAAAGCGTGGTTCAATGTTACCAAACCCGACACCCCAATCGAGCGCGTCGAGATGGGTTTTGACATGTTGCATGTCGTTCCCCCACAGACAGCGCCGGATTTTATCCGGGTGTCGCCACTGGCTGATGCAGCAGGTTGGGTCGATGTCGATCAGGCAACCCTGCGCCACAAGACCTACGACAACATCTGGTCGCTCGGCGATGTGATGAACGCGCCGAACGCCAAAACAGCCGCTGCTGCACGTATGCAGGCCCCTGTTGTGGCTGAAAACATGATTGCCGACATGCGCGGCGGTGCACCTGTTGCCCAATACAATGGCTACGGGTCGTGTCCATTGACCGTTGAACGCGGGAAAATCGTTCTAGCTGAATTCGGATACGGCGGCACCCTGCTCCCTAGCTTTCCAAAACTCCTGATCGACGGGACAAAACCCACGCGCGCAGCATGGTTCCTGAAAGAGAAGCTGCTGCCACCGATCTACTGGAAAGGTATGCTAAAGGGTCGTGAATGGCTCGCGAAACCCGAAAAAATCACTGCCGAATAATATCAACGCTGCCTTTGAAAACAAAGGCCACCAGCATGAAACCGAGCCCTCGTATGAACGCCACAATCACACGCTACCTACCCATCCTATCATGGGGCAAAGCCTATAACCGCGCGACACTCTCTAACGATCTCGTCGCGGCGGTGATCGTGACAATCATGCTGATACCGCAATCGCTTGCCTACGCCTTGCTGGCGGGCTTACCTCCAGAGGCGGGGCTATACGCGTCAATCGCACCCATTATCCTATACACCATTTTCGGAACAAGCCGCGCGCTGGCAGTGGGACCAGTTGCGGTTGTTTCGCTAATGACCGCTGCAGCGCTGAGTAACATCGTAGAACAAGGGACCATGGGCTATGCCGTCGCCGCCCTATCACTTGCGGCACTTTCGGGGATGATCTTGCTTGCTATGGGATTGTTTCGGTTAGGGTTCATTGCAAACTTCCTATCCCATCCGGTCATCGCTGGGTTCATCACAGCATCTGGAATCATCATTGCAGCGAGCCAGCTCAAGCACATTCTTGGCATTGAGGCCCACGGGCATAACTTGCTCGACCTGCTATCGTCACTTTTCGAACATTTACCTGAAACGAACGTCATTACCGCGACTATCGGCATCATCGCGACAGCTTTCCTATTTTGGGTCCGCAAAGGGCTAAAGCCGTTGCTGCAAACAATCGGGCTGAATGCAGGGTTAACCAGTGTACTTGTGAAGGCTGGCCCCGTCGCAGTTGTTGTGGTGACAACTTTATCTGTGTGGATGTTCGGATTGGCTGACCAAGGTGTCAAAATCGTGGGTGACGTTCCGCAAAGCCTCCCGCCGCTGACGCTACCATCTTTCTCGCCTATGTTGCTGGGGCAGCTACTACTGCCTGCCTTCCTTATTTCAATAATCGGCTTTGTAGAGTCTATTTCTGTCGCGCAAACGCTTGCTGCAAAGAAACGCCAGCGGATCGACCCTGACCAAGAATTGATCGGATTGGGCGCTGCGAATATCGGCGCGGCATTCACCGGTGGGTTTCCCCTCACGGGTGGGTTTTCACGGTCTGTCGTGAACTTCGACGCGGGCGCAGAAACCCCCGCTGCCGGTGCATTTACCGCGATCGGGCTTGCCATCGCCGCATTGGCACTAACCCCGCTAATCTTTTTCTTACCCAAAGCTACGCTTGCCGCGACAATCATCGTGGCGGTGCTCAGCCTCGTTGATTTCAGCATACTGAAGCGCGCTTGGAACTATTCAAAGGCCGACTTTGCGGCTGTTCTGGCCACGATCCTTCTTACTCTTATCATGGGAGTAGAAGTCGGCGTCTCTGCTGGTGTCGGGCTTTCTATTCTATTGCACCTGTATAAAACATCGCGCCCACATATCGCTGAGGTCGGCCTAATCGCTGGCACCGAACATTTTCGAAATATCAATCGTCACGATGTACAGACCCACCCAGAGATCGTGACCTTACGCGTCGACGAAAGCCTATACTTCGCGAACGCACGCTATCTTGAGGATCAAGTACAAGATCGCGTCGCAGGAGATCAGCAAGTGCGGCACGTGATATTGCAGTGCTCTGCGGTCAATGAAATCGACCTTAGCGCGCTCGAATCACTTGAGACGATAAACCAAAGACTGCTGGAAATGGGCGTGTATCTGCACCTGTCAGAGGTAAAAGGCCCTGTAATGGATCGTTTGCGCGAACAGCATTTTTTGCACGAATTAGGCGGAAGCGTCCACTTGTCCCAGTTTGAGGCTGTCGAGCGCATTACTAGGAATTTAAAATAAGTTAGCAAAAACAATCACAAGTCGTTTAGCGAGAAAGCGCACCCGAGTTTACGCAACGTAATCTTGAGGGGTTTCTGCCGTGGTACCGCTTTAACACAGTCAGTTTTTCGACAACTCAAATAGTTGCAAAGATTAACAGTCATACGGCATAACCTTCCGTAAAGTCATTTATCCAACACTATTTACCGCCCTTGATCGATAAAATTCGACCCATACTCCATATTGCGGCCTCATTTTTACCGCGTTAGATGAATAACAATAGGGCGTGAAATGTCAGAAAGTAAGCAGTTATGAAACAAGCCAATAAACTAACCGCCCCCCACGAGGCAGCCGCTTCCTCTTTTTACGGCCAAAACGAGGCCGACTTTTCAGAGCAAGTTGAACAACTTGCCATCAATGACCCCCGCTTAATCGCGGTATTCCACCAGACACGTACGCACTATCTCCAGTCTCGTCAGAACTGATCGCCCTCTGACCCGACACATCAGCACTACGATGCGTTTGCCGTTTATATCGGTCACAAGTGCCTCAATACGTCCCTATTTCCTGAAAACCACTTGACCTTTGTGACCCTGAGGGGTTGAACGGCCATCAGATTTTTATGGGAAAATGGGCGGTTTCGAATGGACGACCAGAACAAAAACCTCATCTTGGCAACAGTGCTAAGCTTTGCGGTGATCATGGCATGGACAGTATTGTTCCCGCCAGAGGACCAACCAATCGATATAGCCGCCGAGGCAACGGTTAGCGCCGATGTGTCAGCGTTGCCGGGTACGACTACAACGACATCTACGGCCACCGCTCCGGCAGAAGCCGAAGTGGCCACAGCTCCGGCCCCCCGCGTTCAAATCCGCACAGCAGACCTAGAAGGTTCACTGTCACTACGCGGTGGTCGGATCGACGAACTTTCCCTGACCCAATACCATGAAACAATCGACCCGGACTCTGAAATCGTCCAATTGCTGCGCCCCGAAGGCGAAGCAGGGGCATATTACACAGCATTTGGCTGGGCTGCATCCGAGGGCATCGAAGCTGCAAACGTCCCAACGCCTGACACTGTTTGGACATTGGAAAGTGGCGACATCTTAACCGATCAGACACCCGTGATAATTTCTTGGGACAATGGCGCAGGCCAAGTTTTCCGCACCGAAATTTCGGTGGATGACGAATTTATGTTTAGCTTTGCGCAAAGCATCGAAAACAACGCAGATACTGCGATTTCAGCGCGACCATATGGTCTGATCCGTCGTCACGGCATCCCTGCCGATCTGAAAAAATTCTTCATCTTGCATGAAGGTCTGGTGCGGATGACTGACGGCGCGCTGGAGGAAACCGACTATAAAGATATCCAAGATTACGATATCGACCCCAAAGAAGGGGTGCCCGCTGAGCGCCTAGAGGCAAGCCAATCCGGCTGGGTTGGATTTACTGACCACTACTGGATGACAACGCTGATCCCGACACAGGATGCACCATTCCGGTCAACGTCGAAATACTACGAAAGCCGCGATCTATTCCAAGCCGAGGCAGTGATGCCCGTCGCATCTATCGCCGCGGGTCAAACCTATACAAACACGACCCGTTTCTTTGCTGGTGCAAAAGAATGGGAAACCATCAAGCACTATGAAGACGAAGAAGGTGTTGGAGGTTTCTTGGACAGCATCGACTGGGGCATGTTCTTTTTCCTGACCAAACCCATCTTCTGGCTGCTGCACACGCTGCATGGTTTGATCGGCAACATGGGTTGGGCGATCATCGCGCTCACTGTTATCCTCAAAGCGATCGTTCTGCCTTTGGCCTATAAGTCCTACGTCTCGATGGCGCGGATGAAAGAACTGCAACCAGAGATGGAGAAACTGAAAGAGCAAGCAGGCGACGACCGCCAAGCCATGCAACAAGGCATGATGAAGCTCTACAAAGAAAATAAGGTCAGCCCAGCATCCGGCTGTCTGCCAATGCTGTTGCAGATTCCGATCTTCTTTTCCCTGTACAAGGTGATCTTTGTCACCATCGAACTACGCCACACAGCCTGGATCGGTTGGATCAATGACCTTAGCGCACCAGACCCATCATCAATCTTCAACCTGTTTGGGTTGCTGCCATTCGCTGTGCCTGATCTTGGGCCGCTTCAATTGTTGTCTTTGGGTATTTTACCAATCTTCCTTGGTGTTTCCATGTGGCTGCAACAGCGCCTGAACCCAGCGCCGACTGATCCAACCCAGCAAATGATCTTTGCATGGATGCCATGGGTATTCATGTTCATGCTGGGCAACTTTGCCAGTGGCTTGGTTCTGTACTGGATCGCGAACAACGTGATCACCTTTACCCAGCAGTATCTGATCATGCGCAGCCACGGGGCAAAGCCGGATGTGTTTGGAAACATCAAATCCAGCATGCGCCGCAAAAAGAAAACTGCCGCCGAAGACGACAAATAAGGTGACGCCCCTCGCAGGGGCTGCCAACCAATGACCTAGACCGCGGGGTGCTGCAAAGCGTCTCGCGGTTTAGCAATGAAATGACGGCCTAATAGTTTGGGCCACAAATTTTGCCACCTATGCCATCGTCATTAACGACGATAAGGTGCGATGAACGACAAGGTCGAGGTACTTTAAAATGGAAATGCGCTTCCCCGAGGTTGAAACACCTGAACCAAGCGAACTGGAAACAGGTCGTCTGTTGTTCGCGGGCGAAACTGAATTCGTCAAAGGCGTTGTCGCGATGGACGGGTTGCCGCCAGCTGACCGTTTAGAAATCTGTTTTGCTGGTCGATCCAACGTTGGGAAATCGTCTCTGATCAATGCGCTGACAGGCCGCAAAGGCCTCGCCCGTGCATCCAACACACCGGGCCGTACGCAAGAAATCAACTACTTCACCGCAGGCGACATCTATGTTGTGGACCTTCCTGGCTATGGCTTTGCTAATGCGCCCGTTGCCGTTGTCGAAAAGTGGCAGCGTTTGCTGAAAAACTACCTGTCCGGGCGTCAAACACTTCGTCGGGTCTTTGTTCTGATCGACGCGCGCCATGGTGCCAAAGCCGTAGACGAAGAAATCATGTCACTGCTCGACCGTTCTGCGGTGACGTTTCAGGTCGTGATGACCAAAGTCGACAAGCTCAAGGGGGATGCCCTTGCTGCGTCACTTGAAAAAACACGTGCTGCGCTGGCAAAGCACCCCGCGGCATTCCCTGAATTAATCCTGACCTCATCCGAAAAAGGCGAAGGCATTCCAACGCTTCGCGCCATCATTGCAGGTCTATCATGAAATCAAGGACCGAAGACATGAACCGTGATTGGATCGCAACCGCCCGTACATTGTCCGAAGCCCTGCCCTATCTGCAGCGCTATTCTGGCGCGATTGTGGTCGTTAAGTTTGGCGGCAACGCAATGGGCGACGCAGATGCGATGGCGCAATTTGCACGTGACATCGTCCTGATGAAGCAAGTCGGGATGAATCCAGTTGTCGTGCACGGCGGCGGGCCGATGATCAACGAAATGTTGGGTAAACTGGGTATTGAATCTAAGTTTGTCCGCGGCAAACGCGTAACCGATCAAGCAACAGTCGAAGTCGTCGAAATGGTCCTAACGGGCCTTGTGAACAAACGCATTGTGCAGGCCATCATGGATGAAGGCGGCCGCGCTGTTGGCCTATCTGGCAAAGACGACGACCTGCTGGTTGCCGAAGCCGACGATCCAGAATTGGGCTTTGTTGGCCGCCCTGTCGAAATGAACGTCCAAGTCCTGCGTGATCTGTTCAACGCGGGCATTATCCCCGTCGTCGCACCTGTCGCCACTGGGATGAGCGCGAATGAAACCTTTAACGTCAACGGCGACACCGCTGCAGGGGCCATCGCAGGCGCTCTGAAGGCCGACCGCCTTCTCTTGCTAACCGATGTACCCGGCGTCAAAGACGGCAGCGGAGAGGTCGTCACACAGCTTTCACCGGCCCAAGTCCGCGATATGATCGCAGACGGCACCATCGCTGGCGGGATGATCCCCAAGACCGAAACCGCGCTCGACGCACTCGACAAAGGCGTGCGTGCGGTCGTGATACTTGATGGCCGCCTGCCGAACGCGAGCCTATTGGAACTGTTCACCGAACATGGTGCGGGTTCGATTATCCGCGAACCACGCTAACGGGCCATTGATTGATCCCCGCCATCACGCGATGCTTCAAGCGCTATCAAAGGCGCGGCTTTGCGTGCTTGGCGGGTTCACGATCAGCCCAGACGACGGATTACCCCAATCTAACGGGACGCTCTTGCTGATTGGGCCGGATGAGCCTGCGTTTTGGCCAGACTTTATCAGATCAAGTGAATACAACGACGGGCACCCCGACCCTATGGATCGTTGGTCGAAACGCGTGCTTAGCCGCATTGCCATCGATAACAGCGCCGCAGCGATATTCCCTTCTGACGGCCCGCCGTTTCATCCGTTTTACAGCTGGGCGCTGCGGTCAGGGCACGCGTGGAAGTCTCCGATCGGGTTATTAGTTCACGAACAAGCGGGCTTATTTGTATCCTATCGCGGCGCGTTGCTGGTGCCTTGGCAAGTACAAATGCCCATCGCCACCCCACCTTGCACAGTTTGCGCAACAAAACCCTGTCAGACCACTTGCCCTGTTGGCGCGTTTGCCAATGACAGCTATGATGTCCCGACCTGCAAAAGCTATTTAACCACCCCCGAAGGGCGAACTTGCATGACACAGGGCTGCGCTGCTCGACGCGCCTGCCCTATCGGCCAAGATCGTCGTGTTACCGACCAATCCGCATTTCACATGGACGCTTTCCTATGACACTTCGTTTAATATTAATCCGCCATGCAAAATCTAGCTGGGACGACCCGTTTTCTGATGATCACGCAAGAGTGCTGAATGCACGCGGCATCGCATCTGCCAAGGCGATAGGCCGGTGGATGCGCAAAAACGGCTATGAACCCGAAGAAATCCTCTGCTCGGACGCGACCCGCACCCACGAAACAGCGGACCTGATCATGGCACAGCTTTCCACCGCGCCAAAGCTACGATTGATGAAGTCGCTATACCACGCCGCCCCAGACACGCTGATGGACACCATCCATCGCGAAAGCGTCAAAACCGTCGCTCTTATCGGGCACAACCCCGGCATCGGCATGTTCGCCAACGGGATGGTCGCCAATGCACCCGATCACGCACGTTTCAGCGGCTACCCAACCTGCGCCACAACGGTGATCGACTTTGACGCAGAAAGCTGGTCAGCGGTGCAAAGGCATACGGGGGAGTGTGTAGATTTCATCGTGCCGCGCGATTTGATTGGGACGACGGGTGGCACAGACCGCTAGTCATCAGATGCAAACATAGCACTCATGCGAGCAAGGTCACACTCTAGCAACCATTTGTTAAATTTTATGAAAAGCTCAGATAACTGCGATTTGTTAAGAGAAACGACATCCAGCCCGCGATCATCATATGCATGCAGGATTAGACCATTTCTCGCATCTACAAGATACGCTGTGGTCGAATGAAAAGCTGGCTCGATCATCATTTCAGAAGCGATGCATAACCACATGATATCGGAAATAGATCTTTTATCGTTTACCTTAACAATATCCCAATGACGAAACTGATCACATCCAAACTCAGCCATATGCTCTTCATCTTGCTGCGCAGTCTTACTTACGTACTGCACTTCGGAACGCTCAACTCCACAGAGTTCGATATGGTTTAGACGTTTCTTACTAGGCTGCTCTAAGCCATAGCTAGCAAGCAGAAGATAAATCTCTGATGAGTCTTCAAAATGCGCATGTGCAATCGTACATGCCCGCTCATATGCTTGACAGAACCGGTGCATCGGACGGTGTATGTTACTCTCTGTGCCTCCCAAATCGAAACGCAGCGCATTGTCGAACGCGTGAAATAAGCCATGAGGCAGTTCCTGAACTCCGAACTGATCTTGGATGCTCGCTAATATTGTCTTCATGAAATGTGCACGTGGAACTTAGAGAAATAAGAACTCTGCAGTATTCCTATAAAACAAAAAGCCCCGGGTCATGCCCGGGGCTTTGTTTTTAGTGGCCGATAATCTGGCTTAGGAACAACTGGGTCCGCTCAGATTGCGGGTTGTTGAAGAACTCCGTTGGTTCGTTCTGTTCCACGATCTGACCTTGGTCCATAAAGATGACCCGGTTGGCAACTGCTTGAGCAAAGCCCATTTCGTGGGTCACGCAAAGCATGGTCATGCCTTCTTCGGCCAGTTCGATCATTGTATCCAGCACCTCTTTGATCATCTCAGGATCAAGAGCAGAGGTCGGTTCATCGAACAGCATGATACGTGGTTTCATGCAAAGCGAACGGGCAATCGCCACACGCTGCTGCTGACCACCGGACAACATGCCGGGGTACTTATGCGCCTGATCAGGGATCTTCACCTTTTCAAGGAAATGCATCGCGATTTCTTCGGCTTCTTTCTTGGGCGTGTTACGGACCCAGATTGGCGCCAGCGTGCAGTTTTCAAGGATCGTCAGGTGCGGGAACAGGTTAAAGTGCTGAAAGCACATGCCAACCTCTGACCGGATCTTGTCGATGTTTTTCAAATCCGAGGACAGCTCTGTCCCGTCAACGATGATGTCACCGGCTTGGTGTTCTTCAAGCCGGTTAATGCAGCGGATTAGGGTCGATTTACCAGAACCCGACGGGCCACAGATAACGATCCGCTCACCGCGTTGCACGGTTAGGTTAATGTCGCGCAGAACGTGAAACGTACCGTACCACTTGTTCATGTTGCGAATTTCAATCGCGACCTCGTCAGAGACCTGCATCTGGCTACGATCGACTGCGCGTTCTTGTGTGAGTTCAACCATTGTCAGGTCTCCTTAGCGGTGTTCACGCTGGAGTTTTTTCTCCAGGTAAAGTGAGTAACGGCCCATGCTAAAGCAAGAGATGAAGAACATGATGCCGATAAAGAGGAAGAGTTCCCAGTAGATGCCGTTCCATTCGGTCGTCGCACGGATCGCGCTGGCAATGCCAAGAGGATCGAACAGACCAATGAAAACAACCAGCGTGGTGTCTTTGAACAGACCGATAAAGGTGTTCACGATACCCGGGATTGAGATTTTAAGCGCCTGCGGCAAGATAATCAGCTGCATAGACTGCCAGTAGTTCAAACCAAGGCTATCACCGCCTTCGTATTGTCCCTTTGGCAGGGCAGCAAGACCACCCCGAACGACCTCTGCAATGTACGCAGATGCAAACAAGGTCACCATGATGATCACGCGCAGTGTCAGATCAAAGTTGCTGCCGGGCGGCAGGAAGTAGTTCAGCAGCAATTGCGCTGTGAACAGCCACACAATCAACGGCACGCCTCGGATCACTTCGATAAACACAACGGCACATGTTTTGATGATGAACAGATCAGACTGACGGCCCAAAGCCAACAAAATGCCCAGCGGCAGTGATATCACAATCGCAGATAGCCCGATCACGATTGAAAGCATAAAGCCCCCAAATGACCGAGACGGGACAAATTCAATGCCCAGTGGAACGATGCTTGCCAATCCAGCGGCAAGAGGCCCCGACAGGTACAGCCAGTAGATCAACGGCAGCAGAATCGCGCCAATGATCGCCACAAGTGAGCTCACAGAAACGCTCAACAGTTTAAACGCAACGACACCCACACCGAACCCAAGCGCGATGCTGATAGGTAGCCAAATTGAACCGCCCCAGAGCAACCAAAAGCAAAGGAATGGCGCAACCATCGAAACGATGAAAAGCTTGCGTGGCAGTGAAGGGAACAACACTGGCGCGATACCAACGAAGAATACCAGCAACGCCAAGACCGGACGCCAGTACAGCTCGGATGGATAGTAGCCAAACACAAGCTGGTGCCAACGCGCAGTGATAACGCCAAAGCAAGCTGCGGAGTGGTGACCATCACCTTTTGCCGCAATGATTTCACGACATTCGCTAAGCGAATCCGCATCCCAAATGCCGTTGATTAACCAAGGCCCAACATGGCTAATAACCGTATAGACGATGTACAACGACAGGATGGTCAAAATGGCATTCATAGGCGACGAGAACAGGTTCTCGCGCGCCCAACGAACTGGACCGACTTCGGACGTTGGTGGTGCCTGTTGCGGCAGCATCGTGTCACGGACGTAAGTAATAGGAGTATCCGACATCTTAGCGCTCCGCGAGTTGAGTTGAACGGTTGTAGTAGTTCATGCCGCCAGAAATCACCAAAGACAGAGCAAGATAGAAAGCCCCCATCAACAGCATGCCTTCAAGCTCGCGACCGGTTTGGTTGATAGTAATGCCGCCAAGCGTGGCGCGCACATCCATGTATCCGACCGCAATTGCCAGCGATGAGTTTTTGGTGAGGTTCAAGAACTGCGAAATTAGCGGCGGGATGATGACCCGCATCGCCTGCGGCAAAATCACAAGGTTCATCGTGCGGCTTGGTTGAATACCCAGCGCAGCTGCGGCTTCTGACTGCCCCTTCGAGACCGCCAAGATACCAGCACGAACGATTTCCGCGATAAATGCACCTGTGTATAGCGACAGTGCAAACCAAAGCGCGATCAACGAGTTCCGAAGGTGGATACCCTCAGTAAAGTTAAATCCTTTTAGGTAAGGCGATACTATCGTCGCGCCCAAAAGGAACAGAACGATCCCAACGGGAATAATCAACAGTCCAAGTCGTTGATACCAGGTCGTTGGGCGCTCGCCAGTTGCTTGTTGAATACGGTCTGCACGTTGGCGAACCAGCCGCATTGCAAAAAGGCTGAGACCAAGTGTTCCAAGAACCAGAAGCCAATCCAGCCCACCAGATGCCACAGCAGCGGCACCTTCAACAGGTGCAACAGCTTCTTCGCCGCTTACCGAATTCGTAAAGCCTATCCGCGGAATCCAAATGCCGCGGTTCGTTACCGCTACGTTATCGCTGAAATACATGCTTTGCGTTGCGTTTTCACCTCGGAATTCGCGCGGCTGCGGCATACTTTCTGACATCACAGCGCCAATCAGCAGGATCCAAATCAAAAGCGGTACGTTGCGAAAGCCTTCGACGTAAACGGCCATCAGTTTGCTTACGACCCAGTTTTTCGACAACCGTAAGACGCCCACGAACACACCGATAATCAAAGCTGCAATACAGCCAAGAAATGCCACCAACAGCGTATTCAGAATACCAACCAATGCGGCACGTCCGTGCGACATCTGGTTGTTATACTCTATTAGCTTTTGGTTGATGTCATAGCCCGCTGCGCTATTCAGGAACCCAAAATTAAAGTCCTTACCCAACGCATTGAGGTTGTTCACTGTGTTGTTTCCCAACCACCAGAACGCAGCGACAATCAGCGCCAATGCAATTACCTGGATGGTGATGGATCGATAACGTGTATCGTAAATAAGCTGGCTTAGCCGAAAACCCGGCTTAGGCGGGTCGGTCAACGTCGACATATATTTATCTCCCGGTGCGTCCTGATATAGGCCGCGTGCGCGTCAGTTAATCTGACTGTCATCACGCGCAGGATACGCATTTTTATTATTTAGCGTGGTCGCCATTGGGTAAAGGGCCCGGTTAAAAACCGAGCCCTTCGCCGTTTTCAGTTCTTAACGGAAAGGCGGAGAGTAGATCAAGCCGCCATCTGTCCACTGTGCGTTCAGGCCACGAGCCAGACCGATCGAAGTGTTTTCACCGATGTTGTTGTCAAACAATTCGCCGTAGTTACCACCAGCAGCGATTGCGTTCTTCGCCCAGTCAGCATCCAGACCCAGTTGCGCGCCCAGTTCACCTTCGGTGCCCAGCAGACGGTTAACTTCAGGGTTGTTACCCGGAGTCGCAGCAAGCTCTTCGATGTTTTCTGAGGTAACGCCCAGCTCTTCGGCTGTGATCAGTGCGTTCAGTGTCCAACGTGCGATATCACCCCATTCGTTGTCACCGTGGCGAACAAGCGGGCCGAGTGGCTCTTTAGAGATGATTTCAGGCAGCAAAACGTGGTCAGCAGGGTTTTCGAAAGTCGCACGTGTCGCAGCCAGACCAGATGCGTCTGTTGTGTACACGTCACAAGCACCAGCAAGGTACTGCTGTTGACCTTCAGCGTTTGTTTCGATTGGAACCGGCTCATAGCTGATGTCGTTGACGCGGAAGAAGTCAGCAAGGTTCAGCTCTGTGGTTGTACCAGTTTGGATACATACAGTTGCGCCGTCCAGTTCTTTAGCAGATGTCACGCCAAGCGCTTTTGGTACAAGGAAACCTTGACCATCATAGTAGTTCACGCCAACAAATTCGAACTTCAGATCGACGTCACGGCTCATTGTCCATGTTGTGTTACGTGCGAGAAGATCGATTTCGCCGGAAGCAAGCGCTGTGAAACGTGTCTGGCCAGTTGTTGGAACGAATTCCACTGCAGTAGGATCACCAAAGATTGCAGCAGCGACCGCGCGGCATACGCCAACGTCGAAACCTTCCCAGACGCCTTCAGCGTCAGGTGCAGCAAAACCAACAAGACCAGTTGTAACGCCGCAGTTCAGCGAGCCACGTGCTTTGACATCGTCCAGTGTCGCCGCAGAAGCCATACCGGCAGTCAAGCCAGCAACAGTCAGCGCGCCGAAGAATACGGTTTTTTTCATTTTTACCTCTTCCTGAGTTTCCACCCCTAACAAGAGGGGCGGTATTTTATCCCGTCCTATTGGACAGTGTGGTGAATGAGAAAAGGAGTCCCCTCTCAATGACGCTAGAGTGTGCGGAATCACGCAATGAGGTCAAGGGTCACAAATAGAAAACCCTAGGCAAACGCTGCCAAAACAGGCAGTTTTCCTGCCAATCAGACCGAAACAGGACAATTACCTAGCGACGGCAAAGCTCATAAAACCGCGCGGCGTCCATAAATGCGGCGCGCTTGGTCAATTCTAGTGCAGATGCTTCATCATCTTCACCCCATTGCTCAATTTGCCAATGTTCATCGATGCGCGAAACCATCCATGCGTGATCGACGGTAATCGCTTTGCGGGTTACAGCCAACGCCAAAACCAACGATCCCGATATACTAATCAGGTCATGTGCTGCAGCTAATGAAAATTCATCGAAACTCTCGACCTCGGCCCGTAATCGCGCCAAAGTATTTGGATTTTGCGCCACGTGCATAACGCCTTCGCCGACAGCGAGCCGTGCATCCAGCGATTCGGCCGCCCAATCTAGGATCGGATCCCAGTGTTCTGCCTGCCGCGCAATCAATGCATCCGGCCCTGCGGCACGGTAGCAAAGCAAATCACTATCACCGTATTCTGACAATAGCGCCGCGACTTCTGCATGTTGCGTGCGAACCTTATCAATTGCAGCATTTGCACCGCGCGTTAGCGGCATTGTCACGGGATCGACGGTTTCGATTTGTGCATCCCACTCGGCGGCGATTGCTTCGGCCATCGATAGGGTCGGCACAGTCAACGCTGCTTTCGCTGGGGTTTTCACGCCCCGTTCATCCAGCAGCACGGTAAAACCGCCGTCACATTCAGTCGCGGTCGCTGTTTTCCAGAAACGTTTTGGTTTCCAATCGCTCATCTTAGTGTCCTGCTAGTTCGTCAACGGCGCCGGGCAACGCGCCAAATTCGTGGATAAGGATATCAGGCATCAGCAAATCAGCCGCATGATACCCCCAGCCAACGCCAATTTTTGCCACACCAGCGGCGCGCGCCATATCCATGTCATACGTGGTGTCGCCCACCATCACGGCACGGTTCTGGACAACACCTAATTCATTCATCGCCGTTAAGATCATCGAAGGGTTAGGCTTCGACGGATGATGATCAGCGACTTGCTCACTGTGAAAGAAACCTTCCAGCGCATGCCGTTCTAACAGTTTGTCCAAACCACGCCGCGACTTTCCTGTCGCCACGGCTAACAAGGTGTTGTCCTGGGCTGCAAGAGCATCAAGCACGGCGCGAGCACCGGGATACAAAGGACCGTGGTCCGCATTCTGCGCACGCTGGGTACTGAACGCATCCTTATAGCCTTCGACCAAACGGGCTTGTACCGCCTGATCGGAATCAGGGCATAATCTGGCGAACGCCACATCGAGCGAAAGCCCAACAATAGAAAGCACATCTGAACGATCAGGCATTGCGCGACCTTCAGCCGCAAACGCATGCGTCATCGCGGCCAAAATCTCGGCCTGACTGTCGACAAGCGTGCCGTCGACGTCGAATATTACAAGGCGTAGATCACTCATCCGGCATATTGAACGGATCGACAGGGGCGTGCCCCACGACCCAACCCACGAAATCCCATGTGTTTTGCATATGCTCTGGCAGTGGCGCAGTGATATGCAGCGTCGCACCCGTTTCAGGGTGTTCAATCGTCAGTGAACGCGCATGCAAGTGCATCTTGCGGCCAATTTCGCTGCCCATACCAGCGCCCCAGCCATCACCAAGGTTTTCCTGACCAGAGCCACCGTATTTCCCGTCACCGATAATCGGATGCCCGATCTCGGCCATATGCGCACGAAGCTGGTGAGTACGGCCCGTGATTGGCACCAAAGCACACCACGAAGCACGTGACGCCAGCGTGTCCATCACAGCGTAATCCGATGTCGCGCGTTTCGCGCCTTCGGTGCTGTCCACTTCACGCGGATGCACGCAGCGCATCTTTTCGTTTTCGCCACCACGGCCATGACCGCCAGATTTGACCAAGCCGTATTTGATCGTGCCGGCACGCGGATGCGGAACGCCGGCAACAGCTGCCCAGTAAATCTTACGGGTTTCGCGGTGCTTCAGGTTTTCGGTCAGTTTTTTCGCCATCATGCGTGTACGCGCCAGCAACAACACACCAGACGTGTCCTTGTCCAAACGGTGCACAAGGCGCGGCTTTTCGTCATAACCAAAGGTCAATGCCTCGGCCATGCCGTCAACATGGCGGCTAGTGTTCGTGCCGCCCTGCGTTGCCAAACCATGCGGTTTGTTGATCGCAATGATATGGTCATCTTTGTAAATCACACATGACTGGATCAGCTTGGCGTCAGCCTTGGTCACGCCCTGCTTGGCCAATGACCGCAATGCGTCCGCTTCTTCTTCAGTTGGCAGCGGTGGAATGCGGACTTTCTGCCCAACTTCAAGCCGAGTATTTGATTTCACACGGCCGCCATCCACGCGCAGCTCACCCTTGCGACACATCTTTTCGATGCGCCCTTGCGTGACATGCGGGAATAGTCGCCGCAAATAGCGGTCTAACCGTTGGTCGCCGTCGTCCGGGCCGATAATTTTTGTCTGTACGCCGCTCATGCTATGGCCCACCGTGTTAGGGCCATACCGGCCATGATTGCAATTAGTCCGACCAGCACCGTGCCGATCACATAGGCTGCTGCGTGAACGACTTGTCCACGCTCAAATAATGTCACTGCGTCCAAAGAAAACGCCGAAAACGTCGTAAAGCCGCCCAGCATCCCCGTCATAAGAAGTGGCGCAAAACGCATGCCGCCCTTATGCGCCAAAACGACAACCATAACGCCCATCAGAAACGACCCCAGCACGTTCACAGTAACTGTGCCCCATGGAAAACCTATCCCGGTCAACCGAGTTGCCGCGATGTTTACGCCGTACCGCCCAACAGCGCCAATCGCGCCACCCAGAGCCACTGAAATTACTGGTGTCATCATGTGTGTGCCTTGGCCTGTTCGCCTGCGGATGTCAATTCTTGGCTCGCTTTGCCCGCAGGCCAGCAAAGTAGTCTACGCGCTTTTTCAACTCTCGTTCAAACCCACGATCAACGGGCGTATAGTAAACACCGCGTTTCATACCATCGGGGAAATAGTTCTGCCCCGAAAACGCATCTTCTGCGTCATGGTCATAGGCATAGCCTGCGCCAAAGCCCTGCTCCTTCATCATCTTGGTCGGCGCATTGATAATATGACTCGGCGGTGGGGTAGAACCCGTGCTTTTCGCGGCAACTACAGCGGCCTTATACCCGACGTACGCGGCGTTCGATTTCGGTGCCAAGGCGACATAGACCAGCGCCTGTGCAAGGGCCAGCTCGCCCTCTGGGCTGCCGATACGTTCGTAGGTATCCCACGATTGCAAACAAACCGCCTGCGCTTGCGGATCAGCAAGCCCAACTTCTTCGACAGCCATACGGGTAATGCGGCGCGCGAGATACCGAGGGTCCTCCCCGCCAGCCAGCATACGCGCAAACCAATAAAGCGCGGCATCAGGGTCAGATCCCCGCACAGATTTATGTAACGCGCTAATCAGATTGTAATGTTCTTCACCTGACTTGTCGTATTTCACAGCACGCTTCATCAAACGTTTGGTCAAGTCGTCGGTAGAAAGCTTACCGTCGACCTTCCACGCCGCGACCTGTTCAATTAAGTTCAACAGCGCACGGCCATCACCATCTGCCATCTCTAGCAGTGCTTCGCGCGCGTGACCATCGAGCGGCAACCCGCGGTCCAAGTCCTTCTCAGCACGTTGTGCAAGGCGTTCAAGATCAGCAAGGTCAAGCCGGGTCAGGATCAACACCTGCGAACGGCTTAGCACCGCAGCGTTCAATTCAAACGACGGGTTTTCGGTCGTGGCACCAACTAATAAAATGGTACCGTCTTCCATGTAAGGCAGAAACCCATCTTGCTGCGCTTTGTTAAAGCGGTGAATCTCATCCACGAATAACAACGTACCCTTACCATTTTGGCGACGTAGCTTGGCAGCTTCGAATACTTTCCGTAGGTCCGGAACCCCGGTGAAAATCGCGCTGATCTGGACGAAATGGAGGTCAGTTTCATCCGCCAGCAAACGTGCAATTGTCGTCTTACCGACGCCCGGCGGCCCCCAGAAAATCAAAGACGACAGCGATCCAGATGCCAACATCGTGCCCAATGGTGCGTCAGGCCCAAGAACCTGTTCTTGCCCAATGACATCGCCCAACCGCTGTGGACGTAAACGATCGGCCAGCGGGCGCGGGCCAGCGGGTATATCAGTAGGAGCGGATGTGAATAAGTCAGCCATGAAGCGAACATATGCCTTATCTCAAAAAGCGAAAGCCCCGCGATACCGCGAGGCTTTGCAAAATCTCAACGAAATGTCGGGAAATTAATCTTCGAGAGCTTCGAACTCAGCCAGACGTGCTTTGTCAGCAGAACCTTTAGCATCAACATCGCGGTCAACGAATTCAATGATCGCCATTGGCGCCATGTCACCGTAACGGAAGCCGGCTTTCATGATGCGGATGTAACCACCCTGACGGTCTTGGTAGCGTGGCCCCAAGATTTCGAACAGTTTCGCTGTGTGCATTTCTTGCTTCAGGCGTGCGTTTGCCTGACGGCGTGCGTGCAAGTCACCACGTTTTGCAAGTGTGATAAGCTTTTCAACAATGCGGCGAAGTTCTTTCGCTTTTGGCAATGTTGTTTTGATTTGCTCATGTTCGATGAGCGAGCCAGCCATGTTCGCGAACAGCGCTTTGCGGTGCTCGTGTGTACGATTCAGGCGGCGGTAACCTCGTGCGTGACGCATTTGATAGTCTCCATTTTGTTTTATGATGGGCCTGCGCTGCGATGACGCCTGCTCCGTTAGTGGGACAGAATTGTCCGAGTATTCCCAGCCCGTGCTGGCATTTGTGCGGATGGGCCCGAAGGCCCACCCAAATTCTTAGAACTGATCTTCGAACTTTTTCGCCAGATCTTCGATGTTATCCGGCGGCCAATCCTCTACGTCCATGCCAAGGTGCAGCCCCATGCCTGACAGTACTTCTTTGATTTCATTCAAAGACTTACGACCAAAGTTAGGTGTGCGCAGCATTTCTGCTTCGGTTTTCTGGATCAGATCACCGATGTAGACGATGTTGTCGTTCTTCAGGCAGTTTGCTGAACGGACAGACAGTTCCAGCTCATCCACTTTCTTCAGCAGAAGCGGGTTGAACTCAAGACCGTCATCGTCTGCACCAGTAGAAGCAGATTCAGGCTCGTCGAAGTTGACGAAGATAGACAGCTGATCCTGCAGAATACGTGCTGCGTAAGCAACCGCATCGTCAGGTGTGATCGAACCGTCTGTTTCGACTTTCATCGTCAGCTTATCATAGTCCAAAACCTGACCTTCACGGGTCGGCTGAACGTCATAGCTCACTTTTTTCACAGGCGAATAGATCGCGTCGATAGCAATCATGCCAATCGGTGCGTCTTCTGGTTTGTTCTTGTCTGCAGCAACATAGCCCTTACCGGTATTCACGGTCAGTTCCATGTACAGATCAGCGCCATCATCAAGGTGACAGATAACGTGGTCTTTGTTCAGAACTTCGATCCCAGCAGTTTCTGAGATGTCAGCAGCTGTCACAACGCCAGGGCCTTTGGCCTGAACGGACAAACGCTTAGGGCCTTCGACTTCCATACGGATCGCGACGCCCTTGAGGTTCAGAACGATGTCAGTGACGTCTTCACGTACACCGGACACGGAAGAGAACTCGTGCAGGACGTTGTCGATCTGCACAGCAGTAATCGCAGCACCTTGCAACGAAGACATTAGTACGCGACGCAGCGCGTTGCCCAATGTCAGACCAAAGCCACGCTCGAGCGGTTCAGCAATCACTGTTGCCTGACGCATCGGGTCGTTACCCGGTTTAACTTCCAATTGAGTTGGTTTAATCAACTCAGCCCAGTTCTTGTGGATCATGTGTCCCTCCATTCCTGTCTGCCTTCATGTCCAAAAGGCAAACGCCCGAGGTTTCAAAATGACGTATTGGGGCCGCGCAATAAATACACGACCCCAAAGCGTTTGGGTGAAATTAGACGCGGCGGCGCTTTGGTGGGCGGCAACCGTTATGTGCCATTGGTGTCACGTCACGGATCGATGTGATGTTAAAACCAGCAGCAGCCAGTGCGCGCAGAGCGCTTTCACGGCCAGAACCAGGACCCTGCACTTCGACTTCAAGCGTTTTCACGCCGTGATCTTGTGCTTTCTTGCCTGCATCCTCAGCAGCCATCTGAGCAGCATAAGGTGTCGATTTACGCGACCCTTTGAAGCCCATTGTGCCAGCAGACGACCAAGAGATCGCGTTGCCCTGCACATCGGAGATGAGGATTTTTGTGTTGTTGAAAGAAGAGTTCACGTGAGCAACGCCAGCGGCGATGTTCTTGGAGACCTTCTTTTTGGTGCGTTTGGTATCACGTGCCATCTGTCAGATCTCCCTTATTTCTTCTTACCAGCAATGGCCTTTGCAGGGCCCTTGCGTGTACGTGCGTTTGTTGATGTACGCTGCCCACGAACAGGCAGGTTACGACGGTGACGCAGGCCACGGTAGCAGCCAAGGTCCATCAGACGCTTGACGTTCATTGTGACTTCACGACGCAAGTCACCTTCAACTGTCAGGTTCGCGTCGATGTACTCGCGGATAGCCAATACTTCGGCGTCAGACAGTTCGTTAACGCGACGTGTGCGGTCAATTTTGACCGCTTCACAGATTTCTTCAGATTTGGCAGGGCCAATTCCGGTGATGTAGGTAAGGGCGATTGGAACCCGCTTTGCAGTCGGGATGTTTACGCCGGCAATACGTGCCACGTGTGCAATTCCTTTTGGTTGCGGGTCCGTCATTCCAGACCCTTTTTTCACAACGCAAGCCCGAAGCGATGTGCCCGGGCTTAAGTCATATCGAGGTGGTGGATGGCTTCACGGGTGCGACCCATTAACCATCTATTGATTCCCGTTCGGGATGGCGTTGTTTAGGGGGCATTTCCTATCGGGTCAACCCACCCAAGTTGCAGCGATAGATTTTCTAGAAAATCCATCTGTGGCGTAAATTTCTAGAAATTTACGCCAGCGCCGCTGAAATGCTTTTCGCCACTTCATCCATGCTGGCCAAACCATCCACGGATTTCAGATCGCCTTTGGCATAGTAGTAGCCGACCAATGGGCTGGTCTGCTTATAGTACGCCATCAAACGAGTACGCAGGCTTTCTTCATTGTCATCGGCACGACGTTGGAAATCAGACGCACCGCAGTTGGTGCACTTGTTGTCCGCTGGGATTGGCTTGGTGTTGTCGTTATAGACCTCACCACACTTCCCACATGTCGAACGAGCAGTGATGCGATCGACAAGCGCTTCGTCATCAACTTGCATTTCAATGACCGAATCGAGGTTCTCGCCCATGTCCATCAGCAAACGACCCAGCGCATCAGCCTGCGCCAATGTGCGCGGGAAGCCATCAAAGATGTAACCGTCGGCACCATTGTCAGCTTCTAGCTGCTCCCGGATCAAGCCGATTACGATTTCGTCGGTGACAAGATTGCCTGCATCCATAACGGCTGCGACTTTCTTGCCCATTTCAGTCCCGCTGGTCCGCGCGGCACGTAACATGTCCCCAGTGCTTAGTTGCACCATGTTTCGTTCTTCAACAAGCTTGCGTGCTTGTGTTCCCTTGCCCGCTCCGGGCGGTCCCAGCAGAATAATGTTCATCGACGCGAAGGCCCCTTACGTTTGTTTGCACTACGTTTACCACGCAGCTGTGACTTCTCAATCAGACCTTCGTATTGATGGGCGACGAGATGCGACTGGACTTGTTGGATCGTATCCATCCCAACTGACACGATGATCAGCACTGACGTACCACCAAAATAGAATGGAACGGACAATTGCGCCCGGATGATCTCTGGCAGCAGTGCCACAAGGGCAAGATAGCCAGAACCAAGCACAAGAATGCGGGTTACAACATAATCCAAATATTCAGCCGTTTTCTTGCCTGGGCGAATGCCCGGCACGAAGCCGTTTTGGCTTTTTAGGTTTTCGGCAACTTCATCGGTCTTAAAGGCAACTTCGCGCGTGTAGAAATACGTGAAAAACACGATCATGCCGCCAAAGAATATCAGATAGAGCGGCTGACCGGGACCAAACAACGCCAAGATCGTCGACATAACTGGTCCAGATGTACCGCCACTGAACGTGCTGATGGTTGTTGGAAGCAACAGCAACGCAGACGCAAAGATCGCAGGAATAACGCCGGCAGGGTTTACTTTGATCGGCAAGTGGCTCGACGATCCATCATACACCTTCATACCTCGCTGTTGACGCGGGTACTGAATGTGGATTTTCCGTAACGAACGTTCCATGAATACCACGAACAGCAAAACCACACCAACCATCAACAGAATGCCAATAATTGTCAGTGGGCTGATAGTGCCCGAACGACCTTGGGCAAGAAACTGCGCCATTGCTGCGGGAATTTCAGCGATAATACCAACGAAAATGATCAAAGAGATGCCGTTACCAATCCCGCGGGATGTGATCTGTTCGCCGATCCACATCAACAGCATTGTGCCGCCGACAATAGTGATCACACATGAGGCGCGAAAGAAGAGCCCCGGATCAGTGGCAAAACCACCAGCCTCAAGGCCAACAGACAGACCATAGGCCTGCACGGTTGCAAGGAACACCGTGCCGTAACGCGTGTATTGCGTCAGCTTACGACGACCTTGTTCGCCTTCTTTCTTAAGGTTTTTTAGCGGCTCCCACATAGAGCCCAGCAACTGCATCACAATGGACGCAGAAATGTAAGGCATGATACCTAGGGTAAAGATCGCCATACGTGATAATGCCCCACCGGTGAACATCGACAGAATGCCGCCAATGCCGCTGGATGCCTGGGTCATGAAATCACGCAATGCGATAGAATCAATACCGGGAACAGGGATATAAGTACCGAGGCGGTAAACCATCAGCATCCCGATGGTAAACAGAATGCGCTGACGCAGTTCCGTTGCCTTACCGAACGCGCTCCAACTAATGTTCGAAGCCATTTGCTCTGCTGCAGAAGCCATTTGAGTCTCTTTTCATGCTAAACGCCGCCAGACGGTTTCCCGTTGGCGGCGTTTGGGAAAACTTGAAAGAATATGTAAGCGACGTTACCGCCGCTCACAAGCCTTACTCAGCCGCGGCGACAGTTGCGACAGTCAGTGAACCGCCTGCTTTTGCGACAGCTTCTACAGCGCCCGCAGACGCACCAGTAACGACGATTGTTGCTTTGGCGGTAAAATCGCCCTTAGCAAGAACGCGAATACCGTCTTTTTTGCGACGAACCAGACCTGACGCGATCAGCGCATCTTCTGTGATGTCTGCTTTGATGTCGATCTTGCCTTCGTCGATGAATTTCTGGATCAGGCCAAGGTTTACAACAGCAAATGCCTTGCGGTTCGGTTTGTTAAAGCCACGCTTAGGCAGACGCTGGTAGATTGGCATCTGGCCGCCTTCGAAGCCTTTGATCGCTACACCAGAACGTGACTTTTGACCTTTGATACCACGGCCACCAGTCTTACCCATGCCGGAACCCGGACCACGGCCAATGCGTTTCTTGCGTTGCGTTGCGCCTTCGTTGTCGTGAAGTTCGTTCAGTTTCATGTCGCTTCTCCTTTTGCCGGAACTGACCCCCAGCGACGGGAGCGGTCAAACACGGCGTTAAAATTGAGTCGGGTCAACGTGATCCGACCAGCGGCGTATAGACGGATGGTGACGCTGGATCAAGTAGGCACAGCAAACACAACTCCTGGGCGCGCGCATTTGACGCGCAAATAAAAACGCCGGACGATTTCTCATCCGGCGTCTATACTCGTTATATGTTACTAATAAGTTATGCGTCGCCGTATGCTGCTTGCTTAGCCACATCGCGGATCGCGATACGTGCCACACCAATATCGTCTAGGTCACGGTCAGACATGCTATTCAATTGACCGAATACTTCGCGATAAACCGCGCGACGCGCGCTTGCAGCTTTGAAGCCTGCAATAGTGTCGTTAACCATGCGACCAAACTGATTGTTGGTTGCGTTCTGTAGATTTGCGTTTGCGTAAGCCATTATATTTTCCTTCTCGAGCGATGCCCATTTAGCGCTGCGGTCAGCGCGGGGGCGTTGAATTCCTTGACCTCAAGATAGGCGCTTTGGAGCCATGCAACAAACGCTCGTACGGAATTGCCGCTATGCAGCATTGGAATGCCGCAACTGCAGCATAATATCGATTTAAAGTAACAAACGGAATGATCCGAACACACACTGTCCAAATATGTTCTCAGCATTGGCTGCATATGCAGCACTCTAAGATGATCTCACCCGAACTTTTCAGTCTAAAAAGTCCGGGGTCCGACCATGGCTAGCTAGGCTTTGGCCAAACGAAATCTGCCCGTAACGCGTCACTCACTGGGCGCCCGTCTGTCGGCCGTGCTTCACCAGTCGCAGGATCATAGAACGCATGATATGTTGCGGCTGGAAAAGACGCCTCATAGCCCATTAAGTTTGGCACAATTGCGCGTATCCGGCTTTCTTTGTCATCGAGCATGATCGGCGCACCGCAGTCTGCGCAGGTACATAATTCGAGCGGTCCATCAGGGTTAGCTGCGTTGAATGGCTGTCGGTTCAGCCCTGCGGATTCATCAACCACAAGATCTCCATGCTTAAAGAAAGCAACGTGGGTGGTCGGCTGACCAGTAACACCCTTACAAACCGAACAATGACAAGTATGGTTATCGATGGGGTCCGCGTCAGAATAAGTCTTAATATGATCGCAGCCCCCTGAAAGTTTATGAGACATCGTTTCCTCCTCCAATACGCTATGCACGCAAACCGCGCGCACGACGAGATCGGAGCACACCCACTCGATTCGAGCGATACGGACTTTAGGATTAGGTCAAACGTAAAAACGCCCCCGGTTTCCCGAGGGCGTTTTAAATCATTTCAACGAAACCCAGACTAGCCGGGCGAGGCGTTAGCCTTTTTCTTCGATGATTTCGACCATGTGGCTGATCGAGTTAACCATGCCGCGAACAGAAGGAGTATCTTCCAGTTCTTTCGTACGGTTCATTTTGTTCAGGCCCAGACCGATCAGCGTAGCACGCTGTTTGGCGGGGCGACGGATGGGCGAACCCACCTGCTTAACAACAATCGTTTTTGCCATTGTTCAGGTTCCTTACGCGTCTGCAGCTTCAGCAGTGGCGGCAGCAGGTGCTTCGTCACGCTTTGGCAGGATGTCAGCAACCTTTTTGCCACGACGCTGAGCGACGTTGCGTGGGGATTGCTCTTTAGAAAGGCCATTCATAGTGGCGCGGATCATGTTGTATGGGTTCTGCGAACCGATCGACTTAGAAACAACGTCCTGAACGCCGAGCATTTCGAAAACAGCACGCATTGGACCACCGGCGATGATACCGGTACCAACTGGGGCTGTACGCATAACAACTTTACCGGCGCCGTGACGGCCTTCGATATCGTGGTGCAGTGTCCGGCCGTCGCGTAGAGCAACGCGGATCATCTGACGCTTAGCTTGCTCAGTCGCTTTGCGGATCGCTTCAGGTACTTCTTTCGCTTTACCTTTACCGAAACCAACGCGGCCTTTTTGGTCGCCAACAACAACAAGTGCTGCGAAACCAAAGCGCTTACCACCTTTTACGGTTTTAGATACCCGGTTGATTGCGACCAGACGGTCAGCAAACTCAGGAGCTTGTTCTTCACGGTTGCGGCCGCGGCCGCGGTTTTCACGTTCTGCCATATGTGGCGTCCTTTTATGAATGGTGCATAGCACCGATTTTGTCGATCGCAGTGCCTTTGCAGGCCTCGATCATCGAGAGGGTCCCGAACATGTCCGGGACCCTCTACGCTGTCTTAGATCTTCAAGCCACCTTCACGTGCAGCCTCGGCCAGAGCCTTGACTTTGCCGTGAAAGAGGAAACCACCACGGTCGAAGTAAGCAACTTCGATGCCAGCTTTCTTCGCGCGTTCTGCGATTGCAGCACCCACTTTTGTAGCAGCTTCGATGTTGTTCTTGCCAACCACGCCCAGTGCTTTTTCGAGAGACGAAGCAGACGCGATTGTCACGCCTTTGACGTCGTCGATCAGCTGGACGCTGATGTTTTTGTTCGAGCGGTGAACTGACAGGCGTGCACGCCCTTGGTTCGCTGTAACGCCCTTGATTTTGTTCCGAACGCGCATGCGGCGCTTCAGAAACAGAGTTCTTTTGCTGTTTGCCATCTGTGCGTTCCTTACTTCTTCTTGCCTTCTTTGCGGAAGATGTATTCGCCTTTGTACTTGATGCCTTTGCCTTTATAAGGCTCTGGCTTACGCCAAGCGCGGATATTTGCCGCGACCTGACCAACAAGTTGTGCGTCGATACCTTCCACTGTGATTTCGGTTGGCTTTGCAGATGTCACGGTAACACCCTCTGGCACTTCGAAATTCACATCATGGCTGTAACCCAATGACAGTTTTAGGACTTTGCCCTGCATCTGTGCACGGTAACCAACACCCGATAGCTCAAGCTCTTTCTTGAAGCCTTCGGAAACGCCAGTCGCAAGGTTCGCAACCATTGTGCGGCTCATGCCCCACTGCTGGCGCGCGCGCTTGGATTTGCCGCGTGGTTCTACAGTAACAACGTTACCATCAACAGTGATGGTGACGTCGTCTGTGGCTTTAAAAGTCTGGGTCCCTTTAGGGCCTTTAACTTCTACGGTTTGACCTGAAACCGAGGCAGTAACGCCTGCGGGCAGCTCAACCGGTTTTTTACCAATACGAGACATGTTATCCCCTTAGAATACAGTGCAGAGCACTTCGCCGCCAACATTGGCCGCACGTGCGTTTGCATCCGACATCACACCCTTAGAGGTGGAGACAATCGACACACCCAAGCCCTGACGGACAGACGGGAGGTCATTTGGACCCATGTAAACGCGACGGCCAGGCTTAGAAACCCGCTTCACTTCGCGAATAACAGGAGTACCCTCGTAGTACTTCAGTTCGATTGCAAAAGCGGGGTGACCGTCTTTGCCATCTTTTTTAGCGTAACCGCGGATGTAACCTTCGTCAGAAAGTACGTCCAGAACCCAACCGCGCAGTTTAGAAGCCGGTGTTTCCACCGCTGCTTTGCCGCGCATTTGGCCGTTACGGATGCGTGTTAGCATATCACCGATAGGATCGTTCATCTTATGCTCTCCTTACCAGCTCGACTTGACCATGCCAGGAATTTCGCCATTGGAACCAAGGTCCCGCAGCGCGATCCGGCTGATCTTAAGTTTACGGTAGTAGGCGTGTGGACGCCCGGTGAGCTGACAACGGTTGTGAAGACGCGTTGCAGAAGAGTTGCGTGGCAATTTTGCCAGCTCAAGGGTTGCCTTGAAACGCTCTTCTACGGGCTTCTCTTTGTCGTTGATGATCGCCTTCAGCGCCGCGCGCTTTTCAGCGTACTGGGCCACCAGCTTTTCACGCTTAACTTCGCGTGCGATCATGGATTTCTTAGCCATTTCTAATCTCTCCCTAACGCTTAGCTGTTGAAAGGCATGTTGAAAGCTTTCAACAATGCTTTTGCTTCAGCGTCAGTGTTCGCTGTGGTGCAGATGACGATGTCCATGCCCCAGTTCTCATCGATTTTATCGAAGTTGATCTCGGGGAACACCAGGTGCTCTTTTAGGCCAGTGGCATAGTTGCCGCGACCGTCAAAGGATTTGCCAGATACGCCGCGGAAATCGCGGATACGAGGCATAGCAACTGTGATCAGACGATCCAGGAATTCGTACATTTTATCGCCACGCAAAGTTACCTTTGCACCAAGCGGCATGTCTTCACGAACGCGGAAACCAGCGATTGATTTCTTAGCGCGTGTTGTCATGGCCTTTTGACCAGCGATAGTGGACAGATCTTCCTGAGCGGATTTTGCTTTCTTGCTGTCACGGACAGCTTCTGCACCGCAGCCGATGTTCAGAACAATTTTGTCCAAACGTGGGATCTGCATGTCGTTCTTATAACCGAACTCTTCTTTGACCGCTGCGCGGATCTTAGAAACGTATTCAGCCTTCAAACGTGGGGTATAGTTTGCGGTATCAAGCATTAGATCGCATCCCCTGTTGTCTTGGCGAAGCGCACTTTGTTGTCGCCATCCATACGGAAGCCAACGCGAGTTGCTTTGCCATTTTTGTCAACGATAGCCAGGTTTGACAGTTGGATCGGCATCGCCTTTGGCGTCCGGCCACCTTGTGTCGCCTGAGATTGCTTCACGTGACGAACAGCCATGTTTACGCCGTCTACGATTGCTTTGCCTGATTTCGGGTCGATGGACGAGATAGTGCCCTTTTGACCTTTGTCTTTACCGGCAAGAACGATCACGTCGTCACCTTTACGGAGTTTAGCAGCCATAGTTACAGCACCTCCGGAGCAAGCGAGATGATTTTCATGAAGTTTTTCGCACGCAGTTCGCGAACAACTGGGCCAAAGATACGAGTACCCATTGGCTCACCAGCGTTGTTCAGGATGACGGCAGCGTTGCTGTCAAAACGAATTGCTGTGCCGTCTTCACGGCGAACTTCTTTTGCGGTGCGCACGACGACGGCCTTACGGACGTCACCTTTCTTTACGCGGCCACGTG
The DNA here is from genome assembly GCF_003003285.1 of Yoonia maritima. GTDB lineage: Bacteria > Pseudomonadota > Alphaproteobacteria > Rhodobacterales > Rhodobacteraceae > Yoonia > Yoonia maritima. Next base: position 68,631 of record NZ_PVTP01000009.1, on the reverse strand, counting down.
GAATGGCTTCCTTCACCGATACTACGATAATGTCACCGACACTCGCGTAACGACGATGTGAGCCACCCAGAACCTTGATGCACTGAACACGGCGAGCGCCGCTGTTGTCAGCAACATCCAGATTGGTCTGCATCTGGATCATTTGGTTTCCTTCCGACCTATGAGGTATTCCCGATTTCCGTCCGGGGCCCCAGGGTTTCGATTAAACTGTTGGTGTACGTCTTAAGACGCGATCACTTCCCAGCGTTTCGTTTTCGACTTCGGTGCGCATTCTTGAATGCGTACTTGGTCACCGACGTTGAATGCGTTCTTCTCATCGTGCGCCCGGTATTTCTTGGACTTACGAATAGTTTTCTGAAGCAACGGGTGCTTGTAACGACGCTCTACAGATACTGTAACTGTCTGTTCGTTTTGGTTGCTTGTAACAACCCCAGCTAGGATACGCTTAGGCATAGATTAAGCCTCCGAAGCAGCGGCAGCTGCTTTTTCGTTCAGAATTGTTTTTACTTTGGCAGCGTTGCGGCGTGCAGCGCGGATACCAGAAGTGTTTTCAAGTTGGCCTGTGGCCTGCTGAAAGCGCAGGTTAAAGGATTCTTTTTTCAGGTTCACCAGCTCTTCACGGAGCTGATCGGGCGTTTTATCCCGCAGTTCATTGGCGTTCATGCCATTTTCCTTTTTCAACATCACCGGTAGGCCGCACATAGGCGTGACCCGATTCCCGGTGGAGTGGGTGTAGAAGTGCGCCGTTTAGACCTCATCCCCCAATAAAGCAACCCCTGTTTGGACATTGAACCTCTTGGCTTCATGTCCCACCACAGGCTAGCCCCCCCCTTACGACCGCACGTTGCTCTCGCCCCCGACAAAACCATGCGGTATGATTGCGCCATGTCTAATATCAAATCGCTTTTCGTGACCCGCCTATACCACGCCGCCCTGTCCGAACACGGCGCGATTGACCCAGCCGAGCTGGAAAACTCTTGCCTTGTCATCGCTGACGATGACGAGGCTGGCCAAGAATGGTGCGAGGAACATGGCTATCCCGGCTACACGTCCTATGCATCGCTCACCGACCTGCCATGGCGCTTTCCGATCTTTGCTGATCTGGTGAAGTCGCTCGACACGCACGTTGCGGCATTTGCCAAAGACCTTGAACTTGATCTTGGCGACAAAGAACTGAAGCTAGAGGATATCTGGATCAACATCCTGCCGCCCGGCGGAACGCACTCCAGCCACATCCACCCGCATTCGGTGATCAGCGGCACGACCTATGTCGCTATGCCAGAGGGCGCGAGCGCGCTAAAGCTTGAAGATCCACGACTGCCCATGATGATGGCCGCTCCTACCCGCGTCAAAGGCGCTCGCGAAGAACTGCGGCCCTTTATTTATGTAAAACCTGCGGTGGGTGATGTGCTGTTATGGGAAAGCTGGTTACGTCATGAGGTGCCAATGAACATGGCCGAAGAAGACGAACGTATATCTGTCAGTTTCAACTATAGCTGGGGCTGACGACCCGCTGAACTACATCCCCACCGACAATACGGCGGGGATGTATTGGTCAGTTACGAAAACCAGCCTTTAACTTTGCCCCAAGCAGATTTAGGCGGCTCAGCCTTTTCTGCTTCGGCAGAGGCAACTACTTCAACACCATCAAGCTCTGGCAGCGGCTCTGCTTCGAAGTGTTCTTCGTCGGGCTGCACGGCGGCCATTTCCACGACTTTCTCAGTCACGACATCTGCAAATGTTGTTAGCTTAGATAGGGTCGTCGGCCCCGCCATACCGTCAGCTTCGAGGCCGCTCTTGGCTTGGAATTCAGCTACAGATTTCGCCGTACCCGCGCCAAAGATACCGTCAGCACCAATGCCAAGGCCTTCTTGTAGTTTCTTAACCTGCGCGCCACGTGAACCTTTGCGCAGCAGGATCAATTCAGGCAAGCCAATCGCAGCAAAGGTATCTGGACCAGCAATGCCATCAGCCGCCAGGCCATTCGCTGCTTGCCATTCTTTCAGTGCTTTTTCAGTACCGGGACCAAAGTCACCGTCGGCAGTAACACCAAGTTTCGCCTGAAGGCGTTTAACAGGAGCGCCTTTAAGGCCGCGTTTCAAAATAGACATATTGTTTTCCCTGTGTCTGTAAATCTGGTGCAGGTCTGGCCTGCAACATGAGGCTACACCGAACATGTAAAACCTGTGAGGGGAAAACTTGGGCGACCGACGCACACTCGTCGTCAATTGGGCTGTACTCACAATAAAACCCCCGCTGATTTCTCAACGGGGGTTTCAATTTCGCAGACGTCGGGAGCGAACTCCCTACGGCTTACCAGTCTTCACGAACAACAGTACGTGTTTTGATCGGCAGCTTCATCGCAGCAAGGCGCAGTGCTTCGCGTGCGATGTCTTCGTTGACGCCATCAATTTCGAACATCACGCGGCCAGGTTTAACCTTGCATGCCCAAAAATCGATAGAACCTTTACCTTTACCCATACGAACTTCGACAGGCTTAGATGTAACAGGTGTGTCAGGGAAGATACGGATCCAAACGCGGCCTTGACGCTTCATGTGACGCGTCATTGCACGACGTGCAGCTTCGATCTGACGCGCTGTGATCCGCTCTGGTTCAATAGCCTTCAGGCCATATGTACCAAAGTTCAGGTCAGAACCGCCCTTTGCTTCACCACGGATACGGCCTTTGTGCAGTTTCCGGTGTTTTGTACGCTTTGGTTGTAGCATTTATCTAGCTCCTTAGCGACGGCCAGCGCCGCGAGGGATGGAACCCTCTTGCAGCTCGGCGTGTTTACGATCGTGCGCTGACGGGTCGTGCTCCATGATATCACCTTTGTAGATGAATACCTTGATGCCGATGATCCCATAAGGTGTCATAGCTTCGAACAATGCATAGTCGATGTCTGCACGCAGTGTGTGCAATGGAACGCGACCTTCACGGTACCATTCAGTACGCGCGATTTCTGCGCCGCCAAGACGACCAGCAAGGTTGATACGGATACCCAAGGCACCCATGCGCATTGCGTTCTGAACCGAGCGCTTCATAGCACGACGGAAAGAAACACGACGCTCAAGCTGCTGACCGATGGATTCAGCAACAAGTGCTGCGTCCAGTTCAGGCTTGCGCACTTCAACGATGTTCAGGTGCAGTTCCGATGCAGTCAGTTTAGCAAGCTTCTGACGCAGACCTTCGATGTCTGCACCTTTCTTGCCAATGATCACACCAGGACGTGCAGCGTGGATCGTAACGCGGCACTTTTTGTGCGGACGTTCGATGATCACGCGGCTAATACCAGCCTGTGCACATTCTTTTTTGATGAAGTCTTTGATCTTCAGATCTTCTAGTAGCAGATCACCATAATCTTTGGTGTCAGCGTACCAGCGGCTGTCCCAGGTGCGGTTGACCTGAAGACGCATACCGATAGGGTTTACTTTGTTACCCATTATGATTGCTCCTCAACTTGGCGAACCACAATTGTGATTTCCGAGAATGGCTTGATGATCTTACCAAAACGGCCACGTGCCCGCGGACGACCGCGCTTCATGATCAGGTTTTTGCCGCAATATGCTTCTGCAACAACCAATTCATCAACATCTAGGTTGTGGTTGTTTTCAGCATTCGCGATGGCAGACTGAAGACATTTCTTCACGTCATCTGAAATCCGCTTCTTGGAGAAAGTCAGGTCAGTCAGAGCCTGCTCAACTTTCTTACCACGGATCAGTGCCGCAACGAGGTTTAGCTTTTGTGGCGAAGTACGGAGCATGCGCAGTTTTGCACGTGCTTCATTGTCGGCCACGCGGCGGGGATTATTATCCTTGCTCATGGCTTATTTCCGCTTCGCTTTTTTGTCAGCTGCGTGGCCATAATAGGTGCGTGTTGGTGAATACTCACCGAACTTTTGACCGATCATGTCTTCAGAGACGTTAACAGGGATGTGCTTCTTGCCGTTGTACACACCAAAAGTGAGACCAACAAACTGAGGCAGGATAGTTGAACGACGAGACCAGATTTTGATCACTTCGTTGCGACCGCTTTCGCGTGATGCTTCTGCCTTTTTCAAGACATAGGCGTCGACGAACGGGCCTTTCCAGACGGAACGAGCCATAATTACCGACCCTTCTTCTTGGCGTGACGCGAACGTACGATAAGACGCTGCGACGCTTTGTTTTTGTTACGGGTACGCTTACCCTTGGTGTCTTTACCCCAAGGTGTCACAGGCGTACGACCACCAGATGTCCGGCCTTCACCACCACCGTGGGGGTGATCGATCGGGTTCATCGCAACACCACGAACCGAAGGACGGATGCCTTTGTGGCGCATACGGCCAGCTTTACCGAAGTTCTGGTTAGAGTGGTCAGAGTTCGACACAGCACCGACAGTTGCCATGCATTCCTGACGTACCAGACGCAATTCGCCAGAAGACAGGCGGATCTGCGCATAGCCACCGTCACGACCAACGAACTGTGCGTATGTACCAGCAGCACGAGCGATTTGACCGCCCTTACCGGGTTTCATTTCGATGTTGTGAACGATCGTACCGATAGGCATGCCTGAGAAAGGCATCGCGTTACCTGGCTTAATGTCAGCCTTGGCAGATGCGATCACCTTGTCACCAACAGCCAAACGCTGAGGAGCAAGGATGTAGTTCTGTGTACCGTCTTCGTACTGGATCAGCGCAATGAATGCGGTCCGGTTCGGGTCATATTCAATACGTGCAACAACAGCGGACATGTCCAGCTTGTTACGTTTGAAATCAACGATACGGTAAAGGCGCTTTGCACCCCCACCAATGCGACGCATTGTGATTCGTCCGGTGTTGTTCCGGCCGCCCGATTTCGTCAAACCCTGTGTGAGGGCCTTGACTGGACGTCCTTTCCAAAGCTCCGAACGGTCGATCAGCACCAACCCACGTTGGCCTGGCGTCGTCGGCTTATACGACTTTAATGCCATGTTAGCTTCTTCCGTTTGCTTAGGAGGGCCTGTTTCCAGACCCCGAAGTTATAGGCCCCCGTAGGTGCCCTGAGTAATAAAAGCGCAGCCCCGGACGAATCCGAGGCTGAGCGATTGCTGGCGTATAGCGGGGGACGGGGGCGGTGTCTAGCCTTCTTCAAAAGCCTTAACAAAAGACCCGACGACATATTGAGCCACTCTGTGGGACTCATACACATCTAACAACGTAGCGGAAGTCGAGCGCTCATGTGCATATGCGTTTCTCCACTGGAATAAGTTGGTGTAACTTCCCATCATATCTTTTCTAAAACGTCGTTCCACAACAGGTCGGCGCTCTGCAATTATTCTGTGATATGTAGTGGCGTTCTTGGGAGCCTCCGCGTGCTCCCACCTCGACAACCCAAAACGAACTGAATACGCTTTTAGGTCATCACCAGAAATCCTAGCGTTGGATTTATGAAAGTCTCCCTCAACATATTTCAAGTATTTTGGGTGAACCTTGGAGGCATATTCCATCAAAGTTGACTTCACAATACCCTCATAGGTTGCAACAATGGTCACCGCAAACATTCCTGCGAGTTCATTTCGAATTCCCTGCAATGATCTTATCCCGAAACTTTGCAATCCTGTTTACCCGCGTTGCTGATTGCTTGGCGCTGTTCAGGTTGATCACATAGCTTTTTTGGCGGCCCGGCGTCAGGCTGTGGAATGCTTCGGCCAGTTCGGGGTCATCGTCGAGGGCGGCGATCAGTTCTTCGGGCAGCTCTAGTTCGCGTTCGACCTTGCGCGGTTTGATCCCTGCTTCGGCAAAGCCCTTTAGCTCGGCCAGATAGGATTGCATCACCGGGCGCAGACGCTGCACGTCATCTGCAGATGTCAAAAACACCACGCTTGGCGTGGCGCTATTCGGGCCACTTGGCTTCAGTACGCCTTCGGGGTCTTTCAACAGGGACGCATTCATAAACGTCAGGCGAAAATCGCCCTTAAACGCGCCGATCAGTGCGATGTTGCGCCCCGCATGCATATAGCACGGGTGACCCCACTTGACCGTTTCTTCCAGCCCAGCATCACGGCAGGTATCGCGCAGCACCGCCAGACCGTCCGCCCAAGTGGTCGTTGAACAGGCCGGCGTGTCAAAGCGTGAACAACGCCCGCAGCCCTTGGTAAAATAGTCTTCAATTTCGGTTATCATCGTCATGGCTTGCCCTCGGGTTGGCTGTGATTACGAGTACGGTCATTTGCAGGCAATGCGCAACGAAAAAGGCCCCCGGCAATCGCCGAGGGCCTTTCCCAATACTATCCGACGAGTTTACAGGCCAGTCGAGACGTCGATGGTGTTACCCTCTTCGAGAGTAACGTAAGCCTTCTTAACGTCTTTACGGGTGCCGAGCGAACCGCGGAAGCGCTTCACTTTACCCTTAGTGATTGTTGTGTTGACCGCTTTCACCTTCACACCAAACAGAGCTTCAACAGCTTGCTTGATCTGTGGTTTGTTTGCTTCGATCGCAACTTCGAAAACAACAGCATTAGCTTCAGAAGCCATTGTTGCTTTTTCAGTGATGATCGGCTTGCGGATCACATCGTAGTGTTCTGCTTTCGCGCTCATGCTAAACGAGCCTCCAGTGCTTCAACACCTGCTTTAGTCAACACAAGTGTGTCGCTGCGCAGGATGTCGTAAACGTTAGCACCCTGAGAAGGGAGAACGTTCAAGGTTGTGATGTTAGCAGCTGCCTTTTTGAAGTCAGCACTGACTTCGGCGCCATCGATGATCAACGCACGCTTCCAACCCAACGCACCAACCTGTTTGGCCAGAGCAGAAGTTTTGGTGTCTGTGACATTGATGTCGTCGATGATGACCAGCTCGCCTGCTGCCACTTTCGCGGACAGAGCGTGCTTAAGACCCAGCTTGCGGAACTTTTTGGTCAACTCGTGGGCGTGGCTACGTGGGGTTGGACCCTTGTAAATACCACCCGAACGGAAGATCGGAGCACCACGAGAACCGTGACGTGCGCCACCAGTACCTTTTTGGCGATAGATCTTCTTAGTCGAGTAAGACACTTCGGAACGACCAAGCACATCGTGTGTACCAGCCATTGCCTTGTTACGCTGCCAGCGAACAACACGGTGCAAGATGTCCTTGCGTGGCTCAAGACCAAAGATCTCGTCGTTCAGTTCGACGGAACCGGCTTTACCACCGTCCAGTTTGATTGCATCAGCCTTCATTGTTTTCGCCTCCCTCAACTGGAGCATCGGTTTGATCAGCTGCCGTAGCTGCTGTGCGCAGTGCCGCAGGGTATGCAATACCTTCAGGAGCAGGCTTCTTAACCGCGTCCTTCAGAGTAACCCAACCACCTTTGGAACCGGGAACAGCGCCTTTGACCATGATGATACCACGGTCGGCATCGGTCTTAACGACTTGCAGGTTCTGAGTAGTGACTTTCGCCGCACCCATGTGACCAGCCATTTTCTTGCCTTTGAAAACCTTACCGGGATCCTGACACTGACCAGTTGAACCGTGCGAACGGTGAGAGATCGAAACACCGTGTGTCGCGCGCAAACCACCAAAGTTGTGGCGCTTCATCGCACCAGCAAAACCTTTACCGATCGATGTACCACATACATCAACGTACTGGCCTTCGAGGTAGTGATCAGCAGACAGCTCAGCGCCGACTTCGATCAGGTTTTCTGCGGACACCCGGAATTCCGCAACCTTACGCTTAGGCTCAACCTTTGCAGCGGCAAAGTGACCGCGCATCGCTTGGCTTGTGCGTTTAGCTTTTGCAGTACCTGCGCCCAACTGAACAGCTGTGTAGCCGTTAGTTTCAGTTGTACGCTGTGCGACAACCTGCAGGTTTTCGAGAGAAAGAACGGTCACAGGAATCTGCTTGCCGTCTTCCATGAAAAGCCGGGTCATGCCGACTTTCTTTGCGATAAGTCCTGTACGGAGCATCTAAGACCCTCCTTAAACAGAAATCTGGACGTCAACGCCAGCAGCGAGGTCGAGCTTCATCAGCGCGTCCACTGTCTGTGGTGTTGGGTCAACGATGTCGAGAAGACGCTTGTGCGTACGGATCTCAAACTGATCGCGAGATTTTTTGTCAACGTGTGGGCCACGCAGAACAGTGAATTTTTCAATCTTGTTCGGCAGCGGGATTGGACCACGTACAGAAGCGCCAGTGCGCTTTGCTGTGCTAACGATTTCCTGTGTGCTTGCATCAAGCACCCGGAAATCAAACGCCTTAAGGCGGATGCGGATGTTTTGGCTCTGAGCCATATTCATCACCCCTATTTAGGGCCTAGATCGGAGAGGAAGACCGTCGCTCATCGAAGGCCCTCATCGCGTCTTTCATCCAACTTAAAAAGGGCACGCGGAGCGCACCCTTATTGGATTTGGCTGCTATAGGGGGAGTCGGCCGGTGTGTAAAGGACGATTTTATACTTTAGGAATACTCACGAGGTATTTGCAGTATGCGCTTGATAGGTGGACAATGAGCTGCGCATCGTCTGCTGTTGGAACCTTTGTTGGACTGACATGTCGCCCAAAGTTTGATGAATAGCCCCACATCTTCTTGAGTGCTTCGTCCAAAGGCTTTGGCAGACCAACTTTGGTCGCCAGAGAGTTGAGATCGCCTTCACTACCGTGAATGTATCGTAGAGTGACTTCAAGTGCTCCTAATGCGTGGTGAATTGCCCCCGTTAGATCCGCTTCCGGTCTTCGAGAGAGGTCCGCAAGAGCCTCTCGTATCTCTCTTTGAGCCACATCGAAACCAGTAGCCCCTAATACGGAATGAGAACTTGCCACAGCGCCCTCAAAATCTGCGTCCCCTCGCATCACTACCCCTTCGTGAGCCATGACCTGCCAACCTGCACCAATATCTTCAAAGATTGAGTTAATCTTCCCCGCAAACTCAACTGCAGCGTCGTAGCCGCGTCGATCCTCAATGTAAGAGACTAAATCTTCAACTGCATCGTAGACTTTATACCATTCGGCGTCACCTATCAGCCCCATGACTTCATCACGAATATTTGGTATTTCGCTCCAATTGTAGGAGTCAGGTGCTTGAACCAAAGTTCGGCACAGACACGTGCGAATTTGGTCGTAATTTAGAAAATCATAGGCGCACTGGATGATTGCATACCGAAGGCCTTCAGGTGCTGCCTCTCGAAATCTAATCGCTGGATTTGACGAGTAACCATGTTTCTTTGAAAAAGACACTTTCGATATCCATCTAACGAATAATTAATTCGTATCATACATTCGCACCCAAAGAGAAAAAAGGCCGCTTCTTTCGAAGCGGCCTTTGTGTATTGAGTAACTCCTGAGTGGGTTCTCGGTGATTGCTTCGCATTCACCTGTCACCCACGCGGTGCGTTTGCGGCCCTAGGGCCGCAAGCCGCTCCGGAATTATTCTACGATTTTAGAAACGACGCCGGCGCCGACTGTGCGGCCGCCTTCGCGGATCGCAAAGCGTAGGCCGTCTTCCATCGCGATTGGTGCGATCAGCTCAACATTGAACTTCAGGTTGTCGCCTGGCATGACCATTTCTGTGCCCTCAGGAAGAACAACAGTGCCTGTCACGTCAGTTGTACGGAAGTAGAACTGTGGACGGTAGTTCGCGAAGAATGGTGTGTGACGACCGCCTTCTTCTTTGGTCAGAATATAGGCTTCTGCTTCGAACTTTGTGTGTGGGTTCACTGAACCTGGCTTACACAGAACCTGACCACGCTCAACTGCTTCACGGTCGATACCGCGCAGAAGAACACCAACGTTGTCGCCTGCTTCACCGCGATCAAGCAGCTTGCGGAACATTTCAACACCAGTACAGGTGGTTTTTTGTGTTTCACGGATACCAACGATAGACAGTTCGTCACCAACGTTCACAACGCCACGCTCAACACGGCCAGTCACAACTGTACCACGACCAGAGATCGAGAACACGTCCTCAACCGGCAGCAAGAACGGCATGTCAACCGCACGTGCAGGTGTTGGGATGTAATCGTCAACAGCAGCCATCAGCGCTTTGATTGAGTTCGCGCCGATTTCTTCGTCACGCTCTTCCATCGCAGCCAAAGCTGAGCCTGGGATCACTGGAATGTCGTCGCCTGGGTACTCGTAAGAGGACAGCAGTTCACGGATTTCCATTTCAACCAGCTCAAGCAGCTCTTCGTCGTCTACTTGGTCAACTTTGTTCATGTAAACAACCATGTACGGGATGCCAACTTGGCGACCCAACAGGATGTGCTCACGTGTTTGTGGCATGGGGCCGTCAGCCGCGTTCACAACCAAGATCGCGCCGTCCATTTGCGCCGCACCAGTGATCATGTTCTTGACGTAGTCGGCGTGGCCGGGGCAGTCAACGTGTGCGTAGTGACGTGTTTCAGTCTCATACTCAACGTGCGCAGTAGAGATCGTGATACCACGGGCTTTTTCTTCGGGCGCGCCGTCAATCTGGTCGTAGTCTTGGAAATCACCAAAATACTTTGTGATCGCCGCAGTCAGGGTCGTCTTACCGTGGTCAACGTGGCCAATTGTACCAATGTTAACGTGCGGTTTTGTACGTTCAAACTTTTCCTTAGCCATGATGGCCTCCTTGGATATTCAAATTATGTGATGCCCCGGGACAGGCCCGGGGCTCCTAACCCGAAAGGGTTAAGCGTATTTCTTTTGGATCTCGTCCGACAGGTTCTGCGGTACGGGTTCGTAGTGATCGAACTGCATTGTAAAGTTCGCACGGCCCGAAGACATCGAACGCAATGTGTTGATGTAGCCAAACATGTTCGCAAGTGGAACAAAACAGTCAATCGCAATCGCGTTACCGCGTGTGTCTTGACCCTGAACCATGCCGCGACGTGATGTCAGATCACCGATGATGCCACCGGTATATTCTTCAGGTGTAATCACTTCGACTTTCATGATCGGCTCGAGCAGTTTCGCGCCAGCTTTACGCATACCTTCACGCATACACATACGTGCAGCGATTTCGAATGCGAGGATGCTGGAGTCAACATCGTGGAATTTACCGTCAAGCAGCTCCACTTTGAAGTCGATCACAGGGAAGCCAGCCAATGGGCCGCTGTCCATGACGGACTTGATGCCTTTTTCAACACCGGGGATGTATTCCTTAGGAACGGCACCACCAACGATCTTGGACTCGAACGAGTAACCTTCACCAGGCTCTGTAGGCATGATGTTCAGTTTTACTTCACCGAACTGACCTGAACCACCAGACTGCTTCTTGTGCGTGTAAGTGTGCTCAACAGCGTGACCAATGGTCTCGCGATATGCCACCTGAGGCGCACCGATGTTCGCTTCGACTTTGAATTCGCGACGCATACGGTCGACAAGGATGTCGAGGTGAAGTTCGCCCATACCTTTCATGATGGTCTGACCTGATTCCAGATCAGTTTCCACACGGAAGGATGGATCCTCGGCAGACAAACGCTGTAGCGCAAGGCCCATCTTCTCTTGGTCGCCTTTTGTTTTAGGCTCAACGGCGATCTCGATCACAGGATCAGGGAACGTCATTGTTTCAAGAACGACAGGCTCGTTGATCGAGCAAAGTGTGTCACCTGTTGTCGTGTCCTTCAGGCCACCAAGCGCGATAATGTCACCAGAGAATGCTTCGCTGATTTCATCACGGTCGTTGGAGTGCATGATCATCATGCGGCCAACGCGCTCTTTTTTGCCTTTAGTCGAGTTCAGGAAGTTGTCACCCTTTTCCAATTTACCAGAATAGATCCGTGTAAATGTCAGGGAGCCCACGAATGGGTCATTCCAGATTTTAAACGCAAGCGCAGAGAACGCCATGTCATCGTCCGCACGGCGGGCAATGTCACGAACTTCGTTTTCGTCACCGGGTTTAAAGCCCATGTAGTCAACAACATCGAGCGGGCTTGGCAGGTAGTCGACAACAGCGTTCAACAGAGGCTGAACACCTTTGTTTTTGAACGCAGAACCACCTAGAACAGGCACGAATGACATGCTTAGCGTACCCTTACGGATCAGCTTGCGCAGTGTTGGAACGTCAGGTTCGTTACCTTCCAGGTATTCCATCATCGCGTCGTCGTCTTGCTCAACGGCTGCTTCGATCAGTTTACCGCGCCATTCGTCAGCCTGGTCTTTCAGGCTGTCACGAATAGGTGCTTTGATCCAAGATGCGCCAAGGTCTTCGCCTTGCCACAGCCACTCTTCCATAGTGACGAGGTCAACCAAGCCTTCAAGCTCAGTTTCTGCGCCAATTGGGAAAGCGATAGGAACAGCACGCGCACCAGTACGGTCTTCAACCATGGCAACGCAGTTAAAGAAGTCCGCGCCGATTTTGTCCATTTTGTTGACAAAAACCATACGTGGAACTTTGTAGCGGTCAGCTTGGCGCCAAACAGTTTCTGTTTGCGGCTCAACACCAGCGTTAGCGTCAAGAACACAGACGGCACCATCAAGAACCGCCAAAGAACGTTCAACTTCGATTGTAAAGTCAACGTGGCCAGGGGTGTCGATGATGTTCAGGCGGTGCTTTGGGCTATCAGCAGTTTCACCATCTTCTGTGCGTTCCCAGAATGTGGTTGTCGCAGCAGACGTAATAGTAATTCCGCGCTCTTGCTCCTGCTCCATGTGGTCCATGGTTGCAGCGCCGTCGTGCACTTCGCCGATGTTGTGCTCTTTACCTGTGTAATACAGGATCCGTTCAGAACATGTGGTCTTACCGGCGTCAATATGCGCCATGATGCCAAAGTTCCGGTACAGTTCGAGAGGATACTCGCGTGCCATATCAGATGTTTCCTATTACCAGCGGTAGTGGCTGAACGCTTTGTTCGCGTCGGCCATTTTGTGGGTGTCTTCACGCTTTTTAACGGCTGTACCGCGGCCATTCACGGCATCGATCAGCTCGCCAGAAAGACGTTCTTCCATTGTGTTCTCGTTGCGTGATTTCGCAGCTTTGATCAACCAACGGATGGCCAAAGCCTCACGGCGCTCAGGGCGCACCTCAACAGGAACCTGGTATGTTGCACCACCGACGCGGCGCGAACGCACTTCGACGGAAGGCTTAATGTTTTCAAGCGCCTCGTGGAACACTTCCACAGGTGCTTTCTTCAGCTTGTCTTCAACGCGATCGAATGCGTTGTAGACGATACGTTCAGCAACGGCTTTTTTGCCGTCAACCATCAGGTTGTTCATGAACTTGGTCAGGATGATATCGCCAAACTTTGCGTCTGGCAGAACTTCGCGTTTTTCAGCGGCGTGACGACGTGACATCTAATCTTTTCCTTACTTAGGACGCTTCGCGCCGTACTTAGAACGACGTTGCTTACGGTCTTTGACACCTTGGGTATCAAGCACACCGCGCAGAATGTGGTAACGCACACCTGGCAAATCTTTTACACGGCCGCCGCGGATCAGAACCACAGAGTGTTCCTGAAGGTTGTGGCTTTCACCCGGGATGTAAGAGATGACTTCGAAACCGTTGGTCAGGCGCACTTTGGCAACCTTACGCATCGCAGAGTTTGGTTTCTTTGGTGTCGTTGTATAAACGCGCGTACAAACGCCGCGTTTTTGTGGGCAAGATTCCAAGTGCATTGACTTGGATCGTGTAACCTTTGGCTGGCGCGGCTTGCGGATCAGCTGCTGAATCGTTGGCATCGTTTGATGTTCCCATCTATTCACGTGTGTGCCCTCTTACGAGGACGGTTTCTAAAAATACTTTTCGTCTTCGAAAAGCACAAAAATTCCGCAGTCGAACCCTTACCGGAGGTTCGGTGCGGTTGGGCTACAGAGGAACAAGACAATAGGCGTCCGGTTCTTGACCACTCAACTTTGATATCGGAACAAAAGAGGGAATTCCCCTAGTCCGGATGAGCGGCGTATAGGGGGAGTCGGAATGCCTGTCAACAGGCTGGGTGGTGCGTCATCGCCCAGACGGCACTGGGACGCGACGCACGCGATAGCGGCTTTCGCGGTACAGCGTAAACAGGCCAGTCGCGACGACAATAGTTGCACCAATGATAGTTAACATATTGGGCCATTCCCCAAACACTACAACCCCAAGAACCAGCGCAACGACCAGACTGGTATAGCGAAACGGCGCGACAAAGCTGATCTCGCCCCAGCGCATCGCGGTGACCGAAAAGATGTATCCGCAGATCAAGAAACCCGTTGCACCCAACAATTGCAACGTTGCCTTGGTCGTAAAGGGAACGGTTTCGGTGAACAGCGATCCAATGCCACCAAGCATGGTAACACCAACTGCTGCGATCAACGCAACAAATACTGACGGCACATCCCGCGACATTCGGCGCACGACGACATCTCGTAAAGTGATACACGCGACAGCGGCCAAAGCATACATACTGAATAGATTGAAATCCGCCCCACCCGGCTGAATGATTAACAGAACGCCGGCGAAACCAATGCTAATTGCTGCCATGCGACGCCAGCCAAGTGGTTCGTTTAAGAAAATCATCGCACTGAGGCTAACGGTCAACGGAAGCGACTGCAAAATCGCGCTCACATTTGCGATGGGCATGTTGAACAAGGCGGTCAGAAAGAAATAAGTGCCCCCTACTTCACCTAAGCTGCGCAGCGTAATCAATCCCCACTCGCGACGCGGCAGATCAAAGCGCAGCTGCCCCATCATACGGCACATAATCAACAAACAAATTATCGCCCCAACACCCCGCCAAAGGACGGCCTCAAACAGAGGAATTTCGTCCGAAAGCGCCTTCATGAAAGCATCATTCACCGTGTAAGCGCACATGCCCCCCATCATAAGAAGCGCACCGCGAATATTTTCTGAAATTGGAGCCATTATCAATCAGTAGCATGTGCAATCGATAGCGCAAGGCACCTTGGAAAACGACATTAACGAACGTCAGCAAACCATGGAATAACCGTGGAGAATAATTGCGGCGTCATTAACCCAGGAGAGACCAAAAATTCCGCCATACGGCCCACTGTTCGCACTGGCTTCGCAAAAACTTCGACGTCATGATAAATCATGCGCCCACGGTAGTCATCGAACAATACCCGCGTCTCTTGCTTAATATTCATCAATGTCGCCGCAAAACAAGCCTTACGAAAACGCCCGTCAATCAGAACAGTATCGACCTTATTCGAAATCGGGTCGTCCCATACTTCCATGGGGTAACGCCAGTATTGGTCTGATCTTCTACGGGTTTGCGGGTATCCCCATTCTTTTGTCGCTCCGATGTTAATGTGCATCGCAACAGCTGTCGGCTGAACGTGGGTCGCGCTCAAAACGTTGTTCAGACTTTCTGCCCATCGGGCATCTGATTCAACTGAAACACATGGAATACCTAATTCGGCTGCCAATCGTGTCGAGCCGCCACTACCATATTCTATTATGCCTTGCGCTATTTTATAAGTTTCACGCACGAACTCTTGTTCTTTGTCGGGAAACGAAAGCGGAAAATCAGTGGGGGATAGTGCGGCGTCAGTAGGCATGGGTTCATTACCTTTAGGTTGGATGTTCGCATTATAGGTATCTTCAATGGCTTGTAGCTCACCAGAGATATCACACTCCGCGATCAACTCATTCTTGGTGTTTTCAACAGCATGCTCCCAGCGCAATATTGACAAATCAGTCGTCTCGTTTTTGTTATTTTCTTTATAGAAATCATCAGTGTGTCGGGGACTATAGTTTATTTTTTGTTTGTGCCCTCTACCACGTATTTTCTTCATCTCAAAAGATAGCGGATCGCGAACAATATAATGATTGATTTGCGCAATATCATAGCCAACTTCATCATCTAAAAGAAACGCGTAAGCATCATCGCCATTTTCAAGCCATGACTGATGACGCCGCCGAGCTCGTGCGTTCGTCGACGCGCCTAATTCATGGCCTGACCCAACAATAAAACTCGACAGCTTGGCAGCCCCCGGAACGACTTGGCATCTATGGAGGAACGGCGAAAAACCATTTGTCAGGTTTCCAACCTTAAAAAGGGTTTTGAACTGCGTGTAGGAAGATTCAACTTCGCACCGCGTAAACGTATTATTGATATATGATCCAGAAAATTTATCTTGCCCAGAGTCGCCAAATAAACGCCAATTGACCAACATACCTTCAACGGAACGTTTTTCGAGATAATCAACCAAAGCTGAGACGCGACCATCAGCCAGCTTTACGTTAAGGTACTCGTCTGCGTCCAAAAAAATCGCCCAGTCACCGTCGACTAAATATCGCAGATCATGAACCATCTGTACCGCACTTTTTTGAGGCGACATATCTTCGGGAACGGTTTGGTCGAAATGGTGAATGATACCCGCATCCGATAGCTTTTTTAACAGTGGGTATGATCCATCGGTACAATCATTGGTGACGATACAAATACGATCAAAACCAATGCTCTTATGATATGCGATCCAATCAAATAGGAATGGGCCTTCGTTGCGCATCGCAGAAAACAAGACAACGGCCATACTTCATTCCTTATAAATTCCGGCTAAATTGTAGATAATTACCTCTCATAGTTCCAGTACAGTAGTTATTCTAAAACGAAAAAGGCCCCCGCAATGCGAGGGCCTTTTCAATTCATTTTTGCGTATTTACGCGTTGCCTTCCGGCGTATCGACCGCAAGATCGCTGAACACGTCGCTTTCGGAAACGTCGTTTGACGATTCCATTGGCGCAGCAAGAGCAGCAGCTTTTTCAGCTTCAATACGACGCGCATCAAGTACAACGTTGTCACGGTCAGCAGCCACTTTACGCATTTGCTGTGTCGCGCCACCAGTACCCGCAGGGATCAAACGCCCCACGATGACGTTCTCTTTGAGGCCGATCAGTTTATCACGTTTGCCCTGAACCGAAGATTCGGTCAGTACGCGTGTGGTTTCCTGGAACGACGCCGCAGAGATGAACGAACGCGTTTGTAGCGATGCCTTGGTGATCCCCAAGAGGATCGGCTCACCTGTTGCCGGACGGTCGCCGCGTTTCAGCGCCTTCGCGTTGGCCTCATCAAACTCAGCCTTATCGACGTTCTCGCCTTTCAGCAGAACAGTATCACCGCTGTCTTGGATTTCCCATTTCTGGAGCATCTGACGCACGATGACTTCGATGTGCTTATCGTTGATCTTAACACCCTGCAGACGGTAAACGTCCTGAACTTCGTCGATCATGTAGTCAGCCAAGGCTTCGACACCCATAACCGCAAGAATATCGTGCGGCGCAGGGTTACCATCCATGATGTAATCGCCCTTTTGGACAAAGTCACCTTCCGCAACTGGGATGTGCTTGCCCTTAGGCACCATGTATTCGACCTTAACTTCTGCATCATCAGAAGATTCAATCGCGATACGACGCTTGTTCTTATAGTCCTTGCCAAAGCGCACGTAGCCATCGATTTCCGCGATGATTGCGTGGTCTTTTGGACGACGCGCTTCGAACAGTTCAGCAACACGTGGCAGACCACCGGTGATGTCCTTGGTCTTGGCGCCTTCACGCGGGATACGCGCAACAACGTCACCAGCCTTGATTTCCTGACCGTCTTCGACAGACAGGATGGCATCAACAGACATACCGTAGGCGACAGGGTTACCGTCGTCTTTCAGCATCACTTCACCATCAGCACCGGCAACGATGATTTTTGGTGCAAGCTCGTTGCCTTTTGGTGCTGCGCGCCAGTCAGACACGATGCGCTGGGTCATGCCCGTTGCATCATCGGTATCTTCACGAACTGCGATGCCGTTAACCAGATCGACGTATTTCGCCGTACCAGATTTTTCAGCAATGATCGGCAGAGTGTATGGATCCCATTCGAACAGCTTGTCGCCGCGCAGGATATCCTGACCTTCTTTGACGAACACCTTAGAACCGTAGCCAACCTTGTGGTTAGCAAGCTCTGTGCCTTCAGCATCTGTGATCGACAAGACCATGTTCCGGCCCATGACGACCATTTCACCAGCAGCATTTTCCAGCAACGACGCGTTGTCGAAGCGGATTTTACCCGGCTGAGAAGCCTCTTGGAACGACTGTTGACCACCCTGCGCAACACCACCAATGTGGAATGTACGCATTGTCAGCTGTGTACCTGGTTCACCGATGGACTGCGCCGCGATGATGCCGACAGCTTCGCCGATGTTCACGCGTGTACCACGTGCAAGGTCACGACCGTAGCACATTGCACAGACGCCATCTTCGGCTTCACAGGTCAGCGGGCTGCGGATGCGCATTTTACCAATTGCGGCAACGTCGATCATGTCGGCTTTGCGTTCGTCGATGAGTTCACCAGCTTCGACGATAACTTCGTCTGTGCCCGGCTTCAGTACATCGTCAGCAGACACACGACCAAGGACGCGTTCAGCCAATGACGATACGACCTCACCGTCGTTTACGGCGGCTTCAGCAGTGATCGCACGATCCGTACCACAATCGATCTCGCGAACGATGCAATCTTGTGCAACGTCGACCAGACGACGTGTCAGGTAACCAGAGTTCGCAGTTTTCAAAGCGGTATCTGACAGACCCTTACGGGCACCGTGGGTCGAGTTAAAGTACTCGAGAACGGTCAGACCTTCTTTAAAGTTCGAGATGATCGGCGTTTCGATGATTTCGCCGTTTGGCTTAGCCATCAGACCACGCATACCACCCAGCTGTTTCATCTGCGTAACAGAACCACGCGCACCAGAGTGTGCCATCATGTAGACCGAGTTGGGCTCGTTTTCAGCGCCGTTCGCATCGCGACCAGAATCTGAAATTGTAGACATCATCGCATCAGTGACTTTGTCGTTGGCCTTTGACCATGCATCAACAACTTTGTTGTACTTTTCACCCTGAGTAATCAGGCCGTCCATGTACTGCTGTTCAAAGTCTTTCACGAGGTCACGTGTTTCGCCAACCAGTTCCCACTTGTTATCAGGGATAACCATGTCGTCCTTACCGAACGAAATGCCAGCCTTGAACGCTTCGCGGAAGCCCATGGTCATGATCTGGTCACAGAAGATCACCGATTCCTTCTGACCACAGTAGCGGTAGACGGTATCAATAACTTGCTGAACTTCTTTCTTACGCAGCAGACGGTTCACCAAGTCAAACGGTGCTTTGGTGTTCATCGGCAAAAGACCACCAAGACGCATGCGGCCAGGTGTGGTTTCGAAGCGGATCATCACTTCGTTACCTTCTTTGTCGATCTGCGGCATACGTGCGCTGATTTTAGCATGCAGGTGCACTTCACCAGCGTTCAAAGCATGTTCGACTTCTTCGATGTCGCGGAATTCCATACCTTCGCCCTTCATGCCTTCGCGCATGATGGTCGTGTAGTACAGACCCAAAATCATATCCTGTGAAGGAACGATAATTGGCGCACCGTTGGCAGGCGACAGAACGTTGTTCGTAGACATCATCAAGACGCGTGCTTCTAGCTGGGCTTCCAGCGAGAGAGGCACGTGAACAGCCATTTGGTCACCGTCAAAGTCAGCGTTAAACGCAGAACAGACAAGCGGGTGCAGCTGGATCGCTTTACCTTCGATCAGGGTGGGTTCGAACGCCTGAATCCCCAAACGGTGCAGCGTAGGCGCACGGTTCAAGAACACTGGGTGCTCGCGGATCACCTCGTCCAAGATATCCCAAACTTCGGGACGCTCTTTTTCGACCAGCTTTTTCGCCTGTTTTACAGTAGAAGACAGACCCTTTGCTTCAAGACGCGAATAGATGAACGGCTTGAACAGCTCGAGCGCCATCTTCTTCGGCAGACCACACTGGTGCAGCTTCAGCTCTGGACCAGTCACAATGACCGAACGACCAGAGAAGTCGACGCGCTTACCCAAAAGGTTTTGACGGAAGCGACCTTGCTTACCCTTCAGCATGTCGGACAGCGATTTCAACGGACGCTTGTTTGCGCCAGTGATAACGCGACCACGACGACCGTTATCGAACAGCGCATCAACAGATTCCTGCAACATCCGCTTTTCGTTACGAACGATGATGTCAGGTGCGCGCAGTTCGATCAGACGCTTCAGTCGGTTATTCCGGTTGATAACTCGGCGATACAGATCGTTCAGATCGGATGTCGCAAAGCGGCCACCATCCAGCGGCACCAGTGGGCGCAGCTCTGGTGGGATCACAGGGATCACAGTCATGACCATCCACTCAGGACGGTTGCCGGATTCCAAGAAGCTTTCAACGATCTTCAAACGCTTGATGATCTTCTTCGGCTTCAGTTCACCTGTCGCTTCTTTCAGATCAGCGCGCAGTTGGTCTGCTTCGCCTTCCAGATCGATCTGGGACAACATTTCGCGGATCGCTTCAGCGCCGATGTTGGCTTGGAACGCATCCATGCCGTACAGATCCTGCGCGTCGTTGAATTCTTCTTCGGTCATCAGCTGACCGTAGGTCAGGTCTGTCAGACCGGGTTCGATCACAACGTAGTTTTCGAAATACAGAATACGTTCCAGATCACGCAGTGTCATGTCCAGCATCAGACCGATACGGGACGGCAGCGATTTCAAGAACCAAATGTGTGCAACAGGTGCGGCCAGTTCGATGTGACCCATACGTTCACGGCGAACTTTTTGCAGCGTAACTTCGACACCACATTTTTCGCAGACAACGCCGCGATATTTCATGCGCTTATATTTGCCGCACAGGCATTCGTAGTCTTTGATTGGGCCAAAGATACGCGCACAGAACAGACCGTCGCGCTCTGGCTTGAACGTACGGTAGTTAATGGTCTCTGGCTTTTTGATCTCACCGAACGACCACGACAGGATGCGCTCTGGAGATGCCAAAGACACCTTGATTTCGTCAAACGTTTTAGCCGGTGTGAGCGGGTTAAACGGGTTGTTTGTCAGTTCCTGGTTCATCTTCAATTCCTTGAATTGGGTGCAGTGGGGAGAGGGCGGGCGATGGTTTTTCTAGAAAAACCATCTGACCCTAAGAAATTTCTAGAAATTTCTTATTCCTCATCCTCCGCATCCAGGAGTTCCATGTTGAGGCCGAGGCCCCGGACTTCTTTCACGAGCACGTTGAACGACTCTGGGACGCCTGCCTCAAAGTTGTCTTCGCCCTTGACGATGCTTTCGTAGACTTTCGTCCGTCCAGCAACGTCATCCGACTTCACAGTCAGCATCTCTTGCAGGGTGTAAGCAGCGCCGTAAGCTTCCAATGCCCAGACTTCCATTTCCCCGAAACGCTGGCCACCGAACTGGGCTTTACCACCCAACGGTTGCTGCGTGACAAGGCTGTAAGGCCCGGTCGAACGTGCGTGGATCTTGTCATCGACCAAGTGGTGCAGTTTCAGCAGGTATTTCACACCCACAGTAACCTTACGGCTAAACTGTTCACCTGTACGACCATCGAATAGCACCGATTGACCAGACGTATCGAAGCCAGCGCGACGCAAGCTATCGTTCACGTCTGCCTCTTTCGCACCATCAAATACCGGTGTCGCAATCGGCACACCGCGTACGACGTTACCAGCCGCTTCGACAATTTCGCCTTCGTCCATGCCTTCGATGCCTTCAGCATAAACGTTATCGCCGTAAACGATTTTCATCGCGTCACGAACAGGTGTCAGATCGCCAGAACGACGGTATTCACCAAGTGCATCGTCAATCTGGATACCCAGCCCGCGTGCGGCCCAGCCCATGTGACACTCAAGAATCTGACCGACGTTCATACGTGAAGGAACACCAAGCGGGTTCAGACAGAAATCAACCGGCGTACCATCGGCAAGGAACGGCATGTCTTCCATAGGCACAACCTTGGAAATAACACCTTTGTTCCCGTGACGACCCGCCATCTTATCACCCGGCTGAAGCTTACGCTTCACCGCGATAAAGACTTTGACCATCTTCATAACACCCGGTGGCAAATCATCACCACGGCGGACTTTTTCGACTTTGTCCTCAAAACGCGCATCCATTGCACGCTTCTGGATTTCATACTGTTCGTTCAAGGCTTCTACGACCTGCGCGTCAGCTTCATCCTTCAGGGCAACCTGCCACCACTGACCACGGCTAAGCTCAGCCAATGACTCTTCGGTAACGATCGAGTTCGGTTTGAAACCACGTGGACCTTTGACAGCTTCTTTGCCGATGATCATCGACTTCAGACGCGCATAGATGTTCCGGTCAAGGATCACCAATTCGTCGTCGCGGTCACGTGCAAGACGTTCAACTTCTTCACGCTCGATTTGAAGCGCACGTTCGTCTTTTTCCACACCATGGCGGTTAAAGACGCGTACTTCTACGACCGTACCGAAGTCACCTGGTTTAACGCGCAGCGATGTATCGCGAACGTCAGACGCTTTCTCACCAAAGATAGCACGCAGAAGCTTTTCTTCTGGTGTCATCGGGCTTTCGCCTTTTGGTGTGATCTTACCGACCAGAATGTCGCCCGGCTCTACTTCGGCACCGATGTATACGATACCAGCCTCGTCGAGGTTACGTAGCGCTTCTTCACCGACGTTTGGAATATCACGTGTGATTTCCTCTGGCCCAAGCTTTGTATCACGAGCAGCGACTTCGAATTCTTCGATGTGGATCGAAGTAAAGACATCGTCACGTGTGATACGCTCAGAGATCAGGATACTATCTTCGTAGTTATAACCGTTCCACGGCATAAACGCGACGACCACGTTTTTACCCAGAGCCAATTCACCGATATCGGTGGATGGACCATCGGCAATAACTTCGCCCTTAAGAACTGTATCGCCAACCTTCACCAGCGGACGCTGGTTGATGCAGGTGTTTTGGTTCGAGCGCTGGAATTTACGCATGCGGTAGATGTCTACGCCTGCGTCGCCCAGTTCAAGATCAGAAGTCGCACGAATAACGATACGCTGCGCATCAACTTGGTCGATGATACCAGCGCGTTTCGCCATGATCGCAGCACCTGAATCGCGTGCCACAACTTCTTCGATACCGGTACCCACAAGCGGGGCCTCGGCTTGAAGCAATGGAACAGCCTGACGCATCATGTTCGAACCCATCAGGGCCCGGTTAGCATCGTCGTTTTCAAGGAATGGGATCAAGGACGCAGCAACAGAAACCAGCTGCTTTGGAGAAACGTCGATCAGGTCGACATTTTCGCGCGGAGCCAGTGTGTAGTCACCGTTCATACGTGTTGAAACGAGGTCGTTATTGAAACCACCGTCTTCGTCCAAGTTCGCGTTGGCCTGCGCCACAGTGTGACGCATTTCTTCGGTCGCGGACATATAGCTAACTTCGTCAGTTACCTTGCCTTCAACAACCTTGCGGTACGGCGTTTCAATAAAGCCGTATTTGTTCACGCGCGCAAAAGTAGCCAGCGAGTTGATCAGACCAATGTTTGGACCTTCCGGTGTCTCAATTGGACACATACGACCGTAGTGCGTTGGGTGAACGTCGCGCACCTCAAAGCCGGCACGTTCGCGGGTCAGACCACCGGGTCCAAGCGCTGACAGACGACGCTTGTGCGTCACTTCGGAAAGCGGGTTGGTTTGGTCCATGAACTGTGACAGCTGCGAAGAGCCGAAGAATTCACGCACCGCAGCAGCCGCTGGTTTCGCGTTGATCAGGTCCTGTGGCATCACAGTGTCGATTTCGACGCTGGACATACGTTCTTTGATCGCGCGCTCCATGCGAAGCAGGCCAACACGGTATTGGTTTTCCATCAGCTCGCCAACGGAACGGACACGACGGTTACCAAGGTGGTCAATATCGTCGATATCGCCTTTACCGTCGCGCAGCTCAACCAGCGCTTTGATGCAGGATACAATGTCTTCCTTGCGCAATGTGCGCATGGAGTCTTCGGCATCTAGGTCAAGACGCATGTTCATCTTAACACGACCGACAGCAGACAGATCGTAACGCTCACTATCGAAGAACAGCGTGTCGAACAGTGCTGATGCAGAATCTACGGTAGGTGGCTCGCCTGGTCGCATCACGCGGTAGATATCCATGAGAGCCGTTTCACGGTTCATGTTCTTATCAGCTGCCATCGTGTTACGCATGTATGCGCCAACGTTGACGTTATCGATGTCCAAGACTGGGATCGTGGTGATGCCCGCATCAACCAGATCTTTCAGTGTACCACCGATCACATCGCCAGCTTTGTCCACTTCAACAGTCAGCTCATCACCAGCTTCGACATAAATCGCGCCAGTTTCTTCGTTGATGATGTCAGTCGACACAAATTTGCCGATGATTTGCTCGTATGGAACTAGCAAATCAGTCACAGAACCTTCGTCGATCAGTTTCTTGACGGAACGAGGTGTAACTTTTTCGCCTGCCTTTGCGATGACTTCACCAGTCTTCGCATCAACCAGATCATACGCAGGACGTGTGCCACGGACACGCTCTGGGAAGAACTTTGTCTGCCAAGCACGCGCTTTAACATCGAGGTGATATTCAACAGTGTCGTAGTAGGCATTCATGATGCCTTCTTGGTCTAGACCCAGCGCATAAAGCAGGGTTGTGACAGGCAGTTTACGACGACGGTCGATACGGCAGAATACAAGGTCTTTCGCATCGAATTCAAAGTCCAGCCAGCTACCGCGGTATGGGATGATGCGGCAAGCAAACAGAAGTTTACCGGACGAGTGTGTTTTACCTTTGTCGTGATCGAAGAACACGCCAGGTGAACGGTGCATCTGAGATACGATAACGCGCTCTGTGCCGTTCACGACAAATGTGCCGTTCGGCGTCATCAAAGGCATATCGCCCATGAACACGTCTTGTTCTTTGATGTCTTTAACAGACTTGTTGCCTGTATCTTCGTCCACATCAAACACGATCAAACGCAGCGTGACCTTAAGAGGCGCGCTGTACGTCATGTCGCGCTGCATGCACTCTTCGACGTCATATTTTGGCTTTTCAAGCTCGTATTTTACGAACTCAAGCAAAGCTGTTTCATTGAAATCTTTGATCGGGAACACCGACTGGAAGACACCTTTGATGCCTTCGCCGTCAAGCGGTGTGTCACTGTCGCCAGAGCGCAGGAACAGATCATAAGAAGATTTCTGAACCTCAATGAGGTTCGGCATTTCGAGTACTTCACGGATTTTGCCGTAGTACTTACGCAGGCGTTTCTGACCAAGGAAGGAGGAAGCCATATGCGGTGTCACCTTTTGTTTGTCTCTCGAATGACACATCGCCCGGGCCGCGACGCACCACCCATTTGACCGGGGGTTTGATGTCTATTCGTGGCTGCCGTCCCACCGGCACCCTCCCGACATCTCAAACCTACCCAAGGGGTCGGTCAGCATTTGACCGACCTCTAAGACAGGTTCGGCTGGACGCACATTTCTGCGCGCCCAGCCTTATTTTCATGACGAAGAAAACTTCGCCTGATACTAGCTTAGGCCAGTTCGACTTCTGCGCCGACTGCTTCCAGCTTAGCTTTGATCTCTTCAGCTTCTGCTTTCGCAGCGCCTTCTTTGATCTTGCCGCCAGCTTCAACCAGATCTTTCGCTTCTTTCAGGCCAAGACCTGTGATGCCGCGAACTTCTTTGATCACGTTGATTTTGGATGCGCCAGCGTTCTTCAGAACGACGTCGAATTCAGTTTTCTCAGCAGCAGCTTCGCCACCAGCGTCGCCGCCTGCAGCCATCATTACTGCGCCGCCAGCTGCGGGCTCGATGCCATACTCGTCTTTGAGGATGGTTTTCAGTTCTTGTGCTTCGAGAAGGGTAAGACCAACAATCTCTTCAGCTAGTTTTTTCAGATCAGCCATTTTATGCTTTCCGTTCGTTTTAAGTGTGTTCCAACGTCAGGGCAGAGCCCCAAGTCAATTCAGATGCTTTATGCAGCTTTCTCTTCGATAGTCGAAAGAATGCTTGCGATGTTCGAAGCAGGCGCGCCAATGGCCCCAGCAATGTTGGAAGCAGGTGCACCGATGCAACCGACGATAGAAGCAATAAGCTCCTCGCGCGATGGCATACCGGCAACGGCTTTAACACCAGCAGGATCAAGAGCTGTGTCACCCATTGCACCACCCAAGACAACGAGCTTGTCGTTACCTTTGGCGTACTTATCCACGACCTTCGCAGCTGCGACAGGGTCTTCGGAATAGGCGATTACAGTCATACCCGAGAGGTACTCAGCGATGCTTTCGCATGGCTTGCCCTCAAGAGCGATTTTGGCGAGCTTGTTCTTGGCAACGCGTACAGAACCACCCGCATCACGCATTTGCGCGCGCAGGTCCTGCATTTCAGCAACTGTCATGCCTTCGTAGTGGGCAACCACTACGACGCCAGAGCTTTCAAAGATCTGGCCGAGATCGTCGACCAGCTGTTCTTTTTGTGCTCTATCCACAGTTTCACTCCAAGTTTGGCACTGGGTTAGGCCCAGCACCGGCTCTAATTTTGTCACGCGGCAAGCCGCCCAACAGTCTACAGTCCATGTAAACGGGGCGTCCAAATTGCCGAGGAGAGCCTCAAAAATCTGGTCTATCCCGCCTCAGGCAGGAATTAGCGACATAAATGCCAACCCACCGTCTCGGACGAATAAAGGCCCGAACGAATCAATCTCTCGGGCCAGGTTTGTTAGGTACTGCGTGAGCGAGCATTTGCCAACCCCAGATACCACTTTTTAACAATTGCAATCACAAAACGAAAACGGCGGGCCCAACTGGACCCGCCGCAATGCATCAAAAAGATGCTAAAATTATTCGTTGCCAGTCGCCGAAGCTACGTCAACGGATACGCCTGGGCCCATTGTAGAGCTGACAGCGATCTTTTTCATGTATGTGCCTTTTGCACCTGTTGGGCGGGCTTTACTTACCGCTTCAACAAATGCCAGCATGTTTTCTTCCAGCTGCTTAGCCGAGAAAGAAGCCTTGCCGATACCTGCGTGTACAACACCAGCCTTTTCAGCTTTGAACTGCACTTCACCGCCTTTAGCAGCTTCGACAGCCGCTTTAACGTCCATAGTCACAGTACCAACGCGTGGGTTTGGCATCAGGTTGCGTGGGCCAAGAACTTTACCCAGACGACCGACAACACCCATCATGTCAGGTGTCGCAATGCAACGATCAAAGTCGATCTTGCCGCCTTGAACAGTTTCCATCAGGTCTTCTGCACCAACGATGTCTGCACCAGCTGCTTTTGCTTCGTCAGCTTTTTCGCCACGCGCGAAAACAGCAACACGAACAGTTTTGCCTGTGCCGTTTGGCAGGCTTACTGTGCCGCGAACCATTTGGTCAGCGTGACGTGGGTCAACACCCAGCTGCATTGCGATTTCGATTGTTTCGTCGAATTTCGCTTTTGCGTTGTCTTTGATCAGAGCAACGGCATCAGTTACTGATACGTTGTGTTTGCCTTCGAACGCAGCGCGAGCTGCGGTTGTGCGCTTACCGAATTTTGCCATTACTTGACCTCCACACCCATAGAGCGGGCAGAGCCCATGATGATCTGCATTGCGCCTTCGATGGACGTCGCGTTGAGGTCCTTCATTTTAGCTTCTGCGATTTCACGAACCTGCTTAGCAGTGATCGAACCAGCAACTGCTTTACCCGGTGTGTTTGAACCAGATTTCAGCTTTGCAGCTTTTTTGATGTAGTAAGACGCAGGTGGCGTCTTGATTTCCATCGTGAACGACTTGTCCGCGTAATATGTGATTACGGTTGGGCAAGGTGCACCGTTTTCCATGTCAGCTGTTTTTGCGTTAAACGCTTTACAGAATTCCATGATGTTGATGCCGCGCTGACCCAGTGCTGGGCCTACGGGCGGGGATGGGTTGGCTGCGCCTGCAGGAACCTGCAGTTTCAGCTGTCCAACGATTTTCTTGGCCATGGGGCCTCTCCTTTTTCAGCGGTGGATTGAAATCCACCCTACAATGCCCCCGAAGGGGCGGTTTTGCCGTGGTTCGAGCGATGCTCTCCCACGTCTGAACACACGGATTACTGTTTAGTAACCTGCGTGAATTCCAATTCAACCGGCGTGGCCCGACCAAAGATCGAAACAGTCACTTTCAGGCGCTGGTTCTCGTCGTCAACTTCCTCAACCATACCGTCGAAGTCTTCGAACGGACCTTCGTTGACTTTGACTTTTTCTCCGATGTCGAAGTGGATCAGCGTACGTGGCGCATCTTCGCCTTCTTGTACGCGACCAAGGATAGCCTGCACTTCGGCATCACGCATTGGCATTGGGCGGCCTTGCGGACCCAAGAAACCTGTGACGCGGTTAATAGAGTTGATCAGGTGATAACCTTCGTCCGACATTTCCATGTGAACAAGCACGTAACCGGGCATAAAGCGGCGCTCGGTCGTGACTTTTTTATTGCGGCGAATTTCGATGACTTCTTCAGTCGGCACAAGAACTTCGCCGATTTGCTCAGCTAGGCCCTGCTCTTCCGCCTTTGTGCGGATCGCTTCTGCGATTTTCTTCTCGAAGTTCGAGAGAACGCTTACGGAGTACCAACGTTTCGCCATGTGTCAAAGCACCTTGTCGTCGCCGACCACAACGGGCCGCATGTTCAAATTAAACCCAGCAGCGCGGCTGCTAGTCCTGAAAATAAAAGCGGCGTGAAGCTCGATTCGCCGCACGCCAATTTCAGGAGTTTGTGGCTATTACCGCCGACACCCAATGTTTTCAAGGGGTGAACGGCAATTTCCACACGATGTTAGCCACCAAAGTAATTCAGCACACCAGTCAAACCAGCCCGAATCGCCATATCCACAAGCGAGAAAAAGATCGCGGCGATAGATGCGAGGATGAACACCATGATCGTGGTCAAAACGACTTCGCGGCGTGTCGGCCATACGACCTTAGAGACCTCAGCACGGACCTCTTGGAAAAACTTGACAGGATTGGCGATGGCCATGACATATCGTCCTTTGTGGAAACACCCCGCGACATACGGCGTTCGCACCATGATTTCAAGCCCGCAGGCAGATCAATCACCGCGTGGCTTAAGAAGCGTTACACCGGCCATGTCGGCAATCGCTGCAATCTGGGCGCGGTATGTCATATCGGTAAAGTCGTGCTCGCTTTCGGAGAAGCCGTCAAACCTATCGTATCCTTGCTCAACTGGAAACGCGTTGCCGGCGTCCTTTGCAATATCTCCGCGCTCACCCGCGTCATAGCGGGCCAGCGTTTGCGCAACGGCTTGTGCTGACAATCGCGGATTAACATTGCGCTCAATCGGAGAAACCTTCTGCCCGACCATCGCAACGCAAATATCTTCGAACACGTCATTGTAGTCTTCGTAGGCCCAGACGACCAGCTGACCGACACCAGATGTCGCACGCAAACGCGCAACCAAGTCCGCCCAATCACCACGCGCCATCGGGACCATCGCCTTATATTCAGCAAAGGGCATAACCTTGTTACCCCGCAATAATTGCGAATAAACAGAGTTAATCAGCGCCGTCGGCTTACGCAGACTTAAAAAAAGGTCGAGCGGACGCCCAAGCGCTTGTGACAACTGCGCAATCTTCATGTCAGCGCGCGGGTAACCAAATTCGATATCGCTACGCTGTGGATGGGCTAACGTGCCGATGAAATTCTCTTCACTGAACACAAGCCGACTGGCACCTTTGCGCATCAACCCAAGCTGGTCCTGTGGCGACCGCTTACTACGCCCACCACCGGCACGCGAACGCATTCCAAAAAGTGCCGAAATCTTACGCCCTGGCAGTCGAAAATGTTCTGGGCCATAATAGCGAACACCCGCGTTGATCAAATCATCGGATGCCATCAACAACGACCGCTGCAAATGCGACGTAGCGGTCTTGTGCGCCCCTATGTGGAACGCAATCGAAAAGTCATCTTGTGGCATGTGTTGGATTTGATCCCCCGGCTTAGCGGCAACGATCTGGTCTGGCAGGGGCATGGAGACTCGAACTCCAGACCTACGGTTTTGGAGACCGTCGCTCTACCAACTGAGCTATACCCCTAAGACCAGTTGCCGAACTAGTCTGAAAATCTAACCGGATCAAGAGGCAACCCGCACTAGACTTGCCTTCATAGGCAAAAATGTGAAAACAACGCAAAGATTTCCCTAAGAAAGGCCTCGCCTTCGTGTCACTTCGCCGTCGTATTGAAAAATCAGAGTGGCTCGCTGCACGGATCGCCGGGTTAATCGGTGGGTATCTCAGTCTATGCAATCGACGAATCCATTGGAAAACTGAAGGATTGGACGAGTTACACGTAGCATTGCAAGACGGCCCTGTTCTTCTTGTCATGTGGCACAGCCGATCGGTGATGGGCGCTTTGCACTGGCCCGTCACAGACGGCCCATTATCCAGCTTGCACGATAGTTCACCTGTTGGACGCGTATCCGGTGCGCTTCAGCGTCGCGTTGGACTGCGCCCGATGCAGATGTCACGCAAAAAATCGAATCGGTCGGCGTCACGCGAAGTTCTAAAACGTGTGAAAGAAGGCGTCAGCATAGGCATGACTGGCGACGGACCACTTGGCCCCGCGCTAGAAGTCAAAGATGCGCCCCTTGATTGGGCTAGGACCACGGGTATGCCTGTGTTTTGTTATGCCTTTTCCGTTAGCAAAGGGCGTCGGCTTGCTTCGTGGGACAAGATGCTTGTACCGCACCCCTATGGGCAGGGCGCTTATGTATTTCGTCGCTTCAACGGTGATGTGCAACGCAAGATGGAGCCCGAACAAATCGAGGCCTTACGAATTGAAATGCACCAATTCATGCAAGACACAACTGCGCGCGCTGACGCGCTGTTACGCTTAGGCGCTTAGGCCACCCAGTTCATCCGCCATGTCGCGCGCGATCGCCTTCGCCTGATCGGGCGCACGCGCTGCAAGCACCCGCAGCCCCAGGAGATCAGACTGATAGCGACGCGCCAGCGCTTTGGGGTCACGGTGTGGCGCAATGTCACCGGCTGCTTGTGCCGCCACAAACAACGCCGCGAATTTTTGCTCCATCTGAAACAGCAGATCATTGGCGACTTCCGCCAGCGGATGATCTTGCCCCTTTAGCTCAAGAAACGTTTTTGCCAGCATACAAGCGTGCCCGGCCATCGCCGGGTCTTCAACTAATATGCGCGGATATGTTTGCAATGCGGCCAACCCCCCTTGCGCCGCGCAAAGCGCATTTATGTTGTCCATACCTTCTTGGGCGTACTGGCTTAGGGTCAGTTTATACAGGGCTTCTTTTGATCCAAACGCGGCATAAAAGCTGCCCGGTCGCGTATCCAGCGCAGCTTCAAGATCCTTCAGAGACGTACCAGCCCAACCGCGCTTCCAAAACACAGACTTAGCACGCTTGATGAGGTCATCACGATCATAAAGTGCAGCACGGGCCATAGCGAATCTCATATTTGAGTGATCACTCACCTCTATACTTGAATGATCACTCAAAAAAGATCAGTAATCAAGAATCGACAACAGAAAGCGAAAATAATGACTGATTTCCCGTCCCACGACCTAGACAACGCACCCAAAGCATCAAAACCTCTGCTTGAAAAATCGCAAAAAGCATTTGGCCGCCTACCCGGGCTGCACAAAGTTATGGCCGAAAGCCCACAAATGCTCGAAGGCTATCAAGTGCTACATCACCTATTCACACAAACAGCATTTGACGCAGACGAAATGACCGTCGTCTGGCAAACAATTAACGTTGAAAACGAATGCCATTACTGCGTTCCTGCGCACACAGGCATCGCAAAGATGATGAAGGTCGACGATGCGCTATCAAACGCACTTCGCAATGAAACACCACTGCAATCAGAGAAGCTCGAGGCGCTACGTATTTTCACCCTGCGCATGCTGCGCGGACGTGGCAACATATCCGAAGCTGAAGTTCAAGAATTTTTCGCCGCTGGATACGGGCATCGCGCCGTGCTGGACGTGATCCTTGGGCTAGCGCAAAAAACGATGTCGAACTATGTCAACCACGTCGCACAAACACCCGTCGACGAACAAATGCAGAAATTCGGATGGGAACGCCAAGGCGCACCACTAGCTGTTTAAGCTAAGTCTGAATTGCGGGTGGCGTAAACGCTGCCCGCGCTTGGGTCGCCACAACGCGCGACGCACACTCCTCCGCGTGATCATTGATCAACCCCATCGCTTGCATGAACGCAAAGGCCGTGGTGGGCCCAACAAACTTCCAGCCGCGTTTCTTTAGCTCTTTGGACAAAGCGATCGAGGCTGGCGAAGTCGAACGGCTTTGTGGTTCAATGCCTTCGTCTTGCGGTTCAAAGCTCCAGACGAAGGCCGCAAGCGATCCCTCAGCATCGACCAGCTCACAACAACGTTGCGCGTTATTGATGACAGCCGTGATCTTGCCACGATGGCGCACGATCCCTGTATCGTTCAGCAGTCGTTCAACATCTGTGTCGTCGAACTTTGCGACCTTCCGAAAATCGAAACCTGCAAAGGCCGCACGAAAACTCTCGCGCTTAGCTAAAATCGTGCGCCAGCTCAGCCCCGATTGAAAGCTTTCGAGGCATATCTTTTCGAACAAACGAATATCGTCCCCAACGGGATAACCCCATTCATTGTCATGATAGGCGATGTAGTCTTCGGTGGCAGCGCACCACCCGCAGCGCGGGATATTGTCTGTCGGGGATGTGAAAAGCGGCATGGTAATGACGTATCCTATCGAAACCTAAATCCACCTTACGCAAGAACCTCGGAACGCAAAAGGCCGCTTCTTTCGAAGCGGCCTTTGTGTATTGAGTAACTCCTGAGTGGGTTCTCGGTGATTGCTTCGCATTCACCTGTCACCCACGCGGTGCGTTTGCGGCCCTAGGCCGCAAGCCGCTCCGGAATTATTCTACGATTTTAGAAACGACGCCGGCGCCGACTGTGCGGCCGCCTTCGCGGATCGCAAAGCGTAGGCCGTCTTCCATCGCGATTGGTGCGATCAGCTCAACATTGAACTTCAGGTTGTCGCCTGGCATGACCATTTCTGTGCCCTCAGGAAGAACAACAGTGCCTGTCACGTCAGTTGTACGGAAGTAGAACTGTGGACGGTAGTTCGCGAAGAATGGTGTGTGACGACCGCCTTCTTCTTTGGTCAGAATATAGGCTTCTGCTTCGAACTTTGTGTGTGGGTTCACTGAACCTGGCTTACACAGAACCTGACCACGCTCAACTGCTTCACGGTCGATACCGCGCAGAAGAACACCAACGTTGTCGCCTGCTTCACCGCGATCAAGCAGCTTGCGGAACATTTCAACACCAGTACAGGTGGTTTTTTGTGTTTCACGGATACCAACGATAGACAGTTCGTCACCAACGTTCACAACGCCACGCTCAACACGGCCAGTCACAACTGTACCACGACCAGAGATCGAGAACACGTCCTCAACCGGCAGCAAGAACGGCATGTCAACCGCACGTGCAGGTGTTGGGATGTAATCGTCAACAGCAGCCATCAGCGCTTTGATTGAGTTCGCGCCGATTTCTTCGTCACGCTCTTCCATCGCAGCCAAAGCTGAGCCTGGGATCACTGGAATGTCGTCGCCTGGGTACTCGTAAGAGGACAGCAGTTCACGGATTTCCATTTCAACCAGCTCAAGCAGCTCTTCGTCGTCTACTTGGTCAACTTTGTTCATGTAAACAACCATGTACGGGATGCCAACTTGGCGACCCAACAGGATGTGCTCACGTGTTTGTGGCATGGGGCCGTCAGCCGCGTTCACAACCAAGATCGCGCCGTCCATTTGCGCCGCACCAGTGATCATGTTCTTGACGTAGTCGGCGTGGCCGGGGCAGTCAACGTGTGCGTAGTGACGTGTTTCAGTCTCATACTCAACGTGCGCAGTAGAGATCGTGATACCACGGGCTTTTTCTTCGGGCGCGCCGTCAATCTGGTCGTAGTCTTGGAAATCACCAAAATACTTTGTGATCGCCGCAGTCAGGGTCGTCTTACCGTGGTCAACGTGGCCAATTGTACCAATGTTAACGTGCGGTTTTGTACGTTCAAACTTTTCCTTAGCCATTTAGCGGGCCCTTAATTTTGAGGGGCCACATCGGCCCGGTCCAACATCGCGGGCGATGTATTGGGAAACGGCGCAGAAATCAAGGGAAATACGACATAAAACAAGAGGAATGATCTACTTCGTTCATCAGCCAAAGGGGGCGAAGCGTTTCCCCGATGTGCTTGTGCACAAAGAACGTCGCTGGAATATGTACATCCCGTCTTAGATCCGGCTTGATCAACATCAGAAAAGATGGGGCAAATACCGCCCCATCTTTAATTTTTTAGCCAACCCGTTCGTTATCATCACGCTTGACCGCGATGATAGACGAACGCGGCAGCATGCCTTCTCCGTCAGGGAAAGGTGCGGCCGGGTGCTGGATGCCAACAAACATCGTGCGCTTATCAGCAGACCACGTCAGGCCTGTTACCTCGGAACCGTTAGGACCTGTCAGGAAGCGCTCGATCTGGCCGGTAGCGGGATCACCTGCCAACATTTGGTTGTTGCCCATCCCAGCAAAGTCACCTTCGTTATCGTCATCACCGTCGGTCTGAATCCACAGCATGCCTGTGCTATCAAACTGCATCCCGTCGGGCGAGTTGAACAGGTTGCCTTCGTTCACGTTGGCCGAACCGCCATAGGCACCTTCGTGCACGGTGGGGTTCCCTGCCATCACGTATAGGTCCCATGCAAAGGTGTCAGCCGCGTGATCGTCGTTGCTTGGGTACCAACGCACGATTTGACCGTAGTTGTTTTCATCTCGTGGGTTTGGACCGTTGGCCGCCGTATCATCGCCGCCCGCGTTTGGTTTTACACCGCGATTCTTGTTGTTGGTCAGGGCGCAATAGGCCTCGACCGCGACAGGGTTCACTGCCACCCATTCGGGGCGATCCATCGTGGTTGCCCCGACTTTAGATGCAGCCTGCCGCGTAAAGATCGCGATTTCAGCTTCATCCATTCCCGTGGCTTCAGGAGTCAACGCAACCCATTCGCCTGTCAGGTCCGTGCTGAACTTCGCCGCATAAAGCTGACCTTCATCAAGCAGTGCAGATGTCGGCCCGCCCGGTGTGTAAGCGTTAGCCGAGACAAATTTATACAAGAACTCACCGCGCTCATCGTCGCCCAGATAGACAACGACACGACCATCAGGTGCCAGAACAGCCGCTGCGTTTTCGTGCTTAAACCGGCCCAGCGCTGTGTGTTTGATTGGCGTCGATGATGGATCTGCCGGATCAATTTCAACGATGTAACCAAAACGATGCGGCTCGTTCGGGTTCTTCGACGTGTCGAAACGCGCATCAAACTTTTCGTAGGCATAGCGGCCTTCCATGCCGATGCCATAGCGCGCGTAATCGTCAGGCGCGGTGAATTCTGGGTCAGTCGAACCGAAGTAACCGTTAAAGTTTTCTTCGCATGTCAGGTAAGTGCCCCAAGGCGTTTTACCTGCACCACAGTTGTTCATGGTACCTAGCACGGTTGCGCCTGCAGGGTCAGCTTCGGTCTGCAACAGCGGGTGACCCGCAGCTGGGCCAGCAACTGTCATTGGCGTGTTTTGTGTAATACGGCGGTTCAGGTCGCTATCTTTGACAATCGCCCAACCATCAGCGCTTTCGGCGATTTCCATTACCGTCACACCCTGCATGTTTTGCAGTGTCAGCACATCATCTGCGCTTTGTACCTCGCCGCCAGTATGCGGAAGGTTGGCTTTGGTGTTTACGTATTCGTGGTTCACCGCGATGACCTGTCGGCCATCGACTACGAATGCCTCCATCCCATCAGTGTTTTCACCAAACACACGATCAGAGCTACCGACCGAAACGCCGGTTTCTTGGCTTAGCGGTTCGGCATCTGAAAACAGCGGCTCGCCCCATTTCGCAAGTGGCTGCCAATTGTAGCCATCAGGGACGTGGACGGTGAAATCAGTCTGGGCCGCGATCGGCGAGAACGCAAAACGGCTTGCAGTTTGTGCCTGTGCAGATGTGCCAGACAACAAACCAGCACCCATCACAGCCGCGCCAGAGCCATAAGCAACTACGCCAGTCAGGAACCCGCGACGCGACAAAGCGGCATCGACAACACCGTCAAAATCAGTGGTTTCAGCAGCCGGGCGCTGCAGTTCGTCCCATTCATCCCAGGACAGATCATAAGTATCGTTCGAATTCATTGCGCTTGCTCCTTGCTGGCGTGTACCGGCGGGACGCTAGGCGCGAAATTTTGCAGTTTCGTGACAGTTTGCGCCGCCCTGCAACGGGCGGCGGCAATTAGTTGAACTTATTGTCCCGCGGGAAACCACGTGGCGCCATCCGCCCAGCGCTCGCACGCTTGCCTGTCCATTCGTCAAGTTCCGTTTCCGTGCGTGTGCGACCAGCCGGGTCAAGCCAGCTAAGCCCTTCGGCGCGAGTGAACGTGGTCGCGTCAGACATGCCGCCGTCTTTGTACTTTTGTAAACGGACGCCTTTGCCACGACCCATTTCAGGTAGCTCATCCAGCGGGAACACCAGTACCTTGCGGTTCTCGCCGACGACAGCAACAGAATCGCCATCGACGCGCTTACAAACACGCGCAACGCCGCTTGCGACGTTCAGCACCTGTTTCCCAGTCCGAGTTTGCGCAACGACATCACCCTCTGGCACGACGAAACCATTCCCCTCGGCCGAGGCAAGCAACAGCTTGGCACCGGGTTTGTGGATCAGGATGTCAATGATTTCGGCCTCATTGGGCAGATCAATCATCAGGCGTAGCGGTTCGCCCATTCCACGCCCACCCGGTAGGTTGGCGGCAGATACGGTATAGAATCGGCCATTGGCTCCGAACACCAATAAGCGATCAGTTGTTTCGGCATGGAAAATAAAGCGCGGCCCGTCACCGTCTTTGAACTTTAGCTCACGGGTCAGGTCGATGTGCCCTGTCATGGCACGAATCCAACCCATCTTTGAGCAAACAACGGTAATCGGTTCTTTTTCGATCATCGCCTCAAGCGGGACTTCGACCACTTCGGCAGCTTCCGCGAACTGCGTACGACGCGCACCACCCAGACTATCGCGACCGAATACTTTGCGGGTTTCGCGCAGCTGATCGGCAATCTTGGACCATTGCAGGTCATCGCTTGCCAGCAGATCTTCGATACCAGCACGTTCTGCACGCAGCGCATCACGTTCAGCGATCAGTTCCATTTCTTCAAGCCGGCGCAAGCTGCGCAGACGCATGTTAAGAATCGCTTCGGCCTGGGTCTCTGTCAGTGCGATTTCTGGATCGTCCCCGACGGGTGACCGGTAATCAGCCTCGGATGTGGCACGGACATGTTCCTTGGCCCAGTCTTCGACCATCAACGCCTTTTTCGGGTCGTCGTCATAGCGGATGATATCAATCACGCGATCCAAATGCAGGAAGGCGATGATAAAGCCTTCCAAGACCTCAAGCCGGTGATCAATCTTTTCTAGACGATACTTGCTGCGGCGCACCAAAACTTCGCGGCGGTGATCCAAGAACGCGCGCAGCACTTCCTTGAGCGAACACACCTTTGGGGTCACACCGTCGATTAGCACGTTCATGTTCAGGCTAAACCGCGTTTCCAGATCAGAATTGCGGAACAACATGCCCATCATGACTTCTGGATCGACGGTTTTTGCGCGTGGCTCTAGTACAATACGGATGTCGTCAGCAGATTCGTCGCGGACATCGGCCAGCAATGGTACTTTCTTCAGCTGGATAACTTCGGCCAGCTTTTCGATCAGCTTCGACTTTTGAACCTGATACGGAATTTCAGAAACGACGACCTGCCATGTGCCACGGCCAAGGTCTTCGACCTCCCACTTTGCGCGCAAACGGAACGCGCCGCGCCCCGTACGATAGGCGTTCGCGATATTTTCAGGCGGCTCAACAATCACACCGCCGGTCGGGAAATCTGGACCGGGAATATAGTTCAACAGCGTATCGTCACGAGCATCAGGCGTTTTGATCAGATGCAAACATGCGTCGATCAATTCGTGCAGGTTATGCGGCGGAATGTTCGTCGCCATACCCACGGCGATCCCGCTTGAGCCGTTAGCCAACAGGTTCGGGAAGGTGGCAGGCAGAACCGAAGGTTCCGTCAGACGGCCATCATAGTTGTCACGAAAATCAACGGAATCTTCGGATAGACCTTCCAGCAACGCTTCTGCGGCGGCGGTCATCCGGGCCTCTGTGTAACGCGACGCAGCGGGGTTATCGCCGTCGATGTTACCAAAGTTACCCTGCCCGTCGACAAGCGGATAACGCACGTTGAAATCCTGTGCGAGGCGGGCCATCGCGTCATAGATGGCCATATCACCATGCGGGTGGAAATCACCCATGGTGTCACCGCTAATTTTAGCTGACTTCAGGAAACCACCCGTCGGCGACAAGCGCAGTCGGCTCATTGCATATAGGATGCGGCGGTGAACAGGCTTTAGCCCGTCACGCGCGTCCGGCAAGGCACGGTGCATGATCGTTGACAGCGCATAGGTCAGGTAGCGATCACCAATAGCCTTGCGAAGCGTTTCAGTCGTATCGATTGGCCCCATTGCGGGCTCACTGCTCTTATCATTCATGACAATTTGTTTAGCGGGCGGAAAATCTGGCGTAAAGCAGAGAAAATTCCCCGTTTTTGGTAACGTGATCTCTGCGCATCTAGGGGCACACCAGTTTTTACGATTCGTAGTAACCCTTTGGGGGGGGATGTACCAGTGACCAAGTTGTTAGTAGTGACCAGCCTGATTCTTTTTTGGGCTATGTTTGAAATGTCCGGCGGAAAGTCCTTCACCCCGGGGACTGACCGACCAGAACCAGTTGCGCAAAAATCCGAGACCCTGATCGAAAAGGCTCAGATGCCGGTTGTGACGACTGTCGCTCTCGAAAAAGCAGTGATCGTCGAACAACCACTGACCGACGCGTCATACGTCCCGTTTCATGAGCCGATCATCAGCCGCAATGAACAGGTTCAAAACATCCTTTTGGCTTCGTACAATGAACCAACGACAATGACCGATGCCACTTTGGTGCGCGATATTCGTCGTGTGACCGGCGACCGCGTTAATGTACGCCAAGGTGCCGGAACCCAGCATGGCGTAGTTGGCAAAGCGAACCGCGGTGACGAAGCCGAAGTCATCACAGTGGACGGTGACTGGGCACAAGTTCACCTAATCAGTACCGGTGAAACGGGCTGGATGGCCTCTTGGCTTTTGACTGAGTAATCAGCGCCCTAACGACGAACACGTAGACCAATCTGGGAACCTTCCCGCCGCTTTGTGGTTCTTTTACCAACAAAGCAATGGAAGAACCGCAGATGTACAAGTTTATGATTTCAACAAGTTTACTGTTCGCTTGGGCGTTTTTTGAATTGTCGGGCGGGTTCGATTTTGAGCCCGGCTGCCGCAGTTGCGATGCAACCGGAAATATAGCGACAAACACACAATCCGACCCTTCCTACCAACAGCTTGCCGCGAACTTTCCTGTGAACACATATGACTACGTGCCGTTTCACGACCCTATCATCGAAGCCGCTAAACCTGTCGTGACAGCACAAGCTGCGCCATCATCTCCGATGCTCGTTCAGGCTTCGCTTTCCACTGGCGATACGACAGGCCAGCAACCTCAAAAGCCACGCCAAGACCTGCGCGTCGTCACAGGCGATTGGGTGAACATCCGCGATGGCGCCGGCACCGGCACCGGCTTTGCCGTCATGGACACTGTTCCCCATGGAACCGAAACGGAACTGCTTGAAATGCGCGGCGACTGGGCCAAGGTGCGCTTACTCGAAAGTAACGAAATTGGCTGGATCGCGTCGTGGCTGATCAGTGACTAACCCTTCGCTTGCCACATCGCATTGAACACGGCACACATGCCGCATGACACAAAAAACCATTCTTATCACAGGCTGTTCATCCGGAATCGGGTATGATGCAGCTCATGGATTGCGGGACGCCGGATGGCGCGTCTTCGCCAGCTGCCGCCAACAGGTAGATTGCGATCGATTAAAAGGCGAAGGCTTCGAAAGCCCGCTTATCGACTACGCTAACGGTGAAACCATCGTCAGCGGGCTGACCGAAGTGCTTGAGGCGACAAATGGCACGTTGGACGCGCTGTACAATAACGGCGCCTTCGCCTGCCCCGGAGCCCTTGAAGATCTTCCAACCGACGGCCTGCGCGCGATTTTTGAAACCAACGTCTTTGGCTATCATGAACTGACCCGGCACGTGATTCCGGTGATGCGCGCCCAAGGGCATGGGCGGATCATCAACTGCTCTTCTGTGCTTGGGCTGGTGCCGCTCAAATGGCGGGGGGCGTATGTTTCGACAAAATTCGCGCTTGAGGGTCTTACCGACGTTCTTCGAATCGAAATGCACGGCACCCCTATCAAAGTCATCCTTGTTGAACCGGGTCCAATCACATCAGACATTCGCAAAAACGCGATCCCACATTTCGAAAAATGGATCGACTGGGAAAACTCTGCGCGCGTAGAAGAATACAAAGACGTCATGTCACGGCTTTATACGGACAGCGGACCTGACAAATTTGAATTACCAGCCTCAGCCGTCACCAAAAAACTGCTGCACGCACTGACATCGGCACGCCCAAAACCGCGCTATTACGTCACAACGCCAACCTATCTCATGGGGTTTTTGCGACGTATCCTGCCAACGCGGTGGTTGGACGCATTGATTTTGCGCGGCTAAGGGGTTTCTTTGCCGCAAATGCCAGCTACATGGCTGGCAATGCTCTTGAAGGATAAGACACATGGCGAATGACCCGTTTTTTTGGATCGTTGCGATTGCAGCGCTGGCCGTATTGGCGATTTTGCTATTTGGCATAGGCACATTCGGTAAAGGCGGCGAATTTAACCGCAAATACGCCAATAAAATCATGCGCTGGCGGATTGGGGCGCAATTCGTTGCGGTCGTTCTGATCATTGCCTTCGCATATCTACGAAGCCGAGGGGGCTAATCCATGGTCGTTCTGAATAAGATCTATACGAAAACAGGTGATGCGGGCGAAACCGCGCTTGGGAATGGTGACCGCGTTGCCAAACATGCGCTACGCGTGAATTCCTATGGCACCGTCGATGAAACAAACGCGACTGTTGGTCTGGCGCGCCTACATGCGACCGGTGAAATCGACGCACAATTGGCGATGATTCAGAATGATCTATTCGATTTAGGCGCAGACTTATGCCGCCCCGACATGGAAAAAGACGCCGAAGCCGAATATCCAGTGTTACGTATGTCCGGCGCGCAGGTTGAGCGGCTCGAGATCGAAATCGACGCGATGACCGCCCGTGTAGACCCACTGCGTAGCTTCATCCTTCCCGGCGGATCGGCCCTTGCCGCGCATCTACACCTTTGCCGCACAGTATCGCGCCGCGCCGAGCGTCTTGTCGTTGAACTATCTGGCAGCGAATCCGTAAATCCGGTCGCAGTAAAATACCTCAACCGTCTATCCGACTGGTTTTTCCAAGCCAGCCGCATCGCCAATGCAACCGGCAAAGAAGACGTACTCTGGGTGCCCGGCGCAAACCGTTAAGCAGCGATTTATCATGCCCCCTGTCAAAACGGATAGTTGTTTACACTGATTACGCTGCCAGTCTAAAATCTTATCTAACTTAACGATGGGAATAGTAGATGGGTTTGCCAACGATCGGCATGTTTTGGGACGGACCACCGCTTGGGTTCGTTGAACGGCTTTGTTTAACTTCTTTTGTACATGTCGGACATCCTGTGGTTCTTTTCTCATACGGGAAAGTAGAAAACGCCCCTGATGGCGTGGAACTTACGTCTGCAACTGACGTATTGGCCAAACCGAAAGAAATGGCACGGCATGGTCGCACTGGCAGTCCCGCGATTTACGCCGATAAATTCCGATATCATTTACTGGCGCAAAATGATGGGATGATATGGTCTGACACTGATGCGTATTGCTTAAAGCCATTTGAGCCTGATGAAGGGTATTTCTTTGGTCGTGAGTCTGACAAAATCATCGCAAACGGCGTTATGGCGCTTCCTTCAAAATCAGCGACGCTGAATGACTTGATTAATTTTTGCGAAGACGAATATGCAATTCCAACTTGGATGATGCCTAAGCACGTCAAAGAAATGGAAGAACGGCAGGCAAACAACGACCCTATGCATGTATCCGAAATGCCGTGGGGCGCTTGGGGACCAAAGGCGCTATCACATTTCTTGAAGAAAAATGATGAGTTCAAATACTCTTTGGCTCCTCATGTACTTTATCCCGTGCCGTTCGAAGACCGTCGCATCTATTTCCGTGAGGCTTGGAAAACGTGGAAACGCGTACAAGACGACACCGTTTCCATTCATTTTTACGGGCGCCGTGTAAGAGAGCGCCTGAAAAACCGGTTTAAAGGTATCCCCCCGGAGGATTCGGTGCTTGCTGAATTGGCCCAAAAGCATGGGTTACCTATTGCCCCCCAATAAACCTTTAAGCAGTGGTGGGTTAAAACCCACCCTACGTGCGATATGCCCCTCACATTCCCTAATCAGCTA
This sequence comes from Yoonia maritima, assembly GCF_003003285.1. GTDB lineage: Bacteria > Pseudomonadota > Alphaproteobacteria > Rhodobacterales > Rhodobacteraceae > Yoonia > Yoonia maritima. The sequence continues at coordinate 26,335 of NZ_PVTP01000009.1, read as the reverse complement.
ACACCAAGCTTCAGCTACGATTATTCCTTTTACGCCGGCCAACCTGACGTGAACGTCAAGAACGTGACGTCCCTGCCCCTTACCGCGTCGATTTTACACTTTTGTCACCTGCGCTGAACGGCTAACAACGTTTTGAGACAGATAAAGATCAATTTTCTTGGGAGAGAAACGCAGATGAAGGTCATCGTACCCGTCAAGCGCGTGATCGACTATAATGTGAAGGTTCGCGTCAAAGCGGACGGCACAGGTGTCGATCTAGCAAACGTCAAAATGTCCATGAACCCATTCGACGAGATTGCCGTCGAAGAGGCAATTCGCCTACGCGAAGCTGGAAAAGTGGAAGAAGTCGTCGCGGTATCCATCGGCGTTAAGCAGGCGCAGGAAACACTGCGGACTGCGTTGGCCATGGGCGCGGACCGCGCGATCTTGGTTGTCGCAGCTGACGATGTGCACACAGATATCGAACCTCTGGCTGTTGCGAAAATCCTTGCCGGTATCGTCAAGGAAGAGAATCCTGATCTGGTGATCTGTGGTAAGCAGGCGATCGATAACGACATGAACGCAACGGGCCAGATGTTGTCTGCCCTGCTGGGTTGGTCACAAGCCACCTTTGCGTCCGAAGTTAATCTGGATGGCGACAGCGCAGTGGTCACACGCGAAGTTGACGGCGGTCTTCAGACCATCAAAGTCAAAACGCCAACCATCATCAGCGTTGACCTACGCCTGAACGAACCACGCTATGCGTCGCTTCCGAACATCATGAAGGCCAAGAAAAAGCCTTTGGATGAAAAGACACCTGCCGATTATGGCGTAGATGTCACCCCACGCCTAACCGTGGTCAGCACATCCGAGCCTGCAACACGTCAGGCTGGGATCATCGTTGGCTCTGTTGATGAGCTGATCGAGAAACTCAAAGAAGCGGGGGCTGTGTAATGGCTGTTCTTCTACTTGCTGAAGTCACCGACGGCGCATTGGCCGTTGATGCAACTGCAAAAGCAGTGACTGCTGCGGCTGCATTGGGTGATGTGACTGTTCTTTGTGCTGGTGCATCGGCGAAAGCAGCTGCTGACGAAGCTGCAAAAATCAATGGCGTTGCCAAGGTTCTTTGCGCCGAAGACGCAGCGCTTAGCCACCGTTTGGCCGAGCCAACAGCGGCTTTGATCGTGTCATTAGCTGGCGACTATAGCCACATCGTTGCGCCGGGTACGACTGACGCGAAAAACATCATCCCTCGCGTTGCGGCACTGCTAGACGTGATGGTGATTTCCGAAGTGACCGGCGTTGTTGACGCCGACACATTCGAGCGCCCAATCTACGCGGGCAACGCAATCCAGACTGTAAAATCTGGCGACGCGACGAAGGTTCTGACAATCCGTACCGCTGGCTTTGACGCTGCGGGCATGGGCGGTTCGGCTTCTGTCGAAACCATCGGTGCCACTGCTGACCCTGCGATGTCTGAATGGGTCGAAGACAAGGTCGCCGAATCTGATCGTCCTGAACTGACTTCTGCTGGCGTTGTTGTCTCCGGTGGTCGCGGTGTTGGTTCCGAAGAGGACTTTGCCCTGATCGAGAAGCTAGCTGACAAGCTGGGTGCGGCTGTCGGCGCATCACGTGCTGCGGTCGACAGTGGCTATGCCCCGAACGACTGGCAAGTTGGCCAAACAGGTAAGGTGGTAGCACCTGATCTTTACGTTGCTGTCGGCATCTCGGGTGCGATCCAGCACCTTGCCGGGATGAAAGACAGTAAGATCATCGTCGCAATCAACAAAGACGAAGAAGCACCAATCTTCCAAGTCGCCGACTTTGGTCTGGTCGCTGACCTGTTCGAAGCTGTCCCAGAACTAACTGAAAAGCTGTAAGGCATCAGTCGAGAAAAAATTGGAAAGGCCCTCCTGAATAGGTGGGCCTTTTTTCTTACAAACTCAGCGACTTTGGGTGCCATGCGCTAAGCCGCTGCGTCGCAGCGGAGCTGACCTTGATCACCCATCCGATTTCCGCTACCCAGCCGCAGGCTTATCGGCTGCGATTTAATCCTTCGCTGCCATCAGCTCTTAGAGGGGCGAGGCGCAGGGCGGAATGACAATGGACGGCCTTCATACCGGCATAAAAACTGCAGCAGTTGGAAGCGATATCGCACTGACTGATCTGTGTTATGCCGTGGCTGGTAAATCCATTCTTTCTGACGTTTCCATTCAAACGAATGCGGCCCGTGTTGGTATTGTTGGCCGAAATGGATCGGGGAAATCGACGCTCGCGCGCCTTATTGCGGGTTTGATTACGCCGACTTCGGGAACCGCAAAGGTCAATGGCAAAGACCTGTTCAAGAACCGCAAAGCAGCACTAACCGAAATCGGGATTTTATTCCAAAACCCCGATCACCAGATCATCTTTCCGACGGTCGAAGAAGAAATAAGCTTCGGTCTGCGCCAGATTGGCCAACCCAAAGAAGAAGCAGCGGCCAAGACCCAAGAAACGCTTTCTAGTTTTGGTAAGGCGCATTGGGCCGAGGCATATATCAACACGCTATCGCAGGGTCAGAAACACTTGGTGTGCTTGATGGCAGTTGCGGCCATGGCCCCTAAAGCAATCATCCTTGATGAACCGTTCACCGGTCTCGATATCCCGACAAAGGCTCAGCTCAACCGCTATCTTTCGCAGTATCGCGGTAGCCTGATTCACATCACACATGATCCTGCTGACCTGACCGAATACGACTATGTGATTTGGCTAGAACAGGGCGCCGTTCAGCAAACCGGGCATCCCGATGACGTGCTGCCTGCCTATGTTGCGCGCATGAATGAATTGGGGGGTTCCGATGATATCTCTGACCTCTCCGATTAAAACCAAAGCCCACGGCTGGCCCGCTGGCGCAAAGCTGGCGGCGCTATGCGTTTCGACTGTTGCGCTGTTTTATGTTCAGAACGCCGCCATTCACGCCGTTATCTTCGCTGGCATCCTGACGCTCTATGCGCTGCCGGGACGTGCGTTCTTTATGGCTGGCCTCCGCGCATTGCGTTTGCTGTGGCCGTTCATTGTTGTAGTCGCGATCTGGCATCTCTGGACAGGCGAAGTCGCACTGGGCGCCGCTGTCATTCTGCGAATGATGTCCGCAGTAGCACTGGCAAATTTGGTGACGATGACAACGCTGTTGTCAGATATGATCGACGTTGTTCGTACGATTACACGGCCGCTAACCCGTTTCGGGCTGCGGCCAAACATACTCGAATTAGCAATTGCATTGGTAATCCGGCTTACCCCGGTTCTTGTTGAAAAAGGATCGCTGCTGTCGCAATCATGGCGCGCACGGTCGTGCCAGCCCTCGGGCTGGCGTATCATCTTACCTTTCACCGTACTCGCGCTGGATGACGCGGACCAAGTCGCAGAAGCCCTGCGCGCACGCGGTGGATTTGACGCCCTAGAGGATATCTAAATGGAAAAGAATGTAACACTGATCGCCCTGTTTGCCGGACTAATTGCAGCACTTGGAATTATCCCCGCAATCACACTCGGGTTCGGCGTACCTATCACGGCACAAAGCCTTGGCGTCATGCTCTGCGGTACGATTTTGGGATCGAAACGCGGCGGTCTTGCCGTTTTGCTATTCTTGCTGGTTGTTGCCATCGGTGTCCCGCTGCTCTCTGGTGGCCGTGGCGGCTTGGGCGTATTTGCATCACCGTCTGCTGGGTTCTTGATTGGCTGGCCTGTTGCCGCATTCGTCATTGGCCTTATCGTTGAAAAATGGAACGGCGCGCCTTTGGTGATCGTTGCTGGTATCGCCTCTGTCGTTGGCGGCGTCATCGTGATGTACGCATTCGGCATCGTCGGCATGTCTATCGCGCTCGACAAAACGCTGCTTGAATCCACTGGACTGGTCACAGCGTTTATTCCCGGCGATTTGCTGAAGGCAGGTATCGCTGGCATGCTGACCGCAGCACTTGCTAAAGCACGCCCAGCAAGCGTTCTATCGCGTGCAGATGCCGTCTGATCTAACCGATCTTCTACGCCAACGGCGATCTATCCGGGCCTTTACCCAAGACCCGGTTGATCGTCACACGGTAGAGCGGCTTTGCAATGCCGCTCGCTGTGCACCAAGCGGTGCAAACCTTCAGCCCGGTCAGTTTCACGTGCTAACAGGTACGGCGCTGACCGGACTTAAGACGCGGCTTGGTCAGGCTGTCGCTGATAACACCCCAATCGATCTTGAATATTCTTACTTTCCCGATGTGATGCCGCCCGAACTAAAAGATCGGCAACGCAAAGCGGGTTTTGCGCTTTACGAAGCGCTTGGAATTGCTCGCCGTGATGTCACCGGACGACGCGATCAATTCGCCAAAAACTACCGCTTTTTCGATGCCCCTGTTGGCATTGTCGTCACCATCAATCGGGACATGGGCAAAGGCTGCTTTATGGATCTTGGTATGGCGATCATGGCGTTTCTGCTTGCCGCCGAAGACGAAGACCTAGGCGCGTCAGGTATTGGCGCATTGGCAAACTATGGAGCCATCGTGCATGACCACTTGGAATTGCCGCAGGATGAAATGGTCGTTTGCGGTATCGCCCTTGGTGTTCCTGACAAGGAGGCAAAGGTGAACCAATTTCGGACAGAGCGCTTGCCGCTTGATGCGTTTACGACCTTTCGTGGGTTCGACGATTAATTCGACCGCAACACAACGGCCGATCCCAAACCACCAGCTGACGCAATCGCCGCAACGCCCATTCCCTTAGTTCGCAGCAATTGGTGGAACAAACGTGCAGCAAGTATCGCCCCAGAAACCCCAATTGGGTGGCCCCAAGCAAGCGCACCGCCATACCGATTAACGACTTCAACAGGCAGGTTTGCGCCCTGCTGACAAGCCATTGCTTGAACGGCAAAAGCCTCCATAATCTCGGCGCTGATCAGGTCACCAACCTTCACGTTAGCCATGTCCAAGACCGCCTTAATTGCCTTGACCGGCGCGATACCGGGTAGCTCTGGATCGTCGCCTATGGTTTTACCGGCAACGAACTCGACAGCCTCCATCCCATGATCGGCGACAAATTCCTCTGACGCGAGCACAACAAACCCGGCCCCGTCAGCCGCAACTGCCATATTCGCGGCGGTGATACTGCCAGCCACGACCGGGGCTTTTTCACAGAGCCGAGCAGAAAGGTTTCGCGTGAATGCATCGCCAATGGTTTCACCGATAGGCACGATTTCAGGGTGCGCGCCACTCAACGCTTTGGCGTGGCTTTCGACGGCCCATGCGTCTTGCTCTGCTTTGCTGATCCCAAGCTTTCGGGCAAGCTGATCAGCAGCGACCGCCATATCAGGATCACGGTCTGCCCATGGCGTGAACCGCGCCTGATCGTACAGAATCGGATCACGCCCATCGGCAAAGGTTTGGTACCGCAGTGGCCGACGCGAATAGCTTTCGGCGCCTCCCGCAACCACAATGTGGTGCTGGCCAGAACGGATCATCGCATCAGCCAAGATAAGGGCATCCAGACCGCCAGCGCATTGCCGGTCAATTGACAGCCCCGCAACCCGATCAGGCAATCCTGCATTCAAGGCAACGATACGCGCTGGGTTCCCGCCCGCGCCCAGCGCATTGGACACGATTACCTCGCCAACATCTGCAGGTGAAATCGCGGCGTCTCGAAGCACCTGTAAAAGAACCGGCTTCGCTATTTCTTCAATCGAAAGACGGGCCAACGCGCCGTTGCGGGGAATAACAGGGCTTCGTCTTGCAGCGATAAGATACGTCTTGGTCATCCGTCAGCCGCAACTATTTCACGCAACAACTGTAAGTCAGGCTTTCCCGCAGCAAGCATCGGGATCTTATCAACGATCCGAATATCTTTGGGAACCGAATGCTGCCCAACTATCATCTGACAGTGCCTATGAACAACTGCCGGGGTCAGGCTTTCATCAATAGATTGCACAAAACAAATCAAACGATTACCCCGTTTTTTGTCCGGCGCGGTAACGACTGCACATTGCTGCGCCGCGTCCAATTGCATAACGCAGCGTTCGACCTCTTCAGGAAAAACATTTGTATCTGCGACCGTCACCATGCGGTTTTTGCGTCCGCTTAGAAACAGGTAGCCGTTACCGTCCATGTAGCCCATCTCGCCAATGCTCAGATACGCGCCATCCCATTGGGTATCCGGATGATCACCGGCCTCATACCCGTCAAACAGATACGGGCTGGCGACCCACAACTCTCCAGCTGAGGCATTATCAGTGGTAGCAATGCGCAGTTGGACCCCCGGATAAAGCCGCCCAACAGACCCCGGCGGCGTATTTTCATCTGACATAGTGATGAAACTGGTTTCGCTCGCACCAAAGATTTCATGTACGTGGGCAGCGGGAAACAAACGGTGCAACGCGTCTTTCACCCGAGAGCTCAGCTTACCACCACCCGAAAAGATATGCCGCACGTGCGGTAATGCGCTAATTTGCGCCAAAGCTGCGCCTTTTAAAAGCAGTGAGAGTTGAGTTGGTGTTGCATAAAGGATCGAAACACCAAAGCTCTGCACTGCGCGCACCTGACGTTGTGGACCAAGGTTCGTCAGCGAACAGATATCAGCGCCTAGGCTCAATGCCTCTACCGTTGCATAAAGCGTTAACGAATGCCCCAAAGCGCCCAAAGTTGCATAGGTATCATCTGATGATATTGAAAATCGGTCAGATGCAATTGCGAAACTCTTGTTCCATGTATCCGGCTTGCGGCGGATCACCTTTGGCTGACCGCTTGATCCTGACGTTTCGCACATCAACCATTGTGGCCTGACACCACCAGCGGCTATCGGTTCGCCAGCAGATTGGCTTGCCTTGATCGTCGCACCGCGGCGTAGACAATCGAAAAGCACATCAATGCCAGGAACATCCGGTGTCAGGATTTCACTGTGACGGCCCAGCGTAAATTTCATTTCATTTTTCATATCACGGCTAATCTAACACCTTACCGTCCCGTGATGGAACGGACGATAAACAGCCAACAAAATGAAATCAGCTTGGTGAACAAATAGATACTGCGCGCGCCGCTGCCGCCATGTACATGCATGAACAAGTCCTCTTTCCGTAATTTTCGTGATTTCCTTTGGTCCGGAAATGGGCAGCCCGACTGGGACAACATGTTCATTCCTTCCTTCACGGCCAAGTTCGACAGTTGACCCAAGCAAAAATTACCGCTTGTCTCTGTGCAGATAAATGAAACGCTTTGAGTTGGTCATTTCATGAATGAAAAGAATATAGATTGGCGTGATCTCCATCTTTTTCTCGCTGTTGCGCGCGAAGGTGGACTGTCACCCGCCGCCAAAGTGTCAGGCAGCAGCCCCGCGACGCTAGGTCGTCGGATGCTTGCGCTTGAACGGACAATGGGTCGCGACCTGTTCGTACGACATGATCGCGGCTATGAACTCACAGCGGACGCCCGCGATCTTTTGATCAAGTTGACGGATATTGAATCTCTCATCCGTCAGGCTACTACGCCGATCGACAAGCAGCCCATGCCGGTCGTTAAGGTATCAGCCGGGTCGTGGACAACGCTTCACTTACTAAAGCGTATTGACCAGATTACAGGCACACCAGCTGACATCAAACTGCGGTTCATCGCTGCCGAAAACATCCTAGATATCCCACATCGCGAGGTCGTCATTGGATTTAGAAACAGCCGACCAACCGATCCCAATCTTGCTGGGCGCAAGATGTCACGTGTCGAATTTGCTCCGTACGCAACGCCTGAAGCGCCCGAGCAATGGATCAAAGTGATCGCTGACACCCCTTCCGCACTGTGGGTTGATCGTATGATTGGGAACGACGCCATTCATCAGGTAAACGCACCACGCAATAGTCTCGACCTTGCGCTGCTTGGCAAAGGAATCGCGCTTTTGCCGACATTTATCGGCGATACAGAACCAACGTTAGATCGGGTTGGCGAAACCATTGCAGAGCTCGCGCATGATCAATGGATTGTAACGCACCATGAAGACAGACACCTTCCCGAGGTGCGGCGTGCCATTGACCGGATGTATCACGCGCTCGAACGGCTATAGAACCGAATTACGAAGTATGATAAAGCTGCTCCCGGATCGTTTCTATCAACCTTGCGCTAGCCTCTTGATGGCATTGGACACCCAGCATCTCGGTCGCCATCGCAGCCTGTGAGGTCGGATAGAACATCCCTGTCGTCCCTGCTGCTAGCGCCGCTGGTGTTGGGTTCGCCACAACGACATCCAGCACCAATGAACGCAGCTCATCAACCATAGACGCGGTTATAAACAGCGGATCAGCCTGCAACTGCGATGACCGCAATGTCCAGTTCTGGTCGTCTAACTGTTCATCAGAAAACCAAAGTAAGACCACGCGATCCCCGATTTGACCCAACATATTCCTCATACGTGCAAGCCACGCTTCTCGTAGTTCGTTTACAACAGTTTCGAACCGATCTGGCGACTTTCCGTGAAGGGCACCCAACATATGGCGTGTAAAAGCGAATTCTGAAAAATCCACATCATGGTAAATCGCCTGTAACACCGTTGATGCCTTGAGGAACCGATCATTTCGACGCGGATGAACCGAATAGAAACGATTGGATAAATTATTCGCCCCCATGATCTGAACGACTGTCAAATCTGCATCCCTGCAGATTTCCATCACTGACGTATCGTTAACAAACGCATCTATACCGCCGTTTACGCACCCAAAGTTTACACAGGTTTGCCGCATCGCCCTTTCGACTAGCATTGGAAACGGTTTTTCAATGAATTTTCCATAAGTCTCTGTGCCGCCGACAAACGCCATATACGGCCGATCAAGCCGCCTTCGCGGGCCGCGAAATAATACTTTTGAACTGCCGTATCGACATGGCGCATAGCCAAGCTCCTCGGCCTCAATCACCTCTTGCTTCATGGTTCCTACCGATTCTAATTCTCACCCAGAATGCAGATTCGCGGAAATCCTTTGCCAAATCCCTAATGGCAAAATTCAATTTAACTTTTCATCAACTGCGCGACTTGAAGCCCCCATGCACACGGGCCTATGGTGCGTTTAACCGGTAAAGGAATGAGCAGATGGCAATTGAACGTGTGGGTGTCGTTGGCGCAGGACAGATGGGCAATGGGATTGCGCATGTGTTTGCATTGGCAGGCTACGACGTAGTGATGACGGACATCAGCGCAGATGCGCTAACCGCCGCTGTGGCGTTGATTGACCGCAACCTAGAACGCCAAGTCAGCAAAGAAGCCATCACCGCCGACACAAAGGCACAGGCAATGGGACGCATCAAAACGACCCAAACCCTAACAGATCTTGGTCAGATGGATTTGATCATTGAAGCCGCAACCGAGCGTGAAGAAATCAAAACAAAAATTTTCGCCGAACTTCAGCCGCATCTGAAACCTGAAACGATCCTAACATCAAACACGTCTTCAATTTCGATCACGCGTCTTGCATCCCGCACCGACCGTCCTGAGAAATTCATGGGTTTTCACTTTATGAACCCCGTTCCAATCATGCAGCTGGTGGAACTGATCCGCGGGATCGCAACTGACGAAGAAACCTTTAAAGCCTGCTATGAAGTTGTTGAGCGGCTCGGCAAAACGTCCGCTACAGCGGAAGATTTCCCAGCCTTCATCGTAAACCGCATCCTGATGCCGATGATCAACGAGGCGATCTATACCCTCTACGAAGGTGTCGGGTCGGTGAAGTCTATCGATACTTCGCTAAAATTGGGTGCGAACCATCCGATGGGCCCGCTCGAGCTGGCTGATTTCATCGGTCTGGATACGTGTCTGGCGATCATGAACGTGTTGCACGATGGATTGGCCGACACCAAATACCGGCCCTGTCCGCTACTGACCAAATACGTCGAAGCAGGGTGGCTAGGCCGTAAGACAAAGCGTGGCTTCTACGACTATCGTGGCGAAACACCGGTTCCGACCCGCTAACCCTTTAGCGCCAAGGTCTGTTCGCGCAGCCACGCCATAAACGCGCGTGGCTCTTTTAAGCGGGTTTTAACGTCTTCTTGGTCAAAAGGTTCGCCGATAACCGGCTTTTGCGGCTTACCACACGCATGCACAATCTCATGCAGCAACAGGCTTTGACGAAGCGTCGCTGAAAGACGGTTCGCAATCTGATACCAACGTGAATTCGCGCCTGGGAAAAAGCATGGGACAACCTGCGCCCCCGAGGTCCTGATCATTTTGGACGTAAACACGTTCCACTCCGCCTCGATCACCGGGCCAAACATCGTTTCAGACGATGCGACAACACCCGAAGGAAATAAGGCGATCAATCCACCATTTTTAAGATGTTCCATCGCCGTCCGGCGCATCTCGACCATCTTTTTCTGCGCATCTGGTTCATGAGGGAAAGGCACAGGGATCATAAAATCACCGGCTTCTTTATCGATACCGGTTAAAAATGATCGTGTTAGAATGCGATAGTCAGTACGGACACGACCAATCAAATCAGCAAGGATCATACCGTCGACCATCCCATGAGGGTGGTTGGCAACCAACACGGTCGGGCCCGTCTTTGGGATTTTGTCCAGTTGATCTTGAGGGGTCAACAAATCGATTTCCATCACCCCCAAGGTGCCACGCCAAAAAGCTTGGCCTTCGAATTTCCCCATGCCTTCGAATTTGCGGATCATCCGGATGACGCTAACTTTGCCAGTCATCCATTCAATTGCACGAATAACATTGCGTCTAAAGTTGCTATCGAATGTGTTTGAATACGTTAGGCTTCGACGGTCATAGATATGCTGCCCTTCCGGGCCAGTGACCGGAGCCGTTTGCGTTTTCCGGGTCGTTTCAGTCACGTTGTTGTTCCTATCAGGATAAAATAACTGCTAGTTGCCTTCACCAAACTTGTCGGCGACCAGGTCAGTGATAGCAACCGACAAAGCATCCGCCTGCGGGCCGCGCGTTTCAACGTCGATATAGGTCCCAATTGACGCAGCAAGCATCAACAGTCCCATAATGCTATCTCCGCTCGCACTTTCACCATCTTTGCTAACAGTAGCTTCCGCGTCAAACCCTTCGACGACTTCGACAAGTTTAGCTGATGCGCGCGCATGCAGGCCTTTGATATTTTCAATTTTCAGTCGGCATGTCGTCATACGTGTGATCCGCCGTTGTGGCTGTTTATATATTTATGCGCTGCGTTGATCGCAGCTTCGACCGCATCCGGCACCGTGCGGCGACGCGATTTCGCTAACTTAATCAGCATAGGAAGGTTCGCGCCATAAAGAATACGCCGGTTTTCAGGATTACAGGCCCGTAAGGATAGGTTTGATGGCGACCCGCCAAACATGTCGGTGACGATTACTACGCCGTCGCCCGTATCGACAGCATCAGCAGCGTCGCAAATTTCGGATTGCTTTACGGCGCGATCGTCTTCGGGCCCAATCGCAATACTGATTACACCAGTTTGTTCACCAACGACGTGTTCTACTGCTGCAAGATATTCTTGCGCTAACCCGCCATGTGCCACAATGACAATACCAATCAAACCTGGTGTCCCTTGCTACCCAGCGCATCGCGCCGTTCCATTTCTCGATGCCGTTTAGACACATGCCATCCATCATGCGCAAGAGCAGATGCAAGTTGCTCTGTGACTGCAACTGAACGGTGTTGCCCTCCGGTACACCCAAAGCCAATCGACAGATGCGACTTACCCTCATCCTTGTGCGCGGGCAAAAGCAGATCAACCAGAGATTTCACCCGCTCAAAAAACGGATCATAGCGCGGATCAGCAGTCACGTAATCGGCAACAGAAGCATCACGGCCATCCAACTGGCGCAGACTTTCGTCCCAATGCGGATTTCGCAGAAATCTGCAATCAATGACAATATCCATACCACGTGGCAGACCGCGTTTGTAGGAAAATGAATGTATCGTCACGCCCAATGGGCGGCCGTCACCGGGTGCAAACCACCGATCAACCTCTGCCCGTAAATCATGCGGGGATAGTCCCGTCGTGTCGATCAACACGTCTGCGCGCGCACGGACTGGCCCCAACAATTCACGCTCGCGCGCGATCCCGGCCAATGGTGTTCCCGCGGGAGCAAGCGGATGACGACGTCGCGTTTCCGAATACCGCCGCACTAATTCTTCTTCATCAGCATCTAAATAAAGCACCTGCGCATCGCGGTCTGGCCGCGCGGCAAGCTGATCGATGGCTTCGATCAACGCATTTGTCCCGAAATCTCGATTCCGAACATCCAACCCCAATGCTAATGGCCGATTAATCGGCGGTCCTTCTAACAGACGGGGAAGAAGCGAAAGCGGCAAATTATCAATAACTTCGTATCCAAGGTCTTCCAGTGCATTAATCGCTGTGGACCGACCTGCTCCTGATGGACCTGTGACCAACACAATAGCCGGCGGCGACTGAACAGATTGCGGAACTTGCGACGTCATCGATTACTCCAACCTGCTTTGAGAATTTGCAGGATTGCTGGTACAAAGTGATCACCACTCACGCGATGAATCAAGGGGATGTTACGTCCGAACAGTTCAATAACGCGTCTTTCAGGCATGCGACTCTGTTCTATTTCATTCAAATCAACGACGAGCTGCACTTGGGCACTAGAAACGGCCCTTGCATTTAAAATGCCGACCCCACGTGCTTCGATCAATCCGGCAATGGTATCAGGACAAGATGCAAACAGCCCTTCGTCATCCGCAGCGAGTAGAACACGATCATCCGCCACCAAATCGCAACCCAGCGCCATAAGCTGAAGCCCCAAGGCGCTTTTGCCAGAACCCGACTGCCCCTTGATCAGCACAGCTACGCCATCCCATGCAACGCATGTAGCATGAACGGAGTGGGTTACACCCATCGCAAAGGCCTAAATTGGCAGTCCAACCACAAAACGCGCGCCCAGCGGTTCTGAGGTCGGATCAGCATCGGTAGGGCGAATGTTTTCGGCCCAAATGACACCATCATGGGCTTCGACAATCTGCTTGGAAATCGCAAGGCCAAGACCTGAATTATTCCCAAACTGGCCTTCTGGACGCTCTGAATAAAAGCGCTGAAAAATCTTAGCCAATGCACCGTCAGGAATGCCCGGACCAGTATCTTCGACCACGACAAGCACCCGATTATCACGCTTACGCGCCCACACGCGAATAGCGTCGCCGTCTTCGCAGAATGAAATGGCGTTGGTAATCAAGTTCACGAACACTTGCGCCAACCGACCCTCTAAGCCGCGTACCTTAATGGTCTCTTCCGGCAAATCAGCGACAAAATCGATTCCCTTGAGCTTGGCATCCTTACCCAAAAAATCGTTAATGTTGCCCATCATTTTGATCAAATCAAAAGACTGCTCTTCTTCTTTAACAAGTTCACTGTCCAATCTCGACGCATTTGAAATATCACTCACAAGTCGGTCAAGCCGTTTCACATCATGGTCGATGATTTCCATAAGGCGGTTTCGCTGATCTTCACGCTTTGCAAACTGCATTGTACCGACCGCCGATCGTAGCGAAGCAAGCGGATTTTTGATCTCATGTGCGACGTCAGCCGCAAACTGTTCATTACCTTCGATACGCTCATACAGGGCTGCAACCATGCCACGCAGCGCAGCCGACAATCGTCCAATTTCATCCGGGCGGGCCGTCAAATCCGGGATACGCACCTTTCCAGGTGACATTTTACGTGCGTTTCGATCATGACTGGCCTCTGCTGCAGTAGCGAGATCCGCAAGTGGGTTTGCTATTGTCGACGCAAGAACAAGACTGAGCCCGATGCTCACCACAATCGCAACTAAAAACAACCGCAAAACCTGCTCGCGTTCACGCTGAACAAGACCGTCAATTTCACCAGCCGCAGTTTGAACCGCAATCACCCCAACAGCGATGTCATCGCGCATGATAGGAGTCGTAACGATAAAGTTGGTCGCCCCACCAATCGTCGTACTTTCAAGATGGGTCCCGCGCGAAAGCGCCTGCCTTACGTTTTCCTTTGAAAGCTCAACCAGTTGCTGTTCAGGCGTCAGCATATCACCACGATATGCACCGATCGCAGCAAGGCCGTTCCAGATTTTCCCAAGAAAGTCAGTTAGGAAGGTACCACCTGTTTGCGTTTTTAGTTCTGCAAGCTCTGATGCGTTCAAACTCCCCTTAGCCGTCGCAACCAGTGTCGCGTCCAAAGCGAACACTGATACTTCCACCCCACCGCGCAAGTTAAGCCCTGCAAGCGTTTCCGCCGGGTCGATCCCATCCGCCGTGACAAAATTAACAGGCGCAGTGGTCGGCAACTGCGCTTCAAAGACGTCGGAAATAAGTCGCGCTTCGTTCACCAATCCGCGCGCACGTTGATAAGCAAGGTGATCACGCGAAGGGTTCATATATAGAACACCGGCAATCAACAGAATCATAGCGATCAGATTGATCGTCACGATTTTGCGGGCAATCGGCGAACTTCGTAACGCCAAAAGGCCGCGACGTGGCGCGGCGACTTCAGCGTCCGGATCAGGAAAACCCCAATCATCGCCTAGCACAAGATCAGGATCGCGCGCAGCCGCACGTACGGACTGCAAGTCTCGGACGTCAATCTTGGGTGCGGCAGTCATGCCTTACTCTTCGTTGTAGCGATACCCGATACCATAGAGCGTTTCGATGGCTGAAAACTCGTTATCGGTGTTACGCATCTTTTTACGCAGCCGCTTGATGTGGCTATCGATGGTACGGTCATCTACATAGACACTGTCATCATAAGCCACGTCCATCAGCTGATCGCGGCTTTTGACGAAACCTGGCCGTTGGGCCAATGCCTGAAGCAAAAGGAACTCTGTGACAGTCAAGGACACGTCACGCCCTTTCCACTTCACCGCGTGGCGCAGCGGATCCATCACCAGTTCACCGCGAACCATGACCTTTGTTTCCTCGGTCTCTTCAATCTCTTCGCCAGCAATAGCGTCTTGGCGACGCAAAAGCGCGCGGATACGCTCGACAAGCAAACGTTGAGAGAAAGGCTTTTTGACATAATCGTCGGCGCCCATACGCAAGCCCAGAACCTCATCGATTTCATCGTCTTTTGACGTTAGAAAGATAACTGGCATTGATGTCTTTTGACGAAGGCGCTGCAGTAGATCCATCCCATCCATGCGCGGCATCTTAATGTCCAAAACTGCCATATCCGGCATACGTTTATTGAACGCCTCAAGCGCAGCCTGACCGTCATTGTAAGTCTCGACCTCAAAGCCTTCAGCCTCAAGCGTCATTGAAACTGAGGTCAGGATATTTCGATCATCATCGACCAATGCAATTCTCGACATATAACTCTTTCCCTAGTGGTCGCAGTTCTAGCTATCGTTCCGGTTTAAATGTTTTCAGCGTTTTGGCTAGGCGAATCAATCCAAAACTCGCACATGGCCACAATATGGCCGCATTTGACGCGGTTTTGCATGTTTGCACGCTAACATTTCATAACCCTTAGGACATAAATTGCCACTGGTTGCGCTAACATAGAAATGGTTGCGCTAACTGTGACAACACGGGCTATCCGCACCCGAAAACTTGATGTTAATGAACCCTATCGCTGGCCATTTCGGCCATATCATTTAAGGAGCGAACCCATGGACCAAGGTACGGTCAACCCATCGATGAAGCTTGAAGATCAAGGCATCAAAGGGCTGGGTTATGTATACTACAACCGCTCTGAAGATGAATTGCAAAAGGCCGCAGTCGACGCTGGCGAAGGCGTGAACGGCAAAGGCGGCACTTTCTTGGTGACGACAGGCAAGCACACTGGCCGGTCGCCAAAAGACAAATTCGTTGTTCGCACACCATCCGTCGAAGACAAAATCTGGTGGGAAAATAACCCGCCAATGGACCCGGCTAAATTCGACGCGCTCTACAATGATATGCTAGAGCACATGAAAGGCGGCACTTACAACGTCCAAGATTTGTTCGGCGGCGCTGACCCAGAACACCGTCTTGATGTGCGCGTTGTGACCGAACTGACTTGGCACGGGCTGTTTATCCGTCACCTATTGCGTCGTCCCGCGGCAGAAGAACTCAAAACATTCGTCCCAGAGTTCACGATTATCAACTGCCCAAGCTTCAAGGCGGACCCGGCAAAGCATGGCTGCCGTTCTGAAACAGTGATCGCACTGAACCTAGAGGCAAAGCTAATCCTGATCGGCGGAACAGAATACGCAGGCGAGAACAAGAAGTCTGTGTTCACACTGCTAAACTACCTGCTGCCAGAAAAAGACATCATGCCGATGCACTGTTCTGCGAACCACGCGCCGGGCAACCCTGTCGATACGGCGATCTTCTTTGGCCTGTCGGGCACAGGTAAAACCACATTGTCTGCGGACCCATCACGCGTTCTAATCGGCGATGACGAACACGGCTGGTCCGACCGGGGTACCTTCAACTTCGAAGGCGGCTGCTACGCGAAAACCATCGGCCTTGATCCAAAGGCAGAGCCTGAAATCTACGCAACATGTTCAATGCCGCACACGGTTATTGAGAACATGGTCTTTGATGAAGAAACGTTCGAACTTGATTTCGAAGATGACAGCCTGACCGCCAACATGCGTTGCGCGTACCCGTTGAACTACATTTCAAACGCGTCTGACACCGCGCTTGGCGGCCACCCAAAGAACATCATCATGCTGACATGTGATGCATTCGGCGTGCTGCCTCCGATCGCGCGACTGACACCAGCGCAGGCGATGTACCACTTCCTGTCAGGCTTTACGTCCAAGGTCGCAGGCACCGAACAAGGCGTAACAGAGCCAGAGCCAACATTCAGCACCTGCTTTGGTGCGCCATTCATGCCGCGTCGTCCAGAGGTTTACGGCAACCTATTGCGCAGCAAAATCGCAAGCCATGGCGCGACCTGTTGGCTGGTAAACACTGGCTGGACGGGTGGCGCTTATGGCACCGGATCACGCATGCCAATCAAAGCAACACGTGCCCTGCTCGCGGCTGCACTTGACGGGTCACTATCCGAAGGTACCTTCCACAAAGATCCAAACTTTGGTTTCGATGTTCCTGTCGCAGTGGATGGGGTGGATAACGCACTGCTGAACCCACGGAACACTTGGGCAGACAAAGATGCCTATGACACGCAGGCAACAAAGCTTGTTCAAATGTTCAGCGACAACTTTGAAAAATACGTTCCGTTCATCGACGACGACGTGAAATCAGCCGCCATCGGCTAATCCGTAGGGTGGATTTCAATCCACCTTACGTCACAGAATTACCTACGCTAAGGTCAGCCCATGAAACATTGGCTGACCTTTTTTCTTTTAATGCTCGCGCCGACACTCGGCAGTGCCGACCCCGACATGGTCAGCTCAGAAATCGCTTCCATCGAAATTGGAATCGTCTGCCCGCCTGACCCGATTAGCGTAAAACCTGCACCAAACACGCTTGCGGGCGCCACGCATATCATCGACGAATCCCCACCTTTTGTTTCCAATAGCCAGATCGTCCCAGCAGCCTACGGCGTCGGATTTGGGGTAAAATCACTCGCGCGACGCGAAGAAGGCCTAGAAGGCGTGACGATCGCAATCACCCATCCGCCAATGGGCGACGCGGGCACAACAATGCAGAGCTTTGGCACACGTATCAGCGGGATCGACCCTTCAATTTCGTTCTATCAATTTGACTATGGCTACGAACTTCAGCCCGGAACTTGGACGATGACAGCGCTAAGAAACGGCAAACCGCTTTACGCAGTCACGTTCGAAGTTGTATCGCCCGAAACGCTGCCAGATTTAGCCGCTGCCTGCGGGTATTTGGAACTTCTTTCGTAAGGTAAGAAATCGACACCGATATCAAACAACCCGCTACTGCCTGAAAGAAACACGTTGATGGACGATATCCTTGAATTCATTTTAGCAATCATCAGTGTGACGATTTACGGTACTGAGGATAAGCCAAGGCACCCATTCTGGCGAAACAGCATTCGTGCCATCGCGTTTGTCGGTGTTTTCGTGTCGGCTGCCAGCTTTTTAAACATGTTTGGCGAATATGAATTCCCATTTCTCATCATATCGATTTGGGCCCTATGTTCTCTCATCGTCCTATCGGCGGAGTACTATGCCGGATCAAAGGCAGCTGGCTTGGCCGCACTTGGTGCATTTTTGCTATGGATCGTCATCGTATTCACGACGCAGTTCGTAACCCCCTAAGGCCCCTAACCCACCAGTCCCCGACGGATCAGGTTTGCACCAGCAAGCACCAACACCCAAAGCGTCGCGCGGCGGAACCGTTCTTGGTCAAACCGATCACCTAATTTGAATCCCAGCCACATCCCGGCAATCGCAGGCAACACAAGCAACGCCGACAATTGCCACGTCTGGGCATTCAACACGCCGGACCGCAGATGCCCAAGAAACAGCATCAGAGACCCCAGCCCATAGATTACACCTTGCACGGCCATTTGACGGGCACGGGGCGTATCAAGCGCGAGAAGATACAGAACTGTCGGCGGCCCCCATGTGCCAGCCAAACCGCCAAGCGCGCCCGACACTGCGCCAGCACCCCATTCGAAAACGCGGCGGTGCTTTGGGGGGATACGAGGGTGCCACCCCACCAGCTGGATCGCGCATAGCCCGACAACAGGCACGCCCAGCACGATAAACATCGCATTTGCGGGAATGCTGCGTAGGAACTGCGCTGAAACGAGGATCATCACGCAGACCACAAGCACGTAACGCCAATGCTCCTTTAGACTGTCCCATGCAGACCCTAACCCTGCGCGGGCGACCTGCATTCCATTCGTAACCACAATCGGAATGATCACACCGGCCACGACAATTTGTGGTTCGATCAAAATCCCCATGCCGGAAATCATGATCAACGGCATCGCAAAACCGACAGCCCCTTTTACAAAGCCACCAAGCAATGTCACGGCGCAAGCAAAGATCAATAATGACAGCGGAAGAATATCAAGAAGGTCAAACATACCTGTGCATACGCCGTTCCTAACCGACTGACAGCCCCAATTTCGTTACGACACTTTCGTTCTAAAAGTTATTCGTTTGTGAATTAATATTGCGCTGCAAGTGCAAACATATTATCTCTGCACCTGCAAACTAAGGGGAATCGACGGATGCCACATGATGGACAGGACATGACACAGACCAGCAACCCAATTCTGGCCGATCTATTGCAGCTATGCGATGTCGCGCTTCCCGCCGTCGACTATGTAGTGACACGCGCCAAAGCCGCAGTCCGCGAGACCGTTACAGACGGCGACCGCGTTTCTGCACGTCTGATCGAAGAAAACCAAACCGCCGCCCACGGGCTGGCGTGGCTGGCAACCTACGCCCAGTCCCTGCAACAAATGCAAAACTGGGCGACTCGCTTGCAAGCGGACGGTAAATTCGGAGAGGTCGAACAGCTGATCCACCAGATCGCATTTGGTGAATACCTCTGGCAGATTTACGGCGGCATCCCGATGAGCCAAGGCGAGATCCTGCGCCTTCAGGATATCGGCCTGACCCAAGACGAAATGCGCGCACTGATGCTGCCCGAAGTGATGACACTCACGCAATCAGGCAACACCCAAGCCGCACGCACGCGGCTGGTCGCACTGATGCAAGAACAGTCCGCGAATGTGACCGTCGGGGCGACTGGCCTTGATGATGAACTCGAAATGATCCGCGAACAGTTCCGTCGCTTCAGCGTTGATAAGGTCGAACCATACGCCCACGACTGGCACCTCAAAGACGAACTGATCCCGATCGAAATCATCGAAGAGATGGCCGAGATGGGCGTTTTCGGCCTGACCATCCCCGAAGAATACGGCGGCTTTGGCCTGTCCAAAGCATCCATGTGTGTTGTCTCCGAAGAACTGTCGCGCGGTTATATCGGTGTTGGTAGCCTTGGCACCCGGTCCGAAATCGCGGCCGAGCTGATCCTTTGCGGCGGCACCGAAGAACAAAAACAACATTGGTTGCCCGGCATCGCCAGCGCAGAAATCCTGCCAACTGCGGTATTTACAGAGCCTAACACTGGGTCTGACCTTGGTTCACTACGCACCCGCGCCGTCAAAAAGGGCGACGACTGGGAAGTGACAGGAAATAAGACGTGGATCACTCACGCTGCACGGACCCATGTGATGACGCTGCTGGCCCGTACCGACCCAGACACGACCGACTATCGCGGCCTGTCCATGTTCCTTGCAGAAAAGACACCCGGCACCGACGAAGACCCATTCCCAACCCCCGGCATGACCGGCGGTGAGATTGAGGTGCTTGGCTATCGCGGGATGAAAGAATACGAACTTGGCTTTGACGGTTTCAAGGTCAAAGGCGAAAACCTGCTTGGCGGTGAAACTGGCAAAGGGTTTAAGCAATTGATGCAGACGTTCGAAAGCGCGCGCATTCAAACCGCGGCCCGCGCCATTGGTGTCGCGCAATCGGCGCTGGACGTTGGCATGCAGTATGCCCAAGACCGCAAACAGTTTGGCAAATCGCTCATCGACTTCCCACGTGTGTCGGGCAAGCTGGCCATGATGGCAGTCGAGATCATGATCGCCCGCCAATTGACATATTTTAGCGCCGCCGAAAAAGACAACGACCGCCGCTGCGACCTAGAGGCAGGTATGGCGAAACTGTTGGGCGCACGGATCGCATGGGCTTGCGCAGATAACGCGCTACAAATCCACGGTGGAAACGGCTTTGCGCTTGAATACAAGGTCAGCCGTATCCTGTGTGACGCACGTATCCTGAACATCTTTGAAGGTGCTGCCGAAATTCAGGCACAGGTCATTGCACGTCGGGTACTGGATTAATTCAGCACGCGTTGCAGGCCAGCCTGCACCTTTTGCAATAGCGGCAGATAGGCGGTGACCAGATCATCGACTTCTGCCTGCACTGCGGCGACACCGATATTCAGCGCCGCAACCGTTTGCCCACGCGTATTGCGGACTGGAACAGCGATAGACCGCAGGCCCATCTCGACCTCTTGGTCGATCAACGCATATCCATCACGACGCACTTGATCCAATCGGGCCATCAAATCAGCGGGATCAGTAAGACTGGTCGCTGTGCGCGGTGTCATGTCACCCTGTTCGATCAGGGTAAGGGCCTCGGCCTCTGGCAATGCCGCCAACAACACCCGCCCCATCGACGTGCAATGCGCAGGCAGTCGCGAACCGGGCATCAGCCCAATCGACATAACGCGGGTCTGGGCAGCGCGTGCGACATAGACGATCTCTGTCTCGTCCAGCAGCGCAACAGACGACGATTGCCCGGTTTGCTGCGATAGCTGATCCAGCCACGGCTGCACGATCTGCGGCAATGGCAGGGCGGCCAACGCGCCCATCCCCAACCGCAATACACGTGGGGTAAGCTGAAAGAACTTACCGTCGTAATCAGCATAGCCAAGTTCGTTTAACGTCAACAAACAGCGACGCGCCGTCGCGCGATCTAGGCCCGCATTGGCCGCCGCCTCTGCCACCGAAAGGCGAGGCGTTTCGGCACTAAACGCCTCGATCACCCTTAAACCCTTAGCGAATGACGATATAAAGTCTGTCCGGTTTACCATGCGAACAGCCTGTATCACATTGTGAACAAATATCACAATACGCACGTTTTAGATTGGCCTGTCATGCCCAGGGCGTAGTTTCTTTCCATCCCTGCCAAGAGGTTCCAATGGACAAGACACTACATTCACTCGCCGACGCTGTGTCGGTTATTCCCGATGGGGCGACGATCATGATCGGCGGCTTCGGCGGCTCTGGCGCGCCAATCGAACTGATCCATGCGCTGATCGACTGCCGCCCGCGCAACCTAACTGTGATCAACAACAACGCGGGCAACGGCCATATCGGCATTGCCGCGATGATCGAACAAGACATGGTCGCGAAAATGGTCTGCTCTTTCCCGCGTTCCAAAGACCCTCGCGCGTTCACCGAACGTTACCTTGCGGGCAAGATCGAACTCGAAATCGTGCCACAAGGCACGCTAGCCGAACGCATTCGTGCGGGTGGTGCTGGCATCCCCGCGTTCTACACCCCCACCAGTTTCGGAACCGAATTGGCCGAAGGTAAGCCTGTCGAAAAATTCGAAGGACGGTCATATGTACAAGAACGCTGGCTCAAGGCTGACTTTGCGTTGGTCAAAGCAGAACGCGGCGATACTCACGGCAACCTGACCTACAACAAGGCAGGCCGCAACTTTGGCCCGCTCATGTGCATGGCCGCGAAAAACACCATCGTTCAGGTCAGTGAATTGACCCAACCCGGTGCAATCGACCCCGAAACCGTGATCACCCCCGGCATCTTTGTGAACGGTGTGATCGAGGTGCAAAACCCAGCCCAAGAAGAAGTGCTTAACCTCGCAGAGGCGGTATACCCATGACCCAGATCGACGACATCAAACTAAGCAACGCGCAAATCGCATGGCGTGCCGCACAAGACATCGACGATGGGGCCTATGTGAACCTTGGTATCGGGTTCCCGGAAATGGTTGCCCGCTATCAACGCGAAGGCTGCCAAGCGATCTATCACACCGAAAACGGCATCCTTGATTTCGGCGCACCACCTGCACCCGGCGAAGAAGACTGGGACCTGATCAACGCTGGCAAAAAAGCGGTCACGCTAAACCCCGGCGCATCGTTCTTTCACCACGCGGACAGTTTTGCGATGGTACGCGGCGGGCACTTGGATGTAGCTATCCTTGGCGCTTACGAAGTTGCCGAAACAGGTGATCTCGCGAACTGGTCCACTGGTCGCGGCGGCGTTCCTGCTGTTGGCGGTGCGATGGATCTTGTGCATGGCGCAAAACGCGTCGCGGTCATCACAGATCACCTGACCAAAAAGGGCGATCCCAAACTGGTTTCAAAGTGCTCACTGCCGCTGACTGGCGTTGGCTGTGTGACACGTGTTTATACGTCACTTGCCGTTGTCGACATCGAAGACGGCCACTTTGTCCTGCGTGAAAAGCTCCCTGCGATTTCATTCGACGATCTCCAAGCACTGACCGGCGCGACGCTGCACACAACAGACACCGTGGGCGATCTGATCGTCCCTGAACTGTAAGGTATCACAATGACCCAAGCATATATCTGCGACTACATCCGCACGCCTATCGGGCGCTTCGGCGGGGCGCTTGCCCCTGTCCGTGCGGACGACCTTGGTGCCGTACCGCTGCGCGCACTCATGGCCCGCCACGACATCGACTGGGCAACCGTAGACGAGGTCTACTTTGGCTGCGCCAACCAAGCAGGCGAAGACAACCGCAACGTCGCACGCATGTCCGCGCTATTGGCTGGCCTGCCCGAAACCGTGCCGGGTTCAACGGTGAACCGCCTATGCGGGTCCGGCATGGACGCGCTGATCTTGGCCGCACGCAGCATCAAAGCAGGCGAGGCTGACATGATCATCGCTGGCGGCGTCGAAAGCATGAGCCGCGCACCCTTTGTGATGCCCAAAGCGACAAGCGCCTATTCCCGCGCGAACGAAATCCACGACACCACTATCGGCTGGCGCTTTGTGAACCCGCTGATGAAATCGCAATACGGCGTCGATTCGATGCCAGAGACAGCAGAAAACGTGGCCGAAGACTTCAACGTGTCGCGCGAAGACCAAGACGCCTTTGCGCTGCGTTCCCAGCACAAAGCAGGCGTCGCGATGGAAAACGGCACGCTAGCGCAGGAAATCACACCAGTGACCATCCCACAGCGCAAGGGTGAAGCGGTTGTTGTCGACACAGACGAACACCCACGTCCACAAACTACGGCCGAGGCATTGGCCAAACTGCGCGCGCCATTCCGCGAAGGCGGGTCAGTGACCGCAGGTAACGCGTCCGGCGTAAATGATGGGGCAGCCGCGCTGATCATCGCGAACGAGGATGCAATCAAACGCCATGGGCTGACACCAATCGCACGCGTCATGGGCGGCGCAAGCGCCGGCGTTGCACCACGGATCATGGGCTTTGGCCCTGCTCCAGCGTCGCAAAAACTGATGGCACGACTTGGACTAACCGCTGATTCATTCGACGTGATCGAACTGAACGAAGCCTTCGCATCGCAGGGCCTCGCCACGCTACGGGCCCTTGGCGTTGCCGATGACGATGCACGGGTAAACCCAAACGGCGGTGCAATTGCATTGGGTCACCCGTTGGGCATGTCCGGCGCGCGGATCGCAGGTACAGCGGCCCTACAAATGCAACGGACCGGCGGCAAATACGCACTGGCGACGATGTGTATCGGCGTTGGGCAAGGTATCGCCGTGGCCCTCGAAAGAGTCTAACTAAACTAAATGCAGCCCCAAAACACCTTGGGGTTGCATCTTTAACGCAGGTCGAGCCAATTCGACAAATGCACATAGCCTGCAAAGCGCGAACCGGATACTTCTACCAGCAAGGTCATTCTTGGACCACCCCTGATTATGTCGGAGCGTATTGTGCCCAAAACTGTTCTGCTCACCGGCGCGTCCGGATACATTGCCAAACACATTGCACTCCGACTTCTTGAAGCAGGCTATCATGTTCGCGGCACCGTTCGGGATCTTGCCCGCAGCGCTGAGGTCAGCGATGCGATTGCAGCGCATTTGTCAGATACCGACAACCTCGACCAGCGACTTACATTTGCCGCGGTTGATCTGAACAGTGATGACAATTGGGCCGATGCGATGGCCGGGGTCGACACGGTACTGCACACGGCATCTCCGTTTCCGATGGTCCAGCCCAAAGACGAAAACGACCTGATCCGGCCAGCCGTCGATGGAGCACTACGGGCGCTAAAAGCTGCCAACAACGCGGGCATCAAACGGGTCATCATGACGTCGTCGACTGCCGCGATCAACGGATCTGCGCTCCCTCCGGGTGATACAGCCTATAGCGAAACGAATTGGACTAACCCAGACGACGCCGACATCACGCCCTACACGAAATCAAAAACCTTGGCAGAGCTGGCTGCCTGGGACTACGTCCGCGACCACGCGCCAGAAATGAAGCTCACAATCATCAACCCCGGTTTCGTGGTTGGCCCGCCACTGGACAATAAATTTGGCACATCGGTGCAGGTCATCGAACGAATTCTACGCGCCAAAGACCCCATGCTTCCCAACTTCGGCTTCACTGCTGTCGATGTCCGCGACGTGGCGGAAATGCACGTGCACGCAATCCAAAACACCGAAACCTTCGGCCAACGGATCATGACAGTGGACCGATTTATCATGTTCGCCGAAATGGCCAAAGCGATCAAAGCAGCCTACCCCCAGCGTCGGGTGGTTACGTGAACGGCCCCCGATTTCGTTGTGCGGCTGCTGGGCATATTTGATCCCGCAATCAGGCAGATTGTCCCGTCTCTAGGACGCATTGAAAAGATCGACAACAGCCGTGCCATGAAAACACTAGGGCGCGGGATGCGACAAACGCCCAAAAGCGTGGTCGAAACCGCCGCGCATCTCATCGACAATAACCTGATTTAGGTACGGGCAATCGCCTCAATCAGTCGCGCACGCGCCGAAGGCACCGGACGGTCACCCATCGACTTTACCAACCGATGTTCAAGGAAATACCCTGTCGTCCGCAACGCGATGACGATCTCTTCGTTTGTGGCGTCGCCCTGCCCCGCCAATACAGGCGGAAGTGGCAGCAACCGGTCCGCCCATTCGCCCGCCGCCTGACGGCTTACCGCACGCCCAGATTTGGGGGACACATATATCAGCTCTTCGTTCGTTCCGCGCACGGCGCAGGCCGACAAATCCATCCCAAATCCCATTTCCTCTAGCAGCGCCTGTTCCCACCGAAGATAGGCCAGCGGCCAAAGCTCAGACTGCCCCAACAAATCCAGCAAGCTAATCGTCCGCTCATAAAGTTCAGAGTGCGGTTCCCGCTCTGGCAAAACGAGCACAAGTATGGCGCACACCGCGTTCAGCCCCGCCAACGCAAGCCGATCCCCCATAGCGACCGCAGCGCGGCTACGGATAGGTTCAACCGTGAATGACCCTAAATGACTGTCCAGCCGCGCCTTCCAAGCCACCGAAAGCTGCGCACCGGGCTGTAATGTTGGGGCAACCTTACGACTGGTCCCACCGCGCACCACGCCGGCATGCAGACCATGGGCCGCGCTAAACACCTCAATAATAACGGAGGTTTCGCCAAAAGGTCGCGCAGCCAGCAACGCCGCTTCATCGCGCCATTCGATCATTGGGGTAATATCCGGACCATTTCGCCATATCAGACGCCAAGCCACAAAATTGCAAGCCTCGGCCGCCTCCGGCGGGAGTATTTTAGGCAAGATGATACGAACGGCCATCGGCTCTCCAGCCTGTGCTTTGCCCCCTGAAAACTGGATCACTTTGAGTTAGAGTTTCCGACTGCTATTTTTCTGGCTGGAAGAAGGAGTGGGCGCGATGAAAGCATCC
>NZ_PVTP01000008.1 GCF_003003285.1 Yoonia maritima | reverse complement strand
GCCAGCAGAGGTATTCTGCGAAAAGATGTTGGAGGAATTGCGATGACACTCCTACCCTGACACCAACAAGAGTCGCGGTTCAGGTATCGTGCACACCAGTCAGGGAGAAATCACTGACGAGTTATGCGCCAGAAAAGTCGATGTCGGACAGGACAACATCCACGTTGATTTGAACGTCATCGCGTGACATTTCAGCTGCGAAGTTTAGGTCAAGCGCAGCCTTTCGGCCCGTCATCGCAAAATGATCGGCACGGCCATCAAACTGGATCACCGAATTTTCGGACCGAATAGTGATATCGCCAAACGCGCCTTGGATGTTCGCAGCCAGATTTTCCAAACCGATGTCGAGTCCAAGCCCAGCAGGCATTGCAATCGCGAGGTCTGGATCGCACCAAGGGCCAAAACGGAACCCTTCTTTGACGACCTCAATCAACAAAACATCGCCTTCTTGCGATACGCGCGTCGCAAAGGAACAGCCGATGTTATCCTCTGCGGTCACGTTGATTTGGTTGGTGCCGGGCTGCGTCGTGTGCAACTGCAATGCGGTGCCTGCACCGCGCAATTTGATCGTTTGCACGTTTCCAGACAGCGTGACGTTCTGGTGCTGTTCAGCCTGCAACAGATTGGGGGCTGTACTGAGCACAATGATCGCCGCACTCGCATAGGCAAAAAGACGTTTAGTTTTCGGTTCCATGGTCAGTTCCTTTCAGAAATCCTCTGAAATCAACTTGGGCTTTCCCGCTTGTTCAAACGACCTGATTCAGGTTTTAAGACGTCCTATGAAAGGAATTGATCCGTTTGGCGCAGGCTTTCTAGGCGGTTTGATCAGAATGGAAATGGTTCTTTTTCCCCGATTTTCCAGTCGCTTGCGGTGCACGTTGCGGAACATTCCTGCTGCGTGCACGCGCGCGCCATGCGCTTGGCGTAAACCCCGTGACCCTGTGGAATTCACGGTTGAAATTAGACTTCGTCGTGAACCCGACCTCAAACACAATCTCGGTTACTGGCGTATCGGTTTCCTCCAGAATGCGACAGGCATCTTGGATCCGAAAACTATTCACATATTGAGGGATATTCATCGCACGCACAGAATTCACCGCGACGGATACCTGACGGTACGGGATGCGAATGCGGCGTGCAATCTGGTCAAGCGTCAGGCTTTCGCTCCGATACAGGTGATTTTCAGACATCTCAGCGTCGAGACGGTCCAGAATATCTTGGGCGCTGATTTGGTCGTCAGAGACCGGGGCCACGACGCGCGCACTTGTTGCTTTGAACGATGTATTCGTGCCCGAGCGCAGAAACACGAAGCTCAAAATTACTAACAGTGTTAAGTTCGAATACCCGATCAAGGCGGATGAGATTTGGCTGTCGTTCATTTGGATATCGGCCATTACCAACGCATCGACGCAGGCCGAAATGATCAACAACGTAGCCGCGATCAGAAATGCCCGTTGTATTGGAAGGATTGCGTTCAAAGGGCGACTTGAGAACCAATCAAGGTCCCGCCGCGATCCTAGCCACATCAAATGCGCTCCAAATATGGTGTAATTTGCAATCGCGATCAGATCCAACTGGCTAGTGTACCCTAGGGCAAATGCAGTATTCAACGCCACCAGCAGCAGCACGATACCAGCCACTACCAACAAACGCTTTTTGTAGTCGATCCGTCCGGCCATTTGGTTCAACGCAAGCCATGTGAGCGGCGGCAGGATATTTGCGAACGAGATAATGACATTGGGCGGGATGGTGCCAAGTCCCCAATGAAGCCCCAGAAGAACCGACTGCAGCGCGTAGGCCGCGATAGTGATCAAAACCAAAGTGGGAAGGCCTCGACCAACATAGCGGGACAAATGCAACAAGATATAGATCAAGAAAAATGCGGTGAGAAATGGGAGAGGGAAGAATATCATTTCTTACTCCAGTCAGGTCTTAGGCCGGTGCGGTGGGCCACTCATTCGGTATTCACACAACTTAAAATCGACGAAAACTATATCACATGCTGATCCATTAAGAACAACCATAACGATATGTGTTGTCAAGGTTTTCGTGTTTCTTATCGCCCTATGCAGCAACAGATCGATCCAAAACTGTTGTGGCATTGTAAGTGGCAATTGTAACAGGTCGATGCGTGTTAACGGCAATCGCAGCATAATAACCCAATGGCATTTCGATTTCGCGAAGGTTCCATCCGGGGTGCGATGTGCAGCGCACATCTGATGGTTGGCTGATGTCGACTTCAAAACTGTTCAACTTGCGTGCGAGCCCCTCGCCGGTCGCCTTGATAAAAGCCTCTTTAAAGGTCCAAAGTCGTGTAAATGTGTGGTGATGCTCCTGATCTGACAACGGTTTTAACGCAGCGGCTTCGTCTGGTGCAAAAAATCGCTGGCCGGTCTTACGATCAAGCTTGCGGTCACGTTGCAGTTCGATGTCGATGCCAACAGGGGCCGTATGCGTGACGGCAATCACCGCGCGGCGGCCCGAATGGCTAATCGAGAACGATGGTCCAGCCGCTCCTTTAATTCTTGGCTTGCCGTTCCAACCAGTATCAAAGGCCACATCTGACGGATCAAATTGCATCCAATTGCCCAGTATCTGACGTAAACGCACATGCGTGAGCAGATACAATTCTCGTGCCTCAACACATTGAATATCCTGTGCGACGTTCATTTCTGTTGCGGACAAAACGGTAAGCTCAGGCGATGCGTCGCTATCCAGATTCACATGCCAGACATGCACTGTGCAAGGTGAAAGGGTCATAACACGCTTGCCAATCCACGCCCGATAACATCCAGCATGATCTCACTGGTGCCGCCCCACACGGATTGCACGGCGCTATCTGACATGTCCTGCATCGCCTGCTGGCCGCTATCGCCACTGATCCCCGCAGCGCCACGGAACTGAACACCCAGCGCTGCAATCTGGCGCAATGTTTCGGTCGCGCGAAGCTTTGCCATACAGGCCGATTTCGGATCTGGATGTCCTGCATTCGCTGCCACGATACACTGATCAATGAACGCACGATTAACAGCGCAGGAACTATACAGATCAGCCAAGGAAAACCGGGTATTTTGATAATCGAGAACCGTACCTTCGGCAGTTGGCCGCCCGTCACAATCAGCAATCAGATCGTATAACAATCGTTCAGCAAACGCTTGTGCATATATCGCCAAAACAAGGCGCTCTATCCCCAAAAACGTCATCAAGTAGATAAAACCCATGCCCTTTGCGCCAAGCAAATTCGTTTCTGGAACCACGCAATTTTCATATGTAATCTGCCCCGTATTCAACGCAGGCATCCCGGCCTTTGAAATCGCGTGTCGGTGGGTGCCTTGACGTTCGGTTTCGGCCATCACAAGGCTAATCGCAGGCTGCGCATTCGCTGCACCTGGATCATCAGATCGGGCTGCGACAATGATAACATCCGCCTCAGATCCGTTAGAAATGTGCGTTTTTGTACCGTTCAGAACGAAACTATTGCCGTGGCTAGTCGCGGTCGTGGTCAGGGCGGAGATGTCGCTGCCCCCCTGTGGTTCTGTCATAGCAATCGCACCCAACGTTGCGCCACATGTGAAATCCGGCAACCAGCGTTTTCTTTGCGCTTCACTGCCGAGTTTTAGAATAAACGGGGCAACGATATCGCTTTGTAAACAAGTCAAAATACCTGAAATTCGGCGATCCGCCAGCGCTTCGATGACGACAACACTTTCCAGAAAGTCGCCGCCGTGACCGCCATATTCGGCCGGGATCGTGCGGCACAAAAGGCCATTTTCCCCTGCCTGGTGCCAAATGTCGCGCGGTGTGGCTTGTTGCGCCGCCCAATGGTCGTGAAACGGGACAACCTGGCTGTCCAAGAATCCCGAAACTTGGTCTTTCAATTCCAGATGATGGGCGTCGAAAATAGTACGTTTGAACATCATTGTGGCTTTCTTCAAACAGCGTGCGAAAGCATGTTTGCCGTCGCGGGACTGTGTCGAACCGCGCGCATGGCATGGGCCAAATCGTCTTCGGATTCCGGGACGTCGAGGATCAAATCACGAAACCCGAGGGCCGCATATTGGGTGATATATTCACCAACCTCTTCGTAAGTCCCGACAAGATAAGGGCAAAATGTGCGGTAGTTTTTGATTGGGTACAGCCAATACGCTCCGTCGCGGGCATCATGCAAGTCATCGGCCATGGCCGCGATTTCCTGATGCCAGATCGAATCTGAGGTGCTGCGCGCCATCTTATGCGCCATCTGTCCGCGCCGGTCAGATGGGAACCGATTACGCGCAACTTGCCACGCCTCAGCAGCCGTTTCGCGTGCGATAATCCCAAAACGCAGCCCCAGTTGTCCGGCTCCGGGAAGCGGCGCCTTGACCGCCAAATCAGCAGGGGGTTTGGTATAACTAAACCGGGTCGCCTCTAGTGTCGCGGCGGCTGTAATGCAGGCATCAGACGCGCCTGACAGGTAGATATCTGGCATCAAATCAGGTGACAAAATAGGGTCTAGTTTGAGGTTTTTGACCTGATAATACGCACCGTCAAATGTCACGGACTCACCGCGCAGCAATGCCTTCATGATCAAAGTATATTCGATCAAACGGTCATAGCGCGGGTCATGGTCAGTATCATCGCCAAGCTTTTCTAAGTCTTTCTTGAACCCACCTGCCACCATGTTGAGCGCAATTTTACGTTGGTACAAAAACGCCAACGACGCGATTTTACATGCAGCGGCGTAGGGTGACATGTAGACAGGCTGCACCGCGACCAGAGGCACAAAATCTTTGGTGCTTTCCAAAACGACCTGTGCAACGGTCCATGGATCGATCAGGCTATTGTCCGTGTAAATCAGCATCCCTTCGACGCCCACAGTTTCGTT
Source organism: Yoonia maritima (assembly GCF_003003285.1). GTDB lineage: Bacteria > Pseudomonadota > Alphaproteobacteria > Rhodobacterales > Rhodobacteraceae > Yoonia > Yoonia maritima. Next base: position 169,447 of record NZ_PVTP01000008.1, on the reverse strand, counting down.
CCATCGCGCCAAATCCCGGACAGCATTTAAATAAGCGCCGGGTTCAAAACGCACGGATGGCGGGGCAGTTGTCAGCAGTTTCATAGGGTGGTCTCCTGTCAAAACGTATATTTAACCGGCAGTCGCCAGCGGTTCTGTAAGGGCTGAAAAAGGGTCAAGCATATGCAAGGTACGATCAACTTGGCGGGCCATATCGGGCCGCACCGTTGCCGCAGCAAAAGCCGCGCCTAACGCAAGGGCCTGCCGGCGGGCATCGGGATCCGCATCAGCTTGGAAGTTCGGATATGACATGTCGACGGCACGGCCGATCTGCCACGCATTACGCGAAATTGCTAAGGCTTGGGATAAATAAGTATCTTGCAAAATCTGCCCATCACGACGGGAATTGTCAGCAAATACATCCCCCAACGCCTCGGCCTGCAATGCTGCGACACTCATGCCTTGGGCATGCAGTGGGTTAAACGTCGCAACAGCATCACCAATCGGTAGAAACCCACTGGGCAAACGCGCACTTTCAAAGTCACGCAAACGCACTGTCCCGATATGAAACCGGCTGACGTCACCAATAGGCGCTATATCTTCACAAATCTGGCGATATTTCGGGTCAAAATCACCCATCAACGCCTGCAAGAACGCTTCTGCAGTTTTCGGAACTGCGGCACCAAACCTGTCGGTAATCGTTGCAATCCAACGTCCACCTTCAATCGGCGCAAGAACCAGCCCACGTGTCGTCGGTGCCTGCGCAAGTTGCAGCCATGCACAAGGGGCATTATCAGTATCGGCCCGGTCTAAAATCATGCTGGCGTAGCGAACATCAGGTGAAGCAACCGTCTCTGACAACGAGTCATAGCCCAGATCATGCAGCCATTTCGTCGTCTGACCGGCCCGTCCTGACGCATCAATCACCCATGATGCCGGTAGTTGCGATAGGGCATTGCTGTCCGTTGCAATTTGTACACCGGTCAAACGCACGCCCTGTCCTTCAACCAGCCCATACACCTTTGCGCATTTGATCTGAACATTTGTCAACGCAATGACACGTTGGCGGATCAAAAATTCGAGATGAACACGGCTTTGCGACAGGATCACCGGACCCGTGTCATGGGGCAGCGCCCAGCGATGTCCATCAAAGCTGCGCCACCGTGACCGAACCGCCAAACTGAGACTTCCGGCTGCCACCGCGTCTTCGATGAAGCCCGGTAGCAGCCGATCAAGAACGCCACGCCCACTGTCCAGCAACGCATGAACATGCGCCCCCTGCGGCACCCTGCGACGGGGCACGAGGGGCGCATGATGCAGGTCGTCTTGTTCAACCAGCGTAACGTGATCCACGTGCGGGGCCACTGCTGCAGCCGCCATAAGTCCGGCAATGCCCGCACCAATGACAACCACGTTTTGTTGATCACGATTTTCTGCGCTGGTGGTCATGGTCCCTTAGCTCCGGCCAGTCATGGCGCTACGCAACGGCACGCGGGTTGCGCGGTAAGCAGGCAAACCGCCGCCCACCAATCCGACAAACAACGCAAGCACGGTCGCCTGCACCACAATCGGCACCGAAAGCATTAGTTGAAACGCGAGCTGCGTATTCGCGCCGCCACGTGTGGACGCAGAAAAGCCTTCTAGCCCGAATTTGGCAATCGCCACACCGATCACGCAACCAATCAAGGTCAGCACGATGGCTTCAAAAAGCGTCCCGATAAAGGCCGCAGTCCGTGAAAAACCGATGGCACGCACCGTTGCGATTTCAGTCAGACGATCCGATACTGAACTATACATCGTTGTCATCGCGCCGACGGCGGCGCCAATCGCCATGACAAGCGCAAGCGGCCAACCAAGGAAAACAATGATCCGGCTCACATTAGTCGCTTGGGCCGCAAAATATTCTTTTTCGGTACGCGCAGATAACCCCATGTCCAATTCGTCTTCGACATAGGCACGGAACACTTCAAAATCTGAAACACCGGCAAGCTGGGCGCGAATGCTCTGCACTTCATTTTGACGTTCAAACAACGTCTGAACCACACCGCGGTCTGCCATCATTTCAGATTCAAACACGCTACCGTTTGCCCTGAAATGACCAACAACAGTCCACTCAGACCGGCCAAATGTAATCGTGTCACCGATTTGCATGTTACGGTATTTTGTAGACAACCGTTGACCGACGATGATCTCGCCACTCCCGGCCGTGAACATTTTTCCAGCCACAATCGTCAGGTTCTCGCGCAGCGCCATTGCGTTTGGGCCAACACCGCGCAGCGATAACGTTGCCGTCTGTCCGTCGGCCATTGTCAGGGCATCAACAGGAACAAGTAGTTCGGCAGACAGGACGGGATCGCCGCTTGCACTGCGCAAAAGGCCTGGCCCCTCTTCGATCTGGTGGGTTTGGTTTGTGGTGAGGCGGCTCATCGCTTCGCCAAACGACCCGCGACTGGTGATCATCACGACGTCCTCGGCTCCGGTTGCATCAAGGGTTTTGCGAAACCCATTCGCCATCGACAAGAACCCCAACAGAACCACAACAACAAGTGCGACTGACAGGATCATAGACATCGAAATCCATGCACGTCTGTGAAGCGATTTGATATTCGCGGCGGAAAGAGTAATGGATTGGCGCAATAAACGTGTCATTGAGATCACCTATGATTTAGCGCAGTTGCAACCGGTAGGCGCAATGCTTTGATGGCGGGCAAGAACCCAGTGAGGACTGCGAAAACAACGGCCAATCCGACGGATGTCGCGACGACCTTTGGTGTCAAATAGAGGTCAGGAACAACGCTACTCAGTGCATCGCCCAAGACCGGGATCACAGCTGCTGTAAGCGCAAAACCAAGCGCCAGGCCGGCGGCGAATAACACCAATGTTTCGGTCAGAATGATGCGCATGATGCTGCTTCCCGAAAACCCGAGCACCTTGAGAACGCCAATTTCAAGCGTGCGTTCGCGGATCGCAAAAATCATCGTGTTCGCAACAATCAACAAAATCGTCCCAAAGGACACGGACACGATCAGTTTCACGATCAAGGCCACATCTGCGAATTGTTCCAAGAAAGCGGACATAAACGCAGTCTCACTTTGCGTCCGCGTCTGAGCTGTCGAATTGGCAAACGTCATGTCGATGGTTTCAGCCAGGACGTTAATGTCAGTGCCAACCGCAGGTTTGATCCCGAAAAGGTTCACCTGATCTTGATTGCGCAGAAGGGCCGCGTTGAAATAGTCGTAACGGACGATCAGAAAGTTGGTGTCGACCGTTGGCTCCGCGCCGTCCAAAAGGCCCGCGATGACAAAACTCCAATCGCGGCTCGCGTCTTGGGTCATGTGCACGAAGCTCGTCAAGTTAACACGATCACCAACCGCCCAGCCTTCACGTTCAGCCAACTGACGTCCGACCAACGTCGCCGTGCGATCTGCTTGAAACGCCTGCATGATCTCTGCGTTGAAATCGTAGGTGTCGGCGTAAACGCTCGCATAGCTTTGCGCATCGACAGCATTTGCACCAATGATATTGCGTTCATTACCTGCGGTATGGGCCCGCAACCGGGTCACATGCGTGACTTCCGCGATCTCATCCATGCCACCGAGCTGCTGGAAGTACCGCAAAGGCAGCGTTTCATTTCCGCCAATTTTGGACGCAACGACAAGCCGCTCTGAATTCGCTTCGCTCCCCTCAAAACCAGCCCGGAAACTGGACAGTACGCCGAATACAAAGAACGCAATCCCGATACAGATCACCAATAAAATACTTCGACTGAGTTTGCGCGTCAGGTTCTGGCGCACCAACATAGTTGATCCTACGCGCATTGGTTCATCTCCTGCTGGATAAAGCGACCCTTGTCCAAGAACAGCGTGCGTTTGGCGTAAGCGGTCGAGCTTTCATCATGTGTCACCATGATGATGGTCTTGTTCAGCTTGGTGTTAAGCAGTTGCAGCAGTTCAAGGATTTCATTGGCCGATTTGCGGTCCAGATCCCCTGTCGGCTCGTCGCACAGCAGAATCTGTGGATCGGCGGCAACCGCCCGCGCGATCCCAACACGCTGTTGTTGCCCACCCGACAGTTCTGACGGCAAATGCCTGGCACGTTCGGTCAGGCCCACAATCTCAAGTATCGTTTCAACCCGTTTCTTGCGTTCCGACCGGCTAAGCGAAGTCAGCAAAAGCGGTAACTCAACGTTCTCCGCGGCGCTTAGCATCGGCATCAGGTTGTAAAACTGAAAAACGAAGCCAACGTGATTTGACCGCCAACGTGTCAAAGCGCTTTCGTTCATGTTCCCCAACACAGTTCCCCCAACAGAAATCGCACCTGCGTCAATCGTATCGATGCCACCGATCAGGTTTAGGATTGTCGACTTTCCGGACCCTGATGGACCCATGATCGCGACGAAATCGCCATCCTCGATTGTCATTGTCAGTTCATCAAAGATCGGCACCTTCGATTTGCCACGTTGGTAGCTTTTGCTGACGCCTCTGAGTTCGATCGTGCTGTTGTTAGATATGGTCATTTTAATAGCTCCTGCATTAATCCAAGGCGGATAGTTCGATTTCGCGACCTTGGGTAAAAGTCACTTTTGCGGCCATATTGACGAGGATCCCCTCATGGTCCGCAGGTTCCAGTTTCAAGCGGACCGTGACGGTCCCTTTTTCGCGTGATGCACGTGGGTCGATCGCATAGACGTAGGCGTTCAAATGGCGGTCAGCAAAGGCGTCCAGCCGCACCTCGGCGAGCGTATCCACCTGCACTTGGGCCACGTTGCGTTCTGCGACATCGACATCGACAAACAGCGATGATGTATCAACGAGGGTCAGCAAAACCGTATCATCCGGTGCGCCTTGACCCATCTGGGCAATCAACTGCCCCGGCACGACAGCAGGATCCACGACCACTGCATCAAACGGCGCGCGGATCGTGTGTAGCGTCAATACCGCGCTCGCTTGTTCGGTCTGAAGCTTGGCCAATGTGAACTGACGGCGTGCCACTTCAACAGATTGCTCCAACTGCATCTGCGACAGTTCTGCGTCCTCAAGCTGTGCCGGACTCGCAGCACCGCGTTCAACCAGTGGGCGCAAACGCACGACAGGTGCGGCAGCCTGTGCTGCGGCGGCTATAGCTTGATCTAATTGGGCTTTGGCGACGGCCTGATTGGCACGCGCAACATCATGGGAAAGCCGCGCATTACTATCGTCAAGCCGCACCAGAATGTCACCCTTTCGAACCTGCTGGCCGGTCTCAACAGCGATCTGCTGCACCCGGCCTTCAATTTCAGCGCCGACGGACAGTTCGTGTAACGCGATCACATGACCAGACCCTACAATCTGCGGTTCACGCTGGCGCGGTGCCACAGCCACCGCTTGCAAAGGTGAGACGTCTTGCACATCGCCCTCAGTTGACGTCTGATCGCTGGGAGTGATCTGGGGTGTTTCCGGTTGCACAAACGTCGCAACCCAAGCGGTCACCGCGCCTGCCTTTTGTTCAAAAAAGTACGTGCCCGCTATCCCAGCTAAAACTAAAATAACCGTAATCGCCGACCACGGAATTGCCTTGCGCGGCGGGCGTGATTTGTGGTTCGTCGCAAGTTCAACGATCGTGTCTGAACGATCAATCGACAGCGAACGTAGTTTGTCTTCTAAAGAGCTATTCTGGGCCATGGCGGCTCCGATTCTGACGGAAGTGCAAGTAACTGAGTTAAAGTTACAAAATGTTTGGCTTTGTTCGCGACCTGATACGTAATCGAGGACATATAAAAATTATAATAAAAACAATAATTTAAGTCATTTCGTAAAGTTGGACGTGGACCAATTTACACATCTGTAAGAAACGCGTCTTCATGTGCCGCCAGTAAGGCCTGCGAATCCAATTTCCCGTTCACAGTCACCGGCAGATGATCAATCAGGTGTATATCGCGCGGCACCATCGCCTGTGGTAGCCGGGTGACTAACGCTTGCGACAGCGCCTTAAGCGACATCGTCACACCGTCATCAAGCTGGCAAAACAGTACGATGTTCACGACGCGCCCGTCCGATTTCACCGGTAAACATGCGGCCTTTTGAACACCTGAAATCTCGGACGCGGCCCGGTCGATTTCGTCCAGCTCGATACGGTTGCCATTCCATTTCACTTGACGGTCAATACGGCCCAATAGAGTCAGCTGTCCTTGCGCATCAAGTTTGCCAAAATCACCGGTGCGATATGCAGGCTGACCTTGAAAGCGGACAAATGCGCGATTGGACGGATGATCGTGGGGGATATATCCGGCGACGACTTGCGGACCATGAAGTTCGACTTCGCCCGCTTCGCCAACCGGCACGTCATGGCCGTCTTCACCTACAATCCGCATCGTATTCGGGGCGCGAACCGGCCCAAGCGGCAGCAGCCCCTTTGTGTTTAAATCAGACTGGGACAGGACATGCACATGGGACATGCAGGTCACTTCCGACGGCCCGTAGGCATGCCGAATTTCTGCATCAGGAAAACGTCGGACGATCTCTTCGACAAGAACGCGTTGCACGACTTCGCCGCCGACAAAGAAACACCGTAACTCGGGTAGGGTTTCGGCGTTAAACTTACGATCAGTACACATGAGCTGAAGTAATGAAGGAGTTGAAAACCACGACGATGCGCGCAAATTGTCCAGCCCTTTCAACACAGCAAGATTCATAAACGGCATCGTATTATGTGCATGATCCAGCATGATCACCGGACGCCCAAGCCCAAGCACAGGCCAAGTATCCAGCATACCCATATCAAACGCGAGGCTTGCGTGATTCACATGGCCGCGCCGGGTCTGATCAAGATCTCGCGCTGAAAGGTTCGACAACATCGGGCGATACCACCCGTCAAAAGCGCTGAAATTCCCGCGCGAAACAGGCACGCCCTTTGGTTCGCCCGTGCTACCAGACGTAAAGATAAGGTATAAAAGCGCCTCATCAGGCACCTCGACACACCCTACCCCATCAAATGGACGGCTTTGAATCGCGTCCAACAGATGCACGGTACTGTCCGGCAACGCAGGCGGGGTCCCCGCACATAGCACGTCAGTCGCATCTGCAAGTGCAATGATCCTTTGTCCGCGACTAGGCGGATTGGACCGATCTAGAAACACAAACGGACGACCAGCGAACATACATGCCAGCATTGCGGCCACCGCATCGGCCTCTTTATGCCCTGCAACCATTAACGGGCGGTCCGCCGCAAGCTTCGGCATATAATCTAATATACCCTGCACGCGCGCTGCTAATTCCGCAAACGTCCATGTTGTGCCGCCCGTATGCAAGGCAGGCTGATGGGGCCGGGTCTCAAACTGAGCCCGGATGTCGTTAGTCAGATCAAATGTCATTGGTGTGCTCCTGTGAACTCAGACGGTTGAGGTCATTTTTTGAGGGACGTCAGTTTCGCTGTGCTCAGTAAAGCTGACGGATACTTCGCCGCGTGGCGCAAGCGTCGACCGTAGAATGGGTCGGATATTGCCGCGCTTAGCATCAGCAGCCAGTTGCACATTGAAATTTTGCATCACAGCACGGACAGCGACAGACAATTGGTGCTGCAAGAATGAGGTACGCGTGCGCACACGCGGTCCAATACCAAATGGCAGATACGCGCTTTTGTCCTCATTGGGTGTGAGGAAACGTTTCCCATCGAAACTATTCGGCTTGTCCCAATACCGCGGATCACGTTGCACCAACCATGGCGCGAAAACGACGGTCGTGCGTTCGGGAATTTGATGACCAAACAGTTCGACAGGCTGGCTGGTGATGCGGTAAATAAACGGCAATTCAGGGTACATCCGCAGACATTCTTGCACGACAGAAAACGACAGCGGCGTGTCCAGATCATGGGTCACGAACGGATCTGTGTCTTGCAGCTCGGCACGCATATCGTCACCTAATGTTTCATCCTGTGCGATATGGGTCAGCGCCCAAAGCAAAGCCAGACCATCGATGTTCAACTTTTCAAGCAACCACCGCCCTAGTGTCGGGCGCAAGCAATCGATCTTCATATTGCGCGGCGTATCTTCAGGAAGTGCCGCAAGCGCGAGCGCAATCACGGTTTCATCGCCAGGTTTGATATTATCCATCGCAAGCCCAGTAGCCCGATCCAGAAAATCGCGAGCAGCGGTGAATTCAGGCATGTCAGAAGGCACTTTGGTTTCGTCCGCGTCCTGTGTGCTCATGGCGTAGTAGAATTGTTCGATCTGCATCAAACCTTCGCGCATCTCAACGTCAGGCAGGCTTTCGCCAAACAACGTAGGCACAAGAGCACGAACCGACCAAATGCTACACAATCCTCGCAGATCAACCGAGGGTCCGGCAGACGCGATATCCGCTAACAGCTTGTTTGTCGCCGTCACCAAAGATCGCTCTGACCACTTTTCCCAGTTACGGTTCACCACGCCCAATGCCTTGCGGGTGCTGTCCCAAAGGGCGGCGTTTTCAGGTTGCTCTAACGCGTCCCCCAAAATGATCTGGGTAATCGCCGCGTTGCTGGCAATTTCACCCATTTCGGTCAGAAAATGTCCTTGGTGGCTTTTCCAATACCTGACGGCTTCAGTGCTGGTCAGCAGAACCATGTCGCGCACATCGCTGGCGCGGATCACGACGGCATCGCCGTGCTTGCGCATTGCCATTTCAGCGACTTTCAGCAAGCCGATATTTTGATAAAATTCAGAACTCGCATCGAAGACAGGAAGGGTTTGAACAGTCATAATAACCTCTTTGTGCAATCTGGAATCCACACAAACCGATCAGGCAGTGTGGACGTGTTTAAAGGCCGCGGTCTTTACTGCGTCGTGCAAATGCGAGCGGTCAATTTTGGAATTGTTGTTCAACACAGTGACAAACCCGCTGTACCAAAACCGAGGGACCAAATAGGGCGGCAATTCAGACGCAAGTGTTTGCGCCAAACTTGCCAGCGTTTCGTCACTGGCGTCACCGATGACAAAGGCATTCAGCGCCCGTGGTTCGCCGCGTAGCATGTAGGGTTCGACAACAACGTCTTCGACACCTTCTTGCTTGCGGATATGTGCCTCGATGTCGTTTAGATCGATGCGCACACCTTGGATTTTAACTTCGCGATCCATCCGGCCTTGGAACGTCCATTGGCCCTGCGCATCCACCGCAGCCCAGTCACCAGACCGATAGGTTTGTGTAAAAGGAAATGCGTGGGCTTGCTTTTCTGGTAGACCAAAATAGCCCTTCGCAACACACTTCCCCGCGATCATCATCTCGCCACATGACGTATCATTCGCGGTATAGACCATGACACCATGACGCGGTGTGCCGATGGGTATGTCCTCCTCGGCAGTCAGATGTGCGGCCGTGATATCAACAGATGTGACAGCGACCGTGCATTCCGTTGGCCCGTAGGTGTTCACGACACGGCACCCCGGAAAACGGGTAAACAATTCAGCGACAATGGCTTTGGTCAGCGGTTCGCCGCAAAACACAAATGCCCGCATCTGGGGCAGCACATCACCATTGTAGCGCTTGTTCTTCAAAAGCAGGCGGGTAATTGACGGGGTGGATACCGATAGGGTCACTCCATCATTGGCCAGCCGCGCGATATAGCCGGTCGAATTGGCAAAATCCGCGTGATCCAAAGCAGTGATCGGCGCGCGCCGGGTCCACGACATCCAAAGTTCAAATAACGACACATCAAAGCAATGGCGAATGTTGCCGGTAACACCCGCATGATCTGTTTCAGGCAGCAATTCGGGCAACCAATCCACAAAATCGGCAAGGTTCGTATAGGTAACCTGAATCCCTTTCGGTTGCCCCAAGGTGCCTGATGAAAACATGATATATGCAACGTCATCCGCCGCAAAGTCAGGCACAGTGACAGATGCAAGCGGGACCGCATTCACGTCAATGTCCAGCACCGGTAGACCGGGAACAGATAGAATGTCGATAAAGGGCGCATCAATAGTGGCGTCTAAAATGATGTCCGCCTGACAGACCTCTGCGATCTGACACAGCCGATCAACGGGTGTCTCGGGTTCAACCGGAACCAATGGCATGCCAGCCAAAAGGCAGGCCCAATATGCCACCATATATGGCAGATCTTTGTGACCCCAAATCAGAACAGGATGCCGGTTTTGGCCGGCATCCATCGTCATCAGGCGTTCCGCTAAAGCCGCCGAAGCGTCATGCAATTTCGCAAAGCTTAGATCACCGACTGCGGTGCGATATGCTGGCGTATCCACACCAGAAAATCCGGCATGAATACTTTGCAACATGCTGCGTGGATCCGACGCAAATGTTGTGGCTGCCATGGTCATGCCGCAACTGTGCCTTTGACACATGTTGCGATCATCTTTGCAAAACTACCCACTGTCTCGAATTCCTCGGGCCGTAGTTCTGCCGGGTCGATTTCAAGATTCGCGACGTTCTCTTCAAGCATCATGAACAGCTCTAGCAACAGACCGCTGTCGATCCCCAGATCACCTTCGATCTTGGTTGCAAGGGTAATCGCACTGCTGTCTTCCATTTCCAGAAGTTCTACAATGGAAACAATAACTTGTGCTTCAATTTGTGTTGACATGGGACAGTCCTTTCAAGGTCAGCTTACGGTTTGCTTCGCTGTTTTTTTGCTGTGTGCATTGGTGAAATTGTTCTGCAAAATTGCGCGGTCCACTTTGCCGTTTTGGGTCCGAGGCAAGGCGTCATAGACCATCACCTTGAATGGTACCGCATGGGCATCGAGCTGGGTGCGGCACCAGGCGACAAGTGTCTCTGGCGGACCATCGTACACCGCATGCGCGATGCAAACTTGCCCGTGCACCGGATGCGGCGCACCCAAAACGCAGACCTCTTGCACCTGATCATGTGCGATCAGTGCCGCTTCGACTTCTGAAGGCGCTACTTTTTCGCCCCCGATCTTCAAAATGTCGTCGGATCGGCCAACAAAAAATAGGAAACCTTCTGCGTCCAATCGACATGTATCGCCGGTGTGCAACACGCGTTCGCCTGGAAACGGACCCGGTTTAAGGCATTTTTCTGTGGCTTCTGGGTTCTTCCAGTAGCCTTTCATCACGGTGCTACCGCGGATCACCAGTTCACCAGTGGCGGAATGGCGATGGTGGACACCTGCCGCATCAACCACCCACATTTCCGTGTTCGGGATCGCGATCCCCACGGATGTTTTGCGCCGCCCCAATTCTGCCGGCGGTAAATAGGTGCAGCGGTGACATTCGGTCAGGCCGTACATCGAAAAGACAGTTGCATCGGGCATCATCCGTTGAACATCATCGATTAGTTCGGGGAAAAACGCCGCAGCCGTCGATGACACGAGCCGCACACGCGACAGGTCGAACCGATCCGCGACAGGGGCAATCAGCGGTACCATCGTCGGCACCAACGGCAGCACTGTCGCTTTACTCGCTGCAAGCTGTTTGAGCGCGAAAAACGGTTGCGTAAAACTTGGCTCCGCTTGAACTGATGCGCCCGTCAGCGCCGCCATCGTTATCTGATGCAGTCCGTAGTCAAATGTCATTGGTACTGCACAAAAGATATGATCGTCCGCGCGGTATCCCAAATATTGCGCCACAGATCGCGCCGCTGACGTCATGTTCAAATGGGACAGCATCACGCCCTTGGGCTGACCAGTCGATCCAGAGGTATAGATAATCGTCGCAAGATCTTGATCCAAGACAGGCGGGTTGCGCAAATCGGAACTGCCCTGCATGGGCTGGATCAGATCTGTCACGCTTGTGCGCGTCACAACAGGCATATGCAGGCCAGATTGCCCCTGTGCACGTTTCAGAATCTCCAAAACCTCGTCATCCGCGATCACGGCAGTTGGTTCGCAATCGGTCAAGATGAACGCAAGCTTGTCAACTTTCGTGCCGGGGTTCAGCGGAACCGCCACAGCGCCGACCGCCAAAATCCCCCAATAGGCCGCACAAAACGTAATTGAATTTGGAACCGCCAGGATAACACGGTCGCCAGGCTGCACACCCAAGGATGCTAGCGTGTCGGCAACAGCTCCGGCGGCTTTCGCCAACGCGCCATAGGTCAATTCCATCTGCGCGTCCACGACAGCCCTATCGTCAGGCGCGCGCGCAGCTGCATCGACGAGGAACTGGGTCAGTAATCCAGAAGTTGCATACATGGTGCCGCCTCCTTTTTTATGTTTTCTGATTTTTCGATAATTTTGGCGGCGGGCACGATACCAGCGGCGCCGACGTAGCCGCCCATTCCCACCGATAAAAGAGTCGGCGCACCACGCAAATGCGGATCGCGTTCACGTTCAGCAGCGAGCAGCAAAAAAGGGTCGCACACGTAGCAATGGCCGACATCAGGCAGCAAATCCAATCGGATGCGCGACGCGGCAACATTATAACTGCGGGCAAAACTGCTCCATGCCATGCGATTGACGTTGTGGGGCAGCAATGCCCCCTTACCCGACCAACCGAAATTCACGTCTTCCAACGCCCGCGCCACCATGTCGCTATGTGCTGCGAAAAACGCGCCCATCTGTGCTGTGGTCCCTGCCCTGCCGCTCGCAAACTCAGGATGCGTATGCAACGCAATCTTGCCAAACTGCGGCCCGGCCTGATCCAAATCGACTACAATCCCGCAGAATGCATCCCCCATCAACGTACAGCCCGGCACATAACGATCGCGCACCGGCAGACCTATATGGCTATCGCCACCAAGGATAAGCACAGATGTCGCAAGCCCCGTCCCCAGCAACGTGCGCGCCAGATCAAGCGCCCAGAACATGCCGCTGCAATTGTGCTGATCGACGTCATAACACCGCTGCACATTGGCGAGAAACGGATGACTTTGACGCAATGGCTGGATCGGCGACGCAACGCCATTAGGCACTTGCAAAGGCTGTCCATGGACATGGATCAAAGCATCAGGAACGCTCACATCTTGGTCGCAATTAAGATCATCAAGAATGCCCGAAAGCTGCGGCATCAGCGTTTCACCTTCAGGCACTGCAGACACATGTGTCATGTCGAACATCCGGCAAAACACCTGCGCCTCCGCACGTGTTCCACCAGCCGCCGCAATAATCGTTTCAGCGGCGATGCGTCCCGTTGGGATATGTGTTGCTAAGCCAGCCAGTCTCATGCGCAGGCCTCCGATGCAGAGGCGAGTTGCAACAATACCGTCACCAATTCACCGTTGTAATATGTGATCAGCAGGACCGAATCTGCAAAGGCCTGCATGTCTGCGAGCGCAGCAAACGGGCCTGCACATAAACGATCCATCTCGTAAGGTGCCGCAGGCCCGCCGTCAGCGACTAACGACACGACGTCAGGCGCAGCGATGACCGTCACGTCCTTTCGGTCCAATCCTGCGTCACTGCAAACCTGCGCAATATGGCCTACGACTTCGGCCTCCGGCACATTTGCAGCGCGGGTGTATCCACCATATTGCATGCCGCCCGCGCCATCTGCCTCAAGCAACAGGATCGCACCGGCATTGCGTGGTTGCAGTTCATCAACCAGAGGCGTCCGGTACAGCAGATGCTTTTGGTCCATCGTCATCACCAACGCCTTGCGCTTGCCCTTTTCCAGATAGCGGGCAGCCATATCAATGGCGAACAATGGGGCGGACGGGCCGCGATCTGACACCGCAAAACCCAAACCGTTATCGATGCCAAGCTTATGTTGGGCAAAATTCGTCACAGACGTCCCGAGGTGCAAATCTGGCATCCAATGTGCAAGCAAAACCAGATCCACATCCGTCAGATCAACGCGGCCAGATAGGTCATCAATCAACTGCTCTGCCATCGTGGAAAACGGCGCGCGGTCAGGTGCAGTTAACCAAGTTTTCACATTGCTATCGCGTGCGGTGTCATAAACACGCCCGTTCGAATTGAAGAATCGCGCGTTAAAATCTTCCCAATACTCTTCTTGATCCAACCAAGCAGGATCAGCTGGCTCGAGACATTCGAAATCACCCGACACAAGGTGCGTTAGATCGAAATGAACGCTCATGCTGGCACCTCGGATGCAAAACTGCGGAACGCATTCAACAGGTGTATGTTTGACGTACCTTCCATGTATTCAAACGCCTTGGCGTCGCGCATTTTCCGGCGGAGCCGCGGATCAGTGAACATGGTTGTTGCGGCTTGCAGTGGAATTCGGCGCACCAGATCATCTGAGAATGCAATCGCTTGGTGTTTGATTTCGCTAATGCGGTGACTGCGTGGGCGACCGCGTGCCTGATCCTCAAGCACAAGCGCTAGCCGCCCAAGCAAACTGGCATACCGCCTGCGCATACCTGCAAATGCAGTCGCATGACCGGCCATTTCCAACCGATCTAACATGCCCGCGGCATTGCCAAGCGCGAGCGCTGCAACAACGGGGCGATTACGTTCAAACACACCGTTAATCGCCATGAAACCGTCACGTAAAGTAGTGGCACCAGGGGTACGTGCTCCGATCAACATATCAGGTGTAATAGGCACATCGCGCATCTCGACATGACACAGATCAGCCCCCGCCAGACCTGACGCAGGCAAGCGCGTGATCGTGAGGCAGTCACTATGGTCTTGCGGCGAAAGCATCACCAACACCGCCGCACCCGTGTTTTCCATTTGCGCAAAAACCAAACCGATCTTGGCACGTGCCACGCCACCGACAAGCATTTTCGTGCCATTCAGCACCATACGCCCGTCAGAATTTGTGGTCACAATCGTCGTGCCTTTGGATGCGTCGGATCCGACTTCAGGCTCTGTTACGGCGAAAAACGTACCCTGTGGGCCTGACCTGTAAGCATTGAAAAAGCGGTCGATTTGGTCATCGCTTCCGGCTGCCAAAACAGCTCCACCCGACAACGAGGGCCCCGGCAATGCAAGAATGCAGCTTGGGTCGAACTGGGCCAGCCGTTCAATAACAGCAACATGCAAGGCGTGGCTGCAGTCACTAATACCCAGATCTGTCTCCGCAAGACTGAAACCGTTGTGGCTGTCAGGCACGCCAATCGTCGTCAACGCTCGTACCGTTGTGTCGTCCCACAACGTCGTCCAGGCCTCCGGATCGTTTTCTAACGCAGTACCAACCTTTTCGAACAGACCCTTCAGAGGCGTTATCCGGTGCAAGACCTCGTGATTAAATGGCTCTGGCAAAGGCGCATCGTTTGGCAATTTAGCCGGACGCACAGGTTTTGGACGTTGTGCTGCAAGACGATCCTGCCATGCCGGTGCAGCTTGTGCGACTGTCAACTGATCACCATCAGCCATGACCTCTGCAGGGCCACCAAAGCCCAAGAAATTCACCGGCGACGCCGATGGACCATAAGCCCCAGATTGGTGAATACACACCAAATCGCCTGCAACAGGGTCCACCACGTCAACAGCGGACAAAATTACATCCATCGGCGTGCAAAGCGGCCCAGTCATCGTGCAAATGCCGAGCTCGCCCAACGCGCGCGGCGTCGCAGGAAGCAGCGTGAATGGAAAGTTGCGCCGAATAAATCCCTGACCCGCAGCCGCCGTGTGAAGGTTCGATCCACCATCACACACCGCAAATTGCTCGTTCTTGGACATCTTCACTTGCGCAACTTTGGTCACAAATAAACCAGCCTCAGCCACCATGTAACGACCCAATTCAATCGCAACACGTGTTTTCAGGTTTTTGTCCAAAAACGACTTTATCAGCGGGCGCAACGCATCACCAACATTGGCAAGATCAAGGGCCGCTTCGTCTTCAAAATACGGCACGCCAAACCCGCCGCCGACATCAACAAAGTCCAAAGGCTCTGCCAATTTGCCGATAAGAACATGCGCCAAGTTCAGGATTTGGCGGGTGTTCTCATAAAGTGTTTTGGTCTGCAGAATACGTGTACCCATATAGATGTGCAGCCCGGCAAGACGCAGATGCGGTAGAGATTCTGCGCGGTCCACAGCATTCAACATCGCAGATTGGTCGATGCCAAATTGAGTGGCGCGACCGCTCATCGCGAGACGGGCGCCATGGACTTGGAAATCAGGGTTAATGCGCAATGCAACGCTTTGTACACGCCCCTTAACCGCCGCGATCCGGTCGATTTGATCCAATTCATCCAAGGATTCCACGACTATCGCTTTGATCCCAAGCTGGACCGCTCGTTCCAGATCTGTCTCTGATTTACCGGGGCCAACCATCAATAAACGCGCAGGCACGGCACCCGCCTCTAACGCTGTTTCCAGCTCGAGACGCGAACTCACCTCTGCGCCAGTGCCAGCACCGACCAAGGTACTGACGACGGACATGTTCGGATTGGCCTTCAGCGAATAGAAAAAATCCACATCCGGCAGATGGCTCTTAAGATCAGCAACGCGCTGACGCAATGCATTTGCATCGTAAAAATAGAATGGCGTACCAACACGGTCTGCAACATCGTGCAATTGCGCTGACTGCTCTTCTGTAAGGCTAAAATTTGCCATTTTCAGCCTGCCATTGTTTGTTGTGCTGCACGGGCTTCAAAATATGCTTGAAGCCGGGAAAATGAACCAAATATGCTGTCTTCGCCTCGAAAATGCTCCATTAATTCAAAGGCTTCAACGCCACTGCGGTCGCTCAGGGCGGCGACAAATTGCACCAGCTCAATCGAATTCAACAAACCGCCGGTGCCATACAGCGTTTCATTATCCGCAGCACGTGTAACGCGGTTCGGGCCCAGCCCAATATCGTGAAGGCTTTCGCATATCATCGTGTGGAAATTTGTCATATTAAGTCTCCTTGAAATTCAAATTGAGCGATATCGGTCATGCGACTTGAAGCAGTGCGCAAGACGCCGTCGCGCCAAGCCCGATGCTGAACAACAGCACCTCGTCTGCTGGATCTAATCCGCCAGCACTGGCCGTGTGGGTGAGGTTAATAAATGGATCGGCGCCGAAGCAGTGACCACGTTCGCCGATTGTCGAAAGCTGCAATTTATCGCGTGCGATTCCAGTTTCAGCGGCGATTTGGCACCATGAAGGGACGTTGACGTTATGCGGCAAAAGCTTGCGAATTTGACCGTAGTTGCGCCCAAAATGGTCCATCGCCATTGTCAGACTATCGCAGGCTAAACTCATATAGGCGGTGTCAAAACCAGCCAGATAATTCTCGTCCCGCAGTCCAGTGTTCTTCCAGAACGACGGGGCGTGATGCGTGAACGTATCGATTACCCGGTAGGGCCCCGGTTGACGTCCAACCAAAATCGCAGCCGCCGCTTCGCCCATCACCGTCGTGTTTTCAATCACGCGAATGGCAGGGTGAAACGCCTTTTCACCGATCAGGATCAGGCCCACGTCATCCGGGCCAAGCATCTTATCAAATACACCCAACATGCTGACACCAGTGGCGCAATGGTTCATTGTGGCGCTAAACGTTTCGCAACCGCGGGCCTTAAAGCCACCCAGAACGTCGGTATCATCATACCCGAATAACCCCGTGGCCATCAGCGTATGGCAATGCACAACATGGCTAAGATCAGCATCCTGTGTCGGATTGCGCCTAAGAACGGTAGCCGCAGCGCGATCCATTAAAGCTTGTAGCGGTTCAGCGTGATCACAGTTGAACTGATTAAAGCCGAAGAACCGGTCGAACATCCGCATCTGATCACGCGACAGATCCAGATCAGCGCACAAATCGGTCAATTTTTCTTGCCGCTCAGGGTAGGCAATCGTGATATCGATAATATTCAGCATAACGCACCTGCTTTCGCGGGCATGACCGTGCGGGCCACAAAGTCATGCAAACGTAAATCGTCGAGGATCGTGTGGTGGTTGCACTTGTCCAAGATGAAAGGTTGCGTAGCGCAGAGACCTGCAATCGCATGACCTTCGGACACTTTGACCTGCCAATCGTTTTGGGCATGCACAATCGTGATCCGCCCGGCGATCGACTTGAACAACGCCGCACCAACTTGATGCGGGTTACGGCGTTCACGGCGTTCGTAATACGCAAGGATCGCTTCGAAAACTGGTAGTGGTGCTGCGGTTTTGATCAAATAGGCGGACAGCAATGTCGCCATTGATAAGGGTGAACACACTGTCAGCAATCGTTGGCATTTCAACCCTTGTTCAATGGCTTGCGCTGCAATCAACCCTCCGGCTGAATGGCCAACGATTGCGTCAAACGACAGATCGGCATAGCAGACCGCAATGATCCGCGCCTTTTCGGTAAAGCTAAGTACAGCCGCTGGGTTCGCGCCTTCACCAGGAAGGTCTGGTACGATCACATGTGCACCTTGCGCAGCCAACGCAGCGGCAAGCGGGTGCATCATGTCGCCCGTCGCGTTCCACCCGTGCACAAGCAAAATACGTGGCCCGTCTTTAGGACCGAAACGTTTCTCAACCAAGGTAGCATCGACACCTGCCGCGCGTTTCAGCGTTGTTATCTGCTTGCCGTCCTGCTCACGCGGGCGCATTGCTTCAAACCGGCGCAATGCCACACGTGCGCCAAGTTGTGGCGACACCTTTGTCAGCAGATCGATTTCGCGGCGCTTCATCCGGCACCGCGTTGCGCGGTATGTGTAAGGGGTGCCAGCAAGGCGGCGACGCCCTGCCAGTCGGCCCAAACCTTCGGCAAGACATAGGCCCGGATACACAAGCTCAAACAGCATCGCTGGTGTCCTCGTGTTGGATCTTCAGCTTGCGGATCAGCAACAGCATCTGCAGCCCAAACAATACAAACCCTACCAATGCAAATCCGTTAAACACGGTCGCAACACGTTCTACGGTGGTATTGTCTTGCATCGCCCAAACCAGAACACCGCACGTGCCCAATTCAATCAGGACTGTAATAGCGAACACCTGCCCGCCGCGCCCCAATTGTTCCAAGATCACCTGCAGCATCGCGCTGCCAGCCACCAAGAAGAACGTCACGAGCAACAGATTAAACATCGCTTCCGTCGCACCGCGCAGTGCTGCATCCGCATCAACGGGGACCAATAAGTTCAGAATACCCGACCATTGGGACAGGCCCAGCGTGGCACCAATGTACAGCACCAACATCACAGGCACGCCAATGCTCAAGAAGCTTAGACTCGACTTGTCGCCCCCCTCCTCCGCCGCTTGGTTCACCAAAATGGCAATCGCAGATCCAATCGCAATCGCAGGGATCATAAATGCAATGCGGTAGCGCAGAATCACAAAGAACGCTGATACGTGTTCTTGTCCCAGCTTAGCCAAAATCGGAAAAGCAACCGAGGCGCTGATAAAGCCAACAACAAGCGAACTGAACACAGGGATACCAACACCGATCTGAAGCTGGCGCATCCGGATCCGAAGCGGTTGATCGGGGCTTTCTTCGCCGTCAGCGACTTCACGCTTGAGCAGCCACATGATCACCGGCAACATCAAACCAGCGCCGACAAGATTGCCAAGCAGCACCGCTTCAAAACCCCAACCGTATTGGGACACCAGCACATAGGTCACCGCCAAGTCGATTACGACCAAGGCAGCAAAAGGCAGTAGACCCAACATGATACGGCCTTGACCACGCATCGCGCCGTAATAAATGTCAAAGACTGCAAACAAGGTCATCGATAATACAAATAGTGGGAAAAGTTCAGCGGTCTGGGCTAAAACTGGATCGTTGATTTCAATGAACTGCGGGACGGCATAGCCAACCGTAGCTAGGGCAACGAAAACACCCACACCGATGATCGACAACCGACGCGAGGCGCGCAAAACGCCACGACGTGGCCAATTGTTGCGTGATTTTGCGCTGAACACTTGGTTGGTAATCGCTAAGCCTTCCATGATCGCAAGGATCAGAACAAAGCTTGGCTGCATCAATGATAATTCATGCAATGCGCCCGTGCCAGGTGCACGCGACAACAGCGCGACTTTGCCAAGGTTAAGGCTGGATGTAACAGCAGCGCCAAGCGCAAAAGGAATAGCAAGCGCCATGATTTTGAAGAGGACTTGCGCCATCGACGGCGGGCGTATGCCCGATAGTGAAGCGGAAGATGCGTCAAGAGATGACATTAATGAATCTCCGAAATAACTGTGTGTGAAATGGGGGAAGTAGCAGTTTGATACGGCGCGATGCTGTGCGCAGTTTGACGTTCGCGCAGGTTGTGGGCGCGGTGCTCATTGGCTAGCAACATATACCGTAGCGGCGCGGGCATTGGGCTTTCGGCACACAAACGACGGGTCGGGTCGTTCAGCACCAGCACCAAACCAAACCGCACCGCGAGCGCACGACTCAGCTCCAGCGCATCATGAAGCGCACGCCTATCTTCCACGCGCAACGCATGAACGCCGCCGCGATGGTCTAACGTCTGCAGCAAATCTTGTAGAATAGGACAGCGGGTGTCGGGTTGGTGGCCGCGGTGCAAATACACCAGCATTGGCGTTTCAACCTGCCCACACAAAGCAGTCCAATCACGTTGCAAACCAGTCGGATGCAACGTCGTTTGCCCTGTACCGTCATCAAAACCACACGCGCTTACGACACGCGCTGTATCGACCCCGTGGGCATTTCGCCAACAATCCAGATGACTTTGATCTTCAAGGTTATGCATCTGCGGGCGATGCGGCAAAACGCCTTTTGCCAGCAAATGTGCCTCTTTGATATGTGTTGCAAAGGCCATGTCTCAGGCTTCGCCTGCAGGACGTGGCGTCATGGACGCGCACAACAGACCGGACAAATATTCAAGATCGTTCAAGCTGCCGGTTCTGAAACCATGGCCGCCCATGAGTTTACCAACTTGAATGGTGTGACGGCTGATCTCATCGTGCAGTGTTTCCACGTCGAGCGGATCAGCGGCATCAACAGCCATTTCAGCACGGATACGGGTCAACAAAGTGCCGCTGGCCGAAAATTGTCCTTTGACAAGCGGCTGATGCAGCAATTTCTGGCCAAAGCTATCGCGCTTTTCCAAATGCACAAACGCACGGTCCAACATCTGCGCAAGCAAACCCAACCGAAGCGCAATCGCCCCTGTGCCAACATGCGGCGGTAATGTTTGCCCGCCCGGGAAATGAACGCGAGACAGCGTCAGCCCAAACGGCGCAAGGCCGGCATCCTGCAAATCTTCAAGGATTTCCACCGATGCGCCGGGTGCCGCCGCATTCACCAATATATCGCCGGGCCGATGTACCACGAATGGGCCGCAAACTAGGTTCCCCGAGATGCCTGAGACGGCCTCACAGGCGACCCTTAGCGCGTCATCCGGGGCGGCTTCGCGGGCGCAGGAAAAAACCTGCTCCCCCAAACCAAAACGCGCAGTATCAAGCATTGGCCCCAGCCAATTCTGGTTCCACACGGTCCGCGATGTGCTGCACGAGGCTGCCCATCGTGTTAAAACCGGCCTGTCCGATTGATTCAGGATCAAAGCGCAGGTTTGGGATCTTATCTTCAAGGCTCAGCAGGAACTGCACGAACATATAGCTGTCCAGATCGAAATCTTTGTCGAAGCGCGCTTCGGGATCAATCTGTTCAACAGGGCGTTCTGTCACATCGCTCAATACTTCAGCGATCGCTTTTGAAATCATCGTATCCATCATCAATATCCTTTTAAATTGAATGTTTTAGTGTGCGGTCCAGCAGGCATGTCGCGAACGTTACGCCGGTGCCTGCTGCAAGAACAAGAACTTGAGAGGCACGGTGATCGCTCGTATCAAATGCGTCCAAGTTGAGAAAAATATCGGAACAGAACCCGTGCCCGGCGCGCGCGATGTCGCCTTGAAAGCATCGGTCTTTCCACCCGAAATGATCTAGGATCATGCGGGTCACAGGTTGGTTCAGGTTATGCGGTAGAAAGATCATATCGTCGCGCAGCTCTGGTGCGAATTGCGCCAAGCTGTCAGCGATGAATGCGATCAACCCAGAGGCATAGGCGTCCTGCAAAGCGCGGCGATCATCTGCAGACATCACATCAGGGTTTTCATGAAAGCGAGGCAAATGCCGGATCGCAGTGCCGGCGATGTTCCAACTCTTTTGGTCCACGTTGAACAACGCAGCCGCAGGAATTTCCGCCAACAGCCCCACAGGCAGACGGCTAACCCAAGGATGGAACGTTTTTTCGCCTGTCAGAATGATCAGCGGCTCGTCCGGTTTGCTCATGGTTTGCGTCATGTGCATCTGAACCAGCGCCGACGCGCAGCTTGTCATGGACAGCGCAGAGACTTCCCAATCGTGCAGCCCGTGATCATCGGCAAATCCTCGCAACCAATTATCGGTGCTGAGCGTATTATGGGTCTGCGTCTTGCAGTATACCAAATGACCTGCGCCCATTTGCGTATCATCAAGATGAACCAACACATCACGCAGCGCGGCAGACAACATTCCGCCCAAACACTGTTCATGCTGCATGACCTCTTGAAGTCCATAAAAACGTTCGTACATCATCTGCGCACGGCGGTTGACGCCATGAGTATCAGTCAGCGTCATAATAGGCTGCTGTGACTTCCCCTCTTGGGGCAGCGCGATGTGGCTAAGGTGGGTCACAATAAACTCCGGCAGGTCTCAATTCATGCGGTTCGGGGCTGTCTTTTGAGCCAATAAAACCTTGAAGCCAGAGGTAGCGACATCTTCATCAAGGATGCGTCCTCTTTCACGAAAATGAACAACCTAAATCATGAATCTGGACGTGTATGATCGCGAAAACGACGTCCAATTCTCCGCTAAGATTCTGTAATTATTGATAGAGTGCCAAGGAACTGATCTAATTTCACATCGATCATGCACCCCGGATGAATGAAACCTTACGGATTAAGTCCACCCCCATGGTCCTGTATGTTCATCGCAACCGACAATTTCGCGACGCCCTCGTGTCTTCTTTAAGGATGTGATTCTTAGTCAACCGTCAGATTGAGGTCTCGACTTGCGGTTTAGGTTTACCGAAAAACACAAATGGAGCTTTCCAACCACGAGGCCTTGCCATGTCGTTGGTGTCAGCACGCGCGGTTTTACCTCGCTGTGATCTTGGACCTGCATTCTCGGCGTGTGATCGGCTGGGCCGTGAGCAATCGTATGAAGCGCAATTTTGTGAAGATGGGCATAGCGTTACGGAAACCACCCAAGGGGGGCATTCATCATACGGATCGCGGCAGTCAGTATTGTTCGCACGATTACCAGAAGATCTTGCGTCAGCACGACAGGTCCAAACTGTGCTAAGGCCAGATTTGCGGTCCTAGCTTTGCGTCCCGTTCGCTAAACCCATCAGCAGAATTTCGACGTCATCGCGTATATCAGCAGTAGTATGATCCAGATTACCCGTTAAGAGCTGATACCAAAGATATGCTCCAATCCATCGCGCTACTCTTATTGGATCAACAGAATCACGGACATCGCCGCGCTTCAGTCCCTGCAAGATTAAAAAACTAGTTTCAGCCTGTCTGTCCGTAGCAAACTTGGAGACCGCTTCTCTTGATGCTTCATCGGACTGGGCTTCAGCAATGATGGACCGAAAAATTGGACCGGTTGGTGTCTCTCGCCAGTTGGTAAAGATAGCGTCGATGAATGCGACAAGATCATCTTCGAACTTCCCGGTGTTTTGAAAAATAATTGATTTCTGACGCATGTAGACATCAAGCAGTAGAACCGCTTTATTGGGCCACCACTTGTATATTGTGGGCTTTCCAGCCTTTGCCCTGCGGGCAACTTCATCAATCGTGAAGCCCTTATACCCCTTCTCGATGAGAACCTGTTCTGCTGCGTTCAGGATGGCTTCAGCGCTGGCCGGATTGCGCGCCGCACCAATGGATTTACGTCGTGGCTCTTTGGTCATGGCTGTGTTTACCACAGTGGTTGACTTAATGAAACGGTTCGTTCTATTCAAATATATACGAAACGTTTCGTATAGTATAATAAGGTGAACGAAAAATGCGTCCCCCACTGAGGTTTACAGGTCTCGTCATACTTGGCGTCTACCCTCTGATCACGCTTCTATCATACCTCATAGAGCCACTCACGACTGGTGGGCCACGTGGCAGCGCACTGCACTCATGAGTCCGCTCATGGTGGTGGCAATGGTCTACAGCTTGATCCCAATGACCCAAACACACTTTGTCCGGTTCATTACAGCCAAATAAGTCAAAACTCATCGAAAGGAAGACTATGAAGCTCTTACATATTAACGCCTCCCCGCGCGGCGCAAATAGCTACTCGCTCGAAGTTGCTGACTATTTCACCACAAAGCTCGCCGAGCACCATGAGGTCGAAATTGACCGCCTCGATTTATTCGCTGCTAACTTGCCAGAGTTTGGAGAAATCGCGACCGGTGCTAAAATGGCGCTCTTCGCAGGACGAGATCAGACCAACGAAGAAGTGGCTGCTTGGGACGCAGTTCGGGCTGTTTTCGACCGATTTGCAGCCGCAGACATGTACGTCTTCAACGTGCCTATTTGGAATAATGGCGTCCCATACAAGCTGAAGCACTATATTGATCTAGTTACGCAGCCAGGGTGGAGTTTCGGCTTTGGTCCAGAGGCTGGATACTCTGGGCTGATGACGGATCGTAAAGCGGTGATCGTCCACGCCAGCGGCGTCTGGCATAGCGACGTTGGTAAAAATTTCGGCTCGGACTTCTCCACACCGGTACTGAAGGACTGGTTGGGTTTCCTTGGGGTGACCGATGTGCATGACATACGCGTGCAACCAACGGTTCTGACGGCTGATGTTGAGGCTGTCAAAGCAGTGGCTGTGAAGCGTGCCTCTGAACTCATCGCAATCATCTACCGCGCACTCTTGTTGGATCACTGTGGCAAAACCCCATTTATTTTGCGTGATGCGCGATACCTTCTGCGTCGAAAAGATGTAATTGGCTGGTATCAAATTCCAAATGAACCGCATCACCTGACACCACGTTTGAACGTCCGCTATCCAAAGCAGTAAGTTCAGTCCCATCTTCAAGATGCAAATGAATAAGCGTCCGGTCACCTAACCGTTCAACAACGGCTGCCTTGCCTGTCGTCGCGGCGGGTGCGGCGCTTACCCTGACCGCTTCGGGGCGAATACCTAAATCATAAGGCCCTGCAGGAACGTCGATCTCAAGCGCAATTCGGGACCCGTCCCCCAAGGTCACACACTGGTCCGTACCACTGCCCTTTAGCTCAGCGTTTAGAAAGTTCATGCCCGGACTTCCCACAAATCCCGCAACAAAACGCGTCGCGGGGTACAGGTAAACGTCCATCGGCGTGCCAACCTGTTCAATCCGACAGTTATTCAAAACCACAATACGATCCGCAAGGGTCATAGCCTCGGTCTGATCATGGGTCACATAGATCATCGTGGATTGCATGCGTTGATGCAGTTCGGCCAGTTCAACACGGGTGCGCACGCGCAACGCCGCATCAAGGTTCGACAACGGTTCATCAAACAAAAATGCGGCAGGTTCTTTCACGATGGCGCGCCCGATGGCCACACGTTGACGTTGCCCCCCCGAAAGCTGTGCTGGTCGACGGTCAAGCAAAGCATCCATTTCTAAAATACGGGCAGCATCTTCGACGCGCTTGTCGATCTCTGACTTATCCATACCAATATTTTTTAGCCCAAATGCCATGTTTCCACGCACCGTCATATGTGGATATAGCGCGTAATTTTGGAACACCATTGCGACCTCGCGCTGGCCGGGCGCAAGGTGTTCTGATCGTTTTCCGTCAATCGTTAATGCCCCACCGTCAATGGTTTCAAGCCCGGCGATCATACGTAAAAGCGTGGATTTTCCAGATCCGGACGGCCCCAGAAAGACAACAAATTCACCCGATTTCATCTCAAGTGAAATCCCATCGATAACTTTGATACCACCAAAGCTTTTGGATACGGTGTCGAGCGAAATATCAGCCATGATGTGCCTCTTGTTGCATGCGTGATTTGACCATTATCCCTTGATCCCTGCGCTTAGCGTGATTGCCTGTGTGACGCGGCGCTGGAACACCAAATAGACCAAAGCAACAGGAAATCCGGCCAGAACCGCTGCCGAAAGTTGCCGCGCGTAATAGACGCCAAAAGCATCAAAAACCTGCGTAATGCCGACGGTGATTGTCATCATTTCTGTTTTGGTAACCGCAAGGAATGGCCAAAGAAACGCATTCCAAGCCCAGATGAACGTCACGATGGAAAGCGCGGTGATCACCCCCCAATTCATGGGGATGTAGATCTTGAACAGCACGGCCCATTCGCTGGCGTTATCCATTGCTGCTGCCTCACGAAAATCCTTTGGGACTTGATCAAAGAACTGTTTGAAAACGATCACGATGACAGGATGGATAAGTTGCGGAAGGATAATTCCAGCCCAACTGTTCAACAGACTCATGTTCGCCATAAGCACAAAATGATTGATAATAAGGACCTGTGTGGGCACCATAAAGCTGGCCAAGATCAACCACCACAAAACACGCCGCCCCGGAAAGCGTAATTGCGAAATAGCATAGCCCGCAAATAGCGAAGTCGATACAGTCAGGACCGTTACCCCGACAGATGTCGCAATGGAATTGATATACCACTTTCCAATTTGTGTTTGCGTCAGTGCAAACCAATAGTGTTCGAATGTCAGGGTATCAGGCCAAAGTTCGATATAGGGGCGGACCACTTCGTTTTCCGGCTTTAGCGAACTTATAATACCCCAATAAATCGGAAACGCCCATAAGACGGCAATGAGAACCGTCAAAATGGTGAAAGCCCCACCCATCCAGTTGATGCGTCTGATTGTTGTGGGCGTCATTTGCGTCGCTCCGATAGCCGCGTCAGTTGGAAATTGATGACCGAAATGACAATCACCATGATAAACAGGACGACAGCAATGGCCGCCGCACGACCGCCTTGGTTATTCACAAAAGCGCGCTGAAAAATGTAGTAAACCATCACAAGGTTATCGTTCGGCCGCCCACCTTGGCTAAACAGATAAACCTGATCAAAAATCTTAAGCTGCAATATCAGCTGAATGGTTAGAACAAGCCCCGTAATGGGCCATAGTAGCGGCCAGGTGACATGGCGAAACATCCGCCAGCGGGATGTATTATCCAACGCCGCTGCTTCGTAAATTTCTTGGGGGATGGCGCGCAGCCCGGCCAAAAACAGCAGCACAGAAAACCCACAGGTCCACCAAATCGTGACAAAGGCAACGGCAGGCATAAACCAAGTGGTGGTCTTGAAAACGGGAATACGGTCCATTCCAAAAGCATCCAACACGTGCATCGCGATCCCGAATTGGAAATTCAACGCCCAATCCCAGATTCGGAAAACGACAGATACAGGCAAAATATACGGTAGGAAAAACAGCGCCAGAACAAGCGCCTGCGTGCGTCCAGACAGCCGTGTCACAGCCATCGAAATCGCAAGCGCCACGAACGTACCCGGAATAACCGTCAGAGCGACGAAATAGGCTGTATTCCAGAATGCGGTGCCAAACCTACGGTCGCGCGGCAGGCGTTCATAGTTTTCGATACCAACAAAATCGCCGGCGCCAACTAACGGGGCATCCTGAAACGATAGAAAGAACATGTCGATCGTCGGATAGACAAAAATCAACGCATAAATCGCGACAAAGGGCGCAATAAGTATGTACGCGATCAGCCATTCTTTTTTTGTGTTGCGAAGCACACCCCTGCCCTCCCCTTCTAGGCGAATAGTTTGGGCACACCTATTGGCCGCCCAAACCGATATCCTGGTTTACATGTCGTTAAGCTCGTAAATGATTTCTTCGACGGCTTCTGAAGGTTCCATTTCGCCGTTCAGCGTAGGAACAAAATATGTCGACATCACATCAAAGATCGGACCCGCAACACCAGCCATTGGCGTCTTGGGGTCATAAATCATGTTGGCCGTCAGCGACGAATAGGTCGCGTTGGGTTCCATCGCCTTGTATGCGTCCATCGCGGTGATGTTGTTGTTCGCAGGGATATGCCCTGCCGTCGCCCAGAAAAGCGAATTTTTGGAAATCCACGACATCACCTCTAAAACGGCCGCCCGTTTTTCGGGGGACATATCGTTCCCTTCAGGTATCGCGAAAACGTGGCTGTCAGAATACGTCGATGCATGATCAAAGATCACAGGCAACTCAACCGCACCCCACTCAAAAAGATTTCCCTCGGCCTCTAGGTCCACCATTGTGGGAACCTCCCAAACGCCGTTGATCATCATTACGGCTTCTCCACTGGTGAACAACGCAACAGTGGCTGGATAATCCGTGTAGGTCGATTGAAGCCCTTCGTTCGTCCATTCCTGCAACACCGCCAAGGCATTCTCTAGCTTGGTCGCATTGTCACCAACAAGGAACGCGCCGTCGGTCATCAATTCACCGTCTTGCTGTCCCATCAACGAATAGATGGTTCGAAACATAAAATTCCCGTCCGCGGTCACCGACCCAAGCGGAAATGTCACATCGCTATTGTCTTTTAGCGCCTGAAGCGTTGCGGTGAATTCCGCGCGTGATCCAAGCCCAACGGGCAGACCATCATCTGTCAGCAACCCAGCTTCGCCCAGAATATCCTTGTTATAATACAGAACGATTGGGTGTGTATCGATCGGCACACCGTATTGCTTACCATCTGCCGACACCGCGTCCCAAATAGATGGGGCAAAATCATCTTGGCCTAGCCCCATTGCGTCAAAATCAGCGGGGGTCAGTTCCTGCAAAAGACCCTGATCCACAGCCAACGGGATGCGGCTTGCGTGATATGTCATGATGTCTGGTGCTTCGCCTACGGCAACAGAAGTCTGCACTTTGGTGTAAAATGGCACACCCCAATCAAGCGTGGTTCCGTCGATCACAATCTCGCCTGCGTGGGCATCGTTGAAATCGGCGATCATCTGCTTCATGCGCACGCCGTCACCGCCGCCCAGAAAATCCCACCAGACCACTGTCTCTTGTGCTTGTGCTGCAGCCCCCACCATGGCCGCCGCCGCAATTGCGATAAATTTTTTCATCTGTTCCTCCCTAAAAAACGGCTCCTCAACCGTTGCTTGTAAAAGGCGCGTTTTTGAAATTCCCTCCTATGAATTCCTAAAACGTGCCCAATTAATTCATAGCTGAACCCGGAACATCGAATAACTATAGGGCGGTAGGGTCAGCGTCAGTTTCCCATCATCAAGCCGCGCGCCTTCCCCGCTTTTGGGGGCGACAGTGTCTGGTGCAGCTTGCGTATTGGTTGCCTGTAAATCGTCATGTTTGATCAGGGTGTGTTCCACCGCTTTGACCGCCCCAAACCCTTCAATCGCGACATCGACGTCTAACGCTTCTTGCCCATGTCTGTTGATCGCAAAGAACGTCAGAAAACCTGCATCAGCATCGTGAACGCCCGAAATATCAAGATAGCTCACATTATCGGCTACGTCCGCTTTGTAGCTGGCACAATCAACATCAAGCCGCAGCGCGGTGCCACGGCCATGGGCCGACGCAAATTGGAACGGATAAAAGATTGTCTGACGCCACGCATCCCCGTTGGGCGCCGTCATGATGGGCGCAATCACGTTCACAAGCTGAGCAATACACGCCACCCGCACAACATCCGACCGGCGAATAAAGGTGTTTAGAATACAGCCAACCTGCAGCACGTCTTCAAAGTTATACACGTCTTCCAGCAGATGCGGTGCAAACGGCCAATCCCAATCGGATAGCTTATCCATGTCGTCGATCCGGTTGTGATACCAGACATTCCATTCATCAAACGAAATCTTAACATTATTCTTGGCGCGGTTCTTTGATTTGATGAAATCAATCACACCCGAAATCGTTCCAATGTAGCGGTCCAGTTTTTCAGGAAGCGCGAGATATTCAGCTGTGTTTTTTTCGTAGTTCTCAAAGTACATATGCAATGAAATCAGATCGACGTTTTCATAGGTGTGTTCAAGAACGGTTGATTCCCATTGCGGATAGGTCGACATGCCTGGGCCAGATGACCCGCACACAACCAGCTCAAGATCCTTTTGATAACCGCGCATCGCTTTTGCGACTTCGTTGGCAAGGTGTCCGTATTGGTCGGCCGTTTTATGTCCAACCTGCCATGGCCCGTCCATTTCATTGCCAAGACACCAAGTCTTAACGTTCCAAGGTTCCGCTTGGCCGTTTTGTTTACGCAGATCAGACCAATAGGTGCCGCCGGGATGATTGACATATTCCAGAAACGCCCGCGCTTCGTCCAAACCGCGCGAGCCCAAATTAACGGCAAGCATCATTTCTGTATTGGCCTTTTCGGCCCAATCAGCAAATTCATGAATGCCGACATGGTTTGATTCACTTGTCCGCCAAGCCAAATCCAACCGTGTTGGGCGCTGGTCCTTTGGTCCGATCCCGTCTTCCCAATTATACGCAGAAACAAAGTTGCCGCCGGGATAACGGCAGATCGGTGTGTCCAGTTCTTTGACCAAATCAATCACATCACGACGCATACCGGATTCATCGGCGGTGGCGTGATCGGGCTCGTATATGCCTGTGTAAACAGCACGCCCCATATGTTCGAGAAACGAACCGTATAGGCGCTTATCAATATCAGAAATAACAAAGCGCGCGTGCGCAGTAACTTTGGCCTTCATGACCGGCTCCCCCCAATATATCCATCTTTTCGGTATGTACCGGATATATGGGTATAGTCATCAAACGATGCCCACCTGTCAACAGTTAACTTTAGGTGCGTAACCGCATCACGATCTCTTGGTCATAATTTCCAAATCCACGACCAAAAATGTTAATCCCACCGGGGTGATCCGCATCATTATGCACGCCAATACGCATCCGAATGGAACGATGTTCGTCGATCCCAATATCCGCCAGCGTGACATTCGACACCTTAACACCGTCAACGTAACTGCCGTCTTCGGTGATCCGCCAATTCTTAAGCTTTCCATATTGGGAACCGCTAAGTTTCCACCAATCCGGCGTGTAAACACCCCGCTTGTCACCGAAATCACCCGGTGATGTCCATGTCGCAATATCAACATCATTTACGGACAGCGAAATGTCTGACGGCCAGTCAGCGCTGGTGCCGGGGACCTCTGAACTTAGCTCAATCGCGAATTCCACAGCCGTTGGTGTCTGGCCCGATATTTTAAGGTTATTTGGAAACTGATATTCAACAAATCCCCTTGTAAACCATAGTAAACCTGCCTTCATGCGATCCGGATCTAAAAAGGTATCAGGTACATCAAGCAACCCGATCACACCATCCGGGCTGCATAACCCGCAAGGGGCTGAAACTTCGCACCGCGTGTAAAGCCCGATGGGCATTGATACCTCTAATGCATCATCCAATTCAGACTGCGTATCCGCAAACGCGATTAACACTTCTGAAAACGCGGATTCACAAACCTTTTGACTACCCTTACGGGCCTTCACAATTTTAGTGATGATCAGGCTACTTTTTTCCAATATTTGCAGGTTCGATGAAATGGTGGACTGGGGCAGTTTCAGCTCGTCAGAAATCTCATTCACGTTCAATGGACCGCGCGCTTCCAGCAGCCGTAAAATGCGCACCCTAACCTCACTCGCAAGTGCTTTGATAATCTCAAGCTGATCGATTGGATCAACGACAAGGAACTTGTTGGCCATATAACTCATGCTCGCATTTTTGATGCGAAGTTCGTATCAGAGTTTCCGGTATGAAAAAACACTAAATGATGATCGACCGTCAATATCCAAAGAAACTGCTTTGTTACCTAAGTCTCTCTAAATCCAAAGCGTCACGGCCAAGGTCCGATAGCATCGCGTTAACCTCGGATGGTGTGACATCCGAGATCGTAGCATGTGCCCAGTTTGGCGCATTATCCTTATCAATAATCGCGGCGCGCACGCCTTCGGGAAAATCGCCCTGCGCTACGGCACGCGCGGTAAACCGAAACTCTAGCGCTAAGGCGTCGCGCAGGCTGTGCGTGTCGCGTAGTGTTTTTAGAACCGCCAAACAGCAAGATAGCGCGAGCGGCGCACCGCGCTTAAGCCCCTTAAGTGCGCGCTGTGCAAATTCAGTATCTGAATCCTGCAAATTTGCAGCAATCTGATTCAAAGTGTCTGACCCGAAATAGCGGTCTATGGTTGCCAGATCGTTAGCCATCGCGCTGGCGGGTGCCGTGCTGGCAAAATGCGCAATCTCGGCAATGTCGCCCGTTTGAACGAGGGCCGATTTCAACTGATCCCACTGATCATAGTCGGCGAATGTATCAGCAAACCCCGCAAATATCGCGTCCCCCGGCCCCATACGCGCGCCCGTTAGCCCAAGGTAGCGCCCTAAAAACCCTGGCGCATTCGCCAATAGCAAAGACCCACCAACATCGGGCAAAAGCCCAATGCCGCATTCAGGCATCGCGATCTTGGTGCTTTCGCAGACGATACGGTGTGACGTGTGACAGCCAAGCCCAACGCCCCCGCCCATCACGAACCCCTGCAGAAAACTGACAATGGGCACCGGGTGTTCGGCAAGCTTGGCATTCAAACGGTATTCGTCTTGCCAAAATTTGCGCCCATAGGCGATATCACCGCGCTTTGCGCTTTCATAAAGGCTCGCGATGTCACCGCCTGCGCAAAACGCCTTGTCACCAGCGGCTTCGATAATAACCAGCCGGACACTGTCGCGCCATTCGTCAAGCGCGGCTTCAATTGCCAAGCACATCTCGTGCGTTAGCGCATTCAGCACATCGGGGCGGTTCAGCGTGATCCGCCCGACATGGCCGTCGATCCGGCAAGATACATCATTCATTTAGCCAATAGCCCTCGGCTGACAATCAAACGCATGACTTCGTTGGTGCCTTCTAGGATTTCATGCACCCGTAAGTCACGCACCAGTTTTTCGATCCCGTAATCCGCAAGATAGCCATAGCCACCATGTAGTTGCAGGCAGTCATTCACAATTTTCGATCCGGCTTCGGTGACGAATTTCTTGGCCATGGCGCAGTAGTGCGTGGCGTCCGATGCACCTGTGTCCAATTTCCATGCCGCCTGTCGCAAAACCACCCGCGCGGCCTGCAATTCAATTTCCATATCAGCAAGACGGAATTGCAGGGCTTGGAATTGGTCGATCGTTTTCCCAAAGGCCTTGCGTTCGCCCATATAGGCAATCGTTTTATCAAGTGCTGCTTGCGCAGCCCCCAACGAACAGGCCGATATATTCAATCGCCCGCCGTCCAGCCCGGCCATCGCATAAGAAAACCCTTTGCCTTCGTCCCCGACAAGGTTGCCAGCAGGGATTTCGCAGTTGTCCATTTGAACCTGACGGGTTGGTTGCGACCGCCAGCCCATCTTGTCCTCTAGCCCGCCAAAGGTCAGGCCGTCGGTGCCGTCTTTGACGATCACTGTGCTCACGCCTTTGGGGCCATCTACGCCTGTGCGACACATGACGATATAGGCGTCGGCATAGCCGCCAGCGGAAAT
This sequence comes from Yoonia maritima, assembly GCF_003003285.1. Lineage (GTDB taxonomy): Bacteria > Pseudomonadota > Alphaproteobacteria > Rhodobacterales > Rhodobacteraceae > Yoonia > Yoonia maritima. The sequence goes on along the minus strand of NZ_PVTP01000008.1, from coordinate 136,226 downwards.
AAATGCCTTTGTCCCGGTCAACGCATAACCGGTGTCGGTGCGCACGGCTTTGGTTTTAAGCGCGGCGGCGTCCGACCCGGAACCCGGTTCCGTCAGGCAATAGGCAAGGAAGGTGTTCATGGTCACGACGTCCGGCAGCATCTGAGCCTTCAACGCGTCCGACCCAAATTTATCGATCATCGCAGCGCACATATTGTGGATCGACAGCAAGGCCGAAACCGATGGGCAAGCCATGCTCAGTGCTTCGAAAATCAAGGTGCCATCCAGCCGGGACAGCCCCGCGCCGCCTGCGTCCTCAGAAACGAACAGCCCGCCAAACCCTAGTTCAGCCAGCTTTGGCCACAGGTCTTTGGGGATCTCGCCTGCCTTTTCCCATGCCTGCGCATTGGGTGCGATCTCGCTTTCGCCAAACGCTTTGGCCATGTCAAAGATGGCCTCTTGTTCTTGTGTCAGTGCAAAATCCATTGCGTCACCTCGGAGCTAAGCGAGCGGCACCGTCAAGGCGGATCACGCTACCGTTTAGGAAATCGTTTTCAATGATGTGCATGGCAAGCGCTGCGAATTCATCGGGGTCGCCAAGCCGTGCAGGGTTCGGGATGCCCTGCGCCAATGCATCCTGCAGCTCTGGGGTCATCGACGTCACCATGGGCGTGCCAAAAATGCCGGGTGCGATTGCCATGACCCGGATTTTGTCCCGGGCCAGATCGCGTGCCATCGGCAGTGTTAGGCCAACAATCCCACCCTTTGACGCGGCATAGGCCACCTGCCCGATCTGACCTTCAAAGGCGGCAATCGACGCGGTGTTGATAATCACCCCGGTGCAATCGGCATCAATCCCGGCGGCAACCATCCCCGCCGCAGATTGCGACGCGACATTGAATGACCCAACAAGGTTGACGTTGATCACAGTTTGGAAAAGCCCCAGATCGTGCACGCCATTGCGGCCAACCGTTTTCGCGGCGGGCGCAATGCCAGCGCAGTTCACGCAGATACGTTCTTGGCCATGCGCCGCGCGCGCAGTGTTTAGTGCTTCGGCAACGCTGGCCGCATCGGTCACATCCGCTTGGGCAAATAAAGCACCCAATTCGGCCGCCCGTGCGGCCCCTTTTTCAGTATCGCGGTCGATCAGTGTGACCTTGGCCCCAGCGGCACAAAGCGCAGCGGCAACCGCGCTTCCCAGCCCGGACGCGCCCCCAGTAACAACCGCCGCGATATTATTTTCAATCTTCATTTACTCAGGTCTTTCCACTGCAATCGCTGTCGCTTCGCCACCGCCCAGACAAACAGCGGCAATCCCGCGTTTTAGCCCGCGTTTTTCCAGCGCGTTTAACAGGGTCACGATAATCCGGCTGCCAGAGGCGCCAATCGGATGGCCCAATGCACAGGCACCACCGTTGACGTTAACAATATCGCGCGACAATCCAAGATCACGGATGAAGGCCATTGCAACGACGGCAAAGGCTTCGTTCACTTCCCACAGATCCACATCCCCAACAGACCACCCCAGCTGATCTAGCAGCTTTTGCGCCGCATGAACTGGCGCTGTCGTGAACCATTCGGGTTCATGGGCAAATGTTGCGTGGCCTTTGACCACGGCCCGCGCAGTTAGGCCCAGTGCGTCAGCCCGTGATTGGGACGCCAGAACCAATGCCGACGCCCCATCAGAGATAGAGGATGAATTCGCCGCAGTAACCGACCCGTCAGGTTTAAAAGCTGGCTTGAGCTGCGGAATTTTTTCGGGGCGTGCATTGCCGGGCTGTTCGTCGGCGTCGACAGTTACATCACCCTTGCGGGTTTTCAGCGTGACCACGGTGATCTCATGTGCGAAATGCCCGCCCTTTTGGGCCGCAACCGCATGGGCCAGTGACGACAGCGCATATTCATCCTGCTCTTGGCGGCTGAATTGGTAGCGCTCTGCGCATAGTTCGGCAAAAGCACCCATCAAAGTACCTTTGTTATAGGCGTCTTCTAAACCATCTAGGAACATATGGTCTTTGAGCGATGCATGCCCAAGCCGCGCACCGCTGCGCGTCGTTTCTGACAGATAAGGCGCGCCAGACATGCTTTCCATGCCGCCGGCGACAGCCACATTCAGCGCCCCGCAACGGATTTGATCGTAGGCGAGCATCGCCGTTTTCATGCCGGACCCGCAGACCTTGTTTACCGTGGTGCATGGCACATTGATCGACAGGCCCGCGCCTAATGACGCCTGGCGCGCGGGTGCTTGCCCTAGTCCGGCGGGCAAAACGCACCCCATCAAAACTTCGTCGATGTGGTCGCGGTCGATCTTTGCGCCGTCAATTGCGGCCCCGATGGCATGCGCGCCCAATTCAGGCGCGGTCATCGTGCTTAGCCCGCCTTGAAAGCCTCCGATGGGGGTGCGGGCGGCACCTACAATTACAACATCATCCATCTAATTCTCCACGGGTCTTTGGTCATCCACCAGCACACCATCGCGCGGTAAATCACCTTTGGCCACAGCTACGATTTGCGTCCGAAGCTTTAGAATTTCAGCAGCCGAGGCAGCGATTGCGTCGGTGCCCGACTCTTCGGTTTCAACCTTCAACGTCACCACATCTTTGGCACCGTCAAAACCGATTTCAACGCGGGCACGGTGGATTTCCGGGTGGCGGGTCATCAGGCTTGCCACTTGCTCTGGACGGATGAACATACCTTTAACCTTGGCCGCCTGATCTGCACGACCACGCCAACCGACAATACGTTTTGGCCCGGATGTGTCTGGTAAAATGGCACTAAGATCACCAACAGAGAAGCGCAGCAAAGGATAATCGGGGTTCAAGACGGTCACAACGACTTCGCCAATTTCGCCGGGCGCGACAGGTGTGCCTGTGCCCGGCGTGACGATTTCGACGATCACGTCATCGTCAATGACCATACCATCAATGCTATCCGTCGTTTCATAGGCAATCAGGCCGACATCGGCGGTGCCATAACATTGGCGACACAGAATCCCGCGGTCCTCATAGGCTTGCCGTAGCTTTGGAAACAACGGGCCAGCCGTCACGGCCGCGCGTTTGATCCGGCTTAGATCCAGACCAAGTTCATCACCTTTCGCCAAGATCGCGCCCAGATAATCAGGCGTGCCGACATAGGCGGTTGTGCCAATCGTGGCGGCGACTTCGGCTTGTTGGCGGGTGTTACCGGGGCCGGCAGGAAAGACAGTTACGCCAATGGCACGCGCGCCGCTTTCGAACATCGCCCCTGCTGGGGTGAAATGATATGCAAATGTGTTCTGCGCGATATCACCGGGAACAAACCCCATCGCGGTTAAAAAACGACCAAAGCGCCACCAATCGGGGCCTGTACCACCGGGTTCATAGATGGGACCGGGTGACTGAAAGATCGTCGCGACATTTTTTGCGGCGACCGCGCCAAAGGGCGGGTTGTCCGCTTGGGCTTGCAGCAACGCGCCTTTGCGCATGACGGGCAACGTTGCCAGTGCGGCGAGGCTATCCAGCGAGATATCATCGGGCAGCAAGGCATTCAGCGCCTTAAGCTGCTCTGCTTCAAGTTGGTCATGGGTTTTCATTTGATGATCCCTCCCATTACGCCAGCCACCGTTTACGGCGCCGATAGCTGCGTACATCGCGGAATGATTTGCGGCCTTCGTCTGACATACCAAGGTAGAATTCCTTGACGTCTGGGTTTTCGCGCAGCTCTGCGGCGGGGCCTTCCATCACGACGCGGCCGCTTTCTAGTATATAGCCATGATGCGCATAACGCAGCGCGACATTCGTATTCTGTTCGGCCAACAGAAATGACACCCCTTCGTTTTCGTTGAGGTTTTTCACAATCGTAAAGATTTCTTCGACCAACTGCGGGGCGATCCCCATTGATGGCTCATCCAGCAAAATCGTTTCAGGACGTGACATCAGCGCACGGCCAATGGCGCACATTTGCTGTTCCCCGCCAGAGGTAAAGCCCGCTTGGCTTTTGCGGCGTTCGCGCAGGCGTGGGAAATAGCTATAGACCATTTCAAGGTCCGCTTTGATATTCGCAGCCCCATCGGTGCGGGTATAGGCACCTGTCATCAGGTTTTCTTCGACGGATAGGTGTTCAAAACAGTGGCGGCCTTCCATCACCTGCACCACCCCGCGCTTGACCAGCGCCTCGGGGGATAGGTTTTGGATGGGTTTGCCGTGGTATTCGATCTTGCCCTTGGTGACTTCGCCGCGTTCAGAATGCAGCAAATTTGAAATCGCCTTTAGGGTCGTTGTTTTGCCAGCACCGTTACCGCCTAGCAAAGCCGTAATGCCGCCCCTTGGGACAGATAATGAAACACCCTTCAGCACCAAAATTACGTGATTGTAGATCACTTCAATATTGTTGACCTCTAGCAACGTATCCGTCGGGGTCGCGGCTGACTTCGTCATTAGTATGCTCCGTTTGTGCGTGGGGTCGCTGTAAAAATGGGTACGGGCGGTGGTGAACGGCCCCAACGCGGGGCCGTTCAATTGTTAGGTTATAGGCAACCGGGTGTGATGTTGTTCTCGGCGGCAAAGGCGGCGGCATCTTCCGTCACCAATGGGCCAGTCACGCTATCGTCGGGTGCGATGTAATCGGTCAGCGCAGTCCAAGTGCCTGATGCTGCATCCCATTCTTGGACGATACCAAAACCGGTGCCGCCGTGATCCTGACAAGACACAGAAAACGCCGGGCCGATTTGGGCCATACCCAGTTCTTCCATGCGTGCATCTGTGATCTCGAGCGCTTCCATGCCGTCACGCACCATCGCTGGTGTTACCTGCGCGACACCGTGGATTTCTTGCGCTTTGGCAATCGCTTCGGCGGCCAACATCGCAGCGTACATGCCACGTGTGTAAAGCACCTTACCGATGTTGGACCCGTCGCCAGCGGCGTTGCCCGCATCGTGAACCAACGAAGAAATCTCTGCAAAGACAGGCAGATCATCGATACGGTTCATGTTCAGTGACTTGTAACCGTTGGCCGCAGCCCCGGCTGGGGTCACATCATGTTCGGCACCTGCCCACCAGTTACCGATAAAGTTTTCCATTGGGAAACCAATGTTGGCGGCTTCTTGGATTGCGACTTGGTTCATCACGCCCCAGCCCCACATCAGAACATAATCAGGACGTTCACGGCGGATTTGCAGCCACTGTGATTTTTGTTCCTGACCGGGGTGGTCAACGGCAAGCTGTGTCAGATTGAAACCATGCATTTCAGACAGGGTTTCCAGCGTACGGATCGGTTCCTTGCCATAGGCAGAGTTGTGGTAAACCAGCGCCAGTGTTTTGCCATCCAGTGATCCGCCGTTTTCATCCAGCAGATAGTTCACCATCACGGATGCAGCGTCCCAGTAGTTCGCAGGATAGTTAAAGACCCAGTTAAACACTTCGCCATCGGCCGCAGATGTACGGCCATAGCCCATTGTGTGCAGCGGAATTTGATCTGCGGTTGTCTTCGGGATGAGCTGATACGCGATGCCCGTGGACAGCGGTTGATAGATCAACGCGCCTTCACCCTTGGTGGATTCATAGCATTCCACGCCGCGTTCTGTGCTATACCCTGTTTCGCATTCGAGGATACGAACCGGCTCCCCTCCGATCCCTCCGTCGCGTGCGTTCAACAGGTTAAAATAGTCTTGATACCCATCAGAGAATGGTGTGCCACCCGCCGCATATGGGCCGGTGCGATAGCTAAGATCAGGGATCACAAGTTCGGCCATCACAGGCGCGGCCGTCACTGAGGCCGCAATGGCCAAAGCGGCCAGTTTCTTCATCTTCATTGGGTTCTCCTCCCTTGGTTTACCAATAAGTCGTGCAAGTGCCGTCATTGCGGCTTGGCGGGTTGATCCCGCCAATCGGTTAATGTGGGAACGGCCATAGGCGCAGTTTCTCTTTGGTGACGCGCCATAGCTGCGCGAGGCCGTGTGGTTCTTTGATCAAGAAAAACATGATCAGCGCGCCGATAATCACCAGCTGCAAATGGCTGACCAGATCCGTCGGCCAACCCATCAGATCGCTGCCAACAAATTTCAGCGCGACGGGCAGTAGCACAAGGAACGCGGCACCCGCAAAGCTGCCAAAGATCGACCCAAGCCCGCCGATAATCACCATGAACAAGACGAGGAATGACTTTTGAATGCCAAAGGCTTCGCCAACCTCGACCGCGCCAAGGTAAACCGCAAAGAACAACGCGCCAGAAATCCCGATAAAGAATGACGAAATCGCGAATGCTGTCAGCTTTGTCCGTAGCGGGTTCACACCGATGATTTCGGCGGCAATATCCATGTCGCGGATCGCCATCAGCTTACGGCCAAGCGTGCCCCGCGTCAGGTTGCGCGCCACCACGGCACAGACCGTCACAAAGACCAGACAGATCATATATTGCGCCCAGGGTGCCGCGTTTGGACCTGTCACTGCAAAAGGGCCGACAAACCGCTCTGGTGCGCTGATCTGACCGGAAGCGGAATAATTGTAGAACCAGCCGACTTTGTTGAACAGCCACACCAAAAAGAACTGCGCGGCAAGCGTGGCAACTGCAAGGTAAAACCCCTTGATCCGCAGCGATGGCAGGCCAAAGGCCGCGCCGACCATTGCTGTGACGCCGCCTGAGACCAAGATGTGAAACACGATGTTCACATCCGGAAATGCCGTCATCAATTTATAGCAAGCATAGGCACCCACCGCCATGAAACCCCCAGTTCCAAGGCTGACTTGCCCGCAATATCCCGTCAGGATGTTCAAACCAATCGCCGCGATCGCATAGATCAAGAACGGCACGAAAATCGCGTTCGCCCAATAATCGTTGATCATGAATGGGATCACCAGATAGGCAACGGCCAGCACCAGCCAATACCTATAACGATCAAATTTGATCGGGAAGGTTTGGTTATCCTCGGCGTAGGATGTTTTAAAATCACCGGCTTCACGATAAAACATCAGTGCGCTCCTTGGGTGGGTGTCAGATCATACGCGTTCAATAATTCTCTCCCCGAATAGACCCTGCGGGCGAAAGACGAGAAACAGCAGCGCAAGCACATAAGCGAACCAGTTTTCCGTGGCCCCGCCAACAAGCGACCCAACCGTATATTCAAACAGCTTTTCCCCCATCCCGATGATCAGCCCGCCAACAATCGCGCCAGGGATGGATGTAAACCCACCCAGCATCAGCACGGGCAGCGCCTTCAGTGCGATCATCGAAAGCGAAAACTGCACGCCCGATTTCGCACCCCACATGATCCCCGCGACAAGCGCGACAAAGCCAGCCAGTGACCAAACCAAAATCCAGATGAAGTTCAACGAGATACCAACCGAAAGTGCGGCTTGGTGATCGTCTGCAACGGCGCGCATTGCGCGGCCATGTTTGGTGTATTGGGAAAACGCGATCAGCGACGCGACCAATAGGATAGCAACGATAGTCGCAACCATATCTAACTTGTCGATATAGAACCCGTAAAAGTCATCACCACCCCAACCGACGGTCATGTCCTCTAACCAGCGCGACCCACCTTGGGGCAGACCCAGTGCGAGCGTCTTGATGTCGGACCCCCACATCAAATCGCCAACACCTTCAAGGAAATAGGCAAGCCCAATCGTCGCCATGAACAGGATGATCGGCTCTTGTCCTACCAGATGGCGGAACACGAACCGCTGAACGCCCCATGCAAATCCCACCATGACGACAATTGTCATCAGGATCGCAAGCACTGCAGGCACATGCCAGCCAAAGTGATGGATATTCGTCCCCAAAATCGCGTTGATGATATGGGCAAAGGGCACTTGGCCCTCCATGATCCCGGCAAGGGTCAGCGCGGCAAACAGCGCCATCACGCCTTGGGCATAGTTAAAAATCCCCGAAGCCTTAAAGATGAGCACAAACCCAAGTGCGACAAGCGAATACATCACGCCAGCCATCAGACCGTTGATAAGCACCTCAACAAGGTAAAGAAAGTCAGTCGACATTGCGCAAATCCTTAATCATGGGCCACGCCTAGATAGGCATCAATCACTTCTTGGTTGCCGCGCACTTCGTCGGGGGTGCCATCCCCAATCTTGCGGCCATAATCCATCACAACCACCCGGTCGCTTAGGTCCATCACAACGCCCATGTCGTGTTCGATCAGGGCAATCGTGGTGCCAAATTCGTCGTTCACATCCAGAATAAAGCGGCTCATGTCCTCTTTTTCTTCGACGTTCATGCCGGCCATTGGTTCATCGAGCAGTAGCAATTTGGGGTCCGCGGCAAGCGCACGCGCCAGTTCGACGCGTTTTTTCAAACCGTAGGGCAGACGGCCCACCGGCGTTTTGCGGATCGCTTGGATATCAAGAAAATCAATGACGCGTTCCACATGGGCGCGGTTTTCGATCTCTTCGCGCTCTGCGGCACCTTTCCAGATGGCCTGTTTTATGATGCCCGCCTTCATGTAATTCAGACGACCGGTCATGATGTTGTCCAGAACGGTCATGCCTTCGAACAGCGCGATATTCTGGAAGGTGCGCGCGATGCCTTGGCGGGCAACCTGATAGGGTTTCATCGCCGGACGCAGCGCACCACGGAAATAGACCTCGCCTTCTTGGGGTTTATAGAACCCTGAAATGACATTGAGCATCGACGACTTCCCTGCCCCGTTGGGGCCGATGATCGCGCGAATTTCACCTTCGCGAATGTCGAACGAAATGTTCTTGATTGCCTCGACACCACCAAACCGCAGCGTGATTTCACGCAGGTCCATCAGGACACCGCCAATCGTGCGGCCGTCTTCGGTCACATAAGAGTCTGCCATGGCGTTCATGCGGCCTCCGAACAATTAGAAATTTGAGATGGGATTTGGCGCATCATTCTGCCGCCACTTTTTGTGGGGCCACAGGGGCGACACTGGCATCGCAGGCTTGCAGCGTCGCCTTGATCTTGCCTTTGCGGCCGTCCTCATAGGTCACTTCGGTTTCGGTATAGACCGACGCCGATCCATCATAGAGAGCCGTGACAAGATCATCGTATTTGTCGCCAATGACCGCCCGGCGTACCTTGCGGGTGCGGGTCATTTCACCGTCGTCGGCATCCAATTCTTTGTGCAAAACCATAAAGCGGTGGATTTGACAGCCTGCCAGCATTTCGTCTTTGGCCACCGTTTCGTTCACGGCATTCACATGACCTTTGATAATCTCAAGCACCTTGGGGTGCTGTGAAATTTCTTGGTACGACGAATAGGCGATGTTGTTGCGTTCGGCCCAGTTCCCAACGGCGGTCAGGTCGATATTGATCAACGCGCAGCAGCGATCTTTGCCAGCGCCAAACACCACGGCCTCTAGGATATTGGGGAAAAACTTGAGCTTGTTTTCGACGTATTTGGGTGCAAACAGCGCGCCGTCTTGCATTTTGGAAACGTCTTTAATGCGGTCGATGATGCGCAAGTGACCTGATTTTGGATCAATGAAGCCAGCATCGCCCGTAGCAACCCAGCCTTCTGGGTCTTTCGTCGATGCGGTGCTTTCTGGGTTCTTGTAGTATTCGACAAAGGTACCGGGGGACCGATACAGAACCTCGCCCGCATCGGTGATCTTTAGCTCGACACCCGGACTTGGGACGCCAACGGTGTCCGATCTGACCTGCCCATCTGGCTGCTGCGTAATGAAAACGGTAGCCTCGGTTTGGCCGTACAGTTGTTTAAGGTTGATCCCAAGCGAGCGGTAGAAATCGAATAATTCGGGGCCAATCGCCTCGCCTGCGGTATAGCCCACCCGCACGCGGCTGAACCCCAAACGGTTCTTAAGCGGGCCGTAAACTAGAAAATCACCGACGGCATATTTCAGACGCGCCCATAACCCAACGGGTTCACCGTCTAGAATGCGCGGACCGACCTCTTTCGCCTGCGCCATAAAGTAATGGAACATCTTTTGCTTCAGACGGCTCGCGTCCTCCATCCGGATCATCACTTGGGTCAAGTGGGCCTCAAAGATGGCAGGGGGCGCAAAGAAATAGGTTGGGCCAATCTCGCGCAAATCTGCGTGCATCGTGTCCGCGCTTTCCGGGCAATTGACGCAAAACCCAGCCCAATAGGCGTGACCAATCGAAAAGATGAAATCCCCAACCCAAGCCATCGGAAGATAGGCTAGCGTCTCTTCCTTTTCAGTCAGGTGATCAAACCCGGCTGTATTTTTGGCGGTTTCAATGACGTTACGGTTGGACAGCACAACACCCTTTGGGCGTCCCGTTGTGCCAGATGTATAAAGCATCACGCAGGTATCATCGTAGGTCAGCGCATCGGTCAGCGCCTTCAGCTTTGCCTTATCCCCACTTTCACGGCCCTTGGCCTGAACATCGGCCAATGACGTCATGGCAGCGTGGTCGTATTTCCGCAGCCCCTGCCCGTCGTGATAAATGATATGCGCAAGGCCGGGCAGGTCTTCGCGGACGTCGGCAATTTTATCGACCTGTTCTTGGTCACCAACAATCGCAAACCGCGCGCCGCTGTTGTCCAAGGCATAGGCGATTTCTTCGGCAGCTGCGTCTTGGTACAGCGGTACCGGAATAGCGCCAGTCCTTTGCACGGCAACCATCGACCAATATAGCGCTGGCCGGTTACGCCCAATGATCGCGACACGATCACCTTTAGCCACGCCAAGCAACAAAAGCCCAAGCGCAAGCGCCTCTATTTCCTTAGCAGCTTCGGACCATGTCCAGCTTTGCCAGATGCCAAATTCTTTTTCGCGGTACGCTGGACGTTGGCCGTATAAGGCGACGTTACGTTCCAGCAATTTGGGCACAGAGGTAATATCCCCTGCGTGCGCATCGGCGTTCATTAATGGTCTCCTCCCAGTGAGCGCTGAATCATCAACAGCTCCACAAGAGGTACCGTTGCACATCCCGCGACATAAAAGAATATTTGAAACCTAACGAATTCCAACGAAGGCTGTTGGCGCTTTGCGGGCGCAAAATTGCTGCTAGGATAGCGGCATGAAAAAGACACCAATCGAGCTGTACGAGATGACCCTGTCAGGGCTGAACCTGATCAAACAAGCCATCTCAATTCATGATGCTGACCTCAAGCTCATGGTCGCGAATAGACAATTCCAAAAGATGTTCAATCTGCCCGATCATCTGGTGAAATCAGGGGCCGAATTTCGCGATATCCTGACCTATCTTTCGGAAATGGGGGACTATGGGCAGATCGACGACATCCCGTCATTTGTACAAGAAAAGATCGACCTCGCGCTTGGATTCCAACCCCATTATTTTGAACGTTCACGCGCAAATGGCACGTTGATTTCCGTCGAGGGCAACCCGCTTAGCCAAGGTGGTTGGATATCAGTCTACACCGATATCACAGAGGTAAAGCAGCAAGAGGAATTCATTCGTTCACACGCCGAAAGCCTTTCGGACGAATTGATCAAGCGCTCTGAAACGCTAGCCCAGACCAACCGCCGCATGACCGCGACTGTCACCGCACTTGAGGCGACGAAACAGGAACTGACAGATAGCCGCGAACAGCTAAATCTGATCAGCACAATGACACCCGCACATATCGCGCATGTCGATGCAAAAGGGATCTATACCCATTCCAACGGCAAGCTACACACGATCCTACCTAACGCTGGCGCAAAGATTGTTGGCAGCAAATTTAGCGAAACACTGGGCGAGACCGTCTGGCGACAGGTTGAACCACGTTTCAATAGCGTCTTGCAGGGAAATCCGTCGATCTCGGAACTTTATGACGAGGTATCAGGCCACTATATCCGTTTGGCGATGACGCCAGATTTGGACGATGAAGGTGTGCATGGTTGCTATATTCTGTCGATGGATGTCACCGACGAAGTATCAGCGCGCACCGCATTGGCCCACGCCAGAAGGCGCGAATTGGCGACGCAATTGACCAGCGGCATGGCGCATGATTTCGCGAACCTTTTGACCATCATCATGGGCCAACAAGCCCAGCTAGAGGCCCGCGCGACCCAAGACCCGGACATCGCCCAAATTAGCGCGACAATTAAATCCGCCGCCAAACGCGGTGCCGAACTGATCGAAAGCCTCAGCCTGATTGAAAGCCAACGCAATCTAGACCCAGTGGTCGTCAATATTCCCACCTTTCTGGACAATTTCAGCCAACTTGCCCGCGCCGCTGTGCCCAAGGACATTGAGCTAAGCATCGTGGCCGACCTACCCGACAATCGGCTGATCTTTGACCCCGGTTTTGCGCAGGATGCTTTGCTGAACCTCGTGCTAAACGCTTCCGAAGCAATGAAAGGCGTCGGGCGCGTTGGCATTCAATTGTCACGTTCCCAGCAACATGTCCTAGAAATTCGCGTGGACGACGAAGGGCCGGGATTTAGTGCCGACGGGCTGAACAACGCTCTGGCACCATTCTATTCGACAAAAACCGGAAAGGTCGGCAGCGGCTTGGGCCTATCCGCCGCCTTTGATTTTGCCAAATCCTGTGGGGGTACTTTGCGGTTGAACAATCGGCCCGACAGGGGCGCGTCTGTCAGCTTGCGCATTCCCTATAAGGCTGTGAAAACCCAACAGGCCGGACTAATCTTGCTAGTGGATGACGACGATGACGTACGCGAAACTGTGCGCCAGCATTTACGCCAAGCAGGTCACGCCGTGATCGAGGCAATTTCTGTCACAGAGGCCCAAAAGCTAGTGCATATTGACGGGCTAACCCATGTCGTGACGGACCTTGCGATAGGGCCATCTGAAACCGGGCTGGATGTCGTGAAGATTGTCCCAGATCACGTGCCCGTCTTGATCATCACAGGACTGCCGCGAACCAATGCATTGCGCCAAACGGCTGAACGTGATCACGTTGTGCTTAGCAAACCTTTTCGCTTTGATGCGATGGAAGACGCGCTTTTGAAGGCGGAAATGCGATGAGCGCCAGCAAACAGATCGCCATTATCGAAGACGAACCAGAGGTTCTTGCGCTGCTGTCCACCACGCTAGCGGACGCCGGTTACGACATTCAAACCTATTCGCATGCTGTTGATTTTGAAAAAGCACTTGCTGAATCCCCACCCGATCTTTGCATCGTCGATCTGGGGCTGCCGGACAAAGATGGGCTTGGCGTGGTCAGCAATATTGCCGCGCAAAGTGATGCGGCGATCCTCGTTATTTCCGGGCGCACCGGGCTGAACGACCGGATCACCGGGCTGGAGCTGGGGGCTGATGACTATCTTGCCAAACCGTTTGAACCCAGAGAAGTCGTCGCACGCGTTCGCGCGCTTATCCGGCGCCGCGCCGCAACGACATCACCTGCTGAAACGACCATCTATCGGTTCTCCGGCTGGGAGGTGGATTTTGCCACCTTTTTGCTGACAGATGAAAAAGGCGCAACGCAGCGGTTGTCGGCAAGCGAGGCATCTTTGCTATTGGTGTTCTTGAAAAGCGCGAAGCGTTTGATCACCCGCGAACAACTGCAAGTCGCCCTTGATGACCGAAGCGATAGCATTTCCTTTGACCGAACAATCGACGTGCGCGTGTCCCGGCTACGTTCGAAACTGAACGACAAAACAAGAAACCCCAAGATCATCAAAACGATCTATGGGGCCGGGTATATCTTTATTTCCGACGTGACCTAGCGCGGCATTGCCCAGCTTGGTTTGCGTTTGGCAAAGAACGCCTCGATGCCCTCTTTGGCTTTGGGGTGTTCCCAGACGTCAGCCAGCCGCGCAATGCTATCGTCCACCATCGCGTCTGTGATCTGCGTACCCATCTCGCGGGCTAATTTCTTGGACGCTGCGACAGCGTGTGGGGCGGCGTCTAAGAACGGTAAGACTTCGGCGTCGATGGCCGCATCTAATTCATCTGCGCCACAGCATTTAGACACGATCCCCAGCTTTTCTGCCTCTGCCGCATCGAAAATTCGGGCTGACAGCATGACCTGACGCGCGCGCCCTTCGCCCATGCGGTTGATCACATAGGGGCCAATCGTTGCGGGTATCAGCCCCAGCCTTGTTTCGGTCAGGCCAAATTTTGCGCCCGCCTCGGCGATAACAATGTCGGACACACAGGCGATCCCGACACCACCGCCAAAGGCACCGCCGGTGATCTTTGCGATCAACGGCAACGGCATGTCATTCAGGGCACGCAGCATATCCGCAAGCTTGCGGGCCTCTGTCATACGCGTCGTGCGGTCCGCCGCGATTTGCGCTTTCATCCAGTCCAGATCACCACCCGCACAGAAAACCTTGCCCCGCCCCGACAGAACCACAACACGCATCTCAGGGCGATCCCCGGCAGTTTTGGCGAAATGCGTTAGCTCTGCAATCATCGTCGCGGATAGCGCATTGCGTTTTTCTGCGACATCCAGCGCAAGCGATACAACACCGTTGTGGTCAACACTGATATCAAGCGTTTCATATTCCACGGTTATTTTCCTTTCAGCGATTGCGCAAAAGCAGCCGTTTCTTGAAGCCGCTGCAAATCGATCCCTGTCTCAAATCCCTTGTCATGCAGCAGCTGCACGACCTTTTCAGTTGCAACATTTCCCTTCGCACCGGGCGCATAGGGGCAGCCACCCAACCCACCAGCCGAGGCATCAAAACACCGCAAACCAGCATCAAGGCTGACTTCGATATTGCCAAGTGCGTTCCCCTTGGTGTCGTGGAAATGCCCCGCTAACTGTTGCGCGGGCACTTTGGCCAGAACTGCATCCAACATCTTAGTGACGGTTTCTTGCGTCCCTGCCCCAATCGTATCGCCAAGGCTAACTTCGAAACAGCCAAGGCCAATCAACTGCGCCGCAACATCGGCAACGCGGGCTGGGTCTGTGGGGCCGTCATAGGGGCAATCGGTCACGCAGGACACATAGCCACGCACAGGCATTTCAATGGCCATTGCGGCCGCCAAGACCGGTTCAAAACGGGCGATGCTTTCGGCGACAGAACAGTTGATGTTTTTTTGGCTGAACCCTTCGGAGGCCGACGCGAAAATCGCGACCTCATCCGCGCCTGCGGCAACTGCGGCCTCGAACCCGCGCAAATTTGGGGTGAGAACACAGTAGCTCACACCGGTTTTGCGGGTGATGCCCTGCATGACCTGTGCCGCGTCGCCAAGCTGTGGCACCCATTTAGGGCTGACGAAACTGGTGACCTCGACCTTTGAAAACCCGCAGTTCGACAACCTGTCAACCAACGCAATTTTATCTGCCGTGGCAATCAACCCCGGTTCATTCTGAAGCCCGTCACGGGGACTCATTTCGACGATCCTGACAAAATCATTCATCTTCGGGTTCCATCTGTAGCAACAGATCGCCGTCTACCACTTGCATGCCAGGCTGGACCAACACCTCTGCGACGATCCCGTCGCGTGGGGCGCGTAACGCATGTTCCATCTTCATCGCCTCAAGCACAAACAGGCTGTCGCCTTCGGTCACGGATTGCCCGGGTTTTGCAGACACAATTGTGACCATCCCGGGCATCGGCGCAAAAACATTGTCGCCACCATCAGCGCCCTCGGAATGCCCTGCAAGCGGATCTGGGATTTCAAATGAAAAACTGCGGCCGTCTTGAAAGGCGAAAATCGATCTGCCCTGAACAACCAAATCCAGCGTGCTTTGCACGCCATCCAAATCCAGTGTGTATTGCGTTCCGGCCTTATGAATGATCCCGATAGTACGGGATGTGTCGCCATTACAAACCACGAAACGCCCCTCTGACAGCGGCTCTATTTTGCGCGATATCACCTCTGCATCATGCACGGTCCGGCTCGTATAGGTAGCATTCGACCAATGCCGCCAGTTGGCCAAACTTTGCCACGGATCGCCAGTTTCAGTCGGAACAAGCCCCAACGATAAAACCGATGCCGCAGCGATGATATGATCTGCCGGGGCGGTCGTATCAATCAACCCATCCAAATCACGCGCGATCAGATTGGTATCGACGTTGCCCGCCTGAAATCCGGCGTGTTTTGAAAGCGCAGACAAAAATGCAATGTTCGTCGTCGCGCCACCGACGTGGCATTGGGCCAAGGCCGCAGTTAGCATTTTCAAGGCCGTTCGCCGATCAGGGCCATGTACGATGACCTTGGCAATCATCGGGTCGTAAAACGGGCTGATATCATCGCCAGACCGAATGCCGCTATCAATGCGCACAGATCCTGTCTCAAACGTTGTCCCAGCCGGAAACGCCAGATGGTTGAGCGTACCAATCGCAGGCAAAAACCCCTTGGGGACGTCCTCTGCATAAATGCGAGCCTCGAACGCCCAACCATCGATAGACAGATCATCCTGACAAAATGGCAGGGCATCGCCCGCCGCTACGCGTAATTGCAGCGCAACCAGATCAAGCCCGGTGATCGCTTCGGTAACTGGGTGTTCGACTTGCAGACGGGTGTTCATTTCCATGAACCAAAACCCGCCCTCTTTCAGGCCATCAGACCCGTCAGCAATGAATTCGACAGTGCCCGCCCCGACATAGCCGATGGCCTTGGCGGCCTCGACCGCGGCCTGTCCCATCGCGGCGCGCACGGCTGGCGGCATATCTGGTGCAGGGGCTTCTTCGATGACTTTTTGGTAACGACGCTGCAGCGAACAATCACGTTCAAACAGATGAACAACATTGCCGTGTTGGTCGCCAAAAACCTGAATTTCAACGTGACGCGGTTGCGCGATATATTTCTCGATCAGGCAGATCGGATCGCCAAAGCTGGACTGCCCTTCGCGCTGTGCCGCTTCGAATTCGGTTTCGAAATCCGCTGGTTTTTCAACCAACCGCATGCCTTTGCCGCCACCACCGGCGCGAGCCTTAATCAGGATCGGATAGCCGATTTTATCGGCTTCTGCGGCCAAAAACACAGGATCCTGATTGCTGCCTTGATAGCCGGGGACAACAGGAACCCCTGCTTCAACCATCAGAGATTTAGCGGCATCTTTCAGACCCATCGCATCAATCGCAGATGCCGGCGGCCCGATGAAGGTAAGCCCGGCAGCGCCGACTTTGCGGACAAAATCAGGGTTTTCGGACAAAAACCCATACCCCGGATGAATGGCTTGGGCACCCGTATCAAGCGCAGCTTGAATGATGCGATCCGCCTGAAGATAGCTTTCGGCGACGGGTGACGGGCCAATGTGGACAGCCTCATCCGCTAGCGATACATGCTGCGATTGCGCGTCGGCGTCCGAATAAACAGCGACCGTTCTCACGCCCATTTTGCGGGCAGTCATGATAACGCGACAGGCGATTTCGCCCCTGTTGGCGATCAGAATTTTATCAAACACATCGCTATCCTTACATCCGGAACAGACCAAATGCGGTCTCTTTGATTGGCGCATTCAGCGCCGCGCGCAAACTCAGCGCCAGCACATCCCGGCTTTTGCGCGGATCAATGATGCCGTCGTCCCATAGCCGCGCCGAGGCATAAAGCGGGTGACTTTGCTTGGTAAACATGTCGATTGTGGGCTGTTTGAACGCCGCCTCTTCGTCGGCGGACCATGATCCGCCCTTGCGTTCGATCGCATCGCGTTTGACCGTTGCCAAGACGCCAGCGGCTTGTTCGCCCCCCATCACCCCGATGCGTGAATTGGGCCACGTCCACAAGAACCGAGGATCATAAGCGCGGCCGCACATGCCATAATTGCCCGCCCCAAAGGACCCGCCAACCAGCATCGTAATTTTCGGAACAGAGGTGGTGGCGACGGCGGTCACCAGCTTTGCACCGTTTTTAGCGATGCCTTCGGTTTCGTATTTCTGCCCCACCATAAATCCGGTGACGTTCTGCAAAAACACCAGCGGGGTTTTGCGTTGTGAACATAATTCGACGAAATGCGCGCCCTTTACCGATGCTTCTGACAACAGGACGCCATTATTGGCGATGATCCCAACGGGCATCCCCATGATATGCGCAAATCCACAGACCAAAGTTGTGCCATAGCGGGCTTTAAATTCATCGAACCGCGATCCATCTACCAGACGCGCGATCACCTCGCGAATGTCATAGGGCGTTTTTAAATCGGCCGGAACGACGCCCAAAATCTCTGACGGATCATAGAGCGGGGCTTCGGGGGTGCGCATGTCGAGCTGCGCGACCTTTGGACGGTTCAGGTTGCTCACAACCTCTCGGGCCAAGGCCAAAGCATGATCATCATCATTGGCCAAATAATCAGCAACACCTGAAAGGCGCGTATGAACATCGCCACCGCCCAGATCTTCGGCAGATACGATTTCACCTGTCGCGGCCTTAACCAAGGGCGGGCCAGCCAAAAAGATCGTGCCTTGTTCTTTGACGATGATTGAAATGTCGCTCATCGCGGGAACATAGGCACCGCCTGCGGTGCAGGATCCCATGACAACCGCAATCTGCGGAATACCCTTGGCCGACATCTGCGCCTGATTATAAAAAATCCGGCCAAAGTGGTTCTCATCGGGGAACACTTCATCCTGATTGGGCAGGTTGGCCCCGCCGGAATCTACCAGATAGATACAAGGCAGATTGTTTTGCTCTGCGATCTTTTGCGCGCGCAAATGTTTCTTGACCGAGATCGGGAAATAGGTGCCGCCTTTGACGGTCGCGTCATTGCAAACCACCATGACATCTTGGCCGCAAACCCGGCCAACACCGGCGATCACACCACCCGCAGGGCAGGCAATTTCTGTCAGCTCATAACCGGCAAAAATCCCAATCTCCAAAAACGGGGAACCGGGGTCGAGCAAGCCATTCACACGGTCGCGCGGCAGCAGTTTACCCCGCGACAAATGCCGTTCTTGCGAAGCAGCGCCCCCACCTTGATGGGCGGTTTGTTCGGCTAAACGTACCGCCTCTAACCCGCTTTGATGGGCGGCAACATTGTCTTGAAAGATCGCAGATTGGGGCGAAATATTTGATTTCAGGACAGGCATTAGCGCATCGCCTGCATCATCTCGCGGCCAATCAACATGCGCCGGATTTCAGATGTCCCTGCCCCGATTTCCATCAGCTTGGCATCACGGAAATAGCGGCTGACGGCGCTTTCATTCATAAAGCCCGAACCGCCCATGGCTTGCACCGCTTGGTGCGCCACGACCATCGCTTCCTCGGATGCGTATAGCACACAAGCCGCCGCATCATGGCGCGTGACCTCACCGCGATCACAGGCGCGCGCGACCTCGTAAACATAGGCGCGAGCCGAGTTCATTTTGGTGTACATGTCAGCCATTTTACCCTGCATCAGCTGAAAATTCCCGATGCTTTCGCCAAACTGCTTGCGTTCAACCATGTAGGGCATCACTTCATCCAAACAGGCCGCCATGATCCCGCAGCCAATGCCAGACAGAACGACGCGTTCATAATCCAGTCCGGACATCAGAACGCGAACACCTTTGTTGACCTCGCCCAGCACGTTTTCGAACGGGATATCGACATCTTCAAACACCAATTCAACGGTGTTTGATCCGCGCATACCCAGTTTGTCGAAATGCTTGGACTGCGTGAAGCCCGCCATAGATTTTTCGACAATAAACGCCGTCATGCCTTTTGATCCGGCTTCTGGATCAGTCTTTGCATAGACAACCAATGTATCTGCTTCACCACCGTTGGTGATCCAGAACTTCGTGCCATTCAGACGGTAGTAACCGTTAAATTTCTCAGCGCTTAGCTTCATGCCAACCACGTCAGACCCGGCACCTGATTCAGACATGGCAAGGGCTCCGACCTTTTTCCCGCTTATCAAATCAGGCAGATATTTGGCCTTTTGTTCGGCATTGCCGTTCAGCTTGATTTGGTTGACGCAAAGGTTGGAATGCGCACCATAGCTAAGCGACACCGACGCGCTCGCGCGGGCGATTTCCTCGACCGCAATCGTATGGGCAAGATAGCTCATTCCGGAACCACCGTCTTCTTCGGGGACCGTGATCCCCAGCAACCCAAGCGCGCCCATCTCTTCCCAAAGTTCGGCCGGAAAATCGTTTGTTTTATCAATTTGGGCGGCCATCGGTTTCACCCGGTCCTGCGCCCAACGGTGCACCATGTCGCGCAGAGCATTCACGTCTTCGCCAAGATCAAACTTCATCGTGTGATTAAACATTATTCTCTCCCTAAGAATGCGTATCAGGCAAACGGTGGCCAACAGCCCCAAGCACCATTGATGTGTAGATGTCTTCGATTTTTTGTTGCGACAGGCGCCCGCCGCTGCGGTACCAAGTGTTCACACCCGTCAGCATCGACAAAATCGCCATCGCCGATACATGCGGGTCATCCAGCTGAAACGTCCCATCGCTGACGCCGCGCTCTAGGATAGATTTCAAGATACGCTCGTATTTCCGGCGCTTGCCTTCAATCAGCGCATAGCCCTCCTCCTCAAGCGAACGCAGCTCCATGTAGGATACGAAAACCTCGTCGGGGCGTGTGATGTGGTACTGAATGTGAAAGCGCGCGAACCGCTCTAGCGCCTGCACCGAAGTACAATCGCCCTGCTGGTTTTCAGCCGAAGCCTTTAACAACCCATCCATATGCGTATCTAAAACAGCGACCAAAAGCTGCTGCTTATTGCGGTGATGCTGATAAATCGCGCCGGGCTGCACCCCAACCTTATCCGCGATCTGACGCATGGAAACCGTAGCAAACCCATATTGGGCAAACAACGACAGGCTCTCTCGCAAAATCGCCTCTGCCGTAACACGGCCATCAGCCCCTGTTTTCCGCGCCATTGCTTTCCTCAATTAATTAAACGAACGTTCAATTAATTAATTGGGCAAAGCTTTTTGTGTCAATGGAAATGTTTGACCACTTCTGGCCTATGCATGACATACATAGCGGGTTTTACGGGTTTTTGACTGGTGTTGTGGCTGATCCGCTGTTACGAACTGTTCAACCAAGGAGGTCTTGGTTGAATTAAATCGTTGCGGAGGACGCACGCTATGAAGACGAAACAGACGCTGGCTGTATTTATTGGCCGTTTCCAACCCTTCCACCTTGGACATTTAGACGTTGTAGAACGGGCGCTTGGCGTTGCTGACAGTATTTTACTACTTGTCGGAAGCTCTTATCGGCCGCGCAGTTGGAAAAATCCGTTCACCTATAACGAACGCCGTGACTTTATTGCGGCAGGCACCCGCGGGGTTACCAAACCCGTCGCCACCCTGCCTTTGGTTGATACTTTGTATAATGATCGGGCGTGGATCACGAATGTCCGCACTGCAGTCACAGCACACATGCGCCGCAAAGGGCTTGACCCTGCGACCACCAAAATCGTGCTGACTGGCTTTGAAAAAGATAAGTCATCGCAATATCTCAATTGGTTCCCGACTTGGGACATGCTGGACGCATCACCAAAGATGCATGACGGTGTGGTTTTGAATGCCACTGATCTGCGCGAGAATTTGTTTTTCGGCGAAGACGGTCAGTTTGGTCGCCTCAGCAATCGGTTCGGCGATCAACAGATTGCGCCGGTGGTTGCATGGATGAAAGACAACCCTGACGCCATGACAACCATTCGTGACGAAGGCGCCTTTGTCCGCGACTATAAAGAGCGCACGAAGGCCGCCGAACAGGTGTACGGGTATCCAATCCCTATCAATACCGCAGATGCCGTTGTTGTGCAGTCCGGCCATGTTTTGCTGATCGAACGCAGTATGCAACCGGGCAAGGGGCTTTGGGCGATACCAGGTGGGCACATTGACCCCGGAGAGACAGCGTTGGATGCCGCCATCCGAGAGCTTTACGAAGAAGCCGGTTTAGATATGCCAAAGGGTGCGATGCGTGGTCGATTGCGTGAAAGACGTGTCTTTGATCACCCTGAACGATCCGAAAAAGGCTGGGTTCGCACCGAAGCATTTGTGTTCGAACTGCAAGATCGTGCCAAACTTGAGAAGGTGAAATCAGACAGCGATGCGGCCTCGGCCAAATGGGTTCCGATCACTGAAATCACGCCGGATACGTTATTTGAAGACCACTTTGACATTATCCACGCGTTAGTGCCCGAGGTGCCATTTGCCTACTCGTCTATCTTGATGGCGCAAGGCTAATCATCCGAACTGCCAACAAAGAGTAAATCTTTGAACCCTATCGTTCTGCGGGAGGTCCGCAGAATGCCAATCGTCCAAATCCGAGGAGGAACAGGACAATGACCTACCAAAACTCCGGCGCTGCTGCGCTGTTTGCGAACCCTGTCGCGGCAGATAATCTGATCTACGATACTGACAGTTATAAGCTATCCCACTACAGCCAATACCCAGGAGGCACTGAGTATGTGTCATCTTACATCGAACCGCGCCGTGCGTGGGACCATATAGATGAGGTTGTGTTCTTTGGGCTGCAGATTGAGCTGGCTAAGTTAGCGGGAACTGTCGTAACCCAAGCTATGCTGGACGAAGCCGCGCCATTTTTAAAAGCGCATGGCTTTGATATCTTTGTCACAGGCTGGCAGTACATCATCGACACTTATGAAGGCCGCCTACCCTTACTGATAGAGGCATTGCCGGAGGGCACCGTTGCCCCTGTCGCGGTTCCACAAGTCAGGATCGAGAACACTGATCCAAAATGTTATTGGTTGGTATCTTACCTTGAAACCAGACTGCTACGGGCTGTTTGGTATGCCTCTACCGTATGTAGCCTGTCTTATGCCGTGGTGAAATCCATTCGTGAACGGTTGACAATCACTGATGGGGCCGATGACGGTGCGGAATTTAAGCTGCACGACTTTGGTGCCCGTGGTGCTGTCAGCTTTGATGCGGCCGCTGTCGGGGGTGCTGCGCACCTTGTGAATGCAATGGGGACAGACACCCTTGGCGCACTGGTTTATGCGCGCAATTACTATGACGCTGACATGGCTGGGTTTTCTATTCCTGCTACTGAACACTCTACCATGACTGCTGCGGGCGTCGACGGAGAGCTGGATCAAATGCGTCGGTTTTTGCAGATCAACCCAACTGGTCTGATCGCCTGTGTCAGTGACAGCTATGACCTGATGCGCGCCGTAAAAGACTATTGGGGCGGCGCATTACGGGATGATGTGTTGGCCCGCGATGGTGTGCTTGTTGTGCGTCCAGACAGCGGCGACCCGTTACAAATTGTACCGGATGTGATCGAGGCCTTGATGGCTAAGTTTGGGTACCGCACTACAGAGCAAGGCTATCGTTTGCTGAATGAAAAAGTGCGTGTCATCCAAGGTGACGGAGTCGACAAAGACTCTATCCTGCAGATCATGGATGTTATGATGCAGCGCGGCCTTGCCATCGGGAATATCGCGTTTGGCATGGGCGGCGGGTTGTTACAAAAACTGGACCGAGACAGCTTTGGCTATGCGATGAAGGCATCTGCGATCTATCGCGACGGCGCGTGGCACGAAGTATTCAAAGATCCAAAAACTGCGGGTGGCACTAAAACCTCTCGTAAGGGAAAGCAGGGTGCGATGCGAAGCGACAGCGGAAATTTTGTGGCGCGACCTGCCGCAAACATTCCCAAAGGCGCCGATGCATTAATCCCCGTGTTCCACAATGGTGAGATCGTGAATTTGCAACGGTTTAGCGATATTCGCGCCCGCGCTTGGCCAGCGGTCGTATAATCAATCGGGTCGGCCCTATATTGACCAAAGGGTCGGCCCACACAAATGAACCATCTACGCGCTGTGACGCGCTACGATTTCAAATCCGATGTCATTGACGGACGCGATGGGTTCTGCGCTATCAAATCGTGATAGCAAAGCCATCGCTGCCGACCGCCCTAACGTTGTACGGTCAACGCGCACAGTTGTAAGCGCCGGTTCGGTATGGGCCGCGAATTCTTGATCGCCAAAGCCC
Source organism: Yoonia maritima (assembly GCF_003003285.1). Classification (GTDB taxonomy): domain Bacteria; phylum Pseudomonadota; class Alphaproteobacteria; order Rhodobacterales; family Rhodobacteraceae; genus Yoonia; species Yoonia maritima. The sequence continues at coordinate 112,536 of NZ_PVTP01000008.1, read as the reverse complement.
ATAATTGCGATATCTGTTGGGACTTTTAGCCCTTGGGCCGATGCTTCGATCAGCATGCCATGCGCCAGAACATCAGAGCTGCAAAAGACAAATGTGCCTTTCTCCATGGATTGCGCCTGCAACGCACGTAAACCGTCACGGCCATTCGCCAACGAGGCGCGTTCGCAATGCACCGCGTTCTCAACGGCTGCGCCAGCGAGCTCGGCGAAGCGGCTTTCAAACGCAGCACGGCGGCGCAACGCGCGTTCATCACCAGCAGACAAGGTTGCGGCGCAAGTAAACCCATTTTCAAACGCGTATTCGGCGGCTTTTACTGCGGCACGATCGTGTGAAAACCCAACGCAAATATCAATCGGCGTTTCAGTTGTGTCCCATATTTCCACGACAGGAATATCAGACGCCAGTAGCATCTGCCGCGCCTTGGCCGTGTGGTGTATGCCGGTTAGCAGCACCGCATCAGGACGACGTGACAGATGGGTCAGGATCATCGCCTCTTCGTCCTTGGGGTCAAACCCGGTTTCGGATAGCAACACCTGATACCCGTGTTCGCGCATCACGGATGAAAACGACGCAACCGCCGCAGAATAAACGATGTTGGTAATCGACGGAACAAGCGCCGAAATCAGTTTGCTTTTCTTTGACGCAAGCGCCCCTGCAATCGCATTGGGCACAAACCCAGTTGCATCAATTGCATCGGTAATTTTCTTTAACGTCTTCGGGGATACTTTGTCAGGATCAGACAATGCCCGCGACACGGTCACTTGTGACACCCCCGCAAGCCTGCCGACGTCCTCCATCGTGACGCGGCGGGACGTTGTTTTGCGGTTTAGGTTGGGTGTATCCATCATGCAGCCCATTGTCGTTTAGGGATCAACGGGCTGCAAGTCCCAGTTATGCACGGGTTTTCGATTTTCTGCTGATCATCACCGATCCAGCGATTGACCCGATGATAAGCAACCACAAAACCACGGCGATCCAACTTTTGGTGACAAAGATCGTCAGATCACCAAAGGATTCGAGGCTTTTGACGAAATAGACTTCGGCAGATGGGCCAAGGATAAACCCGATAATAAATGGCGCGATCTCAAGCCGTAGTTTCGTGGCAACCCAACCGAAGATACCAAAAATCAGCAGCGTCCAGACATCAAACATGATGCCATAGTTGATCGTGTAGGCACCGATCACGCACATCATCAGGATAATCGGGAACAGTAGGTGCTTTGGAACGGTCACGATTTTTGCGAAATAGCGGATCGCGAAATACATCATGATAAACATCGCGATGTTGGCGATCAGCATGGCAATAATCATCGCGTTCCACGTTTCGGGGCTATTGCCGATGAAAAGCGGGCCAACCTGAATGCCTTGCAACGTGAATGCACCGATGAGCAGCGCGGTCGTGCTGTCTCCGGGAATGCCCAAAGACAACAAAGGCACCAACGCGCCACCCGTCAGGCCGTTGTTCCCGCTTTCCGAAGCGATAATGCCCGCAGGTTCCCCTTTGCCGAAATTTTCTGGGTTTTTGGAAAAGGTTTTTGCGTTCGTATAAGATAGGATCGACGCGGCTGACCCCCCGACCCCGGGCAAAATCCCAACAAACGTCCCGATAAGCGATGAACGCACAACGTTCGTCTTTTGACCACGAAACACAGAGAGCGAAAATTTATTCGCCTTGGTGACTTTTACGTCATTTGCCGAATGGCCTTTGGGAACGCCCAGTTCAGCTTGGTCAAGAATGGCGGCTAGCCCGAACAGACCAATAAGAACCGGTAGCAATGAAAACCCACCATCAAGCCAGTATTCTGTGCCCGGTGGGATCAAGCGGTATTTGCCATTGCCCCCGTCTGAAATGTCATAAGATCCGATCAACGCAATAAAGATACCTAAGAACCCCGAAAAGATCCCCATCAACATATCCGACGACAGTGCTGCCATCACCGTAAGAGCAAAGAAGATGATCAGGAACTTTTCAACATAGCTAAACTTGATTGCAAAATCGGCCAGTGCGGGTGCAAACAGATAAAGAACCAACAGCGATATCAACCCACCCGCAAGCGACGCGACAATGCCGATTTTCAGGGCGCGTTCGCCCTCGCCCCTTTGTGCCATGGGATGGCCGTCAAGTGTGGTAGTAATTGAACTGGGCGTTCCCGGAATGCCCAGCAAAATCGCGGGGACCAACCCGCCAGAAATGCCACCAACATAAAGCCCAAGCAGTAACGCGAGCCCATTTTCTAGACCCAGTGAATAGGTCAGCGGCAAACAGACCGCGACCGCCATAGTGGCTGTCATGCCTGGGATAGATCCGAAGATGATGCCAACCATCGTGCCACCAACGATAAGCGACAAAAACAAAGGTGAGATGAATTCAAACATGATAGGCCCGTTTCATGGCAGGGTCAGGAAGAACGGATAGGTGAACAGCCACCAGACGGACACAGGCCCGACGACAGATACGATTGACAGGCTAATCACCGATCGCATCGGGCGTTCATGCATGAACAGCAGACCGATGATTAACACAAACGGGATCGAGCAAATCAAAAACCCGCTACCCGTATTCGGCCAGATATTCCCAACAGGAACCATCAGCGAAAAATACAGCAGCGTTACGCCAAGCGCGCCTAGAAACCGCATCTTGTCCATATTCTGAAAAACACCTTTCCAATACGGCAGCGCGTTCAAAATACGTTTGTGGTCGCGGATGATGATGGCGATCAACAAGATTGCCAAAACCACAGCAATCAGCCGTGGAAACACCAGATGCGACTGCTCAAAGTCGATCGAAACTTTGGTCAGATCGTTCATTCACTTTCCCCAAAAATAGCAACAGATAGGGCTGACAACAGCCAGCCATATCCAGTTTTGCCTGATTAGTTGCCAGCGATTGCCGTAATCACATCGGCATAAGTATCGCGTTTGTCTGTCAGATGTGCGGTTGCTTCGGCAGACGGCAAGAAGTTCGGGATAAAGAACGATTCTTTCTGACGTTCCTGAATGTCACCCGCAGCATAGATTTCGGCCAGCGCGGTATCGATCTGATCGATGATCGCTGGGTCCATGTCTGGGTTGAACAAAAAGAAGAACTCTTTGTCGAAGGTGAAATCATTGGTCCCGTCCAGCGTGACAGATGTTTCTGGTGACGCATATGCCAGCATATCATCGCGGGTTGTGCCGCCCATACCTGCCTCTGGCGCTTGACCTAAGGTCGCGTCACGCGCGGTGATCCAAACAAAACGCATCGCTTTGTCGTCACCATCTTCAAGCTGTGTGAACTGTTCGTTGGCTTGGATTGACCCGTTGATCACGTCTGCCAGATCGTCCCACATTGCTTGGTTTTTGTCAGATTGCGAACCGGTGTTCACAGCAACGATGTTTTCTTCGGACCCAGGTGCACGTACGCGGGCCGCGTTTTTCATCGCTGAAAAACCAATCTCGGATACGCCGCCCGGCTGGATCGCAACACGTACGCGCTCGCCATTTTCAGCAGCGGTCAGGATGTCTTCCATCGATTGGTACGGGCTATCGGCTGGCACCAGATAGGCGTTGCCGGGGTTGATCGCGACGGTCGGGCCGACAACATAATTCGCAAACGGATCATCATAGCCTTGGCGACCATAAAGGTTACCTAAATAGGACTGATCATGGAAAATCATGATCGTGCTACCACGGCTATCGCGGTTCAGCGCCTTAAAGGCCTCGGTTGAGCCGACGGCATCGACTTTGATGTTGATGCCCAGATTTTCTGACAGTGCTTCGGCCACAATCGCAGAGTTCTGATAGGTATCACCACCCGTCGACGTCGATCCGATCACCATACGCACATTGCGCGGTAGACCATCAGCAGATGCAGCAAAAGGGGCCGATGCAAACGCAGCGGCAGATGCAGCAGCGATAAGGGTGCGGCGGTTAAAGTTCATTGTTTCCTCCCAGCGGCCTTGGGGCCGTTTTGTTTAATAGTGTCGGACATCTCCAGCTGTCCAGTGCGCATTATGAAAGCGCATACATATTTTCCAACACGAAGTTGATACCGCTGTCAACCCAATCAATTAAAAACCTAACTATTGCAATAAATGACGGAAATGTCGTTGACCTCTTAAAATGTTTGCGCATACATAAATGGAAAATGCCGAAAGGTGCGGAGGATCAATTGACCAAAACAAAAAGAATAACACCCGAACAGTTGCGCAGTGCGCGTTGGTTTGCGCCGGACGATCTGCGGTCCTTTGGCCACCGTTCACGGATGATGCAATTGGGCTATACCGATGTAGAATATCGCGACCGCCCAATTATTGGGGTTTTGAACACGTGGTCTGAACTGAATTCCTGTCATTCCCACTTTCCTGAACGCGTCAAAGACGTCAAACGCGGCGTTCTGCAGGCGGGCGGATTTCCGGTGGAACTCCCTTCCTTGTCGGTCGACGAATCCTTCACCAAGCCAACATCCATGCTTTACCGCAACATGCTCGCGATGGAGACCGAAGAGATGATCCGCTCACACCCGCTTGATGGTGTGGTGTTGATGGGAGGGTGCGATAAAACCACGCCCGGTCTAGTCATGGGTGCGATCACCGCTGGCGTGCCAATGATATTCCTGCCTGCCGGGCCTATGTTACGCGGGAACTTCGCTGGCAAGACGTTAGGGTCAGGCTCTGACGCTTGGAAATATTGGGATGAACGCCGCGCTGGTAACATCTCAGACTCTGAATGGTTGGGCGTCCAAGGCGGCATCGCGCGATCAGCGGGCACCTGTATGACCATGGGCACCGCATCCACCATGACCGCGATTACGGATGCAATGGGGTTAACCCTGCCGGGGGCGTCTTCGATCCCAGCAGCAGATAGCGGACACCAGCGCCTTGGGTCAGATTCGGGCCGCCGCATCGTTGATATGGTGTGGGAAGACCTAAAACCTTCAGACATCATCACAGATGCATCGGTGAAAAACGCGGCGATCGTTGCGATGGCGACCGGGTGCTCAACCAACGCAGTGGTGCACCTGATCGCAATGGCACGCCGCGCAGGCGTTGAACTGACACTGGATGATCTGGACGCATTGGGGCGCTCTACCCCGTTGATCGCCAACGTGCGCCCGTCAGGCAAAGACTACCTGATGGAGGATTTCTATTTCGCGGGCGGCCTACGCGCACTGATGAAACAGATTGAAGAACGTCTGGACACGACTTGCATCACAGTCACCGGCAAAACGCTGGCCGACGGATTAAAAGGCGCTGTTGTTTATAACGATGACGTTATTCGACCGCTTTCAAACCCGGTTTACCACGAAGGATCGCTTGCGCTGTTGCGCGGCAATCTGTGCCCAGATGGTGCGGTGATCAAACCAGCGGCCTGTGATCCAAAATACTATGAACACGAAGGCCCGGCGCTGGTGTTCGACAGCTATCCAGAAATGAAAGCCGCGATCGACGACGAAGACCTAGATGTCACGCCAGAAACCGTCTTGGTCTTGCGCAATGCAGGCCCGCAAGGTGGGCCGGGGATGCCTGAATGGGGCATGCTGCCGATCCCCAAGGCGCTGATCAAACAGGGTCACCGCGACATGCTGCGGATTTCAGATTCGCGGATGTCAGGGACGTCTTATGGGGCATGCGTTCTGCACGTCGCCCCAGAAAGCTTTGTTGGCGGGCCACTTGCGTTGCTTAAAACCGGTGACATCGTAAAGCTCGATATGCCAAATCGGCGTTTAGATATGCTTGTCTCTGACGAGGAAATCGAACGCCGCCGCGCGGCATGGAAACAGCCCCCAGCCCGGTTCCAACGCGGCTATGGTTATATGTTCTCTCGACACATTCAGCAGGCAGACAAAGGTTGTGACTTTGACTTTCTCGAACGTGATTTCGGCCCGGCTGCGGGCGAGCCTGATATTTTCTAAGGATGACAACAATGAATCTAAATAACGCACTGGCAGGGATTTCCGGTATCTTGGCAACGCCATACGACGCGGCGGGAAGCATCGCCCCTGAAAAGCTATCGCCGATCATTGATCGTGCGATTGGCGCGGGCATGCATATGCCCGTGGTCAACGGCAACACTGGCGAATTTTACGCCCTTACCACGGATGAAGCCTGCACCATGGCCCGCGAGGTCTGTGCAATGACAGATGATCGTGCGCCGGTTCTTGCTGGAATTGGCCGCAGCATTCGTGACGCCTGTAAGCTGGCCGAAGTATCCGCCGAAGCCGGTGCCGCAGCGCTGATGATCCATCAGCCGCCCGATCCCTTTGTGGCGCCACGCGGTACGGTGGAATACGTGAAACAAATCAGCAAAGCATCTGGCGGACTGCCGATCATGCTATACCTGCGCAATGACGCCATCGGTATCGACGGCATCCGCGCGCTTTGTGATGTTGAAGGCGTAAAGGGCGTGAAATGGGCGACGCCCAATATCATGAATCTGTCGAAAGCCATTGCAGCCTGTGATCCGTCAATCACATGGGTTTGTGGCCTGGCCGAGGTCTGGGCGCCCCCAATGTATGCCGTCGGTGCGCGCGGGTTTACATCAGGACTAATCAACATTTGGCCAGATCGGTCAATGGCAATCCACGGTGCCTTGGCTGCGGGCGACTATGCCGCAGCGCAAAACCTGATCGCGGATATGATCCCATTCGAAGACATCCGCGCCGAAGAACTGAACGGTACAAACGTCACTGGTGTCAAAGCTGCGTTGATCGCAACCGGCCATGATTGTGGCCCAACCAGACCGCCTTCGGCTTGGCCTCTGACCGATGCGCAGCAGGCGCAGATGATGAAATTCCTTCAGCACAACAAACTGGCATAGGCGTAAACCATGAGCTTTGTTCCACACGGCAAACATCTGATCGCGGGCGCTTGGGTCGCTACCGATCAAAAATTCAACTCTGAACCCGCGCATGGGGATGCACATGCGTTTTGCGTTGGCACCCCTGATCTGGTGGATCAGGCCGCAAAGGCCGCCGAAGATGCGTTTTGGTCATACGGCTATAGCTCTCGTGCGGATCGTGCGGCGTTTTTAAACGCCATCGCTGATGAAATCGACGCACGCGGCGACGCGATCACTCAGATTGGAACCCAAGAAACCGGCCTGCCAGAAACCCGTCTGATTGGCGAACGCGGCCGGACGGTTGGCCAGCTACGACTATTCGCGCAGCATATTCTGGATGGCGATTATTTGGATCGTCGTTTTGACGCATCGCTTCTTGATCGCGCACCCCTACCCCGCCCTGAATTACGGCTGATGCAACGCCCCGTTGGTCCTGTCGCAGTTTTTGGCGCATCCAACTTTCCGCTCGCGTTTTCGACAGCGGGTGGCGACACGGCCTCTGCCCTTGCGGCGGGTTGCCCTGTCGTTGTCAAAGGCCACAGCGCGCATCCCGGCACCGGCGAAATCGTCGCCGAAGCGATCCATGCCGCGATCCAAAAATGCGGCCTGCACGCAGGTGTATTTTCACTGATCCAAGGTGGTAAACGCGATGTGGGACAATCGCTGGTCCAACACCCTCTGATCAAGGCCGTCGGGTTTACCGGATCACTTGCCGGTGGGCGTGCGCTGTTTGATCTATGTGCGCAACGCCCCGAACCCATCCCCTTTTTCGGCGAATTAGGCAGCGTGAACCCCATGTTCCTGCTGCCCAATGCGATGACCGCACGCGGCAATGACATCGCGACAGGTTGGGCAGGATCGTTGACAATGGGTGCCGGGCAGTTTTGCACCAACCCGGGTATTTCGGTCGTGATCGACAGCCCAGAGGCCCAAGCCTATGTCGACACAGCCGCAAAGGTACTGGGTGAAACAGACGCCCAAGTCATGCTAACCGACGGGATCGCAGCGGCCTACCGCGCCGGACGCGACCGGATCGCCGCCTCTGCAGGTGTGCGCAGCGTGCTGTCCACATCGTGTGACTTGCGCAACGCAACACCTTATCTGTTTGTGACAACAAGTGCTGACTGGCTTGCGAATGCCGAACTTGGCGAAGAGGTTTTCGGTCCCCTCGGCATGGTTGTCATTGTGAAAGACCTGCAAGAAATGCAGCAAGTCGCACGCGCGCTTGAGGGGCAACTGACCTGCACGATCCACATGGATGACGGCGACACAGACGCCGCCCGTGCGCTAGTTCCTGTGCTTGAACGCAAAGCAGGTCGCGTGCTGGCCAACGGCTTTCCAACCGGGGTCGAGGTCTCAGACACGATGGTTCACGGCGGTCCCTACCCTGCATCAACAAACTTTGGCGCAACATCCGTCGGTACAATGGCCATTCGCCGTTTCCTACGCCCCGTTTGCTACCAGAACATGCCAGCGGGCGTTTTGCCTGACGATCTTGGACAAGGATAAACCAGATGAATAATGAAACACGCGAAAAGCTAATGGGCGTTTCAGTCGCAACGCTGGCAACCGCCCTTTTCAAACGCGGACTGCGCCATCAGGTGATTCAAGGTGTTAATCCAGTTGGCTGGAAAGGCAAAAACATGGTCGGCCCAGCATTCACGCTGCGCTACATGCCCGCCCGCGAAGACCGCAATACGCTTGCCGAATTCCGCAATCCAGAGCACCCCCAGCGGGTCGCAATTGAAACCTGCCCAAAAGGTGCCGTGCTTGTCATGGATAGTCGCAAACAGGCTGACGCCGCATCTGCAGGTGATATTCTGATCACGCGGCTGATGAAACGTGGCGGCGCTGGTGTTGTGACAGACGGCGGTTTTCGTGATGCGGCGGTGATCGCGGAACTAGACATTCCAGCCTACCACACACGGCCATCCAGCCCCACAAACCTGACCAACAACGAAGCCATCGCCATCAATGAACCGATCGGTTGCGGCGACGCACCCGTGTTCCCCGGCGATATCATCGTTGGCGACGCCGATTGCGTCATCGTGATCCCGGCGCACCTGGCGGAAGAAGTAGCAAACGAAGCCGTCGAAATGTCCGCCTACGAAGATTTCGTGGTCGAACGGGTCAAAGACGGCGAAGCGATCATCGGCCTGTACCCTTGCACCCAAGACAAACATAGCGATGATTTCAAGGTTTGGCGTAAGGCAAACAACCGGTAACTGTTGTGTTCCTAAGCCGCCAATAAACATCCGGGGGCTTAGGTTTCAAACGATATATGATCAAGCTATCCGTTACCGACACACAATAATGATGGTGGTTTTCCAGTGTTCATAGTGCGCAACAGCGCGTACCCGGTGCCCGCCAAACCAAGCATGAACCCCGGCGGTTGATGCCGGTCACCACCGCCGTAAGGGAATGGTCGATCTGCATCGACAAAGGTATTGGCAATGAAATCCTGCACCGCACCGACGACCAGATCTTCGTCGCCTGACAGCGTGTCATGATCATTGATAAACAATTCTACATCACCACAAACCCCATGACATAAACACATGTTTGTCTGTGGTTTCAGTCGTGTCATCAGCGTCTGTTGCGTAAGCCGCGATGCTGTCTTTGCCTCGGCTTGAAAAACAGGGTCCCCTGTCAATGCAAAGGCCCGTAACCGGGCAAGGCCAATACCGGTTGATCCGTGGCACCACGCGACCTCGGTCCGGCCAGTTGCCGTCGTATCGCCGTGATACCGTAAGTCTGGCCAGCTTTGCTGCGCATCATCAAACCAATGACTTTCATAGTCAAAGGCGCGTTTCCCGGCACTAACCATCGCCGGAACATCGAACGCAATGCCAAGTTCCAGCAACGCAAGCCCGATACCGCATGCACCATGACCGTATCCCAACAGGTTGGGCTTGGCCGTCGATGATGGTTCCATCCAATCAGCGCCGCTTGCGTTCACTTGCATCTCGGATGTTGTGTTCCACGATAGGCCAGCGTCGTCTTCGGTCGCAAGGTTAAGGATTTTGTCGCCCCAAGCTAACAATGGGGCCTTGATCACATCCCGGCCAAGGGTGTCTTCCAAAGAAATGATCGCTGGAATGGATGCCGACACGCCCAACATCACGTCCAGCACGCATTTACCCTGTAAATCGGCGCTAAGCACATCAACAATAATCCGCTTACCTGAATCAACCAACGCTGGTTGATCCATAAGCTGACCAATCGTGATGGCAGCATAACCTACCCCGACTTGGCCGGTATAAAACGACAATGAAACCGTGTCCGGGCAATCGGAATACCGCGACGTTGCGTGGTTAATCGCACCCAATGCAGTGCGGGTCACAATGGGGTCGCCCGTTATCTTGCCAAGCTGCGCCAAGAACAACGCAATTCCAGCGGTGCCGTCGTAAATACTGGGGCCAAGCGACCCATACCCCGACAGCATCGACCCAAGAAACGTATCATTCATAGGCCCAAGCCAGTTGCACCGATCTTGATCCCAAATCGCATCCCGAACAAGCGCCTTCCCAATGCCAAATGCGGCGCCTAACGTCTGTTCGTCGTTCATTTTACTATCTCGGATTGGAAACTGGGCAGGTCGTAAGTGTCTGTCGAACCCGGATTTAGATACAGCCGATTGATATCCAAATTTTCTAGCGCGCAGAAATCGGTAAATGCGTCCCAAAACCGTGTCGGGCAAATGGCATCACCATTTTGGGCACGCAGCATCGCCTGCGCCACCAAACCGCTGCGCGAAGCGCCAAAACTGACCGCATCTGCTGGGTCCTCTGCAAGGCCGATGCCATGCGCAATTGGTTTGGTAAACGTGGGCGGGGATGGATCTAACAATGGCTTCAACGCGCTCAATTTTCGCGAAATCACCATGGCGCTAACTTCGAATACGCGTTTCGGCAGATACAGCACTGCAGTATCAGAACGTGAATAATCGCAAACGCGCACCGCCGTTTTATAGGTAAAGGGAATGCCATATTCATTCAGCGTTTCAGACAAGAGCTTTGCAACCGGGGCTGCCGATTGTGGGGATGCGAGGTTGAAATAAAGCCGAACGACCTTGGCCAATTCGGCAATATCCAACTGCTCTTGCCCGAAAATGTGGAAAAATCCCGGCTGCAGCGTTTTGGAACCTGCAAGATGGGTTACGGTTACAGGCGATCCCTGTCGGATTGGTGTTGCATCTGGATCGGCCAAATACTGCCCTGCTACAAACTTGCGCACCGCCCCATACCGTTCCGCGATAACCGCACCATCGGCTTGCGGGGTGCGCACGATCCAACCATCCTGAACCGTCCGTTTGGTTGCGTTAGCTTCTGAAATCTTAGCAATAAGGCCGTCATCCGAAGGCGTCGCCTGAAAAGCATCGGCAATCTGACCATCTGGATGCGTGTATAGATATTTGTAGACCATTTCTGTTAACCGCTGCGCCGGATTGGCATCAGGCGTCGCGGACTCTTGAGCCGGATGACCCAGAAAAATGATCTGCCCATCATCTTGTAGGCGAACGCTGGCCACGAATGTTTGCAACAGGTTCTTCATGCTGCGCGCCGAGACGTTTGTAATAGTATCTTTCCATAAACATCATAGGCCTGCGACCCAGAAAGCATCTTTGCCAACTGCACTAATGCAATTGCAAGTGGCGGCGCGCTATCCACGCCATAGCAATGCTCATATGCGGCAACCAACAGCCGTGCGGCCATCATATCAATGGATTTGGCGCAAAAGGTTTCCAAATCTTGACCGGTCATAGTGCCCTTACTGATGTACCCATCCCAAAATGCGCGCATTTCAGCAAAGGATTGACGCATATCGAATGTTTCCCCATCTATTACAGGTGCTTTCATCGCCCGATGAATAACAAATGCAGCCAGCCCACACCCCACATCCCACGCCGGGTCGCCAATATCGGCACGTTCCCAGTCCAGAATTTTAAGCGTTTCATCCTCGTTGTTTTCATTCGGAGATACGCAAAGAAAGTTTTCCCATTTGAAATCCGCATGGATCAGGCATTGCGAATTCCAATTCTTTTTGGACCGCTCAAGGCACTTACCAAGGTCAGGCTGCGCCATAATCATATCGATGATTTCGGCGCTCGCTTTACTGCGACCTTTTAGCGACGACAATGGGCTGGGTTCTTCGTTTAGGCGGAATATCCAATGCGGTTTTTCTTCGAATGCGATGCCAAGATCGGCGATCTCAGAGCGCGGAATATCATGATAGTGGGCTGCGATAACGCCCATCTGCGCGGCTTGCGTTGGTGTAATCTGCCCAATGCGACGTGATTTCGTCCCAAGGTCTTCCGCGTCTGTAATAAGTTCAAGCGTCATCGACGCGGTCGTTGGATCAAAATGCAGCAGACGCGGCATCACAGAGCAAAGGTGCGCGAATGCGGGTTTCGTTGCTACGGCTTGGTAAATTTTCGCTTCGGTCGTCACGGATTCAAATGTGCCCGCCTCGCCTTCATGCGCCTGTTTGATAAAAAATGACCGCCCATGAAGTTGCTTAAAAACAAAGAACCGATTCCGCTGCCGCCCCATCAGAAAAACTGTTGAGCCGTTCACAATATCTGTGCGCGATATCAAGTTTTGGCCTTCAAGGGTCTGGATAATATTGCGGGCGATGGGTTCCACGGACTGTCCTTAAGCGTTGGCTTAGCGGAAAAGAGGCAGCAGCAAACGCTACTGCCTCATTGGTTTTAAACAGTGCAGACAGCTGTCCACGCTGTTGAAACACAGCCAAGCTTAGACGCGCCAAGCGCATCCATATGTTTTTGTGCTGCGGCTTGTGCTTCGGCGACATCGCCAAAAGAACAGCCAGCTGTGAACAGAACGCTAACGCATCCTTCAGTCACCTGAACCGGGTTCGCAGCAGCGGCTTTTGTCGCCTCTTCTACGTCACCGAATGTACAGCCTGCAGTAAATGCTACACTTACACACATAATATTTGTCCCTTGTTGGTTCATTGAGTTGAGCGCGAAACGAAATGTTCACCGCGCGCTTAATCGAATACTGGTCGGGCTAAGTGTGTGCTGTGCGCTGGGGCACGATAAATCAGTGATAAGCCGCTTTATCGTTTTTTTTGACTAAAACGGATACGCTGTGGCGGCCGGTTTGGTGGTGATCCAGACGTATTGTGTGAATTCTTCCCAAATCGCTGGGCCCGATATTCTTGTTCCGTTGCCAGATTTCCCGCGTCCGCCAAACGGGGCGAGTGGTGATGAAATCACGGGCTGATCGTTGATGTGCAGGTGACCAACCCGAAGACGGTTCCCAACCGCCCGGGCCCGCGCCACATTGCCGCCAATAACGCTGCCAGCCAGCCCAAAATCGGACATCTTTGCTAACTTAACCGCATGATCATCGTCATCAAACCCGGCTATCACAGCCACTGGGCCAAAGATTTCTTCTTCAAATGCACGCATGCCCGGTTTCACCCCAGATAGGACAGTGGCAGGAAACATTGTGCCTTTGGCTTTGCCGCCGACATGAAGCGTTGCGCCTTTTACAACGGCATCTGCGACGCTGGCTTCCCATCCGGCCCCTTGACTTCGGGGCGCAGCTGATAGCCTTGCTCGACACCTTGAACCAATTTTCCATATTCAGCATCGCTCATGTCAATGACAGTGCTTTTGTAGGTGTCACTTTTGGACGAGCTATCAATCGCGCTTTCAAATGCTGCTTCAAACGCGCGTACATCGCGGTGATCCCCATGGATCACATCAGACGGAACCTTGAATAAATCATCAAGGGTCTTATCCATTCCAATCAGTGGCTTAGCTGGAGACTTCTTTTTGGCGTCCGGGTCTTGGTCCGCGGGGCGTCCCGCGTTTTCATACTCACGATCTATATTTTCGTTAAAGGTTTTAACCTCTTTGTTGTAGTCGCCAATGATGTGGTTCGCCAAATCAGCAAAGTGTTTTCCCGACCCGATAAAGCTGATAAAATCCTTGGCTATCGCCAACCGTTCTTCTGGGGTGTCGGCCAGCGTGCCACCCTTACCAGACAGTTGATAAATCGCTGAAATCAGGGAAACCGCACCCCCCAATGATCCGATGATGCCTTTCTTGGTCAGGTCACTAAAAACCGCACGAACGGTTGATCCCTCTAGACTGCTGTATTTGCCATTTCCTAGCACCTTATCGACATCTTTTTGGGTCACCGTGCCCGTCTTAGAATACGTAGCTCCCAATTCCTGAAGCGCAGCACTGAAATCTTTGGCCGTCTTTTTATTTCCCAGCATCTCGGTAAAGAATTTTTCGGCCTCGGCGGCACGCCGTCCCAGATCAAGCCCGCCTTTTTTGATTAGCGTCAGGAACACTTTGACAAGGTCAGTACCCGCTTGGGTCAGGTTTTCTTCGCTAATCATGCCGGGGTCAGCCATCAGGCTGTCCAGCTCCATCGTCATGGCATTCAGTTCCATGTTTTGGGCGAATGCTGCGGCAGCGTCAGGATCAGCCGCCAGCAATGACGAATAGGTTGCTGTGATATCATCCTGCGCGACCTGATCTTTCCCGTCAGTAATCAGGTCTTGGATCATTTTCACATAATCCGCACCAAAGGCCATATCCTTTAGGTCTTGGACAATATCAGCGCCGCCTTCGACCTTACCTAGCGCGATCTCGCGGGCCTCTGTGATATCCGCCGATACAGCCTCCGAACTCATTAATTCGGCAATTGCGTCGTTCACTTTGGTTTCATCAATGATGTCTTCAAAATCACGACCCAGTACGGGTTCTACATCGACACCTGTGCTGATGTTCAAGGTAAACACCCCTGCGCCATCATCCAGATACGACCCTGCCTTAAGCGCCCGAAACAGTTTGGCACGGTCATCATCCGCCGCGATCGACCCGTCGTCGATACCAGCCTTCCAATCGGCCATGACAGTCTGCCACGCCAATTCGGTAACCGTTAGGATATTACCGTCTTTGTCTTTTTCCGTTGTATCCAATGCCGCGATGTCAAGCTCTTCCAAGGGCGGCAGGCCCGCTTCCTTGCGTGCAGCGTTCACAGCATCGGTGCGTTCTTTGGCTTCTTTGGCGTCCATTGCAGGAGTAATCACATCCTCCATTTCACCCCTGAGGCTTGAAAACCCGAATTTGCCAAAATCCTGCAGCCGCCCAGCTTCGCTGCCGTGCTTTGCCTCTCCGCTTTTGCCAAAGCCATCGATGCTGCCGTTCCCGACGTCCCCACCGCCGGTGCTGTTCCCGTCACCATCATAGGTTTCGATGTGTTTTAGAACCTGAACCGCACGAAAAGCCGCATCAGGATCGTTTTCGAAATCACCGACCTGCTCTTTCAGCATTGTTTTAATGTCGCTTTGGTTACCAAGGTTTTTCAGTAACGCGGCACCCTCAATAATCTGGCGGGCGCTGCGTTGATCGCCTTCTGGGCGTTCCCATTGAATCCCTAGCGCGGCAGCCACTTCCTGCGCTTTTGTGTTGCCTGCGGCTTCTGACGTCTGTCGAATCTGGCCTTTCAGATTGGAAAACCCATATTTGCCAAAGTCTTGAAGGCGTCCCGCTTCGGTTCCATTCCGCGCTTCGTCGCTGCTCGTGAAACCGTCAATCCTGCCGTTCCCGATGTCGGTGTTCGCGATCCGGTTTCCATTGCTATCAAACTGTTCGACATGCCGCAAAACTTGTACCGCGCGATAAGCGGCATCTGCATCATTTTCAAAGTCGCCAACCCGTTCTTTTAGCATCTCTTTGACGTTGCTTTGCGTGCCTAGGTTTCGCAGCAGCGGATTATCATCGATAATATCTTGCGCACTACGGGTATCATCATCTGGCAACTCCCACACAATCCCAAGCGCCTCTGCCTGCTCACGCGCAACAGAGTCTTCGGCGGCTGTCGTGATATGCTGCAACTCTCCCTCAAGCCGCGAAAACCCGTATTTTCCAAAATCTTGTAGGCGACCAGCTTCTGTTCCATGAACCGCATCACCGCTTTTCTTAAAACCATTGATTTTATCGTCGCCCACGCCTCCGCCGACCTGACGATCACCTTTGGCATCAAAACGTTCGATATGTTCCAAAACCTGCACCGCACGATAGGTGGCGTCAGCGTCAACACCAATCTTACCACCAACCCGCTTTTCCAGCGCATCCCGCACACCGCTTTGGTTACCAAGGTTTTTTAACAGCGGGCTGTCGTCAACGATTTCTTGCGCCGTGCGCCTGTCATTCGCCGGACGTTCCCAACGAATACCTGCATCTTTGGCTTGTTCTTGGGCGTCTTCCCACGCCGCAATATTATCTGGATCAACCGAAGACGGATCAACTGCACTCGATGGGGTGGACGCACTAACGTTGGGCATGGGGCACCTTTTTGATCTGCGTGGCCTTGCATCACAAAACCACTTGGGGTTGATCAAAGGTGACTATCTTTAGGTGACACGGATGTGACACACATTCGTGGTCGGCTGTTTTCAGCCGCCCAGCTTTCCGCGCATTGCTTGATAGATGACAGCAGTGGCGACATTGGCCAAATTCAATGATCGCACACGTGTATCAAGCATCGGCAAACTGAATATCCGATCGTCCATGCCATTTAGAACCTCGGGCGGTAGCCCTTTGGATTCACATCCAAATACCAAATAGGCATCTTGCGGGTAAACAGGATCATAGATCGTTTGCGATCCGTGTTCTTCGAAAAAGAACAGCTGGTCTAAAGATGGCTTTTGATCATCCAAAAAGCACTGCCAACTATCGTATTCCGTCAGGTTTACATATTTCCAATAATCCGTTCCCGCACGCCGCACGGCTTTTTCATCTAAGGAAAACCCGTAGGGTTTGATTAAGATCAGTTCGAGGTTCAAAGCAACGCTTGTCCGCCCAATAGCGCCAGTATTGTAAGGAATTTCAGGTGTTACCAACACCATCTTCATGCATGGATCAGCCATTGGATGTGTGGACTTTCTTAGTTGGGGCGCTGGCGCCGCTTTATTATTTTAATGGGATCACAGCGCTAGCGATTTTCCAAAAACTGATACGCCTCAAGAAGCGTCGCTGCGAGCCCATCAAAGAACCCCGGAACACCAATATCAATCAACCCAGAAGGGGCCGGCCCCTCATCTGGATAAAACATCTCGGCAGGTCTGACGTGGATAATTCCGGAACGCACAGCAAGCAGTTCACGGTAGCTCGCGCCCTTACCATGTTTTAGCACATTCACCGCAAGATAGTATTGATGCACCCGATCAGCGAGGTCGGCTTTTCCAGAATCCAACAATGCAGCCCTTAGTTTTCGCGAAAACGGTCCGCGCTTAAAGTGGTGCTGCATCTGCCGTTCGAACAACGTAAACGTATCCACTACAACAGCTTCAAGCGCGATATAAGCGGCGCGCAGGTCTTCAACTTGTGCCTTTGATCCGTTGGAACCTTCAAAATGTTCCCGAACCGCTGCAATCTTGTCTTGGGACGTTTTTGCATCGGCCTGCGCAGCCGCAACCAGTTCCGGCACAGTGTGTGAAGTTTCCATCGTTCATTCTCCTTAACATCCCAACCTCCCTTAAGCTAAGCGGCGGGAATTGATAGTGGCACGGCACATTCATTCGCGCCGCCACACGAATTTTCACCTCATATTCTTGCAGTTTGGGGATTTGACGTTTATCGACACTGCACGCTTTCAAAGCGATCCAGCGAATAGCCAGACACCACATAAATCATCGTGCCGTAAAGTTAACCCTTTGCGCACTCTTTGACTTTTGGGAGATCGGCTTGCAGGTCAATCCATCGACATATGGTCTTTATGATCCAACACTTGAACACAGCGCATGTGGCGTTGGGTTCCTGACCCGAAAAGACGGCCAGCAGACATATGACGTTCTGAAGCGTGGGCACGAAGCCTTGTGTGCGGTGCCGCATCGCGGTGGCATGTCATCCGAAGGCGTTGGCGACGGGGCAGGCATATCTGTTGATTTGTCGCTTAATTTCTTCAGCAAACTTTGCGGTCAAACCCTATCATCTGGGCAATTTGGTGTTGGGAATTTCTTTCTGCCGGTGGATATTGCGCAGCATGAACACGCCAACACCCTGATCGAAACCGCGCTTCAGGCCGAAGGCATGACAGTCCTGCACAGCCGCGATGTTCCCGTCGACAATAGTGCAATCGTCGACCGCGCTGTCAAACATCAACTGTTGGTGCGTCAATGGATTTTCGCAGCACCCGATGGAATGCCGCAAGACGCGTTTGATCGCCGTATTCATCAAGTATTGTTAGCAATCGAAGCCGACGCATACACCCAACCAGCGCTTGATGGGTTATACCCGCTGTCGCTGTCGTCGCGGATGCAGGTTTTCAAAGGTCGCTTAAATTCATGGGAAATCATCCCCTATTTCAAGGACTTGTCCGACCCTGAACATTCTGTTCACACGATGTATTTCCACACGCGGTTTTCGACCAATACCGATCCGCACCCATCAATGGCGCAGCCATTTCGATTGATGGCGCATAACGGCGAGCTGAACACAGATAAAAAGAACCGACTGTCCGAAGCCGCAATTGCGCTAGCCCGCAACAAATCCATTCAGCGCCCCAAGGGGCAATCTGACAGCTGCCGCTTGGATCAAACTCTGAACTCTCGTGTCTACGACGAAGGGCTCGACCTGATCACAGCCGTTGTCGCCATGATGCCCCCCGCATGGGAAAATGACACGCGCCTGTCCCCCCAAGTTCGCACCATGCTTGAATATTTTTCCCTATCAGAAGAGAAAAACGATGGCCCCGCCGCGCTTGTGTTTGGCAATGGAACCCTTATCGGGGCGCGGCTAGACCGGCTTGGCTTGCGGCCAATGCGTTCGGTCGAGACACATGAATATCTTGCCGTCATGTCAGAGGCGGGGCAGATTAACTTTCCACCCAATGACGTGCTGCGCCGTGGCCGCGTCGAAGCAGGTGGGATGATTTATTTCGACCACAGCACGGGCCGTACATACGAAACCACCGAAGCGCTTGAGATGCTGGCCAAGGCCAAGGACTATCCCGCGCTGTTGGCCGCCGCACAGATCAACATTGACGATCTCCCCCACTCCGAGAGTAACCCCGCAGAGGCCGCGGGCCGCTATGAAGGCGATCTAGAACGCCCTGCCCGCTATGTTGGTTACACGCTCAATCAGGAAAGCTTCAAATTCCTGATGGACCCAATGCTGCAAACCGGGGTCGAAAAGGTATCCGCAATGGGATACGGTAACGCGATCAACGCATTGTCTGACAATGAAGGCGGCGTTGCGAAATACTTTAGCCAGCGTTTTGCACAGGTCACAAACCCTCCGCTTGATTCAATCCGTGAATCTGACGGGATGACGCTGCGGGTCGCGCTTGGCGAAAAACCCCACCTTGGCCAAAGCCGTTCACGTCAAATCGTGGTGAATTCGCCCGTCTTACGCATGATCGATGTGCTTAAGATCAAAGCGCAAAAAGACACCCCTTGGGCGCGCTTTGACACGCTGTACACGCCGGTTTTCAATGACGCCACTGCAAATGAAATCGCGCTTATTGACGCTATTGACGATGTGGCCAACCAAGTTGTCGATTTCGCCCGCACGCAAGGCGGCATCGCTATTTTAACTGACCGGCACCTGTGCCGCGCGAAATCACCGCTGCCGATGACATTGGCCGTTTCCGCGATCAATCAACGCCTGATCCAAGAAGGTGTGGGTTTCAAGGTATCGTTAGTTGTCGAAAGCGGGCAGATTTGTTCGTCGCATCACATTGCCTGTGCTTTGGGCTTTGGCGCGGCCGCTGTTTATCCGCTGTCCGTCAGGATGCGCGCCGAAGAACTGTTCGGAAACGACGCGGCCATTGCCTATGGTAAGTTCAAAAAAGCGGCCGAAAAAGCGATGATGAAGACCATGGGTAAAGTGGGCCTATGTACCGTCGAAAGCTATTCCGGCGGCGAATTCTTTGAACCTAACTTTCTTGATACAAACGATCCGGTTTTCGCAAAATACCTGCCTAACATGAACACGCCGGTTGGCGGCGTACGATTTAATGTTGTGGCCAAATCAGTCGCCGATTGGCACGAACGCGCGCTCAATGTTGCAAGCGACAAGGACATCCCAATCCTTGGTCTGTTCAAAGAACGCTCTGAAGGTGCAGGCCATAGTTACGGCACCACGGCTGTGCGTGGATTTGTGGACCTGACCGAAGAACCCATCAGCTTTGCCAAGGCCGAAAGCGAAACCGATCCGTTGCGCCTGTTGACGCTGCGCCAGATGGACGATGCATTTGGTATTGATGACGCGGGTTATGTGAACACGTCATTTGAAAAACTGACCACGGACCAAATTAACAGCTTTGAAATCACCCCCGGCTACCGCACGTTCAGCCGCACAATGACCGAAGAACGGCACCGCCGCCCGGCCGCTTTGCGCGATGTGTTGGCTTTCCCTGCGGATATTACGTTTCTTGATACCACCCAAGAAATGAAGCGCGAGATGATGCTGTTTAACCGCGCAGGAAACCGCAATTTCGTGATCCGTGGGCTGCGGTGCGAACCCTTAGATAATGGCGAATTCCTGCTGCACCTCACAGGACCAAAGGCCGAGGATATCGGGCGGTTGGATGTGCTGGCAACGACGTTGGTAGACCGGTTTGGCCACGACATCGAAGGTCATCACATCACCAAAGGCGTGCTCAAAGTTGCGGCGCGCGGCATGGCGCTTGACTACTTATCGCGGCTGCGGACAGCCCCAGACCGCATTGAACTTAGCCAAGTTGAGCTTGCATCAGACATCACCGGTCGCCTCGCCTCTGGTGCGATGTCGCACGGGGCGCTGGTTTCTTCGGCCCACGAGGCCGTCGCCCACGGCACAAACATGGTTGGCGGCATGTCCAACTCTGGCGAAGGCGGCGAACATATCAGCCGTTACGGCACCATTCGTTCTAGCCGGATCAAACAATTCGCATCAGGGCGCTTTGGTGTCTGGGCCGGGTATCTGGCGGACCCTAACCTCGAAGAAATCGAGATCAAAATCGGCCAAGGTGCGAAACCCGGCGAAGGCGGTCAACTGCCAGCGCCAAAGGTCACCGTCGAAATCGCCGCAGCACGCGGCGGCACACCGGGGGTAGAACTTATCTCGCCGCCGCCCCACCACGACACCTATTCCATCGAAGACCTTGGCCAGCTTATCCATGATGCCAAAGCCGCACGCGTGCGCGTTATCGTCAAACTGGTCAGTTCCGAAGGGATCGGAACCATCGCCGTGGGCGTTGCAAAGGCGGGTGCAGATGTCATAAACGTCGCTGGCGGCACCGGGGGAACAGGCGCTGCGGCTGTGACTTCGCTCAAATATACCGGGCGCGCTGCGGAAATTGGTATCGCCGAAGTCCATCAGGCGCTTTGCGCCAACGGGATCCGGCAAAAGGTGATGTTGCGCTGTTCAGGTGCAATGCAAACCGGGTCCGATGTCGTCAAAGGCGCGTTGCTTGGTGGTGACAGCTTTGAATTCGGCACCACCGCTTTGATGATGCTAAAGTGTGTGATGGCAAAGAACTGCAACGTGAAATGCCCCGCAGGTCTGACCACAAACGCCGAAGCATTCGACGGCGACCCACGCGCGCTCGCGCAATATTTGCTGAACATCGCCCACGAAGTCCGTGAAATTCTTGCGGGTCTCGGGCTAACATCCTTGGAACAGGCACGCGGGCGTACTGACCTTTTGCATCTGCTGGACCATCCGGCGTCGGTAGGCAAATTGGATCTACGTGCGATGCTGACCTGCGTTCCAGAAAATCCGGTCGATAACCCCGTGTATTTGGAAAAAGACTTTTCGGTAGATGATGCTTTGCTGGATCAGCTCAAGGCACGATTGATTGACGGCAGTGAACAGCAGATTGAATTGCGCCCGAATGCCCCTCTGAATAACCGAAATAAAACAGTTGGCGGGCAACTTGGCATTGATATCGAACGGATACTGAACCACGAACTGCCAGACCTTCCAGCGGCGGCATTCCAAGACAAACGCGGTCGCCGCTATTTGGATCACAATAGCGTTCGGATCGTAACCAACGGCTCTGCGGGGCAAAGCTTTGGTGCATTTTGCAATGACGGCATGGTTATGGCCCACACGGGCACATGTAACGATGGCGTCGGCAAAGGCGCATCAGGCGGCGAAATCATCGTACAAAGCCCGGGCGGTGCCGAAGGGGCGGAAAACGTTCTTGTTGGCAATTTCGCACTGTTTGGCGCAACTGGCGGCCGGACCTTTATCGAAGGGCAAGCCGGAGATCGTTTCGCCGTGCGTAATTCGGGTGCAACAGCCGTCGTCGAAGGTGTCGGTGATTTTTGCGCGGAGTACATGACCAACGGCGCGATATTGAACTTAGGTGGCTTTGCAAAAGGCTATGGTAACGGGATGTCAGGCGGGTTTGCCTATCAGTTTGATCCTGAAAACAGACTTCCCGATATGATAAGCCATGATTCAGTTCTGATGGGCACGTTGGTTGATGGGTCTGAGCATGCTGCGATCCACGAAGACGCAATCAAGCAGATGCTGTCATGGCACATTAACGCAACAGGTTCGGCCATTGGGCGTGACCTGCTCGATAACTGGGAAACAACCCGTATTCATATGGCATGGATCATGCCAAAGGCGTTGCTGCAATATCAGGATGCCGATGCCATCCTTGCAGCGCGGTCGCGAAAAGAATTGATCGACGAACTATCCACAGCGCTTGCTGCGCATCAAATTTCCGAGCTCAAGACAGCTTGGAAAAAGGGGCGTCCTGTGCACCGTGGCGCGCTTCCTGCCTACGGAGAAATGGACACACCAGAAATGTTCCGCCTTCTTGGCAGCTATATTGTGCTGGAACAGGCTCAGGTCATCGCAACAAAGCGGGTTGGCGGGGCCGACCGCGTCGCCCGTGACAAAGCCGCCCGAAACCTGATCCTGACTGAAGATTTCGGCGTCATGTCTGCGCTTGCCAAACACGCCAAGAAATCCGTCGAAGACTACGATGACGCGGGGCTTGCCGCTCTTGTTGCCAACAAACGGCTGTCGGATTTCAAACGCGCCCTAAGCATGCGCAACATCCTAAGCATGGACAGCCCCGGCACCTATGCATGGATCATGCACCAAAGCGCCAAAAATCGGACCGCTTTGGGCCACATCCCTAGCTTTGATGAACTGTTTGCTGAAAACGCCATGCCTGACCTTCTGGCTCGGGTCCCTGCGGAGTAGAAAATGACCGATACCATCACAAAAGTCCCCTATATCCCCCATGACGCGCCATTTTCTGGCGAGCAAAAGAATTGGCTGGGCGGTTTCTTTGCCGGGTTACATTCACGATTGGCAACGGGTGCCGGTCAGGTCGCACCTGCTGCAATGGCCGTCGAAAGCAAACCGATTGACATCATCTTTGGCACCCAAACTGGTAACGCAGAAACGGTTGCCGAAAGCGCCGCAAATCTGGCCCGTACCAAAGGTTTCACCCCTCGCGTCGCAGAAATGGACGACATCAGCATCGACCAACTTGTGGCGATGCAAAATCTGATCGTCATTATTTCCACTTACGGCGAAGGCGAAATGCCCGACAATGCGCATCAATTCTGGGATGCCTTGTCGGCCAGTACTGCCCCCCGTTTGGAAAGCCTGAACTACGGTGTTCTCGCGCTTGGTGACACCAGTTATGATGCATTCTGCCAAGCCGGCAAACTGGTCGATACACGCCTTGAACAACTTGGGGCGAAACGTCTGTCGGATCGGGTCGACTGTGATGTCGATTTCGAAGACGCCGCTGAAGCATGGGTTGCAAACACAATTCCAGATGCCGGCACTGCAGCACCTGTCGCAGCGCCGACCCCTAAATCCGTGAAATCCGGCTGGGGTCGCAAAAACCCATATGCTGCGAAAATGATTGAAAACCGCATCCTGTCGGGTACGAAATCCGCCAAAGAAATTCGTCACATCGGTTTCGATCTGGGTGACAGCGGCCTGAAATACGAAGCGGGCGATGCGCTTGGTGTGATACCGATCAATGCCCCTGACCTTGTGCAAGGCTGGCTGGATCGCTTTGGTATTTCTGCTGAAACAGATGTCAATGGAACGGCCATTGGTGATCAGCTTAGTACGCAATTTGAAATCACCACGCCATCGCGTGACCTAATCCGCGCCTTGGAACCCTTGGTCGAGGATAATGAACTGAGCCACGTCATCGCCAACGGCGATAAAGAAGCGCTTGAGCATTTCTTGTGGGGCAAGGACACGCTGGATTTGCTAAACCTCAAGCCTGATCTTGCACTTGACCCCGCGCAGGTCTTGGGATGGCTTAAGCCTATTCAACACCGGGCCTATTCGATCTCGTCCAGCCCGAATGCAAACCCCGGCGAGGTCCACCTGACCGTTGCTGCAGTACGCTGGATGTATGAAAATCGACCGCACCGTGGGGTGTGTTCTACTTTCCTTTCTGATCTGGGTGCACAAGGATCAACAGCTGGCGTTTTCGTGTCTCCTAACAAAAGCTTTCGGGTACCAGAAGACAACAGCGTCCCGATGATCATGGTCGGTCCCGGCACAGGCATCGCACCATTTCGCGCATTTTTGCAAGAACGGCATGCCCGTGGGGCTACCGGTACGAACTGGCTCTTTTTCGGGGATCAGCACCGCACAAGCGACTTTATCTACGAAGACGAGATCGGAAAATTCAGCAAAAGCGGCTTGCTAACGCGACTTGATCTGGCCTTTTCGCGCGACCAATCTGAAAAAATATATGTTCAGCATAGGATGACAGAAAACGGTAAAGATCTGTACGCGCAGCTTGAAGAAGGCGGGTATTTTTACGTCTGCGGCGACGCCACCCATATGGCAAAGGACGTCGACACAGCGCTGCATCACATCATCGAAACCCAGGGTGGTATGACCCCCGAGGCGGCAACAGACTACGTTAACCGCCTTAAGCGTGAAAAACGCTATGTGCGGGACGTCTATTAAAGGCGCACCATATGCCCAAACTTAAGGCCCCCTGCCTGTGTACTTCGGAACAACCATTACCCAGAACATTGACTGCGCTTCGCCAACAAGGGCCGGTTACATCCCTTGGGGCGGGGCTTGATACTTTGGCTCTTGTTGGGACACAGTTGTCTGATTCACTTATCAGTACCAACAATGGCGTCGCCCTTTTGACAGGTCGTGGCGGTTACGCCCCGTACCAAACCTCGGCAATGCCATTTAGGTTATCGCGTAATCGGATCAATATGCGCATCGCGCCGGATGTACCGACAAACCTGCTCAGGTCGAAAGACACTACCAACGCCCGGCAATCACTTGTGTTGGCATGTGCCGGGGGTGACATTTCCCACCGCATTGAAACAGCCTGTGATTACGATGGCCGCGTTATCAACGCAATCGAGGCCCAAAACGAAATATGCGCAGCGCCGCAAGCACCAACCATTCCCGGCGATGTTGTACCGCTTGCTGCTGTACGCAACGCCCGCGACAACTGGGATCAGCGCGAAACAGGGCATCATTTGAACGATATATTGCTGGATGGCGGTGTTACGCGGCACACCACCCTGCCCTATGTCGGA
This sequence comes from Yoonia maritima, assembly GCF_003003285.1. GTDB lineage: Bacteria > Pseudomonadota > Alphaproteobacteria > Rhodobacterales > Rhodobacteraceae > Yoonia > Yoonia maritima. Next base: position 87,174 of record NZ_PVTP01000008.1, on the reverse strand, counting down.
AAAAGCCGGGCTTGGCCCGTTGCCAAACAAACATTAACCAGCTTTGTATCTTTCCTTTGCGACCGCAAAATAGGTCACGCACGCCTCGTTCCCGGATCAGGATTTATACAAGGTGATTTAGCTACCTCTGGCACAGCGCAGATGGCGGACAAAATCCTATTGGTCAGCGGGGACAACAGCAACTTTGCGCTTGATCTTGCGCAGATCGCATCGGTCTGGGTGACCCGATTTGGCCGCCTGTCCCAACTTGAGATTTACGATGAAAAATCGCGCGCTATCACAATCTTAGGCGCTGATCCGGCGGCTGATATCACATATTGGAATGCGCTACTGGAATCGCTGCCGCCCGCATCCTACTCTATTTAGTGACGCCATATACTGGCAAAACACGAAAGCACAGACTAATGAGCAAACCACCCAAACGCACGCCACGGCTGATGACAGTAACCCAAAAATCGTGGCTGACCCCAAACATGATCCGCGTCACATGTGCAGCCGATTGGATCAAGACATTGGAAACTGGCATCGACGGCGCGCATTTTAAACTGTTCATGCCCAAGGTCGATCAACCCATCGACGCATTCAAGACCCAGCTTACTGACGGACCACGACCAGACGTAAGGACCTATACAATCCGCTACCTGCGTGCTGAAGCCGGTGAAATCGACATCGACTTTGTTGACCACGGCGATGCCGGGCCTGCATCAGCATGGGCACGGCGTTGCAAAGCCGGTGATGTGGTGGGATTTGCCGGACCGGGCCCTGTAAAGATAAAAGACTTCTTCGCTGATACCTATGTTCTGGCGGCAGACATGTCGGCCTTGGCGGTTGCTGCGGCAACGCTTGAATCCATGCCGCGTGACGCCAAAGGGATCGCCTTTTTCGAAATTACCACACCGGAAGACAAGCAAGAAATAGACGCGCCAGAGGGCATCGAAATTCAGTGGCTTGTCCATCCAGACCCGCATATTCCAAACGCGCAAAGCATCGATAAAATACGCGCCCTGCCGGAACTTTCGGGTCAAGTGCAGACCTGTATTGCAGGCGAAAGCAGCATGATCAAAACCCTACGCGACGAAATCGTAAACCAGCGCGGCGTGCCGAAAGGTGACGCTTATATTTCTGGATATTGGAAAATCGGCCTGATCGAAGATGAACATCAGCAGGCCAAACGCGCCGAAGCCGCAGGTTAGGGCAAATCAACCTACATTATAAACGCAAAGGGCCGGTGGATCATCCACCGGCCCTTATTGTATTGTGTTTCAGCGCCTTAGAAATGGGCTGACAATGTACCTGCTGGTTTTTCAAGCGGTGGCGCAAATTTTGTCAGGTCAATACCTTCAACAGCCGTGATGTATTCTTCGACGGTTGGGGTACGCCCCAGAATTGCGGACAACACAACAACTGGCGTGGACGCCAGCAGCGATTCACCTGTTTTGCCGTCCGCATCTTCCACAACGCGGCCTTTGAACAAACGGGTAGATGTCGCAAGAACAGTGTCACCTTTTGCGGCTTTTTCTTGGTTACCCATGCAAAGGTTACAGCCCGGACGTTCAAGATACAGAATGTTTTCGTATTCTGTACGCGCGGTGTTCTTTGGTGCTGAATCGTCAAATTCAAAGCCAGAGTATTTCTGAAGAACGGACCAGTCGCCTTCTTCTTTCAGCTCATCGATGATGTTGTATGTTGGCGCGGCTACGACCAGCGGTGCTTTGAACGTGACCTCGCCTTGTGCCTTTTCAAGATTCCGCAGCATTTGCGCGACGATTTTCACATCGCCTTTGTGCACCATGCAGGACCCAACAAAGCCCAAATCGACCTTTTTCTCTGCTTTGTAGTAAGAAATCGGGCGGATTGTATCGTGGGTATAACGTTTTGACACATCGGCGTTGCTGACATCAGGGTCAGCGATCATTGGCTCGTTGATCTCGTCTAGGTTCACGACAACTTCGGCAAAGTATTTCGCGTTGTCATCGGCGGTCAGCGCTGGTTTCGCGCCAGATTTGATTTCAGCGATCCGCTTATCCGCAATATCGATCAGACCTTGCAGCATGTTTGCGTCGTTCTCCATGCCCTTTTCGATCATGATCTGAATACGGTGCTTAGCGATCTCAAGCGATTCAATAAGCGTATCATCTTCCGAAATACAGATAGAGGCTTTCGCCTTCATTTCCGCAGTCCAGTCAGTGAACGTAAAGGCTTGGTCGGCAAGCAATGTGCCTAGGTGCACTTCGATGATGCGGCCTTGGAACACGTTATCGCCAAATTGCTTCAACATCTGCAATTGCGTCGCGTGTACCACATCACGGAAATCCATGTGATCCGCCATTTTGCCTTTGAACGTCACTTTCACGGACTCAGGGATCGGCATCGTTGCCTCGCCCGTGGCCAGCGCAAGCGCAACGGTGCCAGAGTCAGCACCAAAGGCCACGCCTTTGGACATACGTGTGTGGGAATCACCGCCGATGATGATTGCCCAATCATCCACCGTGATGTCATTCAGCACCTTGTGAATAACGTCGGTCATTGAATGGTATACGCCTTTGGGGTCACGCGCGGTGATCAGACCAAAGTTATGCATAAACTTCATCAGCTTAGGTGTGTTTTCTTGGGCTTTGAAATCCCAAACCGATGCCGTGTGACAGCCGGATTGATAGGCACCATCAACAGTTGGCGAAAGCACAGTCGCCGCCATCGCCTCAAGCTCTTGGGATGTCATCAAACCTGTGGTGTCTTGCGACCCAACGATGTTCACTTTCACGCGGGCATCAGACCCAGCATGCAAAACGGTGCCCGGCGTTACACCAAGAGCGTTCGCGTTAAAGATCTTTTCAACAGCCGTAAGGCCCTGACCTTCGTGGTGAATTTCTTTGGACGGCGCATAGGCAGATTTCAGTTCAAGACCCAGCGTTTCGGACGCAAAGCTTTGCAGCTTTTTACCAAAGACGATGGCATAAGAACCGCCCGCTTTCATGAATTCGACTTTTTGCGGAGTAAAAGACGACGACATATCGACAAGCTCTTGATCGCCAGCGTCGTTATATAGCTTCTTTTCTTTCGTGTTGATGGTCAGGATCGTTCCTGTCTCAACCGAATATTTCTGCTCAAGGATAGGGTTATCATCGTTGTTCAGGATCGGGTTACCGTCTGAATCCAGCTTCTTAACCCAGTTCTTAAGGTCGATCCCGATACCGCCGGTCACACCAACAGTTGTCAAAAAGATCGGCGAAATGCCGTTTGTACCTGCAACAACAGGCGCATTGTTCACGAACGGAATATAAGGGCTGGTTGGCTTACCAGTCCACAAGGCCACGTTGTTAACACCAGACATCCGCGAAGACCCAACGCCCATTGTGCCTTTTTCAGCAATCAGCATCACGCGCGCGTCAGGGTGTTGTTTTTGCAGTTCCTGAATTTCGACCTGTGCTTCGGGTGTGATCATGCATTTTCCGTGCAATTCACGGTCAGAACGCGAATGCGCCTGATTCCCCGGTGACAGCAAATCGGTAGAAATATCGCCTTCACCCGCGATATAAGTCACGACTTTGATTTCTTCTTCGATGTCGGGCAGCTTTGTGAAAAACTCGGCTGCGGCATAGCTGTTCAGAATATCGGTTGCGACAGCATTACCTGCGTCATAAGCCGCTTTCAGGCGGTCTGTATCGGCTTCGTACAAAAAGACCTGCGTTTTCAGAACATCAGCAGCTTGCTTTGCGATGTCTAGGTCGTCACCCAACGCCAGATCTAGAAGAGCCTCAACCGAAGGTCCGCCTTTCATGTGTGAAAGCAGTTCGAACGCGAATGTCGGTGTGATCTCATCAACAACCACATCGCCCAGAATGATGTCTTTCAGGAACGCGGCCTTTTCGCCGGCTGCGCTAGTTGTACCGGGCAGCGTGTTATAGATGAAAAACTTAAGCGAATCTGCACGATGCGCGTTATCCGCATCTTTGATTTGCGCGATGATTTCTTTGACCAGCGCGCCATCTTCGATGGGTTTCGGGTGCAGCGATTGCTTTTTGCGCGTTTCGATTTCGGTCAGGTATTCTGTGTACAGGCTCATGGCTATCCGGAAGTGTAAATGTTGTCAGAACTGGGTGATGGCAGGAACTGTCGACCCAAGGGGATCTCGCTGTATGCGGTCGTATACCAAAAGAGATTAGGTTTCAATATATACATCGGAGCCATAATATTTTGGGTATTTTCAATGGGGCAGTGCGCATTTATCGCGCCTATGTAAAGTAAAAATATCATCGAAAGGCCCGGCACGGAACGATTTTCCTTTCGGATCAGCCCAAACGTTGTTCACCCTTATCGACCATATAAAGAATGTGGGTTTCTTGATTTGAATGAAACCCGCCACGATCGTCCTTTCGTACCGGGCTTGTATTGTGAATCATGGTCTGGGTTGCTTTATCAGATGCAAGACAGAGCGATCGACAGCAATGTATCCAATGAAACGGCGCTACGATTAGCTAAGAGAACGTAACGCTAACAAAGGGTTCGACGATTACGTCATACACAAACGACCGTCGTCTAAGCCAAAGTAACACATACGAATTATCACAGCTGAACTAACACCAAAGTGCAATGATATGAAAACTCAAGCTGCTCAAAAAACCGAACCGAACCATGCATCGCATGGACCCAAAGTGTTTTCTGCTGCCAATGAATGGCTCGAAGACCAAACCGCGACAACGCGTGTTGAATGGGCTCTCGAAAACCTGCCCCGCGATCACGTTGTTTCATCTAGCTTCGGCATCCAGTCGGCGGTCATGTTACATATGATGACCGCGCAGGTGCCCGACATCCCTGTCCTGCTATTTGATACCGGGTATCTGTTTCCTGAAACCTATCGGTTTATCGACGAACTGACCGAACGGCTTGGCTTAAACCTGCACGTCTACCGCGCAGAGATGAGCCCCGCCTGGCAAGAAGCCCGTTTTGGTCAGCTTTGGGATCAGGGCGAAGAAGGTTTAAAGAAGTACAATACCATCAACAAAGTTGAACCAATGCAGCGCGCAATGGGCAATGTTGGTGCTGGCACGTGGTACAGCGGCCTACGCCGCGTTCAGGCCGACAGCCGCGCCGAACGCAAAATCCTTGAATTCCAGCATGGTCGCGTCAAATTCCACCCGATTGTAGATTGGACCAACCGCGACGTTCACATGTACCTTAAGGAACATGACCTGCCCTATCACCCGCTTTGGGAACAGGGATATGTCAGCGTTGGCGACACCCATACGACGCGCAAGCTCGAAGACGGTATGCGCGAAGAAGATACCCGGTTCTTTGGCCAAAACCGCGAATGCGGCCTGCACTTAGACCCCACCTAAAATCAGACCGATACCGCGTTAAACATTGCGCGGTATCGGCAGATACTATTGCCAAGCCAACAATTTATGCAGATAGCTAGCAAGATCACCCTGCTAGGAAAATATCGTGTCTGATCTGACTTTACCCCCCGCCATTGCAACAATGATCTTTGTGCTTGGCTGTTGGGGTGGCCACAGATACCGACAAGTCTGGAAAGTCGAAGGACCAACTTGGAAGTTGTGGGTTTACGGGCTGCTTGCTGGGGTTTCTTTTTTGGCCCTCGGTTTCATACCGCTCGCCAAAGTCAGTTAATCAACAGTTTGGTCTAATCCAGCATTTTCCAGCATCTTGCGCGCACGTGGGCACGCAAGACGTTCGCGCAGCGGGCTATCTGGATCAATGTCTTTTTTACAAACAAGACATTGATCAGCATCCGCGATTGCATTCAAACCGCCGCAGCTTCCTTTGATGGTGCGCCCCATCAAGATCACGCCAGCCGCCATGCCAAGCATGATGACCAGCAGAAATCCGAATGTCAGAAAAAACGTCGCCATGACTGCGTCTCTTTGTTTGGTTTAGACCTGCGTTAGGGCCGTAAAACGGGAACTTGCGGTTGTTGTAAAGCCGTGTGCGTTCGCATTTGCGTTATGTTGCGTGAACAGAACCGCGAGGTCCAGCTCTTCTGCCAGTACCAGACCTTCTTCTTGTCCGATAATGTGGAACGCCGTCGCCCACGCATCAGCAAGCATCGCATTTTCGGCCAAAACAGTTGTCGACGCGGTGTTGTGCGTCACAGGACGACCAGTGCGTGGATCAATCAGGTGCGAATAACGCTGACCATCTTGTTCAAAGAAGTTGCGGTAGTCGCCAGATGACGCCAGCCCAACATTTGACACAGACACAACATCCAACACACCGCGCCCGTGGGCTTCGGGTGTTTCGATACCGATCTGCCATGCGGTGCCATCTGCATTGTGGCCCGACGCATAAAGATCACCGCCGATTTCGATCAAATAGTTGTGTACGCCCAACTGCTCCAACGCGCGACCAACAAGGTCAGCGCCATAGCCTTTGCCAATCGCGGCCAAATAAATATTCGCGTCTGGTTGCGTTTTCTGCAGCGCACCGGGCGTGACGCGCAATGTGTTGGCGTGACCTGATTTCGCTTGCGCTGCCAGCAGGCTTGCTTCGTTCGGTGTAGACAGTGAATGATCATCAGCGCCAAAGCCCCAAAGTTCGATCACCGGGCCAAGCGTCGTGTCAAAACGACCGCCACTTGCCAGATGAACCGTCTCTGCTGCGGTCATGACTTCGGCCAATTCAGCCGAAATAACCTGTGCATCAGTGCTTGTCTGCGCATTAAAACGCGAAATCTCAGAGTTAGCGTCCCAGTTGGACATCTGCTGGTTGACCGTGGCCAAAGCACCATCAACCGCCGTCTTCACATCAGATTGCGACACAAAGCGCGGCGCATCAGCGATCGCTACGTTATAAGTCGTGCCCATGGTCAGACCCGACACCTTCAAAAGCGATTCGCCCGGCTTACAAGCGGCAAGGCATAGCGGCACTAGCATAAAGCTACGGCGCGATAATTTGACTGACTGGGACACAATTTACCTCAATTTTCGATGGGCCGCTGTCTAACACGACATTTCTGCCAGCGCCATGCGACCATTAATGCCTTTTCAACAGATTTTACCTCGGTTATCCACGGCAAAATGAAGCCACACACTTAACTTTTCACAATTTCCGCTCAGGCAGCCAGCCAATAGACGTGCGGAAATCAAAAAACAGTCTCGACGAGGTCAGCATTGCAGCGATTTGCACTACATAAAGGTCTGAACATCTCAATTGCGGGCGCGCCAAGAGAAGATGTCGAGACTGCACCGGCAGTACAGACTGTCGCTATCCTTGGTGATGACTACATTGGGCTCAAACCCCGACTCACTGTTGCCGAAGGCGATAGTGTTGTTGCGGGAACACCGATATTTACCCACAAAGATACGCCTCAGGTGCAGGTGGTTTCACCCGTTGCCGGGCGAATCAAGGCGATCAACCGGGGCGCACGACGCAAACTGATCAGTGTGGAAATTCAGGTTGAAGGCGACGCCGCACCTGTCGACTTTTCGACTGTGGGCGATGCGACCACCGCCGACGGACTGGCGGAACGCCTTTGTAGCGCGGGATTGTGGACATCGTTCCGCACTCGTCCGTATTCAAAGGTCCCTACCCCCGAAAGCCGCCCTTCTGCGATCTTCGTAACCGCGATGGAATCAGAGCCTCTGGCAGCTGACCCGCTGCCGATCATCCGCGAACAATCGGATGCATTCGTCGACGGTCTAAAAGCCATCGCACTGCTGACCGAAGGCAAAACATATCTTTGCCATGCAGACGGTGCCGATATTCCCGGCGGTGATGTCGCTGGCGTCGAAGCGGCTGCTTTCTCTGGCCCGCACCCGGCTGGGCTTGCTGGAACGCATATTCACTTTCTTGAGCCGCTACACGGCGACAAAACAGTCTGGACCATCGGCTATCAAGACGTGATCGCGATCGGGCGTTTACTGCAAACTGGCACATATGACGCGACACGGGTTGTGGCATTGACTGGTCCCGTCTGCGCCGATCCACGTTTGGTACGCACTGTGGTAGGTGCATCAATGGCCGATCTGGCTATCAATGACACGCCAGCCGATACACCTGTTCGGATGATTTCGGGTTCAGTGCTAAGCGGACGCATGGGCGAAGGTGCCAACGGTTACCTCGGCCGTTATGCTCGTCAAATCACATTGATCGAAGAAGACCGCAAACAAATCCCGATGGGTTGGATCCGGCCGATGGTTGATAAATACGCGGTACAGCCCGTCCTTGGCTCTGCCTTGTCGCGTCGCAAATTCCCGCTGACTTCAAATTTGAACGGCGGACGCCGCGCAATGGTCCCCACCGGCACGTTTGAAACGCTAATGCCCCAAGATTATCTGCCGACCCAGCTTTTGCGGGCGCTGATTACGATGGATACCGATCAGGCCCAGGCGCTTGGCGCGCTCGAGCTGGACGAAGAAGATCTGGGGCTTGCTGGTTTTGCCTGCCCCGCAAAATATGAATACGGACTTGCGCTGCGCGACTGTCTGGCCACCATCGAAAAAGAGGGTTGATCCATGGGTCTTCGAAATTTCTTTGACCGGATTGAACCGGATTTCGAAAAAGGCGGTAAATGGGAGCGTTACTTCCCGATCTATGAAATGATCGAGAGCTTCATTTACACACCTAAAACCGTAACCACTGTTGCGCCGCACGCCCGGTCATATGTCGATATGAAACGCATCATGACCTATGTTGTGCTGGCGACGATCCCCTGCATTTTGATGGGTACATATAACGTCGGGCTGCAAACAAACGCAGCCATCGCAGACTTTGGCCCGTCGGGCTGGCGCGCTGCAGTTATCGGCGCATTAGGTATCGGGTTCGACCCAAGCAACCCACTGGCTAATATCTTGCATGGGATGATGTATTTCCTACCGATCTACATCACCACGCTTGTCGCTGGTGGTGTATTCGAAGTGGTGTTTGCCACAGTGCGTCGCCACGAAGTAAACGAAGGTTTCCTTGTTTCATCAATGCTTTATGCGTTGATCCTGCCCGCAACGACGCCGTTATGGCAAGTCGCACTAGGGATCATCTTTGGTGTGGTCATCGGCAAAGAAGTCTTTGGCGGAACTGGTAAGAACTTCTTGAACCCTGCCCTGACCGGGCGCGCGTTCTTGTACTTTGCCTATCCTGCCCAGCTTTCGGGTGATTCAGTCTGGGTGCCTGTTGATGGCTTTACTGGTGCGACGGCATTGGCTGTTTCGGCATCTGACGGTTATCAGACACTCGCCGCACATGGCCTGACATGGTGGGACAGCTTTATCGGCTTCTTGCCCGGTTCAATGGGTGAAACATCCACAATTGCCGCTCTTTTGGGCCTCGCGTTCTTGCTTGTGACGAAAATCGCCAACTATCGCATGGTGGTCGGCTGTCTTGCTGGGATGATCGGGTTCTCGCTGCTGTTGAACGCCATCGGGTCTGACACAAACCCAATGTTTGCGATGCCTTGGTACTGGCATCTTGTTGTCGGCGGCTATGCATTTGGCCTTGTGTTTATGGTCACGGAACCTGTTTCCGGATCACACACCAACGCTGGCCGCTACATCTATGGTGCGCTCATCGGCTTTATGGTCGTCATGATCCGCGTCGTGAACCCCGCTTTTCCCGAGGGCATGATGCTCGCAATTCTATTTGGTAATGTATTCGCACCGTTGATCGACTACTTCGTCGTCCAAGCGAACATTCGTCGCAGGGCTAAACGTCATGTCTGAAGAACAAAACAACATCCCCGAACAGGCCAAAGGCCCAATCGCACGCTTTTTGGCGCTGCCAACGGATTCGGTACCAAAGACCGTGTTCGTCGCGGTGGTGCTGTGCCTGATCGCGTCGATGATCGTATCTGCGGCCGCCGTCACGTTGCGCCCGCTGCAAGAAATCAATGCGTTGAAAGACAAGCAAGTCAACATCCTGCAAGTCGCGGGTATTTATGACCCCGATGCAGACGTGCTTGAATCCTTTGCCGCATTTGAACCACAAGTGCTTGAGCTAAGCACCGGAACATTCACTGACGAATTCGACCCGGCGACATTTGACGATCGCGCTGCAGCCAACGACCCAGAAACGTCAGTTGCGCTTGATGATGATCCAGCAGGGATTGTCCGCCAAGCCGAATACGTAACTGTCTATCTACTGCGTGACGAAAATGGCGATATCGACAAGCTGATCTTGCCAATACACGGCTATGGGCTTTGGTCCACACTTTATGGGTTTATCGCGCTCGAAGAAAACGGCAACGACATCTACGGTTTGCAGTTTTATGAACACGCGGAAACACCCGGTCTTGGCGCCGAAGTCGATAATCCACGCTGGAAAGCATTGTGGAACGGCAAACGTTTGGCCGACGATGACGGGACGCTGCAAATTAGCGTGTCAAAAACAGTACCAGCCGCTGGCGACGATTATCACATCGACGCGCTTGCGGGCGCAACGCTGACAACAAACGGCGTCAACAATCTGGTCAGGTTCTGGATGGGAGAATCCGGTTTCGGTCCTTTCCTTGATAACCTAAAAGCAGGAGATATCTGATGGGACAGACACGTAGGGAAATGTTGATCGACCCGATGGTCGATAACAACCCAATCACTTTGCAGGTGCTTGGCATTTGTTCAGCGCTTGCTGTGACATCATCATTGAAAGTCGCGCTTGTTATGGCGATTGCCGTGACACTTGTGACCGCGTTTTCATCAATGTTTATCTCGATGATCCGCAACCACATCCCAAGCTCGATCCGGATTATTGTGCAGATGGTCATCATCGCGTCACTGGTTATTCTGGTCGACCAGATGCTCAAGGCCTACGCATTCGAGATTTCTAAAACGCTGTCTGTCTTTGTTGGTCTGATCATCACAAACTGTATCGTGATGGGCCGCGCAGAGGCGTTCGCGATGAAAAACCCACCCATCGACAGCTTTATCGACGGGATCGGCAACGGGTTGGGCTATGGCTTCATCCTGATGCTCGTCGGCATTATCAGAGAATTGTTCGGGTCGGGCAGCCTGATGGGCTTTACTATCCTGCCGACCGTGAACAATGGCGGATGGTATGTGCCAAACGGCCTGCTGCTCCTACCGCCATCGGCGTTCTTTATCATCGGTCTTCTGATCTGGGGGTTCCGCACATGGAAACCTAGTCAAGTGGAAGAACGCGAATACAAAATTCAAGTTGTGGATGCGCACTAATGGAAGGCTTAATCTCACTCGCCGTTAAGGCAATTTTCGTCGAAAACCTTGCGCTGTCATTCTTCTTGGGCATGTGTACGTTTATCGCCGTTTCTAAGAAAATATCGACTGCGATTGGACTGGGTATTTCTGTGATGGTGGTGCAGGCGATCACCGTGCCCGCCAACAACCTGATCCTAACCTATCTCTTGGCGCCAGGCGCACTAAGCTGGGCAGGTTTTGCAGATGTTGACCTGACATTCCTTGGCCTTATCTCGTACATTGGTGTGATTGCGGCCTTGGTCCAAATCTTGGAAATGGTGCTCGATAAGTACTTTCCGCCGCTCTACAACGCACTTGGGGTGTTCTTGCCTTTGATCACAGTGAACTGCGCCATCTTGGGTGGGTCACTGTTTATGGTGGAACGCAGCTATAACTTTTCGGAATCCCTGACTTACGGGATCTCCTCTGGCTTTGGCTGGGCGCTTGCGATCACTGCGATGGCTGGCGTACGCGAAAAGCTGAAATATTCGGACATTCCTGACGGCCTTCAAGGCCTAGGTATCACTTTCATCACGGCTGGCCTGATGGCTATGGCCTTCATGTCATTCTCTGGCGTGAAACTATGAGCGGAGAAATCTAGTGGCAACCTTTGGCCTAGGCATCTTGCTGTTTACAACAATCGTTATCGCGCTCGTCACAGTCATTCTGGCCGCGCGTTCAAAACTTGTGTCCAGCGGCAACGTTAACATCACAATCAATGGCGAAAAAACCATATCGGTCCCGGCGGGCGGCAAATTGCTGCAAACGCTGTCCGAACAAAAACTGTTCGTCCCATCCGCTTGCGGTGGTGGTGGCACATGCGCGCAATGTCGTGTGCGGGTTCATTCAGGCGGCGGATCAATCCTGCCAACCGAAGAAGGCCACATCACCAAACGCGAAGCATCTTGCGGCGACCGTCTATCCTGTCAGGTTGCGGTCAAACAGGACATGGAAATCGAAGTTCCAGAAGAAGTCTTCGGCGTTCAGAAATGGGAATGCACCGTTCGTTCAAACGAAAACGTGGCAACCTTCATTAAGGCGCTTGTTCTGGACCTACCAGAAGGCGAAGACGTGAATTTCCGTGCTGGTGGGTACATCCAAATCGAAGCACCCGCACACCACCTGAAATATTCAGAATTCGACGTCGAAGAAGAATACCGCGAAGATTGGGACCGTTTCAAACTTTGGGACTATGAATCCAAGGTCGACGAACCTGTGGAACGCGCCTATTCGATGGCCAACTACCCTGACGAAAAAGGCATGATCATGCTGAACGTTCGTGTGGCCTCCCCTCCTCCGGGATCGACAGACATTCCCGCTGGGAAAATGTCGTCATACATCTTTAACCTAAAGCCCGGAGACAAAGTTACGATTTCCGGTCCGTATGGCGAATTCTTTGCGCGCGACACCAAAAAAGAGATGGTCTTTATCGGTGGTGGTGCTGGCATGGCGCCAATGCGTAGCCATATCTTTGATCAGCTCAAACGCCTTGAAAACCGTGATCGTAAGATTTCATTCTGGTACGGTGCACGATCAAAGCGCGAAATGTTCTTTGTCAAAGATTTCGACGATCTGGCTGAACAGTTCGACAACTTTGAATGGCACGTCGCACTTTCAGATGCCCTCCCCGAGGATAACTGGAAAGGCTATACAGGCTTCATCCACAACGTATTGATGGAAGAATACCTCAAGGATCATCCAGCGCCCGAAGATTGCGAATTCTACATGTGTGGTCCGCCAATCATGAACCAGTCGGTCACAAATATGCTGATCGATCTGGGTGTCGATCCCGAAGACATCATGCTCGACGATTTCGGCGGCTAAGCCCGAAGTCCGATCAAACGCTTATCAAAGCCGCGCCAAACTGGTGCGGCTTTTGCGTTTACCCCGACGGCCCAGCACTATTTGCGTCGCCGCGGTTTTTCGGGGGCTCGCATTTTGCCGGTGAATGCCATTTCGATTTGTTGCCGTAGCCAGGCGTGTGCTTGGTCTTCTTCAAATCGGCAGTGCCAGATCAGGTGGTTGGCGATTGGCGCGACTTCGAGTGGGACAGGTACCGTTGCCAGAGCGTATCTCGATGCGAAGTATTCGCTGGCCCGGTGTGTGAATACCCCGATCAGATCGGATTCCAACAGCAGTTCGGGCACGATGGTGAAGCTCATCAATGTGGCTGCGATGGTGCGTTTGACCCCGTGTTCTGCGAGCACCGCATCAAAAGCGGCGCGGCGGTCGCTGGTCGAGCTTACGACAAGGTGGGAGTATTTGAGGATGTCATCGACGCTGGGCCGTTCCGTTTCTGCCAAAAGCGGATGATCCCGGCGGCATAGGCAGACAAATTGGTCTTCGTAGGCGAAGCTGCTTTTCAGATGTGGCGGCGTGCCGTCGATCCAACCCACGGCCAGGTCAATTTCGCCGTCTTCGATCAGGCGCGTCGCATAGTCCCGGTCGGTTGTCCGCAGGTTAACCACGATGCCCGGCGCGACCTTTCCCAGATGTTTGAGTAGCGGCAAGAACACAGGCAGGCTGAATCTGTCGGGCGCACCGATTGAAAAACTGGCTTGGGCGCTGGCGGGGTCGAAATCGGCCTTTGGTGTCACGCAGATATTCACGTCTTGCACGATCCGCGCGACGAGCGGCGCAAGTTCTGCTGCGCGCGGTGTCGGGCTAAGCCCGTCGGGGGTGCGCACCAAAAGCGGGTCTTCGAACCGATCCCGCAGCCGTTTTAGGGAATTCGAAATCGCTGATTGCGTACGGCCCAGCCGTTCGCCTGTCCGCGTGACGCTACGCTCTTCGAGAAGAACGTGGAACACGACGAGGAGGTTGAGGTCAAAATTTGTAAGCATTTTCACTTCAGCATCATTTTGAATGATGTTTTAGAACACGAATATCCATTTTTCAAATGAATAGCCCTCAGGCAACATATGCGGAGGGAGGATTATTCTAATGGCGAAATTGAACGCAGCAAAAAGCATGGGCGATGGCCTGTCGGGGCCTGCCCCTGATTACCTATCGTTTCATCCTGTCCCATCGCGTCCGGCGTTCCGCCCACCAGAGGGTGCAGTTGACGCGCATTGCCATGTCTTTGGTCCTGCGGCGCAGTTCAATTTTTCGCCGGCCCGAAAATATACGCCCGTTGATGCGCCTGCTTCGCAGTTGTTTGCTTTGCGTGATCATTTGGGTTTTGCCCGTAATGTCATCGTGCAGGCAACGTGCCATGGTACTGACAACGCAGCGATGCTGGATGCGATTGCCCGATCTAAAGGTCGCGCACGTGGCGTCGCGGTGATTGAAAAGGACACATCTGATACCGAGCTGGCCCGCCTGCACGACGGTGGTGTACGTGGCGTGCGTTTCAATTTTTTGAAACGCCTTGTCGGTGACGCGCCCAAGGATGACTATATTCGCGTTGCCGCCCGTGCTGCCGAGATGGGCTGGCATATCGTTGTTTATTTTGAATCTGATGAATTGGCTGATCTTGCGCCTTTCATTACTTCGCTGCCCGGCACCATCGTGATTGACCATATGGGCCGCCCTGACATCGCGAATGGGTTGGAAGACCCTGGCTTTGCCCGTGTTCGCGGGCTGATGGATCGCGAGGATCGGTTTTGGATTAAGGTGTCCTGCCCGGAACGTCTGACTGTCGCGGGGCCGCCTTATGGTGATGTCGTGCCGTTTGGCCGCAAATTGGTCGCGGACTATCCCGACCGTGTGCTGTGGGGGACAGATTGGCCGCATCCGAATATGCGTTCGCATATGCCTGATGACGGGGCGCTGGTGGATATGATCCCGCAGATCGCACCCACCGCTGAGCTGCAGCGCAAGCTGTTGGTCGACAATCCGATGCGCCTGTACTGGCCAGAGGAGCAGGCGAATGACTGAGCCAGTAACCCAAGCCGTTTGGTCACGCCGTGCGATTGCAGTTCTTGCGACGACTATGTGTGTGCTTTGTATTCTGTGGAACGTCGAGGCCCATACTCGCCTTGGCTTTGCCGTGCTACGGCAGCAATACATGGCGCTTCAGCTTGGTCTTGCGCTAACGATTGCGTTTCTTAGCTATGATTTTCGGGGCAAACTCGCCCGGGCACCGCATATCATTAACCTTGTGATTGCCGTGATCTGTTTGGCGACGCTGCTATATGCCGCCGCCAATTTTGTTTGGTTGCTGCAAGAGCAGTTTTATCGTCCTTGGCAGATCACCGTTGTTGGCACTGTTGTGGTGCTGGGCGTGATGGAAGGTGTGCGCCGCCGTGCGGGTTGGATGCTGTTTTCGATTGTGACGGTGTTCTTGATCTACGCACTGTTCGCGGATCGTATTCCTGGTCGGCTTGTTGGGCGAGGGATGTCGCCGGTGCGTTTGGTAGACTACGTGGGCTTTGACAGTTCGGCTGTGTTTTCGTCACCGCTGGCGGTGGGTACGATCACTGTTTTGCTTTTCGTTTTCTTTGGACAGTTGTTGTTTGCAGCAGGGGGCGGGGCGTTCTTTACCGACCTTGCCATGGCGGCAACAGGCCGGGCACGTGGCGGTAGCGCAAAGATCGCGGTTGTTGGTTCGGCGCTGTTCGGCTCCATCTCTGGCTCAGCCGTTTCGAACGTTGCCACAACAGGGGTCATCACCATCCCGATGATGCAGCGCGGTGGCTATTCCAAAGAAGACGCTGGCGCGATTGAGGCAGTCGCATCCACAGGTGGTCAGTTAACCCCGCCGATTATGGGGGCAGCTGCGTTCTTGATGGCAGAGTTCCTTGATATTCCTTACACGACGGTTGCTGCTGCAGCGTTGATCCCGGCGCTTTTGTATTATCTTGGCGTTTTCACGCAGGTTGACCTGATCGCCGCGCGCGACGGGATCGAGGCGCCAGAAGACGCTGATCTTACCGTGCGCAAAGTACTTGCCGCTGGTTGGCATTTCCTGATCCCCTTTGCGGTACTGCTTTATGCGTTGTTTGTAATGCGGCTGGACCCAGAGGATTCTGCGCTGCTTGCATCGCTGGCGATTGTGGCTGCGGGGGGCATCAGAGGATATAAGGGCACGCGCCTTACGCTGGCTACTTTTGGTCAGGTCTTTGTGAAAACCGGAACGTCGATGGTGGATCTGATCCTTGTGGTTGCGGCGGCTGGGTTTGTCATCGGGGTGCTGAACGTCACCGGGCTAGGCTTTGCGCTGACGCTGGTGTTGGTGGATTCCGTGGGATCCAGCCTGTTCCTGTTGCTGCTGATTTCAGCGGTTGTTTGCATCATCCTTGGGATGGGGATGCCGACCTCGGGTGTCTATGTGTTGCTTGCCAGCCTTGTCGCGCCGTCATTGGTGCAGGCTGGCGTCACCCCAATCGCGGCGCATTTGTTCATTCTGTATTTTGGCATGATGTCGATGATCACCCCGCCCGTGGCGCTTGCGGCATTTGCTGCGGCGACCATTTCGGGGGCAGGGGCCTTTGCTACTGGTGCTGCTGCAATGCGGATCGGTTGGGCCGCGTTCATCTTGCCATTCGCATTCGTAGCGACACCCGCGCTGTTGTTTGAGGGCACAGCACAAGAGGTGATCACCGCAACCGCCCTAACCGCCATCGGTGTAACCGGGGTGACAATCGGCATCGTTGGTTTTTGGGGGAAGAAACTGGGCAACCTGATGCGCGTCGCCTTTGGCGGGCTGGGGGCGTTGGCGCTGCCGCTTGGGTTCATCACGATTTCAATCTTGATCCACTTTGCCGCAGCGGCGGCGCTGCTGGGGCTAGGTGCCTTGTTCATGCTGAAAGGTGGAAAGACGCAAAACAGCAGCCAACCGACATAAGACATTAACAATCCATGGGAGGATACGAAATGAAACGACTTACTTTTGCAGGCATCGGCCTAAGCGCGATGATGCTGGCCAGTGCCGCGACAGCGCAGGTTGTGTCGATGGCAACCGGGGCGCAGGGGTCTTTGGCCTATAACTCTGGTCAGGCCGTTGCAGTTGTCGCAAACGACAATGGTATTACCGTGCGCACGCAGCCATTGGTGGGCTATATGCCTTTGCTCAATTCGGGCGAGATCGACTTTGGTTATTCCAACGGGGCTGAGGCTAGTTTTGCCCTGACTGGCACTGGCAACTTTAGCCGCGAGCACCCGAATGTGCGTCTGGTTGGGGAAATGTTTGGGCTGACCACGGGTATTATGGCGGCTTGTGATTTGGGGCTGAAATCCGTTGCTGACCTGAAGGGGCGCAATGATTTGCGCATCGCATCAGAATACACATCATCCACAATCATTCCGTTCTACATCAAGGGTGCCTTGGCGACTGGCGGTCTAGGTTATGACGATTTCGAACAGGTTCCAGTCTCCAGCTTTGTTGCGGGCATTAATGCGTTGGGTGACGGGCTTGTCGATCTTGCGCTGGTTAGTTTGAATGCTGGCGCTGGTCAGCAAGCAGCCGTTCAACTGAAAAGCCGCGGTGGTCTGTGCTATGTATCGATGGAAAGTGGCGATGAGGCAGCGGCGGCCCTAGCCGAGGTTCTGCCAAGCGGCACAATCGCGACCCTGCCACAAAACGAAAACATTAATGGTCTGCAAAACTGGGGTGCGAATTTTGTCAGCATTCCTTGGATGCTACTGACCAACGCCGATGCGGACGACGACATGGTTTATGAACTGGTCAAAGTCATCCACGCCAACAAAGAAGCACTTGGCCAATCCTTTGGCGCATTCAACCGTGCGAACTTTGATGCCATGGCCCCGGCAAGCGTCACGCCATACCACCCCGGCGCAATCCGCTTTTACGAAGAAGCTGGCGTTCCGGTCGGCGAGTAATCGCATTGGCCTGTCTCAGAACACTGAGGCAGGTCACGGCACTTCATTTCTATAAGGATTATCAAACCATGATGACGACACTTACGGCCGGGGATGGCCATACGCTTGATTGCTGGATGGCCGAGGCACAGGGCACGCGCCGGGGCGGTATCGTGATTTTGCAGGAAATCTTTGGCATTACCGACCAGCTAAAGGGCGTCGCGGACCGCTATGCCAAGCTGGGCTATGACGTTGCCATTCCGGCGTTGTTTGATCGTCAACAAAAGGGCGCAGTTATTCCATTTGCCGAAGCTCTGCGGGGGCGCGATCTGATGCTTGCTGCAAAACTTGATACGACAATGAAAGACGTCGATGCTGCCGTTCAGGCGCTGAAGGTGAAGGGCGGTAAAGTTGGCGTAATCGGTTTTTGCTGGGGCGGTGGTCTGGCCATTCGCGCGGCGCAAATCCTTGATGTCGCGGCTTCGGTTGCGTTCTACGGCACGCGCCTACCTAGCTATCAAATCGCGCCGCTTCAGGTGCCAGTCCAAGGGCACTGGGGCGCCGACGATAGCCACGTCCCCGCCGAAATGCTTGACGCAGCCCGCGCATACTTCCCTCAGATGGAAGTACACAGCTACGAAGGCGCTGGCCACGCCTTTGCCAACGACGCAAGACCAGCCGACTACGACCATGACGCAGCCGAACAAGCCCACAAACGTACACAGGAATTTTTTGCGCAGCATCTTGGCTAACGAGGTTTAAGTTGAGGTAGAGCCTGCTTTGCCTCAACTGCCCCAAAAAACATCGGGTCACCGTCCAGCACGCCTAAAACAATGCAGCTTGAATACCTGACTATTTTTATATAATTTTCATCTGAAATTCAGGGCCGTCTTTGACGTAAAAATCTAAAACAGCGGCTGAATAACTACGGCAATCGGGGTCCGCCCGGTGTCAGGGCGAATATCCAATCTACAATGATACGGGTAGACTTGATGGGCTTTTTTCATTCCATGACCACACAAGTCGAAGGCATCGAGCGCACCGCGCCGGTGGTTTGGCAGTCATATGAGGGATTTATTGCCGTACATTGGCGCGCGCAGGCGCAATCAAATGCCCGCGGATATTACCTTGCGCCCGATCCGCGCATCATGATCTTCTTTGAAGACATTTCTTCGCACGTTCTTATTGCGGATACCCCTGATGTGAACCAATCGGCGGCGCGGCCTCTTTTGCGGGCGACATATGTCCCCGCCGGAATGCCGATCTGGACGCGTTTCACATCAGAACATCGGTTTTCACACCTTGATTTGCATTTCGCAGAAAGCTGGCTTTTGGATAAATTTGTGCCCGCTTTGGGCCGCCAACAAACATGGGCCGCGCTGCGTCAACCCGTTGAACATGCGGCAAGCGAACCGCTTTTGGGACTTGGGCAGCTTTTGGCGACAGAGCTTGATCATCAAAATCATCATCCCCTTTACGCAGAAAGCCTCGCAATCAGCATTTTGACCGGATTGCTGGATTTAAAATGTGATACATCTTACGGTGCCCAAGGCGGCCTGACCCCAGCGCAAATGCAGCGCCTGACAGCACGGTTCGATAGCGCACCCGATGCCCGGCTTAGCGTCGCCGATATGTCACAAATGGTAGGACTATCAGAAAGCTGGTTTGCCCACGCGTTCAAAACCACAACTGGGATGCCTCCTGTGCAGTGGCAACGCCACAAGCGGATTGAACTTGCCTGCCAACTGCTGTTGGAAACCGGGCTAAGCATATCCGATATCGCCGCCCGGCTTGGTTTTTCAGATCAAGCGCACCTGACCCGCGTGTTTCGTCAGATTTCAGGCGAAACGCCTGCTGCTTGGCGGCGACGGCATATCACCGCCCTGCCCTAATACCAAACCGCCCGCGCCAAAACGCGGACGGCCTATAACGCCGCGCTTACCAGCTACGGCGCAAAGTCGCGTTAATCACGCGTTCTGTATTGTAGTAGTCAGACCCAAACCCGCCATAAGCCACATAGCGTTCGTCGAACAAGTTCGCGACGTTGACTGCAAGACTGGTACTGTCGTTAACCGCATACGTCACAGCCGCGTCAAAGATAACGGCCGGATCAGATTTCAACGTGTTCCCGTCGTCCATCCAATACGCCCCATCGTAATGCGCGCCCAAGCCAAAGGTCATATCACCGCGCGATCCCGCACCGGCCAACTGATAGCGCGCCCAAACAGACATGGTTTGCTCTGGCACGAACGACAGTGCATTCCCTTCGTTCCCACTGGTCCCATTTTCAACGATTTCACTGTCCATCAATGAATAAGATGCGGTCAGACTAATCGTATCCGACAATTCTGCTTTTGCTTCTAGATCAAGACCACGTACCCGCACTTCGCCGATTGTTTCCGGCATGCTAGTGATCGGGTCGGTACGTGTGATGTTATTTTTGGTCAGATCATAAATCGAAGCGGTATAAAGCGCGCGACCATTTTGTGGCCGATACTTTACGCCCAGTTCGTACTGTTCGCCGCGTTCGGGTTCCACACCAAGACTATCTGCCACAAAGGATTCAGCATAGCTGCCGTAAACCGACATCCCCGGTGTCGCGCGATAAGTCAGACCAAACCGTTTGCTTGTTTCCTCAAAATCGCCTTCGGTGACTGTATCAGACAAAGCATTGACTTGCTCAACATCAATCCAGTCCTGACGTAGCCCCAGTTGGGCGATGAATTTATCTGCAAAGGTTAGTTCTTCTTGCAGATAAATCGCGTGCGCTTCGATCTCTGTTTGGGTGGCCGCGTAAGGCGTCAATGTGCTTAGATCAATGCCGCCCGTGTAAACTGGATCAGTCCAGTCGATATCGGGTGCCAAAGCCCAATAGCTGGTATTGTCGACATCCGATGTGCGACGTTCAATACCCACAACGCTACGGCTTTGGACGGTGCCGAAATCGCGATCAAGCTGCACGTTCACATCACCAACGTATTCGTCAGCCGTATAATCATTCGCAAAGAAATAACGATCGGCCATTGTGCCACCGCCTGCATCGGTGCCAGCCACATAAGCATAGCCAAAGTCAGTTTCTGTCGCGCTGAAACGATGTGTAGAATGCAGGCTGAACCCGCCATCAAAGTCATGTTCGAACAGCAGGCTTGCTGTGGTCCGATCAGTACCGCGATAATTAAAATCGGGTTCACCCAAAAAGGTTGATGGATCAAGATCCACACCCACCGGATGCCCACCGCTTCCCGGCACGCTGTCTTTGTTCAGATAATCAACAACAAACGTCAGGCTAGTCGCATCCGTCGGCGCCCAAGTTACGCCACCCATGACAAATGTTTCGTCGTCTTGAGAATAGTCATACTCTCGTTCGGCATCGACGACTTTGCCCGTTAACCGGTAGGACAATGTGCCCTGTTCGTTCAACGTGTCGCCAAAATCTACACCTGCCTCAACCCGGTTAAAGGAACCCGCCGTCAAATAAGCGTCACCGAAACGGTGATCTTTGGGTGTTTTCGTGACATAGTTCACAGCCCCACCTGGATCAGACACACCCAACGCAGCAGAGTTCGCCCCTTTCAGAACTTCGACGCGTTCAAATGCATAGGGTTCTTCGCGGACGCCACCAAACGGGTCACCCAGATACAGCCCATCACGATAGGCATAGGCGTCAAACCCGCGAATACGGAAATAATCAAAACGGTCATCAGCCCCGTAAAAGCTCGTCACAACACCAGATGTATACTGCAAAACTTCTTGCACTGACTTCGCACCGCGCTGCGTGATTTCCTGCTGGGTAATGACCGAAACGCTGGCCGCGGTATCCAACACATCGCCAGATAGCTTTGATCCGGCACTTGTTTGGCTGCTAACAATACTGCCGCTATCGTCGTCATCGGCATCCAAAACAATCTGACCCAGCGGATATGGCGTATCCTGTGCGACAGCTGAGACGGCACAAAAGACGCTAAAAATAGCGCAGCTAGAAAGAAGAGCGGAAAGCCGGCGGCCGCGCGGGTGCCGGATGGGTGCGTGTGTGGTCACGGTGGTCAAAACCTTTTGGTTGGTTTGTGGATCTGTTTGCTGGCATATCCTGACCACGAGGGACGCAATCACACGGCTGGCTAAGCGACGGCCGGCGTAACGGTGCACGCCGGGCATATGTCTCGCCACATAACTGAACCAAATCAGCAGGTATTGAACGCCACCACTGTTTTTGTCGGTTTCTGCTGCAAAGTCATTTTGCGCGCGACCAGTCTGCTAGGCGTGATGATCCACGGCTGGTGCAACGCAGACCTTTGCGGTCCGGTGACCCCACAAAACCAGCACATAACCAGCAAATACAACGCCTGCCAAAGCAAACCATGTCAGTGCATAGCTTAGATGTGCGTTCCTAAATTGAACGACAGTTTGCCCCCCGCGCGGCCAACCCGCCGCAGCGCCTAGTTCTTGATCCACGAAATATGGGGCGGCATTGTCATAGCCCATTGCAGTCGTAATCGATCCAATATCGCGCCGATACCAATGCCCATTCGCGGGATCGTTTTCGCGCGAAAACAGCCAGCCCTTGTCCTCTGACACACGCAGTAACCCGGTCACCGTCACTGTCCCATCATCACGCGCATATTCGCCAGCCCGCGCCCGCGTGTCAGGCACAACGCCCCTGTTCACCATGATAATCATTCCGGTATCGGTCACCAACGGCGTCAGCACCCAATCCGCTGGCCCGTAATCAGAGGGCGTATAAATCAACACGTCTTCGTCGTGCAAAAACCGACCAGTCACAGTAACCCGCCGATAGGCGTCTTGTTCAGACCAACCTGCAGGTCCCGGAGCCGGAATGGGGACGGCATGGATACGGGTATCCACCTGTTCTATCAGATCACGTTTCCAGTAAAGGCGCTGAATCTGCCAAACGCCAAGCGACGAAAACCCGGCGATACCAACCAACGCAACAAGACTGACGAAAATAAACCGCGGCCAGCGGATCGAAAGCGGCATAGAATTTCTCCGGCAAGAACCGGGGCCGGATTTGGCCCCGGTTAGGATTAACCCTGCTGCGACTGCAGCGATGTCATGTGGTCCATATCGTGCATTGGCATCATGTTTTCATTCATGTTGCGCATCACCCAAAGCGACCCAGCAAGAACAATCACCAAGATCAAAACCGCAAAGATCGACGCAAACAGGGTCCAGCCCTCCTCTGCGCTGCGGTTCACATGCAAGAAATATACCAAATGCACGACAATCTGCACCGCCCCAAGGCCCATGATGATCCCGATCAACGTGGTGCGGGCTATCTCGACCTCGGCGATGATCAAGAGGAACGGGATGATGGTCAAAAGCGCGGCAAGCGCAAAGCCGATCATCAACTGCGCCATCGTACCGTGATCTTTAGCCGCGCCATGTGCATTATGTGTTTTTGCAAGCATCACACCAACCTCACAAGATAAACAAAGGAAAACACACCGATCCAAATCAGATCAAGAAAGTGCCAGAACATCGACAACGTTGCCAAACGGCGCATGTTTGCGTCGATCAGACCGTGCATTTTGATTTGCACCATCAGCGTCACAAGCCAAATGATCCCGCCCGTCACATGAAGCCCGTGTGTGCCCACCAACGCAAAGAACGCTGATAAAAATGCAGACCGATCAGGACCCGCACCGATGTGGATCAGATGCCGAAACTCGTACAGTTCCATGCCGATAAACCCGGCACCCAAAACCCCGGTCACCGCCAACCAGACAAGCGTACGATTCAGGTTGCCCTTGACCGCCTGCAACATCGCTAAGCCAAAGGTCACAGATGAAAACAGCAACAACGCTGTCTCAACCGCGACGAACTCTGGCTCGAACAAATCGAGCGGCCCCGGTCCCCCTGCGTAACGACCGCCCAGAACGGCATAGGTGGCAAACAACGCACCAAAGATGATGCAATCGCTCATGAGGTAAATCCAAAAACCGATCTGTGTCGGGCTGTCATGATCTGCGCCATGGTCGTGGTCATTCACGACCATCACCGGCGCTAACTGCGTGCTGTCCAATGGGGTCATGCCACCGCTCCTTTCGCTTCGGTTGCCACCACGTCTTGGACGGGGATGTAATAATCGCGGTTATAGTTGAACGTGTGGCCGATCCCGATTGCGATCATCGCAACAAAGCTAAGGGTCGCCAGCCACCAGATGTACCAGACCATTGCAAAGCCAAACACCAGCGCAAAACCCGCAATATACACACCAGTGGCCGTGCCTTTGGGCATGTGGATCGGCTGATATGCGGTCGACCAAACGAACCCGTCTTGCTTCATCCGCCAGAATTCATCACGCCCACGGACCTGTATTTCTTGTGGAAAATTATAAGGCGCGGGCGGTGACTGCGTCGCCCACTCCAACGTCCGTGCATTCCACGGGTCACCGCCACAGGCCAGCGCCTTGCGGTCGCGCACAGACACGTAGAACCCGATGAAAGTGGACAAAATCCCTAGCAAGATCAGCACAGCGCCAAAGGCGGCAATGATGAAATAGGGCTGCCATGCAGGATCAGGGTATTGGTTGATCCGGCGCGTCACACCCATCAGACCCAGCGCGTAAAGCGGCATGAACGCAAAGTAAAAGCCAACGAACCAGAACCAAAAACTACGTTTGCCTCATGTATCGTTCAGCTTGAAACCAAAGGCTTTGGGCCACCAATAAGTGACGGCAGCATAAACGCCAAACACCACGCCACCGATAATCACATTATGAAAATGCGCGACCAGAAACAGAGTATTATGCAACTGGAAATCAACCGGCGGCACTGCCAGCAAAACGCCCGTCATGCCACCAATGGTAAAGGTGACCAAAAACCCAATGGTCCAATACATCGGCAACTCTAGGCGCACGCGGCCTTTGTACAAGGTGAACAACCAGTTAAAGATTTTAACCCCCGTAGGCACCGCGATGATCATCGTGGTGATGCCAAAGAAGGTGTTCACATTCGCCCCAGATCCCATCGTGAAAAAATGGTGTAGCCACACAATGAACGATAACACCATGATACAAGCCGTTGCCCAAACCATCGTCTTGTAGCCAAACAATGGCTTACCGGAAAAGGTCGCGACGACTTCGGAAATCACACCAAAAATTGGGATGATCAGAATATAAACCTCTGGGTGCCCCCAAATCCAAATCAGGTTGATATACATCATCGGGTTGCCACCAAAGTCATTGGTGAAAAAATGCATCCCGAAATAGCGATCCAACGTCAACAGCGCGAGCGTGGCAGTCAGAACAGGGAACGCCGCAACAATCAAAACGTTCGTCGCCAGCGCAGTCCAAGTAAAGACAGGCATATCCATCATTTTCATTCCCGGCGCGCGCATCTTAATGATAGTGGCGATCAGGTTAATACCCGATAGGGTCGTCCCGACCCCGGCAATCTGTAATGACCACAAATAGTAATCCATGCCCGGACCTGTGCTGAACGACGCCCCCGATAACGGTGGAAACGCAAGCCACCCAACACGCGCAAATTCACCCACGAACAAGGAAATATTGACCAACAACGCGCCAGCGACCGTCATCCAGAACGAAAAGTTGTTCAGGAACGGAAACGCCACATCGCGCGCACCAATCTGGGTTGGCATGACAAAGTTCATGATCCCCGTGACAAAGGCCATCGCCACGAAAAATATCATGATAACGCCGTGGGCCGTAAACACCTGATCAAAGTGGTGCTGCGGGAGGTATCCTTCCGCGCCGCCAGCCGCCAAGGCCTGCTGCGCCCGCATCATCAACGCATCCGCAAAACCGCGCACCATCATAATAAAGCCAAGCACCATATACATGATGCCAATCTTCTTGTGATCGACTGACGTCACCCAGTCGCGCCAAAAAGACCCCCATAGCCCGTAATAGGTCATCAGAACCAATACCGCGAAACCGCCAATGGCGACCGCAGCAAACGTGCCAACAAGGATCGGTTCTTGGTAAGGAATCCAATCTAGACTAAGCCGCCCAAACAGTGGGGAAATTGTTTCAATTGACATGAATAACGGCCTCCTTGCGTGCCGATGGGCCGCAAATATAATCGGGAGAGTTTAGAAAAGCCTCGTGAAAGGCTTCGGGGTTTGGGGTCGGCAGGTCTATCAACGTACCAAGCCCATCGATGGCGCGTTTGCTGTCATAGCTATACGCAGCCGCGTTCGGGATGCCGGCAATCCCGCCACCGCCCATCTTGTCTTGCATCATCATCTGGCCCGCACAAACGGTGCCGCTATCGACGCACATTTCAACCACATGATCGAACAGACCATCCTCGACCGTGGCAAAGTAACGAACCGGGTCAGCAATGCTTGGCTTTTCCAACGTAAGATAGGTTTCACGGCCTAGATCGGTGCCGTCCGACTTCGCGTTTGCGATCCAACTGTCGAAATCAGCGTCAGACATCGACAGCGTATCGAACGTCATATGGGAAAACCCAGGGCCGGAATAATGCGCCGCCCGCCCCGGAAACACACCCGGCGCGTCAGCAACCAGATGCAACTGGGTTTCCATCCCTGCCATTGAATAGACCATGCCACCCAATGCCGGGATCGACAGGGTATTCATCACCGTAGAAGAGGTCAGGCGAAAATTCACTGGCCGACCCACCGGCACGGCCAATTCGTTCACCGATGCAACGCCAAATTCCGGGTAGATAAACAGCCATTTCCAATCCAACGACACCGCGTCGACTTCGATCGGGATGCCAGCCTGCAAATGATCAAGCGGACGATACGGATCAAGCCGATGCGTATAAACATAGGTGTACCAGCCAAGCGCCGCAGTAATCAGGATCGGGATACCCCAAACAGCGACTTCGATTTTGTTGGAATGTTCAAAGGTCGGGTCATAGTCCGATAGATCCGACCGGTCCGCGCGATACTTCAGCGGAAAATAGACCGCCATGATCAAAACCGGGATAATAATGATCAGCATCAGCAATGTCGCAATAACCAAAAGATTACGCTCTTGGATGCCGACCCAACCCTGCGGGGATAAGATGTGGTACTGACACCCAGAAAGCGCAAATGCGCCCGCCGCCGCCAGCAAGTATTTGATATATTTGAACAAGTGCGTGCCTCTTCTTCTTGTCCGACATCTGCCAGACTGGGAGGTCACCGGCAGACCGGAACACGAGTTACATTCGCGGCCTACGCCTATGCTATCGGGACACGCCCCGTGGTGAATTGACGCACAATCGATGAATTCCCATTATTTCACAATGAGTTGATTGAAATTCACAGTTCCGTGCACCGATGTGGTGAAATATCAAGCAGCAGTCCGCACACCGACAAACCGCCAGCGCAATTAACGGTTTGCCGTGTTTTGGTCGCGTAGCCGATCCAATAACAACCGAAACGCCGAACTCATCTGGCGGCGGCTTAGATAGCAAATTTGAAAACCGTCAAATGGGGGGCACCAATCGGCCAGCACGCGTTGCAAAGTCCCCCTATCGATTTCCGCCTGCACCTCGGGCAGCGTCACAAAGGCGATACCGTAACCGGCCCGCGCCGCGTCGACACAAAAATCACCTTCGTTGAAGATGAACGGTCCAGACACCCGCTTTATCTGCTCTTGCCCGTCCTTTTCGAATTCCCAATCATAAGGCGGCGTATCTGTGCCAAACCGCATCGTGATGCAGTCATGGTCATCCAAATCAGAAGGCACCCGTGGAACGCCACGTTGTGCAAAATACGCAGGCGTACTCACTGCGGCCATCTCAATCGCAGGACCGACAGGGATTGCGATTAAATCGGGCGGCACTGCCTCGGCCAGTCGGATCGCCGCATCAAACCGCCCTTCTGCCAAATCCGCAAGCCGGGCGTTCGTGTTCAGCTCAATCTGGATTTCAGGATAATCGCTCACCAGCTTTGTCATCACCGGCCAAAGGATCATGCGCGCCGCAGTCATTGATGTGGTCAGCCGTATATGTCCGCTTGGGCTGTCTCCGAGGCTACGCAGTTCTTCGATCCGTGTTTCAATCTCGGCCAGTCCCGGACGCAATGTGGCAAGCAGCTTTTCACCCATCTCCGTCGTCGACACGCTTCGCGAAGTCCGGTTCAATAAACGAAAGCCAAGCGCGGCTTCGACCCTGCGGATAGTATGACTAACTGCAGATTGCGATACGCCAAGCCGAACGGCCGCTTGGGTAAAGCTCCCTTCTTCGACGACCGCGACAAAAGTCGTCAAATCCGCAATATCATCTCGTTTCATTCATACTACCTACGCTACGAACCGTAGATTATTTAAATTCAGCACTGATCAAAACCCCCCTATTCATGAATAACATTCATTGGTGCGATGAACCGTTCGACCGTAGTCGCGGTTCTGGCCGTGTCCTAATTAAGGAAGGCAATAACCGGGCGACCTGCATGACAATCCGAACGACCCACCCCCATCAGCAACCAAAAACGCTGACAGCACTCAGCGCTGTTTTGTCCATGACACTCTGCGTCACCTTACTGATCGCAGCAGAATTCATGCCTGTTAGCCTTTTAACCCCCATGGCAGGGGGGCTTAATGCCACCGAAGGTCAAATCGGGCAGGCCGTATCGGTGTCTGGGTTGTTCGCAGTCCTCGCCAGCCTATTGGCATCAACAATGGCAGGCGGCGTAAACCGCAAAACGATTTTGTTAACCATGACACTGCTAATGCTGGTGTCGCTTGTAACCATCGCGCTTGCACCAAATTTCATCGCCTTGATCATCGCACGCGCCTTTTTGGGGGTCGCGGTTGGCGGGTTTTGGGCGCTGGCCACTGCTGTCATCATGCGGCTGGTCCCACCCGAGGCGATCCCAAAAGCGATCGCGATCATGTATACTGGCCAAGGTGCCGCCGCTGCCTTTGCCGCACCGATCGGTGCTATCTAGGCGGCGCTATTGGATGGCGGGGCGTGTTCTTGATACTCGTACCCATCACCGTCGCCGCCCTCATTTGGCAATGGATCGCACTCCCGTCACTTCCGGCACAAAAGCGGCTTAGGTTCAGCGCATTGCGCGAAGTTCTTTCACGCCCATATTTTTTCCGCGCCATGGCCGCTGCCACATTTACATGGGGATCAGCGTTTACAATGTTCACCTATCTGCGACCATTTCTGGAACAGATCACAGGCGTAGGGGTCAACAGCTTATCCTTGCTTTTACTTGTGCTAGGGTGCGCTGGATTCTTAGGCACATGGCTTGCAGGGCGCCTTGTTCGGCAGAACGTCGAACGCCTGCTAAAACTGCCGCCGCTAGTGATGGGTCTGATGACAGCCGGGCTAATGATTTTAGGAAGCAATGTCATTGCAACAGCAATATTCATGTTTGTGTGGGGCGCGATGAACACCGCGATGTCCGTTATCTGGATGACGTGGATGACCCAAAACATGGACGACGCCCCCGAGGCAGCAGGCTCTATGATGGTTGCATCTATCCAAACTGCGATATTGCTCGGGGCGGTGATCGGTGGCGCACTGCTCGACTCGATCAGCATTTACGCGACTTTCTTGGGCAGCATCTTCCTCGCGCTGCTTGCCCTTGCGCTTGTCGGTAACGGCAAATCCCTACTGAAACCCTGACGCGTCCTTCCTCCCGATGCGCGTCACCCAAACCAAGGAAAAGATATGAAAGCGACAGTAATGCATGGTCCCGGTGATGTCCGCTATGACACCGTCGATGACCCTAAAATTCTTAAATCTACAGATGCAATTATCCAACTCTCGGCGACCTGCATCTGCGGTTCCGATCTATGGCCCTATCGCGGGCACGGTGATTTTTCTCAGCCTATGCATATGGGTCACGAATACTGCGGTGTAGTGGTCGAAGTCGGCGCTGACGTAAAATCTGTTAAACCGGGGCAATTCGTGGTCGGATCGTTTGTTCTATCCGACAACACATGCCCACACTGCCAATTCGGATTCCCTTCATCATGCGAGCAGCGCGAATTCATGACAGGTGCCCAAGCCCCCTATGCACGCGTGCCACTTGCCGATGGGGCATTGGTTGCCACAAACGAACTGCCAACAGACGATCAAATCCCACATATGCTTGCGGTTTCTGATGTACTTGGCACGGGGTATTACGCCGCCGAAGCCGCAGGCGTAAAATCAGGTTCCACAGCCGTTGTCGTGGGCGATGGCGCGGTTGGGCTTATGGGCGTTCTGTCTGCTAAACTTCAGGGCGCGGAACGGGTCATCGCCATGAGCCGCCATAAAGACCGACAAAAGCTGGCATTGGAATATGGTGCAACGGACATCGTCGAAACACGCGGCGAAGAAGGGATTAGCGACGTGCTTGAACTGACCAATGGCGTCGGCGCCGATGCGGTGCTGGAATGTGTTGGATTACAGCAGTCAATGGATCAGGCAATGGGCGTCTGCCGTCCCGGCGGTTCTGTCGGCTTTGTTGGTGTACCGCACGAAGTTACGTTCACAGGCGAAGGGCTGTTCTTTGCGCAAAAACGTTTGTTTGGCGGGCCAGCGCCGGTACGCCGCTATTTGCCCAATTTGATGGACATGGTCCTGAAAGGTGAAATCGCCCCAGGCAAAGTGTTTGATCTTGAACTCCCCCTCGCGCAAGTCGCCGAAGGCTATAAGGCAATGGACGAACGCCGTGCCATCAAAACAATGCTACGCGTGTAAATAAAAACCTGTGTCGCGCCAAACGGCGCGGCACGAAATCCTGCACTTTATCCTTTTCAAACGCCTGTGTTTCCATCACCTTACGATCAACCTTTGCGCGCAGAAGGTTCGATTTAGGGAGATATTAACGAGTGCTACGCCGTATTCTACAAGGCCTTATGGGGCAGACTACCAAAACCAGCCAACCTTCTTCACAAGAAGACATATCTCCATTTCGTTACCTGAGTGCGTTAAAATCAGGGCTCTCGGCACGTGCAGAATTATTCTTTCTCACGGGTGAAGATCGGGCCGTCCTTGCCGACATCAAGGCAACAATAGCTAAGAACACTAATTTTTCGCCTGGTCGCACAGATTCAAAAGCGGTCAGTGCGACAAATGACCTGTGCTTTATCTTAGGCGGCCATCCAGACCGGCTCGCGCGCTATGCTGAACTACGCGTTGCGATGAATTGGGGCGTTTCGACATATACCGGGAAAAGCCAAGGCCATTTAGACACTATTTCAGAAGACGTACGCATTCTGCTAGAGGTGCTAAAGCGAAGACATACCGTTAAAACGGAAACACCGACGTCATGGGCGGACCTACGTAAAGCTGCCGAAATACTTGGTGGCACAGATGCGGACATCATCACATTTATTCTGCCAACTGAACGCTATTCAAACCGAAGCCTCAACCTAAAGTTCCCCAAGAACGAAACCACCTGGAGCCAATTCCAGCCAACCAGCTTAATGACTGCTCTCGACCGCTGCGATGGCAAGGGGCGTAGCATGGTTCTGAAAGGATTGAAAAAGCAAAGCTTTGTAACTTCTCCAGAATTCCTGAACTATCTGTTCAAACAATCCGAAGAAACATCGGCCACATTACGTGCGGCGGCAGTCGATCTACTCCGCGAACATAACGGCGCGACGGTTGAACCGAAGGCCGCCGATACCTTGAAATCAAAAAAGGCGACAGTGCGCGCGTTTGGTGTTCAGGTGCTTGGTATGCTCGGAACGCCTTCCGCGCTTGCTATGTTAAAAGCCCACAAAGATACCGAGAAAAGCCAAACTGTTCTGACGGCGCTCGAACTGTTTGTCGGGGCACCGGTCGTCGAAACGAATACCATAGAAAACGGTTATATCGATATCCAAGGTGCGCACATCACGCTGCCACCGCATATCGAACTCATTGACGACGGCAGCGCCCCTCTCGACGAAAGCTTTAACGCACAGTTCCATCCCACCGAAGAAAAGATGCGCCAAGATGCCGAAGCCCGATACCAAAGCAGTTATGACTACTGGATCAAGCGAAACAAAAAACACAGCGAACCGACCAAAGACAAAGTCCTTCCAATTGGTCCAGCTTGGCTTAAATCCCTGAATACACCTGTTGGTTCACCAACGGATGAAAAACGTGGTTCTGGTCCGGGACTGCCCCACCGATACGATGATACGCTCGCCCCCATTATCGAGGCCGCGCTCGACAAAATTCCGCTACGCCGTGCAATCGACCTTGCCGCTTATAAATCGTATTCACTGTTGGGACTTTTTTCGAGCAGCCACGATCCCCGAAGCAGATATGTCCAAAGCGCAATCGCAGATGGTCGTGTCAGTTTTTCACAGGTTGTCGCGATCGCCGAAGAAAACCGAGCCATCATACAAACACCCAGTGATGGGAATGAGCTCACCTATGCTAGTCGTTATCTAAGTGAAGTCATCAATCGCCCAAGATACTATTACGGTTCCTCAACAATCTCGCCGGGCGTTTGGGAAATTGCAGCGTCAAACCTACCCATCATTGTTGATGCACTTCCCCCCCGCGGTTCTGACATCAAAACGGCAATACGCGCTATGGAAGTCATCGCTGACTTTCCGTCCCTGCCTGCCGATCTTGTGCAACCGCTGCTATTTGTGGCGATAGATGATAGGGCGCGGTTGCGTGAACCTGCGCAAAAACTGCTTGCTGATGCGCCGGGGATTGATGATCAATTGATCGCCATTTTGTCTGACAAACGCCAAGCCGTCCGCGCAAACGCGGCGCGGTTCTTGGCTGATCGGGGCGCGAAATCCGCCCTGCCCGCCCTGACCAAACGTTTGAAAACCGAAAAATCCGAACTCGCCCGCGCTGATCTGATTTCTGCCGTTTCGCGATTGGGTGGCGATACAACGCCATATCTTGGTCGCGATGCCCTAATCAAAGAAGCCCAAAAGTTTGTTGAAAAGCTGCCCAACGAAAAACTGAACTGGCTTCCTTTGTCGACGGCGCCCAGCCTGAAATGGAAAGACAAAACCACCGCCGACCCTGTTGTGTTGGACGGCTGGCTGCGGCTCGCGCTCAAATTAAAATCGCCGCTCGGGTCACCGTTGTTTGGCCTGTACTTTGACCAAATGACACCGCAAAGCGTGACCGAAGTCGCTGATTGGGTCCTTAACAGTTGGCTGTCTTATGATACCGACCGCCCTGTCGGCGAAGCGGCACGCACAAAGGCCGCAGAAATGGCGAAACGTATAGTCGCCCAACAAAGCAGCTGGATGACCCAAGTCGGCTACACGGAACAACAGATTGCGGAACAGATACTGCGGGGCATGTCGTCTGGCTATCCCAACTCTGGGGCGGACAGCAAAGGTATCCTTGCGCTAGCCCACCGGGCGACGTCTGCCAAAGCAGGACCACTGATCGCAACATATCTCAAACAGCACGGCAAACGGGTATCGCAAGCCAAGGCATTGGTCGAAACCCTTTACGGCATGGGAACCCAAGACGCGGTGCAAGTGCTTGTCGCGACCGCAACCCGGTTCAAACAACGCACCGTGCGCGAACTGGCCGAAACGCTTGTGTCACAATTGGCAGAGGCACGCGGCTGGACCCAAGACGAATTGGCCGATCGGTCTGTCCCCACAGGCGGGTTCGAAGACGACGGCACAATGCTGCTAGAGGTCGGCGAAGATGCCAAACCTTATACAGCGCGGCTAAGCAGTGATCTGACCGTCAAACTGTATAACCCGCAAGGCAAAGAGGTGAAATCGATCCCCGCTGGCAAGGATGCAAACACCAAGGAATCCAAATCACTCCTAAGCGCGGCCAAGAAAACCATCAAAACCGCCCATGCCCAACAGCAGGCCCGGCTTTACGACGCGATGATTAGCAGTCGCACGTGGGAACGGCAGGCTTGGCAGGATGATCTAACCAAACATCCGATTATGCAGCGCCTGACCGAACGGGTCATTTGGCGCGGTCTGGACGATAAGGGCGCATTCATCACCGGGCTACGGCTTACCCCCGAAGGCGAAGTAGTGAACGCGGCTGGCGACGACATTGATCTGTCTACAATCAGTAAAATCGACATCGCGCATACGGCCAACCTCTCCGAAGATGACAGAAACGAATGGCTGCAACATCTTAAGGACTTTGAGGTTAAACCGCTATTCCCGCAAGTATCCCGCCCTGTGCGCACCCTGACAGACGCGCAAAGCAAAGATACCAAACTGACCGACCGCGAAGGTTGGTTGATGACCACCTTCAAACTGCGGTCAGCCGCCAAAAAGGCAGGCTATGATCGGGCGCCTATCGGCGACGGGGGTGGTTTCGACGCATACCGCAAAGAATTCAGAGGCGCACAAATCTGGGCAGACCTGTATTTCACCGGCAGCTACGTGAGCGAAGATGACATTCCCGCCGCAATCAGACACATGCAATTCACCCAAATGGGCGAAGGCGGACGCGGGCGTGCGTTAACTTTGGAAAAAGTCCCGGCGCTACTGCTGTCAGAGGTCTGGAATGACATGCACGAGATGGCAAAATCAGGTGCCTTTGACCCAGAGTGGGAGAAAAAAGGCCTATACTGATGGCGCCCTTAGCTAACGCTTTCCTTTAGGGCAGCGTTAGCTAAAGTGCCGGTAAATTAACGTGTAAGCTGAGTATCCGTATGAAGTCCTTTCTCAAAAATCTCCTGCCATCCAGCAATTCCCATACCAAATTCATCAAACAAGACCTCGAACATCTGAATCAGACGCAGGCGGGATTGGGGGATAGCACGGTCAGCTATGTCCTGACGGGCGAAAACGAAACTGTCCTGTCGACACTGTCCACTTTGGGTGGCGGCGATCAGCTGAACGTATGTGGGGCACATCGATACAGCCGTGGAAACAGCGCTCTTCAAGATCAACGCCCCTATCATTTCATCGATATGGACCCGTTCGACGGTGATCTACTGGTGCGTTACGCAAAAGTACTGACAGCGGCACATGGTAGTGCGCCGGATCATGCGCTCGGATCTAAAACGATCCCCGATGTCATGCGTGTTTTGTTCACCGAAACAGCGCTCGGCGCAGTTTCCCCAACAAGACGCTGGGACAATGAACCACGCGAAGCACAGCCAAAGGGGCTTACTCGCGATCAGCTAATCCCGATGGCGCAGGCCTGTGGTGGCACAACAGCCCAGCTATTTGAATTGCTATACTGGGAAAACGACGACTACGTCTCAGTACAAGCCCGCGCCTTTCGCGAGCTGCTGGACCCCAGCACATTGGTCAAATCCCATCCAGAGGATGCGATCAAAGGCATCACAAAATCACCCGCGAAGGGCCGCACGATTTTCGTCAATTCACTGCACAAATGGAAACTCACGCAGCAAGAACCGTTTCTTGGGTGCGTCCTATCGCGTGTGGGCGACAGTTCCCGCGCTGTCCGCGAAGCCGCCGTTAACGCACTCCGTGATGTCCCCGCGAATATCATCGAACCCATGGCGATCGAACAGCTAAGCAAAGGGGCCGTCGGCGCGCGGACCGGCATGGTCGAAGTCTTGCTTGGGTTGGGCACAGATACTGCCACACAAGCACTACGCGCCCATGCGAAAACAGAAAAAACAGCGCGCATCGTCGCCATGATCGAAAACGCATTCTCTGCGGCTGAAATGACCAGTGAATCCGGGCAAGCCGCCGATGACGCCACCGGATACACCGCAATTGACGGAACCCGCATCGATATTCCTGCGCCCCGCTCGTTGACCGATGGACCCGGCATCACAATTACCAACGACGACCGCAAACTACTAAAAACGGCGCTGGTCGCGGCAAACGAAAAGATCAAAGCGCGCAACGCCGATAACAAAGCAAAGAATTTCAGATACCAGCAACCGCTGCTAAAATCAGAATTAATCGGCCAAGCCGAAACGTTCTTAACCACAGCCAAGCTGCCGAGCAGTCGTTCTCATGACCTGTTAAGTTTTCTAAACCGAAATGCCGAAGAATGGCTAAAGGGAAAGATGGCAGGCCTAGCACAAAAACCTGCACTGACTTTGGCAATCGGGTCGCTCTACAATGCGCGTTTCATGCTGAGCCAGCACCAGAGCGGCGCCATAACATCAGCAATCAACAGCTACCTTGCGACTGACACCGCAGACCTGCGCGCGTTGGACGATCTGTGGCAAGAACTACAGGTAGAAGTGAAAATCGGTGACTGGAACAAATCGGTCACGCGCAAAGCAATCAAAGGCGATCTGCTGCGGATGATGATGCCAGCAGAAATGTATGCCGCACCTAACCCGCATGATTTACCGGTCAACGCAGTCTGGCCTTATCTTGCGGACAACTTTGATGTGCTCGACGAAGCACTGGGCGTGCGCGCATCTGAATTTGGCGGTCTTGGCCATGTGATTGCCATTGGCTACTTGGCCCGCATGCCCAAAACACCGATGCGCTATTTCGCACCCTTGCTTGAAATTGCAACCGGAGAACGCAAAGCCGGCAAGGCCGAAGCGCGCGCTTTGCTAAACGACGTCCCCCAAGTGACCGATCGCCTGCTCACATTGCTCAACGACAGCAGACAGGCAATCCGCAAAGGTGCCGCCGAATGGCTTGCCGCACGTGAAGACACCGCTGCAATTCCTGCGCTCAAGACCCAGCTAAAGAAAGAGAAAAGCGAAATCGCCAAGGCCGCGATCCTGACCGCGCTAAAACAACTGGGCGAACCACTGGATTCATATGTCGGTCCAACTGTCCTAATCCGCGAGGCGGAAGCTGGCTTGAAGAAAGCCAAATTTGATAAGCTCGATTGGCTTGACCTTGATCACATGCCTGCCGCCAAGTTCAAGAACGGCAAACCCGTTCCGGGCGATGTGCTGCGTTGGTGGATCTTCTTAGCGTTCAAGCTCAAGCAGCCGGGTGGCAACGCCTTGTTTGAAATCTACCTCGATCAGCTTAAGCCGGACAGCGCTGCGGCGTTTTCAAAATGGGTCTTCGATAGCTGGATCGCCTATGACACCCTTGTGCCTTCTGACGAAGAAGCAAACGCATACGCCGAGAAAAACGCGGACGTGCAAGTTAAAATGTACCAGCGCTGGAACCCCAACTTTACCCGTGCGCAAGCATTCGCGCAGCTACGCAATGCGATAAAATCACAATACCAAAATACAGGAACCGCAACCAAAGGTATCCTTGGGCTAACGTCAAGGGTGCCTTCACAGGTCGCAGCCGACCAAGTCCGCGCATACTTGCGCAACCACGGTTCGCGCACATCCCAAGCCTCATCCCTGCTAGAGGTCCTTGCCCACAAAGGTGATCCTGTATCGCTTCAAGTCGTCATCGCCGCCGCAACCCGACTGAAACAAAAGGGCGTCCAAAAATTTGCAGGCGACCTCGTTCAGGCGGTCGCAGACAAAATGAACTGGTCGCTTAATGAACTGGGTGACAGAACAATCCCAACCGCGGGATTAGATGACGATGGCAATCTTGATCTGACCTGCGGAGAGGATGAAAAACTATACCGGGCGACGCTTGGCGATGATTTGACCTTTGTCCTGAAAAACCCGGACGGCAAAATCGTAAAAGCCCTGTCCACCGGTAAAGACGAAGCAACCAAAGCCTCGAAAAAGCAGATCACCGCGTCGAAAAAGGAACTCAAGCAAGTCATCACCATGCAAACCGCCCGCCTCTACGAGGCGCTATGTGGTGAACGGGTATGGCCGCTGACAGATTGGACCCGCGATTTTCACGATCATCCCGTCATGCGACGGCTGATTGAAAGGGTCGTTTGGCAAGGATTGGATTCCAACAATACCGTTCTGCAAAATTTCCGCCCCACGGCAGAGGGTGAATTTACCGATGCCGAAGATAACGAAGTCGATATCAGCGCATTTGCGGGCATCCGTCTGGCACATGGCGCGACACTATCCGAAAGCGAGGCCGATCAATGGGCGGCCCACCTGAAAGATTATGAAATCAAACCGTTGTTCGCGCAATTCGGGCGCAGCTTGCTGCGGCTCCCTGACGACCAAAAAGACAAAACCGAGATCAACGATCGCAAGGGCTGGGTAACAGAAAGCTTTGCCATTCGCGGCGCGGCGTCGAAACTGGGCTACGAACGTTGCGGAACCCAGGACGGTGGCTGGTTCTACGGCTACCAGAAATCTTTCAAAGGCGTCGGTTTGACAGCTATCATTGAATTCACCGGGAACTTCCTTCCCGAAGAAAACCGCAACGTCGCGATTATTTCACTTGGGTTCGAAAAAGAAGGCGGGCGTTACGGGAAAAAGGTCAAACTGTCCGAAGTGCCCCCCGTTCTGCTATCAGAATGTTGGAACGACCTGCATGCAATGGCTGCCAAAGGCGCCCATGACCCCGATTGGGAAAAAAATACGCAATGGTAGAACAAACACAACGCGCGCCCGCTGAAATTCGATATGGCGATGAAATCGCTCGTCTTTTGGCTGCGGACACAGACCCAAAACCAAACGGTTGGCACCTTTCACCGCGCGCGGTCCGTCGCTTTATCCTAGGCGACAAAGCCTTGGACGTACGGCAAAAATTCTTTGGCGATGATCCTTTGGTTGATCGTTGCATCGTGTCGCTCATGGGGCATCAGGGGCTTATGCTTGTCGGTGAACCCGGCACCGCGAAATCGCTACTGTCGGAACTGCTTGCCGCCGCAATCGGCGGCACATCCAAACTAGTGGTGCAAGGGTCGGCTGGCATTATCGAAGATCACCTGCGCTATGGCTGGAACTATGCGTTGTTGCTCGCCGAAGGCCCATCCGAACGCGCGCTCATCCCATCCCCAATCCTGAGCGCGATGCGCGGTGGCCAAATCGCCCGGATCGAAGAATTGACCCGTTGCGCCCCGGAAGTCCAAGACGCGATCATTTCGCTGATGTCGGAAAAAACGGTGGCGATCCCCGAACTTGGCCCCCAAGTCGAAAGCCGTGCCATTCCAGGGTTCAACCTGATCGGCACCGCCAACCTGCGCGACCGCGGCGTGCACGACATGTCGTCGGCTTTGAAACGTCGGTTTAACTTTGAAACCGTCAAACCCATCGCCGATGCGCAGTTTGAAAAAGAACTGATTAACCGTCAGGTGGCCGAACGGATGGCCGAAAACCCAGTGTCGCCAGCGCTTTCGCCCGATGTGCTGGATCTGGTTGTCGCCGTGTTTCGTGATTTGCGCACAGGCACCACCGCCGACGGGGCAAGCGTCGCAGTCCCCAACAGCGTCATGTCCACAGCCGAGGCTGTCAACGTGACCCACGCCGCCGCGTTAGAAGCCGCCTATCTGGACAATGGCACCCTGACCGCAGGTCATATCGCGCGGCAATTGGGCGGGACGGTGTTCAAAGACGACCCCGAAGACGCCCGCAAACTGCGCGCCTACGTTGATCAAATCGCCAAACCACGGTCACGGACATCGCGCACATGGGCCGCATTCTATAAATCAGCCAAAGAAAGCCTGCGTGACTGATCGGGATACATTCGCACAGCTGCGCTCTGATCTATTTCAACCGGATCGGGGGCTTTATGTCGTGCCAATCCGGCACCATTCGCCCGCATGCGCATGGGCGCTGCGCGCACTGATCCGCGACATAAAACCCAGCCAAATCTTGATCGAGGCTCCATCAGATTTCGCCGATAAAATCCCGCTTTTGCTGGACCCTACGACGAAACCACCTGTCGCGCTTGTCGCATTGGTCGATAACGCTGGCGAACGGGGGCGCGTCGCGGGCTATTACCCGTTTTGCGACCATTCCCCTGAATACGTCGCACTCCAAACCGGTCAAGAGGTTGGGGCAGACCTGCACTTCATCGACGCGCCTGCGGCTGACAAAGCAATGCGTG
This sequence comes from Yoonia maritima, assembly GCF_003003285.1. Taxonomy (GTDB): domain Bacteria; phylum Pseudomonadota; class Alphaproteobacteria; order Rhodobacterales; family Rhodobacteraceae; genus Yoonia; species Yoonia maritima. The sequence continues at coordinate 47,532 of NZ_PVTP01000008.1, read as the reverse complement.
GTCAACTTGACGGCGTCGAGCCCACATCATTGATGGACGAACAACGGTTCAACAGCAATGACTACACCACTGCATTGGCACGTGCGACGGGGTGCCGGGATGGGTTCGAACTTTGGGACCACCTGTTTGAAACCCGGCTTGGCAATCCAGATTGGCGCAGCTTTTTCGGTGATGTCGGTGTCTATTGCGCGGGTATCCGTGCAGCGACCCCCGAAAGCCAAATCACGGAAACCGGCGATACCAATCGTGAATCCCACATGGCGCGCGCCGTCAAAAAGGCGCTCTCGCGTGGTGGGCCGGTTGTGGTGGTGGTTGGCGGATTTCACGCGCCTGCGCTTGTTGGTGCGCTTGACGACCTGCCCGCCCTTGAAAAACCCAATGGCAAAACCGATAGCTACCTCATCCGATATGGATTTCGGGCGATGGACGCCCTGAACGGCTATGCTGCGGGTCTACCGCAGCCGGGGTATTACCAGCAAATGTGGGAACGGGCCGACATTCAGACCGGTCCGAATACATGGCGGACACTTGGCGTCGATATTCTAACAGAATTCGCCACCCAAATGCGTGCCGAAGGCCACCAAGTTCCCCTCCCCTCTCAGGTCGAAGCCGTCCGCGCGGCTGAATCGCTCGCAATTTTACGTGGGCGGCCCGGTGCACTGCGTCATGATCTGATCGACGGCATCCGCACTGCGTTGATCAAAGGCGAAACCACCGCCCAAGACATCTGGACAACCCGGTTTCTGACGTTCCTTTGCGGTGATAAGCTGGGCGATGTCCCCGTTTCCGCGGGATCGCCGCCATTGGTCGAAGACATACGCCGCCGCGCACGCACCTACCGTTTGGATCTAAGCGATAGTGCGCAACGCAGGCGCAAATTGGATATCCGGCGGAACGATACGCATCTTGCCGCATCACGGTTCTTTCACGCGATGCAACTACTGTGCCCCAGTTTCGCGACTCGGATCGTCGGGCCAGATTACCTGACCGGTAGCCGCATAGAACTGTTGTTCGAAGAATGGCAATACGCATGGTCCCCCCAAACCGAAGGCCAGCTGATCGAACAAGCTGTCTTGGGCGATGAACTCCCCAATGCCTGCCTCGCGCTGTTATACAGGCAACGGGCCACTTTGATCGAAGATGGGCGCGCTCGCGACCTACCGGCGCTGATTGACTTGCTGTCGCGTGGGCTGCTGGCCGGGCTTGGTGCGCAGCTTGGGCCGTTTGTCGAACAGCTTGGCAACGATATCCAAAACCACGGCACATTCGCCTCAGTAACCGCCGCGCTAAGGCGTTTGATGTTCGTGCTGCAATCCGCTGGGCCGCTTGGTGCGCCCGATACGCTTGATCTGCGGCAATTGGTCAACGCGGCTTATGGGCGATTGGTGTATCTTTGCGATGACCTTCCAAACACATCTGACGACGACACCCAAGAACGGCTAGACGCGCTGCGCATGGTGAATGAAATCCTGCGTGATTGCGACAGCATCGGGCTAGATCGGTCACTTTTGGACGAAGCGTTAGACCGGGTTGCGATCTACACCGAAAATCCTGTGATCCTCGGGGCGGTTCTGGCGGTCTGTGTCCAAGCAGGCACACGACCTGCCGCGACGTTGGTGCAAATCATGCAAGGGCGGCTGACGGGGGTTAGCCTTGATACCGCCGATCAAATCGGGGTGCTGCGGGGCATCTTATACACCAGCCCGGCCCTGTTGTGGTACGCTGACGGGCTGCTGGCCGTTGTCGACCAGTTCATGTGCAATATCGACGAAGATCGTTTTCTTGACCTGCTACCGCACCTACGGCTGGCCTTTACCGGGCTTAATCCACGCGAAACAGACCGGCTTGCTGGGGAATTGGCGGCGATACACGGGGTTCAGGCAGGCAGCTTGGTCACCGTGAATACAATGGCCACAGAAACCGACCTTAGCGAAGGGCTAACCATCGAAAAAGCCCTGCGCGCGTCACTGTTGGCAGACGGATTGACCGATTGGATAACACCATGACCGAAGGAACACGCCGCTGGCGGCTTGCCTTAGGTCGCTATGCCAAAGACAATTTGGGCGGGCTTGGCGGCCAAGACCAGAAAATGGATCAGGCGCTCGATTACCTTTATGCACGCGAATATGATCAACGCGGACTTGAACGAGATCGCGGCGCAGGGTCGCTTGATCCGACACAAATGCAGGCGTTGACGTGGCTGGGCAAGGCCAAGGGCCTGTTCCCAAACACCGTGTTTGAAACCCTGCAAGGACACGCGCTTGACCGGTACGGGCTGACTGACCTGCTCAAAGATCCTAAAACGCTGGAAAGTCTGGAACCAAACCAAGACCTGCTTAAGGTTTTGTTAGGTTATCATGACCGCGCCGACCCTGCGATCCGGGCCAAATTACGCGAGGTCGCCGATAAAATCATACGCGATATCATGGAACGGTTGCGGCACGATGTGATGCGGGCGTTTTCCGGGCGACGCAATAGATTTCGGCGGTCAAATATCCCATCTGCCGCGAATTTCGACTGGCGCAACACGCTACGCGAAAACCTGAAAACCTATGACCCTGAAACGAGCCGTATTATCGCGCAAACACTGCGGTTTAATAGCCGCGAGAAACGGAAACTGCCGTGGACTGTTGTGCTATGCGTCGATCAATCAGGGTCGATGACCGACAGTGTGATCCATTCGGCGGTCATGGCCGCAATCCTATGCGGCCTGCCCGGAATCACTGTGAAAATGGTGCTGTTTGATACGTCAATCATCGACGTGTCCGACAAACTGACCGATCCTTTGGATACGTTACTATCCGTGCAACTGGGCGGCGGCACCAATATCGGCCGCGCTGTCACCTATTGCGAAGACTTCATCCAAGACCCCGAACGCACTGTCTTTGCGCTGATCAGTGATTTCGCCGAGGGCGCATCACCACGCACATTATACGCCGCCCTTGCCCGCATGGCCGAAGCCCGCGTGCGCATGGTCGGGCTGGTCGCACTAGATGACCAATCCGCACCTTACTTTGATGGAACAATCGCGGGGCGGGCCGCTGACCTAGGAATGCACGTCGGCGCAATGACCCCCAATAAATTCGCCGATTGGCTGGCCGAGATCATGACATGACCCTGTCCGAGATGATCGCAGTTCACGATGAAAACGCTTTGGCTGCATTGGCCAACGTCGGCATTGTACGCCGTGCCAAACGCGACTTTGAAGCAGGCAAAGCAACCGTCGAAGCCCGCGACGACACCCAAGCAACCGTCACCGCAGACGGTAAATCCGTGACGGTCCCTGCAACCGGATTAAACGCCGCCACCTGCGACTGCCCATCCACCGGAGTGTGCAGGCATATCATCTTGGCAGCTTGCGCCCTGCGCGCAGACACCCCTGCCCCCGCAGTAAAATCCGCACCCGACGATCTGCATGCCCTAACAGAGGAAGACCTGCGCAAATTCGCTGGCGCCGATTGGGATAAGGCAATCAACCTTGCCCGCATCAGTACCGCCGCAAAAATCGACGCTGACGGGGCCAACCTAACGGTGCACCTGCCCGATCTTGAATTTCCTGTGGTGTTTTTGGCCGGTCAGGGGCTTTCTGGCGCTGTATTCAAAGGCGCGAAATCCGCTAAACGACGGGTCACCACCGCCGCCGCACTTGTGGCGCGGCAACAAGGCGGTGCACAAGCGCTTGATCAAATCACCCATGATGATGCGCAAAGCGCCTTTTTGTCCGCTGAATTCCTTGCCCAAGTCCAAACTGCGATTACCGCTGCCGTCACAGGCGTGTTTGGCGGCGGTTCAGTCATCGCCGAAGACACGCTCTTTGACCTGTCGATTTCCGCACGCGCCCAATCTGCACCACGGTTAACCTCGCTTCTGCGGGTTCTTGTCCACCATGCCCGGCTTGCACGTGCCCATCATTTTGATTTTCGGGACGATAGGTTCTTGGCCGATGCTGCCTTGACCTATGCGCTCGCAAAAGCCTTGGAAAAACACCCCGAGGATACCCAGCTCACCGGGACATTGCGGCGCACCTACCGCGATAGCGATAGCTTCGACTTAATCATGCTTGGCGCTGTGCGCTGGAACGCCGCCAGCGGGGCACGTGGGCTGCGTCTGTATGGTTTCGCGCCCGATCAAAACGCGTGGTATACCACATCCCAAGCACGCGGCGCCGGGATGGACCCCGGATTTGCACCCGAAAACGCCTATTTCGGTCCACTGTGGGGCGCAGCCACCGCCAAAGACATCACAGGAACCCAAGTCACCCTGCGACAGGCACGCATTTCATCTGATCAACAAATCTCATGGGACCAAGCATCTGCAGCGCCCACCAACGCACCCGACGTCATTGCACAGCTCAATAACGCCGGGGCGGTATTTGCGAATTGGGATGACGCGCAAGACGATATCGCCAAACGATCACCCGCCGGGTTGCGACGGATGGGCAGCGCAGTTCCAATACTGCTCGCCCCGATCGATATTGGAACCGCAAATTTCGAAGATATTAACCAGCAATATCAATTGCCTATTGCCGATCAAACCCGCGCATCGTGGAACCTGACCCTATCTGCAAAGCAGCATAAAACCGTGGCATGGCTTCAAGACAACAAAGCCAACATTCGCCTGCTATTTTGCGAAGCAACCGTCGTCGACCTGCGGCTACGGCTAACACCTGTATCCGTCATGATCGGCCAACATATGATAAACCTGTCGCTGGACACACTTCCGGATGCGAAATCGACCTTGGGTAACCGCGCGCGATCATTTCTGAAAAGCAAGATCAGTTCCGGTTCCACACTCGCGCAAGCATCGCTCAGCGCAATCGAACAGCTTGGGAACGCAGTTTTTGACGCCACAGCCGAGGTCATGCGCTTTGGTCAATCCAACACGCTTATGGCGCTGGCGGACCAAGCCGAAACGCTTCAGCTCGCGCTTCTGGCGCAGGCGTTACGGGATTTATCGCAAACACCCGATGCCAATCAGGCGATGCGCGTAAGCTATCTCGCATCCGAAATCATGCGCAGTTAACGATCTAAAGATCGTCAAACGCGCCGGGCATTAGGTCTTCCCAAAACGCAAAGATTGCTTCGGCGTTCAGCGCAGACATCCAGCCGTGGTTTTCGAAATCAAGCCGTGCGCCGGAATCATCCAACCGCGACATAAACAGCCGTTTATCCGCGTCGCGCTGCGTCGGGCTGCGGGCGTTGATCAACTCGCGCACGCGGGCAAGCCGTTTGGCCCGGTCCGAAGTCAGGGCCCCCTGCCCTGCTTTCTCTTCCGCGTAATCTTCGCGCAACGCGGCTGTCAGATAGCTAACAGGATTCTGCACACCTTTGCGCGCGCTGACATAGTTAATCTTTTCAGAAATATGCGCGGGTCCGTGTTCTTTGATCCATTGTCGGGCCAAACGGTCGCTCACGCCCTGATCTAGCAACTTTTCATAAACCGGTTCATTCCGAACCCCTTCCCCATCATCCAGATCAAGAATGGATAGCTGCGGGTTCTTGGCAATCTTGAACCTGATCTCGGTCACCGCCCGCCCCATTTTGCGGGTCTCGGGGGTCACGATAATGTTCGACGTCTTGTTCACCTCGGCCACTGCCGGTTTGATCACCTTAGCATTCAGATGCTTAAACACCTCGTAATAGGCGCTGTCATTCACGCCCATCAAACGGCGGAACAGTTCAAGCGGCCACCACCCCGTGCTTCCCGTCCGCACAAAGCGATAGCAGTTTTCATAAAGCGCAAGAGCATGACCGCTGGTGAACCGACGTTGAATGTTCAGATTGATCAACGCGAACACCTTAGGGTCATGCAGCTTTTCAGCCAGTGCCGCTGAATACGCATATTCGCACACGCCGCCCTTTAGCTTGGCGTAGGCGAGCAGACTGGACACGCCCCATTCCTGTTGACCGTTTTCATCCAGCATATCCCACTCGGCAGAAGTCTCGACCAAACCGCGCAAGGACTGCTTCAGCGTTTCCATGTCATTCGAATTATATCCGATCATCGTGCACAAGGTGCGCGCGTCGATCGCGTGGGACTGTTTGTGGATCAGCGTGTCATAGGCGTTCAGCAACAGGACATTCGAAAGCTTGCGCTGCAACAGCGTCAGCTTGCCACTCACGTGAATCGCGGCCACGTTCTTTTTGACTTCGCCGCGGCGCAAGGCACCACTTAGCGAAACTTGATCAGATGCCATTCCTGCTCACCTTCTATCGAGGTTTCCTCCAGTCTGCCCTATAAGGCACCTAAGAGCAAGCCAACCTTGGGGACCTTAAGCAGCATAACGACAGTCCCGTAAACGGGTTCTTTAAGGATAGAACGACCAAGAAAGGAAAACTTAAGGTATCCATATACAGGGCAAGGTTCTGGCAAAGACCCGCCAATTAGACACTAACACGGGCAATACCGACTCTGGGCACCTCAAACCCCGCGAATCGGACCCTGCCATCCTGTATTTGGTGCCCAATGAACCTGTATATGGATACCTTTCATCCTGCATACGGGTCCAAAATATCCGTAACCTATTGGCAAAAAACAATTTTTTCTAAGCAAATATCTTAAAGTACTTAAAGAAATTAAACAGCTATATGTCGTCGTTTCCTATGAATTACAGAATTTTCTTGCAAATAAGCGCTTAACGATTCGCAAATCCGATTTCATGTGCGATACTCCCACGCAAATCACCTTAAACAGCTTACATTGAGTTTCAAACATGTCATCTTCAAGCAAGCCACCCCTGCCCCCTTATATGAACATCGATCCGGCCAAAGCAGCGGCCAAGTTATCTGACCCTATCGACACCACGCGATTCGCAAAAGCCGCGACTTTCGCAGCGAAAGGGCGCGATGATCTGGCCAAGCGCGGACACGCCCCAGATGGCGAAAAACGCCTGCGCCGGTTCTCCACTTGGGAGGTCTGCCGCTACCTGATCCCCGTCGCGACTTCCCATCTGCGGCGCGTTCTGAAAGCCAACCCTGACCTACCCCAAGGCCACGGTGAGGGCGGATCAAAATGGTTCACGCTCGAGGAAATCCTAACGCTCCGGAAATTCTTTGCAGCTGAAGGCGCAGCCGACCGTGAGTACCTGCCCTACCGGCCCAAAGATCAGCCTGCGAAAATCATCGCCGTGGCAAACTTTAAGGGCGGCGTGGGTAAAACATCGACCACCACGCACCTCGCCATGTCAGCCGCGCTTGATGGCTACAAGGTGCTGGTGATCGATCTCGATAGCCAAGGGTCGCTGACGTCCATCATGGGGGGCAAAGTCGAAGACGAATGGCAAACCGCTTTCCCGCTGATGGCGAAAGATTACGCCATGAACGTCGAGGCCGAAAACAAGGTCCGCGAACGTAACGGGCAAACTCCCCTGCCCCTAGATGAAACCCTGTCAGAGGCGCGCAATGTGAACGCCCGCGATTTGATCCAGTCAACGCATTGGCCAAACATCGACCTGATTGGTTCGCAGCTCAATCTCTACTGGGCCGAATTCCAAGTGCCTGTTTGGCGGATGCAGCTGCGCAGTTGGGCGCTTTGGGACGCGCTAAGCAACGCGCTGTCGGGTGAAGGTATTTTAGACGAATATGATATCATCCTTCTCGATACGCCGCCCGCGCTTGGCTATCTGACAATCAACGCATTGGCTGCTGCTGATATTCTGCTGGTACCACTTGGGGCGTCGTTCCTTGAATTCGACAGTACGGGCCGGTTCTTTGATATGCTCTACAGCACCTTTGCGTCGATTGAAGATGGGGAAAACACGGTGCGCCGTCGCGATGGATTGCCGGAAATGAAATTCGAATGGGATGCTGTGCGCGCCATCGTGACCCGTTTCGATGCGAACCAACAGACCGATTTGGCGAATGTGATCCAAGCCTATTTCGGTGACTTTATGACGACCTACCGGCAAGAGGTCACCGCGATGGTTGGCCAAGCCGGCGAACATGTGAATGGCATCTATGAGGCCGACTACCGCGACTTTAACCGCGATACCTACATTCGCGGACGCGAAACATTTGACCGCACTTGGGCCGAAGTCAAAGAAGTCCTGATCGGGACCTGGTGGCGCGACGCCCAGATGCAAAAATCCGAGCAGGAGGATTAACCAATGGCAAAACGCCGCAAACTGACCGCGCCATCCGTCGAAGACCTACAAGCCATCGACGCAGAGTTTCGCAGCGAAACTCCGGCGCGCACAAACCGGACCTCAGCGCCAATCGCGCAAGTGGCTGCGGATAGCGCGCAATTCGGTCATGCCGAAAATGTGCAATCGCGGCTTGATAAGCTCGATGCAGAACGTCTGCGCGAGGCTGAAAAGAACGGGCTGATCGTCACGGAAATTCCGACCGACAAAATCACGACTGACGCGATGGTCCGCGACCGGACGGTTCTAAGCGAAGAAGAGATGCTGGAACTGCGTCTTTCAATCGCCGCCAATGGTCTGCGCCTACCGATCGAGGTTTACGCTGACGGGCAGGGTTACAGCCTGCTGTCTGGCTACCGTCGTCTGATGGCGATGCGCGGTTTGGCTGAACTAAACGGCGACGGCAAGTATACGACGATCAAAGCCTTCGTGCGCCCCAGTACCGACACCGCATCCGCCTTTGCCGCTATGGTCGAAGAAAATGAAGTCCGCGCAAACCTAAGCCACTACGAACGCGGCCGCATCGCGGTGATCGCCGCACAGCAGGGCGCATTCGGCAGCACCGAAGAGGCGGTGAATGTCCTGTTCGCGTCGGCGTCGAAATCAAAACGCTCAAAGGTGCGCTCCTTTGCCGAGGTATTCGAGATGCTCGGCGACATGCTCGCGCATGCAGAGGGCCTCACAGAGCGCCGTGGGCTGCGTTTGGCAGGTGCATTGCGGCAAGGTGGCGAAAGCCGTCTGCGTGCGGCGCTGGACGCCGGGCAGGGTGGTTCGGTCGAAGATGAATGGATCGCCCTAGAACCCGTGATTGCCGAAATCGAAGAGGGGCCACGGGACACCGTCAAACGTGGCCGTCCCAAAGCCGCGACGCCAACAGGCTGGGTTGGTAATGACACGCTTAAACTTTCAACCGGCGTCACCCTACGCAAAGAACGCGACAGCCAAGGTTTCGTGATCCGCCTATCCGGCAAACCCGTCGACGCCGAAATGATCGACGCCGCAATGGAAGAACTGCGAAACCTATTCGAACGCGGCTAGAGTTTCGCAGCGAAACTCTTACAACTCTGCCAGAATGTGCGCGGTGTCGGGCATTCTGGCCAATGTCCCATCCAACCTTTGTTCCCAACGTGGCCCTGTATTACGTGCCAATTCATATGCGTCGCGTAATTCGTCGGGGCGGTCCTCGGCCAGTGCGTTAATCAAAAACGCGGCCTGCGCCCGGTCTTTGATCGCCTTGATCTGGTCCGGCCCATCACGCCGCCGATCTGCGACAATCAGTTTGTGAATAGCAAAGCGTTCCGGCTGCGGGATCTGCACCAGCGTTCCGCTGCGGTACAGGATCGCTGCGGGGATCGGATCTTGGATCAAATAATTCAGGTGATGCAGCGATTGCGCATCAACGCCAAGCGCGACCAGCGGCCTGACGCCCTCCTCTGCATCGAATGACGGGGTCAGAAATTCGACCATCAAATCGTTGCGTGTTTGCTTCCAGCGCCAGACGTTTTCGGGGCGCAAACTGGGCACCGGATCAAAAGAAAAATCACGGAACACTTCATGCAACGGCGGCGATACGGCATCCTCTAGAGCTAGCGACAGCCGCTCAAAGCTGGCAATGTCGATATCGCCAGTTTGGGCCGTATCGTCAAAGCCGTACCGCAGGCCAAGTTCACCTTCGTACAGACGAAACGCGTGGGTGCCGACAACCGTGCCACCCAGCCGAAATACGCCAGCTTTGGCCATCGCTGACAGCAGGCTACCTGTGGCGGCGTCCGTGCTCATAAAGCCTTCGGCGCGCAGGATACGGATCAGGCGGGTGCGGTTGGTTTGGCGATCCTTAGCGGCGGCACGCAGTTCGGTTAGTGTCGATAGGCGGCTGGATAGGGCAGGGGAGTCCTCTCCGATATAGGTCTTGCGCACATCGGTCCCGACGCGAAACGTGTCATACCAATAGGTCTTATCCCCGCGGGTGATCTTGGTCGGCGTGCCGCGAATATCCATCATCGCTTCGTCCTTAAGTGAACGAAGCAAGTCGTGATAAGCCGCATGGGCAACAGAAGAATGGCGATTAATCATAATGTTCAACGTAAGTTATTTTTGTTGAACATACGCCGTGTTCAACAAAAAGTAAATCTGTTGAATACGGCCAAGCCTTCTATGTCCTGATGATGAGTGCGGCCGTTCGAGAGGAGGTTCTGTAAGGCCCTGAGAGCCAAATCAAGCTGCCGGCGGTTGAAACTGGGTCAACCGATTGCACTTCGCGACTGAAAATCAGGGACCACGTCAATGAAAGGCGACCCACGTTTGTTGCATGACGCCACGACCTGAGGATATGACGCAAATTTTCGATAAGATGTGTCCATTCCGACCACTGCCAGTGCCAAACAGGTGGAGACATAGTTTGCCGCTCCGCTGACATTTATCTCAACAATCGAGGCTGAGGGTTATTTCGGAAGATGATTCGCGTGCTCCGCATGACCGTATAATCGACCTGGCGATCCGATATGGTCGTCCACCGTTCGCGGAGATGTCGATTATTGGGTTCTTTGCAGATGGAAGAGTGGTTGCTTTGGACGTTCCTAGCCTAGACCAGAAGAGCGATATTATGTGCTTGTCCCAGAGCGCCGACAAGTGCCCTCTGCGGTCGGTGTCTTTGCAAGATGATTTAGCGATGGCACGCAGCTGATCACGCCATATCCCGTATGCTGTCGCCGTCGATGAATGTGTAAGGCACGCTTTCGCGGATTATTTTTGCCGGGTCTGAAAACGGGCGATCTTGCATTGTTGGCAAGAGTGCCTCGGCAATTCTGACGCCTAAGTCAAATAGGTTGAACCTGTAATGGCTCAGGTTCGGGGTAAGCAGTGAGGCTAGCCTTGTGCCGACTCCGATCAGGGATAGGTCTTGGCCGGGGGTTAGCCCATTTTCTGCAAGGCCACGGTAAATCCCAAAAGGAAGGATATGATCTGAATAAATGACCGCAGTAGGGCGTGGGTTTAGTTCTATGAGGTCATGCACCAACGTCACACCACCATTGTCGCCGGCATCTGTTTCGACGATGAAGTCCTCGTTAACTTCTATCCCGGATCTGGCTAAGTTACGTCGATAGCTTTCGACCATAATATGGCGCAGGTTCAGATCGCTGCGGGGCAGGGCGAGCGCGATTTTGCGATGCCCTTTGGCAATGAGCCGATGAATTGCATCTTCGACGACCCCGTCAAAATCAAGATCAAGCCAGGGCTGGCCCACGTCCGTGAGAGACCGGCCCAATGTGGCGAATGGCAGATTTTGATCAGACAGATAACTGATCCGCGCGTCGTTGCGGTGAATGGATGACAGTACCAAAGCATCAGTAAATCGGCGCGCGACAATCTGTTTAAGATAGGTTTCAGGATCGACGGTTGATGGCGATAAAAGCGCCACCAAGTTCAGACCGTGCTGCGTCAAAACCGATTGCATCCCGTCAAAGACCCGGATGAAAAACAGATCGCCTTGCATCATGCCTTCGCTATCGGTCTGAAGAACGAACCCGATCACGTTGGTACGCCCTTTGCTAAGCGCACGCCCGGCCTGATTGGGAACGTAACCAAGCTCTGCCGCGGCTTTGAGGACTTTTGATTTGGTGTCCTGATTCACGTCCGGCTTGTTATTAAGCGCCCGCGAAACGGTGCCTATTGAAATATCAAGATGGCGGGCAAGGTCGCGGATGCCTGTCAAAGTATGTCCTCCATTATCGGGGTAGTTTGTCATACCTAGCATGCAATTAAAAGCAAACCGTAAACGTTTACGATTCTTGTTGACAGAAGCAGAAGCATCCGCAATGTTGTCGTAAACGTTTACGGTGAATCGCTCGGGATTTTATCTGATGCGATCCGGGGGGAGAGAAGATGCGTGCATTGTTTGTTGGCTGCGGGGCCATGGCTGCGGCTTGGGCCGAGGCTGTTCATAAAAATGATCTGCTTGTAGGGCGGGTTAAGATTGTCGCGCTTGTGGATGCAAATCTGGCGGCGGCGCAGGCGTTTGCCACAGCACATGGGCTGACGGACGCGCAAATCTTCACAGATATTGATGACGCCCTTGCAAATGTCGAAACTGACATGGTGTTTGATGTGACGCCGCCAGAGGTGCGGGCGAACATCGTGCGTAAATCGCTCAAGGCCGGGCGGCACGTTCTTTCTGAAAAACCTATGGCTGCAAACATGGACGAAGCGCGTGAGCTGGCGATCTTAGCCCAAGAAAGCCGCCGTTTATTCACGGTGACCCAGAACCGAAGATATAAGCCAGGTGTGCGCCGGATCGGAGCGTTTTTGGACAGCGGCGTGTTGGGTGACATCACTGGTATACACGCAGATTTCTTTATCGGTGCGCGCTTTGGCGGGTTTCGCGATCAGATGGATCATGTCTTGCTTTTGGATATGGCGATCCATCATTTTGATGCGGCGCGGTTTATGTCTGGGCAAGATGCGGCCCGTGTTTTTTGCGCTGAAACCAACCCACAGGGGTCTTGGTATGCGCATGGTGCATCGGCCTTTGCGACGTTTGAAATGTCGGGCGGTAGCTTTTTTACCTATCGTGGTAGCTGGTGCGCGGAAGGTGAGCGCACATCGTGGGATGCCGCGTGGCGGATTACTGGCACAAAAGGCAATCTAATATGGGACGGTGAAGATAAGCTGGACGCCTATATTGCCGACGGGGATGAGACGTTTTTGCGCGATTTTAAACGCGTTGATGTTCCTGAGCTTTCTTCTGATTACCAAACCCAAGACCACGCGTCCGTTCTGGCGGCATTTTTGGATGCTATCGCATCAGGTGACCGCGCCGAGACCGACAGCGTAGATAATTTGCATTCCATGGCCATGGTCTTTGGCGCAATTCAAAGCGCGCAGACTGGCAAACAAATCAACATCACACAGGATTTCTAGGACCGATGAGCAACCCAGCAAAAGATATTCGGATTGGCACAATGGTGTCTGCCAACAATGGTGATGCCGCCGCGAGCATTGCAAATATTGCGGATCACGGGTTCGAAAGTTTTGAACCATTTTTCTGGCAAACTACTGCCGGGCAGGACGTTGCCGAGCTTGGCAAACGTTGCCGTGATGCGATCGGGGATCGTGATATTACCATGTCGACGATTGGCATGTTCGGGAACCCGTTAGAAACGGATGCGCTGGACATTGAAACGCTGGACGGTTGGAAAGCCTGCATCGATAACGCGCATCATTTTGGGGCGACTTGTGTGGCTGGGTTTACCGGCCGCCTGCGCAATCGGCCGCTGCCCGAAAGCCTGCCGCGCTACAAAGAAATTTGGGGCGATTTGGCGAAACGTGCCGCTGACAAGGGGGTGCGGATTGCGTTTGAAAACTGCGCGATGGATGGCAATTGGGAAACCGGTGATTGGAACATTGCCCATAACCCCGACGCATGGGAAATGATGTTTAACGAGGTGCCGGATGACAATGTTGGTCTGGAATGGGAACCTTGCCACCAGATGGTCTATCTGATTGATCCGATGCCGCAAATTCGCAAATGGGCGGATAAGATTTTCCACGTACACGGAAAAGACGCGACAATCCGGCACGATGTCATCCGCGAGCATGGAATTTTTGGCAAACATCCGTTTGTGTTCATGCGCACACCGGGTTTTGGCGACAGCAATTGGACCGACATTATCTCGGAATTGCGGTTGGCGGGCTACAAAGGGTCCATCGACATCGAAGGGTGGCACGATCCGGTTTACCGCGATGCGCTTGAAATGACCGGGCAGGTCCATGCGTTGAATCATTTGAAAACTTGCCGGGGGGGATCGTTCGTCGACGATCTGGCGGACTATGGCGGTGGCGATCCATCGTTAGAAAAGAACTGACGAACACCAGTGGAGGAGGATTTAACTATGAAATATATGATCGGAGCGAGCGTCGCCGCTTTGCTGTCTATGGGCAGTATTGCGCATGCCGAAGACGTGACCATTACGATTTGGTCGCTTGATGATGAAAACCAACCTGCGATGAACCTTGCGCAGGAATTTAGCGACATGGATAACGGGATCACTGTCGATTACCGCATGATCCAGTTTGATGATGTGGTGACGGAATCGATGCGGGCCTTTGCCACGGGGCAGGCACCGGATATCATTGCCGTTGATAACCCTGAACATGCATTGTTTGCGGCGCGTGGCGCGTTTTTAGATGTCACTGATATGGTTGCCGCGTCTGATGAAATCGTCGCCGAAAACTATTTCTCCGGCCCGCTTAATTCGGTCACATGGGATGAACGGCTGTATGGTGTCCCAAAGGCCACGAACACGATCGCACTGTATTATAACGTGGATATGTTCAAGGCAGCGGGGCTTGATCCTGATGCTCCGCCAGCGACGTGGGATGATCTGGTCGCAGCTGCACGGACGTTGAACGATCCTGACAACTCTGTCTATGGGATCGCTTTTTCTGCCAAAGCCAGCGAAGAAGGCACCTTTCAATTCTTGCCTTGGGCGCAGATGTCTGGCGGCGGTTATGACCACATCAACACCGAAGGCGCTGTTCACGCGTTAGATACGTGGAAAACGCTGTTGGATGAAGGTTTGGCGTCGCCGGACACGTTGACACGCGGTCAGTGGGATTCCACCGGAACATTCAACTCAGGCAATGCGGCGATGGTTATTTCCGGCCCATGGGAATTGAACCGGATGGTAGACGAAGCCCAATTTGAATGGCGCGTCGCGCTATTGCCTGTCCCCGAAGAAGGCGCACCGCGCGCGTCAGCGATGGGTGACTTTAACTGGGCTATTTTTGCCAATACTGATCACCCGCAAGAGGCGTTCCAAGCGCTTGAATACTTTGCAAGCCAAGACGACCGGTTGTTCCCTGAATTTGGGCAATTGCCGGCGCGGTCTGACATCGAATTGCCGCCCACTGGCGTGGCCCCAAAAGATGCAGCCCTGCAAGTCTTTCTTGAGCAGCTACAGTATGCGCAGGCCCGTGGTCCGCATCCTGAGTGGCCGAAAATTTCAAAGGCGATTCAAGATGCAATTCAGTTGGCGTTAACTGGGCAGATGACGTCCGTTGATGCGCTTAATCAGGCGCAGGCATCTATTGACGCCATTCTAGCCGAGTAATCAAAGTTGTATGGGGCGCTGCATTTCGTATGCACGCGCCCCATGATGTTCTAAGGGGGGAAGCAGGCCGGTGAAACGGATACGATCAAGCATCATTGACGGCGTTGGATTTGACCTAGTGTTGGTTGGCATCCCGCTTGTTTTTCTTCTTCTCTTTTCGGGACTTCCGCTGGTTTATAACGTGTTGATGAGCTTTCAAGAGGTTGACCTGTTCAGCCTTGGCGAAGTGTTTCGCCCCTTTGTTGGCTTGAAAAACTATCGTGCGCTTTTCGCCCAACCCGAGTTTTGGCCGATCATGTGGAACACGGTTATTTTCGTTTTCTGTTCCATCGGTGGTCAGTTCATTGTCGGGTTTGGTCTGGCGGTGTTCTTTAATACAGGGTTTCGCGGATCAACGTTTATTCGCGGGCTGTTCTTGGTGTCTTGGGTGATGCCAGGGCTTGTTGTGGGTGCCACGTGGAATTGGATACTTGCCGGTGACTTTGGTGTCTTGAACTACCTGCTAAGTAGTATTGGCGTGATTTCGGAAAACATCTTTTGGCGCTCTGATATCAACTATTCGCTTTGGGCTGTGATTATCACCAACATTTGGTTGGGAACGGCGTTTAACATGATCCTGCTGTCCGTCGGGTTGGCAGGAATTCCCAAGGACCTGTACGAGGCTGCGTCGCTTGACGGTGCGACCGCGTTTCAGAAATTTTGGACGATCACGGTGCCGATGATGCGGTCCACCACGGGCGCGGTTATTTCGCTTGGGTTGATCTTCACGTTGCAGCAGTTTGACCTGTTTGCCGCCATCACCGGCGGGGGGCCAGCCAATTCATCGAATGTTGCACAGTATTGGGCGTGGGAACTGTCGTTCCGCCAATACGACTTTGCCCGCGGTGCGACGATTTCAACAATCATGATCGCGGTCGTTATGGTGGCTTCCGTCTTTTATGTCCGTTCAACAAGACACGAGGTCCGGGGATGATGACACCTCATTTAAATCGCATCTACCTTGGGGCGGCGATCGTCTTTGCGATCATCTATCTGTTCCCGCTGTATTGGATGTATGTCACCGCGCTGAAATCAGGATCCGAGATTTTCGCATATCCGCCGACCTTTATCCCCAAAGACCCACAGTGGGGCGTGTTCAGCCACGTTTGGGAAGTTCGCGGCATGGGCCGGTTTATCTGGAATTCGCTTGTGATTGCGACGGGTACCATGATCCTTGTCGCGGGGCTGGGCACGGGATGTTCTTATGTTCTGGCACGGTATCGCAACATCTGGATTGATGTGGCTTTGTTCCTTGTGTTGATGCTGCAAGTTTTGCCTGCATCACTTATGATTACGCCACTGTTTGTGGGGTTCTCGGCTGTTGGGTTGCTTGATTACCCACGGTTTGCGGTCATCTTGGCGGTCACGGCAAAGGCGATGCCTTTCTTTGTGATCCTTGTGCGTGCGACATTTATGGCGGTGCCTGCGGAATTAGAGGAAGCAGCATTAGTTGACGGGAACTCGCGAGTTGGGGCCTTTGTTTCGGTAGTTTTACCACTGGCCCGTAACGGGGTTCTGGTGTCCGCCATTCTTATTTTCATGCAGGCGTTTGGTGAGTTCGTTTATTCCAAATCGATCATTCAGGATGTGAACCTACAACCCGCTTCGGTTGGTTTGAACGCCTTTATGGGCCCCAATACCGTCGAATGGAACAACATCATGGCCTACGCGACGATCTACGTCACGCCCATCCTTGCGGCCTTTGTATTGCTGCAGCAGCGCATCGTCGCTGGACTTACTTCAGGAGCCCTCAAATGACACAGGAACTGCAAATCGAACTGAACGGTGTCGACAAACACTATGGGGCTTTTCACGCGCTTAAGGATATACAGCTTGCGATCCCAAAGGGGGCTTTTGTTGCGCTGGTTGGTCCATCTGGCTGCGGTAAATCCACGTTGTTGCGATCAATTGCTGGGTTGGAAACGATATCTGGCGGAGAGATGAAAATCACCGATGAGGTGGTGAATAATGTGCCGCCCCGGCACCGCGATGTGGCGATGGTGTTTCAATCATATGCGCTATATCCGCATATGACAGTCATCGACAATCTGACCTATTCGTTACGTCTTAAGAAGACCCCAAAAGCCGAGGCACGCAAGATCGCAGAAGAGGTCGCGGCAACGATAGGTTTGGAAAATCTGCTGGATCGCTTTCCACGCGAACTGTCAGGTGGGCAACGTCAACGGGTCGCTATGGGCCGTGCCATTGTGCGTCGACCCAAAGTGTTTTTGTTCGACGAACCGCTATCCAATCTTGATGCGTCGCTGCGCGTTCATATGCGCAAAGAAATACGGGCGTTGCATGATAGGCTGGGGGCGACGTCGGTTTATGTGACCCATGATCAAATCGAAGCGATGACAATGGCTGATCATGTTGTGGTGATGCGCGCTGGGGTGATTGAACAGCAGGGCGCGCCGCTTGAACTATATGATCGGCCCGCTTCGCAGTTTGTCGCGGGGTTCATCGGGTCGCCAGCGATGAATTTCGTCGATGGTGTCACAAATGCTGATGGCACGGCTGTAACGCTGGAAATAGACGGTGCACCCGAATTGAAATTGCCACGTCAGGTGGCGTGTAACCAAAAGGTCACCGTTGGTCTGCGGCCCGAGCATCTGTCGATATCAGCGGCGGGGCAGGGCACGATTACCACCAAAATCAGCGTGATCGAATCCACAGGTTCCACTACCTATGTTGGCGCGGGCGACACAGGAAAAATCACAATTGTTCTGTCTGAACGGCGCGATATTTCGGTTGGCGACACAATCGACCTAAGCATAAACGCCAAGGACATCCATCTGTTTGACCCGCACAGCCAGATGGCAATTTAATGTGAATTTCAATTGGGTGGGACTGCGAAAGGTCGCACTCAATTCTGAATTTTGCCGCCTAAATGACGGAATAGAATAAGGCGTATATCCGCACACCTAAAACCACCCCAAGATGAGCTTGCATCTCTTTTTGCATGGTCCTATAGAAGTCGTACCCGCCCGGTTGGTCGCTTCGTTTTCGTGCCGAAGTTTCGCCTACCTAGCTATTCAATAATAGCGGGCGGAGTTATGATTTTACATCAAAAACCAATCAACGTGATCCCGTTTCGCCTTAGAAACACGGATTGCTTATGAGAGACACAGCCCACGAAATTACTGACATTTATGGTGTTTCTTCTTGGTCGGATGGCTTGGTCGATGTTGCCGATAGCGGCGATTTGGCGCTGCGTAATCCGCATGACGACAGCCCGCCAGTGTCATTGCCAGAGGTGATGAACGCACTAACACAGCGCGGAATTTCGGCACCGATTTTGTTGCGCGTTCAGCCCTATTTGGACCGTGCGCTAGACCGCCTTCATACCGCGTTTGACTCTGCATTCCGCGAGGTGAATTACAAAGGCAAGTATCGTGGCGTTTTCCCGATCAAGGTGAACCAGCAGTCCGATGTTGTAGAGCGCCTGACTGAAGTGGGGCGTCAGTATCACTTTGGCCTTGAAGTCGGGTCAAAGCCCGAGCTGTTGATCGCCTTGTCGCAAACCATGTCGCCGGATGCTTTGTTGATTTGCAACGGTGCAAAGGATGCGGGTTTTATGCATCTTGCGATCTTGTCGCAGAAGTTGGGCTTTAACACGATCATCGTGCTTGAAAGCCTGCACGAGTTTGAAACCGTGTACCGGATTGCTACTGAATTGGATGTGCGCCCGACGCTGGGCGTGCGGATCAAGCTGACTGAAACTGTGACGGGCAAATGGCAGGCGTCATCGGGTGACCGTTCTGTGTTTGGCCTAAGTGCGCTGGATGTGGTCAAGCTAACCGCGCGTTTGGAAGAAACCGGGTTGATGGATTGTCTGGTGTTGCAACACACCCATTTGGGATCGCAAGTGCCCAACATCATGGATGTCCGCCGTGCCGCGACCGAGGCCTGCCGTTTTTACGTTGAACTGACCCGTTTGGGTGCGCCGCTTTCTTATATGGATTTGGGCGGTGGTTTGGGCGTCGATTATACCGGTGAGCGCCGCCCGGATGAGAATTCGGTTAATTACACCGTGAACGAATACTGCACGAACCTTGTGGAAACCGTCGCTTATGCGATGGACGATGCGGGCATTGAACACCCAACGATCGTGACCGAAAGCGGGCGTTTTGTCGTCGCGCAGTCGGCGATCTTTGTGTTCAATATCTTGGGCGCAACCCTATATGACAATTCGGAAAAGCCCGAGGTCCACGAAGGTGATCACCATCTGCTAAGCGATCTGTTGGCGGTTGAAGGCTATATCGCGGGTGCCCGCCTGCAAGAGGCGTTGAACGACGCGATTTATTATCGTGATGAAATCCGGGCGTTGTTCCGACGTGGACAGATTGATCTGCAGCTTTTGGCGCGTGCCGAGCAGGCGTTCCTATATCTGCTGTCGCGCTTCAAGACTGCGGCAAAGCTGGAAGATAGTGCAGGTCAGATTGATGAACAGCTGACAGGGTTCGTCGATTACTACCACGGCAATTTCTCGTTGTTCCAATCGTTGCCTGACGTTTGGGCGATTGACCAATTGCATCCGATCATGCCGCTACAGCGCCTGAACGAAGAACCAACGCGTAGCGCTGTTTTGACCGATATTACCTGTGATAGTGACGGTAAAATTGATCAGTTTGTGCTGGCTGATGGTGTTTCCGGCGCGCTGCCTGTGCACGAACTGCGCAAGGACGAGGATTACTATATCGGCGTGTTTTTCGTGGGTGCCTATCAGGAAACCTTGGGCGATTTGCACAATCTGTTTGGTGACCCGAATGTGGTGACCATTTCGCTTGATGGCGAAGGTGGTTTTGACATCGAACACGAAGTTGAAGGTGACACCATCGCGCAGGTGTTGTCCTTTGTCGAATACGACCCCCAAGACTGTCTTGCCACGTTCCGCAAGACGGTGGAAAAGGCCGTGAAAGCGGGCAAGGTGAATGCCGCGGAACGGCGTACGATGATGGCAGCTTATAAAGATAGTCTTGCAGGTTCGACCTACTTTGGCACGGACGGCTGAATGAAAATGAAGGATCAAAACATGGAAAAAGTTCTGGTTGTAGGGGCCGGTGGCGTTGGTGCCGTGGCAGTCGTTAAGATGGCGATGCACCCCGAGATATTCAAAGAGATCACATTGGCCAGCCGCACGGTTTCAAAGTGCGATGATATTGCGGCAAATGTAAAGACCCGCACTGGTGTGACGATCAAGACTGCCGCGCTGGATGCGATGGACGTTGCAGCCACGGTTGCACTGATCAAGGAAACTGGTGCTGAGCTAGTGGTGAACCTTGCGTTGCCGTATCAGGATTTGGCGTTGATGGATGCCTGCCTAGAGGCGGGCGTGCATTATCTGGATACCGCCAACTATGAGCCCGAGGACGAGGCCAAGTTCGAATATCACTGGCAGTGGGCCTATCAGGAACGCTTTGAAAAGGCGGGTTTGACGGCTGTTCTGGGCTCTGGTTTTGATCCGGGTGTGACGTCGATTTTTGCGACTTGGATTCGTAAACACAAACTGGACGGCATTCGCCTGATCGACGTTCTGGACTGTAACGGCGGCGATAATGGCAAGCCATTTGCGACCAACTTTAACCCAGAGATCAACATCCGCGAAGTGACCGCAACTGCGCGTCACTGGGAAAACGGTGACTGGGTCGAAACACCGCCAATGTCGCATAAGGTTGCGTTCGATTTCCCTGCTGTGGGCGAAAAGAACATGTACCTGATGTACCATGAAGAACTGGAAAGCATGAAAACGCACTTCCCCGAAATCGAGCGGGCGCGTTTCTGGATGACCTTTGGTGATGCCTACATCAACCACGTCACCGTTCTGCAAAACATCGGCATGACCAGCATTGAACCTGTGACCTATGAAGGCCACGAGATTATCCCGCTTCAGTTCCTAAAGGCCGTGCTGCCAGACCCAAGCGATCTGGGTGCGCTGACCAAAGGGAAAACCTGTATTGGTGACATCATCACTGGCCCTGCGGGCGACAGCGAAAAGACCTATTACATCTACAACATCTGCGATCACGAAGAATGCTTTGCCGAGGTCGGCAGCCAAGCCGTTGCATACACCACTGGTGTACCTGCGATGATTGGTGCGGCGATGATGATGAAAGGTATTTGGCTGGAACCGGGTGTTTGGAACACCGAACAGCTGGATCCCGATGCATTCATGGACATGCTGAACACCGATGGTCTGCCTTGGCAGGTGGTCGAGCTTGACGGGCATCCAGAGTTCTAAGCTGACGATGGATATCGAAGAACTCTCCCGCACGAGCTTTGCGCGGTTTGACCTGAACCGTGTGCCTTCGCCATGTTTTGTCGTGGACGAAGTCGCGATCGAACGTAACCTGAGCATCTTGGCCGACGTGGCCAAGCAATCAGGTGCGCATGTTCTATTGGCGCTCAAGGCGTTTTCGATGTTTGCGACGGCGCCTTTGGTCAACAAATACCTGTCGGGTGTTTGCGCGTCGGGTCTTTATGAGGCCCGGCTAGGTCGCGAAAAATATGCGGGTGAGGTCACCACCTATTGCGCCGGGTTCAAGGCGGATGATCTGGATGAAATCATCCATCTGTCCGATCACTTGATCTTTAACACACCAAGCCAGCATCAGCGTTTCGCCAGCCAGGTACAAGCGGCGCGGGACGCGGGTGAAACCATTAGCCTTGGTCTGCGTATCAACCCGGAACATTCCGAAGGGTGGAACCCAAAATACGATCCCGCAGCGCAATGTTCGCGGCTTGGCACGCCGATATCAAAGGTCAGCGCGGCTGATCTGATTGGCATCGACGGGCTGCACATGCACACGCTGTGCGAACAGGGTTTTGAACCTCTCAAGCGGACTTGGGATGCGGTCGAAGACCGACTTGGGCCGTGGCTGAAGAACATGAAGTGGCTGAACCTTGGTGGCGGGCATCACATCACCAAGTCTGATTATGATCGCGCGGGGCTGATCGCGCTGATCCAGCACATCAAAGAAACCTACGGCGTCGCCGTATATCTGGAACCGGGCGAGGCCTGCGCGCTGCATGCGGGCATCTTGGTCGGCGAAGTGCTGGACGTTGCCAACAACGACATGCCTTTGGCGATTACTGATATATCGGCCACATGCCACATGCCCGATGTGATCGAAGCGCCTTATCGCCCTGATCTATTGGGCGAGGTTGCAGAGGGCACGACCTATCGTCTTGGCGGGCCGTCTTGTTTGGCGGGCGATGTGATTGGTGATTATACCCCAGCACAGGAATTGGCACCGGGCGACCGCATCGCGTTTTTGGATCAGGCGCATTATTCGATGGTGAAAACCAATACGTTTAACGGGGTGCCTTTGCCTGCGATTGCGCTTTGGAATTCTGACACTGATGACCTGCGGATGATCCGCGAATTTACCTACGAAGATTTCTTGGAGCGCTTGTCATGACTTATTTTCTTGAAGGCGAACTATCAGGTCGCGAACGCGATCCGCAGTCGGCCAAGTTTCGGGTGATCCCCGTACCGCTAGAACGCACTGTGTCTTACGGGGCAGGGACCGCCGGCGGCCCTGATGCAATTCTTGAGGCCAGCGTTGAGCTAGAGCGCCTGTTTCGCAATTCCGAACCCTGTGCGCAGGGTATCGCTACCGAAGAATTTGTGGATTGTTCCGGCCCATTGCCCGAAGTCATGGAACGGATTGCCGCCCGCACCGAAGGGGCCGTAAAGGCAGGCGCTGTTCCTGTCACCTTGGGCGGCGAACATGCGCTTTCTTATGGTGCGGTGCGCGGTGTGGTGCGCGGCTTGGGCCGCGATGTTGGTATTGTCCAAATTGACGCCCACGCTGATTTGCGGCTTGCCTATCAAGATGAACGCCATTCGCATGCATCGGTCATGCAATTGCTGGCCGAAGAAGATGGCATTCGCATTGCGCAGTTTGGCGTACGGGCCCTGTGCACCGAAGAGGCCACGCGCCGTACCGATTGCGGGGTCTTCTATCGCGATGCCGAAGAATTGGTGACCGAAAACATCAGTGCGGTCGATCTGCCCGATGATTTCCCCCAAGACGTCTATGTCAGCTTTGACGTCGATGGATTGGACCCGTCGATCTTGCCTGCGACGGGTACGCCCGTGCCGGGTGGACTGGGGTACTATCAGGCGCTGAACCTTGTCCGTCATGCCCTAAAGGGGCGTCGTTTGGTTGGGTTTGATGTGGTGGAACTGGCCCCCCATGACGATAGCACCGTGTCCGATTTCACGACGGCGCAGATCACCTATGCCATCATGGAAATGGCTGATTAACCAACATTAATCAGTTTCTGAGCGATCAAAGAAATTGCGTCCGGGTGACCTCGGGCGCTTGTAGTCGTGGTGCGCGGTTGTTATCGTCTGCCTCGATCAGCCAAGCTGCTGCGGCACCGCCGAAAGCCTAGCCAACAGTCCCGCATAAAGCATGAAGAGGCAGGCAATGGCGATCAAAGAGCCGCGCGCAGAGCAAACCCCGAAACCAAAACGCGTTTCGCCCTGGCGCATTCTTACCCCGGTCAAGACACAGATTAATCTGGCGATGGCGATCTCGGCCAGTTCGGCGCTGTTTGGTTTGGCCGTGATGCTGCAGTTGATGATGGTTGTGCAACGCCTGATCGAAGACCCAACAACGGTTCCGTGGCTTTGGTTTGCGGGTGCTGCAATCTGCACAGTCGGTGCCTATGTCGCCCGGCTGGGCGCGTTCAATCAGGCGCATTATGCAGCCTTTCGGTTGGAACGCGTGTTGCGCACTGGTTTGGCAGAACGGCTGGCGCGCGTGTCGCTTGGCTATGTCGAAACCCAAGGTGCCGGTGCGCTGGCCAAGGTAATCCATGATGATGTGAAAGCGCTGCATGTGTTCGTGGCGGATAGTACGCCGCTTTATGCGCGTGCTTATGTGACGCCGGTCGTGACGCTAGCACTGTTGATCGCATTGGATTGGCGGCTGGCGCTTGTGACCTTGATCGTCCTCGGGTTTGGCTATGGCATCTTGAACGGTGCACAAAAACGTCGTCGTGACATGGTGCGCAAATATAACGCCGCTCGTGAACAGGTTAGTGCGGCGGTCGTTGAATACGTGCAGGCCATGCCTGTTGTGCGCAACTTTGACAGCGGCAAGATGAGCTTTGGCCGCTATCAGAATGCGTTGGACGGTTATCTAACGGTGATGTTGGATTGGTACCGCGCGGCTGGATTTCCGGCGCGGTTCTCTTGGCTTGTGCTAAGCCCGATGCCGACATTGACCCTGGTGTTGGGCACTGGGCTTTGGCTGACATCAGCGGGTGATTTATCTGTATCGCGGTGGCTTGGCGTGCTGCTGATCTGTACCGGCATGGCCGAAGCGATGATGCCGATGATGATGCTGCGCCACATGATCGAGAAAGTATCGCTAAGCGTTGCGCGCATCGAAGAAGTGATGACTGCGCCCGAACTGGGGCAGGGGGCCAAGGTGCCATCGGACACGCCGCTAACCTTGGACCCAACAGCGCCAGCATTGCAGTTTGAAAACGTGACCTTTTCCTATGGTCCTGATTTGGACCCCGCGCTGCGCGATATCAGCTTTGCAGTTGCCGAGGGTAGCGTGACCGCTTTGGTCGGGCCATCGGGTGCAGGCAAAACAACGGTCGCGCGTCTGATCCCACGATTTTGGGATGTGACGTCGGGTGCGATTTCATTGGGCGGTCATGATATCCGCGACATGGGCCCTGATCAGTTAATGGAACAAGTCGCGTTCGTGTTTCAGGAAAGCTTTCTATTTGCAGAATCGATCGCTGCAAATATTCGAATCGGCAAACCAGACGCCAGCGACGAAGACGTGATTGCTGCTGCGACTGCTGCGCAGGCACATGGTTTCATCAGTGATCTACCCCAAGGATACGACACGCCCGTCGGTGAACGCGGTGTGTTTTTGTCAGGTGGCCAACGCCAGCGGATCGCGATTGCGCGGGCGCTTTTGCAAAGCCGTCCTATTTTGGTGCTGGACGAGGCGACAGCCTTTGCCGACCCTGAAAACGAGGCCGAATTGATCGCCGCCCTGTCCGAGCTGATGCGCGGGCGGACTGTTATCATGGTGGCGCACCGTTTGGCGACGATCCGCGACGCCGATCAAATCTTGGTCTTTGATCGCGGGCAGATTGCCGAACGTGGGGCGCATGATGATTTGGTCGCGCAGGGCGGGGTCTATGCCCGCCTATGGAACAACTATGAACAGGCGCAAAACTGGTCGCTGGGCGGTGAACGCACCCCCCAAGCACCCGTGATCGAGATGGTGAAATGATGCAAAAAGCCGCAAATGTACCGCCGCGCAAAACAAGCGCGAGTTCCTTTTTAACGACCTTTCGTCAGCTAGCCGATAGCGTCGGACCAGAGGCCGCGCCGGGCCTGCGTTGGTCATTGGCTGGATTGATCGCTGCCGCTGCTTTTCAGGGCTTTGGCCTAGCCGCGATTGCGCCGCTGTTCACTGCCGCCGCGACTGATCCGGACCTAAGCCGGGCGTTGATCTGGTTTGGCGTGATGATCGCCCTGATGGGTACGGCTTCGGGTTTGCGTTGGTTTGCCCAAGGGTTTGATTTCGACGGCCGCATGGTTCGTGCGACATGGCGATTGCGTGGCCAGTTGGGCGCAAAACTGCGTGAAATCCCGTTAGAGCAATTACAGAACAAACGCGCCGGAGAGTTGAACTCGATGGTTTTAGGCAACGTCGATGAGAACCTGCTTTATGCGCTGACGGTGCTTAATCTGGTGTTCACTGCGATTGTTACGCCACTGTGTGCCGCGATTGGTATCGTGATGTTTGACTGGCGGTTGGGGCTGTTGCTGCTGATGATTTTCCCGGCCATCGTGCCGCTTTATCGTTGGCGCAGGCCCGCGCTGGGGCGTGGCAAACGGATTTTGGGCCAAGCCCACCAAGAAGCCAGCGCCGACGTGTTGGAATATACGCAGGGGCTTCCGATTTTGCGGGCCGCTGGTCGTGCAGGCGAAAAAGCCGAGAAGCTTTCCCAGACATTCCATAAACTGGAATCGATTCAGGCGTTTGGGCATCGTAAAGGGGCAAAGCCGAACATCATCGTAGCGAGCGTCGTTGAATTGGGCTTGGTTGCGGTTTTGGGGCTTGGTGTTTGGCTGGTCGTTGCCGGAAGCCTGCACCCCGCGACGTTGGGCGCTGTCTTTGTGATTGTAGTGCGCCTGTCAGAACCACTGTCCACGTTCATCCTATACACCGCGATGCTAGAGGTGATGGAAGCCGCGCTTGAACGGATCGGCGCGTTAATGGCGACCAAGCCTTTGCCGCAAACTGAACCAGCACAGGTCCCCAAGGAATTTGGAATCCAGTTTAAGGATGTTAATTTCACATATGCGCAAGGTGACGGTCAGGCGATCAGTGGTTTCAACGCCGATCTGCCCGAACGGTCGTTGACCGCGCTTGTTGGTCCATCGGGTTGTGGCAAGACGACTCTGACCCGACTGTTGCTACGGCATTTCGATCCGCAGAATGGTGCGGTGACAATTGGCGGGGTTGATCTGCGACAAATCCCTGCGGATCGTATCAATGGTCTGATTTCTGTCGTGTTTCAGGATGTGTACCTGTTCAACGACACGGTTCTTGCCAACATCCGCATGGGCCGCCCAGAGGCAACCGACGAAGAAGTTCGTGCAGCTGCCAAAGCCGCGCAATGTTTGGATTTCATCGAACGCTTGCCGCAGGGCTGGCAGACTCCATTGGGCGAAATTGGTGGCCGATTGTCTGGTGGTGAACGTCAGCGGATTTCGATCGCGCGGGCGCTTTTAAAGGATGCCCCGATTATTGTTTTGGATGAACCAACTGCGGCGTTAGATACTGAAAGCGAACTGGCCGTGCAGCGTGCGCTGGATGCGTTGGTATCACAAAAGACCGTGATTGTGATTGCGCACCGCCTGTCCACCATTGTTGGGGCCGACCAGATTTTGGTGATCGAAGACGGCACCCTTATGCAAGCAGGAAAGCATGCCGATTTGCTGGCCAAAGGCGGCCGCTATGCCCGGATGTGGGCGGCGCAGGGTGCGGTCAAAAAGTGGTCAGTCGCGAGCTAATCAGCGCGGTACGATCATTGGTGTATGGCTAATGGGATCGTCGATGATGATCCCATCCAACCCAAACACCTGCTGCAGCAAGTCTGGCGTCATAAGCGCCTTTGGCGTGCCTTCGGCGACGATTTTACCAGCGGTCATCACCACGAGATGATCGGCGTAACGGCAGGCCTGATTAAGGTCATGCAGCACGGCCACAATTGTGCGCCCCCGTTCGCGGTTCAATTGGCGCAGCAGCGAAAGCAGTTCAAGCTGGTGGGCAATGTCGAGATATGTTGTCGGCTCGTCCAGCAGCAAGATTGGTGTTTCTTGGGCAAGCACAAGCGCAATCCAGACGCGTTGGCGTTGGCCACCAGAGAGCGCTTCGACATCGTGATGTGCCAAATCGGCGACACCGGCGGCATCCATTGCCATGGCGACGATACGTTCATCTTCCGCGCTTTGCTGGCGGAACGGCCCCTGATGCGGGTAGCGCCCGCGCGCGACAAGATCGACAACAGTGATCCCCGGCGGGGCCTGTGCGCTTTGCGGTAACAACCCGATTTCTTGGGCGAGCTTGCGCGGGGGGAGCCGCGCGATGTCATGCCCATCAAGAAGAACCTGGCCCGCACTTGGCGGCAGCAAATTACAAAGCCCCCGCAAGAGCGTGGATTTCCCGCAGCCATTCGGGCCGATGATGACGGAAAACTTGCCCTCTTCGACGCCCATCGAAATATCTGCGCTGACCACTTTGCCAGCATAGCTAAGCGAAAGCCCCTGCGCCTGAAGGCGCGGGGTGTTTGTGGTGGGCTGCTGGTTTGGGGCGTTATGAGAGCGTGAAATTGCGTTCAAGGTGGCCTCTGACTGGCGAGTGACGGGCAAGGGATTAGGGTAATAGTTCGGCGAGCGGACGATCCGCTGCATTGTCGCTGGCGAAGGCTGCACAGCTATTTTCGACTGCTGAAATCAGTGCTTTGACATCATCGGGGCCGTAATGCGCGGTGCGATAGCTCATCATTACGCGCAGGCGTTTTGCGCCCTCGATCACGTCTTCGACGACCTCGAACTGTAGGCCAAGCACAGAGTCGCTTTTTTCGGGGTCGACTTGACGGAACCGGATCGGGCCTTGGGGTCCTTCTAGCGTGCCGTTCAGTTTGTTTTGCGCGTGGATTTGAATGAAGACTTCGAACATGTGTTCGCCCAATGGGGCTTTGCCACCCGTCAGCGCATCTTCGACAAGGTCGATTGGGATTTCGCAGTAAGGCAGCGATCCGTTGATCATGTCGCGCACGTTGCCGATCAGCGCCCGTGGCGTGAGGTGGCCGGGGGTGCGCAGCGAATGGGCCGTCACAGTGGTGAAATACCCGATGGTGTCGAAATATTCGGGGTCGGTGCGCCCTGACGCCGATGTGCCGATTGTCAGGTCATCGAGCCCCGCAAGCCGTTGTAGCGCACATGAAATCGCGGCGTAAACGGTGTTGAACAACGAGGCAGAGCAATCTTTGGACAGCGCGTAAAGCGCATCTGAAACGGGACGATCAAGCATGATCTCGGTCCAGCCACCGTCCGCAGCATGACCATCCGCAGGCGGCTGCCACGGTGCGGCTGTCGCGGCGCGGATTGGCTGTGGGGGTGACGCGTCCTTAAGAGCATCAACCCAGTAGTCCAACGCGTCTTGGTCAAATCCAGACGCCGCTTGTTTGTGGGCAAAGGCGTGGAATGGCGCGATGGGTTCTCCCCAGTCGGGTGCGTTACCCGCGACCCTTGCGGCATAGGCTTTGGCAAGGTCATCCATCATCAGGTTCACGGACCATTCGTCAACGACGATGTGATGGAACAGGAACGACAGTGTTTGCCCTTCGGCGTCGCGCACAAAACGCAGCCGGATCGGTAGGTCACGCGCGAGGTCAAAGTCGTAACCGGCCTCTTCGCCAAGGATCGGCGCGGGGTCTTGGACACCTTCGGACGGCCAGAACCATTGCTGTTGGTCGACCTCTGACATCGGAATGCATTCTTGTTCGACGGTGTCGCCTTCGGCGATAAAGCGGCTGCGCAGGGCAGGGTGGCGTTCAAGAATATCGCGGAAGGCGGCGGCGAAAACTGTTTCGTCAACCGGATCAAGAAAGCGCAGCACAAAGGGGATGTTGAACATAGGTCCAAACCCAAGTGCGGCGTAGATTTTCCACAAGGACGCCTGCGCGTGCGACAGTGGCGTGCGTTCTGTGGTTTCATAAAGCGTCGGAAGCGGCCCCGGTTTCACCGCAGCCCAATCGTCGGCTTGCTGATCGGCGGCCGGCGTTTCGATCTTGGCGACTTTGGCCAGTGACGCAGCGGTGGCATGTGAAAATAGGTCGTTGAACCGCAGCTCAAACCCGTGTTGCGACGCAAGCCGCCCGATGACGCGGGTGGCGACCAGCGAATGCCCACCGAAATCAAAGAAATCGCTATCGGCTGTCATCTCGGGTGCATCAAGCGCGAGCCGGAATTCGTCGAGGATGGTTTGTGTGGTTTGATCTGTCGCTGTATCCTGAAGGGCAAGGTCAGTCGCCTGATTTTCTGCTTTGGGAGCAAGTGTCGCCAACAGCATGTTGCTGTCTGGAAGGTCAGCTGCAATCGGGTGCCGGATCAACGCAAGATGTGTCGTGTTTTGCGCCATAATCAGCGCGAGCGCTAATGGTCCACGCGTCGCTAGATCCCAGGTTTCGGCAGCCAAATCTGTTACGACTTGTGCCACCTGTGATGCGTTTTGCGCCCAGCGGATTTGCAGGCCAGCCGTGGTTTGTGACGGACGCACCAGCAATTCACCCGTATCATCGAAATGATAGCTCCGGCCCAATTCCGGCGTATCGATCACCAGTTGAACAAAAGCCGCTGCGATTGTGCCCGGCTCGGTTTCCGCAGGCAGTTGGACAAGCTGAACAGAAGGCACCAGACCGTTTTCAGTCTGCATATGTTCAAGCCATATCCGCGCTTCGTCTGGTGTCGCAGGGCGAGAACCGAACTGGTCGTCGGTATGCGGGTTATGCTTGGTCATGATGGTGTCCTGCTGGTTCCGGGGGGCGTCATTTTGGGCTGGGGACCCTTGTGCGAGGGCCCGGATCTGGCGCGTGTAAACAAGGGCAGGGCCACCATAATGTCAAGTGTTTTTGTCGGATTTACGGGGCGCCGTTCCGTAGCCGATTTCCGGCGAGCAACCAGATCAGGTAGACCCCACCAATGATCCCGGTGACTTGTCCGATTGGCATGGTCAAGTCGAAGGGCGCAACGCGTGTCAAAAGGTCCGCGCCAAGCATGAGGCACGCGCCAAACAACGTCGCCCCGATAAGCGGTTGTGTTGGTGCACGCCCCAGCCGCCGCGCAAGCTGTGGTGCGGCGAGAGCGACGAATGCGATCGGTCCGGTGGCGCTTGTCGCGAGGGCGGCGAGTATCAGCGCGCCCAGTAGCATCCAGCGGCGCACGCGTTCGACGGGCACGCCAAGTGGCCCTGCCAAATCGTCGCCCATCTCCATCATTCCTAGAGGCCGCATTCCCAAAAGCATGGGCCCCATCAGCGCAATCAGCCCGAGCCATAAAGGCCAAACATGCCCCCAATCGCGCCCGTCGACGGACCCCGCCAGCCAAAGGTTCGCCGAAATCGCGACGTCTAGATCGCCCTTTACCAGCAGCAGTGCGTTGATCGCGTGCAGCACTGCACCAACGCCAATCCCCGTCAGTACAAGCCGATAGGCGCTGACCCGTCCGTCTTTTCTGGCCAATAGATACACGCCGACGCCAGTCAGAAGCGCGCCGGCCATCGCTGCAAGCACGACATTGGCACCTGTACCGCCAAAGACGATAATCCAGATAAGCGCACCCGTGGCAGCGCCAGCAGTGAAACCGATGACGTCAGGCGACCCAAGTGGATTACGCGAGATGGTCTGAAACACCGCGCCCGAGGTGCCAAGGGCCGCACCTGCGCCGATTGTAACCAAAAGGCGTGGTAGGCGGATGTCTATGAGCACATGTTCGACGGCGCGGGATGGGGCATTGCCCGTAATGACCTGCCAAATCTCTTGCGTCCCGATTGGAAGCCGCCCGAGCATCAGCGCTGTCGTGGAGCCAATCACGAGCAGCCCGAACAGGATGATATTCAGCCAAAGCGCGCGGCGTGCCAAAAGCAACGACCAACCCCGCCAACGTAGGACAATGTTTGGTGCAGTCGTCATAGCCCGCTCATCTTTAGGCGCCGTGCCAAAGCGACGAATATCGGCCCGCCGATGAGGGCAGACATGATGCCAACGTCGATTTGTGCGGCCGGGTCGATCAGCCGCCCGGCCAGATCAGCGACACTGACAAGCGCCGCGCCGATCAGCATGGAAAGAAGCAGTAGCGCACGATGCGAAGGGCCAGTGATATGGCGTGCCAGATGTGGCGCGGCCAAGCCGACAAAGCTGATTGGCCCGGCTGCCGCTGTCGCTGTCCCGCAAAGCACGACGATCACGGCGGCTGCGGCAAACCAGACACGGCGAGGATCAGCGCCAAGGCTTTGGCCGAAATCTTGGCCCAATGCCAGCGCATCTAGCGGTCGCGCCAAAGCGACCGCAGCAAGGCCACCAATGAGCGTCAGCCAGATGCTGGGCCATAAAACATCCCAGCCGCGCCCCTGCAATGATCCGACAGCCCAGTGACGGAATTGATCGAAAACATGGGCTTCGGCGTTTACGGTGATCACGCGTGTCAGCGTCATCAGCACGATAGACAACGCCGCACCTGCCAGTACCAGCCGTACCGGGTCATGTGTTTTGGTCATCCCACCCAGCAAAAATACGGTAGCGCCACCAACCCCGGCCCCAAAGATGCCGGCCCAAAGCGACGCACCGATATTGATTTGGCCAGTCGCAGCGATCAGGCAAACAATGGCGAGCGTCGCGCCCGCTGAAATGCCCAACAGCCCCGGATCAGCCAGCGGATTTCGTGTCAGCGTTTGCATCACTCCGCCAGCGGCCCCGAGCGCCGCGCCGACGCAAAGCGCAAGAAACACGCGGGGCAGGCGCTGGTCGCGCACCAACAGATGCGCGCCATTTCCGGCGTCAAAGTCCAATAGCGCGGTCAATGTTGTCGCGGGGGTGATCGCTCGTGGCCCGACAAAAAGGCTGGCGATTGCGGTCAACACAACGAATAGAATTGCACCCCAAAGCAGCAGGCGCGGCATGGACGAAAGGGGCGGTGTCATGCGTTTAGGCCCGGCCAAAGCGTTGTGCGATGCCGGCGACGATTTCCGAGGCGCTGTAATAATCCACCCTGAAGGAATTGCGCCCAAGCCCGTAAACTTGCCCCAGTTGCACCGATGGCAGGTTGCTCAGGATTGGATCATCCAGCAACCGCTGCGCGTCCTCATCCGTGCCCGCCAATACAAATGTGGTCTGCGCGGTCAGTTCGGTCAGATGTTCATAGGCTGCGCGGATGAAATCGGCGGCGGGCGGTGTATTGGCGCTTTGCCAGCTACGCGGCGGATCTTCGAGCTGGAACCCAAGCGCGTTCAGCAATCGACCATGTACGCCACCCGCTGTAGCGACCGGGTTGGGTGCACCGGGGCCGTTGTAGCTGATGATATTTGTCAGCCCTTGGGGGAGCTGAAGCTGCGCACGCGTGGTTTGCAGTTCGGTTGCGAATAGGCTGAGAAGCGCGTTGGCCTCTGCCTCGTGACCGATGGCTTGGCCAAGCTGCCCTGCCAAATCTTCCCAGCCGATCGCGCCGTAATCTAACACCAGAACGGGTGCGACTTCTTCAAGCGCGGCACGTTGCGCAAGGGCGGAATCTGCGCCGCTGGCGGACACAACGATCAGGTCAGGGGCAAAGGCCCAGACGGCTTCGAGGTCGACGGCACCTGCACGCCACAGTTTTTCAACGCCGCGTTCCTTTGCGATATCCTGCCATTGCCCAAAGTAGTCACCGCGTACCGTTGTGGCGCTGGCGACAAGCGGTGCTTCGATGGCCAGCAAACTGCCTGATAGCGTGACAGAGGTTGAAAGTATCCGCTTCGGCTGTGACTGCAGGATTGTTTCGCTGCCGTCTGCATTGGTGACTGTGCGCGGCCAACCGGAGTTTGCCTGAACAGTAGTCGGCAACATAAATACGCCTGCGGCACATGCGCTGCTGGTTATGAATGAACGACGTTTCATGCGCCCTCTAAACGGCCAGCGATTGGCCTGATTGGTGTTGATTTCTTTTGCGCAGCTATGGGCAGGGCAGGTGCCGCGTGCCGGAGCAATTCTGCAAGCGGCATATCAAACGCGCCATCCGCACAGGCCCGGATGATAAACGGTACAAGATCAATGGTGCTGGCAGTGAATTGCGCCTGTGATGCGGGATCGGCATCAATCCAAAGGCCCAGCCCATCAGCATTCGAGGCACCGCCCCACGTGAGGTTAAACCCGTCACCCGGCCCTGCGGCCAGCACTTCGCGTTCTGCCGTGCAGCCGATGAATTGGGGTGGATCAAATGGAATGACGTTGATCAACGGCGAAAAGAAGAACCGCTGCCCTTCTTTCAGGCCACGGTCGGCGGCAAGCTGTTCCACCCGATACCGCCCGTGGCGCCGCAGTTTGCGCAGCACTTTGCCCATCCGCACAAGGTAATCGCCCAGCGTTTCATCAGCGACGTTTGTGACGATCAGCGGCAAAATATTCACGACGAGCGCAGGGATTTCTGCGCTGACGCTGCCGAACCTGCTCATATACGGTAGCCAAACGGGCAGGCCCGGACCATCAGCGGATAGGTCGCGTGTCACCCAAGCGGCGCTAAGCAGCGTAAGCAGATCAGGCCAGCCCATATCGTTATTTTCGGCAGTCTGCCTTAGCAGGGCGGGCAATGTAGGCGGCAGTTCGGGGGCCGCACTAAGTGGCGAACAGCCGTAGTCTTCTTCGTCCTTTTCTAGCACGGTCAGGTCCGGACCATCGGCAAGCGTCTGCGTCCAGCGATCTTGGTCGCGGGTATGGTGGGCGCTTGCGCGATAGGCGGTTTCTTCTTCGAGGTAACGCGGGAATGGCTGAAAGGCACCCAAATCAGCCGGATGCCCAAGCGCCTGCGCATAAAGCGCAGCAGCGCGGCGTTCGATAAGGGACACGCCGTAACCATCAAGCATGATGTGATGACCACGAAGGTACCAAAGCCAGCGCGTGCCGCTAAATTTCAACAACCAAAGCGCGGAAATCTGATCGCGTTCCAGATCAATCGGTTTGGCGATGTCGGCTTCCATCATTTTACGCCCGGCTGCTTCGGGGTCGGTTTCAGATGTCAGGTCGTGATAATGCACCGTTGGGATGCGCGCGGGATCAATCTGTTGGCGCGGCCCGTCTGGCCCATCGCGAAACCGCAGCGCGAGCACATCGGTTTCCTGCGCAAGCTGATTTAATGCGCCGATCAACGCGGCCTCGTCCACCGGTCCTTCGATGATGGTGCAGTGGGCCACCGTTGAAAGCGGCCGATCTGGGTGAAGCCGGAATTCTTCCCAGAAATCAAATTGGGCAAGCGTCAGATCAAGCCAGGGCGCAGCGGTTGGTTGGGCGGACATTGGGTTTCCTTCGCCTTAAGTCGCAGAGATTGCTGGCTGACGTACGATCAGCGCGGCGGCTTGCCGTGCTGTGCGTGCCCCAAGCAATTGTGCTGGGCTAAGCTTGCTTCCAAAACGTTCATTCATTGCGGTCGCGATAACCGCGAGGTGGTTCGGCAGCAGGCCAAGGCTAAGCAAGGTACTGTCTGCGGTCGCGCTTTCGTGCGGCCCTAAGTGTTCAAGATAGATCCCGAGCACTCGGTTGACGAGATTCTGATCCGGTTCGGCCACTTTTGGTGCGGCCGGGGCTGTCGGGCGTTCGTTCGCCAAACGCCGCGCGGCGGCCCTATCAATTTTGCCATTCGCCGAAAGCGGCAAAGCGGGAACCAGCATGAACCGATCAGGCAGATGGGATTGCGGAAGCCTGTCACGCATGTAGGTCCGTAATTCGGCGGGGTTCGTCTGGGCGTCATCGTGTCCGACACAAAGTGCCGCAATCGTTGTCTCGCGGCCATCGGCGGATGCGATATCAACGACCATCGCTTGGCGCAGCGCAGGGTGATCGCCCAGCACCGTTTCGATTTCACCAAGCGACACACGGACGCCGCGGACTTTGACATAGCCGCCGACACGTCCCGCAAACAAGATGGTCCCTTCGGGCGTCCATTGACCCAAATCACCTGTGCGGAAGGCCCGGCGCTGATTGCCATTGTCGTCCGGTAAGGTCACGAAATCTGTCGATACCAGTTTGCCGTCATCAAGATACCCAAGCGACAGGCAATCACCCGCTGTGTGGATGCGCCCGACAACACCAGTTGGGCAAAGTTCGCCTTCGGGGTTACAGATCAGGTATTCAGCGCCCTTCAGCCCCCGACCATATGGAATCGCCCCGGTTTCAGACCCGATTTCGTACCAGATGCTCCAGATCGTTGTTTCTGTCGGGCCACCCAACGAAAACAGCCGTGCATCCGGGCGCAGTTCACGCAGGCGGGCAATTTGGGCAGGCTTAATATAGTCACCGCCCTGCGCGATCAGCCGCAAAGAACCCAGCTGTTGGGGTCGCACGCTGTCCAAAAGCATCTCAAGGATGGCCGGGACTGACACCCAGATCGTCACCTTATGACGGGCGACGATCTTAGCCCATTCCATGGCGTCTTTGTCTTGGCCGATGTCTGGCATGGCCAGCGTGGCACCCGCGCTAAGCGCGCCAAAGATATCAAACAGTGACATGTCGTGATGCAGCGGGGTGGCCGACATCAGAACGTCACTTGCCCCGACTTGCCATTCATTGAGCGACTGTTCCAACACATTGGCCGTCGCACGGTTGTTTAGCACGACGCATTTCGGTGCCCCGGTGGTGCCCGATGTGAACAGGTAATAGCTGGGTTCGCGGGTCAGGCTGCGTTCAGCAAGCACAGTGTCTGATGGCAAAGCACCGCCCGGTGCCGCCAGATCGGCGGGCCGGATACTGGGCCAGTCAGCGATATCATCGTTTGAAACAACAAGCGCGGGCGCACAGCGGGCAAGCTGGTAATCTCGTCGTTCGGTGGGGGCCGATTCATCAAGCGGCACCCAGATAACCCCGGCAAGCGATGCTGCGAGTTGAAGCGCAATATGGTCAATGCCGCGCGGCAAATGGATCGCCAACACTGAACCCGCATGAACCTCGCGTTCGGCAAATCCGCCAAGGATTGCTTTGACGCGCGTATGCAGGTCTGCATAGCTAAGCTGTGTTTCGCCTTGGATCAGCGCGGTGCCTTGCCCGGCACGCAGATGCGCGGCGATCTTGGGTAGGTGTGCGACAGGGTCGGGAATATCCGGCTGTTGGTCCGGCTGATTTGCGGGCACAACAGGCAGGCAGAGTGTGTCTTGGTCACAGATTTCGACAAGTGTGGCTGTGATCGCATCAAGCATGGTGTTGATCGTATCGGCGTTTAGCGCGCTTTCTGCATAATCGGCGGCGATTTCGATCCCGCCATCCGGCGCGTTCATCAATCTGATATCCAGCGCGACTTGCGGCGTTTGCGTTTGCCCGGCGACCTCTTGCATCTGGCCATTTGGCGTTACCCAGTTCAGCCCGTTGGTTAAGACAACGGGCAAGGCAAGCGGTTCTTGGGTTTGCGACAGCAGGTGGCGCGCGATATCGACGCCAGCGAACCCCATATGCGACAGCCCTTCCATCGTTTGGGTTTGAAGCGCAGCGGCCCGTTCAAGAGGCGTGCCAATGCGCGCGTCATGGTCCACGGCAATAAAGGATGACCGATTGCCTAGCCCCGTTTGTTCAAGCGCGGGCGCGGTTGGCAAACCAACGCAAAGCCGCATGTCTGGGGTGAAACGCGCCAAGACGTCCAGCACCACAAAGCTAAGCAAGCTATTCAAAAACAGCTTATCCTTTGCCCCAGCGCGACGCAGTTGGCGTTTTTGGGTAGGGTCGATCTGGCGGGTGCTACGGCGATAGCGCGAGGTTTCGATCTGATGCAGCGGCGTGCGCCAAGGCAGGCGCGGCGCGGTTTCGACGGATTGCAGCGCCTTGGCCCAATAGGCGGCGTCGGCCCGTTGTTGGGGCGCGGGCGCTGCAGGTGTCTTTGATGGGTTCTGTGGTACGAGTGGTTCGTGCCCGAACATCTCTGTGCAGATTTGCGCGATTGCGGGGCCGTCCAGCGCGATTGCGTCGAATTTGACGGCGACGGCATCTTGTTCGCCTTCGGGCATCTGGACCGCACATACCTGCCACAACGCGCCATCAAGCGGGCAGGGGGTTTGCGCGAATTTATCCCAAAACGCGTCAAGCTGTGCTGCTGCGGTTTGATCGGCGCTAAGATCGCGCACCTCAATGGGTGACTGTACTTGCGGCAAATACGTTAGCCGCAGATCGGTTGCGTTCACGCGGGCGCGCAGTGCGGGATAGGCCGCGCAAAGCGTATCAAGCCGGGTCCGTAGCTGTGGCACATCAAGTGTGCCGCGGAACAAACGGACCTCTTGCATGGCGACACCACCGAGCGGAAGCGCCTTGTCGCGGCCCATGATATAGGCGCGCTGCAATTGCGACAGTGGCTGACTGTTTGCGGCCGTTTCGTTTTCTGCCAGCAATGTGCGAAGCCGTGCAACAAAGCCGTTGAACAGCTGTTCGATCCATTCTTGGTCAACAAGATCCAACCGGATATCCCAGTTGATCAGGATCTGATCGCCCAGCTTTGCGATCTGTGCGTCTAGGGCCACGCCGGGGCCTTGTGAAACGC
Organism: Yoonia maritima; assembly: GCF_003003285.1. Taxonomy (GTDB): domain Bacteria; phylum Pseudomonadota; class Alphaproteobacteria; order Rhodobacterales; family Rhodobacteraceae; genus Yoonia; species Yoonia maritima. The sequence continues at coordinate 9,431 of NZ_PVTP01000008.1, read as the reverse complement.
TCCAGACAAGATCGCCAAGCGTTTTGGCGGCATTTTCGGGCAGGATCGAACCAAGTTCGTGGTCAAAGCCAGCGGTGAACACAACGGGTGCATTCGGCACATTGCCTAAATGACGCGCGAGATCGCGCATCAACTGCGGGCCGGGGCGGGCGGCGTGTGTCACGGCTTGGATCAGGTCAGTTTGCACAGTACGCGCCAGAACCCCCAGATCCGCGCCTGTATCTTTGACCCCCAGCAAGGTGAAATCGGCGAAATCACCAACTGTCGTGGCGCAGTCGGCGCGGTGGAACATTGGAACGGTCAATCGCAGCGCGGGTTGCGCGCAGGCTTTGGCGAGTTCTTGGCTGAATACAGCAAGCGCCAGCGCCGATGGTGTCACCCGCAACGCGCGGGCCAAGGTCACGAAATCGGCGGATTGCTCGGGGCTAAGCGTGGCTGCAAGCCGGGTCGTGTTGGTGCCACGGTCACGTGGTGAAACTGTGGGGGCGGGAAGATTGGGTTCTTGCGGTAGCTTCGGAATTTTGACCTTCCAGAAATCACGCGCGGCGGCGTCTTTTTCGGTGCGCGCAGGGTCATTGCGCCGCGCCTGCAGGTAGGCCGCAAAATCACCAGCATCATCGGGCAGGGCGTCTGGCCCGGCCTCGTACAGCTGCGCGAGTTCGGCCATCAGATAGGGAAAACACGACGGATCGGCGGCGACCATATCGATATCGATATGCAGCCGATGGCGCCCTTCGGGCAATTGGGTCAGCGTGAATTCGCATGCTTCGCCGTTTGCCAAGGCAAGCCGCTGATGTGTTTTTTCATCGCGGATGCGGGCAAGGGCGGCGTCGCATCCCAAAGGATCAAGCCCGTGCAGATTGTTGAAGTGCAAGCGGTGCAATGCAGATGGTTCGGCGATGCTGGGCTGCCCTTGGGCATCGACCGCAAGTCGCAGCTGCGGGTGCCGGGCGATCAGTGCAGAAACCGCAACAGACAGCCGATCGGGGTCCAAGGCGGGCTGATTATCGGTGCTGTCCAGTTCGACATATAGATGGGCCGAGGGGCTTTTTTCGTCCTCGCCTTTGGCGTGTCCATTGACCCAGCAGGCGGCCTGCATCGCGGTTAGTTCGTACATCTGCAATCACCCGTTGACAATTCCAGACATAAATACTCAAGTATTAGAGCACGTCAACCTGTGGAATCCGCACGCCTTACAAATTGCCGGTAAAATGTTGAAATTGTTGTCGGTTCTAGAAAAACGGCCGGCTGACGCGTTGGATTTGGACGAAGATAAATATCGGGGCGGGTACAGGCTGCTTCGAAAAGAACCGGATACGCGATGACTGATTTCACCCCTTGGCCAGAAAATCTGGCGGAACTTTATCGGCAAAAAGGATATTGGATCGACAAGCCGCTAACGCATGGGTTGCACTATCAGGTCCAGGCCCGCCCCGGCGCCAGCGCGATCCAGTGCGGTGCGCGGGCGATCAGCTATGCCGATCTTGATCACATGTCTTCAGCTCTTGCTGTTCGGTTGTTGGCGGAAGGTCTGCAGCCCGGTGAGCGCGCTGTGGTTCAATTGCCGAACTGCGCGGAATTTTACATCACGTTCTTTGCGCTATTGAAGGCGGGCATCATGCCTGTGAATGCGCTGTTTAATCACCGGGCGCTCGAGTTGCGGTCCTATGTGGAACAGCTACAGCCGACATTGTTCATCGGGTCGCGGGGTCATGCCTTGTTCAAGGATGATGCCTTTGAAACGGAACTGCGCGAGATTTCAAAGGGGCTGAAGCTGTGTCTTTATCTTGGTGATGCCGATCCGAGGGCTGATTTACAGCAATGGATGGCGCCCGAAGTCGCTGAAACCGCCGAATTGCCCGAACTCGATCCTGGTAGCGTTGCGTTTTACCAGCTTTCGGGGGGCAGTACCGGCACGCCAAAGCTAATCCCGCGCACGCATAACGACTATGATTATTCCGTGCGTGCCAGTGCCGAAATATGCGCGTTGACCCCGCAAACCCGGTTCCTGTGCGCGCTTCCAGCGCCGCATAACTATGTGATGAGCTCGCCGGGTGCGCTTGGTGTGTTTTTTGCGGGTGGTACGGTTGTGATGGCCGATAACCCAGACCCAAGCCTGTGTTTTGATATCATGGAACAGCATGGCGTTACGGTGGCGGCATTGGTGCCATCTGCGGTTGGTCTTTGGCTAGAGGCCGTGCGCGAAGGCAAGACACCGCCAGCCAGTCTAGAGTTGCTTCAGGTTGGCGGTGCGAGCTTTGCCGAAGCTCTGGCGCGTCAGGTGCCGGAATTGTTGGGATGTCAGTTGCAGCAGGTCTTTGGCATGGCCGAGGGGCTGGTGAACTACACCCGCTTTGATGACCCCGAGGAACGCATCTTTACCACGCAGGGCTGCCCGATTTCGGAACATGACGAAGTGCGCGTGCGCAACGCTGACGGCTATGATTGCGCGGTTGGTGAACCCGGCCAGTTGTGGGTGCGCGGGCCATATACGTTCCGTGGTTATTTCCGGAGCCCCGAACATAACAAATCCGCTTTTGATGCCGAAGGGTTCTATTTCAGTGGTGACCTCGTGCAGCGTGATGCGGACGGGTATTTGCGTGTGGTTGGCCGGGTAAAGGACCAGATCAACCGTGGTGGCGAAAAGATCGCCGCAGAAGAGGTCGAAGGTCTGCTGCTACGCCATCCAGAGGTGCTTGAGGCGGCTTTGGTTGCCCAGCCTGACGCCCGGCTTGGCGAACGTGGTTGCGCGGTTTTGGTGACCCGCAATCCGTTGCGCCCGGTTGAATTACGCCGCCATCTGATGGGGTTGGGCGTTGCGGAATACAAACTTCCCGACCGCTTTATCTTTGTTGAAACAATGCCTTTGACGGCTGTTGGCAAGATCAACAAACGCGTTTTGCGCGACACAATTCTAGAAACTCAATGACGAAGGACACGAACGTGACTGTAACAACGACTGAGGCGACTGATTTCGATTGGTTGGAATCGCGGGTATCAAAGCTGATCGAAGACGAAGGCCCCATCGATCCGGCGGAAAGCCTGATTTATTACGGGCTGGATTCATTGCGCGTTATGAAATTGGCGGCAGAGCTAAAAGAACGGGGCATCACCGTTAGCTTTGAAGACCTTGCCAAAGACCCAACGCTGAATGCGTGGTCCGCGTTGATCGACGCGCGGAAGAATGGCTAAGGCGCAGTCAGCGCAGAATGATTGGCAGGTCGGTCTTGATCAGTTGCGTGTGGCTTTGCCCGCGTGCCGGATCGAGATGCGATCAGCTGACTATACGTCCGCCCCACAATCGGGGGGCGGGCGCCAGCGCCGCGCCGCGCAGCACGATGCTGGGCGTTTGGCAGCGGCGGCGGCAGGCAAAGGTCTGACCGGATTGCCGTGCTTTGCTGGGCGTGGGCCAGATGGTGCGCCGGATTGGCCCAAAGGGCTGCGCGGTTCTATCAGCCATTGCGCGGACCGTTCAGTCGCAATGGTTGGGGATGCCGCCAATTGGTGTGGTCTTGGCGTCGATATCGAACAGCATTTAACCACCCAAATCGCCCAAGAGATTGCTCCGGTCGCATTGACCCAGCGCGAACGCGTCACGTTTGGCGCTGATCCTTTGTGGGTCGCGCTGATATTTTCGGCCAAGGAAAGCCTGTTTAAGGCGCTTAGCCCATTGATCAACCGCCGTTTTGATTTTGACGCGGCAGAGCTGTGCGCGGATCCGAAAGGCGCACCGCATCTGCGGCTGACATGCGACCTTGCGCCAGATTGGCCAGCGGGCCGCATGATCAAACCATTGCTAATCCCATGCAGGGCAGGGGTGTTAACGGCAGTCGCATTGCCCGCCTAAGCGCGCAACGTTGCCCCGCCGTCGATATATAGATCAGCCATTGTGATATGGCCTGCTTCCTCGGACAACAGGAACATCGCGGCCCTAGCAATATCATCAGGGGTGGCCAGTTTGCCCAGCGGAATACCAGTGCGATAGTTCTCCAGATCACCTGCCAACACCCGCTTGGGGCCTTCGTCGTCTTGCCACATGCCCGTTTGCATTGGGGTCAGCGTTGAACCGGGTGCAATCACGTTACAGCGCACGCCGTGTTCTGCCAGTTCAAGCCCAAGGCATCGTGTTAACATGGTCAGCGCCGCCTTTGACGCGCAATAGGCCCCCATGTTCATGCGGGGAATGCCTGCGGCGTTGGAACTGACCACCACCAAGGCGGCGTTGGATTGCGTGATCAGACGTTTGCCTAAATTCTGCATGACATGAAAACTGCCATTCAGGTTGATGTCTTGGACGCGTTGCCATTCCTCTGTGCTGGTTTCCAGCAAAGGCCCCATACCCAAGACACCTGCGGTATGCAGGCCAAGGCTAATCGGACCAACGGCCGCTTCGGCTTGGGCAACCATTTGGGCAACGGCCTGCGCGTCGCGCAGATCGCAGGGTAGCCAATCGACCGCCAGCGCGCGTTGATCTACGGGTACTGCGTTGATTGCGGCTTCGGTATCGGTGGCGACGACCTTTGCGCCTGCGGCTTGCAGTAGCGCAACGGCCTTAAGCCCAATGCCACCCGCAGCGCCTGTGACCAAAGCGCTGCGTCCTTCAAATCCGGTTAGGCGCATGCGGCGACCTTTGGCATGTTGGCCAGCACATCTTGGGTTGAAACCACGCCGCCACAGCAACCCGCCACCCAGTTCATTGCCATTTCATGACGTGGTTCGTCAAAATCTGCTTGGGCATCTGCAATCGCAATCGGTTGGATATCGCGTTGAAATGCCTCGGCTGCGGTCGCGAGACAGCCGATGTGGGCGTAAATCCCAGTGATCAGCAGTTGGTCACGACCGCGCGCGCGCATCAGCGTTTCAAGGTTCGACCGCTGAAACGCACTGTAGCGATGTTTGACCAGAACGATGTCTTCGTTCGCCGGGGTCAGTTCCGGCACGATCTGCTGATGTTCGTCGCGTGTCGACATGCCCGGCCCCCAAAGGTCCGCCTGCAAACCGCGATCAGCGCGCAGTTGGTTGCCCTCTTGCGCGGTGTAAAACACCGGAATGTTGTTGGCCCGCGCAGCGCTGGCCAGTGCCGCAATATTGCGGATGATGTCGGGCAGGGGTGCTGCGTCCTGTGGAAAAGGGGCGCAGAAATAACGCTGCATGTCATGGATCAACAGCGCAGCGCGGTCGGGCGCGAATGTCCATGGTGCGCGTGCAGTTGGCAAAGCGTCCTGTGTTGGTAATGGATAGGACGGAATTCCGGGAAGTGCCATTGGGTGGTTTATCCTTGGGGTTAGTTAAGGTCATGCAATGCGGCGTCACGCGGCAAGCCAAGCGCAGCGAGGAGCGCTCCAAATTTAGCGCCGGTTTCAGCCGCCTCTAGCTGCGGTTCAGAACCCAGTACAATTCCTGCGCCGGCATATAGCCGCGCTTGTGTACCGCATAATTCAGCGCAACGGATCGCCAGATACCATGCGCCATCACCATATCGATCACACCAGCCCACAGCACCCGCATAAAAATCGCGGGGCACAGGTTCAAGCTCGCGAATAAGATTGGCCGCGCGTTGGCAAGGCATCCCGCAAACAGCAGGCGTTGGGTGCAGCTTTGATGTCAAAACGACCGCCGGAGTATCGGGGTCTTTCAAGACGCCTTTGATCATTGTGCCAAGGTGCCACATCGAACGTGTCGTGGTTAGCGTGGTCCCATCAGGCGCACCCAATTCAACGCAATAAGGCCCCAGCGTATCAAGGATATATTCAACGACCAACGCATGTTCACGTTGGTCTTTGACCGAGTTTTTTAGACCTTCCGCAGCAGCGGCATCAGCCGCCGGATCATCTTGGCGACGCGCCGAACCAGCCAACGGATGTGACAGAATTGCGGTGCCGTTTTTGCGGATCAGCAGTTCTGGCGTTGCCCCAACAAGGTGGCGCGGCGCTGTATCATTCGCTGCGTTTGGCAAGGCGACTTGAAACGCGGTGACAGACGGGTCTTCGGACAGCTTGGCCAAGACATCAGCGATTCCGAAATCATGCGCCTGTTCCAACATCAAAGTGCGGGCCAAGACAACTTTGTTCAACCCCTGCGGTAGCTGTTCTTCAGCCCGCATAATATCAAGCGCTTGAGAAACGCTTTGCATATAGGTCTGAGGTGAGGGCTGGGAACGTGGGCGGGATACTGTCGCGGGCAGCGCCTGAATATTTGCTTTTGGTTGATCCCCTGGCCAACGTTTATCGGCGTGATCTACCTGCCATAGATAGTCGAATTCGGACTTATGAAAGGGCAGCGCGCCACCCAACAAAGCACCGTCATCTGCGCCATTAAAGAAAGACCCAACGCGGTCGCTAAGGGTTTGATCATCGCCGCGGGCAATTGGCTGCGCAGGCCCGGCGGCGCAAATCACACCGTCACTATTGCGAAACGCGAATGGCTGATCTGGAATGGCTGGCGTCCCTTCAGTCGAACGCGCATTTTGGAATGGCAAAGTCATGTAACTGCCTCAGTATTGCGCGCAATTTCATAGGTGAGTGCATGCATTGCGCGCCCTGTTCACGGAAATGCCGATCGCGCAATGCGCCTTCGGCTGCGAATTTATGTGTGGGTTTGCTACTTCACTCTACGCGCGCCATAGCGACGCAATGAGAATGGCCCCGTGTGGGGCATCGCTGCCTAGTTGAACAATGCCAGAGTGTCCGGGGGCCTTCAAGATATAATTTACTATAACAGTCAGGTAATTAATAATTCCCAGCCGCAACTTGAGAGTGTGGTGTGAAAATGGTCACATTCCGACTATTTTTATCAATTATTATGTTGCCTCTTGAACTTCGGAGATACCGTGGCCAAACAACGAATAGCGTGTACGCACGCAGGTATTTCACAAACATTGCCAGCCATTCAAAGCCAGCCAGACCATTGCAAGGGGTAACGAATGGAACAGAAGCGAACCGCGCGATTGCTCGGCGGTGTAAGTATTGTAGCGATTTGCGCAATCTCACCTTTATCAGTGCTAGCGCAAGACGGCCCCGAAGAGGCCTATTCACTAGGAACCATCTACATCACCGGCGATACGATGACACGCAGTCAGCAGCGTACTGCTTCCTCGGTCACAGCTGTTGAAGAGGACGAAATCGACGCACTTAAAGGTGCCGACTCTGTCAGCGATGTGGTCCGTGGTTTGGCTAACGTGACGCTTCCTGCCGAAGGTGGACAGGGCGGGACGCCTACAGTGCGCGGCCAAGATGGCGAAGGCCCGAACTCGGGTGCGACCGCGTTCTTTGGTGGCACCGCACCGCGTCTGGCTGTGAACGTTGATGGTCATTACCTGAGCTATAATGAACTGGTCTATGCGACGACCTCACTTTGGGACGTTGAACGCGTCGAGCTTTTCCGTGGGCCGCAAACCGTCAGTCAGGGTGCAAACAGCATCGCGGGTGCGCTGGTTATCGAAACGGCTGATCCGTCATTCACACACGAAGGCGCGGTAAAGCTTGAGGCCGGTAGCGGTGGACGGCGCAGTGCCGCGCTTATGGCGTCTGGCCAGATTGCGCCGGATGTTGCGGCACGGTTCACATTGGACCACACCCAGCGAGAGAATTTCATCGACTACACAAATCCAGCGTTCTCGATGGGCGATACTGATCAGGATCACAGGTCTACAACCGCACGGGTTAAGCTTTTGTGGGAACCTTCCCAATTGCAGCAGCTTAGCACGCAATTCACGTATTCTCATTCCGACAGCAACCGTCCGACGTGGGAAGCAGCAACCGAAGATTATTCCGACTATGAGAGCATCGTCACTGGCAACCCAAGCTGGGGTCAGATCACAGATACTGCTGTTCATGATCTAAGCTATGAATTTGATAGCGGCGTCACATTGACGAACCAGCTACAGTATTCAGCGATGCAAACAACGCGGACAACTTCGCCAGAAGCTAGAGGCAGTGCCGAGATCGATCAAAACAACGTTTCGAACGAAACTCGCCTTGCCTTAGGGGATGAGACGGAAACATTCAGCGGTGTTGTCGGGGTATTCGCATCGCACACAACAAGCGACGAAACTCTTAACCTTCCGACTCGGACAAGCACGGAATTGTCCCTATTTGACGATGAAAAGGATAGTGTCGGTATATTTGCAGAGGTCAACTATCGTCTGACCGATCGGTTGTATCTCGGTGGATCACTTCGGTACCAGAACGACCGGGTACAACGGATGGGATCAAGCCCTTATGCGGCCGAAGATGTGGACTATGACAAAACCTTCGAGGCTTGGCTACCTAAGCTCACGGTTGCATATGACGTGAATGACAGCACGACCGTCGGTGCGATGGTGTCAAAAGGTTACAACCCCGGTGGTGTTACGCTCGGACTATCTTCGCAACAATGGGTCGAATTTGACGAAGAAACCTCGGTTGATTACGAGATCTTCGCGCGTACGAAGGTGCTCGACAATCGGCTCGGTCTGACTGCCAACCTCTTCTACACCGAATTTGACGATATGCAGCGCTATGTGACGTCAGAAGCGGTGGACGGGGTCTTTGAAGCGGTCACTGTCAACGCTGAAGAAGCCCATTCCTACGGGCTAGAGCTTGGCTTTGATTTTGAACCAAGCGATGTGTTGTCAATTAGAGGTAACCTTGGTCTTCTGGAAACAGAAACCGACGAATTTACCAGCGCACAGGGCGATTACAGCGGTAACAGCTTCGGAAGCGCACCGAGCCATACATTTGCTCTGAGTGCTGATTGGCAGGTCCATGAAGACATCATGCTAAGCGGCAACCTGCGTTACACCGGTTCCTACTATTCGGATGACGAAAACACCGAAGCGAGCGAGATCGAGGCCTATACAGTCGCCGATACGCGGATCGTCTACACACCGCGCGACAACGTCGAGCTATACGGCTACGTGAACAACGTCTTCGGCGAAGATGCGGTTACTAGCATGCGCTACGGCCGTGCGCTCGCAGCTTATGAAGCAACGATGGTACAGCCACGCGAAATCGGACTGGGCGTTCAAGTAACGTTCTAATCCCTAACCACGCTCTCCGCGCTCAGGGAATATACCCAAGCGCGGAGAAACCATTTACGGAAACAGGTTTGTAAGATATTATTACATAACTATCATTATGCGATTTTTCTGTGTAGCCTGGTGCGCGCTACCTTCAACTGCGACTCTTGTTAGAAAACAGTATGTTATCTGACGAGAGGAATCGACATGGGAACGACTTATACGCAGTTGAGTATCACAGAACGACGCAGAATAGAACGTTGGAGACACGCTAAAGTCCCTGTCGACGAGATGGCGTGTGTTTTGAAGCGCTGCAGGTCGACGATATTCCGTGAGCTTAAGCGCAATCATTTCAGCGATGAAAGTATGCCGAAGCATGACGGCTACTACGGTGCTGCCGCGCATCTGATGACCGCAGATCGACGCGCACGAG